>CAMKPL010000041.1 GCA_946414655.1 uncultured Caryophanales bacterium | reverse complement strand
GTAAGTGGTAAACCACTCGTGTACCTCTAAATTAAAGCC
This sequence comes from uncultured Caryophanales bacterium, assembly GCA_946414655.1. Taxonomy (GTDB): domain Bacteria; phylum Bacillota_I; class Bacilli_A; order RFN20; family CAG-826; genus Fiminaster. Next base: position 2,637 of record CAMKPL010000041.1, on the reverse strand, counting down.
ACCCCCGAAGGGATGGCTGTGAAAGTTACTTGTTGATTTGTTTTCGACAGCTGTCAGGTAAGGCTGTTGACCATGGCAGTAAATCTTCTATGTATGTTTCAAGAGCATCATCCTGATGTTTCAGGATTTCTTCAAGTACATATTTGAAATACTCATATGGCTTTAATCCGTTTGCCTTTGCTGTCTCAGCAATACTGTAGAGTATTGCACTTGCTTCAGCACCATTCTTAGAATCAATGATGTGCCAGCTATGTTTTCCAACACAGAATGCTTTGATGCTCTGTTCCGCATCATTGTTATCTAGAGGAATGATAGCATTTTCAAGGAACTTCCTTAGATATGATTCCTGATTAACTGCATATTGAACAGCTTTATAGGTTTCACTTGATTTATCAAGTGCTCCTGATTCATATATGGGTTTGATCCATGCAAAGAAAGAGTCAACAAGAGGTTTTACGGACGCCTTACGGTTATTTAAAATCTCTTCTTCTGACTTACCCTTTGTCATGTTGTCCACATGATAGATTGCAGCTATACGTTCATTAGCTTCAGCTGCTATAGTTCCGGTCTTGCTCTTTGTGCCTATAGATTTGATAAGATTGGCAAATCTACGTTTACAGTGCGACCAGCACCCGGCAACATTCAGAGTATCCGGACACTCTTTTTCAAGAGTGTGATATACCTGGTATCCATCTGTCATCAGAATACCTTTATAATCCTTGAGAAATTCTCTCGGATGATCAGCCTTCCTGGTGAGCTGATATTCATAGATGAATATCGGTGGTGCATTGTACTTTGGTAATGAATGATATACCCACATATAACTCTTTGAGTTTGGTGATCTACCATCATTTACAAGTTTAAATGGTGTTTCATCACAATGGATAAGCTTACTTGTCAGGATATGTTTCTTCATCTCCTTGTAGATGAATCTTATATATCTGTCGGCGAGCTTTATCATCCATCCGGCCATAACCTGTCTAGATATCTCAACATCGTTTCTTCTGAATTCTTCAGAGATACGATTGATAGGCATGGCATCTACATATTTGTAGTTAAATATACCTGCTGCTAAAGACGGAGTCAGTATACTGGATTTAAGAAGTTCGACAGGATGATCTCCCCGTGCAAACTTATGATCAGAACCTTTGGACGTATACACACCAACATGATGTTCCTTTGCGATAAATTTTGCAGGAATAAACTCCAGATTAGTATATACCTCATCTGGGAGTTGATTGTAACCATTAGGAAAAATTTCATTTAACTGTTCTTCGGACAGGTAGTGTTCCTCAACCTGGTGTTCAACTCTGGAAAGATCCTCTTCGCGTTTGCCTTTGGTCTTTTTACGCACATGAGCCTTTACAACCGTTTCAATATCCGGTTCCTTTGGGTCTCCATCCTCAAGAAGCTTTTCTGCTTCATTGATGATGTTCATGGTCTCAAGATCAAATGTAAGCTGCCCCAAAAAGGTATTAGATTTCTCAGTTTTTCTGCCAAATCTTTGCTGTGTAAGAACTGCGATACTTTCCTGAAGATCAGAGATCTGAGAAGAAAGTTTCTCATTCTGCTTTTGAAGGATATCAAGCTGATGAGACTGCATTTCAAAAGAATCACTAAGCTGAAGAAACAGCATAATGATGGCATCTTTAGAAAGTTTATTCAGTTCGTTTTCTGGGATTTTTCTTAGATTTGACATACTAAGATTATACCATAAAACCGTCGAAAAATCCAGTGTTTTAGCGGTCTAAAGCCACATTTTAAGACTTTAAATAACGTTATTCAGATGTCAAGGAACAAGTTTTATATCAAAGATGGAGTCTTATGTTTTATGACCTTTTTCTGTTCTATTGCAAGGCCATCCATAAGCCATCTATACTGCTGCAGGGTTATCTTATTTACATCTTCAGGGCTGCGTGGCCACTGGAATTTTCCGTCCACTAATCTTTTGTAAAGAAGTATATGACCATCACCTTCAAAGACTATCGCTTTGATACGATCGGTTCTCCTGCCGCAAAAGATATATATACTATCCTGATCATAGGGATCAAGATTGAAATCATTTTTTATGATAGCAACCAGGCCATCAATACCACGTCGAAGATCTGTATATCCAGCTGCGATATATATGTGATTATAAGTAGCATCATTAAGCATTTGATACCACCTCCAGGACCATGGTAAGAAGTTCTTTAGTGGTGTCTGAATTAACATTTATGGTAGCACCATTTACTGTAATTGAAAGAACTGAAGAAACTGTAGACTGCTCTCGGTCACTTGGTTGCATAGGTTTATTTCTAAGCATAGGTGGCTTCAATTCAACTAAGGCTGGTTGCTGTACTGTAGCCAATGCTTCCTGTCTGACAAGGTTTTGCCAGTAATAGTAAGCATCCTTGGAAATGTTATTGATTGCGCAGAAATCTTTAGCAGTAAGACCAGATTCAGCCTTCTGTTGAAAAATCTTACGCCACTGTGCTAATCGAATTTGACGAGTTTCGGTTCGTGTTGCCATAAGCAGTACCTCCAATCGGATAAAGTGTGAAAACTGTAAAAAGTTTGTAAAGTGTGAAATTACACTTCACAACATTATCCTAAATTTGGAGGTCGAATACCATCCACGAGCTATTTACCACTTAC
>CAMKPL010000040.1 GCA_946414655.1 uncultured Caryophanales bacterium | reverse complement strand
GGTGGTCTAGGCCGGGAATGATCCGGCGACACACGGATTTTCAGTCCGTTGCTCTACCAGCTGAGCTACCAGACCGTTATTTGGTAGCTAGTCGTATTAGATAAAACTAATCCACTTTAGTTACCAATTAGATCCAACACCTATTACATAGAATAGATTCTGGTTGTTACTTTAAGACTGCTTAAAATAACGACTTATATTATTAATGAAACAAGAATAATAATCAAGATGATTAATTAGAAGTTTTTAGCGCGTAATTCAAAGTAAGCTTGTGGGTGTGCACAAACTGGGCAAATCTTTGGTGCTTCTTTACCAACATGGATATGTCCACAGTTACGGCATTTCCAGACAACAACGTCTTCGGCGATGAAAACTCTACCACCCTCGACTTTGTCGAGTAATGCACGATATCTTTCTTCGTGTTCTTTTTCAATCTTGGCGACCGCTTCAAATTCAAACGCAATCTTATCAAAGCCTTCTTCACGAGCGACTTTCGCGAATTCTTTGTACATTGAAGTCCATTCTTCGTTTTCGCCTTCGGCAGCGGCTTTTAAGTTTTCGGCTGTGGATTTAATTTCACCACCTTGGAGGTATTTAAACCACATCTTAGCGTGTTCTTTTTCGTTTTCAGCTGTTTCTAAGAAGATAGCAGCGATTTGTTCAAAGCCTTCTTTTTTAGCTTTGCTAGCAAAGTAGGTGTACTTGTTGCGGGCTTGGCTTTCACCAGCAAAAGCGGCAGCAAGGTTTTTTTCTGTGCGACTTCCTTTAAGTTCCATTTTATTTTTTCTCCTTTATGGATGTTTCTTTACGAACTGGCTTACCAAAGCTCACTTCCGCTAACGCCAGTTGTCCAGCGTTATAAACATCCACTTTTCTTTCATGACCACTAAAGAAGAATCGATTAATCGATTCCCAGATACAAACCCATGAGATGATGAGGAGTGGTTCCATTAAGACCGAATTCCAGTTTCCAAAGATGGAAAGAAGAATGTAGGTCATAAGAAAGATTGCGCCAAGAGCAAGAATGAAGATTCCACTCCACATATTCTTACGGTAGGCTAAACGACAATCTTCGTATTCTAAGTTATAGTGACGAACAACAGTCTTACGAATGTTACTCTTCATCTCCTCAGAATACTTTCCATCATCATCAAAACGGATGACAAGTGGAATAGACGCTCTTAAGAAGAAGACTTCATTATTAATATAATCATAGATTTCAGGATTTAATCTTCGATTATAAGAGAACTCTGAGAATGGGGATTCAATCTTGGTTAAGTCAACATTGATGTAGGCTTTTCCATCATCCATCACCAGAGCATTCTCAAAACGAATTGATGTACGATACTTCTTGGCGAAGAGTTCATCAATACGTCGATGAAAAATACGGTTTTCTTCTAATATTTTTCGTCGATCAAGTTTTAGAGCGTTCTTTTCTTCCTTAGTCATGTGCTTTAAATTATAGCAGTTTTCTTTAGAATTTGCGATAAAAAGGCATTTTTAAAAGAAAAAGCAATAAAAAATTCCCCCGAGATGGGAGAATTCCTTTTTTACTTTTACGATTAGGCGTAGAAAGTAAGATCCTTGTTGGTCGCGACACTGACAATGTCGAGAATCCAGAAGAGTAAGGTAATTGGTGGAATTAATTGAAGAATTCCAGCAAGTAAGTGTCCTCTTTGAATTCTGGTGATTGCACCAAGCAACCAGGATGTGAATGGGATGATCGCAAGGATGAGGTTAACTAAGTCACCTAATCCAGCGTTGAGGTATCCCTTTGCATTATTGGCCATTAAATGCTCCTCCTAATGTTTATAATTATACCAAAATTGGTAAATTATAGAAGAAATAATAACAAAACTAGTACGATTGGTGCAACAAGAACGATGATTGATAAGACAAGCATCAAAATTGTGTACCAGGTACGGATTTTAACAATATTACGAATCGCGATGGAGATTTGAATACCACCCATAATCACCGATGCTAATGAAAACAGGAAAAAAAGTGGGATGATAAAGATTGCGAATAATGAAGACCAATCTCCACTATGAAGCATCTCATAACAAGCTCGAAATACGATAGCGTCATAAGTTAGACACAATGCGCAAACAGCCATGAGGATGCAGTTTGTAATAAAGGCTTTTTTAATCAGTTGCATATTTATCTCCTCGAATGATTATAGTCTTAAATATTTTTTAGTCAAATCTATGATTTAAACTTTTACAAAAAATAGTTCAGAATACCTGTTATTTTTAAATAAATGAAAAACGGGTTTTTACGCCCGTTTTGCTTAATTTATCCAGGAATTACTGGTTATTTTTGTTTAAGTCGACGAATGTAGAAGTATCCACCAACAGCAGCAATCATAATGACACTAGCCACAACAATAATCGTGATATTTGTGGCGTTATTTAATGTCAGTGTTGTGACTGAAGTTGGCGCTTTTCCAAGTTCAACAAGATCAGTCATAAAGGCTGTTTGTCCATGCTTTTGGACACAGATTTCATATGTCTTCATCATACGTTCAATACAGGCTTCACCAGAATCATCTGAATATTGAGCAGTCGCATATTTAATTAAGTTCTTAGCGTATGCTTCTTCAGTTTCTCCTAATGCAGCTGCCTCATTTAAGAATGTATTGTATGCGGAGGCACATGTTGACCAAGCGGATGATAAGTTTGTTGTACATCCGGAAGTAGTATCCATCGCTGCATTAAATGCTTTAGCAAACTTCACTGCAACTCTTTGAGCA
>CAMKPL010000039.1 GCA_946414655.1 uncultured Caryophanales bacterium | reverse complement strand
AGTGATTATACTTACGAAGTTTTAGACTATATCAAAGATAAAAAGTTTGCCGTTAACGTTATTTCTAAAAGTGGCACCACCACTGAAACATCGATTGCGTTCCGCTTACTGAGGAATCTTCTTGAAGAGAAACTTGGTGTCGAAGGTGCAAGAAAAGCTATCTTTGCCACTACAGATAAAGAAAAAGGCGCCTTAAAAACTTTGGCGACAAACGAAGGTTATCCAACATTTGTTCTACCAGGAGATATTGGTGGAAGATATTCCGTTTTCACTGCAGTTGGCTTGTTCCCGATTGCTTGTGCTGGACTAAATATCGATGAATTAATGAAAGGTGCTTTAGATGCTCAAAAAGATACCGCAAAACCTTCATTATTTGACAATGAAGCCTACAAATATGCCGTAATTCGCTATGAACAAAAACACCAGCAAAAGTCGGTTGAATTATTTGTTACATATGAACCAAAACTTGTTCAATTAGGTGAATGGTTCAAACAACTTTATGGAGAATCAGAAGGTAAGGATGGACAAGGTTTATTCCCAACATCCGCTACATTCTCAACTGACCTACATTCTCTTGGACAATTCATTCAAGATGGTTCGAAATGTTTGTTTGAAACAATTGTTCATATTAAACACGCGAAAAACGAGGTCAAAATTCCTAGCGATAAATTAGATCTTGATGGTCTAAATTATTTAGCTGGAAAAACAGTTAGTTATGTCAATGAGCAAGCTTATCTTGGTACACTTGAAGCTCATGAAAAATCAGGTCAAGTTCCAAACGTCATTTTGGAAATGGATAAACTTGATGAATATAGTCTTGGATATGCGTTCTATTTCTTTATGAAAGCCTGTGCAATGTCCGCTTATTTACTAAAAGTAAATCCATTCAATCAACCAGGTGTGGAAATCTATAAGAAAAACATGTTCCATTTACTTGGCAAAAAAGGCTACTAATTTCATTGACACGAATATATCGTTTTGATATATTATCTAAGCACGTCTTAACATGTGTACTGGATGTTTAGCTCAGTTGGGAGAGCATCGCCTTTACACGGCGGGGGTCAGGGGTTCGAGCCCCTTAACATCCACCACTTAGACGTCAAAAAAGTTGGGCAGATATTCCGTAAGTGGTAGCGGGGCTGACTGTAAATCAGTTGCGAGAGCTCGGGTGGTTCGACTCCATCTCTGCCCACCCAGTTTGGGGTGTAGCCAAGTGGTAAGGCAATAGACTTTGACTCTATCATTTCGCTGGTTCGATCCCAGCCACCCCAACCAATTCGATTAAATAGCACCTATTCACGGTGTTTTTTTATTTTAATTAAAAAAATTGTGGTAATAACTTAATGTGTGTGTAATAATAATCAAGCGATTTTTAAAAATCGCATATCTCCCGTTAGCTCAGCTGGCTAGAGCACTCGACTTTTAATCAAGGGGTCGGACGTTCAAATCGTCTACGGGAGACCAAATGCCCAGGTGGCGAAATTGGTAGACGCAAAGGACTTAAAATCCTTCGGGAGTCAAATCCCATACCGGTTCAAGTCCGGTCCCGGGCACCAATTTACGCCACTTTTAATTTATTGGGGCGTAGCCAAGCGGTAAGGCAGCGGGCTCTGAACTCGCCATTCACTGGTTCGATCCCAGTCGCCCCAACCACTAATTAAGTAGAAACAAGGAGGAAAAAATGATGAACAAAACAAAAATTGTTGTGATCTTCTCATTAGCAGCAATTGTTCTAAGTCTCATTTTATTTGCCATTCCTGGTCAATTTGTCTCCATTACCAATCAGAAAGACTTGCTTGGAAACGATCCAACCAGAATGGGCGGATATGAGTTCATCTTTGGCGGATCAACATACGCAAGAAACCTCGCTGCACATGCAGTTGATGGTGCTGCTATCTATTCCGCTTCTGGTATTGCCTTCCTTGTTCTTCTTGTGCTCGCAGTCGTTTGTTACGTGTTCCACAAGAAATCAAGTGCACTACTTCTCTTAGCGGGAATTATTATGCTTGTTGCCACAATCCTTCTCTTCTGTGTGAAGGCTTGGATTGACAAGGGTTATAAAAACTATGTTGATAGTTCAGTCGGATTATGGGTTCCATACTTAAGCGCAAGCTTCCTTGCCTTAGGAACAATTGGAACACTGTATGTCGCCATTTCTACCCTTGTGAAAGAAAGTAAACAACCATACACCCCAAAGAAAGAAACTTATTCCTACTTAAAAAATAAATAATCGGTCAATGAACCGATTATTTTTTTATCTATTCAATATGAGCAACCTCAGCGTGGATCGTTGGGGTTTTCTTTTTAAAAGAAGATTTGTGCCTTTTGTTAAAAGTGAAGAGTTCGGCTTGTCCTTTATCAGTAATCTTCAGATACATCGCATCACTTTTCTCGTCATACACGTACGTAATGTACCCGCGACGAACCATATTTAATATATAAGAACATAGCTTTCTTCCTGGGAAGGAAAGAAGAGTTCCAAACGTTGGAAGATGAACAAACTTCTTTGTTTCTGGGTCAAAAGAACCACTAAGGATGTTATTCACCCCTTTCGCGGTTGGATAATCATGTTGTTTATTCAGCTCATCAATCGTCTCTAAAATCTTAAAGTGAGAGACAGTTAATCGAAAGGCCGATTTTCTTTTGCTTGCACTCATGAGCATAATGTTAGCACGAAAACGTTTTCTTTGCATTTTTCTTGCACATATTTATCCGTTGAATAATAATTATTCACATGGAAGAGACAATCGCCTTAATTCAACAAACCTTAGACAAAGTTCGTCC
>CAMKPL010000038.1 GCA_946414655.1 uncultured Caryophanales bacterium | reverse complement strand
TTGCATAGCAAGCATATCAGTGTATTCTTCCCAATATTCTTCCCATGAATCATGAGTTGAATTGGTTTTTTGTTGGTTAGAACGCTTAATCCAAGCATTAATCGCGGATTCAATTGTCTTACCTTGTTCGGTGAATTCTAATTTTGCACCCGAAAGATTAATGTATTTTTGGTAAATAACGCGTTCAATATTTGTGTCGAATGTTTTAATTTCATCGGCAACTTTTTCGGCTCTCTCTTTGTATTTGCTGGTGAGAGAGTCAATCGTATTGACATATGTTTGAAGAGGATTACCACTTTCATCAGTTGGGTATCCTTTTTGTCCTGGATACTTAGTGGTGTAGTAGTCAGAAAGTTTCACACCGTTAACACTACGGTTTCTAGCGACAACACTAGCATCGCCTTCTCCTTCAAATGGAGAACGGTTTGAAACGATAAAGTGAATTCCTTGATAGGAAGCACCAGCACGAGTAACAAGAACTGGGTTAGTTGTTCCACGTGCACATAAGACTAAGCGATAAACGCTTGATCCATCTGTATGTCCTGGAATGTTAAGTTTAACAAAGTTGCTTGTTCCAGTTTCGTGTTGTCCGAACGCTAAACCATCATAGACGGATTGACTAACTTCTTTAGAAATTAGTGAAACTCCGTGGTTGTTCAGATATTCGTTATAGAAAATATTTCGTGGATAGAAGTTGGCGCTTGAGGCAAACCAAGATTTTCCTTCCACTTCTTTAACTTCATTAAGTTCATCAAACACTTCGTAATTGATGTATGTTGGTTCAGCAGCTAATCCGGATGTGTGTGCGATATTTGAATTAGCAACACGCTCCTTCACGACATTGCTTGGATTGTACTTATTATCATAAGTATAAAGACCAAGAATAAATTCTTTAACGAACTTATCGGATTCTTCGGTAGCTTTGTCTTTATCGACAATACCAAGGTCACCATATTGATCTTTAGATCCATCATCACTTTCATCGTGAGCAACTGTACCGAATGATTTAGTGGAATCCATTAAACCATCGACAACACGTTTAAGATGTTCGACGTTATCTTTGGAAATTGTTCCGTTCCAATAATTATTGGAAGCACCATCTTCAACATTCACGAGAATGTGTGAAATGTGGTATGGAACCTTGTTTTCAAGATAACCTTCATAGCCATCTTCATCACTTGCTGAACTATCTCTTAAATAGTTATAGCGAGCGTCAACACCCCATTTGGTGTTAGCTTCGTCAGCATAAATCTTGTAGAAGTTTTCTTTGAACTTAGTTTGTTGTTCTTCGAAAACATAGTATTTTCTGAGTTCTTCTTCATCTTCACATCCTTTGGATTTGAGGATTGATTCGAATTCAGTCTTTTCGCTGGTATTATTTGTTTTAGCGTTCTTTTTGGCTGTATCTTTGTCAATTTGAACGTTTTTATCAGCAGTTTCATTAATGTCTTTCATTTGTTTAGAACCGGTGTTTGTACCAGCACCATCAGGATCTTCGACAGTGAAGTAGTTACGAACAACGAGTTTATAAACCTGATTGAACATTTCTTCAGCGTTTTCAGGGTTAGCGATTGTTTCGCCGAATAAGTCATTAGCAGTATATTCGACTTTTTGACCGTTAACTTCGTAGGTTAATATGACGCCTTTGGAATCATAGGATGGTCCATGGTTAGAGCAGGCAGCAAGAGCGCCGACAGCTAGAAGACCAGTCATAATTCCAGCAGACATTTTTGATTTCTTCATAGAACCTTTTCTTCCTCCTTTTTCAAACATAGCGAGATAATTCTATTACTTACATTGTATAAATACAACAAAAATTTCGTCATGAAACATAAGTATACTTATAATGCAAGAATTAAGAAAAGTGACCATAGATATAATCTATGATAGAAAATTATCGTTTTAGTTGATAAGCACATCAACAATCGTTAAAATAGTGCTACTTTTGAGGAGGAGAAACGATGTCAATTCTTAGAATTAAAGATCTCCACGTTGCCGTTAAAGATAAGGAAATCCTAAAAGGATTAACTTTAGACATTGATACAACAAAAACGTTGGCTTTACTCGGTCCTAACGGAAACGGTAAATCAACACTTTTACAAACAATCATGGGTAATCCAAACTATACCATCACAAAAGGTCAAATTTTGTTTGATGATAAAGACATTACCTCATTAGAAGCTGATGAAAGAAGTAAACTCGGAATCTTTCTTGGCATGCAATATCCAAGTGAAGTTCCTGGTGTAAATAACGTTGATTTCCTCAAAGCAAGTTTAAATTCCCATCGTGAAAAACCTATTTCTTTATTTGAATTTTATAAAGTTCTCAATAAAGCATACGATAAAGTTCGCATTCCGTTTGAAATGAGCAATCGTAACTTAAATGAAGGTTTTTCTGGCGGCGAAAAGAAGAAAAACGAAATTCTTCAAATGTTAATCATTGATCCAAAATTGGTTTTGTTAGATGAAATTGATTCTGGATTAGATGTCGATGCAATCCAAACAGTCGCTCAAGTTATTAAAGAAGAACAAAGCAAACGTGGATTTTTAATTGTTAGTCACTATGCTCGACTCTACGATTTAATTAATGTAGACCGCGTGATTATCTTAGTGAACGGAAAAATTGCTGTTGATGGAGATAAGTCATTAATTCAAAAAATTGATCAACAAGGATACGAGTGGTTAAAACAGGAAGGCGTTGAGTTTAGTGATGAACGTCAAATGAACGCTGTTTCACTTGGAACTTGTGCAACAAAAGAAGCTTTAAAAGGAGCAAAATGAGCACCAAAAAATTAGTGGTTAAAAACAGAGAAAAAAGCGAGCTTGAATTGCTCGAGTTTTCTGATTTAGATATCGAGGTTGAAGATGACTGTTCGCTTGTTTTAAAACTCGCTAATTTTGGAAACTCTGAAAATTTAAAAATCACCGCAAATCTTGGAC
>CAMKPL010000037.1 GCA_946414655.1 uncultured Caryophanales bacterium | reverse complement strand
CATTTATGAAAAAGAAATCAAGACACGCTCCATTAAGAAGAAGGCACGAATTTAGATTCCATGATGTTATCTATTATAAAAATGACAAATTAATAAAAATTACTCATCCAACATATGTCTTTTTAGAGAAAGGTAATATTTATATTTATGTTTCTATAACTCATTCGAAATCTGTCCTAGAACATTTAGTTATAAAACTTAGGAAAAACCCAAACCCATCTGATTCAAAGGATGCATATTATGTTGCGGAAGTAAGAGAAGACACAAAAGATCGGTTTGGAAGACGCCACAATGATTGGAAGATTGATATTCAAGATGATTTAGATATTCAAAATCTTTATAAAAGTAATAAAAATAAAAAAGCAAGGTCATAATCTCCTTGCTGTCAAGTTCTTATCTCAATTCGAACTCCCAATTAATCGTTAGATGCGGTGTGTCTTCACCTGTGAGCGCATCACTCTTTTCATTAACTACTTGAGACACAGCCAATGAACGAGGTGATTCTGCCGATCGGGATTATCCGACTTATCAGCACTGGAGCATCAGACTCCGACAAATCATCTCGACACATATTAAAGCAAACTATCTTTTCTTTGTAAAGATTTAACCAATAATTCCCACATAAAATTTTTATATTTCTTTGAAATATCTTTTTTACTATGAAAAATTCACCTCAAAAATCTCGATAAAGATATATAAGGAGGTGATTTTGATGTCCAAAAAAGTTTACGTAAGCAAGCATTTAGAAAAAGGTCGTTTCTATATCCATAGTGATGGTCGTGGTGGTCATCCAGCTTTAACCTAAATAAGCAAGAAGTCCCCCACATCAACTAATTAATTATTGATGGTTACCTCTATAGGTGGGGGATGAATTGCAAAAAAATATATTCAGTCGTTGTCGACGAAAAATAATGAATATTAGTCTTTTATATAATTATAAATAATGATATAATATAACTGTGGAATTGAGAGGTAATAACCATTCAGTGTTCAGCATTCATTTTCACCTTATTTTGGTAGTTAAATATCGTAAAAAGGTGATTTATCAAAGAATATCTAAAAGATTAAAAGAGATCTTTGAATATATCCAAGATAATTACAATATTGCCTTGGAAGAATGGAATCATGATATCGATCATGTTCATGTTCTATTTCGAAGTGAACCAAATTCCAATATTTCTAAATTCATCAATGCTTATAAATCTGCCTCTTCAAGGCTGATTAAAAAAGAATATCCTTCGATTAGATCTAGATTATATAAAGAAGCATTTTGGTCTCAATCATTCTGCTTGATCTCAACAGGTGGAGCAAATATTGAAACGATTAAAAAATATATCGAATCACAAGGGGAATAATAATTACTGTTCTCCTTAAGAAAGGGGAATATGATTAGAAAAGCCTATAAATATCGTATCTATCCTAACAAATTACAAAGGGAATACTTTGCTAAGGTTTTTGGATGCGTGAGGTTTTTCTATAATAAATCACTTTCTGATACGAGTGAATTATATAAAAGTAAGGGAATATTTAAAAACATCACTCCTGCTTCATATAAGGAAGATTACCAATTTTTAAAAGAAGTTGATTCTTTGGCATTATGTAATGCTCAATTAAATAGGAATACGGCTTTTAAATCATTCTTTAAAAAACAGAATGCTTTTCCTAAATATAAAAGCAAAAGAAATGATCAAAGCTATACCACGAACAATCAAGGAAGTGTGAAATTCTCTATTAATGATAGATATATCTCTATTCCTAAATGTTCAAGAATTAGAATAAAGAAACATAGAGACTTTTATGGTGAAATCAAATCTGTCACTGTTAGCAAAACCACGGATGGGAAGTATTACATTTCCTTACTCGTTGAAGAAGAAACTCAACCTATTAACCTTATGGATAACGCAATCGGTTTAGATTTAGGCATTAAGGATTTGATTGTTGATTCTAATGGGAACAAATATAAAAATCATAAATATCTAAGTAAATCGCTTAATAAATTGGCTAAAGAACAAAGAAAACTATCCCATATGGAAAAGGGTAGTAGTAATAGAAATAAACAGAGAATTATAGTCGCAAGAATTCATCGTTATATCAATAACCAAAGAAACGATTATCTCCACAAACTTTCAAAGAAGATCATTGATGAAAACCAAATCATTTGTATCGAAGATTTGAAAGTAAAGAACATGGAACAAGACCATAAATTAGCTAGAAGTATCGTGGATGCTTCCTGGTCAAGATTTGTTTCTATGCTCATTTATAAGGCTAGTTGGTATGGGAATATGATTATTAAAGTTCCAACTAATTACGCTTCTAGTCAATTATGTTCTCTATGTGGATATCAAAATAAAGAAGTGAAAAATCTCAAAATAAGAAAATGGACTTGTCCAGAATGTGGGTCGGTCCATGATAGAGATACTAACGCCGCAAAAAATATTCTAAGTAAGGGAATTGAAATGCTTACAAAGGATGGGACACATCCGGATAGCTTGTTTATGCTTGGCTCATTAGAGTCATCGAGCAAGAAGCCCCCACTTCTTTAAGTGGTGGGAGTATGTCACTTTATAAGAAAAACGATAATAAGAACAGATATTACCTAGTTATATTTACATCATCTGATGGTCCAAAGAGAAAAAGGCTACAACATAGTATTGAACCTCGGAAAATAAAAACTAGCTACGTACACAACACCCCAAAGATTGCCAAGAGAAAAGACCTTGGTTCAAAGCCAATGATTGGGATTCGGGTTCACAAAGATGACAAAATACTAATACAAATTATTAAAAGAAAAAAATGATTCACGAGACTGCAAGCAATCTCTACGCGCGAATCATCCTGCCTCATATTAAAGCAAAGCAGTTATGTATTGTAAAGGATAAATAAAAAAAGATGATTCTGCCGTCAGATTTCTCCGACCTGTAGGCACTGGAGCATCAGACTCCGACAAATCATCTCGGCACATATTAAAACAAAGATATTGTTGGTTGTAAACATTATTTCCTGAAAGAACGAAGTAATGTATAA
>CAMKPL010000036.1 GCA_946414655.1 uncultured Caryophanales bacterium | reverse complement strand
TCCTCTTCTTCATCTAAGGACTTGGCAATCTTACCGATTTCAGTCTTCATTCCTGTGGCAACAACAACACCTTTACCACGTCCATAAACAACAGGTGTAGACATGTATGCACTATTGATACGATCACCAATTGCAACCGCATCAGTAAAAACAACAGAGGCGTCTTTTTCGACTGAAACACTTTCTCCTGTTAAGGATGATTCGTTTGTTTTTAGATTAATCGCCTCTATTAAACGTAAATCAGCACCGATGGTGTCGCCTTCTTCAAGAATAACAACATCACCAACAACTAATTCAGATGAATGTATTTTAAAACGTTGTCCATCCCTGATAACTGTTGATTCAGGGGATGCAAGTTTCTTTAAAGCATCCAACGATGACTGGGCTTTAACTTCTTGAACGGTTCCAATGATTCCATTAAGAATAATAACCGCAAGAATAATAATGACGTCTGGCCAGTCACCGACATTAAAGAAATCAAATCCTTGTTTAACCGTTTCGTAAATCGAAACTCCAATGGTAATCGCGATTGCGGCAAACAAGACGAAAATCATCGGATTATTAAGTTGTTCAAGGAAAATACGGAAGACAGATTTCTTCTTCTTTTCTTCAAGTTTATTTTCTCCGTCTCTCAAGAGACGTGTTTTGGCTTCTTCAGAAGTTAAGCCTCGTTCAAAAGAGGTTTGGAGTTCTTGTTCTAAATCTGGCAAATTCTTGTTTTCGTTCATTTTAAATTATCTCTTTTTTGGCTTATAAAACTTCATATTATCAAGCATCCAAAGTTTTTCGGTCCATTCACCATCTTTGGTTGCATCATATGCTTTATCAAGCACCATCATCTTTGAATCAATGAGGTCAATCATTGAGAGAAGCAAAGCTTCTCTTGTTGCTGGTAAAACTGGAGATCCAAATTCATATTTTCCATGATGAGAAAGAATCATGTGTTCTAAAAGAAGTGGAACTTCAGATTCGATGTGTAAATCATCAACAACTTTTCTAAATTCAGCATACATGATGGAAATATGTCCAATGAGTTTTCCTTCAACTGTTTGAACAGGCATTAATGGATTGTCATATTCAACAGTTTTTCCGATATCGTGCATTAATGCACCAGCGACTAATAAGTCGCGATCAACGTTTGGATAAAGCTTAGCGCATTGTTCAGCTAAATCAGCCATGCTTAAGGAGTGATGGAGAATACCACTACCGAATTCATGATGTATCTTCACCGCAGCAGGATAAGTAATATACTTATCATAAAATTTAGAAATGACTGCTTTTGTGACTTTTTCAACATCTTTGTCTTTAAAGGAATTTAAATAATATTCGAGTTTCTTTTTCATCTCATCGAGAGGAATTGGTGAAACTTTTTGGAAATTTGTTAAATCAATCTCGCTTAAATCTGGGACACGTGAAATTCCAGTCACTTTGACTTGTGGTTGATTTTTGTAGAGGTTCACAATGCCATCAACATAAACAACGGCACCTGGAACGACAGTTTCAACGTCCTCTTGAGTTACATCCCACTTTTTCGCTTCAATATTTCCTGTTTTATCTTGGAACGAAATATTGAGATAGCTCAGTCCCTTATCGGTTGTTCCTTTTGAAACACCGACAACGAGAAGTGGGCCATAAACATGGTCGCCATCAACTAATTCTTTAATCCATTTCATATGCAAATTCTCCTTTATTTTTATTCATCACCAATCGTGATTTTTTTCCATTTTATTTTTTCTTTTTTGGCCTTTTTTGGAGGCTTCTTTTTCTCTTCTTTCATAACCTTCGGTTTCTTATTTTTCACCAGCAATTCTTGGTTAACTTCAGAATCTTGGTCCATTTTTGTGCGGGATTTCGGTTTAACCATTTGCTTAAAATTCTCACCAATTTTTTTGAAGGTGAAAACAGACTGAACACCAAGTGATGGATCATATTGTCTTTCGTTAAATGTAGCGTACTGCAAAGTAACGTAATTTTTTCTGTTGGCTTGATGGAATTGGTCCTTTGGAGAGGCTCGATATAGGGCTGTAACAAGACCACTAACAACAATCACAAAAATGAATGTCGTAAAACGCCAAACAATCTGGGCAGCAACAATCATTGCTTCAGAATTATAGTAATTCTTAAAGAAGCTGTAGAATAAGTATTCCGAAATACCGGCACCTCCAGGAATTGGAACAACACTTGTTAGTAATTGGGTAAAACTACTCAAGAAAATTCCTTGCATGCAAGAGTCAAAGGAGTTTGTTCCGACTGTTTGAGGAACAATTTTTCCTCCTTCAACAACCTGCATCACAAGTGATCCATCAGTATTTAATTTGAATCCAAAACCATCTAAGGCTAATCCAGTTAAGTAGGGGATAGAGAAACGTAGCATTAAAACGAGGGAAAAGACAATAATCATTAAAAGGAAGATTGGAACGTTTGATAACAAACGTCGCAGTTCAATCTTAAAGTTTTCAACTTGAATGCGTAAACTTTCTCGCTTTTCTTCAGGTTTTTTAAGAAGTTTTATCTTTGCTAATAAGTTAATCCCGTGGTTCAAAATCAAATTATGAAAGTGTCTCGAATAACTCATCGTTATTAGACCGGCAATCAGTAAGAAATGAGCCAAGAATCCAATAATAATCAATGGAACAGATGAAACATACCAACCAAATATATCTAGATCACCAACATCCATTAGGATGATTTTATTAACAAATAATCCAATAGCAGCCAGAATAACAATTGATAGCTCATAGACAATAAACGACATAACCATAATTGAAGCGGCATTTGATGTTGCAACGCCTTGTTTGTTCATTGTGTAAACTTCCATGACCTGTCCAGCACTCTTGCTTGGGGAAACTGATGTATAAAATGCGCCAACAAATGACGTAGCAATTCCTTGGTATACTTTATATTTGTGTGTATATAGGCGCGAGAATAAAAAGATCGCTAATCCATCCAAAACATAACTAAATAAAACGATCCCCATCATCATGAAAAGATATCCGGCATCAACTTTACCGATTGTTTTAAGAACAGCCGAGTAGTTGTTTCTTAGGGACAGGAAAAGTGCTATTGCAGTCAAAGCTGTAATAATGAGCATATATACAAAAAACTTAGTTAAACTTCTTTTCTTTTTTTCAGGTTCTTTAGTTTCTTGTTCTTCAAAAGAAGAAAACTCCGAGAGGTCTTCTCGAACTAAGCTTTCATCTGTTTTTACTGCTATATCACTCATTAACTTGTTATTTTAGCATATCTCCCACAAACATACACGAATGAGTAAAAGAAAATGGGAATCATCTTTTCCCATTTGTTTCTTTTGTGAATTTTCTATTCTTTCCAACATAGAAGATTGCTAACGCTTTTGGACCAATATGTGACCCTGT
>CAMKPL010000035.1 GCA_946414655.1 uncultured Caryophanales bacterium | reverse complement strand
TGTTACAAGCGGGTTTTATTCGATTATTGTAATAGTGCCTTTAGAAGCATCTAACTTGATTCGATCTCCTGTATGAAGCTTCTTAGTTGCTTTTTTAACATTAACAATGGTTGGGAGATTATATTCTCTAGCGACAACCGCGCCATGAGATAAAGATGAACCAATTTCAGTAACTAAACCAGAGATATTACTATAATATGGAGTCCAACCGATATCAGTGAATTTAGCGACCATGATTTCTCCTTTGTGGAGTTTTTTGGCATCACTGATTGAATTCACTATTCTCACGATTCCTTCTACTTCTCCGATACATACAGGAACACCTTTTAATCCAGTATTGTTATTATTTTCTTCTTCATTCGTGTCTGGAATAGGCTCACCAATATAGATATCATCAAAACTTAATTCTTGTTCGTATGCAAAAGTCTTTCTTCTGTTATTAGCTTTGTGGATTAATGATTTATTTCCGTTAATTAAATCTCCGATTTCTTGATGAGTTAAGAAATAGATTTGATCTATATCTTCTAATAATCCTTCTTTCACTAATAAGCTAGCAAGTAAGATATATTGATCTTTAAATAAATCAATCATCTTAATCATTCTACTTTTCGTGTATTCTCGATTAACAACAGCTTGTCGACTACGTTTAGCAAAGATAATCGCGAACTTCTTGAGTAATTTCTTTTTGATGAAGGAGAATTTTTCTTTAAGATTAATATCTTCTTCTCCTTGTTTTAACATAGTGGCACTAGAAATGATGCTAATGAGATAAGTCATTAAAGATAATTCATCATTTTTCCACGCTTTTGATCTTAATTCCGCTTCTTTAATCGAGCGATGTCCGTGGATGAATAAGAATTCTTGATATTTATTTTTGATCTTTTCATTTTTAGTGTTCTTAATATAAGAAAGCAATTCTTCTTCTTTGTATTTAGTGACTTCCTCATGATCTTCTTTTAACAAAATAGCGATCTCTTGGAGTCGATTTAAGATATCCGCACTTTCAATATGAGGAATATTAGTGAGGATCGAGGCTAAAAAGGCTTGATATTCACTTTTATTCGAGAATTGATCTTCTAACATTTGATATAAAGTAGATGAAGCCGAACCACTGTCGCTGCTAGCAGCGTAATGATAGATCAGGGATTTATTTAAATACATCAAGTGATGATCGATTTCTTGATAGATGGATGGAAGATCATTTTTCTCATTAAATTTAGTTCTATTCACTAATTTATGGAGTTTCTTTCTTGCTCTTCCTCCACTTAGGACAAATAAAAGGAATCTAATCGAGTTAAAATGTCTCACGAGATTATTCGACATTTTTAAATCCTTCATTTGATAGTCATAATATTCACCCATGATGGAGAGATTCATTTGTTGATTAGAGGCGATTGATACTTTGCCATACATCTCATAGAGGATATTCATGTCAAAGAAGAGATGACCACTCCAAGAAGAGATCATATGTAAAGGAGGAATGTCGTCGATATGTTTAATATTTCCACTTTTTTTCATCATGTAGCGCATTCCATAATCAATGGCGAAAGCGGAAGTAGATAATGTTAAAGGAGTCACCGCTCCTGGCATCATCTCTCCGACATTACGTTTGGTAAATAAATGATTCGAAACGTCGTCGACGCGGTCAAATTCTTTGAGGTCATATATTTCAGTGGTAATCGGCCTTTTTTGCAGAATATAGAGCTTTTCTTGATCGATTGCCCACTCGATATCACTATGAACACCAAATTCTTTTTTGATCTTATTAGCGGTGTCATATAATTCTTTTAATCTTTCAGTCGAGAGTAATTGATCTCCTTTGATATTAAAAGAATAAATACTCGGAGAATATTGAGTGGCGGATTTAGTTCCTCCGACTAGATTCTCTCCTTGACCTTCGACCGCTTCAATTAACATCTTTGTTGGATTAATCGGAGAGATCGTAAATATTACTCCAGCGATGAGACTATCAATCATTTCCATCACGACGATATTCATATGGTTAATACTTTCACCATTAGAAAAATGCTTGTTATAACTAATCGCGCGTTCATTATTTAATGAATCAAGACATTTAGAAATTGATTCGATTAGATTCTCTTTGTTAACAAATAGATATGTTTCAAATTGACCAGCATTAGAGGTTTTATCTCCGTCTTCATTAGAAGCGCTACTACGGACTGATACTTTTTTAAAACCAAATTCATCATATCGAGAATAGATTTCTTCTTTGTTTAATTGATCAGTGGAGTCGATATCAGTAATTAAAAAACCTTTCGGGACATTGAATCCTTTTTTGATTAATTCATCTAAGCCTCGAGCTTTGCCTCCAATATTTGGATATATATCGATTGGAACATGACCTAATTTATATATTTTCATATTCTATCTTTTAAGTGACTTAGTATCTTTACCGTTAAAGATCCGGTCTTTATTTTTGTTAAAGCCCACTTCTAATATTCCTTTATATTTTTTGTTTTCTATCTCATAGTAAGCGATATTTTCAATTAATGTATATTGATCATCTTTAAAGTGATATAGAGTTGTGTCGATGACTTTCGCATTTATTTCTATTTCTTGATGATCATCTAGTAATACTTTTAATTTGATTGAGGAGAGGTTTTCTCCTTTTTCTAATATCGAGAGGTCAAAATCACTAGAGATTAAATATCTCATATGATTATCTTTTAGATAATTACCAACTTCTAATATGGAGACTACTGGATAGCTCACTAGTGAGTAGTTGAATTGATCTAAGTTAGGAGAGACCGCCATCAGCCAGAGATGGTTATTCATATAATCCCAATCTCTTCTACCGAATGAATGATCTCTGACACAGGCTAAATCAAATTTGGTTTCATTTTTATTAATCGTAAAACGACCAACTAATCGACCGACTTGTTCGTAGTGGGTTTGTCCACTGATATTATTTAAATTATCAAATAATGATTTATTCCATTTTTCTTGTCCGATGGCTTTCGCCATTCTAATAGAAGGCATATCGGTCGAGAAATCTAAATAACGATGTTCACTATGAAAAGTAGCGTTAAATGCTAAATCTACTTCTTCGAGATTGTTATGAATTACTTTTCCTTTAAAAACGATCTTCCATTGATTAGATTCATCATCTAAATAAACTTTAATCGGAGAGGAATCTAAATCAGGATATCGTTCTTCTTTTAATTGATATTTATCTTGATTAGACAATAATACAAACCAAGTTTCGATCATATTACTTCGAATACCTAAACGAAGAAAAATCGAAAAATCCCCCTCATGAGCGGAGAAATAATATGAATTATTAATTAATGGATCATCATTATTATTTATTAAGAAGCGTTCAGCCTCGAAATAGTTGAATGAATGATTCTTATTTCTTTTAAAGATACTTTTATTAATGATGCTAGTTTTGAGTTTATAAAACATACTTTTCGTATTATATCAAAAGTATATATGTCTATAACATTTTT
>CAMKPL010000034.1 GCA_946414655.1 uncultured Caryophanales bacterium | reverse complement strand
AATTTGGTACTTCATAATAATCTCCTTTCCAAATTGCGGTTAAGCTAATTTCTAATTTAATTATACTTGATTTCTCTATTTTTACATAGAGCAATCATAACTATTTCAATAAAGCCTTAATTCCTTCAACTTTATCAAGTTTTTCCCATGGAAGATTCAGGTCTGGACGGCCAAAATGTCCATAGTTTGTTAATTCGTGATATTTAAATGAAGGATGTTGGAGGGACAAAGTCTTGATAATATCCTTTGGAGATAGTGAGAAAACTTTCTGAACAATTTCAACCAATTGATCTTGGCTGTATTTTGATGTACCAAATGTTTCAACAAAGAGTGACACTGGCTTATCGTAGCCAATGGCATAACCCAATTGGATTTCACATCTTTTTGCTACGCCTGCAGCAACTAAATTCTTGGCAATGTAACGAGCCATATAAGCCGCACTTCGATCGACTTTTGTAGGATCTTTTCCAGAGAATGCACCACCACCGTGATGACCTGCTCCACCATAAGTATCAACAATAATTTTTCTTCCTGTGACACCGGTATCTCCGGCTGGTCCGCCGATAATAAATTGACCAGTAGGATTAATCAAAACTTTGAAGTCTGTATTGAGTCCAAATGACTTCGCAACTGGTTTCATAATTTCGTTCTCAATATACGATTTAAAAGCCTTTTCGTCGTAATCAGGATCGTGCTGAATTGACATCAAAATCACCGCAATTCTCGGTTGTTTTCTATTTTCATAGTCGACTGTGACCTGTGATTTCATATCTGGTCTAGCCCACTTAAATTGACCTTCTTTTCTGAGGTTTGTGGCGACACGAACAAGTTTGTGAGCAATGACAATCGGAAGAGGCATAAAACCTTCTGATTCATCACTTGCATAACCAAACATAATTCCTTGGTCACCGGCTCCACCATTATCGACTCCCATTGCAATATCCGGTGATTGTTCATGCACCTTCACAACGATCTCAACATCATCCGCCGAAAAACCATATTCCTTCTTGGTGTATCCAATATCACGAATTACCTCGCGTGCTATCTTCTTATAATCAGGATGATGTTTAGAAGTAATTTCGCCACCGATTAAAACGAAATCAGTTGTAACAAAAACTTCGCAAGCAACACGTGAGCTCTGATCATGAGATAAGCAATCATCTAAAATTGCATCAGCGATTTGATCAGAAACTTTGTCTGGGTGTCCTTCTGAAACAGATTCACTAGAGAATAAATTGTTTAAAGCCATTTGTTTAACCTCCAAGATAAATAAAAAGTGACTTCCCACCATGGAAAGTCACATTTTCATTTGTGTTTCCTTACCTTATCGTTCAGTGGGTGGGCCACTGCTCAGGAGAGCACTTACTCATAACGAGAGTTGCTACTGTGTTCTTCCATCCTTATTACACAGTTCTTGATAAGATGATTAGTATTCTATACTAGCGATTAATAAAATTCAACGATGTTATTTAACAATTTCACCGTAGACTTCACCGCTACACATTGCCGCGTTTGATTCGTCGGTATCAATGTGCATGGCGAGTTTGAAATCGTCACGAACTCGAACTACAACGTCATCAAAGATGACTTTTCGTCCTTCGCGACCAGTAGCGACTTTAACTATTTCACCATTTTTCACACCAAATTCTTCAGCATCAGCTGGTGTCATATGAATGTGACGTTTGGCAGCAATTAAACCTTCTGCCAATTCAACTTCACCACAAGGTCCAACAACTTTGATTGGAGCAGAACCTTTGATATCGCCACTTTCTCTAACTGGAGCACTAACTCCAAGAGTGCGTGCATCGGTTAAGCTGACTTCTACTTGGTTTTCTTTACGCACTGGGCCTAAGATGGACACTCCGGAAATGCTTTTCTTTGGACCAATTAAATCTAAACGTGTTGTTGAGACGAATTGTCCTGGTTGGGAAAGCATTGCTTTAACTTCGAGTTTGGCACCTTTGCCACAGAGAATTTCTAAAGTTTCTTGTGTCACATGAATGTGACGAGCACTTGTTTCAACTAAAATTTTCTTCATTTTTCTTTCCTTCTCGGTTAGTATCATAGCACAATATAATTTGTTTTGCGTTCTTTTTATAAAGAATGTAAACTAATTGGGTTAGGAAAATGGAAAATGGAGAATCGTTTAATTTCAACTGAACAAATTGAGAAATTAATTGACGGAAAAAAGATTGCTGAAATCCGCCAAATTTTTGAAGTTGTTCCAAGCATCGATATTGCCGAAGCTTGTGCTGAAATTGAAGATCCAAAAAAGATTATCTTTATCCTAAAAACTGTTAAGTCCGAATATACTGCGGAATTTTTCACCGAACTTCCAAGTGAAGTCAAAGAAGAAATCATCCGTTTAATGAGTGATGACCAATTGGCCGACATTCTTGAATCGCAATTTACTGACGACTTAGTTGACGACCTCGAAGAATTACCAGCAAACGTTGTGACACGCGTTTTGAAAAACGTTCCTAAGGAAAGACGTGCCACCATTAATAGATTATTAAATTATAAAGAAGATAGCGCTGGCTCAATTATGACCACTGAGTTTGTCGCTTTGTTAAGCGATATGACAGCGGATGAAGCAATTGCGAACATTCGCAAAACTGGTCAAAACAAAGAAACGATTTACACGATTTTTATTATGGATCGTCAACGTAACTTAGTTGGTACACTTGACTTAGATGATTTAATCTTTGCTAAGGGTGATGAAAAATTGGAAAACATCATGAATCGTGACTTTGTCACGGTCCAAGTGAATGATGACGAAGAAAACGTTGCAAACTTAGTGAAACGTTACGACTTAAACGCCATCGCTGTTTTAAATAACGATGGACGTTTAATTGGTGTTATCACCATCGACGATATCGTGGACGTTATCGAAAAAGAAACCACAGAAGATATCTCTAAAATGCAATTAGTGACTCCTTTAGAGGATTCATATTTAGAGACTTCTCCATTAAAAATGGCGAAGAAATGTGTTCCTTGGATTGTTGTTCTTCTTATTTTAGGGACATTCTCCTCGATGGTTCTTTCCATCTTCGAAGAAAGAATTACATTAGTTCCAATTCTAGCGGCATTCATTCCAGTCTTAATGGATACTGGCGGTAATGCTGGCGGACAAACAATCGCCTTAATGATTCGTGGTCTTGCTTTACAAGAATTTACCCCAAAAGCATTCTGGAAGATTATTCGAAAAGAAGCGATTTCTGCAGCGATTATTGCTGTTTGTGTTGGTGTTTTCGCATGCCTATGGTTCACAATTGAGCAATACACTGGTATCGTTTCTAACTCCTCTGCTAATGGAACAATCTGGCAAGGTAGTAATTGCTGGACAGTGGATTACTTCTTATCCGTAATTAAAGTTTCTGGATTAGTTGCGATGACACTTTCGATTGGTATCTTTATTTCAAAAATGGTTGCCGTTCTTCTTCCAATGGGAGCTGCCGCAATTAAAAAAGATCCAGCAATTGTTTCTCAACCACTCTTAACAACAATTGTCGATGTGACTTCACTTTTAATCTATTTTGGATTTGCGGCAATTGTCTTTAACATTTAATATTTAGACTTGTTTATAACAA
>CAMKPL010000033.1 GCA_946414655.1 uncultured Caryophanales bacterium | reverse complement strand
AATTTGGTACTTCATAATAATCTCCTTTCCAAATTGCGGTTAAGCTAATTTCTAACTTTATTATACTTGATTTCTCTATTTATTTATAGAGCAATCACAACTATTTTTCTTTTACTTCAATAAAGTTTTGATTTCATCGACTTTATCAAGCTTTTCCCAAGGAAGATTTAGGTCTGGACGACCAAAATGTCCATAATTTGTTAATTCGTGATATTTAAATGTAGGATGCTGAAGAGACAAAGTCTTAATAATATCCTTTGGAGATAATGAGAAAACTTTTTGAACAACTTCAACCAATTGATCTTGGCTGTATTTTGATGTACCAAATGTTTCAACAAAGAGTGACACTGGCTTATCGTAGCCAATGGCATAACCCAATTGGATTTCACATCTTTTTGCTACGCCTGCAGCAACTAAATTCTTGGCAATGTAACGAGCCATATAAGCCGCACTTCGATCGACTTTTGTAGGATCTTTTCCAGAGAATGCACCACCACCGTGATGACCTGCTCCACCATAAGTATCAACAATAATTTTTCTTCCTGTGACACCGGTATCTCCGGCTGGTCCGCCGATAATAAATTGACCAGTAGGATTAATCAAAACTTTGAAGTCTGTATTGAGTCCAAATGACTTCGCAACTGGTTTCATAATTTCGTTCTCAATATACGATTTAAAAGCCTTTTCGTCGTAATCAGGATCGTGCTGAATTGACATCAAAATCACCGCAATTCTCGGTTGTTTTCTATTTTCATAGTCGACTGTGACCTGTGATTTCATATCTGGTCTAGCCCACTTAAATTGACCTTCTTTTCTGAGGTTTGTGGCGACACGAACAAGTTTGTGAGCAATGACAATCGGAAGAGGCATAAAACCTTCTGATTCATCACTTGCATAACCAAACATAATTCCTTGGTCACCGGCTCCACCATTATCGACTCCCATTGCAATATCCGGTGATTGTTCATGCACCTTCACAACGATCTCAACATCATCCGCCGAAAAACCATATTCCTTCTTGGTGTATCCAATATCACGAATTACCTCGCGTGCTATCTTCTTATAATCAGGATGATGTTTAGAAGTAATTTCGCCACCGATTAAAACGAAATCAGTTGTAACAAAAACTTCGCAAGCAACACGTGAGCTCTGATCATGAGATAAGCAATCATCTAAAATTGCATCAGCGATTTGATCAGAAACTTTGTCTGGGTGTCCTTCTGAAACAGATTCACTAGAGAATAAATTGTTTAAAGCCATTTGTTTAACCTCCAAGATAAATAAAAAGTGACTTCCCACCATGGAAAGTCACATTTTCATTTGTGTTTCCTTACCTTATCGTTCAGTGGGTGGGCCACTGCTCAGGAGAGCACTTACTCATAACGAGAGTTGCTACTGTGTTCTTCCATCCTTATTACACAGTTCTTGATAAGATGATTAGTATTCTATACTAGCGATTAATAAAATTCAACGATGTTATTTAACAATTTCACCGTAGACTTCACCGCTACACATTGCCGCGTTTGATTCGTCGGTATCAATGTGCATGGCGAGTTTGAAATCGTCACGAACTCGAACTACAACGTCATCAAAGATGACTTTTCGTCCTTCGCGACCAGTAGCGACTTTAACTATTTCACCATTTTTCACACCAAATTCTTCAGCATCAGCTGGTGTCATATGAATGTGACGTTTGGCAGCAATTAAGCCTTCAGTTAATTCAACTTCACCACAAGGTCCAACAACTTTGATTGGAGCGGAACCCTTGATATCGCCACTTTCTCTAACTGGAGCACTAACTCCAAGAGTACGTGCATCGGTTAAACTAACTTCAACTTGGTTTTCTTTACGCACTGGACCTAAGATGGAAACTCCAGAAATGCTTCTCTTTGGGCCAATTAAATCTAAACGTGTTGTTGAGACGAATTGTCCTGGTTGAGAAAGCATAGCTTTAACTTCGAGTTTGGCACCTTTGCCACAAAGAATTTCTAAAGTTTCTTGTGTCACATGAATGTGACGAGCACTTGTTTCAACTAAAATTTTCTTCATTTTTCTTTCCTTCTCGGTTAGTATCATAGCACAATATAATTTGTTTTGCGTTCTTTTTATAAAGAATGTAAACTAATTGGGTTAGGAAAATGGAAAATGGAGAATCGTTTAATTTCAACTGAACAAATTGAGAAATTAATTGACGGAAAAAAGATTGCTGAAATCCGCCAAATTTTTGAAGTTGTTCCAAGCATCGATATTGCCGAAGCTTGTGCTGAAATTGAAGATCCAAAAAAGATTATCTTTATCCTAAAAACTGTTAAGTCCGAATATACTGCGGAATTTTTCACCGAACTTCCAAGTGAAGTCAAAGAAGAAATCATCCGTTTAATGAGTGATGACCAATTGGCCGACATTCTTGAATCGCAATTTACTGACGACTTAGTTGACGACCTCGAAGAATTACCAGCAAACGTTGTGACACGCGTTTTGAAAAACGTTCCTAAGGAAAGACGTGCCACCATTAATAGATTATTAAATTATAAAGAAGATAGCGCTGGCTCAATTATGACCACTGAGTTTGTCGCTTTGTTAAGCGATATGACAGCGGATGAAGCAATTGCGAACATTCGCAAAACTGGTCAAAACAAAGAAACGATTTACACGATTTTTATTATGGATCGTCAACGTAACTTAGTTGGTACACTTGACTTAGATGATTTAATCTTTGCTAAGGGTGATGAAAAATTGGAAAACATCATGAATCGTGACTTTGTCACGGTCCAAGTGAATGATGACGAAGAAAACGTTGCAAACTTAGTGAAACGTTACGACTTAAACGCCATCGCTGTTTTAAATAACGATGGACGTTTAATTGGTGTTATCACCATCGACGATATCGTGGACGTTATCGAAAAAGAAACCACAGAAGATATCTCTAAAATGCAATTAGTGACTCCTTTAGAGGATTCATATTTAGAGACTTCTCCATTAAAAATGGCGAAGAAATGTGTTCCTTGGATTGTTGTTCTTCTTATTTTAGGGACATTCTCCTCGATGGTTCTTTCCATCTTCGAAGAAAGAATTACATTAGTTCCAATTCTAGCGGCATTCATTCCAGTCTTAATGGATACTGGCGGTAATGCTGGCGGACAAACAATCGCCTTAATGATTCGTGGTCTTGCGTTACAAGAATTTACTCCAAAAGCATTCTGGAAGATTATTCGAAAAGAAGCGATTTCTGCCGCAATTATTGCTGTTTGCGTTGGTATTTTTGCATGTCTTTGGTTCACGATTGAACAATACACTGGTATCGTTTCTAACTCGGCAGCTAATGGAAATATTTGGCAAGGTAACTGCTGGACAGCTGATTACTTCTTCTCCGTAATTAAGGTTTCTGGCTTAGTTGCGATGACGCTTTCGATTGGTGTCTTTATTTCCAAAATGGTTGCTGTTCTTCTCCCAATGGGAGCTGCTGCAATCAAAAAAGATCCAGCAATTGTCTCTCAACCACTATTAACAACAATTGTCGATGTGACTTCACTTTTGATCTACTTTGGATTTGCGGCAATTGTCTTTAACATTTAATATTTAGACTTGTTTATAACAA
>CAMKPL010000032.1 GCA_946414655.1 uncultured Caryophanales bacterium | reverse complement strand
CTCCAGATATGAAAAAGCAGATGCTTAAAACTTCACTAGAAAATTTAGATGAGATACGAGAAATGTTTTCAAACGTAAGAATACTTGTCGAGAATACCGGAACAGATATTGCCGGCAATAAACTGCTGGATCAAGATGAGTTCACCGACTTATGCAAAGATAAAAATTTTGATGTTCAAATCGATGTCGGGCATGCTAATGCGAACGCTTGGGACATGAAAAACTCATTGAAGATTTAAAAGATCAAATTATAGGCTTTCACTTGCACAATAATGACGGTGTTCGCGATCTTCATAATCGGCTTAATGACGGAACGATTGATTTTGATGACCTTATGCCGTTTATTAAATTAAAAGTTCCGCAAGCCTCTTGGATTATAGAATACACCAGACCAATTTATCATGGACAACCTTTTATAGAAGATATTGCGATGTTGATGAATTATGAGGTGAGTGAATGAATCTCATATCAAACAAACCGGATGTAATTTCCAGCATATTTCTACCAACAGCATTAGCAATGATCTTCACTCAAGTATCCGGTGTTGTTGCAAGAATTATTGATGGAGTCATAACAAGTAGTTTCTTAGGAGCAGAGGCATATTCGGCAGTTTCGTTGTTAGCACCATTTACTGATGTAATACTTTGGTTGCCGGTATTTATATCTACCGGTAGCCAGGTCTTATGTTCACAATTTACAGGTAAAGGCAATAGAGAAGAGGCAAATTCTGTTTTCTCGCTAGCAATAATTTTGAGCCTGATGATTGCCGCTCTTCTTATTTTTTTGTGCATTTTAATGCCGGATAAACTTTTTGAAATCTGCGGAGTGTCTTTAAAAGAATATCCGGAACTTTATCCTCATATGTTAAGTTATCTGCAAGGTTATATGTTTGGAATCCCTGCAATGACTTTGATTCAAGTTATCGGTCCAATGATAGTTATGGACAATAATAAAATACTTTTTTCAAGTTCTGCTGCTTTATTATGCATTACTGACATCATCGGCGACCTTTTAAATGTATATGTCTTTGACGGCGGAGTATTCGGTATGGGGTTTGCAAGTTCAATAGCGTTTATCTTTCAGTTGCTTTATCTGTTCACTCACTTCCTAAAGAAAAATTCTTACTTCGCCTTTTCGTTAAAATCGTTTGATTTATCGTATTTGAGTGGTGTTGCAAATGCCGGTTCTCCGGCTTTACTTTTTAGACTTGCAATAATTCTTAGAGATATTTTTATCAATCGAATCAATTTGGCAGTAGCTCTTTCTACGGCGGCTATTGCTGCCAGAGGTATGCAGAGTGACATCAACACATTGCTGTTTTGTATAGGTCAGGGTATAGGCAAAACCATGATTACTATGTCCGGTGTTTATTACAGTGTCAATGATTTATACGGTTTAAAACGCCTTCTTACTTGTGCAATTCGAGCTTCAATATTAATTGCCGGTGGTTCAGGTATCGTTGTATTTATTTTCGCTAATCATCTGGCAGGTTTTTATACTTCTGATCCGGAAACCATTTACTTGTCGGCTTTCAGTATTCAATGTATGGCGTTAAGTTTAACGTTTGATTCTGTATCATTAGCCTTTCAAAATTATCTTCAAGGAATTAAAAATCTTAAGATGGTTAATTTCATGAATTTTGCTGACAGATTTTTTGTTCCAATTACTACGGCTTACATTCTTGGAATTTATTTCGGCTCAATGGGTATTATGGCTTCAGTTGCTGTCGGTAAATTTATACTCGTGCTGATTATTTTTGCTGTTGTTTGCCTTCGTAAAAAGGGACTTCCTACTTCAGCTGAAGATTATATGTTCTTGCCTAAAAATTTTGGTGGTACCAAAGAAGATAATATTTATTCGCAGCTGTCAACTTTAGAAGAGGTTAAGAGCGAGAGCAAACGAGCAAACGATTTTTGTTTAAAGCATAAAATTGATTCTCAAAAATCTAAACTAATGGCAATGTTAATTGAGGAAATTGCTGGCAATATTATCGAGAACGGAAAATCAAGAAACAATAAACCTGTCAGCATAGATTATAGATTGTTTGTATATGAAGATAGAATTTGCCTTACACTAAGAGATTATTGTCAAAAACTGAATCCTGTTTCCCATTACGACGAAAGTTTTCTGACAAAACAAGTCAAAGAAATTAGATATTTTGGAGCTTTCAATAGCAATAATATAATCGTGTTCTTGAATTAAAGGAGAGAAATTTTATGAATAAGAATTTAATCGCTAATCTTCATTATATTTTTGACAACATGAAAGAGGCAGTATGCATAACCAATAAATTTTCTATTGTTCAATATATGAATCCTTCAGCGAAGAAATTGTTTAACATTAAGTTAGAGACTTTTAATAAGAAAATTTGGGAGTTCATACCCTTTAATGAACGTAATGATGATTTTGTTACATTGTTCATAGATACCCTGACTGAACGGAAAGCTAAAAGTTTAACTGTAGATTATGAGAATAAAGAAGGTAAACTGTTTAAATTGCTTGTTAGCATGACTTACAATGACAAAAATGATGGAACGTTTATAATTGTGATAAGTGATTTAACCGAAATAATCAGAGTACATTCGGCTTTTTCAAGATATACTTCAAAAGAGATTGCCGAATATGTCCTTGAAACCCCCGATGGAGAAAAACAAGGTGGGCAATTAAAAGAATTAACAATTTTAATGAGTGATATTAGAGGATTTACAGCCTTGAGTACTAAACTTTCCGCAGAGGAATTAATTACTGTGCTCAATAATTACTTCGAGCAAATGATAGCAATCATTGATAAATATGAAGGAACTGTGATTGAATTTCTCGGTGATGGAATGTTTGTCATCTTCGGTGCACCAAAAGATAATGCAAGGCACGCTTATAACGCAGTAGCTTGTGCAGTTGAAATGGAAAATGCAATGAAAAAAGTCAACGAATGGAATAAGTCACACGGATTCTCGCAACTTGAAATGGGAATTGGAATTAATTCAGGTAAGGTAGTCGTTGGAAATATAGGCTCCAATCAAAAAATGAAATACGGCTGTATGGGTGAAAGCGTCAACCTTGCAGGTAGAATTGAAACATTTACTACCGGTGGTCAAATTTATATTTCTCAATACACAAAAGCGATGATTGAAGAGGAATTAGTAATTGTTAGTGAACAGAGTATCTTACCTAAAGGCGCAAAGAAACATATAAAGATTTTTGAGAAATTGAAGGCGTTGGCAATATAAATCAAACTGAACACAAAAATCAATCTATTCAATGGAATGAGCAAACTTTTAATGCAGAAATTAAATTCTTTGAACTTGTCGGTAAAAATGTTTCCGATAAATCGTATGAAGGAAAGATTTTTAAACTGTCAACTGACGAGCAGTATGCTTTACTTCAAACAGATAATAAACTTGAGAACTTCCAAAATTTGATGATAGATATAGGTCAAAATTTATATGCTAAGGTGATTCAAAAGAATGATACGGATTATACACTCTGTTTCACTGCTAAACCTGATTGTTTTAATACGTGGATAAAGAATTTGCCCCTCTCGTAAAAACGTACAGAAAGATGAATTCATTTTTTTTAGCAACAGCAATTAGTAGACAGCGCAAAGTTTTTTGTTTATAATTCGCGCAGT
>CAMKPL010000031.1 GCA_946414655.1 uncultured Caryophanales bacterium | reverse complement strand
GTGGCTTCACATTAGAGATGAAAGAAAACCCAAATGCGAAGGACCTCTCGTTACCTGCCTTAGCCAGCGAAATTAAGAAGGCACTATAATTTACCTACTCAATATAAAAACGCGTCCGTATGGGCGCGTTTTGTTTGTTTTAATAAGCTTTTAACTCTTAAACAAGTCACTATGTGTGCCTGTTCTAAAGAGATACAACTCAACCTCTTTGTCATTAATTAAATAAATTAACAACCAGTTTGGTCTAATATGACATTCTCGGAAGTCGTTATAATTACCAACCAATGGGTGGTCGTGATACTTTTCTTCCAACTTCTCTCCGTTAGCGAGTTTATCAACAACGATATTTAGTTCGCTAATATTGAATCCGCGTTTTTCTGCCTTTAAAAGATCTTTTAGGAAATGTTTAGATTTTGTTATTTTTCTTTTCATTTTCTAGCTCCTCAACAATCTCAGCAAAACTGTCATATCTCTTGTATTCTTCTTTGTTAGACATCATTGCCTTTAATTCATTGAGGGCATCGATAGTTTCTTGATTAGGTTCTAAACAAATTTCGAAAGGAATTTTTCGGTCACGAACACATTGCTTTGTAAACAAAGTAACGGCCGTGGTAAAAGACATTCCAAGTTCACCAAAGATTTGATCAGCTTGCTTTTTTAAATTTTTGTCCATTCTAATGGTCACGTTTACGTTCTCCATTTTCTCTTCCTTTCTTTTCCCTTAACTCGTCACTAATTATAGCAAAGCTAAACACTAATGCAAGTAAAATTAAGTGCAAATTAAGTGCTGATAAGTCAAAAGAAAAAGCCATCATATGGATGGCTAATTCAAGATTATTTAATTAACGATGTGACAAGAGGTGAACGTTCTTGGCTTTTGTGGCTTTACCAAGTTCGGTGAGATAGTCATCAAGTCTTTCTCCGCCTTCTTCGAAGATGGCTTGGAATGTTACTTCAATAGAACCATCATCTCTTTGGCTAGAGGAGATTCCAGAGACTCTGCAGTCGAATTCTTCACTAACTTTAAGAATTGTTTCGAGAACTGGAACTTCTTTATTGGAAATTAATGTGACTGTTGGGTTTTTACGATTGATTCTCACTTCAACTTTTCTAAATCCGGTCAGGACTAAGAAGATAAGAAGTGTTCCAGCGATCGCTAGAATGAAGTTAAACGAACCACAAGCAATACCAATCGCCATGGAGACCCAGATGGTTCCAGCAGTTGTTAATCCTTTAACACCGCTATCGCGGTGCATAATCGCACCTGCACCAAGGAAACCGACACCGGTAATGACTTGGGCAGCAAGTCGGGCCACATCACGATGTCCTTCGAAGATGGCTGGGAAACCATAAATAGAAATAATCATGATGATTGTCGAACCAACACCCACTAATAAGTGGGTTCTAAGTCCAGCGCTGCGTCCTCTTCTTTCTCTTTCAATACCAACGATACCAACAAGAACAACACAGAGAACTAACGCAATTAAGCAAGCAATTAAGTTGCCTACTGGCCAACCGCCTGGTTGCCATTCGTTAAGCTTTTCAATGAGTTTTTGATCAAATGTCACCATATCTATCACCTCGTGCTAAGTATTATAGACTTATTTATAGAATAAATCAACTTAACGTGATTTATTTCTCACCTTTCTTTTAATTTGGTCGATGAAGACAACGACCTCGTGAACAATGAGTGGAAGTAAGGAAAGTCCCACCACAATTAACCATTCCCATCCAGAAAGTTCATGTGTATCAAAAACTTTTGAGACAAATGGAACTTCAATAACCAAAACTTGGAGTAAGAATCCAGCAATAAAGGCAAACAACATTAACCAATTCTTTCTTGTGAAGATAACATGGAAATGTCTCTTCTCTGCGCTCGTGCCAACCATATGGATCAGTTCAGCAATGGCTAGTGTGGCAAATGCCATACTTCTGGCCTTATGCAAAAGATCTGGATTTCCTTCGTAGAGATTTTTAATCTCTGTGTATGTAGAAGCTCCGTTCAACCATCCAATTGAGAAGTATGCTAGAACGACACCTAAAGTGATGACAACGCTATACAAGATAAGCGTTTTCGCACCACCATGAGCAAAGAAGTTTTCCTTTGGATCACGTGGTTTCTCATTCATATTATTCGGATCTTTTGGATCCACGCCAAGCGCCACCGCTGGTAATGAATCAGTAATTAAGTTCACCCAAAGTAGGTGAATCGCAATAAATGGACTTGGTAATCCAATACAAATGAGAATGAACATTCCAAGGACTTCCGCAATGTTACTACTAAGTAAGAACAACACGGTTTTACGAATGTTGGCATAAATACCACGTCCTTCTTCAACTGCCTTTTCAATTGATGCAAAGTTATCATCGGTTAAAACCATATCTGCTGCGCCTTTAGCAACATCGGTTCCAGTAATTCCCATCGCGATACCAATATCGGCTGCTTTAAGTGATGGGGCGTCATTGACACCATCACCAGTCATTGCTGCAATATTTCCATTTGCTTTAAAGGCTTTTACGATCGAAACTTTGTTTTCTGGAGAAACACGAGCAAAGACACGAACTGTTTCGCATTTCTTTTGTAGTTCTTCAAAGCTTAATCCATCAACATCTTGACCAGTTAATACTTGGTCTTTGCTTTCAGCAATGCCAAGTTCTTTTGCAATCGCAAAAGCCGTGTCTTTGTGGTCACCAGTAATCATCACGGTTGTAATACCGGCTTGTTTAAATTTGGCGACTGCTGGACCAGCTTCTTCACGACACGGGTCAATCATCGCAACTAGACCAACAAAGATAAGATTCTTTTCTTCAACAGTTTTACGATCAATATCGTAAGCAAGTGCTAAAACACGAAGAGCACGGTCGGAGAAATTGGAATTTGCTTTGTTAATTTTTTCGAGATCTTCTTTTGTAATTTTACGAACTTTGCCATTCTCTAAAATTCTATCGCAGCATTTTAAAATGCTGTCTAGAGCACCTTTTGTATATTGAACTCCACCTTCATGAAGTGTTGACATCATCTTACGAACACTATCAAATGGAAGTTCATCTGTGCGAGCTTGTTTCTTTTCTAAATCGCCTTTGTGGTGCCCAAGACGATTGGAGAAGTCGACTAAAGCGATTTCTGTTGGGTCTCCATAAAGTCCTTCATCAACAGTGGCGTTAGAGCATAGCGACATACCGTTTGCAAGTAAAACGAGCTCATTTAAGCTTTGCTTACTGTTAAATGATTTTGAATCAAATATTTCATCATTCACATAAGCTTCCATGACGGTCATTTTGTTTTGTGTTAATGTTCCAGTTTTATCTGAGCAAACAACTGAAACAGCACCTAATGTTTCAACACTTGGTAGTTTACGAACAATGGTATTTGCTTTGACCATGCGTTGTACACCAAGAGATAAAACAATCGTGACAACAGCAGCCAAACCTTCTGGTATTGCCGCAACTGCTAAAGCAATTGAGGCTAATACAGCTTCAATCCAAGCTTCGATGTCGCTACCTTGTCCATGAACAAAGATCCAGATGATATCAGCTAGTAAAACCACAACGACTATTAACAAAGTTAATAATCCTAATAATTTAGAAAGTTTTGCCAAGACTTTCTGAAGTGGGGTTTGTTCTTCCTCTTCTTCATCTAAGGACTTGGCAATCTTACCGATTTCAGTCTTCATTCCTG
>CAMKPL010000030.1 GCA_946414655.1 uncultured Caryophanales bacterium | reverse complement strand
AACTTTCTTTGGCATTTTATTTCTCCTTAGAACTTAGCTGGCGCTTGATAATTTGGCTTATCATTGCCAAAGTCGTCGGCTTTTAAATTATTGTTGTTGTAAATATATTCAGCGACGGTATCACGAATAACAGTACTTGGGAAACGTGTGAAATCAGTTTCCTTCATACTTAGTTTATTTGTGCAGACAAAGTCTGTGGTAATAATCTTATATGTCTTAGAACTATCAAATTCAGCATATTTTGTGATGGAAACAAATTTGTTTAGTCCACGAACTGATCCTTGGTCAAAGAAGTCGCGGACTTCAGAACCCTTGATTTCGAAATAGACCATTTCGTTATCAAATGGGAAGGATGTATAAACATCACCATAGGTGACGTTTCCTGACTTGATGTCATTACGGACACCACCAACACCATTTTGCAAAGCACAAAATGTTGATTCATCTTTGAATGCTTCATACATTGCCTTGCATGATAGGTTAGCAAGTTCTTTTGTGGCTTCAAAATCGCCAGAAACCTTGTTTAATTGATATGCTTTTACGACAGAAGTTGCTGTTTTGTATTGATCAATTAAACCTTTCACATTTGCCTCGTCAACCAAATAGGTTTGGTTATCTTGGGCTCTTAAATATTCGCCGGTAACAGAAGCAACTGTTTTAGTTGATGGATCAAATTTAAATTGAGCATGTGCAATGGAATCGCCATAGTTTTTTGTTTGAAGACGTGGAACTTTATGGCCAACAGATGGACCTTCTTGCTCATCACTATAGTTGTTGTGGGAGTGTCCGCCAAATAAAACATCGATGTTTGCTGGTACATTTGTATCTTTAGCATCTTCGTGTGTACACCAAACGACGATGTCACAATTTTCCTCACTTTTTAAGCGAGCGGCTTCAGTAGAAGCAAATGTGCTGGAATCAGTTATTGAGAAATTAGCGAACGCTTGTTTAGCAATCGAGTATTCAATACCGGTTCCGATTGTACCGACAACACCAATTTTGTAACCACCACGTTCAATAACGCGTGATGCTTTCGCAAAAGTTGGTATTTCGCCAGTGGTTTTATTAACGAGATTTCCACATAAAAGAGGCATATCATTAGTAAAATATGTTGAGTTATGTTTAAGAACATCTTCGCCCCAGTCAAATTCGTGGTTTCCAAGAGTCATAGCTTCAAAGCCAACATAACGCATACATTCGGCAACAACTTTACCTCGAGTAAGGTTAGATTCAGCACCGCCTTGCCACATATCTCCAGAGGAAACAACAATTGTTCCTTTGTTATCCTGGCGTTTTTGTTTTAAAAAGTTCGCCATTCCAGAAAATCCCCAATATCCATCAGTACCAGTTTTAAAATCAATCATGGCGTGCATATCGGAGACTTGATAAATATCAATAATGTCGTACTCTCCATCATTTTTCACAGCAGATGTTGTATCCCAAGTTTCCATTTGTGGAAGAGTTACATGAAGTTGGTCTAGATCAACAACAGGAACCTTGAAAGGATCTTTTGGCTTCTTATCACTCTTCCTACCACATCCAACGAGTAAGAGTGGAAGAACCAAAAGCATCAATAACGAAGATTTTTTCATAAGTGTTCTCCTTATCCTTATTATTTATAATAGAAAATTTTCCTTACGATTACAAATCACATATCCATCTTTGTTATAGACATCTTCGCGATTATAAACAATTGGAGTGCCATCGAATTTCAGAATAAATCCTCCAGCCTCTTCAACAATCGCTTGCATTGCACATGTATCCCATTCCTTCGTATTCGAAGAGAAACGATACGACATTTCTGCTTTACCGTGTGCAATATAACAACCTTTGATTGTTGCACCAACTACAACTTGATGTTTGATCTTATCGGAATGTTTCTGAATCATCGCTTGTTCAGTCGGGTTGGAATGGAATCTTGAAACAAGTGTTGTTAGATCAGAAACCTTATCATTCACATGAATTTTCACCAGCAATTCCTGGTTCAAATAGAAAGCGCCACCGTTTTTGGTGGCGTAATAGATTTCGCCAGTAACAGGAATTAAAATCACTCCTAAAACTGGCATCTTTTTATAAGATAGTCCAATATTGACGGTGAATTCGCCGCTATGCGCAACGTATTCTTTTGTTCCATCAATTGGATCAACAATCCAAACGTAATCTTTCTTTAATCGAGATTTATCATCAACAGATTCTTCTGTTAATAATCCATAATCCGGAAAGTTCTTTTTTAAGATTTCAGAGATGAGTTTATCGGCGGCTTTGTCAGCTTTGGTGACCGGAGAATGATCTTCTTTAATTTCCACACCAAGCTCATTGGAGTTATAAATCTCCATAATGATTTTACCGGCTTTACGCACGGCATCTAGGGCGACAGATAACTCTTTCTCGTACATTTTATTTACTAGCTTCCTTCGCGACTTCATCTAAGTCGTTAACAATTTGCATTGCTAACTTGAAGTCTTTTTGGTTCTCTAATCGAGCACCGGCGGCACAACGATGTCCACCACCGCCATATTTTGCGGCAACTTTTTGAACGTCTGGTCCGTTACTACGGAATTCAACACGAATTGTTCCGTCTTCTTTTCTGGTAAATAAACACCAGATTGGACATCCTTTAATGTTTCCAATAACGTTCACGTTCTTACTAATTTGATCAAATTCAAGACCAAATTGTTTGTAATCAGGAACATCAGCAAAACAATAAATGACATTATGTTCGGTGCGTTTAAATTTAGAAACAAGCAAAGCTTGATATTTGACATATGCTTCATCAGAAAGATAAAGAATATCAAAAATTGTTTTTGGATTAATGCCTAAACGGAAGAGTTTAGCCACAATCTCATGGGTTTTATCATTTGTTGGCGAATAACGGAAACGACCAGAGTCAGTGCAGATACCTAAATATAAAAGTTCTGCAATAAGGGTGTTCATTTTCCATTTCTTTTCAAATGCCATTTGAGCAATCATTTGACAGCAGGCAATTGAACCGGTATCAACCCATTTTTCACCAATAAATGGTAAGGATTCAATATGGTGATCAATTTTCACAATTTGTTTCGCGGTTGTAATACGTTGGTCAGGAACACGAGAGATTTCTGAACAGTCGCAGATAATCGCTAAACTTTGTTTAATTGTTTCATCATCGACTTCATCATATGTTGTTAAACGTTTATAAAGATGTTCGATGCCATAACCGAGGGCAAACACTTTCTTCTTTGGGAAGTTGAGTTTGATTAATTCACGCAGGGCAAGTTCACTACCAAAAGAATCGCAATCTGGATTGACGTGACCATAGATGGTGATCACATCGTATTGCTTAATTAATTTGAGGATCTTGGAATATGGGCGACCCATTAAAAACCTTCCTCGGTATCACTACCGCTTTTAACGTGGTCAAAATCTAAATCGTCAGATTCTGGTTCGTCCTTTTCTTCTTCTTCGCCAAGTTCTTCACGAAGAAGCTCAGCTTCTTCAGCATCATATTCTTCGCCTTCTTCATCACTATAGGCATCATCAATGTCAATGTGGACTTGGGAATAGACATGACGTGATCTTAAGTCCCAATTGTTATCAGTAAGAATAATGAAACGTCCATCTAATGAAAGTTGAGTATATAAACTACTCATTTTGTGACGAGTTTCTTCTTTGGATAATTCCAGTCCAGATAAAGAAACGGCCTTATCAAATAACTCTTTAAAACTAAGAGGTTCTTTTGAAGCTTCAAGAACTTCGTGAGCGTAATCAATTAATGATTTGTTTGACATAAAAAATCCTTCTTTCTAACTACATTGCGTCTGGAGCACTAACTCCAATAACGCTCAAAGCATTTTTCAAAACAATGCGACTTGCTTTAGCAAGCGCAAGACGTGACGCTGTAACATCTAAGTGGTCACGATCTATAACACGACATTCGGTATAGAAAGCATGAATCTTGCTTGCTAAATCCTGAATGTACGTAGCTACCATATGAGGACCGCGATT
>CAMKPL010000029.1 GCA_946414655.1 uncultured Caryophanales bacterium | reverse complement strand
CCTGGGAAACCAACGATATAAGTTGTACGTAACACGGCGTGAGGAATTTTGTTCCTAATTTTGTTAATTAAAGCAATGTAGTCTTCTTTACTTCCTCTTCTTAGCATGCCTTTTAAAACGGAGTTAGAAGCATGTTGAAGAGGAATATCAAAATAAGGCGCGACACTCTTTGAGTGAGCGATATATTCGATTAAGTCATCCTCGATTTCATCAGGATAAAGATAAAGAAGACGAATCGAATAGAAACCAAGTTTTTCCACTTCTTGAAGTAGATCAACAATGGTTTTCTTTTCTCTTAGGTCACTTCCATATCGAGTAGTGTCTTGGGAAATAAGAACAAGTTCTTTGATTCCTGACTCTTTAAGAAGCTTTGCTTCTTCAATGACATCTAAGAAAGGTCTTGATCTAAAAGAACCTCTAATTAACGGGATGGCGCAATAAGCGCAACAGTTGTTACAACCTTCAGAAATACGAAGATAGGCCATATAAGAAGGGGTTGAAAGCATTCTAACGAATGGATTAAGGGGTTGAATTTTCTCTCCTTCTAAGAGGGTTTCTAGTTTTTCGTTAAGTTTACTATATTCCCTGATTGGAACCCAAAGATCAACTTCAGGGATACTTTCTTTGAGTTCGTTTAGATAACGTTCAACTAAACATCCAACGACAACAACTTTTTTTCCGTATTTACAAACATCCAAGATATTTTCGATGGATTCTTTCTTACTTTCTTCGATAAATCCGCATGTATTGACGATAATGACGTCACTATCTTCAATGGTGTTAACAATCTCGAATTTGGACTGATTAAGCATGCCTAAAATCATCTCGCTATCGACGAGATTTTTCGCGCATCCTAATGAAATTAATCCAATTTTATACATTTTTAGATAGAAAGGTTCTCCAAATGGAGAACCATTTTTTATTAATAGTCTAAATGATCGACAATTTGACCAACAAGTTGAGGGTAATCGATGAATGGGTTACGGTTTCCTTGAACGTGGGCTTCGACATAGTCGTTAGCGTGTTTTTCTTGTTCATCAGGTGGATCTTCTTCGTTCCACTGCTTTAAAGCGGCATACATTTCTTCTTTCGTATAGAAATCAAGAATATCTGTTAACGAAAGAACAGCACACATATTTGGATTATGACCGTTTTTGGCTTCAACCGCATCATCGATGTTATAGACTGGTTTCAATGATTCGTAATTCTTTGGATAATAGATGTTACGATCTCCTCTAAAGGAATAGTGGCACCACATATACATAATAATTCGAGCAATGTTTCCACGGTATTTCGGATCAGCTTGGACTTTTTTTCCATTACTACTAATGTAAATCGAATATGGTCCACCATCATTAGACGTGGTCATGCCACTTGTCGAAGCAAAGACAGTGAATTTCGCATTTCCGCGGTCTGAATTAACGGTTCCATCGCAGGCATGGAGATTATAAATATCAGAACCTCCACCCCAGTACGCGTGTCCGTTATCAATTTGGTGTTCGTAAACTTCGGAGCTTCTCCACCAGAGACCTCCGGAGTTAGCACATGGCCAAACGTGTTCACGGTTACCACTTCCACGTGACATTTCTTTGGCAGTATAGAAGTAGGTGATTCG
This sequence comes from uncultured Caryophanales bacterium, assembly GCA_946414655.1. Lineage (GTDB taxonomy): Bacteria > Bacillota_I > Bacilli_A > RFN20 > CAG-826 > Fiminaster. The sequence continues at coordinate 2,881 of CAMKPL010000029.1, read as the reverse complement.
TCCATTTTTGGCATTGCCGTTTTCGTCATATGCTTTATCACATTCTCCGAAAAGAGAAGCGTATGGATTAGACGTATAGTTAATGAATGTTTTGTGTTGGTCAACACAATAGTTATGGATTTGATCAGCCAGATCATCACCATAACTATTATAAAAATAATAGTCTTCTACTGGATTACCAAAACAATCCTTTTTATTGCGGTAGCGGGAAGTATAGTATTCAAAACCTTCCGGATCATCTGCATCGATGTGGGCAGTACTTCCACCACCTCCACCGCTTTTTCTCTTTCCTCCTTTAGACGTACATCCAGAAAGAAGAAGAGCAACTAATGGAATAAAGATAAGTGATTTGTTCATAATCTAAAACTCCTATTAATCAAATAACATATTTCTCACAAGTTGTGGGTAATCAATAAATGGATTACGGTTACCTTGAACTGTCTCAACATAGTTGTTACGGTTCACTTCGACCGCGGAAGGTGGATCGATTTGGTTCCAACGAACGATTGTTTCAAAGCAATCCTTATCGTTATCGTAAGCCATAATATTTGTTAAATTAAGTGAACCACAAACATATGGACTATGTCCCGTTTCACTAATCGCTTCCTCAAGTGAATAAACAGGTGTATGTTCAGGAGAATAATAGACGTTTTCTTTGCCACTTGAATAATGTACATAAATGTACATTAAGATACGAGCAACATCACCTTTAAATTCATCAGCAACTTCGACTTTAGTCTTTTTTTCATCAACGTATGCGTAATATGGTCCACCATCAGAAAGTCTTCTTAATGAGGATAGTTCTGAATCAGGATAATCATAGAAACTAGCATCAGAACGATTGGAGTTTACTGACCCAGTTGCTGGACGAAGATGGAAGAGGTCACTTCCAGCTCCCCAATATGAATATGTGCCACTTTCAATAGAAATATCGTGTTCTGTGGCAATGGCACCGCCAGCTTGGGAACGTTTCCATAAACCATTAGAGCAGTTGCATGCCCAAACGTGTTCACGGTCATAATTGTTATCTGCTGCTTCAACTTGTTTTCCAGTATAGAAAAGTTCTTTCTTTCCAGTAGTTGGATCTAAATCTGTCGCAGTATTTTCATAGAAACGAATATTTTCGTATTTGATGTATGTTTTATGCTCACGAATGAAATAAGTGTGCATTTCATCCATTAATTCATCACCTTTGAGGGTTCTAAAATCATAGAAATCATCTTCGGATTCAGATTTCTTAATTGTTTTACGATAATGTTCTTCGTAGTCTTTATAAACTTCTTCATAAGGAACATCACGAGTATCAATTGATGTTCTTGGGGCGGATGATCCGCCTTGTTTACTACTTCCTTTTTTAGCGGAAGTACAACCAGAAAAAGCTGAGACTGCAGCGACTAACAAAAGTGAAACACGATTCATTTTCATCTTACATAAATTATATATGTCGTTACCTAATTTTTCAAATTACAATCTCTAATATAGAAAAATCACCAGCAATTTACGGATATTTTCTAAATTATCCGTGATTTCACATACTTTTAAACAAATAAAAAAAATACCGTCTAGTGACGATATTTTGTATATCACGGGAACTTGTCCCGAACTAATAAGTTTGTAGAGAGATAACTTTCATATTCTCTACCTACCTTTCGTATTTTTATTGTAACAAAAAACAATGGTTGAAAAAATATTAATTTTCTTTATATTAGTTAGTGGTTTCTAACCAAGGAGATGAAAATGTACACAATATTTGTTGATAGCGATTGTGATATGACACCGGAACTATGTTCCAAGTATGGATTTAAGTTAATCTCCATGCCATATTCAATTGATGGAAAAGAAGTTTTTCCTTATGTTGATTTTAAGGAATTTGATTACAAAACATTCTATAACCAATTAAGAAATGGTGTTCTTCCAACAACATCAGCTTTATCACCAGAACAATATAAAGAATATTTCGAACCAGAATTTAAAAAAGGAAATGATATTCTTTACATTCACTTCTCAGCAGCGATGAGCGGCACATTTAACGCTCTTCACCTTGCTTTAGAAGAATTAAAGGCAAAATATCCTGATCGAAAGTTCGAAAGAATCGATACTAAAGGAATCACATTAGGTTCTTATAACATCTGCTGTACCATTGGCGATTTACTAAAATCAGGCAAAACAGTTGAAGAAGTCTTAGCAATGAAAGATGACATTGTTGATCACACGGCCTTCTATTTCTACGCTGATGACTTAAAATTCTTCAAAAGAAGCGGACGTGTCGGTGGCTTTGCTGCTTTCATGGGTGGCATCATCGGAATTCGTCCATTAATCTACATTGGCGATGATGGAAAAATGACCACAAAAGCAAAATCTCGTGGATACAAAAATACGCTCAACATGCTTCTTAATTACGTGATTGAATTAGAAGATCATATTAAGGAACATCGCGTTGTTATTGCTCATAGTGACGCCCTTGATATTGCCACGGAATTTGGCAAGATGATGAAAGATCATTTTGGACAAGATTTAAACATCGAATATACTGTTGTTAACCCAACTGCTGGAAGTCACTGTGGACCAAACGCGATTGGTGTCACTTTCCACGCAAAACACCGTTAATTTCTAAACTCAATACAAAACAAAAATCAACCGCAATTCTCGGTTGATTTTTTAGTTTTGCTGGTGATTTTTAGATTTCTTTACGTCGAGCAATAAGCCATCCACCGATAGCCGTTGTCGCACAGTAAACAACTAGTAAAATCATACCAGAAATGATTAGTTTATTATTGGTTGTTGAGGCCGTAAAATTACCAACAATTCCATCGATCCAATAGTCGGTTAATTTGAAGGAATCACTCTTGATTAAAGTATCACCAAAATTGAGTAATAAATT
>CAMKPL010000028.1 GCA_946414655.1 uncultured Caryophanales bacterium | reverse complement strand
AACTCATATGCCTTTCACGCATACATTCATGGGTTCGAATCCCGTACAGGTCACCCAAATTTGAAGAGGATTGATTTCTATGTCAATCCTTTTTTATTTGACCTTTATTAATAAAGTTCTATAATAAAGTAAGAAAAGTAAGAAAGGTAAGACTATGGAAAAGACAAATAAAGATCGATTTATTGTTAGTGTAAAAGTCGGACCAAAAGGCCAAATTACCATTCCAAGTGAAGCCAGAAAAATGTTTAACATCAATGAGGGCGAAACTCTCATGGTGATGGGCGACAAAGATAGAGGCATCGCTTTACTTAAGGCAGATATGTTCTATTCTTTAATGGAGGAGCGTTAAGATGGAAGACATTTTAAAAGTTGAATACCTCGATAAAGATTACCCATCATTTTCACTAAAAAATGTCAGTTTTGCGGTGAAACCTGGACAAATCATGGGTTTTATTGGTCGTAATGGTGCTGGTAAAACAACGACACTAAAAAGCATTATGAATCTTATTCATTACCAAAACGGAAAGATTACTGCTTTTGGTAAAGATATGACGGAAAACGAACTTGAAAATAAACAACGTATTGGGTTCGCATTAAGTGAACTTAATTACTATCCAAACAAGACAATCCGCCAAATCATGAATGTTACAAAGAGATTCTATAAGAACTTTGATGAAAAGAAATTTGAAGAAGTATCTAAACTTTTTGATTTAAATCTTGATAAGAAGCTTGAAGAACTTAGCAGCGGTATGAAAGTTAAATATTCGGTTGCTGTGGCGTTATCTCATAAAGCAGAGTTACTAATTCTTGACGAACCAACTTCAGGCTTAGACCCGGTTTCTAGAGATGAAGTTTTAGACATCTTCCGCGAGATTGTTAAAAACGGAGATCGCGCAATTCTTTTCTCAACACATATCACCAGTGACTTAGATAAATGTGCTTCCGGAATTACATACATTCACGATGGTTCAATTATCTATACCGGAACAAAGAAAGATTTCGTAAAATCATATCTTTTTGTCAAAGACAAAACAAAAAACAAAAAACTCGAAAACGAATACATCGCCTCAAAAGAATTAGAAGATCATATCGAAGGATTAATTGATGTAAGCAAAAAAGGTGTATTTGAAAAAGCGGGTATTAAACCAGTTGAACCAGATCTGGAACAAATCATGGTCTATTTAGAAAGGAGCAAGAGCAATGAAAGCTTTACTTTATAAAGAATTTAAATTAGCAATGCATCCAATTTGCTATTTGTTCATTTTCGCGTTTCCGCTCATGATTTTAATTCCAAGCTATCCTTTAGCAATTGGATTCATTTATGTTTTAACTTGTTACCCAATCCTTTTCTTAGGAGCCAACAAAGGTCAGCAAAGTAATGACTTATTATTTTCAACATTACTGCCAGTACGCAAGAAAGATATTGTCCTTGCTAGAATAATTACTGTTGGAATACTCCAGGTTGTCTTTATTGCTATGCAATGTGCTCTTTATCCATTAGCTTTAAAGATAAATGCTGAAATGTCTTTAGACACAGGAGCAAACATTCCTGGCATTGGTTTGGATGGATTTGTTTCAGTATTAGCAATTGCTATTATTGGTTATGCGATAGCTGATCTTGTTTTCTTCCCGATTTATTATCGAAGAGGCAAATCAATTGTTGCTTCAACATTATTAATGATTCTTGGATTTGTTTTATATTTAGGAATCTTCACAATTGCTATTCCTTATATTCCAGGATGCGAATGGTACATGAATTTTCTTTCCAAGAGTGGTGTTGGAGTTCAGTTTATTGTTCTTGCTGTTGCTTTAATAATTTACGCCGCACTTCACTTGTTGGTATATCGCATTTCTTTTAAGGAACTAGAAAAAGTCGATTTCTAATAAATGAATCAATAAAAAATCTCCGAATTGCCGGAGATTTTTTCATTTCTTAACGTTTATTGAAGACTGGCCAGAAGGCATCGTCTCCGTAATCAATTTCGTTGAGTTTAATTAACTCTATCATATCTTCATCAGAGATAACAAAGTCGAGTTTAGCATTATCTTCGATGTGTTCTTTAGATGACGCTTTCGGAATAGAGATGGTATTCAACTGAAGAGTATATTTGATACAAAGTTGGGCAACAGAAACACCATATTTTGTAGCAAATTTCTCAATCGTTTTATTCTTTAATGCTTGTCCATGTGCGATCGGACTATACGACTCAACGACGATACCATGTGTTTGACAATATTTAATAACATCACTTGGAGTATTTCCAATATGACAGAGAATTTGATTAACCATCGGCTTAATCTTACAGTGGTTAATAATGTTTTCTAAATCATCGATAAGGAAGTTAGAAACACCAATCGCTTTTACCTTACCTGCGTCATAGGCTTCCTCAAGAGCTTTCCATACTTCGATATTTTCTTTAAAATAACGTTTTTCTGAACGGAATTCTTTCCATGGTTGAGGACAATGAATCAGAATTAAATCAACATAATCAACACAAAGTCTTTTGAGAGACTCATCAATGGACTTTTTTGCTTCTTGATATGTCTTGAATTCGGCTTGAACTTTAGTAGTGAGATAAATCTCATCTCTTTTTAAACCACTTTCTTTTATGCCTTTTCCTACCCCTTCTTCGTTTTGGTAGGCTTGAGCAGTGTCAATGTGACGATATCCAGCTTCAAGAGCCATCTTCACGCAGTTACAAGCTTTGTCATTTGGAATGAGCCACGTTCCATAAGCAAGCATAGGAACGTCTTGACCAGTATAGAGTTTAATTTGATCCATCTTTTTTCTCCTTTGCCTTTTTAGTTAATATCTTTTTAATCACCCAAGTTTGAAATCTATCAGGTAAACAATTGAGTACCTTTAATAAGAAGTTTCGATTAATTTTGTAAACAAACTTGTTCTTCTTTTTTGAAAGAATTTTTCCAATTAGTTTAGCCAGTTTTTCAGGTGGAATCTTCTTAGATTCAACAGAGTTAACAATTTCATCAAATTTTGTGGCATGTTCTTTAAAAATAACCGTGTTTTGCTTAAAATCCTGGAGTTTTGCCAGGGAAATATTTAGCAAGCCTGTATCAATTGCGCCTGGTCGAACAACCACAACTTGGTGTCCAAGAAGCTGCAATTCCATTCTTAATGAATAAGCATATTTGTCTAATGCTGCCTTCGTGATTCCATAGATTCCAGTAAATGGAAGAGGATCAACAGTGGCAAGTTCGCTAGTGGTGATAATAACTTTACTTTTTTCTTTAAGTAAAGGAACGAAGGTTTTATTGATTCTAAAAACTCCAAAGAGATTGATGTCGTAACTTTTAACAAAGTCTTCTTCGCTCATCTCAATTAATGAATTTAGGTCATAAATCCCACCCAAATGAATAATCGCATCAAAAGAAATGCCTTCTTCTTTGATTTTTAGATAAGCTTCTTCAATTGATTTAGAATTTCTTAAATCAACTTTATAAAAATGGAAGTGTTCAACAGGTTCTTTTTCTTTGATGTCAAAGCCATAAACTTCATAGCCTTGAGAAATTAAATATTTAGCTGTAGCAAAGCCAATGCCACCAGTCGCACCAGTAATTAAAACGGATTTCATATTAGTAAATATAGCATATTTGCTGGCGATTTCGTTATTTTCTATTAAGAGGTATGCGATATAATTAACAGTAGTTCGAGGTAAAAAATATGATAGAAAGAATGATGGAAGCTTTTAAACGTCCTTCTCGTTTAATTTTCTTGATTGGTTCAGTTGCTGTTTTTGTTCTAGAAACAATCTTGGCTTTTAGTCGCATTGATGGGGGATTTTTCCAAGTCTTTACAGGCATTATTATCTTGCTAGCAACAATGATTGCTACTGGATCAATTCCTGTTTTATTAATCTTGAGAAAAGATGAAGCGGTTAAATTAATATTCAACATTCTTGCGTTGTATTGGTTGATTGACAACACACTAGGTGACCTTCGTATGTCGGTATTAGTTTATTCTGAATTTGGTGCAATCCATGTTTGCGATGGTGTTTTTTCAGTTTTATTTGCTTTGTCTTTTTTAACCATTATCGTAATAATCGTTGTTCAATATATTTTTAAAGAAGCAGCTGTTGCTAAAGTAGCTTTTGTGACATTCCTCATCGCCATTCTCTTTGGCTTAGTATTAATGATTATTGAACTTGCTATCGACTCTCGAGCAAATTTTGGATGGCCTGCTTATTTTAGTGACATCCTCACTAACTTTGTTATTCCAGTGACACTCTTGTTTGGAGTAATGCACTTATATGTGAACGATTTATAATCTTAATTATAGAGAATTTAAAAAGGCTTCAATTGAAGCCTTTTTAATTTGTCTTTTCATGAACGAATTTCACGAATGTTTTCATATCCTTATCTTTCGTAAAGACAGCGAAGTAATATTCATCACCCATTGCCGCTCGAAATGTTTCTGGATAGGAATCATGTTCGACAATATGTTCTCCGAATAATTGGTAGATTTCGCGATGAGAATGAACGTATTTGAATTCTTTCTTTCTGTTCACACTCACAGCAATTCGATTGCTTTCAAATACTGGACAAACTTTGTTTCCTATAATTACATCAGCATATGTTTTGTAATAAGAAATATTAGTGGTGAGATTAAGCA
>CAMKPL010000027.1 GCA_946414655.1 uncultured Caryophanales bacterium | reverse complement strand
ATATTATTCATAAAGAAGCAGTGGAGAAAGAACGTACAAACGCCGAACTAAATGTCGCCAGTAAAATTCAACTTGATTCATTACCTAACCGCACTTTTGACGATTCTCAAACGTCAATCCGCGCCTACATTAAACCAGCCAAAGAAGTCGGTGGAGACTTCTATGACTACTTCTATCTCGATGATCATCGTCTCGCATTAATCGTCGCGGATGTTTCTGGCAAAGGTATTCCGGCCTCCCTATTTATGATGAAGGGTAAGGAACTTATTAAATCTGCTGTTCAATCTTACAAGAGTCTAGTTGATGCCATCTCATCAGTGAATAAGATCCTTGCAAAAAACAATAACGAACTCTTATTCATTACTTCCTTTATTGGAGTCATCGACTTTAAGAAGAACAAGATTAACTATGTTAACGCTGGACATGAAAAGCCTTATCTGGTCTCAAATAACAAAGTTATTAAGTTAGATGGAGTCTCTAACGTAGTTTTAGGCGTTGATGAAAACCATGTCTACGTTGAAGAATCCCACGAATTTAAAGAAGGTGATTACCTCTTAATGTTCACTGATGGATTAAATGAATCAATCAATAAAAACAATGAAGAATTCGGTTATGCTCGTATTGAAGAAGCATTAAAAGATTCCAGTGCACTTCCACTTGATGAAGTCATCAATCGTATTAACACATCCTTCGATTTGTTTACTAATAGTAAAGACCAATTTGATGATGTAACAATGCTATTAGTGAAGTCTTGTTCAAATGAACTGAAACTTCACTATGAAGATAGCGACTATCACATCATTACTGATGCGGTTGATCAGTTTAATGAAAAGTTCTCTTTCTTAAGTGAGAAAACAAAAGCATCAGTTGGAGTCATCGCTGATGAAATCTTAAATAACTACATCTCTTATGAAAAGAAAGATGGTTTAGAAATTAACGTTGAATTCTCTTTAGTGAAAGATGGGCTACAACTTGTCTTATCTAATAACGGTAGTGACTTTAATCCATTTAAGAACCATCAAGAAAAACGCCTTGATAAGTTTGATCACAAAATTGAACCAGGAGGGTTTGGTTTAACAATCGTCAAAGACTTATCTAAATCTTATTCCTACGAATATAAAAATGGTCGCCCAACAATCAAGGTTGTGGTGGAATAGATAACAAAAAAAGTGTCCAATCGATGGACACTTTTTAAGATTTGCTTATTGAATTAGAAGGCAGCGTCAAATGATGTTTCTGAACCAACGTAGGCAACGTTATTATTGGAACCAACTTTCTTGGTTAAGTTTTCGCCTAAGTTAGAACTACCATAATCATTCATGACGCCGATGTTAGCATCAAAGAATTTATCGCAATCACCAATGCTCTTGAAATAGAAAGCAAGGAAGAGATCTTTGTTTTCATCAGCACCTTTTTCAGCATATAAAGCATTAGTGAATTCGGCCACATCATAGTTTAAGCCACTGATATGAGCCTTAGCTTCTTCGTATGAATATACTTCGACAGTGTATCCATTGTTTGAAAGTTTGGATTTGGAACCATTAGCAGTGTAGTTGGTTGGTGCGCAAGCACATAAGGCAAATGCGCCAGCAAGTAACAAACTTGAAATGAATCTTTTCATAATTTAAATCTCCTTTACATTTATATTATAAGATATAAATGATTCAATAGAATAATTTTTTATTAGTTTCTTCTAACTTCTACATGTCTGTTCGATCAAAGAAGTCTAAACTATCGAGTGATTTGATTGCTCTAATTAAGTAATCAAAATCCGTAATTGGCCAACGGTATCCTAAGCGATACAAGGCTTTCACAGTGAATGATGGATCACCTTGGATACATTCGTGAGTGAGGTTATCACTACTGTTGTAGTTAAGTAGCGTTGAAACAATCACACTCTTCTTTGGATCCATCATCGCTTCTTTTAATGCTTTGTTAAATTCTTCATCGCTCACTTTATCCATGTGTAAACCAGCTAAATCCATCGCATCAACAACATCGCCCATTTGGACAGTGTGACAGTTGAAACTATGGAAGACGGTAAACTTCTCTGGAACCTGGGCTAACAAGAGAATTGTTTTTGCAGTTTCATCAATTGGTGAGAAGTCGGTGTATTGGTCTAAAGCAGAGATTGGGAACTTCTTTAAAGCGTTATAGCCTTTTAGGCTACGCATAAAGTTATTCGTGACACTATTAATCTGGAATTCACCATCGCTTTGACGGCTCATTAAGTTACCAACACGGATGATCTTCACATCTAATCCATCTTTTTCGTAAGCATCTAATAAAGCTTCCTCAGCTTTGAACTTCGAATTAGCGTATTTATTCGATAAGTCTTGTCCAAAGTAGAGTTGGTTTTCCTTAATTAAGTAGTTTGATGGGAACTTATGATCAACGTTTTCTCCAGCAACAGAAACAGTGGAGACGTGAACAAATCTTGCTTGATGGGCTTTGGCAACTTCGATGAGATTAATGACACCTCCGACATTCACACGCTCGATACTGTCGTCGTTAGCGAAGTGTTTAACAATCGCAGCGGCGTTAATAATCGTATCGAATTGATAGTCTTTTAATTCTTCTAAAAGATTATTCGAAGTAATATCAGCGTTAACAACTTTGACGTATTTATCAAATTCTTCATCAAGTGGAGAATCAAAGTAATACATCAGTAATCCTTTCATTCTCTCAACTGGATTAATGTCTTTTCCGCGGACAAGAATCACCATCTCACGTTTTTGATCAAGAAGCTCTTTAAAGATATGGATGCCTAAGAATCCTGTTGCTCCAGCAAGGAGGACCTTACCTAAATCACGTTCCAGTTTAATCTCATCAACATATTGAACTTCGTTATATTTCAGAGATTCTCTTTCGATATCTTTTTCAAAGGCTTTTTCTTCATTTTGTTGAGGTTTTGCAGGTGATTTATGACCTTGAATAAACTCGGCTAAGTCTCTTGGAGATGGATGAGCAAAGATATCTTGGTAGGTAATCTGGTAGGAGTGGTTCAAGGCAAAAATAACAACTTTTGCCGCTGTTAATGAAGTTCCACCAATATCAAAGAAGCTATCAGTAGCACTCACTTTTTCAACACCTAAGATTTCTTGATAGGCTGTAGCAAAAGCCTTCTCAACTTCGTTAGCTGGTTCAACAAACTCTTTCCCTTCTTCAGTAAACGTTGGGGCTGGTAAAGCACGTTTATTCACCTTTTGGTTTTGGTTTAATGGAATCGCATCAATCTGCATGATGCTGGCTGGCACCATGTAGGCTGGCTTATTTTCTTTAATATGTTTCTTTAACTCTTCAATATCAATCTTCTTTTCACTAGTGAAGTAGGCGGCTAAGAATTTACCTCCAGCTTCTAAATCGAAGGCCTGGACTGTCACGTCTTTGATTCCTTCAAAGGAACGAATCGCCATTTCGACTTCACTAAGTTCGATACGGAAACCACGGATCTTGACTTGTCCGTCATTTCGACCAATAAAGTCAATTGTGCCATCTTCTAATCGACGGACAATATCACCGGTACGGTAAATTCTTTCGTACCCTTCTTGATTAGAGAACGGATTTTTTATAAATGTTTGTTCGGTTTTTTCTTTGAGGTTAAGATAACCTAAACCAACACCTAAACCTGAAATCCAGAGCTCTCCAAGAGCACCATTTGGAACTTGATTTCCAAATTTATCGACAACGTATAACTTATAGTTATCAAGTGGTCGACCAATTGGAATACGGTGATACATTTTATCCACTAAATAAGTGGTAGAGAAAATCGTACATTCGGTTGGACCATAACCGTTATATAATTCATAACCTTTTGGTGGATCAAGTGGTGTGAGTTTTTCTCCGCCAACAGAAAGGTATTTTAGTGTGGACTTATAACCTTCTGCGGCAAACAATCGACCAACCTGGGTGGTCATAAATGAATGGGTAACATTGTTTTTGGTAAAGTAATTAGCAAGTTGATCAAGATTCATTCTTAATTCGTCTGGAACCACGCAAACAGCTGCGCCACAAGTTAATGCTGGATACATATCCATCATGCAGGCATCAAAACCAAATCCAGCGTATGCGGAAACTACACTATCTGGAGTTAACTTGTAGAATCTTCGATACCACGAGACAAAGTTCACTAGGTTAAGATGTCTTAACATCACTCCTTTTGGAGTGCCAGTGGTACCAGACGTATAAAGAAGAATGAATAAACTATCTTTGTCCGGACCCTTTAGTGCAACTTTCTTTTCATGTAACGATTTAATCTCGTTAACATCTAAGACTGGTAATTTACATCCTGGGATTTTACTGAGTAACTCTTTTTCGGCGATTAAGTATTTCGCGTTAGCATCCTGAATCATGAATAAGAGTCGATCTTCTGGATAAGAACAATCTAAAGGTTGATATGCTGCACCAGTCTTTAATACGCCTAGCGCGGTAATTGGCATAAACGCGCTACGCGAAATAAGAATCGAGACCACATCACCTTTCTTAATTCCTTTCGAGGAAAGATAGTAGGCAATCTGGTTACTTAATTCATCCACTTCGGCGTAACTATATTTTTCATCTTTAAAGATGATGGCGGTGTTATTTGGATATTTCTTGGCTGCGCTACTAAATTCAGTGACGATATCATCTTGAACAATTTCAACTTCCGTCGCGTTATA
>CAMKPL010000026.1 GCA_946414655.1 uncultured Caryophanales bacterium | reverse complement strand
GAATAGATATCAAATTTTGTTCTAAACAAAGCTAAATCTTTCTCGATTTTTTCGAGTTCTTTTTTCATCCCGTATTCAGTGAGTTTTTTCAAATAATCACCAGCAGAAGTGTCATATTTTCCTTTAAAATCCTCATCAAATTGTTTAGCAATATCGATGATATCGTGAGCATGATAAGAGTCTTCTGGCATTTCCACCTTTTCACCTTTAAGTTGGCGTAAACGGATGTCCAAAGATTTGCCTAATGTGGCAATTTGGTTACCAGCATTATTGACATAGAATTCGCGAGTTACATCATAACCAGCAAATTCATAAATACGACAAATTGAATCTCCGACAGCCGCACAACGAGCGTGGCCTAAATGAAGATCTCCGGTTGGGTTAGCAGAAACAAATTCAACGTTGATTTTGAAATTCTTCTTTTCACCTCGACCGTAGTTATCGCCTTCAGCAATAATTTTCTTCACCACAGCGTTCATGGCGTCATGCTTTAAAAAGAAATTAATAAAGCCAGGACCAGCAATTTCAATTTTGTCGATTCCTTCCTTATCAATCGCTTCAATTAGTTTTAAAGCAAACTCGCGTGGATTCATGCCAACTTTATTGGCGTTCTTCAGTGCAACGTTAGAAGCATAATCTCCATGTTCAACAGCTTTCGACTTCTCAATGATGACATCTTCAACAGTTAAAACGACACCTAGTGAACTAGCTGCGGAGACGATTTTTTGTTTTAAGTTTTGTTCAATATTCATATTTTTAAGGCGTTATTATACTTGTTGTATTTTAAATACACAAGAATAAATTATTTATCGAGTAAAACAATGGCTTGAGCTTTAATCGCTTTACCTTCTCCAATTGGCCCAACACGATTGAAGCTCATTGCTTTAATGGAGACGTTATTCAAACGAGTGTGTAATTTTTGAGAAATAAGTTTTCTCATCTTTGGAAGATAAGGAGCAAGTTTTGGTTTGGCGCAGGCAACTTGAATATCCATGTTGTTTACTTTTGCGCCTTCTTTTTTCATTAAGGAATAAACGTGTTCTAAAAGAACAACACTAGAAATTCCTTTATATTTTGGATCAGTGTCTGGGAAATGTTTTCCGAGATCTCCAAGCGCTAACGCACCAAGAATCGCTTCACAAACAGCGTGCAAAATAACGTCGGCGTCACTATGTCCATCAAGACCATCCGCACCAGGAATCTCCACTCCACCTAAAACAAGTTTACGACCCTTTTTGACTGGATGGATGTCTTCACTAAAACCAATTCGATACATCGCTTTTCCTCCTATACATTAAAACGGAAGAAAACGCAGTCTCCGTCTTGCATGATGTATGTTTTTCCTTCCATTCTTAACTTGCCTGCTTCTTTTAAAGCGAGTTCTGACTTATAAGTCACCAGGTCTTCAAAGGAATAAATTTCAGCTTTGATAAAACCTTTTTCAAAATCAGAATGGATAATTCCGGCACATTGTGGAGCAAGCATTCCATTTTTAAATGTCCAAGCACGACATTCATCTGCTCCACAAGTAAAGAATGTTGATAAATTTAATAATTTATAAACAGCTTTGGTTACTTTATCTAAACCAGATTCGGACGCTCCAAGAGTTTGTAAAAACTCCATTCTCTCTTCCTTAGGAAGAGAAGAAAGTTCATATTCAATTTCACAAGAAATTGGAATGACTTGAGCGTGTTCGCTTTCAGCAATTTCTTTCACAATATGATAATACTTACAGGACTCAATATCGGAATAATCTGAATCGGAAACATTCGCGACATAAATAATTGGTTTAAGCGTTAATAATTGATACTGCTTTGTCGCGAATATTTTGTCATCTTCTGATAGCGGAACCTTTCTGGCTGGTTCCCCGTTTTCTAAAAATGGAAGAATTTTCTTTAAAACATCAACCTCATGAACTAGTTCTTTATCTTTGGAGATTCTCGCTTTTGTTTCTACTGCTGCTAAACGCTTTTGAACGGTAGCTAAATCAGCCATCGCTAGTTCAAGATTAATTGTTTCAATATCGCGTTTTGGATCAACGCTTTCTTCAACGTGAATGATTTCACTAGAATCAAAACAACGTACAACCTCCACGATTGCATCGCATTCTCGAATGTGTCCAAGGAACTGGTTTCCTAAACCTTCTCCTTTGGAGGCACCACGAACTAGACCAGCAATATCATAGAATTCAAATGTTGCTGGAATTGATCTTTTTGGTTGAAAAAGATTCGTTAAAAATGTTAATCGTTCATCTGGAACATTGACGACTCCAGTGTTCGGATTAATCGTTGCGAACGGATAATTCGCTGCTTCAACATGCGAATTTGTAATCGCGTTAAAAAGTGTTGATTTACCAACATTTGGGAGTCCAACAATACCTGCTTTAAGTGACATAATCTACCTGATTTCCGGCTTATATTTTATATAAAGTGTTCGTACATGTAAACAAAAAGCCAATTAAATGGCTTTTTTAATGAAAAAGAAAAGGACATAAAAAGTCCTTTCTTTTCTTTAGAAAAGAGACTTATTTGAGTGGCACAACTTTTGTGGCACGCAAACCTTTTTCACTCTCTTCTACTTCAACTTCGACAGCTTGTCCAACCTTGACAGTTCTAAAGCCTTCCATTTCGATGGCGTTATAGTAGAAGAAAATGTCTTTTTCAGAATCATCTAAGCGAATAAAACCGAAACCACGTTTGGCGTTGAATCGCATGACTTTTCCTTTCATAAATAGGTCTCCTTTACACTTTCTATCTAAATTTTGGTAATCGTAACAGTTCCACGCATATTCTCGGCGTCAACAGAGTCGATATAGATGCGATATCCAACTTCGTTTCCAGCATTGAACTTTGTTCCTTTTGGAAAGAACTCTGAGCTAGCAACAAATGATTGCCCGGCCTTAAAGAGGTCATTGTCATCGGCTTTGTGACCGTTTTTAAATGTGTTTAATCCACCGGGTTGAAGCATATGAAGTAATTTGAAATTTTCAATTTCATAATCGTCTTTTAAACGAGAATATGGCTTTTTAGGTGTGTTTGATGCACCAATAAAGTTGTAATAGGTTGGGTCAGGTTGATTGATTCTGCCAACAAATGAAGGGGTTCCAGTTTTACTATACGCAACAAGTCGAGAGTCAACATGATAAATACGGAAACCAGAGAATTGGAACATACGAGCATTTGTAGCGTAGTCAGATTCACTATCCTTTTGGTTTAAAACAGTTGGCGAATAATACTCGATGACAATGTATTCATTCATTGGGCTTCTGTTGTCCCAATTATCATTAATGATAATCGCGTTGTATTCACCGTAATAAGATGAAGCATAAAGGTTCGTTGTTACAGACCCAGCTGTCTTAACGTAATATGGTTTAATCCAACCTAAAGCAAGCTTGGAATAGATGTTCTCATCTCCGATGTTTTGAGAATGCATTTCTTGCCCACCACTTGGATCATAGGTATTGCTATCTTCATAGGAATAATAATCGTCAAGACCTAAAAGGTGACCTGATTCATGGATATAAGTATGAGCATCAAGATCGTATTTTCCTCCGTGTGGATTGCTGTATGGATGATATTTTTTACAAAAATAATATGACGCCCACATGTATTGATTAACGACGGCAGGTTTTCCTGAAATTGGCATTGAATCATTTGTGTAAACAAATGCCCACCATCTCATATCACTTGATGTAACTTGGATTGGTTCAGCATAAATAAATGCCACAGAATCAATATAACCATCACCGTTTGTATCATATTCATTTCGTAATTCGTTATAAGCACTGCTTTGTTCAAACTCATCAACAATTTTGCGATCCGGATGTTCCTGAGCATTTAGTTGAGAGAATGTGTAATTAGAAGTAAATGTTGGAGCAAGAGTTCCTTGAATATTGAGTTTTCCATAGGAAGATTTCTTATAATATGAACTTACTGATTCCCATCCTACTTGTTCGGTTGTGCCGAAGAAACACTTTTGAATTTCGTCTATCATGACACCATTCCAAGTATAAGTTGATTCTTTTAATTGAACCGGCACAACCAAAAGTTTGGCATCACCAGTTGAATTTAATGGATGTTGACCAGTGGTTTCGAGAACATCTTTTAGGTTATAGGAAAAAGATTCAACGATTGATCGCCCATCAACATCTGGCTGAACAACAGGATCTGGATAATTATAGTGAATTGGTGTTACTTCAGAGTCTTCTCCGAAGATTAGTCTCTTAAGAAAAGAACACCCACAGAGTGTTACTGCAATAATCGGAATAAGTAACAACCACTTCTTCTTCATATCATAACGATAACTCAATTACTTTGACTATTCAATCTTTTTTCTTTTAGAAAGAACAAGTAATATTGCCTGTGTAATAATCTGCGGAATAATTGTTGCACAAATCAAAACAATCAGAATTGGCATTAAACTAATTGAAAAAGTAAATTTTGAAATATGAAGAGAATTATTTAACGCTAATGTTAAAACATTCTCAATTAATACAAGTTCAACACACGAAACCAGGAATACAATTAAGCAGCGAACTAATGTTTGATTTCTAAACAAACTACGAATTTGACCATTTCCAATTCCGAGATAACCAAACATCTTAATTTCATCTTTACTTTCGTTGATTGAGAGCAAAACCATTGTTCCAAGAAACAAGAAAGAAATTGTTAATGAAATTATTGAAAAAGCTAATAAGATTACTTTTGCATACTCTAAAACATTACTTACCGAACCAAGAATTTCTGATTGAGGACTACTAAATTCATACTTCGGGAATATTCTTTGAATATTACTAATAATTTTTTCACTATCAACTGTTTGATCTAGCTCAAAAACTGTTCCGGTAGGGATCAATGTAAATGGATTAATCTCAAGTTTGTCTCTAAAAAACGAAATAGTCCAAAGATTGTCGTGATAAATATAATTTTGTTCTTCATCAACAATTCCAAC
>CAMKPL010000025.1 GCA_946414655.1 uncultured Caryophanales bacterium | reverse complement strand
AAGTGCCTCTTTTTATTTGGGTTTTGCATAAGTTATCCAAGAATTGCTGGATTTTTTACGTATTAATAGAATTCAATTAGTCATCCTTTCAATTTTATTATTGAAAAATGACCTAAATTAAAATATCATTATTCGCGCTGGTTCTTGTGTCGGATTTGATTTACAAATTGCACATCAATGGCTATCTGTATTAGAAGCATTTGAGAAAGGAAAATTATTATGAATAATTACACTGCTGCAATCGCGAGTTTCATTCGTTACGACGTCGTTCTTTTTAATACTCTTGAGTATGCGACCAAAAAAGATAAATACGAAGTCGCCGCTTATAAAGCTCGTCAAGAAATCATTTCCAAAGAAATTGAACTCAACACACCACTTAAGAACTGTTTAGATAATTCCGGTGAAGCTGGAAAAAATCTTCTCGAAAAGATTAAAGAACTAATCCGTTTAGTTTATTCTCCAGAATCCACCATTGTGAAACTTGGTGCCGATGAAAGCGAACTTCGCGTTGATTCTAGCCAAGCTCTCACTATTTACGAAAACGTTCTTCCAATTCACGAAGAGCTCCGCAAAATTGTTGAAGCCCACGTTGTTGCTGCGAAAAAGAATAACGCTTTTGACGAACCATCCTTTGAAGATGTAATTGTTAAAGAAGAATATTTCTATCGTAGTCTCGTGAATATGTTAATGCTTGATACCTTTGACCACTTCTTTGCCGAATACAACAAAGCACGCCAAGAAGCAAAAGGCGCTATTACTCCTCAGAGTAATTTCATTCAAAATGACATTAACAAGATTGTGAATCTGTTCCAATTCTCACGTCAAAACGCTACTGCTCGTAACGCCGAGTACTATTCAATGGTTGACCCATTATTCGCACTCATCGAAATGACTGGCGGACGTCGTGATCTTCCAGAAGGCAAAAACTTCGGTCAAGTCTTCGTCGAAGTTAAAACCAAAGTGAGAGAAGTGACTCAAAAATTTGAATTAGCCTGGAAACCAGTCTATGACCAATTTATCGTTCACTTCCAAGAAGAAGTTAAAAAACTTCAGGAACAAGCTGGTGGTCAACAAGCCTAATCAAACTTTGTTTGATAGAAAGTAGGTATTTCAATGAAAGACAAATTTAGTAAAAAAGAATTAGTCGGTTATATCATTAGTGGTGTTATCGCCATGTTTGGTTTAGTCCTAATTGTGCTCGGCATTGTCGAACGCAATATGGATGTTGTTCCAAGCAAAAACTTTTTATACCAATCTGACTTAAGAGTCCAAACTGCCTTAGGCATTAAACTTTCCTTTTGGGAATGGGGACTAATTTTTATGGCGTTAGGCGTTGTCATCGCCGTCATTATTCTTTGTGTTTTCGCCAAGAAAGCTGACCGCGAAGTCGACCGTAAACTTCGTCGTCAAGCCCGTGCTGCTAGCGCGATTGACGTTAATAGCGAAGTTAAAGCCGCTGTCCAAATCATTGAAGAACCTGCCGCTCCTGTTGAGCAAGCTAAACCAGAAGAGAAATAATTTCTCAATTAAAATTAAAAGCCTTCGTTCATCGCGAAGGCTTTTTAATTACAAAGTAATTATTTACGTTTAACAACGTTTGTCGGAGTTTTGACAATGGAGTCAGCTGGATAAACGCCACGAAGCATACTTAATGGATAAACAGAAGTGTTCTTTCCAATGATTGTTCCTGGGTTTAAGACTGATCCACAGCCGATGTCGGCGTGTTCACCAAGGAAAGCTCCAATTTTACGGAGTCCAGTTTCGTATTCCTTGTCTCCGTGAATAACAACGTTACTTCCACCAGATTTTAAGTTGGAAAGAATTGATCCAGCACCCATGTGTGCGTAGTCACCAAGAATGGAATCTCCGACGTAGTTATAATGTGGAACTTGGACGTGATCAAGAAGAATAGAATTCTTTAATTCTGATGAATTTCCAATCACGCATTTTTCACCAATGATGACGTTTCCACGAAGGAATGCTCCAGGACGTAATTCGGTATTTGAACCGATAATTGCTGGTGATTCTACTGTTGCTGTCTTAGCAATTTTGACATTTTCGCCAACAAGAATTCCTGGTTCAATTTCGGTGTATCCTGGAATTCCATTTTGAACAAGTTTTGCACAGATTTCTTTAATTTGAGGAAGGATTTGCCATGGATATTGACTTTTTTCGAATACTTCCTTTAAAAAGGGAATATTGCAGGTAAAAAGGTCTTTCGTTTCAACTAGCTTATTCACAGACGTATCCTCTTTTCTTAATTACGTTATAAATTTGTTCAATATAAGAATTGCATTCTTCTAAACTATCGAGTTCAAGCATAATACGAACAACTGGTTCGGTGCCAGATTGACGTAAGATAGCTCGACCATTATCGCCGATTTCTTTATTTACTTTAGCAAAGGCAGCCTTCACTTCTTCGTCTTCAACAACAGCAGCTTTGTTTGTTACGCGAATGTTCTTTAGAACTTGAGGAAGTACTTTAACTGGTGCAACAAGTTTAGAAAGTGATTGTTTGCTATCAAGCATTGCTTCAACAATATTGATCGCCGTTAGGACGCCATCACCTGTGGTGGCGTACTTACGAATAATGATGTGGCCAGATTGTTCACCACCTAAATAGTAACCAGATTTCATCATCTCTTCGTAAACGAAGCGGTCACCAACCTTGGTTTGAACATTCTTGATACCGATTGCTTTTAAAGCCTTAGTCAAACCAGAGTTAGACATGATTGTTGTAACAACAGTGTCACCGTTAAGTTTTTCTTCGGCTTTAAGTTTCTTCGCAAGAAGATAAATAATCTTATCTCCATCAACCTCGTTCCCGTTTTCATCAATAGCAATACAACGATCAGCGTCACCATCAAAGGCAAAACCAACATCGAGATGGTTTTCTTTACAATATTCTTTAAAACGCTCAATGTGAGTACTACCGGCGTTAAGGTTAACATTGAGCCCGTTTGGTTCGTTGTTTACTATGTAAACATTTGCTCCTAAAGCATCAAAGACAGATTTAGCAATCATCCATGAAGCTCCGTTAGCGGTATCCAAACCAATCTTAAGTCCTTTAAAGGAATGAACAGCAATGGAAATTAAGTAAGCAATATAACGATTTCTTCCACTGGAATAGTCATTAATTGTTCCAATATTTTCTCTTTCAGCAAGTGGTAGATCGCTTCCAGTTACGCCAAGTTTTTCGAAGTTTCCATCAATGTATGCTTCGCATAAATAGGCAATAGAATCCTCGAGTTTTTCGCCTTTAGCGTTAATCACTTTAATACCATTATCGTAGAATGGGTTATGAGAAGCGGTAATCATCACGCCACAATCAAAACCATCTTTTCTTGTAATATAGGAAACGCTAGGTGTGGTGGTAACATGTAATAAGCATACGTCTGCACCAGAAGCAGCTAATCCGGCTGCAACTGCGTACTCTAGCATATAAGAAGAACGTCTAGTATCTTTACCAATCACGACACGTGGACGATAACCTGGTTTAACACCAGTGTACTCAGGATTGGAATAAAACCAACCTAAAAAACGACCAATTTTATACGCGTGATCAGCAGTTAAAACCCTGTTGACTTCTCCACGGAAACCATCCGTGCCGAAATACTTTGTTTTAATATCTTCTCCAATTGAGACTTTTAATTGTTGCCCACGGTGAATGGTTACGGAATCATGAAGAAGTTCATCAGTTGTAACTTTGAATAATTCACCAAGTTCAATAATTTTGTCTAAGGATGGAGTTGTTTCTCCGCTTTCCCATTTAGAAACGCTTTGACGAGAGACATTCATCATCTTGGCTAGTTTCTCTTGGGAAATGTCGTTCATCGTTCTAAGATGGACAATTTTTTCTTGCAACGTCATATATAACCTCCCCGCACTTGTTAGTTGCGGTGCCACTAAATAATGCTATATATATAAAAGATTGTCAAACATTTTATGCAAAGAAGTATTTACAAGTTCAAAACTCATGTCTATAATAAGGGGCATTAAAACCGAAAGAAGGAAACAAAAATGATCGTAAAAGTTTTAAAGCAAGCTGACATCGATTCCCAAATGGCTGAGGAATTTATTAAAGTCATTAACTCCAAGAAACATCCAGTTCTTGGTTTAGCAACTGGAACTTCTCCATTAGGTGTCTATGCCAACCTTGTCAAAGCCAATAAAGAAGGACGCGTCTCATTCAAGAACGTGACCACATTCAACCTTGATGAATATGTCGGACTTGAAGGAACACATAATCAATCCTATCGTTATTTCATGAACGAGAATCTCTTCAACCACATTGACATTGATAAATCAAAAACCAATGTCTTACTTGGCGTTGGAGACTATGTCTCATTTATGAAAAAGTACGACAAGATGATTGAAGAAGCCGGCGGAATTGATATTCAAATTCTTGGTATTGGTTCAGATGGACATATTGCTTTTAATGAACCAGGAACACCATTTGATTCTTTAACTCATGAAACAGCTTTAACAGAACAAACAATTAAGGATAATTCCCGTTTGTTCAATGACATTTCCGAAGTTCCAACTCGTGCTGTCACAATGGGCCTTAAATCTATTATGAACGCGCGCAAGATTATCTTAGTTGCCACAGGAAAGAACAAAGCAAAAGCGGTTTATGGTTTAATCAAAGGTCCAATCACCGAAGAAATGCCATGTTCCATTCTTCAAAAACACCCAGATTGCACAATCTATGTTGATGAAGAAGCTTATTCTTTAGTGAAATAAATAAAAATTAATAAAATTTTAAAAAGGTACTAAACGTACCTTTTTTTAATTTTTAAAATGAATTTTAAGTAATCAGTTAGTAAGTATTTCTTACATACTGCACTATGAAAACAATCTTATCATTAATAGAACTTTAAATGCCTAAATAATGTGATAAGACGATCCATACCGCTAGAGCAATAAGGATTACACCAGCGATAATTGATGATATATCATATTTTCCTTTAAGTAGTTTTTCGAAGAATTTCCCTAGTAAAACACCAACAAGTGAAATAACAAATGTACAAATCATAATGATTACAACATGTAACCAAATAGTTGAATTAGTGGAAATTCCAGCATGGAAACTTACACCAACTGCAAGCGCATCAATCGCTGTTGCAATCGACATAATGAATACTTCCTTAAAGGAATATAACTTCAAAACTTTTTCTTCTGGAGGTTTCTT
>CAMKPL010000024.1 GCA_946414655.1 uncultured Caryophanales bacterium | reverse complement strand
ACCAAATAATAAGTAACATTAATTAAAACGTAACTTCCACACTCATAGATTTGAACATCGTTACTATGGATAATAAACGAGTTTGCTCGGCGGCAATAGTCTTTGACGCATTCTGCGACTTCGCGTGCTGATGGCATAAATTAATCTCCTTATGTTTCTTTTATTTTAGCACATTTTCTCACCAAAAAAGAAAAAATGCATAAAGCATTTCTTCTTTGGAGCACCTGGCGGGAATCGAACCCGTACAATCAGCTTGGGAAGCTGATGTTCTACCACTAAACTACAGGTGCATAGAAAAAGCCCACATAAAGTGAGCTTTTAATAGATATTAAAGAGATCGAATTTTGCCTTCGTCGTCATGAATGCGAACTGAGACACCGTTCACACGTTTGACAGCTTCAGCATATTTGATAGCTTCTTCTTCAGAATCAAACTCAGCAAATGGTTTTTCTTCACCAACTTGTTTAAGTTGATATTTACCATCTTTATTTTTTGAGATATGCACAGGTTTAGCATTAGCTAATTTTGGTGCATCAACTTCTTCCTCTCGATTATCTCTAACACGAATAATTTCCTCGATAAATTCAACTGGTTCTTCGTGTTCACGGAAGAATGGAAGATCCACATATTCTTCGTCACTGACGCCAAAATATTCAGGTTCTGCCGGTTCTTTCTTTGGCTCAAAGCTAGCCATTGCAGCAACAACACCGAGTTCTTCTTCACTTAAAGATGGAGCTTCTGCTTCTTCTTTTTGAGGAACGAATTTTGGATCAAAAATTGGGAGATCTTCAACTTGTTCTTCAACTGGTTTGCTATTTAAGAAAGCAACTATTCGTTCATCAACAGGTTCTTCTTCCTTTGCTCTATGTTCAACTTTCACACTTGGTGGAAGTTCTTCTTCAGCAAAGCCTTTTGGTTGATAATTACGAAGGGCTTCTAGAACGAATTTTTCTTCTTCAGTGAGAAGTTCATCTTCTTCACGGGTTGGAACAAAGTTAGGATCAAACATTGGAAGGTCGATTCCTTTTTCTTCGGCTTCATGTTTAGAATCAAGGAAGTGAAGAATACTTTCTGGGATTTCATCTTCATGAGAGAAGCGTTTTGATGCTAATAAGGCTTCAATTTCATCATCACGAACATAGTGTCCTTTTAAGACATGATTTGGACCAACTTCAATATGTTCCACTTTATGTAGAACAAGTTCAGGATCGGAATCTTTTTTGTGTTCTTCAAATAAAATTGGTGGGAGATCGTTATAATCGATTTCATAACTATCAGAAGAAGATCCTGCTTTAGCAGCCTTAGCGGCTTTCTTAGCTTCTTTACGGGCTTTAGCGGCCTTGAACATAATGATGACGTGAACAACAAACGCCGCAATGAATAAGACAATTGCGCCGAGTTCGACGTATTGCATAATCACATAGCCAGTATTATCAACTTCCGCAAGAACAGCAGCAGCATTAAAGACAGCATCAACAAGAACACCTAAAGCACCAAATGTTAATGCAATAACAGCGATAAATCCAAATAAGATACCAATGAGACGTTTTTTAACAATTCCAAAAACGATCCAAAGGACAAGTAAAAGCGATCCAACAATTGGAGCGACAAGCATGATTACAATAGCAAGTCCAAATAGTTCAATTGCGTGTGAGAAATCTTTAAAGACATCACCTAAAGTTTCAAAAATTTTGCCAAAATCAAACTCACTACCAGGTAAAGGTGAGACTAGTGGATAAACTAGTGGTAGGATGGCAGCAACAACCGCAACTGGGATGAGGATTGCTAAGACGATTTTTAATACTTTCATAAGAAAAAACCTTCCTTTTTATGCGCTTACATTATAACACGCACACACTAAAAGCAAAATAAAAACTCCAGCAATCACTGGAGATTTTATGTTCTGGTGGGTGCTAAGGGGCTCGAACCCCTGACCTTCTGTACGTCAAACAGATGCTCTCCCAGCTGAGCTAAACACCCAAGTGTTTTGGTGCCGTCAGACGGAATTGAACCATCGACCTACTGATTACGAGACAGTTGCTCTACCTGCTGAGCTATGACGGCAGAGGGCGTGATTATATTAAATGATTCACTTATATATTTCAATACTTAGTTTTGAAATTTTTCGAGGCAAATCAATTAATAAAGTTTTCCAACAACCCAGTTAAAGAAACGGGTGGGGAAAATTTTGGCTAAGAAACAGAAGAAAGCATATTTGCTTCCGCCAACATAAAGTGGTTTTACCCGAGATTTGCTGGATATTTTATATAATTTCTTTGCCATTTTCTCAGGAGCCATTCCATGTGTTTCATCATGTTCCATTGTCTTCACTGACTTCTCTAAACGAGCATAAACTTCACTACCTTCCGCGCTCTTTTCTCTAGCGGCAGTAAAACCTGTTTGAACATCTCCTGGCATCAAAGCGCAGACCGAGATATGGAATGGACGAAGTTCGTTAGCAAGCGACAATGTAAGAGAATTCATAGCTGCTTTTGCAGCACTATAAAAGCTTTGGAATGGAATCGAAAAAACAGCAGCAACAGAAGAAACAAAAACAATGCGACCTTTCTGTTCTTTTCTCATATAGGGCACCACTGCTTTGACAACAGTTAGCGCTCCAAAGAAATTCACATCAAATTGTTTTTTTGCGTCTTCTAATTTAGTGAATTCAATTGGTCCAGAAATGCCAAAACCAGCATTGTTAATTAAGACATCAATGTGTCCTTGTTCAGCAATAACTTGGTTGATGGCTTCTTGAACAGTTTCTTCTTTTGTTACATCACAGAAGATATGTTTAACCATATCAAAAGATTTGCCAGAACGAGAGAGTTCATAGACAACATGTCCTTTAGATGCAAAGCGTTTTACTGTGGCTAAACCAATACCACTTGATCCACCAGTAATTACAACGACTTTAGTCTTCTGTTTTTTCATTATTTACAACTTCAGCAATGATATCCGCTGCTTCATCAATGAGCTTTTCATTGTGCGAAGCCATTAAGGTAACACGCAATAAGCATTCACCTTCTGGTGCAGCTGGTGAAACGACTGGATTAACATACACACCTTTTGCAAAGAGTTTTTGAGCAATAATGAATGTTCTCTTTGGTGTGTAGGTGTAAATTGGAACGATTGGAGTTTGCGCCTCCACAATATGGAGTCCACGATCGCGGAACGCTTTTCTACAATAATTTCCAAGTTCATTTAATCTGCTAACCATTTCTGGATGAGATTTTAATTCACGAAGCGCTTGTAAAGCACAAGCAGCAGAAGCTGGTGTTAAGGAAGCACTAAAGATGAATGGGCGAGAACAGTGACGAACATAGTCACAGACTTCTTTGGAGGCAGCCATACATCCGCCGATCGAGGCAAGTGATTTAGAAAATGTGTTCATAATGACATCAACTTGGTCTTCTAAACCAAAGTATGATGCAGTACCACGACCACCTTCGCCTAAAACGCCTAAGCTATGAGCGTCATCAACCATAACACGAGCGCCATATTTCTTTGCTAATGCACAGATTTCTGGAAGCTTACAAATGTCACCTCTCATAGAGAAGACACCATCGGTAACGATTAAAATCCCTGCAGTTTGAGGAATACTTTGAAGTTGTCTTTCCAGATCTTCCATATCGCTATGACGATAACGTAAAACTTTTGCATAACTCAACTTACAAGCATCATAGATACTAGCGTGATTTTCACGGTCATTTAAAATGTAATCACCAAAACCAGCTAAGGCAGAGATGATACCTAAGTTGGATTGGAATCCAGTTGAAAAAGTAACGGCATCTTCTTTGTGTAAGAATTCAGCAATTTCTTTCTCAAGCTCTTTATGTAAATCTAAAGTTCCATTAAGGAAGCGGGAACCGGAACAACCAGAACCATACTTTTCTAATGCTTTGATTCCGGCATCAATAACGTTTTGATTTTCGGTTAAACCAAGATAGTTATTCGAACCAAGCATGATAATGCGATGGCCTTCCATAACTACTTCTGGGGCTTGTCTGGACTGTAATTCGTGGAAGTATGGGTAAATGCCTTCCTTACGAGCCATTTCAAGCAATGGGTTTTTATACTTTGAAAATAAATCCATGTTCTAACCTCACTTTTTAAAAAAAGCACGATAATTTTATTCATATATTATGAATTAGTAAAGAAAAATTATTATATTGTGTCAATTTATTGGAGAATTGCTGGTGAAAAAGCTCAAAAAATTTGTGTTATCTAACAAAAAAGAGATTGATTTCAATCTCCGTTTTGGGTGCCCACGGTCGGACTCGAACCGACATGGATTTCTCCGAAGGATTTTGAGTCCTTTGCGTCTACCAATTTCACCACGTGGGCGTATTATCGTGGGTGCAGTGAGCGAGACTTGAACTCGCAACCTGAATCAGGATGGGCTTCTGAGACCCACGCGTATACCAATTCCGCCACCACTGCGTTGCGATAAGTATACACTAATTTAAAATTTTATAAATAAAGTTTCTTAATTTTGTCTAATGTTGGCGCATCAGCTTTGGAAAATTCGAGCTTATCGAGTTCTTCTTTGTTGGACCACGCCATATTAATATGTTCAGTTAATGTTGGTGTGCCTTCAAGAAGCTCGCAACGATAAGTATCGATATGAAGGATTTGGGTTGGATACTCATCAACAATGTTTGTGATTCGCTCATAAACCTTCACTTTAATCTTTAATTCTTCAAGTAATTCACGGGCTAAAGCTTGTTCAGGAGTTTCGCCTGGCTCAATCTTTCCGCCTGGGAATTCCCATTTAAATTTTGTTTCGCCTTTATTACCTCTTTGGGCAGCAAAAACATAACCATCTTTAATGATTGCGCCAGCTACAACAAAGACTTCTCTTTTTTTATTTTCACCAGCAATTTCTGGTTCAATTAACTTTCTGAGGGCTTTTTTACTACCAAGTTTGAGACAAAAAATTAATGCAACTACACAGCCAATTAAAGCAATAATTCCTAATGCGATAAAAATCCAAAAGAGAACATACAATAAAGTGCTTGAGTTCGTGTTTCTTAGTCCAACAAATAAAGCAATTAAGCCTAAAACAACCGCTCCAATTCCTGTGTTTCCGACAACAATCCAGAGTTTTTCAATAAGTTTCTTTCGTTTTGTAATCTCATCCATAGCACAAATTATAATTCATCATTAATTATTTCTAAAGAAAAATCACCGCAATTAACGGTGATTAATCAAGTT
>CAMKPL010000023.1 GCA_946414655.1 uncultured Caryophanales bacterium | reverse complement strand
AAGTTTGGATTTGGAACCATTAGCAGTGTAGTTGGTTGGTGCGCAAGCACATAAGCTAAATGCGCCAGCAAGTAATAAACTAGAAATGAGTCGTTTCATAATTTAAACCTCCTTTACATTTATATTATATAATATAAATGATTCAATAGAACACTTTTAGTTAGTTTCTTTTCACTTCTACATGTCTGTACGTTCAAAGAAGTCTAGACTATCAAGTGATTTAATCGCTCTAATTAAGTAATCAAAGTCCGTAATTGGCCAACGGTATCCTAATCGATATAAAGCTTTGACGGTAAAGGAAGGATCACCTTGGATACATTCGTGAGAGAGGTTATCACTGCTGTTGTAGTTAAGTAGCGTTGAAACAATCACACTCTTCTTTGGATCTTTCATCGCTTCTTTTAAAGCGTTACTAAATTCTTCATCACTCACTTTATCCATGTGTAAACCAGCTAAATCCATCGCATCAACAACATCACCCATTTGAACAGTGTGACAGTTGAAACTATGGAAGACGGTAAACTTCTCTGGAACCTGGGCTAACAAGAGAATTGTTTTTGCAGTTTCATCAATTGGTGAGAAGTCGGTGTATTGGTCTAAAGCAGAGATTGGGAACTTCTTTAAAGCGTTATAGCCTTTTAGGCTACGCATAAAGTTATTCGTGACACTATTAATCTGGAATTCACCATCGCTTTGACGGCTCATTAAGTTACCAACACGGATGATCTTCACATCTAATCCATCTTTTTCGTAAGCATCTAATAAAGCTTCCTCAGCTTTGAACTTCGAATTAGCGTATTTATTCGATAAGTCTTGTCCAAAGTAGAGTTGGTTTTCCTTAATTAAGTAGTTTGATGGGAACTTATGATCAACGTTTTCTCCAGCAACAGAAACAGTGGAGACGTGAACAAATCTTGCTTGATGGGCTTTGGCAACTTCGATGAGATTAATGACACCTCCGACATTCACACGCTCGATACTGTCGTCGTTAGCGAAGTGTTTAACAATCGCAGCGGCGTTAATAATCGTATCGAATTGATAGTCTTTTAATTCTTCTAAAAGATTATTCGAAGTAATATCAGCGTTAACAACTTTGACGTATTTATCAAATTCTTCATCAAGTGGAGAATCAAAGTAATACATCAGTAATCCTTTCATTCTCTCAACTGGATTAATGTCTTTTCCGCGGACAAGAATCACCATCTCACGTTTTTGATCAAGAAGCTCTTTAAAGATATGGATGCCTAAGAATCCTGTTGCTCCAGCAAGGAGGACCTTACCTAAATCACGTTCCAGTTTAATCTCATCAACATATTGAACTTCGTTATATTTCAGAGATTCTCTTTCGATATCTTTTTCAAAGGCTTTTTCTTCATTTTGTTGAGGTTTTGCAGGTGATTTATGACCTTGAATAAACTCGGCTAAGTCTCTTGGAGATGGATGAGCAAAGATATCTTGGTAGGTAATCTGGTAGGAGTGGTTCAAGGCAAAAATAACAACTTTTGCCGCTGTTAATGAAGTTCCACCAATATCAAAGAAGCTATCAGTAGCACTCACTTTTTCAACACCTAAGATTTCTTGATAGGCTGTAGCAAAAGCCTTCTCAACTTCGTTAGCTGGTTCAACAAACTCTTTCCCTTCTTCAGTAAACGTTGGGGCTGGTAAAGCACGTTTATTCACCTTTTGGTTTTGGTTTAATGGAATCGCATCAATCTGCATGATGCTGGCTGGCACCATGTAGGCTGGCTTATTTTCTTTAATATGTTTCTTTAACTCTTCAATATCAATCTTCTTTTCACTAGTGAAGTAGGCGGCTAAGAATTTACCTCCAGCTTCTAAATCGAAGGCCTGGACTGTCACGTCTTTGATTCCTTCAAAGGAACGAATCGCCATTTCGACTTCACTAAGTTCGATACGGAAACCACGGATCTTAACTTGTCCGTCGTTACGACCAATAAAGTCAATTGTGCCATCTTCTAATCGACGGACAATATCTCCGGTGCGGTAAATTCTTTCGTAACCTTCTTGATTAGAGAACGGATTTTTAATAAATGTTTGTTCGGTCTTTTCTTTGAGATTAAGGTAACCTAAACCAACACCTAAACCAGAAATCCAGAGTTCACCTAGAGCACCATTCGGAACTTGTTTGCCAAATTTATCGACAACGTATAACTTATAGTTATCTAGTGGTCGACCAATTGGAATACGGTGGTACATTTTATCCACTAAATAAGTGGTGGAGAAAATTGTACATTCGGTTGGTCCATAACCGTTATATAACTGATAACCCTTTGGTGGATCAAGTGGTGTAAGTTTTTCTCCACCAACAGAAAGGTATTTTAATGTGGATTCATAACCTTCTGCGGCAAAAAGTCGACCAACCTGTGTGGTCATAAATGAATGGGTAACCTTGTTATCTGTAAAGTACTGAGCAAGTTGATCAAGATTCATTCTTAATTCGTCTGGAACCACGCAAACAGCTGCGCCACAAGTTAATGCTGGATACATATCCATCATGCAGGCATCAAAACCAAATCCAGCGTATGCGGAAACTACACTATCTGGAGTTAACTTGTAGAATCTTCGATACCACGAGACAAAGTTCACTAGGTTAAGATGTCTTAACATCACTCCTTTTGGAGTGCCAGTGGTACCAGACGTATAAAGAAGAATGAATAAACTATCTTTGTCCGGACCCTTTAGTGCAACTTTCTTTTCATGTAACGATTTAATCTCGTTAACATCTAAGACTGGTAATTTACATCCTGGGATTTTACTGAGTAACTCTTTTTCGGCGATTAAGTATTTCGCGTTAGCATCCTGAATCATGAATAAGAGTCGATCTTCTGGATAAGAACAATCTAAAGGTTGATATGCTGCACCAGTCTTTAATACGCCTAGCGCGGTAATTGGCATAAACGCGCTACGGGAAATAAGAATGGAGACCACGTCACCTTTCTTAATTCCTTTCGAGGAAAGATAGTAGGCAATCTGGTTACTTAGTTCATCCACTTCAGCGTAACTATATTTTTCATCTTTAAAGATGACAGCGGTGTTATTTGGATATTTCTTCGCCGCGTTACTAAATTCAGTGACGATATCATCTTGAACAATTTCAACTTCCGTCGCGTTATATTGATCAATCTTCTTTAGATCTTCCTTATCAAGTGAGGAGAGTGATGCTAAGTCTTCGTTTTTAATTAACGAGACAAAGACTTTCATCACACTCGACATGAATGATTTTAACGACCATTCTTGGTATTTATCGCCGTTATATTCAATGTGGATACTAAATCCTTCATCGACGTCATTAACGGCGATTAATAATGCTGCTTTTGCTTCATTATTTGGAAGTAAAACAGCGTTCTTAATTTCCTCATCACCTAGTTTAAGGTTTTGAGAGATCTTTCCTTCGTAAACGAAGAGAATATCTGAACGCACACCAAAGTCATGGGCAATCTCCATAAAGCTAAAGAGGTCATGCGCCATACTTTGTTGAATTTGTTGTCCAACTGTGCGGACATAATCTAGGGCTGTTTTTGCTTTATATGGTTCAACCACAACTGGGAAGGTATGAACAAACATTCCAACGTCATGGAGGACTCGACTATCACTTCGACCGTTATAAACGGTAGCGAACAAGGCATCATCTCGATTGAGGTATTTTGCTAAAGCAAACCCAATCGAGGAGATCCATAAACTATTAATTGTTGTTTTGGTCTCTGAAATATATTGATCAACATCTTTACGATTTAACTTAAATGTTAACTCAAATTCTTGTTTACCAATTCCAGTTTCGGAGTGGTCGTTCACGAGACACGAATCAGTGTCACGTCCATCAAGTAAATCAGTGTAGTATTTCTTCGCCTCTGTGTAAGTTTCACTTTCACGAAGTTTAGCTTCATCTAAAGCTAGTTCATATTCGGTGTAAGTCTCTTTTTCTAGTTTTTCACCTTGATAGGCTTTATTTAAATCACTATAGAAAGCATCAAGAGATTCTCCATCGAAAACGATGTGGTGGGCGTCGAAGAAGAACTTGTTTCCTGTCTTACTTTCTAAGATGTAGGCGCGATAAAGAGGTTCTTTGAGTAAATCAAATGGTTGAACCAGTTCTTCGACGCCTCCTTTAAGGCTTTCTAAAGTTAGATGAGTGATTTTAACGTCTTCTTCATCATTACGTTTCACCAAGAAGTTATTATCTTTATCGATAATCTTGGCTTTTAAATATGGGTGTGCATCGATTGATGCTTTTAGAGCTGATTCAAACTTCTTTAAATCAGTATTCTTAGGTAAATCAATCACGAATGGAAGGTTATAAATTGTGGTGTCTGGATGCGCTAGAACCTCAGTTAAAATACCTTTTTGGTTCATCGTGAGAGGATAGAATTCTTGGAGTTTATAAGTGGCTTCTTCTCCTTTTGAACCGAGAAATGCGGCGATTTTTTGAATCGTTGGATATTTGACTAAATCATTTACTCGGATAGTTTTCTTCATTGATGTAGATAAAAGGGAAGCAAACTGCATCGCGCTAAGAGAGGTTAAACCAATATCACCAAAATCGTCGGTAATACCGAAGTCTTCGTAACCTAAGATCTTCACTAAAATCTCGTAGATCTTTTGTTCATCTTCGCTTGTTGGTTTAACTAAATCTGTCGATTTGTTTTCGACATCAGGAAGAGCTTTACGGTCAATCTTTCCACCTGGAGTAAGTGGCATCTTATCTAACTGAATGTAGATGTTTGGCACCATGTATTCGGTTAGACTACTGGCCATATGAGCTTTTAAGTCATTATCATCAATCTTCTTATCAGCAACAAAGTAGAGAACTAGTAACTTGTTTTTAACAAGAGCGATGGATTGTTGAACACCTTGATAATTAGAGGCGACATTTTCAATTTCACCGAGCTCAATTCTAAAGCCACGGAGTTTGACTTGGAAATCAATACGACCGCAATAATCAATCGTTCCTTCTTCGTTATATTTAGCGAGGTCACCAGTCTTATACATCTTGTTTCCTTTAAGGAACTTACAAGGAATAAATCGTTCTTGGTTCAGTTCTTCGCGGTGGAAATAGCCATCACTAAGTTGAGCACCAGCAAGACAAATTTCACCAACCATACCTAAAGGTAAGAGGTTTCCGTTATAGTCGCAGATAAAGGAATAAGTATTTTTAACTGCTTTACCGATTGGAACATCTTTATCACTGCTTTGATCAACGAGTTGATATGATGAGGAAACAGTAAATTCTGTTGGCCCATAGGCGTTATAAATTTTGACTTTAGTTTTCGCAACCTGGAGGAATTTTTCTCCACCAACAATCAAGTATTTTAATGGGACATCTGGATGAAGATTAATCATCGACATACCAATCTGAGTAGACATACAAGCGCTTGTAACTTTGTGGTCAATAATGTATTGGTAGGCTAAATCAAGGTCTTTACGTACTTCTTCGTTAAGAATGTGGACACATGCAC
>CAMKPL010000022.1 GCA_946414655.1 uncultured Caryophanales bacterium | reverse complement strand
ACTTAATTGATCCATCTAAACTTTGTAAATAACTTCCACCACATATTCCGAATGGTAAATCGAGTGTAACATCATCACTTTTTCCTAGCGACGTATCGGCGTCAATCGCGTCTTCGATTTTACTTTCATCTAGCGACACATAAAAGTTTTTAGAAAACCCGTTTAGTAAATTAGAGGCATAGCTTGAATAACCGTATTCAGAAGTAAAGAAATAGCTTCTTAACTCTGGATAAAAATCAGTTAAATATTGAACATCGCTTGTCCTAATTCCGTTAATATCTGAATAGTAGACATAAATGCGATTTTCACCGCAATTCTTGGTTGAATTGCATAATACTGAATTAAAATCTCTGTTTGTTTTTTGAAAAACGTAACCATGCAAATCCTCGTCAAAAAGTAGTTTGTTTTGTAACTCGCTTGCGGCTGTTTTTGTCTCAATAAAATAGTTTTTTGTCATCTCCCAGACAGCGTATTGTTCGCCGCCTTCTATAGCAGGAATTCTCATATGTTCCTCAAAAACATATTCATTCCATAGCCGGTCCGATTGATAAAGCATTGGATGAGATGTATGAACGATCCCAACAACGTTAAAAACTTGCTCATCGTCATAAACCCAATCGTCATTTGCGACAAGAAGATTCAATTGACATGTTGTTTTTGCTAAAAATTGACCAAGTGCATTAAAACTTCTTTGAATTTTGAACTCAAAGCAAAGATTTGACATATCTTCATGTGTTAATCCCAAGACAACATCATCTTTTTCTAATGAAACAGAATATGGATAGGTCGGTAGTGTTTCATCGTACCATTTATATTCATTAAAATTTCTTGCAGAATATCCGCTTAACAAGTATCTTTTAGCATCTGCGACAAAGTAGACTTCATTTCTATCTTTAAAAAAGTCTTCAAAATTAACCAAATAACTAACGCCAATTCCTTTAATATCCTCTTTATATTTTTGAGAAATCTTTTCAACTTCTTTTTCCGGCGCACTAAAAATGTCCCCATAAACATTTAATGACTCATTTTTCATTCTCATCACTATTTGTTTTCCGTTTGTTAATGAAGAAAAAGCATCGCTTATTCGAGTTGTCACCAAATTGGATAAAAGAAATGACGTTCCAATGCCAGTTAAAGATAACGACAGCATAATATTTGAGACTATCGTTCTAACTTTTCGTGATTTCATTTTTCCAATTGAATAACGTGTTTTAAAACTCTCTGGAATCCTGGCGTGTTTAATTTTCTTACCACTATTTTCAATTGGAGCAATCTGAGTTTTTTTGTTCTTAAGTTTCTCTTTTGAAATGATTTGTCCATCCTTCATTTCGATGATAACATCTGCATATTTTTCAACTAATGGTCTATCGTGAGAAACCACTAAAACTAAAGAATTAACCGAAATTTGATGGAGAATTTCCATGATTTCGTAGGAATTTCTTTCATCCAACGATCCAGTTGGCTCATCACACAAAATAACTTTTGGACTGTTAGCTATTGCTCTTAAAATCGCTATCCTTTGCTTTTCTCCGCCAGACATTTTGATAACTTTTTGCTTCATTAAGTGTGTCGCATTGATGATTTTAAAAAGCCTTTTTATTTTTCTTCGCCGAAACGATTTGGATACATTTGTTGAACTATCAAATACGAGTGATACATTTCTTTCACCGTTCTCTAATGGAATAAGATTAAAATTTTGGAAAACATATCCAAGATTATGGAGGCGAAAATCCAGAATCTCTTTGTTATTCAGCGAAATCAAATTTATTCCGTTAAATATGACTTCACCACTTACATCTCGATCAATTCCAGAGAGAACATTTAGAAGTGTTGTTTTTCCGCACCCTGATTGCCCCACAATTGAGATCAATCCATGATCAGGTAGTTCGAGATTTATTGACTTTAAAACCTCATTTTTCCCATATGTTTTTTTCAAATTTTTGATTTCAATCATTATTCGTCCCTCAACTCTCCGCTAATAGAAAAATTCTTATACGCAACTATTGGTAAAATTGTGAATAAAAACGTGCAAAAAAGTGAACCTAAAAGTGTTGTAAAAACTAATCCAAATTTTATTCCCAAAAACGAATCAATTGGTATGGAAATTAAACCTGTTAACCCAAATTTCAAATGAACGATTTTATTAAGGATATTTTGCAAAGCAAAACTAATAGTAAATCCTACTAAAAAACTTAAAACTGTAATGATTGAATTATATGCAAGATAAATTAGTGAAATAGAATTTGTTTTAGCACCCAAACAAGTAAGGATTGCGCTTTGTTTCTTGTTCTCCAAAAAATTCGAAAGAGAAATCATACCAAGGATAAACAAAACGCCTATCGTTCCAATCGCTAAAAAGAAAACCAATGCATCTTTAAATGATGAAATAAATTGTTTGTATGACTCACCAATCGTATATGCCTTTGAATCAATCTGAATGGCATCTTTCTTTTGAGATGTTTGATTAATAATTTCATATAATTTTTCAGAACTAGAAACATCTTCTAAAAAAATAAATGATGAGTAGGAAGATTCTGGCGAATCATCTTTAGATTTTTCAATATAATCTAGAACTGAAATGTTCTCACCTTGATACTGTGAAATATTTATCAAAGTTTCGCTTTTTAAGAATTCTGAAAGAGCATCATAAGAGTAGTAAATTTTTGGAGAATTCATAAAAGAAAACTCATCAACAATATCTATAATTTTAAGTTTTAGATTATATGAGAATTGATCGTTAATAAATGGCTTTTCTTCATCGTTTGTATAAAACGTAATTGATGTTTCATACGAGATTGAAAAATCACACCCGAGAGCTTCTTTTTTAGACAAATTTATTTCCTTCAAAAACTCGTTATTAACAATCACATTTGTAAGAGAATTGCCTATAAAATCACCGGCAATTCCTGGATAAACATCATTTTGTTCAATAAATGAATTAAGAAGAGGCACCATCTCAAAATTCTTTATTTGATTATTTTTGAAGTAGCCAGATGGATATGGAGAAAAGAAATAGTTCGTATTCGGCAAAATCTGATAATCTTCAAGACTATCTAAGCAAGCATCAACAACTTCTGTATTTGGGCGAATATTTTTCTTAAACTCAAGCGGTGAGTTAGCAATCGAATAATAACTTGTTTCAGAAATCGTTGCACATCCAGTTGCCAAATTCCTTTTCAAAGCTTCATTTTGGCTT
Organism: uncultured Caryophanales bacterium; assembly: GCA_946414655.1. Classification (GTDB taxonomy): domain Bacteria; phylum Bacillota_I; class Bacilli_A; order RFN20; family CAG-826; genus Fiminaster. The sequence goes on along the minus strand of CAMKPL010000022.1, from coordinate 2,548 downwards.
TTTTCCGAACCAGAGATAAAACCAATTCCAACGAAAAGGGAAATAAACCCAACAACAAGTGAAATAAATGAAAATATTCCTTTAAAAATATTTTTCTTAAATAGTTGTTTAATTAGTGAAAATGTCCACTTATGTTTGTAACGAATTTTTTGATGTTCGTTTTCGACAAATGTTTGGTCTAAATTTATTGTTTTATCATTAACGATTTTTCCATCATTCATTTCAATAATTCGATCCGAATACTGCCTAACTAAACTCATGTTATGGGAAACCATTAAAACAAGTTTTTCTTTGGAGATTTTCTTGAGTTCATCCATAATTTGCTTGGAATTTTTCTCATCAAGCGCTCCTGTTGGCTCATCGCATAAAATCGCTTTTGGATGAGTAATTAACGCTCGCATGATTGAAACTCTCTGCTTTTCTCCGCCAGATAATGTTCCGGCAATTTGGTTTTTCAAACATTCCATCCCAAAACTTTTTAGCATTGTTTCGGCAGCATTGAATGAACTCTTGTTGCTTCTTCCTTGAATCATTAAAGGGAGAGCAATATTTTCAATAACAGGTAAGTCATCTAATAGATTGTAATGTTGGTAAACCATTGAAATATCATGTAACCGATACTTTGAAAGTTGCTTCTTGGACCATCGCACAATACTTTGATTAATAAAATAAATTATTCCTCTAGATGGTTTTTCAATTCCGATGAGTAAATTTAATAAGGTTGACTTACCGCAACCCGACTTACCAACAATGCTCACCAGTCCTTTTGCAGGCAGCATTAAAGTAACATCGTTCACCGCAGTAAATGATGTTCGATTGTTTTTAAAAGTTTTTGAGATGTGCTCTAACGAAAATAAAAACATTTTCACCTCTATTATTCTTTATCGATGAAAATGTCCTATTTTTTTCAAAAATTTTTATTTTTGTTTAGAAACGATTCTTTTCAATCTTTGATTGAAGTTATCGCGAGTTAATAAGAGAAGATTCCCACATCCGAGGCACTTTATCTTAATATCTGCCCCAGTTTTGACAATTTCGAAGAGTTTTGAACGCTCTTTACATGGGTGTTCTTTCTTTAATTCAACAATATCTCCAACCTGATAATTTAGATCTTTCATTATTCGTCTTCCATCTTGACAGCTGCAGGAACTTTTGGAAGTCCTGGCATAGTCATGACGGCACCTGTTAAAGCAACAATAAAGTTCGCACCAGCAGATAAATTCACTTCACGAATTGTGATTGTGCAACCAATTGGAGCACCATAAATCTTTGGATTATCAGTAATTGATAATGGAGTCTTCGCCATACAAACAGCAGTTTCTCCATAGCCAAGTTTGGTGTACTTTTCAATTTGAGCAAGAGCTTTTTCAGTAAAGACAACTTCACCGGCGCGATAAATTTCACGGCAAACCGTCTCAATCTTTTCCTTAATAGGAAGCTTGTAATCATAGAGTTTATGATAATGGCTTGGCTTAGTTTCGAGCATTTCTTTAACTTTATAAGCTAAATCTGTTGAACCATCTCCTCCTTTAAGGAAACCATCAACAAAGCTAACGGTATAACCGTGTTCTTCACACCATTTAGTAAGAACTTCGATTTCTTCTTTGCTATCTTGAGCAAAGTGGTTAATTGCTACGACAACTGGTAAACCATATTTTTGAATGTTTTCAAGGTGGAGTTGTAAGTTAGCAATACCAACCTTAAGAGCTTCAACATTTGGTTCTTTAAGGTTTTCAAACGCGACACCACCATGCTCTTTTAGAGCACGGATTGTGGCAACCATGACAACACCATCTGGTTTTTTACCAGCAGTTGGACAACAAATATCTAAGAATTTTTCAGCACCAAGGTCAGCACCGAAGCCAGCCTCTGTCACAACAACATCACCAAGTTTAAGAGCAAGTTTTAGTGCAATAATGGAGTTACATCCATGAGCAATATTCGCGAATGGCCCGCCATGGACAAGTGTTGGATTGTTTTCAACAGTTTGAACAAGATTTGGCTTAAGTGCTTCACGCATAAGTTTCATAATCGCATTAGAGATACGAAGCTGTTTTAAGTAAACTGGTTTATCATCAAATGTATAAGCAACAATAATATTGTTGACACGACGTCTAAAGTCTTCTGGATCAGTGGCTAAACAAAGAATTGCCATCATTTCTGATGCCACGGTAATGACGAACTCGTCATGACGTGGAGTTCCTTTCTTTTCGTCTTGCATAACGGTTACGCTACGTAAAGCACGATCGTTCATATCAAGAGCACGCTTCCAAACAATTTTTGTTGGATCGATACCAAGTTCATTTCCTTGGAAAATGTGGTTATCGATGACAGCTGAGATTAAGTTAATCGAAGACGTTAAAGCGTGCATGTCCCCTGTGAAATGAAGGTTAATGTCGTCTTTTGGTTCGACTGAGGCAAGTCCTCCACCAGTTGCACCACCTTTGAGTCCAAAGACCGGACCTAAGGAAGGCTCGCGAAGAGCAAGCATACATTTCACACCAATTTTTCCAAAACCTTCGGTTAAAGCAATTGACATTGTTGTCTT
>CAMKPL010000021.1 GCA_946414655.1 uncultured Caryophanales bacterium | reverse complement strand
AAGTTCTGGTGGATCTGACCGGGCTCGAACCGGCCACCTCCTCCATGCCATGGAGGCGCTCTCCCAGATGAGCTACAGACCCAGGTGCCTAACTATATTATCTTTTAATAAATAAAAAGTAAAGAAAAAGCCCCAAAGAATTTTGAGGCTAATAATGTGGCGCGGTCAAGACGACTTGAACGTCCAACCCCCTTCTTAGGAGGAAGGTGCTCTATCCAGTTGAGCTATGACCGCAATGTTGGTCGGAGCGAGGAGAATCGAACCCCTGACCTCTTGGTCCCGAACCAAGCGCACTACCAACTGTGCTACGCCCCGATATCATCTAAACCAAACTCAAAGAGTGACATTTGGTCACTTTCACCCATGCCATCAAGTGTTCCAATGGCACTTAAATCTTCGACGTTTGTTGAAGAGAGTTTGGTTCGTTTGAGAAGGTCTTCTTTAGAAGAGAATGGTCCTTTCTCGCGAGCTTCAACAACGCTTTCAGCAGCAGAATCACCTAATCCATCAATAACAATAAACGGACAAATAAGAGCTTTGTCATCATGATCAACAACGAATTCTGTTGCTTTCGATTTATATAAATCAACTTTCTTAAACTTATATCCACGTTCAGTCATTTCAATCGCCACTGTTAACATCTTTAAAATATCTGTCTCCTTAGGAGAAAGTTTTTCGTGCTTATTCTTACGACCTCTTAGTTCATCATATCGTTGAATAATGGCTTCTTTTCCGCCAAGCATTGGAACAATGTCGTATTGTTTACAACGAGCAGAGAACCAAACAGCGTAGAATTCAAGTGGATAATAGAGTTTAAAGTATCCAACACGAACCGCCATTGTCACATAAGCCACAGCGTGGGCTTTCGGGAACATATATTTGATCTTGTTACATGATTCAATGTACCACTCTGGAACATTACAAGCTTTAAGAGCTTCTTCAGCTTCTTTTGGAATCTTACGACCTTTACGAACAGATTCCATTGTATTAAAGGCTGTTTTTGGTTGAACACCTTTGGAAATTAAGTAAGTCATGATGTCATCACGACATCCGATAACTTCACGAATGGTTTTACCATTCTTAATTAATTCTGAAGCGTTCCCTTGCCAGACGTCAGTACCGTGGGCAAGACCAGCAACAGCAACAAGATCAGCAAACGATTTTGGTTGAGCACCTAAAAGAATATCACGGCACACATCTGTGCCGAATTCTGGTAAACCTGACGCACCGTTACGAACTTTGAGGTAGTTGCCACTTCTTTCAAGGGCTTTATCTGATGTAAATAACGAAATGACTTTTTTATCATTAAGAGGAATATCTTTCATCTTTAGACCGGTCATTTCGGTCATTAATCTTAACGCAAGTGGGTCAACATGACCTAAAAGGTCAAGTTTCAGCAAAGCATCGTGAAGAGCACGATAATCAAGATGGGTTGTTAACCAATCAGATTCTTTATCGTCGGCCGGATATTGAATTGGTGTGAAATCGTAAATGTTGCAGGTTTTTGGCAGAACCATAATTCCACCAGGATGTTGTCCGGTTGTACGTTTTGTATCAGCAACATGGCTGGCTAAATATGCAATATAGGAAGAAGGAATTGTACTTGGATCAATGCCACGTTCTTCAAAATAACCACGGACATAACCGAAAGCAGTTTTTTCAGCAACTGTTTCAATTGTTCCTGCTCGGAAAACATTGTTTTCACCAAAAATATCTTTCGTACTATCGAATGCTTTCTTTTGGTAGTCACTTGGGAAGTTTAAATCAATATCAGGAATCTTATCCGCATTAAATCCAAGGAATGTTTCAAATGGAATGTTTTGTCCGTCCCCAACAAGAGGTTCACCACAAACTGGACACTTCTTATCTGGGAGGTCATAACCAGAATGGATTTCTGGATCATCAATCCACTCTAAATGCTTACATTTTGGACAACGATAATGTGGTTTAAGTGGGTTAACTTCGGTAATACCGAACATATGTGCGGCAAAAGAAGATCCTACGGATCCACGAGAACCAACAACATAACCAGCTTCATTTGCTCGTCGAACAATTTCGTGAGCAATATAGTAAGTCACGGAATAACCATTATCGATAATACCAGAAAGTTCTTTTTCCAAGCGGTTTTGAATCTCTTCTGGGAGTGGATCGCCGTAGATTTCGTGAGCTTTTGCATAGCAAGTCTCGCGCAAAATCTTAGGTGCCCCTTCAATAACTGGTGGGTGTAAATCTTTTTTAATTGGTTTAAATTCACCAATCGAATCAGCAATTTTGTTTGTGTTTGTAACAACAATCTGGAAAGCTTTTTCTTTTCCTAAGAAAGAGAAAGCATCAAGCATTTCCTTTGTACTTCGGTAATGTTGATCAGGTGCTTCTAATGAGGTGTCTCGCATATGAAGTGGATGGAGTTTGCCACCAACCGCTTTGGCAGAGATGTAAACATCTCGAGTAATTTTGTCTTCTGGATTGAGATAGTGAACATCACCTGTGGCCACAACTGGTTTTCCAATCTCATCAGCACACTCAACAATGTCTTTGATGTATTTCTTAACTTCATCAAAACTATCAACGCTTCCAAGATTAACTAAATGACGATAGTTCTCTGGAGGTTGAACTTCAATATAATCATAGAACTTCATGACTTCTTTCAGGTCAGATTTAGTCATTGTTCGAGCACCATCAAAGACTTCACCATTGCAACACGCGGAACCCAATAATATATGTTCACGTAAACGTGCAATTTCTCTTTTTGGTGTCTTTGGAACATCAGCAAGATATTTAATATGCGACAAAGAAACAAGTTCATAAAGCGCTCTAAATCCATCTTCATCTTTGACAAGACAGTTAATGTGACTTGGGCGAATATGTTTGAGCATCGCTTCAGTTGTTTTAATCTCAGCCAAATCAGAATGCTTCAGATTCATATTGTGTTCGGTGAGTCGATTTAGCATAGCTAACCAGACTTCATTTAAAACTTTAGCGTCATAATCAGCACGGTGAGCTTCTTCATCGTTATATGATTGAATTCCAAGGTTTCTTGATAAAGAACCCAAGCGGTGAGACCCGGCTTCCGGGAACATATAGTGGGATAACGAAAGAGTATCAATCGCTGGTGGGTTAATTGGTTCACGACCCATTCTAATTAAGGATGCATTAATGAATCCAAGGTCGAATGTGATGTTATGAGAAACGATAATCGCATCTTTAAAGAAGTCAATGATACGATCGGCGCACTCTTCAAATGTTTTTGCCGAGTTCACCATTGCTTGTGTAATGTGAGTCTTATCTTGAACTTTTTGTGGGATTGGAATCAAAGGATTAATAAAGAAGTCCTCTGTTTTCACAATATTTCCATGCTCAAATCGAATCGCACCAAACTCCGTAATGCGGTCATATTCTTTCGAAAGTCCGGTTGTTTCTAAGTCGAACACAACATAAGCCGTGTTTCGTAATGGAATTGGTTGAGGATTAAGGGCAAATGGTAGTTCATCGTTAACCATGTAGAGTTCAGATCCATAAAGAATCTTTACTCCACTATCTTTTTGAGCATCTTGTGCTTCAGGGAATGATTGCACAACACCATGGTCGGTGACGGCAATTGCTTTGTGACCCATTGCTTTAGCAAGTTTACAATATTCACTAATGGAGGCAACACCATCCATAACCGACATTCTAGTATGAAGATGAAGTTCAACGCGCTTTTGTTCTTCATCATCACTTCTCATGGCTGGAGGTGGAACAATTTCAAAACCGCGTGCTGTAACGGAAACTTGTCCGCTACGTTTATCGGCCTCAGCATAACCTTTAATATGAATATACATTCCGTTTTTCAATTTTTCGATTTCTTCAACGGTCGTATGTTTGTTTTCAACAATACGGATGTTAATCGCTTGTTTTCCGTTTCCTATGCCACATGGACAAACTGCTTTGCCAAAATAATTTGTACGAATTTTATCGATACCGAAAACTTCGCCAGTAATGTCGACGTTTCCGCTATCCTCTTTAATTAAAGAGAAATCAGTGTACTTTTTAAATGGGATGGAATCTCTCCATGTTTGCGGATCATAATCACTCTTTGTTTTATTTTTCTTTATATTTTTACCAAGGTCTTTAAGTTGAGAAATGTTATTCTTTAAGGTTTCGATATATTCTTCTTCGTAAGCCTTTAAAGCACTTTCTTCTTCCTCTTCTTCAACCATTTCGGCGTTCTTATAATAGGATTCGTTTTCATCATCACCGCTTTCGGCAATTTCTTCCTCATAGACTTGGTTGGCTTTTTCTTCCATTTCATCGAGGACTTCTTGAGAAACAGTTGGAGTTGTTTTTTCTTCTAAACGAACTATCGAAACAACATCAAATCGGTATGATAAAAATCTTAGGAATTCTTTGAAATCATCCAAGATTTGCTGGTTATTTTGCTTTTCTTCTTCAGTTTTAAAAACAAAGACAATTGCATCTTCTTTTTCTTCTAAAACTTGATCTGAAACAAAACGATTGTGGGCGCGATGCCAATCTGGGAAAAGTTTAATTGCATCCTTAACAGTCGGTTTCTTCTTATAGGAGAATTTCAAATCATAAGGATAAGTAATTGATTCAAGTCCGTGTTGGAACTCTTCTAATAAATCATAGTTCCATGGCGTGTCTTTAACGACAAGCATGTCGACTTGTTCTTTTTTAAACGGATTACGAGTGACCAAATCAAAATCAAGATCGAAACGTTCAATGTTTTCGAGGTGGATGTGATTTAAGAATCTTCGCATCTTATCATTCATACATTTACACCAGCTTGATTATATCTAGAACAACAATCGTAATCATTAAGCCAAATAAGAGCACTAGTCCGATTGCTGACATGATGCCTTTAACTTTTGTTGGAACTTTCTTTCTAGTAATTGCTTCAATAATCGTAATTAATAGAGCAAAACCGTCTAATCCAGGGAATGGTAACAGATTAAAGATAGCAAGGTTAACGCTAATTAGACCCCAGAAATAAAGATAGGTGGCAAAGGTATAAGAACCATAAAGGTTGGCGGTCATATCAAAGATACCAACGATGCCAGACATATTTTTAATACCGCCACTAAAGAGTGTTCCTAAACCTTTAAAAACTGCAACGGAAGCTGATCCATAATCTTTAAATGTTTGTTTCCACTTATCACCAAAGGTCCAGTCCTTATCATCCATTGTTTTAAAAGAAAGTCCAATATCATCCCAAACATACTTATCTCCGCTCTTAATAGCTTTGATTGTTGGGTTAAACAGAACTTCATCATATTTCTTTGTTGATTCGTTATATCGAGCAAATTTAAGGTGTGCTTCAAAACTGACACCTTCAAATGGTTGATATACTTTTTCAGTGAAGTTAGCATAAAGGCCTTCTTGCTCAATACCACCATCAACATTCATATATGCATCATAAAGAGCTTTAATGTGAACTGTATATGTTCCGTCTCCGTTATCACTAGCAATATTTTGACCAGCAATTGCTGGATAAATTAACATTCCTTCAGTAAATTTTGTGTAATGCTTTGTTCCAGTTGGAGCATAGCAAATTGCATACTTATTCGACTCAATTTCCACTGTGTTATCGACCATATAGAATTGACCGGCATGGATGATTTTTTCGTTATCAGTGTATTCGTAAGAAATGTAGCTCTTATGATGTGAGACCATAAAGTCATCATCTTTTAAAGTAGAAGCGGCAACACTATCTTGAGTGATTGAGGCATACTTTGTTGTGACAATTCTTGGAAATGCGAGGTTAGAAATAGCAATTAAAACAAATGCTAAAATTGCATTTAAAACAACACCTGCGACAAGAATGATACACTTCTTCCATTTTTTAATGCCTTCGAGGGATCTTTCTTCTGGAATAACTGTACCAGGTTCCAGTTCCATTCCTTCACCATACATTGAAACATAACCGCCAAACGGAATGGCTCTTAAAGAGAAGTATGTTTCTTTTCCTTTTCTGCGTTTATGAACTAGAGCAGGTCCAAAACCAATTGAAAATTCCTGGCAATAGACGTTAAAAAGCTTTGCCATTGAGAAATGGCCAAGTTCATGAATTGTAATCAGTGCGCTTAACGCAATGACAAACAAGACAACAGCAACAATCCAATCTAACGCACTCATTAGTTCACCTTTCTAGCTCTTTTGTCGATTCGTTTAATTTGACAAAGCGATGGATTTCGAATTAATTTTTGTTTCGCCACTTTTTGACCAACAAATTTCGCAATATCTAAATAACCGATTTCATGGTTTAAAAACCGATATACAGCTGTTTCATTTGCTGCATTTAAAGCAATCATCTTTGACGCACCTTCAAGCAAAGCTTGTTTAGCAATTTCTGTGCATGGATATCGTTTGTAATCATAGTCGTG
>CAMKPL010000020.1 GCA_946414655.1 uncultured Caryophanales bacterium | reverse complement strand
GTTAGATGCTTCTAAAGGCACTATTACAATAATCGAATAAAACCCGCTTGTAACAGTATAACTACACAAGTATTATCACATTTCTTGGATTTAACAATTAAAAATGAAAAGAAGACTAAAAATATATAAAAAAGTTGACCAAAATTATTGAAAATAACTCTATAAATGTTATAACGAAATCGCAAAAAACCGGAAAATGTCAGAAAATTGCGGAGCCATGTATAATCAAAATCACCAGCAAATCTCGAAGATAACAAAGAATTGCTGGTGATTTTTGAAATATCTTTGAAATACAAGATTAAATTTTATTTAATAATATTATGGATGAAATTTTTAATTTATTTGAAAATCAAACTATATACGAACGAGAATTGCGCAAGGCATTTAAGCGTATTTTTTCAGGCTCAATAAAAGAATCATTTTTAATCGATGTTTACAATTTTATTGTTAAAGATCCAAGATATCATTACATTCTTTTTGGAACTACTGATTTTAAGAAAGAATTATCTATTGATTCATTAGCCACGGGAAATGGTTTTAATACAATCGATATTTGCAAAATGATTGTTATGTGCCATTACGCAAATACTGTTTTTCTTACCGAACAAGAACGTGGAAAACAACAACAGAGCAAAAAATACATAGACAAATTGATTAATGATGTATTGAATATGCTAAAAATCAAAAAACTTGCAACTAGTACATTCAGCAAATCATCTTTAGAGTCTTATTTACCTATTATTTATTATTCCTCTGCATTAAATAATTTTTTAGCTAACCAATACGATATGTTAAAAGCTAATAAAGTCAAAGTGAACCAGAATTATAATGAAGATTTTAATTATTTAATGATTTATAAGTTAATTATTAAAATTCGAGCATGTATAAACTTGGCAGATATTAAGGCACCAGATGAGTTAATGGTGTTATACAGAACATTAATAGAATTATTTATGACATATGTCGCTTTATGGGACCAAAATGATGCTATTATTGACTCATTCAAAATGTTTGACAAAGCTGCCTTTGATTACAATTACGATGGAAGAATTCCTGACAACATCAAAATAATGGCCAACGATCAGAAAGCCAATGAGATTCAATTTCTTAATTATGGATGGATAAAAAACCTCTCCGAATTTAAATCTCTTACAAACAAATCAAAATGTTTTAATTTAGGTGGTTTAGGGAAAATTCTCGATATTAAATATGGTAATTATATTAGTAATTTTGGGAGCGAACTTTATAAGTTTTATAGAGCATGCAACCCGCAGACTCATGGAACAACTCTCTTTTTGAATTATTTTCAAACGGAGTTATACATCTTTCAAAACATGGCGGTTATGATTAAGTTTATAAGTAGAATCTTTTCCGAAAAACTTTTTAATTTAAATCTAAAGTTCCAAGATGTTGATTTGTTAAACGAAATTAGTAAAGCACTAGATGATTCGCGAAAGGTTTATGATTGGGTGTGTAGTGATCAAAAGCACTTAGATAGAACAAACATAGAATATGCCAAACGAGATTTTTGTAGCATGAGAATGAGAAGTTAAGCTTTAAAGTAATATTAAACTCGAGGATAAGACTTTTAAAAAACACTCTATTCTTTTATTGTTTTTAAGAACCCTAAGAACTTATTACATGTTTTTATTATCAGCATATTTTTTAACTATACAAAAAGGCCAACAAAATGTGATGGCTCTAAAGTCCATTTATTTTTATAAATATTTCTAATATAATATGCAAATAGGATATGAGGTATGCAAGATAGAATTTTTCTTTCTAAGCAAATAATTACATATATTGGAAATAAAAGAGGCCTATTAACTGAAATTAATAATGTACTTTTAGATATTAAAAAAACGCTAAAGTCTGATAAATTGGTTTCTGCTGATTTGTTTTCCGGTTCTGGTGTTGTTGCAAGACTTTTAAAACAACACAGTAGTAAATTGTATGTTAATGATCTCGAAGATTATTCAAGAATAATTAATGAGTGTTATTTAACTAATAAAGAAGATGTTGATTTCGATGCTTTGAATGAATATTACTTGCAGATTTGCAGAAATAGAGAATATCTAAGCAAAAAAACAAACGGTTTCATTAGCGAACTATATGCTCCTATAAACGATAAAAATATAAAAAAAGATGAACGTGTTTTTTATACCTCAAGAAATGCTAGATACATAGATAGTAATAGAAAACTTATTGAGACATTTCCTGCTGAATATAGGAAGTTTTTTATTGCGCCATTATTGTATGAAGCTTCTAAAAAAACAAATACTTGTGGCGTTTTTAAAGGCTTCTATAAGAATTCAGATACTGATATTGGACAATTTGGAGGAAATGGTAAGAATGCTTTGTCAAGAATTAAGGCAAATATAAAACTTGAGTTTCCTGTTTTTAGTGATTTTTCCTGCAAAACCTATGTTTTTCAAAAAGATGCTAATGAACTTGCTAATGAGCTTCCTGAACTAGATGTTGTTTATTTAGATCCGCCATACAACCAACATCCATATGGTTCAAACTACTTTATGCTTAATTTAATATCAAACTATAAGCGACCAAAAACAATCAGCAAGGTCTCTGGTATTCCAAATGATTGGAAAAAGTCTAATTACAACAAAAAAGACAAAGCCTTTGCATCATTAATGTCTTTATGCGAAACCATTAAATCTAAATATTTTGTTATTTCTTATAATTCTGAGGGTTTTATAAAAAAAGATAAAATGCTTTCAGGTTTAAAAAAGATAGGCCAAACGAAAGTGATAAAAATAAAATATAATGCTTTTCGAGGGTCAAGAAACTTGAGAGAACGTAATTTGCATGTTAATGAATATCTTTTCATTGTGCGAAAGAGAGGTAATCAAAAATGATTGGGGATGTGCTAAAAAGACGTATATGCGAAGTGTCTGATGCAAAAGGTGGAAGAGGAATCAAAGATGGAAAGAAGCTTTGGCAAATCTTGAAGGATATTGCCATTGAAGAAATTCGTCTTCTCTCAAATGAGAGAATAAGTAGCAATGACATTATTCCTGTTTATTATCAAATTCTTAAAGAAAATCAAAATATGCTATCTCCTTACTACATTGAAGTTTTACCATCCAACAAGCAAGAAAGATTTAGAGTAGTCATACGAAATTTATTTGTGACAAATGCCTTCCATGTTGATGGTCTTGCAAATGTTAAAGGCATCAAAGCTGTTAGAGTAGTTAACTCTAATCGAAGAGGTTGTAGAGTTATTTATCAATACATTGGAGGATAGGAAGATGATTATCAAAAAGAATAACGTCTCAAAGGACACAATTGATTACATTAGAGTTTATTCGTTGTCAGAGCAAAAAATAGCGATTCCAATTTTTCAGAGATTGTATGAATGGAAAAAGAATACCGCCGAGGCACTTATTAACGATATTTTATCCATGACATATGAAAAAGATAAACAATTTTACCTTTTAGATTTTATCGGATATAAGGAAGATGGTTATTTAAAGCTTGCTGATGGTCAGCAAAGATTAATTACTTTAAATATTTTAATTAAAGTAATTAATGACACAATTGATAATTTTGGATTGGAAATTGATCACGTAGATCTATTTGATGTTAAGTACGATATTGAAGACTCAGATAAAAAATATAGAGATTGTTTTATAAACAATATTGCCGCACCTTTTAAAGAAGTATATGTGTATTTTAGGGATGAATTCATTGAACCGAATAAAGATCGTCTTAATGATATTATTAGAGTTATAAAAAACGACATATTTGTTTATCTCAAACTGTGTGTTACACCTGATGATGCTTATGCTATATTTACACAAATAAATATGGGTGGAAAAGGACTAACAAAGGATGATGTGATGAAGACATCCATTAATCAATATTCTAAAATTTATGGAGTTCCTTTCACTTGCACTAACAAATTGTTAAAAGAAACAATTACTAGTTATTATAAATTCATTACCGATGACACAGCCGGGAATTTTGACAATCTAACACTCCTATCTTTTATTAAAAAGAATATTACATCTAGCCGTGAAGATTTTATCAAATTTACCAACGTTTATGAGAATATTAAGAATAAAAAACATAATCCGTTTTATTCTATTTTCTCGTTCATTAACCGACTTACTCTAGGTGATGTTTTAAATGTTTTAGCTTTAAAGAATGTAGACTTAACAGTTGACAGGGATAATTATAAAGAAAAAGTGATAATTCCTCTTTGTCTAATTAGTATTAACATGTCGTTAACAAAATCTACTCCAACTGACATGCGATATTTGTTAAAAGATGTTATTGACATGATTAAACAAAATAAAACTGCATCCGACATTTCGGGTTTCATTGAAAGTTACATTGGTAATCATGATTCAATTAGATTGACAGTGGAACAATTTAGCAATTTTATTGGTAGTCCCGATACAAAGGAAGGTTTGAAAAAATCAATTCTTATGTTGGATATTATTTATAGATCTGTTTCTAGCACCATTGATTTAGAGAAAATCAATTTAGAACATATCTACCCAAAGAAACCAGGGGATTATTGGAGAGGTCGTGGTTGGCCAGAGCTCGAAGAAAGACAAAAAGAAGTTATTCATAGCATCGGAAATTATCTAATACTTAATGAAGCGGTGAATAAATCGATAAAAAACAAATATATTGATCAAAAGATTCCAGAATATAACAGAATTATACCGAGAGATACAACCCTTCAAACTCAGATGAATACTGTCGATTTTGAAGCATTTAAAAATGAAAAAGCAAATTACGTTTTCAAAAGGCAAACTAATATTGCAAAAATGGTTCGTGAATTACCATTTGGATCAAATCTTATCATTGAAAACGAAAGCAACTAAATTATATTGTTTTAGAAATTGAGTCAATGTTTATCTAATAGAGCAATTTAATAAAAAACCATAATTATTTTTAAATAACTATTTCTATGGCGAAATCAGAATTCTCTTTAACAAGTACAAAATATAAAACATTCCCTTTTAACACGAATGGTGCCGAATTGATTAAGTCCAGCATTGATAAAGGACAAAATTGGCCTGTTGTTTATATTTTGAGCGGCGACAAAGAAGCATATATTGGAGAAACAAACAATGCTTATAAGAGAATGAGCCAGCATCTTGAAAACAAGAAACGGTCAATAATGAAAGATATCTTGCTATTACTTAATGATTCGTTTAACAAATCTGCAACGCTTGATATAGAAAATAAGCTGATTCAATTCATGCATGCAGACGGCAAATTCCAATTACAAAATGAAAATTCTGGTCAATCAGTACAGCATAATTATTACCAAAGAGGCTTATATGAACAGTGTTTTCAAGACATTTGGGATGAACTAAGACGAAAGAATCTTGCAAGCAAGACGCTTTATGAAATAAGAAATAGCGAAATATTTAAGTATTCTCCTTATAAAGATCTAACCGAGGAACAATTATCTTGCGTTGAGTCTCTCCTTAAAATGACTGGTCTTGCTCTTGAAAGTGGATTAGATAAGAAGCTTGTGATTCAAGGAGGTGCAGGAACAGGAAAAACCGTGCTTGCGATTTACTTTATAAAATGCCTCGTTGATATACTCAATCAAAAATCTAATTTTGAAGATTTGGATAAAGTCCTTCCAGAAGACTCACCAATACTTCAATCATCCAAATTATTTAAAATAATTAACGGTCGTAAAGATTTAAAGATTGCTTTTGTTGTGCCGACGCCATCTTTTAGAGAAACTGTTAAAAAGATTTTTAAAGTTACTAAAGGTCTTAAGCCAAGTATGGTAATAGGCCCAAATGATATAGCGAAGAAAGATTATGACATAGTGATTGTGGATGAAGCACATAGACTTCAAAGAAGACAAGATCTAGTTAATTACGGAGCATATGATGCGGTTTGCGATTCTTTGGGGTTACCACACAATTCCACTCAACTTGATTGGATTTCTAAGAAAAAAAGACCGATTACTGTTATTTTTTACGACCCAAAGCAAAGAGTTAAAACAACAGATATGTTAGATGACAGTTTTAAGTCATTTTTAAATGAAGCAGAAGTTATTACTTTGGGAACTCAATTAAGAATTCAAGGTGGCAACGAATACATAGAATTCATTAATAGTTTATTAAATAACAAACATGTAACATATGAATCAGACAAATATGATTTATTTGTATTTGATGATTACGGAGAGATGGAACATGCTATCAAGGTTCAAAATAAAAAGCATGAAGGACTTTGTCGCATTGTTGCCGGTATTTCTTATCCATATAGCACAAAAATGAGAGATAAAGTTGCTAAAAAGAAACTCGATATTGATGTTGACGGTGATGGCAAATATCTTAGGATGTGGAATTTGGGATTTAACGATCCGACATTTATTACCGATGAGGAACATAAAGATGAAATTGGGTGTGTTTATACATGCCAAGGTTACGATTTGAATTACGCTGGTGTTATTCTTGGACCAGATATTTTCTATAACAAGTCAACGAAACAAATTGATATTCATATTGAAAAATGCACCGATAGAAAAGCAAAAGTTAAAGGCAACGACGAAGAAACAAAAAAGAATATTCTTCATCAGTATCTTGTACTTTTAACTCGTGGAATCTATGGCACATATATTTATGCAGTAGATAAAGATTTACGAAATTTCCTAAGAGAATGTATTAAGACTAAAAAGAAAAATCTTAATTAGTTTAATAGTAAAAAATCACCATCAATTCCCTAACATAACCGAGAATTGCTGGTGATTTTTCTATTTCATCCTGACCGCATCAATTAAGATTGACACAATCAACTTTAAGACAGAATTCGTCTCATCTTTTAATGAGGATGCACTCTCTTTAAACATCTTTAACATATCTAACTTCGATAATGGTTCATTTT
>CAMKPL010000019.1 GCA_946414655.1 uncultured Caryophanales bacterium | reverse complement strand
AAACTCGCTAATTTTGGAAACTCTGAAAATTTAAAAATCACCGCAAATCTTGGACTAAATTCTAATTTTGATGTTGTTTTTGCTGATTTTTCTGATTCAAATATCACCGTCAAATCTCAAGTTAATTTAAATCAAGAAGGAGCCAGTTGTAAATGGCACTTAGCTTCACTTTCTGGTCACGAAAATCATAAGAAATTTGATATCAGTTTTACCCATCGTGTTGGAAATACTTTTGCCCTCATGGATAACTATGGTGTTTGTCGAGAAAAATCGGAAATTATTTTTACCGGAGTGAACCATATTTTGGAAGGTGCGAAAGGCAGTGAAACAGCCCAAAATGCGAAGATTATTGTCTTTGATCCAGAAGCCCGAGGAACCGCTTCACCAGTTTTACGAATTGATGAAAATGATGTTAAAGCTTCCCATGGTGCAGTGGTCGGGCAACTTAATGAAGATCACATGTTTTATCTAATGTCACGTGGACTTAGCAAAGAAGAAGCCCGCGCACTCATCACACTTGGATATTTACAACCAATTTCGAGACAATTTTCTGAGAAAACTCAGGAACGGATTTTAAACTTAATTAAGGAGGCCATGTAAGATGATTGATTCTAAAAAAATTAGAAAAGACTTCCCAATGTATGAAAACCATATCAAGATGCAGAAACATGATTTGGTTTATTTAGACAATGCCTCTACAACATTTAAACCATATGCTGTATTAAGAGCAGAAGAGGAATATAATACTCGTTTTACGAGTAACACACACCGTGGAGACTATGATTTGTGTTTCTTTAACGACACAAAATTAGCCGAAGTTCGCCACACTGTTGCGGAGTTTATTAACGCTAATGATGATGAAGTTGTCTTTACCAACGGAACAACAATGTCTATTAACCTTGTTGCTCTTGGATATGCCACTAAACACCTTAATAAAGACGATGAAATTTTACTTACTGTTTCCGAACATGCTTCAAATGTGCTCCCTTGGTACAAAGTTAGCCAAATCACTGGATGTAAAATCAAATTTATTCCTTTAGAAAACGGAAGAGTTACTCCAGAAAATGTTCAAAAAACTTTATCAAAACATACAAAAATTGTTGCGATTGCACACGTTTCTAATGTTCTTGGTTATGTGAATGATATTAAAGCTATTGCTAAGGTCGTTCATGAAGCCGGTGCAATTATTGCTGTTGATGGAGCGCAATCCGTTCCACATATGAAAATTGATGTAAAAGATTTAGATATTGATTTCTTATCTTTCTCAGGACACAAAATGTGCGGACCAACTGGAACAGGCGTACTTTACGGAAAAGCGAAGCTTCTCGAAGAAACCGATCCTGTTTTTGGTGGCGGTGGAATGAACGTAAAATTTGATACTGATGTTTCAGTTAAATACCTTTCTGCTCCAGCAAAATTTGAAGCTGGAACACTTCATTTAGAAGGTATTTACGGACTTGAAGCAGCAGTTAAATATCTAGATGAAATTGGTATGGAAAATATTGAGGTTTTAGAAAAAAATTTTCGCAAATATGCCATATCTGAGTTAAAAAAGGTTCCTGATCTAGTGATTTATAACGAGGATGCTGAAGCCGGGATTATTACTTTTAATAAGAAGGGTGTTTTCGCTCAAGACTTAGCAACTTATCTTAACTCGAAAGGTATTGCTGTTCGTAGCGGACAACATTGTGCTAAGATGCTACATCACTATTTAAATGAAATCGCAACTGTACGTATGTCGATTTATTTCTATACAACTAAGGAAGACATTGATGCTTTAGTTAATGCTTTAAAGAATGGAGGTCACTTCTTAGATGCCTATTTCGCTTAGCCCAATGATGATGAGACAAATCATCATGGATCATTATGAAAATCCACAATATAAACACGCACCAATTGGAGACGTTTCAAAATATGAACAAGTCCATATGGATAGTGCGAACTGCATTGATGATATTATCGTCTATGTTTTAGTTAAAGATAACAAAGTTATCGATGCTTGTTTTGATGGAGTGGCTTGTACCATTTCGACAGCATCAACAGATATCATGTGTGGCCTCATGATTGGTAAAACATTTCCTGAAGCCAAATACATTGTTGAGCAATATAACAACATGATTCATGAAAAAGAATATAATCCAGATGTCCTTGATGAAGCAATCGTGTTTATGAACACTGCTAAACAAGCAGCACGTATTCATTGTGCTACCATCGGATGGGACGCTTTAGAGGAGATCTTAGAACATCATCACCATGAAGAAAAATAGTTACCAAGTTAAAGAAGAAAAGGATTATAAGTACGGTTTTAAAGACGAAGACCAATCAATTATCACAACCGGTAAAGGTTTAAGTGAAGAAGTTGTTCGTGAGATATCTCGATTAAAAAACGAGCCTGATTGGATGCTTGAGTTCCGTTTGAAATCATACGAAGCTTTTAAACGCCTTCCAATGCCGTCTTTTGGACCGGATTTATCATTCCTTGATTTTGATTCATATACTTACTTTACTCGTACATCGAAAAAGGTTGAAAAGAGTTGGGATGAAGTTCCAGAAACAATTAAGAAAACCTTCCAAAAACTTGGTATTCCAGAAGCCGAACAAAAGTATTTAAGTGGTGTTACGACTCAATATGAGTCGGAAGCTGTTTATCATAACATGCTCAAAGAAGTTGAAGACAAAGGAGTTATTTTCCTTTCAACTGACCAAGCTGTGCAAATGTGCCCTGAAATTGTGAAGAAATATTTCAACACAGTTGTACCTTATTCTGATAATAAATTCTCTGCGTTAAACGGTGCTGTGTGGTCTGGCGGATCATTCATTTATGTTCCAAAAGGAGTCAAACTAGATAAACCTCTTCAATCTTATTTCCGTATCAATAATGAAAAGAGCGGACAATTTGAACGTACATTAATCATTGTTGATGAAGGTGCTGACCTCCACTATGTGGAGGGTTGTACCGCACCAATTTATTCTCAAGATTCACTTCATGCCGCAGTTGTTGAAATTGTTGTTTTAAAGGATGCTAAGTGTCGTTATTCAACTGTCCAAAACTGGTCGAATAACATCGTTAACCTTGTTACAAAACGGGCTAAAGTCATGGAAAATGGACAGATGGATTGGATTGATGGAAACATCGGTTCACAGACAAATATGAAGTATCCGGCTTGTATTTTGGCAGGTGAAGGTGCGAAAGGTGTTTGTGTCTCTGTTGCTGTTGCTGGCAAAGGGCAATATCAAGATGCTGGCGCAAGAATGATTCATTTAGCCTCAAATACATCTTCAACAATCATTTCTAAATCAATCGTTAAAAACGGCGGAGTTGCCAATTATCGTGGTTCTGTGAAACATATGAAAAACGCGAAAAATTGTAAGTCTCACGTTGAGTGCGATACTTTAATTTTGGACGATATTTCTAAATCGGATACGATTCCAACAAATCTAGTACAGAACAACACTTCATTTATTGAACATGAAGCAACAGTGTCTAAAATTAATGAAGATCAACTCTTCTATTTAATGTCGCGTGGAATCTCTAGAAAAGATGCGACACAAATGATGATTATGGGCTTTATTGAACCATTTAGTAAGGAACTTCCAATGGAATATGCTGTCGAACTTAATCAATTGATTAAGATGGATATGGAAGGTAGCGTCGGATAATGAAAGATTACGAAATCATTGTTGTTGGTGGTGGACACGCTGGTGTGGAAGCATGTGCTGCGACTGCGCACATGGGTTTAAGCACGCTTTTAATCACCCTCAACAAGAAGATGATTTCGAATATGCCATGTAATCCATCTATTGGTGGATCTGCGAAAGGCATTGTTGTTCGTGAAGTTGATGCGTTAGGCGGAATGATGGGTATCGCTGCAGATCATGAGTATCTTCAGATGAAGATGCTAAACACAGGAAAAGGCCCGGGAGTTCAATGTCTACGAGCCCAAGAAGATAAACACGCCTATCCAGCTTACATGCAGCATCTTTTAGATGAAATTCCCAATCTCGATATTTTAGAAAAAGAGGTTGTTGCTCTCTCCTATCACGATGATGTTGTTGATGGAGTCATCTTAAAAGATGGAACAGTAATCCACTCTAAAGCCGTTGTTATTTCAACCGGCACATATATGGATGGCGCAATTTTAAGAGGCAAGAAATCAGTTAGTGGTGGACCTGATGGTGAAAATCCATCAATTGGTTTATCTGACTCTTTGCGTAAGATGGGCCTAGAAATTATTAGATTAAAAACCGGCACTCCTCCACGCATTAAAAAATCATCAATCGATTTATCAAAAGCGACAATTCAACCAGGAATGGCTGGTGATTTTGCATTTTCTTACACTACAAAAACATTTGTTCCAGTTGAAGAACAATTGCCTTGTTATTTGATTTATACAAATGAAAAAACTCACAAATTAATTACTGATAATTTAGATCGAACAGCAACATACAATGGGCTTCAAACTGGAGTTGGCCCACGTTATTGTCCATCCATTGAATCAAAAGTAATGACGTTTAAAGATAAATCACGTCATCAACTTTTCTTGGAACCAGAATTTAGAAATGGTGAATCTATTTATCTGCAAGGTTTCTCAACTGCCATGGACGAAGAGATGCAGGTTGAAATGGTTCATTCGATTGTTGGATTAGAACATGCGGAATTTTTAAAGTATGCATATGCGATCGAATATGATGCCTTGGTGCCAACTCAATTTGATTTAACTCTTAGAGTTAAAAAATACAAAGGACTTTATGGCGCAGGGCAAATTTGTGGAACATCGGGTTATGAAGAAGCAGCCGGTCTTGGATTGGTCGCCGGTATTAACGCAGCTAACTATGTTTTAGGCAGAGAGCCATTTATCTTAAAAAGAAATGAATCATATATTGGTGTCATGATTGATGACATTGTGACAAAAGGAACTAACGAACCATATCGTTTACTTTCTTCGCGTGCTGAATACCGTTTACTACTTCGTCACGATAATGCTGATTTGAGATTAACCCCATACGGATTTAAGCTTGGACTAATTTCAAATGAACGTTATCAAGAATTCTTAAAGAAGAACAAAAATATCGAAAAAGCCCGACAAATCTTGGATAAAACTCATTTAGGAACAGGAAAATCAACGACAGAATATCTTGTTTCACAAGGCATTGAACCACTGACCAGTGGCGTTTCAGCAACCGAGTTTTTGAAACGACCAGGAGTGAAGTATCATCACCTTGTTGAATTAATCCCAGAATTAAAAGAAATTGAACTTGATTTCATTGGTGTATCCCAACTTGAAATCATGGTGAAATATGAAGGCTATATCAAACGTGAAGAAAAAGAAGCCTTATCTTTTGCTAAATATGAAGAACATAAACTTCCAGAAAATATTGATTATTTAAATATGCACGGACTCGCATTAGAGGCTCGTCAAAAATTAGATAAAATTCGTCCAATTAATATTGGACAAGCTGGACGTATCAGCGGAGTTAATCCTAGCGATATTTCTATTCTTATCTTAAACTTAAAGAAGAAGGAAAAATGAGACTACAAGAATTTTTCACTTTAACTGATGAACAAGTAGCGAAATTTGATAAATATCGCTCCCTTCTTTTAGAATGGAACGAAAAATTCAATTTAACAGCAATCATTGATCCAGACGAAATTGAAGAAAAACACTTTATTGATTCACTGCTTCCTTCTAACTATATCGATTTTTCAAAAGGTAGATTATTAGATATCGGTAGTGGTGCTGGATTCCCTGGTGTCCCATTAGCCATTGTTTTTCCAAAATTAAAAGTGAATCTTCTTGAATCAAACGGAAAGAAGGTTAGCTTCTTAAATGAAGTTAAATCTCAACTCGGGTTAGAAAACGTAACTGTCATCAATGGCCGAGCCGAAGATTTGAAGCAAAGAGATTATTTTGATTTTGTTACAGCTCGAGCTGTTAAACAACTCAACATTTTAGCGGAACTGAGCTTACCATTTGTGAAGGTTCATGGCCTACTTGTTGCATATAAAGGAAGTAGTGCTGAGGAAGAATTAAATGAAGCAAAATCAGCATTAAGAAAACTCAATTCTTCGTTAAAATTCATTAAATCTTACGAACTCCCAATTTCTAAAGATAACCGCAAATTGCTGGTGATTTCTAAGTCAAAACCTTGTCAAAAAAAGTATCCAAGAAATTATTCAGAAATAGTTAAACAACCGCTTTAAGGTGTGATATAATATTCGTGTTTCAGGGCAGGGTGTAATTCCCGACCGGCGGTATACTCCGCGAGCCAATCGGCTGAACTGGTGAGATTCCAGTAGCGACAGTAAAGTCTGGATGAAAGAAACTAAATTCTTTTATGAGTATTTGCCCTGAGGAGGCAAATTTTTTTATGGTAAAAGGTATCATCTTAGGTTTATTACTCATCATGTTTGTTTTCTCTGTTGCAAAACATTACTTTGATTTAAAAGGTCATGTCGAGAAACAAAACCGGACTAGATTTTTAGTTCGAGTTGCAGTTTTCGGTGGCTTTTCCGCCATCCTATATTGCGTTCCGTTTTTAAAATTCCCGGTTCCATTCTTCCCATCATTCTTAGAATTTCATTTTGACGAAATTCCAGCGTTTATTGCAGCTTTCGCTTATGGGCCAATGACCGGTCTATATATTCTTCTTGTTAAGACATTTATTAAACTTCCGCTTACTACAACACTATGTGTTGGAGAGATCGCCGATCTTGTTTATAGCATCGCATTTATCATCCCTGCTGCTGTTTATTATCATAGATATCGTACTTTCAAAGGTGCAATTAAAGCATTAATGTTAGGATTAGTTTGCCAATTAATCGTTTCATTAGTAGCAAACGTGTATGTTATGTTCCCGTTCTATATGCAAATGTTTGGACTTTCAGAACAAGCTCTGCTTGGAATTTGTCAAGCAGCAAATCCGGCAATTACAGATATTCGCTGGTCCGTTGGATTCTTTGCGGT
>CAMKPL010000018.1 GCA_946414655.1 uncultured Caryophanales bacterium | reverse complement strand
TCAATCGTGATTTTTGCGCCCATCTTCCATGTTGGATGACGCAATGCATCTTCTGGGGTTTGCTCGGCAAGTTTAGAAATCTCGACATTTCTTAGAGCTCCACCACTTGCGGTAATAATTAAACTCTTCACATCCTTGATATCACATTTAGATAAACATTTAGCTAAAGCGACGTGTTCTGAATCAATTGGATAAAGTTTACCATTTCCTTCATCAAGAATTTTGTTGATGATTGTTCCTCCGGCAACTAGTGCTTCTTTGTTAGCTAAGCAAAGAATCTTATTTTTCTTTAAAACATTAATCGCTGGTTCCAATCCAACAAAGCCAACCAAAGCATCAACACAAAGGTCAAAATCAGTTTTCTTAATAATTCTTTTTAATCCACATTTACCTGAAGAAACAGTAACATTTTTAAGCTCATTTTTGAGTTCGTTTGCTGGTGATTTGCCGGTAATATATGCGAATTTTACTGTTTTAAATTCGTTTAGGATTTCTTTTGCTTTTGCTAGGTTTTTGCCAACAGAAAAACCAACAAGTTCAAACTCATTTGGATACTGTCGAATAATATCCAGAGTCTGAGAACCGATTGATCCTGAAGCTCCTAACAAAAGTACTTTTTTCATACTGTAAACTTTTCAATCATTTCCATAAAAACTAGTAAGCCACTAACTAGACCACTAGCAAAAATTAATGAATCAAGACGATCAAGAACACCACCGTGTCCTGGAAGAATAGCAGAGAAATCTTTTACTCCAAAACTTCTCTTAATAGAAGAGAAGAAGAAGTCTCCGATATCTCCGAAGAATGGGATAAGTAAAGAAATAATCATTACCCAATACCAGTGGTTTAAATCGAGTTGAGGAAGAATTGGAATTCCAACTCCACCCATAATCATGGCAAAAGCAAATGTGATGGCGAACGAAATCACGATACCACCAATTGCTCCTTCCCAAGTTTTCTTTGGGGAAATTTCTGGAGCCATTTTGTGTTTACCAAAGATTAAGCCAACAAAGAAGGCACCAATATCGTTGGCACATACGCCAACAATAACGTAGACAATTAACAATAATGATTGTCCGTAGACAAAACTATCTTCGGTAATCATAGTTCCTATTGAACCAAACATTGTGAATGGAGCAAATCGCAAATATAACAACGCTTGAATTCCTAAACTCAAAATAACAATCATTGAAAAGAAATAGAAGACGTAACGAATCGTAAATTCACGACTAAAGAAACACATGACAAATAAAACTGCAGCTGTCGTCAAAAGAAGCATTTCCGATAGTTTTAATTCGGAGAAGTTAACTGTGAAGAAGTTTGCAAAATCAATTCGTTCATGTGCTCGAACGGCATCAATATAATTTCGAAAAATTACATAGTAACAAGTAGCAATTAATAAGATAATTACCACCACAAATGTGACGGTTCTAGTTTTTCCTTTTAGATTAGTAATATGAACACTTTCGTAGGCAAAACAAACAGCAATTAAAACAGAAAGAGCAACAAAATAGATGCTTCCAAAAATGATAGCTGGAACCATTAAAGCAACAAGAACCACAGCGGTTAATGTTCTTACTTTAATGGAGTGTTTCTGTTCACCAGTTAATTTATTTTTCGCCATGATCTAAACCTCCGAAACGACGGTTACGATTGTTATATTCTCTTAAGCAGTCAACGAATGCTTCTCTTTTAAAATCTGGCCAATGAACTTTAGTGAAAACAAATTCAGCATAAGCTAGTTGCCATGGGAGGAAGTTACTTGTTCTTTCTTCGCCTGAGGTGCGAATTAGAAGGTCAACATTTGGTAAACCTTTTGTATATAAGTGATTTTCGAAGACTTGTTCATTGATATCTTCAATTTGTAATGAGCCTTCTTTAACCTCTTGGGCGATTTGTTTTGCCGCTCGAGTAATTTCTTCCTTACCACCATAGTTAAGACAAATGTTCATAACAAACTTGTCATTATCTTTGGTCATATCCATTGATTTATAACAAGTTTTTTGAGTTTTTTCTGGAAGACGTGAAAGATCTCCGGAAAGAACAATACGAACTCCATCTCTCATTAAATGATCAATTTCTTTTTTAAAGAAAATTTCTAGATATTTAAACAATTGAGAAATTTCTCTCTTTGGTCTTTTCCAGTTTTCAGTCGAGAAAGCATAGAACGAAAAAACCTTTATGTTATAGTCTTTGCAATGTTCGAAAACTTCAATAATTCGATTCATTGCTTCTTTGTGGCCTAAGGTTCGTGGTAAACCACGTGCTTTAGCCCAACGTCCATTGCCATCCATAATGAAAGCAATGTGGGTAATTGGTTTATTCAGTTCGATTTCACGTTTCATGCTTCCTATTATATACGCATACTAAAGCACAATAAATAAAGAATTGAAAAAGTTCTAAAAGAAAAGGAGGAATTACCCTCCTTATTAGATTGAGAGAATATCCTTCTCTTTTTCCGCTAGAATTTTGTCAATTTCAGAAATCGCTTCATCAACAACTTTTTGAATTTCATCTTGAACGCGTTTCTGATAATCTTCGGTCATGTCATCGGCTTCTTTGACAAAGTCAATGTATTCACGACGGACATTTCTCACGGCAACTTTGCTATTTTCTGCAGTTGCCTTTGCTTTCTTCACTAACTCACGACGCGTGTCTTCAGTTAATGGTGGGAAAGTAAGTCGAATACAATCACCTTCACTGACTGGGTTAACACCAAGGTTAGCCGCAGCGATTCCAGCAACAATGGATTTAATGTCATTACGGTCATAAGGTTTGATCAATAATTGACGTGGTTCTGGAACAGTGATTGAGGAGATTTGGTTCACCGCAATTTTGTCTCCATAATAGTCGCATTGGACTCGGTCAAGAATTGCTGGTGTGGCTCGGCCTGTACGAATAAGAACTAACTCGTTACGTAAGGCCTCAACAGTTTTCTCTAATCTGCTTTGACATTCTAATGTAATATCATCCATGTTTTTATCCTCTCTTGATTGTTGTTCCAACGTCTTCTTTACGCACAACCTTTAAGAAATTATCGGGGTTTTGCATATTAAATACGCGAACATCGATATTCTGATCCTTGAGCATTTCCACTGCTGTTAAATCCATTACTTTTAAATCCTTAGCAATGATTTCTGAGCAGGTGATTTCCTTAAACATGTAGGCATCTTTGTTGTAGCGAGGATCGTCGCTGTAGATACCATCGACACCATTCTTTGCGATTAAAATCGCATCACAACCAACTTGAATAGCACGTAAAGTGGCACAAGTATCGGTTGTAAAGAATGGTTTTCCAGTACCTCCGCCAAAGACGACAACAGTTTTCTCTTTTAAATACTTATCCGCCAGTTCCTCGGAGAAAGTTGGAGTAAACGTTTCCATTGGTACGGCTGATAAAACAACCGCATTTTGCTGGAGATTTTGCAAGGAATTAGCTAAAGCAAACGAATTAATAATCGTTCCAAGCATTCCCATTTTATCTCCGGTAACACGTTCAATTCCAGACTTCTCAACGATTGAACCACGGCAAATATTTCCGGCCCCAATCACGACACAAACTTCGGTGCCGGTTTGGGCAATTTCTTTAATGACTTTGGAAATATTTAAAAGAGCCTCTGGGTCAAGGATTCCATTACTTTTGTTTCCGGCGAGAGCTTCGCCAGATAATTTGATGAGAATTCGTTTATACACCTTTTGGCTCCTTTATTGATTACTTAATTTCCTTCATGACTTCTTCAGCGAAGTTATCTTTGCGTTTTTCGATTCCTTCACCAACAGAGTAACGAATGAATTTAACAATCTTAATTCCTTTTTCTTTGGCAACTTGAGCAACGCTCTTTTCGCCATCAAGTAAGTATGCTTGGCTACCTAAAACAGATTCAGCAAGAAGTTTTTTCACTTTTCCGTTAACGATACCTTCAAGCATTTGGGCTGGTTTACCAGCCATCTTTGGATCAGCTTTGATATTTTCTAAAGCGATTCCCTTTTCATGGGCAATCACTTCTGCTGGAATGTCTTCTTCAGCAATATACTTTGGAGCATTTGCAGCAATATGCATCGCTAATCCTTTTGCAAATTCAGCGTCTTCTTTATCAAGGACAACTAAAGTTGCAATTTTACCGCCCATGTGAATATAGGCACCAAATCCTTCACCAACTTTCTTTTCAACGATTTCAAAACGACGATAATCGAGTTTTTCACCCATTGAGACAGTCGCATCAGTGAATAAAGCTTTGGTAGCTTCTTTGGCTTCTTCTAAAGAAGCACAGCCTTTTTCTAAAGTAACTTTGGCCGATTCGTGAACTAAAGCATGGAATTTTTCACCTTTAGAAACGAAGTCAGTTTCGCAGTTAATTTCGCAGATGATGGCTTTATTGCCAGCAACTTGAACTTCAGCTAAACCTTCAGCAGCAATACGTGATGCTTTGGCTTGGGCCTTAGCAATACCCTTTTGACGTAACCAGTCGATAGCTTTTTCAACATCGGAGTTACTTTCTTCAAGGGCGTGCTTGCAGTCCATCATGCCTGCACCAGTACGTTCACGAAGTTCTTTAATTAGTTCAATCATGCTTGCCATAATTATTTTCCTTCTGCTGGTTTTTCTTCAGCTTTTGGGGCTTTTTTTGCTGGAGCTTTTTTGGCTGGAGCTTTTGGAGCTTCAGCTGATTTTTCTTCAGCTTTTGCTTCTTGTGAAGCGGCAGCTGCTTTAGCAGCTTCTTCACGTTGAGCCTTCTTCATGGCTTGGTATTTTTCCATACGTTCTTGCTTTTCTTGACGAGCTTTACGAATGGCAGCAATTCTTTCGGCGTTTTCTTTATCCGCTTGACGGACAGCGTCTTTCATTGTTACTTCTTCGCCTTCATCTTTAGTGTAAGCAATGACAGTAATTCCGCCCTTTGATTCAACGATAGCGTCAGCAAGTAATCCAATAATTAAGGAAACAGATCTTGTAGCATCGTCATTGGCTGGAATTGGGAAATCTAAGACATCTGGGTCACAAGTTGTGTCGGCTAAACCAAACACTGGAATGTGCAATTTACGAGCTTCAGCAACTGCTGTGTGTTCAACGGCTGGATCACAGACGATGACAGCGTTTGGAAGCTTGCGCATTTCCTTGATACCTTCTAAGTTCTTAGATAGTTTGTCTTTTTCCTTCTTAAGAAGAGCGACTTCTTTCTTTGGTAACTTTTCAAGACTACCATCAAGTTCCATGGCTTCTAATTCTTTCAAGCGACGGATACGAGATTGAATGGTTTTGAAGTTTGTAAGTGTACCACCTAACCAACGATTAGTGATGTAGAAGGAACCAGAACGTAATGCTTGTTCTTCAACGATGGCTTTGCATTGTGGTTTGATACCAACAAATAATGCTTTACCATTTTCATCAACAATGCTCTTAAGAGCAAGGTAAGCTTCTTCGGCTTTAACAAGAGATTTGTTTAAGTCGATGAGGTAAATACCGTTACGAGCACCATAGATGAATTTGCCCATTTTTGGGTTCCATTTACGGGTGTTGTGTCCATAGTGAACACCACCTTCAAGTAGTTTGCGCATGGTGATGATCTTTGCATCTTTATCGTGCATGACCATTTCCATGACATTTTCTTCTGGAGCCGCTACTTCAACAGCTTCAGAAACTTTCTTTTCTTCGTTCATTTAAGAACCTCCATTTGTTTTAAGCCTCCATCATTTCGAACAACTTCCCCCTAGAGCGACTAGAGACTCGGAAGTTGAATCCATGATGTGCGTATTTACTCTTTCTATAAAATAAAAAGAGTGTGATTATTCTAACACTCTGCTTATTAGTAGACAAATAATATTTTATTATTTTTTATGAGCCCGAGGATGGTGAGCGTGAAATTGGTCTAAAATCTGTTCCTCAGAAACATGTGTGTAGATCTGTGTTGTATTCAAAGATTCGTGCCCGAGTAATTCCTGAATGACTCGGAGGTCTGCGCCACCTTCAAGTAAGTGGGTTGCGAATGAGTGACGAAAAATGTGTGGGTGAAGACCATAATTTGTGCCAATTTTCTTTTCGATATCTTCTAAAATATACTGCAAACCACGGACAGTTAGTTTTTCTCCACTGGCGTTTAAAAATAAATATTCGTTATTAAATTCTAAATGATTTTTACCAGCAATTCCTGGACGAACATCATCCAAATAGTGTTCTAATGTCTCTTTGCTGGATTGAGAAAAAACAACCATTCTTTCCTTTCTTCCTTTACCCATAATTCGAATGGTTCTTTGCTTTAAATCAACATCACGGATTCGAATATTAACAAATTCGCTAGCACGAACACCCGTTGCATAAAGAAGTTCTATAATGGCCTGATCCCGCCACATTAAAGCGTCGGTTCTTTCTCTATTTCTTTTAAACACTTCTTCGATTTGCTCCAAATACAAAACGCTTGGAAGGCGCTTTTCTTGTTTTAATGGATCAATGTATAAAAAAGGATTATCTTCGACGATGTTTTTGTTTAGTAAATAAGAATAATAATGTCTCAAAGCAGCTACTTTTCTTTGGCATGAACGCTTCGAAAGACCGTTCATCATTAATTGAGACAAGTAGTTTCGAATAATTCCAGCATCAACATCGGTTATATCGACGCCTTGTTCAAAAATGAGTTTATAAAACTGCTCAATATCCCTTCCATATGATTCGACAGTTTTTAAAGAATAACCATGGTCAAACTGAAGGTGATCAAGAAAGTCTTTTATCTCACTTAACATTTAGTTTTTCTTTCCACTCATCAATGAGTTTTATTGACTGATTAACAAGCTCTTCACGAGAGTGATTTGATGCTCCATAGAAAATACCGAAATTTGCGTTCATTGGTGAAAAATCTTTAGGATTTGCATGAATTACATAATTTTTTAACGAGCCAATCATTGTATTAATTGGAAGTTCTGGAAACTGTTTATTTTCCATTTTTTCATAAGCGTATATTGCCGCAAGAATGCCCATTGCAGCCGATTCAACATAACCTTCAACACCAATTAATTGACCAGCCAAAAATACATTCGGATTTGTTTTCATCTCAAGTTGATCATTGAGAATTAATGGAGAACATAAATACATGTTTTTGTGCATTAAACCATAACGTACGAACTCTGCTTTTTCTAAACCAGGTATCATTCTAAATACACGTTTTTGTTCTGGGTAAGTTAAATTCGTCTGAAACCCCACAATGTTGTAAAGGTCACCAAACTGATTATCTTGTCTTAATTGAACCACCGCATAGGCTTTTGGTCTATCCATCATTTGTAAACCTTTTGGTTTCATAGGCCCGTATCGAAGTGTGTCAGGACCTCTTTTAGCCATAACTTCAATCGGCATACAACCTTCAAAATAGTTTTTATCAAAATCATGAACCATTGCTAATTCAGCGTGAGTTAATTCATCATAAAATTTGTTGTATTGTTCTTCGGAAAACGGGCAATTAATGTATGAGTCATCGCCTTGGTCATAGCGTGCTTTTTTATAAGCAATTTCCATATTGATGGATTCACGTTTTACAATTGGTGCCGAGGCATCAAAGAAGAACAAAGACTCCTGTCCAACTTGCTTCATTAAATATGATGCTAAGCCTTCACTAGTTAAAGGACCGGTTGCAATAATTGTCACACCTTCTTTTGGCTCTTTAACATCTTCATGATGCACGTGAAAATTAGGAAAAGAACCGAGAATTGCGGTTATTTTCTCTGCAAATCTCTCACGATCAACACTTAAAGCATTTCCACTAGGAACCTCCGTTTTAAGAGCTGCTTCCATCATAATTGAGCCGAGATGATGCATCTCTTCTTTGAGCAATCCACATGCATTATCAAGTCTTTTTGACTTAAGAGAATTTGAACAAACAAGTTCGCCAAATAAACCGGTATGATGGGCTGGCGTCATTTCGTTTGG
>CAMKPL010000017.1 GCA_946414655.1 uncultured Caryophanales bacterium | reverse complement strand
GTTGAAAGAGCACAATCTGGTACTTTTTCACGGATCATTTTTACTAGTCCAAGATACTTTTCTGCATCATATCTACGACCCATCAAATGAAGGATTTCACTTGATCCGGATTGAACAGGCAAATGAATGTATTTCATAACGTTTTTGTATTTCGCTATAACGTCAACAATTTCTTCTGCAAAATCCCATGGATGAGATGTCAAAAATCGCACTCTTGGAATGCCAATTTTAGCAACTTCTTCAAGGAGTTTTGCAAACGTTGATCCGTCCTTTAAATCCTTGCCATATGCATTAACATTTTGACCAAGCAAAGTCACTTCTTGATAACCAAGTTCTTTTAGTTCTTTAGCTTCTTCTAAAATGTCTTTCATTAAACGGCTTCTCTCTTTTCCGCGAGTATATGGAACAATGCAATAAGTGCAAAACTTATCACATCCGTAAGAGATATTTATAAAGGCTTTAAATGATGAAAGTCGACTTGATGGAAGGTTTTCTTCAATCTTCGTTGGTGATGATTCAACATCAACTAAACGAATTCGTCGACGAATAACTTCATCCAACATTTGAGGAAGTTTCGTGATGTTATGTGTACCAAAAATTAAGTCGATATGTTTAAAAGTTTTAGTTATAAATTCAATGATATGTTTTTGTTGAACCATGCATCCACAAATGCAAAATAACCGAGAATTGTCGGCTGTTTTGTACTTTTTAAGTTCACCAATCATGCCATAAACTTTTTGCTCAGCATTCTCACGAACAGCGCATGTGTTTAGAATCACAACATCAGCATTTCCAATCTCGTTAGCGCGTTTGAATCCAAGATGTTCAAGCATTCCAGCCATAACTTCTTCATCACGATAATTGGCTTGGCATCCATACGTATGAATAAAATAGGTTTTTCCTTTGGCGTATTTAGCAAGTGATTCAGGATAAGTTACTCCTTGATAATCAAAAGAAAAAGACTGGGTCCTGTTACGGGCCAAGTTTAAATCTGGTAATGTACGAAATTCGCACTTGTTAGCCATGTTTTTTCTCTCCAAATACTTTTATAGGGAAGATTTCTCGACATTTCTTGGTTGATTCATCAATATCAAGAACAACAGCATTAATCATTTGCTGTCCATTCACATCAATTTCAAACTTTGACTTATTGCCGAATAATGTCTTATTCATCACAGAGTGCTTTTCAAAACCAAGTACACCATTAGCATCTCCACACATTCCAACATCACAAATAAATCCGGTTCCATTTTCAAGAATTTTCGCATCATTTGTTTGGACATGTGTGTGCGTACCGATAACTGCGCTCACTACACCATCAAAAGCATAACCAAACGCAATCTTTTCACTGGTTGTTTCAGCGTGATAATCCACAATGTGGATTGAATCTTCGTTTTCTAGTGATTCAAGAAGTTGTTTTAACGAGTAATATGGAGAAGAAACTTCCTCTTGCATAAATGCTTCACCAAGGATATTTGTGACCCGAATTTGAACTCCGTGTACATCAAATAAAACGCTTCCTTCTCCACCAATTCTTTTGGAGAGATTGAGTGGTCGAACAAGGGCCGTCGCATCATCAATATAATCAAGGATTTGATCCTTGCTCATATAGTGATTACCTAAAGTAATACAATCAACACCACCATCGATTAATTCAAGGTAGTGTCGTTCAATTAAACCTTTGCCGTGCGTAGCGTTTTCTCCGTTAGCAATGACAAAATCAATTTGGTATTTCTTTACTAGTTTTTCGAGGTTAGTTAAAACAGCCTTGCGGCCGACTTCGCCAACAATATCTCCAAAGAAAAGGATTCTCATAAATTATTTTGCTGTTTCAACAGCACGATATTCACGAATGACTTGGACTTTAATTTGTCCTGGATAAGTCATCTCGTTTTCAATCTTTTCACGAATATCACGAGCCATCTTAAACGCCGTTAAATCGTCAACTCTATCTGGAATAACCATGACACGAACTTCACGTCCAGATTGCATTGCATAACATTGATAAACACCGTCAAAACTCTTACAAATGGTTTCGAGTTGTTCAATACGTTTAATATAAGATTCAAGTGTTTCACTACGTGATCCAGGACGAGCTGCGCTAAGTGTATCTGCAGCTTGAACGAGGTGAGAAATAACAGATGTTTTTGGAACATCATCGTGGTGGGATTCAATGGCGTTAATAACGACATCTGGTTCACCATATTTCTTTGCTAAACGAGCACCGAGTTCAACGTGGCTACCTTCTTGTTCAAAATCCACGGATTTACCAATGTCATGGAGAAGACCAGCTCGACGAGCTAAATTGGCATCTAAACCAAGTTCAGAAGCCATAATTCCAGCAAGATAGGCTGTTTCCATTGAATGGTCATAAGCGTTTTGTCCATAGGAAGTACGGTATTTGAGACGTCCAACATAGGTTAAGAGTTCACGATTAATCTTTGGTAAACCAAGTTTAAACGCGGCGTCTTCACCGGCCTTTTGAATATCAGCGTCAACTTCTTCTTGGACTTTTGCGACAACTTCTTCAATACGTCCTGGTTGAATACGTCCATCTTTGATTAATAAATCAAGAGCTTTGGCAGCAACATGACGACGAATTGGGTTAAAACAGGAAACTGTAATAACTTCCGGAGTATCATCAATAATTAAATCAACTCCTAAGAGTTGTTCGAAAGTACGAATGTTACGACCTTCACGACCGATAATGCGGCCTTTCATTTCGTCACTTGGAAGAGCAACTGTTGTCACAGTGTGTTCTTGAACTTCCTCTTGTGCGTATTTAGAAATGGCTAAAGCAAGGATATTACGAGCTTTCTTTTCAGCTTCTTCCTTAGCTTCATCTTCTTTATTTTTAATAAAAGAAGCAATTTCTTTCGCACACTTACTTTCCACACGAGCAAAGATTTCATCTCTGGCTTCGCTAACAGAAAGTTGAGCGACTTTTTCAAGTTCCGCTAAAATCGAATCGATTTTGCTTTGAAGGAGAGCGTCCTTCTTGTCGCATTCTTTTAAGCGACGGGTTAATAGTTGATTTTTTTCTTCAAGAGCGTTTTCTTTATTGAGCATATTCGCATCACGACGATCAATGTTTGCTTCGCGTTGGTTAAGTTTATTTTCTAAACCAGCGATTTCTTGTTTACGTTCGCGAATATCTTTTTCCGCTTCTTGTTTCATCTCAGCAATGAGTTGTTTTCCATCAAGCTGAGCATTTTTCCTAATTTGTTCACCTCTAATTTCGGCATCACGAACAATCTTTTCTGCACTCTTTTCTGCACCTTTTCTTTTAAAGACTGGTACAAAATAGAATAGCAAAAGAGCTACTCCGACACCGACAATGAGAGCGATGACAATTAGGAGAATGGCGATAGGGGTTTCCATTCTTGTTATCCTCCTAGTATATGAAGACTAGTTGATTATTTAACAAAATAATCACCAGTCAATTAATGTGATTATTACCGAACAACTTTAAGATATAAATTATCTATATTAATCGGCTAGAGCCGAATATAAATTGATATATGGTAATAAGTATCTTCCATTAGAAAGATACAATCGCATTATAGCAGTTTAGTTAAAAAAATTAAACAATAAAAAGCCCTTCACCAAGGAAGGGCCAAGTTTTTATTGGGCAATTTGAGTTTTAATTTTCTCAGTTAACTCTTTTTTGAGTTCAGGGTGTTCTTCTAAATAGACTTTTCCATTTTCTCGTCCATTCGCAATTCTGTTTCCTTCGTATTCATACCAGGAACCAATTCGTTTTAGAACACCAAGTTCGACACCAACATCAAGAATCTCACCAGTTTGGGAAATGCCTTTTCCATAGATGATATCGACTTTACAAGACTTAAATGGTGGGGCAACTTTGTTCTTCACAATCTTCACGTTGACAGTGTTACCAACAATATCGCTACCATCTTTAATTGCTTCCGTACGTCGAATATCAATACGAATTGATGAATAGAACTTTAACGCACGTCCACCAGTTGTCGTTTCAGGGTTACCATAAATCACACCAACTTTTTCACGTAACTGATTGATAAAGATGACCGTACATTCGTGCTGGTTTAAGATTGCTGTAATCTTACGTAATGCTTTTGACATCAAACGAGCTTGTGCGCCAACTGTTTGATCGCCCATTTCACCTTCAAGCTCTGCTTGAGGAACTAATGCGGCGACAGAGTCCACGACAATCATGTCAAAAGCATCCGATTGAGCAAGCATCTCAACAATCTCTAAAGCTTGTTCTCCAGAGTCTGGTTGAGAAAGAATTAAATCATCAATATTTACGCCTAGATTTTTGGCATAGTTTGGATCAATCGCATGTTCAGCATCAACAAAGGCAGCTTGTCCACCGAGTTTTTGGCATTCGCTAATGGCATGTAACGCCAAAGTTGTTTTACCAGAACTTTCCGGGCCAAAGATTTCGATAATACGACCTCTTGGATATCCGCCGACACCAAGAGCCCGATCAATTAATAATGAACCGGAAGGAATGACGTTCATGTCGACTTTTGGACGGTCGCCAAGTTTCATAATGGTGCCTTTACCAAAAGTTTTTTCCACTAGTCGAAGTGCTTCATCAAGCGTATTAACAGTGTTGTCTTTTTCTTTTTTCATGACACTTTCCTCCTTTCACTATTCTTTATCGATTTTTTTTGACCAAATTTTTCAAAAACTTTTTTATTTTAGTATTTCGTGTAGTTTTTCTTGCATAGCAAGAACTGCCTCTTTGCGAATTTTATTACGATTCCCACGAAAATCGAGTTCAAACACGAATTTCTTGTCTTTTAGAGCAATTCCAACAAAAGTTTTGCCCACTGCTTGACCACCTGGTTCAGCTGTTGGACCGGCGTTTCCAGTAACGGAAACACAAACATCCACACCAAGAACTTTTTGTCCTTTTGTCGCCATTTCGCCAGCAACTTCTTTTGAAACAACCCCAAAATAGTTAATAAGGTTTTCTTCAATACCAAGAAGCTTAACTTTTTCTTCCACGGCATAAGTAACTAAACCGCCTTTAAACACTTTACTTGCGCCTGGTGTTTTTACAAATGTCGATGCAAATAAACCGGCAGTCATCGATTCGACGCTGCCAAGGCTATAACCATTTTCTAATAATTGATTAAAAAGAGCTTTCATCTATTTAAAGACACGACGGTTTTGCACAACATAAATTACGCCCGAAATAACGGACATAATTGTGGCGATATAGAAACAAATATTGGAGATTTGCAAGGCTTGTGGCCAGCTAGAATCAAAATAAGACCATGGCCAATCATTAAGCAAAAGCATTGGAATAGCAACCATTTGGAAGACTGTTTTGAGTTTTCCATAAATGTTTGCTGCAATGACAATATTTTTACGAACAGCAATTAGTCTAAGACCATCAACAACTAGATCTCTTCCAATCATAATAACAACGCAGAACAGTAAAACTGTTAACATCAGAGGATCACGACGTTGTTCAAGAGCATAAGCTTGTGGCACCAAAAGGAAAATCATGATGCCGTCATTGAGGAGTTTATCCGCAATTGGATCAAGGAATTTTCCGAAGTCCGAAACAAGGTTATATTTACGAGCAATTTTGCCATCAAACAGGTCTGTTAATGCAGCCACAATAAAGATGACACAAATTACTAAATATACCGGATTTACAGGTGAATTTCCGATTGGAGCAACTCTAAAATTAGGGATACATGCCAAAACAAGAATGCCAATAATCATCACCACAATTAAGGCAATTCGACTAATAGTAATTTTGTTTGGTAAATTCATAGTTTCTCCTTAGTGAGTATCCGACCCTGTAAGCCATGTTCTGTCTAGGATAATAATTTATCTACACCAAAGTGTGCTTCGAACAATTCAGTTCTTGTTCGCTGCCTCCCCTACCAAAATTTGGGTTTCTCGCTTGTGGGGTTTACCAACGTTTCACTCCAACATTTCTGTTGGCTTCGTCACTGTGGCACGTTAAGGAACTCCATCATGACTTTCGTTTTAGACTTTGTTCCGCCGTTATGCGCTCCCGCATACCTAACGTTATTTTTTCCGTTAGCGCAATCACTACCATCATCACAGATGGTGCGAGCATGGACTTTCCTCTACTTTCGCAGCAATTATCCAGGTCGGAAGATACTTAGATTGTTTCTGGATCAACTCCCTTTTTATAAAGGGCTTCTTCAAGTTTGGAGATTCTTTTGAGAAGAGCAATGTTGTTTTCGTTCACGTTTTGTCCAGGTTTAATGCCTGAATATTTGTTTTTCACGGAAGCAACTTCCATCTCTCGCTCACGAATCTTATCTTTGAGATTTTGGATTTCACTTTCGAGCTTACGAATATAAGTTCGAGAGTCATTGTAATATTTTTCGTAAAACTTTAAATCCTCAATGATTTGGTCAAGAACCTTATCAACTTCTAAGGCATCATAACCCTTATGATCAGGTTCAAACTTCACATCAAGAAGAGATTTTGAAGAATAATTCAATGTATGAGCCATAAAAACCTCGGTTTTAATTATATTAAAGGAGTAATTTCTTTTCAATTTGTTTTTGTTTTAATTAACAAAACTTTTTGCTACAATACCAAATTGTGAAAGCACTCGACAAAATTCTTCAAAAACGAAAAACTCTTTGCTTCCTCGATTTAGAGGGAACTCAGTTTTCTCATGAAATGATTGCTGTCGGTGTTGTTAAAGTTGACCTTCGTAAAGACCATTCGGTCAAACGCATTTACAAAGGTTACTACACTTTGGTAAAGCCAAAAAATAGAATTGGTAAGGTTGTTACTGATCTAACAGGCATTACAGAAGCACAAGTAAAAAAAGATGGGATTAGCTTCCGTAAAGCGGTCGAAAACATTAAACGTTACATGGGAAGAAGTTTTACGAAATGTCTTTTTGTGACATTCGGAAACCACGACCAACGCATTATGGCGCAATCGCTTGCCTACAATATGGACGTGAATAAGGAAGACGTCCAATTTATGATCAAACATAGTTTCGACTTTGCTGAATTCATGTCTCAATACGTGAGAGACGAAAATGGCAACACATTGTCGCTTGCCAACATGCTCAAAGTGTTTGATATCAACTTTAAAGGTCAGCAACATAATGCACTCGCTGACACACTTAATCTCGTCTACTTATATGACGCGATGATTAAACATCGGGACATTTTGTCTCGCGAATATCGTAAGGTTCTTGGACAGATGAGACATCTTCCAGAACCAGTCCATCAGCTCATTCTTCAATTATTAGAAGAAAAATCCGTTTCCCCAACAGACTTTTCGAAAATGATTGAGGATGCGCTAAAATGATTAAATATTCCAACGGTTTAACTTACAAAAAAACTAAAACTAAACTTTCAAGCAACAAAGTTGCTTTTTCTTTTTCCTCTGCAAATCGAGGAATGAATCTTGAAGAAGATATTATTCAATCGAATGAATACTACCTTCGAAATAATATGGCGTTAATTTATAAACGCCCAACACCAATCCAAGTTGTTAAAGTTGATTACCAAAAAAGCCCAAAAATAACTGAGGCATACTTTTCCGAAAAATCAACTACTGACTTTAACGGAGTTTACCAAGGCCGCTACATCGATATCGAAGCCAAATCAACTCACAGTAAATCTTCTTTTCCATTAAGCAATATCACCAAGAAACAATTTGAACACCTAGAAAACGTTATTGAACAAGGAGGACTTGCTTTCTTCATTATTGAATTTGTGAAACACGCAAAAACATATATTGTTGAAGCTAGACACATTATCGATTTCAAAAACAATGAAGAAAGAAAGTCCATTCCGTTTGCTCAATTTGAGGAGATTGGAAGGGAAATAAAAAGAGGCTTTTCGCCTCGTTTAGATTACTTGCCTTTTGTTGATGAAATCCACCGCAATTCGTAGTAATTTCACCAGCAATTCGTGGTTAAATGATTAATTGTTGATCCACTTTGTCTTGGCAATTTTCATTGCTTTTTCAATGTCTTCATCCCAGTCTTTGTTGTTGCCGGTAACGCCGTTATTTTCTAAATCTTTTTTGGCTTTCCATTGGAACAAAACGCGATCAATTTCTGGGAAGGTTTTCTTACCCTTAGATAGACATTCACGTAAGGCTTCAACAATCTCTTCTTCAGGAATATCTTGGGAGATCCATTCGCCAATCAT
>CAMKPL010000016.1 GCA_946414655.1 uncultured Caryophanales bacterium | reverse complement strand
GTTCTTTACGCCGTCCACTCCTCAGGACACCCATCCAAACAAGAATTACGTTTGATGCTTAGATTAACAAAACCAAAATACTTTATGCCAATCCATGGTGATTATCGTATGCTCAAGATTCACGCTAATCTTGCGACAACTGTTGGCGTAGCCAAAGAGAACACATTCGTCTTAGAAAATGGTGATTCCTTGCTCCTTTCCAAACATAAAATTACGAAAGGACCACATTATCCAGCAGAACCAATTTATATTGATGGCCGAGATATTGGCGGACTTAATGAAGCGGTCATTAAAGATCGTGAAATCTTACAAGAAGACGGCCTTGTCGCTGTTATTGTTGCGATTGATTCTAGTGCGTCTAAACTAGTTGGAACCCCAGAAGTTGTTACACGCGGATTTGTTTCTGGCAATCCAGAAATTGAAAAGAATATTGTTGAGATTGTTACAACAAGTCTTCAAAAGAAATTATCAGAAAAAGTGACCTTTGCAGATATTAAAAATGAAATTCGTCAAAGCGTTGCCAACTATGTTTACTTTAAAAGTGAAAGGAAGCCACTGGTTATTCCAGTAGTGATGGACATGAAATAATGCTTATTTTAGCTAGTGAATCTCCTCGTCGAAGAGAATTAATTAAAAAAATTGTTAAGGAATTCACCGTAATTCCAGCAAATATTGATGAAGGATCGCTTCATATTCCAGCACACGACCTTCCTGGAGAACTAAGTAAGCTAAAAGCATATGATGTTTACTCTAAGTATCCAAACGATGAAGTTTTAGCCTGTGATACCGTTGTTATTCTTCATGGTGAGCTCATGGGGAAACCAAAATCCAAAGAAGACGCGAAAAGAATGCTTCGTGAATTAAGCGGAGAAAAACATGTTGTTATTTCTGGCTACACCTATATCTCAAAAGAAAAAGAAGTGACGCGTACAGTGCGTACATATGTCTACTTCAATAAACTTAGTGATGAATTAATTGATAAATATATCGCTAGCGGATCCCCAATGGATAAGGCTGGTGCCTATGGCATCCAAGACCAAGAATTTGATCTTGTTAATCACATTGAAGGAAGTTTTGATAACGTGATTGGTCTTCCTGTTGAAGACATTAAAGCGCACGTCTTTAATAATAATTAGAATAAGCTTTTATAAAAGCTTGAAGCATCACCCTTTACAACAAGGGTGATTTTATTTGTCATTTTAACAATGGAAGATACTCCCATTTCTTTTAAAGCTTTGTCATCAACAAGGTCATAATTGTTTAAAACAAGAATGACTCTTGAACCATTCAAGGAATGGTCAAGAATATTTTCAGCTCCACCAAGAGCTTTTAAAGCTTCTTCGTTTTGGATAACTTTTCTTTCCGGAGCTTTAATGATTGGTCCTTGTTTTTTACCTTTGAAGTATGTGTATAAGAATAGACCTAAGACAGTTAGAAAAACTACTCCAGCTAAACCAATGGCAATATAAAGTCCATAGCTTCCAAGCCATTCATTAAATGAATTTTTTGATGCGTCACCGTAAATTATTAAGTTTTCCATGTGAATAATGTTATCATATTTAAGATAAAAATGAGTAAGAACATTGAAATTGAAGCTAAAGGAAAATTAACAAAAGAAGAATACGAAAAAATCATCGCTTCTTTTTCTCATCCTCGTTTTCAATATCAAACGAATTTTTATATCGATTCTCCTTCGTTTGAATTAAGTAAAGAATCTCTGGGATTACGCATAAGAAAAGAGAAGGATTTACTCGAGCTCACAATGAAGGTTCCAAGTGAAGAAGGACGACTAGAAATTAACCAAAAACTAAGCCCAAAAGAATTCGAAAATTTTCTCTTTAATAACGAGTTTCCAAACGGCGAAATAAATCGGTATTTGCATATAAATTATCCAAAAATTGCTGGTGATTTTTCAATTTTTGGCACTCTTCATAACCAACGTTTAACACTTGAAATTGAAGATGGAGAAATCGCCATTGATCACTTCACTTATTTTGATCAGGAAGAGTACGAAATTGAGTGCGAATCATCCTCAATGAAAAATGCCGAAAAGTTGCTTAAAGAATATCTTGAAAAGTTCGGAATCAAATATCAAAAAAACACGTCCACTAAACTAGAACGTGTTATTAACTTGGTCAAATAATTAATTTGACTTCTTTAAAGTTTCACAAACATCATCGGAACAATTGATTTCGATGAATTTTTTAGCTCGAGGAATAAATGTTGTCATTTCATCTGCATCATAGCCAACTTGAATATGACGATCATCGACAACAATTGGTCGGCGTAAAACGGATGGGTTTTCTCTTACGAAGGCAATCATTTGGGAAATCGTCATGTTGTCTAAATCAACGTTCTGTTCCTTCATGATTTTGCTTTTCTTCGCAATGATGTCTTCGGTTCCGTTTTCGCTCTTCTCTAGAATTTCTTTTAGATCAGCGTCATTGATTCCCGACTTAAAAATGTTCTTTTCTTCAAAAGGAATGTGTTGTTCATTAAACCACTGCTTCACTTTTCGGCAAGAACTACAAGTTGGAGAAACATAGACCTTAATCATGCTATTTATTGTATATTTTAATGCTTAAAAGTCAATTCTATAAAATTGACAATACACATTAGTGTTAGTATAATCTACACATTATTTGGAGGAGAAAACTATGGATCGTATTCTCAGTGGTATTAAACCAACAGGCCAATTAACATTAGGCAATTATATTGGCGCAATTAAGAATTTTGCAAAGGTTCAACAAGAAGGGGAAGCTTATCTCTTCATTGCTGACCTCCACGCTTTAACATTGCCAATTGATCCAGAGTTTTTAAGAAATAATTCTCGTGACTTAGCTGCATATTATTTAGCAGCTGGACTCGACCCAAAGAAAACAACCATCTTCCTCCAAAGTGACGTTCCAGCACATAGTGAATTAGCAATTATTCTTCAAAACTATCTCTACATGGGAGAGCTTTCCCGTATGACTCAGTTCAAAGATAAATCGGCAAAAATGAAAGATGAAGCCATAGGCTTAGGCTTATTTGCTTATCCAGTCTTAATGGCTGCTGACATTGTTATTTATGATGCAAAACGCATTCCGGTTGGCGAAGACCAACTTCAACATATTGAATTAGCTCGTGACTTAGTCCACCGCTTTAACAATCGTTATGGTGAAACACTCGTCATGCCAAAGGGTGAATTAGTAAAAGTCGGAAGCAGAATTATGTCATTATCTGATCCAACTAAAAAAATGTCTAAATCTGATCCAAAAGGCGACATTTATTTAAATGACTCCTTAGAAGTGATGAGAAAGAAAATCATGTCTGCTGTCACAGATATGGAAGCACGTGTCCATTACGATGTTGAGAAACAACCAGGTATTTCTAATTTAATGACAATTATGTCTGCCTTAACTGGTAAGTCATTCGAACAAATTGAAAAAGAATTCGAAGGTAAAGGTTATGGTGAATTCAAACGTGCAGTTGCTGATGCTGTGTGTGCAGAAATGGAACCATACAAAGCTAGATACGAAGAAATTGTTAAATCTGGCTTAGTCGATGATGTTTTAAAAGATGGTGCAAAACGCGCTTCTGTTGTTGCTGAAGCAACTTTAAAAAGAGTTCAAAAAGCAGTTGGACTTTACAATAAATAATGGTCAAAACAAATCAGCCGTATTTAATTGCTTTTGATATGGATGGGACGCTACTTAACGAGCGTAAATCCATATCTTTTAAAACGAAACATTATTTGCGTAAGCTTGCTAAACAAGGACACAAGATAATTTTAGCTTCAGGCCGTCCATCAAGAGCTCTTTACAAATATTACTATCAATTAAAAATTGATACACCAATGATTTGTTATAATGGAGCTTACTACTTTTCTCCATTTGATAAAAACTTTAAACCAGTCGCTTTTGAGTTCCCTAGAAAAACAATTATTGAGGTAATTGAAGCAATCCGCCCA
The DNA here is from genome assembly GCA_946414655.1 of uncultured Caryophanales bacterium. Classification (GTDB taxonomy): domain Bacteria; phylum Bacillota_I; class Bacilli_A; order RFN20; family CAG-826; genus Fiminaster. The sequence continues at coordinate 5,043 of CAMKPL010000016.1, read as the reverse complement.
CATGTTTATAACGTGATGTGTGAAACCGATGATGAAATTTGGGTCGACAAACCAGATTCTTATTTAGATAAGTTTTTCTGGTATAAAAATATGACAATCCATTATGGTGAACTCAAGGAAACTCTAAATAAAGATCCGATGACTTGCATTGTTCAAACACCGTTTGAATATCGCGAAACAAAAGAGATTGAGAAAGTTTTAGAAAAATATCCAGAAATCGCTGCGAGATTTTGGACTGGTTCGCCTTATTTTGAGCTCCACTACAAAACAACATCAAAAGCATCTGCTTTAAAAGCGATCGGTGAGTATTATGGCATTCCAAAAGAAAGAACCATTGCTTTTGGTGATTCAACTAACGATATCGAAATGTTTGAATATGCGGCTATCTCAGTTGCGATGAAAAATGCCAAGGGCGGAATCCATAAAAATGCCACCACAATTTCTATCAAAGATAATGACCATAATGGCATTTACCACACATTGAAAAATATTTTAAAATAACCAGCAATTCTCGGTTAATTAGTAAAAATCACACGCAAATATCGTGTGATTTTATTTTCTTAATTTATCCAGTATTTCCTCTTCTTTTTTCGGAAGCGGAGCAACAAATGTTTTGTTTGTTAAGTAAGAGAGATGACCACTAATTTTCTTAAAGTGAATTTGATAAGCATGAAGGAATTGGTTATCAAATTTATAGAGGTCCTTGAATTCTTTGTTTAAGGCAAAATCACCATATTTTCCATCTCCGACAACCGGATATCCTTTGCAGGAAAGATGGACTCTGATTTGATGAGTTCGACCAGTAAAGATTTGAACTTTTACTAATGAAAGATCATCATAAAACTTGAATGGTTCAACTCTAGTTAAGGCTGATTTTCCCAGTTTTGAAATTTTGACTAATCCTGATTTTTCATCTTTAAGTAAAGGGGCGTCAATCATCATTGCCTCTTCAAGATGACCTTTTACTAAAGCAAGATAGATTTTATCGATTTCTTCTTTGTCTTTGAATAAATCTTCTAATTCTTGAAGACTAACTAAATTTTTAGCAAATAAGACCAGGCCGCTAGTATTACGGTCTAATCTATGTGCTGGAGCAGGTCTAAAGCCTTGGTTTTCGTTCGGGTCATATTCACCTTTATAATAAAGATAATTTAAAACTTCATTAGCAAGCGTTACGCGTTGTTCATCTTTATCCCCGTGAACGAGCAGTCCGCGTGGTTTGTTAATGATTAAAATATTGTCATCTTCATACACGATAGGATGGTTCAAAGAAACCTTCTCAACCTTTCTAGGTTGATTAAACTCTTTTAGTTGATCATCGGTTACATAAACACGAAGTTCATCACGTTCGTTTAAGATATAACTTTCTTTGACCCAATGACCGTTGATTTTGACGTCTTTTTTACGAAACAGCTTATAAATAAAAGACAAAGGTGCTTGCGATAAATATTTTCTTAAGTACTTATCTACTCTTTGGTGTGCTTCTAAAGAAGAAATCGTCTTTTCTAACATAATGTAAATATATTATACATTTTAATAAAAGTAATGTATAATTACTTCCGCAACGGAGGATTACCCAAGAGGCTGAAGGGGCGGGCTTGGAAAGCTCGTAGGTGCTGAAAGGTGCGCTAGGGTTCAAATCCCTAATCCTCCGCCGCGAAGAAAAATATCCCCAATGTACAAGCCCTAGGGGATTTTTATTTATATTGAATACCGAAGTAATCTAAATATGTTTTAACAATGTCTTGTCCATCTAAGCACGTATCGATAAGCCAACCACGTTCTTGGTTCCAATTTTTAAGACCACGATAATAGAATTCCTTTTTACTATCTAAAATGATAAATGGAACAATATTGTTTTTAAGGCATTCTTTAAATGCAATTAAGCGTCCAACTCTACCATTACCGTCTTGAAATGGATGGATTCTTTCAAAGTTAACATGAAATTCAACTATCTCTTCAAATGAATGAAAATCCTTTTGATTATAATCATCTAATAATTTCTTCATTTCAGTCTTTACTTGTTTTGGGTCTGTTGTTTCCATACCCCCAACTTCATTCGCTAATAACTTATAATCACCAACTTTAAACCACGATTCTCTTGAATCGCTCGTTCCGGTTTTCAAAACTAAATGTAATTGTTTAATAAACGATTCAGACAATCTCCTTTTTGCCGATTCAATAGATAAATCCACGCATCTAAAATGGTTAACAGTTTCGATAATATCATCGATTTTAACGCTTTTATTTTCTAAACCAATTGTCTTAGTTTCATAAATATATCTAGTTTCATCATGGGTTAGTTTGCTACCCTCAATATGATTTGAATTATATGTCAATTCAATTTGGAGTTTGTGATATATTCCGCCTTTCACTGAATGTTCTTTTTCTCTTAAGAGAACATCTAATAATGATGGCATTTTGTTTGAATGTCTATTCTGCCTTTTTGGTTTTATTACATTTTCAGGAATCATCCATGTTTTCCCTTTTAAATATGCGCCAACAACTCTTCCGGAAGCACAATAGTTTCGCACGCTTCTTTCAGAAACTCCCCATATCTTACTAATCTCTGTACTTGTTAAATACTTCATGGCATTATTATATCATCTATCGGCAATTTATAAAGCAAAAGCTGAAAGAAAAATCAAAAGTTATTTTGCCGTTATGTATCCTAACAATCGGCGTTTTAAACCTTTGTGTGCACTAGCGATTAAGGGCATTATTAATAAGACACATTAGTGTCTTTTTTATTTTTATTCAGCCTCTTCAGCGGTATTATCACCGGTATTCTTATTTTTTAAGAAAAGGAAATAAACTCCGATTAATAAACCAATTAATCCAATGCCGATTAACTCAACAATTAATCCGCTAGGTTCAAAACTTGAGTTCGGGAACACTCGGTCAATTAAACCAAGAACATCAATTCCAAGAATAAAAAGTGGAGCTATATATTTAATTAAAAATGCGAAAACATAATTAAATTTCCCCAGCAAAAGTCCTTCTTCTTGGAGTTTTTTACTTAAATAACGGAAATCAAATAATTCCTTTTTGTTCTTCGTTGGAAACATAAACCAACCAATACATAAAGAAATAAATAACGCTGCAATCGGTATCACACATGAGGTAACAATTTGATCAAGAATTTCTAGTAGGTTCAGACTTCCGATTGTTAAAACACTCTTTTCGTTTAAGGCAAATCCAAGAGAGATTCCTATTGGAATGGAAACAACAAAAATAAATAAAGCAATAAAAATACATGCTTTCTTTCTTTTAATATTAAATCTTTGAATAAGGTATTGAGCAGCAACCTCAATTAGAGAAATCAAACTAGTAATCGCGGCGATGGCAACCATTCCAAAGAAGAGGAAGGAAACAATCATTCCCGCGGTACCTAAAGTATTAAAAATCACTGGCATTGATGAGAAGAGTAAGACCATTCCATTGTCATCTAAAGCAATGCCTGTTGTTGCTTTATAGTGGTAAATTGCTGGGAAAATTGCTAATCCAGCAAGTAAGGCAACACCAGTATCAAAGATGGCCACCCAGACGGCACATTTTCCAATTTTGATCTCTTTTCCGGTGTATGAACCATAGGCTAATAGAGCACCACAACCAACCGACATGGAGAAGAATGCTTGTGCCATTGCACCGAGAATTCCTTTTGCTCCTAAAGCTTTAAAGTCTGGATTGAGGTAGAAATTTAATCCTTCTTTGACACCGCTACCTAAACATAGGCAATAGATGACAATGCCGATTAAGATAATAATCAGTGTTGGCATTAAAATTTTACTGGCTGTTTCAATTCCTTTTTTCACTCCAAAGGAGATAACGACAATCGCTAAAGCGAGGAAAATTCCAGAATATAAAATAACTTCCCAGATGTTTCCAGAGAAACCTTTCAGATCAATCGGAGTCGACGAGAAGGAATAAACTGTGTATTTAATCGTAAATCCACCAATGACGGTGTAATAAAAGGAAATTAATAGAGCACCCACAATCATAACTAAACCAACCCAACCAAGGTTTGGATGGATTTTTTTAAACGAAGTCACGTTATTAGCTTTCGCTCTTTTACCAATGTACATTTCACCAATGGATAAAGCTAAACCTAGGACAATAACACTTAAAATGTAGACAAAAACGAAGGCGGCTCCACCGTTTTGACTAGTCTTATATGGAAAAGACCATAAATTACCTAATCCAACGGAGCCACCGGCTGTCGCTAAGATAAAACCTATGCCACTTCCAAAGCTATTTTTCTTCTGACTCATAACTTATTTCCAATTATATAACAAATTAGTTATTCATAAATTAAAAATTATTGTAAAATGTACTTATCGATAAATATAAATATTTATAAAGAGGTGGCGTTATGAATGAAAGTAAGAAAACTACTTTAACTAATGATGCTGTGCCATTAAACCAAGCACAACTAGCGATTTATTTAGCATGTCAAAATCAAATAGAAGGATGTAGTTACAATAACCCTGTTCTTCTCCGATTTGGTTTAGACACTGATGAGAAGAAATTATGTGAAGCTGTTACAAAAACTTTTAAAAACCATCGTGGTTTATTCTCTTCCATCAGTGTAAGTAAAGACGGCTTGCCACAAATGAGATATAGCCAGCTCATCGCTAAATTACCTGTTTGTGAAATAGAAAACGTTACTGAAAAGGACTTTTCCAAGATTAAAGAAAAACTTGTTCAACCATTTGACCTTTCAAAAGAAAGATTATTTAGAGCCAAGTTATTCAAAACGGAAAAATCGTTATATTTATTCTTCGATATTCACCACATCGTTTTTGATGGATATTCTTTAAACATCTTAATGTCTGAATTAGCTCAGTTCTATGAAGGAAAAGATGTTATAGAAGAAAAACATGACGCTTTTGAAGCTTCTTTAGATGAAGCGAAAAAGAGAAGTGGCAAGAAATATGAAGATGCCAAGAAATGGTATTTAGAAAAATTCGCTGATGTTGAAGAAGTCTCTTTACCACAAGGTGACAAGAAAGATAACGAAGTCAAATTTGGTGATTTTGAAAT
>CAMKPL010000015.1 GCA_946414655.1 uncultured Caryophanales bacterium | reverse complement strand
CGGAGGCCTCTCTGTCCGTGCCTTAACGAATGAAGCAGGAACCGTAACGGATACATTAGTCTTTGACGCCTTCGGTAATGAGACAGCCAAGACAGGTTCTACAGATAACTCCTATGGATTCCAGGGCGAAGAGCAGGATGCTACGGGTCTCTACTACCTGAGAGCCAGATACATGGATCCTTCGACAGGAACGTTTACGTCCATGGACACCTATGGAGGTTCATTGTCTGATCCGATGAGCCTGCATAAGTATATGTTTGCAAATAGCAATCCTGTTGCTTACTGTGATCCGGGTGGACATGAAGCATCCCTGCAGGGTATGGTTGCTGCTATGGCTATTTCAGGAATATTGTCTGCTGTTGATAGTGGAATTCTATATAGTTTGCAGAACAAAGATTCGGATATAGAGAAATATGGCAAATCAGTATACGGCTGGAATGTTGCTACGGCAGCAATGAATGGCTTCCTTAAAGGATTTATCTTAGGCTTTATCGGATATGCTCTTTGTTCTATCCTGTTGGTACGATTAGTTCTCTCGGCAGTAGGATTAAGCATAGGAATTCAGAGAGCCTCTGCAGGTCTTGGTGAACTGGAATCATCAGGTGGAAATGCTAATCGCGGACTATACAACTTCCTGACCGGACTGCTGCTAATTGGAGTTTCTACTTACGGACTCTCGAAATCCGGATCTGAAATTTTAAGCAAATTTGGTAAAGGAGGCAAATTAATACACCTTGAAGGAGATCCGAATGTAGAAGGAAATGGTGATTGGGGCGATATTAACAAAGAAATTGATGACTGGTTTGGAGAGAAATCCGGACCAGTAGAATTTACACCACCCAAAGGTGCTACACCAAAAGAAATAGCACAAATAAAAGAATATGTTAATGGTTGCAACCGTGCTGCTTTTAACGGACAACTTTCGCCTACAGGTCGAGTATCTACTAAGGGATTATTAAGAAGACAAGCTAGTCATGCGGCCGCCTTAGAAAGAGCACGAGCGCTCGCTGCTGGAACACCTTATAGAGGGGTAGTTGGCCATGTGCCCGATACAACGTGGACAGGTAAACCTGTGCCGTTTGAGTGGGCAGACCAGTCATTAACTGTAAATAGTAGTATGGGTGGACAAGCACCCAAATATCCTATAGGATACAAACCGACTTATTATGTATACGCAGGAGGTTAACATGTTGGATTATAAAGCAGCAATAGGTTATTTGTTTCAAATTAGAGAACGAATTCGAGCTGTTGATCTAGCTGGCCTGTATGAGTATTGTTACCCTAAAGTTGCAGCTTCTGAAAATGCGATCGCTGAGTGGGAGGATTCACAGATGGTATCCCTTCCTAAGCAGTATAAAAATTTTCTCTTGGCTGCTGACGGTTGGAAAAATGTGTCTCAGGATAAATCATTATTTGGGTTGAATGATCTTTCTCTGGCGAGCGATTCAAAGTATGTTAAGCGCCTTGATTATTGTGTGGACAATCTTGATAGTACCGGAGATATTAAATATATACTGCCTATTGGTGCTTCAGAATACGCTAATGATTTATATCTGTTAGTTTTAGATAAAAGCAGCTCGTTTTACGGAAATGTCATTTGGGCAGCGGGAGAAGAAATAGAACGATACAATGATTTTGATGATTTCTTTCTTTCTCTTATAGCTTATAGCAAATATGATTATAAATTATTTACAGGAATAGATTATATTGAATGAATCAATAGAACGGGTTTGACGGATGAACAAATTAAGAACAGTGAATCGATAGACATATTTTACACAGCATGGATTTAAAAGAAAGGTCAGAAGTAAGAGAATGTTTGTTGACTGTGCTCTATAAGAATTGCCGGAGGGAAAGAGATGCATCAGTAGGGTAAAAAAGAATAATGCCTCCAATGCTGATTAGGCAAGGGAGGCATTAATAAGCAGTTGAAGCTGTATGAAAACAGAATAGTTGTTGGAACTTCTTAAGGACTTATTATCTTAGAGTATCAATGGTAATAGAAGAGTATCATCTATTCCATCAACATTTCCTAGTGATAGTATATAAACACCTAAAGCTTATTTATGTAATACTCATAACAATCTTCAGCAAAATCGATGTTGAAAGCCATTCCGTTCTCCAAATCAAACGCTGAAAAATCGAAAAATGTTTCATTTTTAAAATAGTTTTTCGAAAAATATTCAAATCTACGATCTCTACTTCATACCATTGTGTACTACCTCCAAAAGAGGGAATCAGCCATTTCAAGTTATATGGTTTGATACCGATTGCAAATTCCGCTTAAACAGCATGCCGATTCCGTTAGAACGGCATGCTGTTCCGCTTCAAGCGGCACGGAGTGACGCTATAGAATTATTATATTCTGTTTTGCGCATATCTCTGCCGTTACATTCTAGGCGATATGCCTTAGCAGTCATCCTGCTTAAGCAGGCATCCGCATAGGTGCTGTCTTTGAATAAGTCCCACCAATTCGCGACTGGTAGCTGAGATACAATCATTGTGGCTTTTCTTGAGTCGCGCGTTTCAATAATCTCGAAGAAATCTCTGCATTTCTCAAGATCCAGTTCCATTAGACCGAAGTCATCAATTACCAGAAGATCGTAAGAAGATATCTCGTTTGTATATTCATAGCTTGAGTTTGTCTTTCTGGCCTTCTCGCTTTGCTGCAGTAGCGTGTTGGCACGTATATACTTCACAGTCCTCAGTTGTTAAAGCGCCGTTATACAGAATGCATTGGCGATATGCGTTTTGCAGGCACCGGCACTTCCAGTTATAAGAAAATTCTTTGGCTAATCGATCCATTTACATGTTTGGAGCTTTTCTATGTTAAACGACGAGGTATCCTCAAACGCGATAACCAAGCGGGTTACGAAGGACTATACCGTGCTGATTAATACAAAAACATAGTTGCTTAACGGTGGCGACCGCTTTCAATGCAAAACGGCCGTTCGCCAACGCATCTACGACCGCCCGGCGCCGCGAATTGCAGCAAAACATGACAGATTCAAACAGTTATCTAATGTGTACAAAATACAGGCTTCTTGTTCAAACAAAAGATAGAATTCGGGGGTATGTAAACTAATTTACATTTTTACATTTGACGTTTGCTTGGTGGCTTTAGTATAATTAAATTACAAACAAAAAGGGGAGCCACAAGGACTCCCGAAGATCATCGAAATGATCGGTTGCAGTATTATTTTGTATGAATGATTCGCTTGTGTCAACCCTTTTTGTTAAGTATTAAGAAAGGGGGAACTTTAATGGCAATTGTTAAGAACATTAATGGTTCGGCTGATAATAGACCGCAAGCAGGTTATGCCTCGTGGAAGGATTATTGGGAAGTTAATATGCATAGAAGATTTTCATGGTGTTCATGTTTAACATGCAATAATTTGGCTGATGTTGGTGGTCATGTTAAGAAGGTTAACGGTTCAGGTGAATGGTATATTGTTCCGATTTGTTCAAAGCATAACAATCTTCCGGCTGGCTATACTTATGAAGTTGCAGATTCTGATATGCTGAGAGTAATAGAATGATTTTGGTTTGGCGCACATTATATGTGCGCCAAATTTAAGGTGTATAATATGAATATTAATCAGTATCTTAAAAGTATAGGAAAAACCAAGAAGGATTTAGCTAATGAATTGGGGTTGTCTCGCCCTACTTTAAACCTATATATTGATAAATTTGAAAACGGTAAAAAGATTGATAATGAACGCTATGAATTAATTTTTAAACGTTTATTTTCTGATCGAATTGTTAGTAAAAAACTATTTGATAAGAAAATGGATGCAGTTAAATACTTGCTGGAACGTGATAAGAAATATGATATTGGTTCCTTAACGCCTGAAGCTGCTGATATAGTTGCGAGCATCCATAATATCATGGTTAATGATATGTGTATCGATGATTGGGACCGAAAAGTTTATGAAACTATTATTATTATTCTTACTCGTTATAGAAAGGATGATTTCTTTCGTGAATTATCGGGTTATTTTTTTGATTTAAATTTTAATTCCGATTTGTCTAATATAACTGAGCAATCTAAAGTTTATTATTCTTGTTTTTATAGTTGCTTTCGAGATTTGATTAATAATCCGGTCTTGAATTTAGATGCTTACGAAGCATTTTTGGAAAGAAGAACTCAATTATCCTTAGAAAGAGCGAAAATGAATTCTCAAAAATCAGAAAAGATTAAGGATATTATTAATATTAAAATTAAAGAAATCGAGCAAGATTTTTTGGATAAAGGCATCGAATATAGTGAAGAAGAAGTTTTGACTGAGTTTATTCGAAGGGTACAAGCTGATTAATCTATTTTATGTTTTTACCAGTCGCCAGATGCGTGAGTTTTTTGTATCTAGAATTTGGACAATAAATTCCTGATTTGGAAAAGAGGTTCACAATGAATAAAGAAAAAGTAATTAGTGAATTAAATGATTTGAGTAATGAATATACAAATTCTGTTCTACCGACAAAGTGGTATTCAGATTTTTCAATAGGTGGTACTTATTTTGTAGATAAAACAAAATATAATGCTTGGCATACAAAGACATTAGCTTTCCTTAAATTATTTCTTTCATTTGATAATGAATACTTAACCAAATTTAGTTTATTGTCAAAAAACTCCTTCTCAAATGCTGAATCTGCAAATTTGATAATAAAAAATGTAATTGAATATATTGAGAAGGGATTTATTGTTCTTAATAAATTTGATGATCATAACATTAATGAAAAAAACATTCAAACCAAACAATATGATGTTTTCATTTCTCATGCAAGTAAAGATAAAATTGATTACATTGAAAAATTAGTTAGCTCAATAAAAAAACTGAATGTCAATTGTTTTTATGATACGGATGTTATTTCATGGGGTGATAATTGGAAACAGAAAATATTGAAAGGTACAGATAATTCTGAATTTGCAATTATTGTAATTTCTAAGAATTTTTTTGATGGTGATTGGACTAATAAAGAATTAAATGAATTTATGAAAAAACAAAATCAGAGCGGACAGAAGGTAGTACTTCCTCTTTTGTATAAAGTGACCATTGATGAAATGAAAGATAGATATCCTTTTCTTTCTGATATACAAGCATTAAAGTCTACTGATTTATCGTGTGATGAGATTGCCGTTTTGTTTGCCAAAGAGCTTATTAAAAGATTAAAAGGTAAACAGTATAGATAAGTGATGAGAAAGCTACATTAGATGGGAAATGATTTTCTTGTACACAGAACACCAGTTTTATTGGTTGAACCACAAATTTAATACATCTATTCCGGAGCGGCATAGCTAGAGATATGTGTCGGAATCAGATGTATCCCCTATTTAAATATGCGCGACTCTGAAGCCTTCAAAACGTAGACTTTTCACATGGATCTGTCATGCTTTGCATCTATGGCTTTAATTGTTTCTTATACTCATGGGTTGAACAATAAATGAATAAATCTGTGATATTCTGAATGTATATTTCAAATGCCTCCCTTAAGAACTACCAAATTGTTGATAACTTCATTCCAAATCCGAATTACGGAGGTTAATTTATGACAGAAAAATCTGTAGTACCTTGTTTGGTCGATGAAGAAAAGTGCGTTTCTTGCATCGAAATTGAAGAAAACGATACATGCAGAATTATATTTAGATTTCAGGAATATATTAATTGAGATTATGAACATGTTTAATAGGAGGAAAGAACATGACAATAGAAAGACTCTGTGAATCGATTTATCTTGGAGACAGGTGCTGTATTGGAGTTGATGTTTGCAACGAGAAAATCATGTTCCAAATTGATCTGATTTCGAGGATAAAAGAAGGAACGACCGAATGGAATTACTATAATGATAGAAATATAGAAAATGGGTATATAGTATTTGACAGATTGGTTGATTATAACGTAAAAAACGGTACGACTATCAACGATGAGATTGAGATACATTATTTGTCTTGCGACAATGGTATATACCATTTCAGAGTTGAAGGCGCAGAATATACCGGTGAGGACAATTCTTATAACTGGGTGACAATCGATATTGCTTGTCATGATTTCTACTTACTTGATGGGAATAATGTAATTAGAGAGTGAAATGGGAAATAATAAACCAAGCCGTCGCTTTTGGTGAACAGAATCAAGGATTTGTTTGGAAGATATATGAAATACATAGATTGGGTGATTAATCGTGAAGAGTTAAAGAGTTATTCTCTTGAAGAATTTGATCAGGATGATGGCTCTATATATGGATTTATGATCCTTAAACTCGGTGATTTTTCACTCGGATTTATAAGTAGTGCTGTTGAGACAAGCGATGGCGATGAAGATATTTCGTTTTATGTTGATCAGTTAATTAAGTGTGGTATCTCATTACTGAAAGGTGATATGTTTAGCGTCGGATTGTTAAATAGCAATCTGCTCGAGATTAGAGTGCACTTAGACAAATCTGTAATAGTTGAAGTTCACAATATGCAATGTAACATAAGTATATATACATATGATTTGTCCCTGGATGATTTTATTTCGGAAATAAAATCTGCATATATGAAATACATTGATGACGTGAAGGAAATTAATGAAAGCATATTGCAGTCAAAACTGATTATAAACACTTCCGAATTATATGAGATGTATTTAAAAACATTGAGAAGTTGAGTTTTTCATAGGTTTAGCAGAATAAATGAATATATGAGTATTGTGAAGTGGAGGCCGTTATATGAGTTTAATAAGATGGTTAGAAGAATGGTATAAATCACAATGTGAGGGGGACTGGCAACATTATTTTGGCGTGGAAATCGGTACAATAGATAATCCTGGATGGAGAGTAACGATAGATTTAGAAGGTACAGAATTAGAAGATAAAGATTTTGATGAGTATCGTCTTACAACAATTGAAACAGTTTTATAACGTCTCGCTTTGCACTCCCCAAGCTTTTGAAATCTGCACGATCCAATTATTATTCCCTAGTTACCAGCTTATCCTTTTCATATAGAACTTGTTCCGACATCATTAGCGTATGTGTATCCCATATTATCTAAGCTAATTTTCCCTTTTACAGATCATGACATCCTTCGGATCAGACCAATTAAAACATTCAAGTAAAACCTGCTTCATACCATCTGCATTGTTTACTGCAAATGTTTCACTTACCGGTTCATCTTCCCTGGCCAATATCAAATAAAAGCAGGGCAAATCAGCAAATTTACACAAAAAGCCAAATATTGGATTGTTGTTAAGCTGCTCGATATCGCGGTTGACCGCAAACTCCAATTCAAATAACAAATCACTTTTCAGATACAAATACAGAAGATCATCCGGATCAAGAAAACTGACGATTCTATTGTAGTATTCATTATCCTCAATCTCATAAAACTCGATATTCGAAGAAGTCACATATTTATCTTGCGGATGCATTACACCACCCCACTCGTACTGCACCTGCATTAAGCCCAACTGCTCAATACATTGCTTCGGAATAATAATGTCCAGTGTATAATCCATGGTTATTTATCCTCACACTATCCCTTCGATATTTTCTCTTTTATAAGGGAATTAATTGACGGCACTGTAAAAATGGCTATGAGCAAATATACCGGGAACGGAACACCCTCAACCTCTGACAATTCAGGTATCAGTACGGTATTGGATCATTTGTAATGCATCTATTACGACTGATAATAGATGCCTGGCCCTTTAATCAAATTCTTAATAGATATCAGATAATTCATTTCAGGTAAATTATTAGGAGTATATCCATGTGCCTTTAGTCCACTAATTAAGTTTTCTAATACACGTTTCCATTCGTTGATGAACATATCTTTAGGAAGAGTAATAGAACCAGACTCATTCAATAACTTCTCCAAATCGCCGACAGTACACTCCCAGTTGGACTCAACAACTAATTCATTTGAGTTCCACTTAACTTGCCAATCACAACGAAAAGTATCAGGGAGCCAATGAATTGTTAAACAGCCTGTTTCATCAGACATGATCTTGTCTAGCATTATCAAGATATCATTAATCATATAACTCAAATCATATTTATAAGATAACGGTATATATATATGATTCCAACAAAGGAACGCATTTTCAGTATAAAGGGGAAAAACAGTTTCGATGGCTTCTGATAAACTGCTTTCAAAAATATTTGATTCGTTTGTTTGGGGATTACCCGCTTGAATTGCAAATTTCATCTTTCTCTCCTTTTTACAGCATCGGATAACCATGCCAAGTACCGGTTCCATTGTTCCTTATCCACATTCGAGATGCAGGTTGTACAGTTCCGTCTGGCATATATACCACTGATTGTGAGCCTTTAGGTAAATCAAAATAACTACTCTCACCAGCTTTCAAAGTATTAGCCTTTTCTGTAGCGTATTGCAAATCAGATTGGGCCCACCGTCCCTGAGGTTTACCAGTAGATTTTGCTCTTGCCGTTCCTTCATTCCAATTAACGCCATGTTTTTTACTCCCGGTAAGTGCAGCTTCGGGTTTAATAGAATTATTTCCACTGCTGCTTTTCCCACCAATATATAAATTTCCTCTTTTATTGGGTGTAAAACCTAAACCAGTATACTCTCCTTTTTCACTCCATCCAGAACTAATACCAGAAAAACCGCTTGTTATCATTATAATAGAAAGTGCAACTTCAATTACACCATATATGGAATACCCATTGTCAAAATCTTCCAAACCTTTGAATATCCCAAGGGTACCAAAAGTAATCCCAAAAGCACCCAAGATCATTTTGAAAGCCCAAGCGCTGGCTGATACTTGGGAATAACCACCACAAGCACCTAACATGAAGCCCATGAGCATTGCAAACAACAATCCGCCAACTGAATGATTCTTCATTTGCGGATCAGTAATAACCATATCGACTATGTAGAATATTCCAGATGTTGCTTCACCCAGAATAGCTTGAATAGCTACAGTTGTTTGCTGCTCTGTTAATGTATAGTGTCCACTCGGATCACAATTCATTACCGGATTAGAGTTTGCAAACAGATACTTATGTAAGCTCATAGGATCAGACAAGGAACCTCCATAGGTATCCATGGAAGTAAAGGTTCCGGTTGAAGGATCCATGTATCTTGCTCTTAAGTAGTAAAGCCCTGTCTCATCCTTTTCTTCACCTTGGAAGCCATAGGGGTTATCTGTTGATCCAGTCTTGGCTGTCTCATTACCAAAGGCATCGAAGACTAAGGTATCTGTTACGGTTCCTGCTTCATTAGTTAAGGCACGTACAGAAAGGCCTCCA
>CAMKPL010000014.1 GCA_946414655.1 uncultured Caryophanales bacterium | reverse complement strand
TGCTCTTCAAAAAGTTCTTTGTAACCAAGACAGTTTTTCATAAGCTGATTGTGAGCACCAATATTTTTAATTTCTCCGTTTTCTATGTAAATTATTTTTGTAGCAATTTTAGAAAATACATTCTATGTGAAAACAAAAACAACTAATTTTTTATTAGCTAACTTTTCTAATTTACCATATATTATTGATTCTGAAATTGCATCTAAAGCCGATGTGGCTTCATCTAAAATTAACATTGGCGCCCCAGTGCAAAATGCCCGTGCTATAGTCAATTTTTGCCACTGCCCTCCAGGAAGCTCTAACCCATTTTTATTAAATTCGGTAGGCGGTCTTTTTTATGGATCTGTGGACGAATGAGCTCTCGAAGAGAGTGGCAGTAGAAAAGGTGCTAGACAAGTTATTTCTGGGGACATATGTGATCGAAAGACCGAAAAGCGATTTTTAAAAAATGTTTTTTAGCAATTTTAAGTAAATATTTTAACGCTGCCCGCCCAAGCGTTATTAGCTTCACGTTCCACTTCAGGTTCGGCAAGAATCGACAAGAATGGGCAGAGAGGATTGAGAAGCTTGTTGTAAAATATTATACTGATATTATAAATTGAAGAGGAAAAGTAATTTGGGTATAGAGAGAAGGTAAAAAGGAATAGAAAACAAATAACCAGTAAAATTGACTGGATTCTGCTTCAATTAACAAAAAAGAATGCGACATAAATAATGGAATGTTCGGTTGAAAATGCGAATATTCAGAATCGGTATACTACAAAGCAGAATGTACAGGTTGTGATTATGATATGGTTTAACAAAGTATTCTAGAGTACTACAAAAGAGGAGGCATACACTTTGAGTAAGAGAGATAAAACAATCGATTTTGGTATACCTCGTTCTAGTTTGAACATGGGGAAACGAGTAACTGATATTACCTTTTCAGTTACAGAGGAATGTAATTTGAGATGTAAATATTGCTATTTGGCACATAAAAACAATCAAAATAAGATGGATATAGAAACTGCAAAAAAAGCGGTGGATTATATATTATCTTCTAGAGAATTTTTTAATGAGAAGTCGGTTGTTTGGAATTTTATCGGTGGTGAGCCTTTACTTGAAATGGATTTGATCGATGAAATCTGTGATTATATCAAAATAGAAATGTATAGAAGAAATCATCCTTGGTTCGAGGATTATGCTTTTAATTTATCAACCAATGGCATATTATATGGAACACCAGCAGTACAAAGGTATATTAATAAAAATAAGAAACATCTTTTAATAGGCATCAGTGTAGATGGAAATAAAATTAAACATGATCAACAGAGAATTTATCCGAATGGCCGAGGTTCTTATGATGACGTTATTAAAAATGTACCACTTTGGCTCGAGCAATTTCCAAATGCGGGAACTAAAGCTACATTTGCGCATGGAGACATTCCATATTTAAGAGATTCCATTATTAGTCTCTGGAACTTAGGAATAAAAAAAATATCAGCTAATATAGTTTATGAAAATGTGTGGACTGATGAAGATGTACAGATGTTTGAAAGTCAGTTAAAAAGTTTAGCAGATTATATTATTGAAAATAACATATTTTATTCTCATGAGTATACTCTAAGTTTCTTTAATCCTTCTATTGGATTACCAATGTCTCGGCAGATAAGAAAGAAAAAATTTTGTGGTTGTGGCAAAATGCTGGCAATAGATACCCAAGGTAATTTTTTTCCGTGTATAAGATTCACGGGTTCTTCTCTTTCTAAAAACAAAGTATACCCCATAGGCGATGTAAACAAGGGTATCTACAAAGACAGGTTAAAGCCTTTTCAATATCTTTCCATAAATCGTGTGCAAGATAATGAGTGTAATAATTGTGAAGTGGCAAGCGGTTGTTCGTCTTGTACTGCTTTAAATTATAATGAATCAGAAGGCGGCACGATTTTCAAACGCGTAAAATATAATTGCAAAATGCATAAAGCAAAAGCTAGAGCTGTAGAATATTTTTGGGAGAAGGTTGCACAAAAATTAGATGGTAGAAGTAATCCTAGAGAAGAACAAAAACAATATTTAAATAAAACATTCAAACGTTATTTGCTTATATATACAGATGATAAAGCAGAACCTCATTGCAGTTATACTAACGCTAAAGCAGATGGAAAATTTCTAAAGATGGATGACAAGATGTTAGGAAAAGCAATTCTTTTTTCTGGAGAAAATAATTTAATTCCAATTTTTATTGGCCAACCCCAAAATAAATTCCCTCAAGTTGATTGTATTATTAACAACGAAGTTGGAAGGAGAAAAAAAGCATATATTCTGCACATTGACGTTAACGATCTTGCAAATTTGAGTGCTAAATGTATTTCGCTTTTTTTCGCTGACTATGTCTATATAAACATTATTATGCATTCAATAGAAAAAATAACAGATACAATGCTAACAACATATGAATATGAGCTTTCAAAGATCTCAGAATATATATTGAATTCAAATAAAACTCTTACAGTAAATGTATTAAACGGCAGCTCTGCAGAATTGGAAAAGCCAAATGGGTGTGGGGCTGGGATCAGTACGTTTACGGTAGCTCCCAATGGCAGACTTTATATTTGTCCTGCATTTTATTTCGAAAATGTCGAAAACTGTATAGGAGATTTAGAAAAAGGATTTACAGCTAAATACTTAGCACAATTAGATTTAGAAAACGCAGATGAATGTAAAACTTGTAAAAATCTAAACTGCAATCGTTGTTTATTTATAAATAAACAAATGACAAACGAATATCTAATTTCTCCTTCAATTCAGTGCAAAGTTGCTACGATAGAAGAAAAAGTTGGTAATATGCTTAGACGAAAATTGAAAGAAAAAAAAGCTGTAGAGGAGGTAGAAGTAGATGCAATATGAGGGATTTGATCACACTCAAAAAGTAGCAACAGACTTTGAATTTGATAAGATACGTCGTTTAAGAAACCGCATTTTAGCATTAGAAGAGCTTAATGAAATAGATCCAGATAATCTAAATTTTACAAAAGAAATTATGCAAGAGAAAGAAAGAACGAAGACACGAATTAAAAATTTTTGGCATTATATATGTAATAAATACAATTTGCCTTCACAAAACAATTATGTTATTTCTGCAGAAACAAGAGAAATATTAATAATAAAATGTACAAACGAGTTAATTTAAAATAACTAGGTATTGAAAATAGAACACCATCCGCCCACTATACGGATGGTGTTCTATTTTCAATGGAATAGCCATAATGCTACGGCAAAGTGCAATTACCGTTTTTTAGTGTTTGTCGTCGTTAATCGTTAAATATTTGAGCACTTTATAAGATAATCGTGCTCATCATTTTCTATACAGAAATCCTCAGCAATACTATTCCATAACTTTTCATTCAAAGATACCATCTATATCCCCCCCTTCTTCTATTCTTTTTCTAATAATCTCTTGGGCTAAAGCAACGGAGAAGCCTCGTTTTTTTACAACCCAACTTTATGTATCATTGTTATCCTTATTCTGATACAAACAGCAAAATGGTAAATTTTACTGTTTGTTATTATATCCATAATACCATACATTCATAAATTTATAGTTAAAAATTTTTATTATAATTAAATTTTTTACTTTGCTCTTGAATTTTATCCGAGAAGTATACCTTTTTGTGTAAACTCCATTTGTTCAGCTCATCTAAATTATTCTCCCAACTAAAAAAGTCATTAAAGTATTTGTCTTCATAAGAAGAAAGATATATATGCCTACTTTCTAAAACTTTCATATACAACCTCACATTAAAATAAATATTGTTATTTCCCATCTTAAACTACGGTATCCTATTTCCCATTTATCTCATCTTTAGTTTGCAAAGACGCCTTTTAATTTGTAAGTATATATATATACTATATACTATTACTATATAAATAATCTTAACTTTCCCCATTTTTTGTCGAAATTTGTCGATATTTTGCTCGTATCGATATAGTAAATCTTTTTTTATCCAAATATACCAAAAATCAACGGCAAGGAACTTCTGAAATCTATAAATTGGTAGGTATATATGGCTGAATGTAATGAAGGACGAACAAAATATCTTTTACTTACAAATAGGGATCAGTCGGAAATAAAATGCTTTCTTTATTTGTTAGAGGCAATGCCCTTTTGTATCATACTTGATCTAGGTTGGCTATCTTTTGCAAATAGTTTTTAAAGTTACCACGAAAGATATACCACAAATGCAGAGTCTCTACCACTAATATATGGTATAGCAAAAAAAGGACAAAAGAACGTTAATGACTATTGGGTCATATTTTTCATTCGTTCTTTCATCATGTACAAAAAGTGGTAATTCGAAGATAAATATAATGATGCACGCCCTACGGTATATGCATCTCCCAAAAGACTCCCCAAAAGCGGTTAAAAAATTAACCATTCCCAAATGCTGCAAGCATATGGAGCTTATCCTAAATTGGCCCCAATTGTACTATTTCTAATGTAATAAATCTGTAACAAAGCAATAGTATGTATAATTACTTATTATTCGCATGGCTTCTTTTTTAATAAATGATCTTTTATGTGTTTAATGTATACTTGCAATGTATTTTCTATATCACCACATACCGGACAATTTATATCATTATGACTTTCTAATGCTTCTACAGGACACCCACCTCCACATAATAATATAAATTTACATTCCTTACATTTTCCCATTTGAAATGGCTCTCTTTTTATCCACATATTCCATCTACTTTTATCAATTTTAACTCCAGTTTTATCAAAAGTGCCGATTCTATAATTATAATTTCCCGCACAATTTAAGCATATCGTTATTGCACCATCGGGATAGAAACAGTATTGAGTCCCTGTAGTTCCTTCACAGTATGTTCTTTTCCATGGTTTTACTTGATTGTCCGATGCAGAGAAAAAATTTGTGACCATTCCAAGTACAGGTGACAATAATGTATTTAAAAATCCATCTTTTCCACCATAACATTTATTTAATATTAATTTATCCAACATTTCAGAATCTGTTAAAATGTTTTTTGTTTTTTTACGAATATTATAGCACTTCACCGGAGCGGCGTACGGTACAAGCAAGGGATTATGTGCCCAACCATGTTGAGTAATAATTTCTTTTAATTCGGGAATATGTTCAATATTTTCTGCATCAACATTTATTCTAAGGTCAATGTGCAAACCAATATTTAATAATTTATCGATACTGTTGCAGATAGAATCAAAAGTCCCACTACCATCCACGTGAATCCTGCGTTTATTATGAATTGGTTGGTCTCCATCTATAGTTATTTGTATCGATGAAATAATTTTTTTATATTTTTTTAGAAGCTCAGAATATTTATCGTCAATAGTTGTCCCATTAGTAACAATACTTACCGGTATCCCTGCTCCCTTCGCAAAAGCAAGTATTTTTTTGACTATATAATAATTACTTGCTAATAAAGGTTCCCCACCCAAAAGTTCAATTCGGGGGTTACGAAATCTCTTCAATGATTTTTTCCCCTTTTCTAATTGAGCGCAACAGTCCTTTATATGTGTGAATATGGTTTCCAATTGTTCTGCAGACATTAGTTTGTAATTTCTATGTTGTTCATTGTTTTCAAAACAGTATGTGCATTTTAAATTACAACCCATTGTTGGACATATGGCGAATGTTGTATTAATTACTTTGGATAACGATTTTTTGTTTATACATCTAAGAGTATCAATGATTTTATGCTCTTCTTCTTTGCTTTCGAAAAGATATCCTCTGCTCTTTAACTTGTCAAGCAGTTCAGAAGGGTAATGCAACGAAATTTCATCTGAGTTAATCATTTCCTGTATTTTAGCAAGAGCAGAAGAATCCACAATATCAATTGCACTTGTTAATGTGTTTAATAATAATGTATTATCATTGTCTAATTCATAAAGGCATATATATTTTGTAAAATATGCCATATATGTTTTCCCTCCTTCATAAAAAGACATTTATTATCAATTCAACAATATTTCTAGAATAATAAATGGTTTGCAATAATTATTTTTATGATTAACACAATTCACAAATATAAATGTAAACGCAACTAAGATGCAAATCACAGATACAAATCATAATCCATCGTAAGCACTTTCCGTAATTTATACATAAAAATCTTTATTAATGCTATTCCATAATTTTTAATTCAGAGATATCATTTATATTCCTCTTTTATTCTTTTCTGACAATCCCTTGGGTTAAAAACAAGAGATGCTCAACTTATGGACTTTAGCGCTACACCATCAGAGTAATATATTGCGTGTTCCTTCGTTTATTTTGATGAATAATGTTTCAATCGTTGCCATCTATTTTTAATAAATGTTATGTTGAATTTTTGTATCGATACTTGCTTATTTATTTTGCATAATCATATTTATCATGTCCTCTAAATTGAAATTATTATGAATATTTTGTTCAGCTATTTCTATTTTAAATTCTATTTCTACATCATGTATAAAAACGAAAATCTCAAAGGAAGACAACCCTAAATCTTTAATCATTGTATTATTGTGCAATACATTTATATCTATGTTGGGCTTAATATTGAGAAGAATACTTTTTAGCTTTTTAAATATCTCCAAATTTTTATCTTCACTCATTTAAATTCCTTCTTTTTATTTTATTTAAAGAGGTTTTTTCAAATGGTTCTTGTACCATTTCAATTTTCCTAATCCTCTTATAATATGGCAACTCTGAATTTACTTTGCTTATTTTCAAACTAATCGTTTTATATGCTTCACTATTTTCCAAAAAAGATTTAGAAAATATTTTTGCATGGATACAATTTGAACTTTTATATACTAAAATTTCATCAATTTCTGCGCAATCCATAAATTTGTATTCTAGTTCTTCTGGGTTTACTTTTTTTCCGTTATCAAAAACCATTAGATTTTTAATTTTACCGATTACTGATAAAAACCCGTCTTTAAGAAAACCAATATCTCCAGTATGGAACCAACCGTCCACAATAACTTTTTCTGTCAACTCCTTATTATTGTAATAGCCAACCATTACATTACTACCTTTCACCAAAATTTCATGGTCATCTGGTGAAATTTTTACTTGATTGCAAGAAATGACAAGCCCATCTGTTCCACTTCTCCCACCTTCTACAGGGTTTATAGCAATTCCTGGGGAACATTCAGTCATTCCATAACAGCTGGATATATAAATTCCTAACTTTCTGTAAATATTTACCGTTTCTTTATTTATATGCGATCCACCACATAATATTTTCCTTAATCTAGTACCAACTGTTTCTTGTAGGCCAGATTTTTGTATTCTTAATAACAAAAATTCGACAATTTCAGGAACTAAAAGTAAACTAGTAGGATTTACTGTTTTTAAATCATCAAAAAAGGTACGTACATTGCTAAGGATAACTCTGTTCCCACAAATAAGTGAAGCAAGTAAAACACAAGTTAGCCCGAATAGATGATAAAATGGCAATATATTAAGAACCACATCGGTCTGTTCATATTTATATATACTACAGCCGGCGTACGCATCGCAACACAAATTTTTATGGGATAACATAATACCTTTAGCTATATCCGTTGTCCCAGATGTAAAAGCAATCGTACAAACATTTTCTTCCGACATGTTTGCAAACTTATAGTCTGAAATCTGCGATATATTTACCTTTATATCATTTATATTAATAAATAATAGGTCATTCCCTTCGTTCAGAAAATTGTGCTCGCTAACTACATTTTTTATTTTGTATTTTGAACACAACGTATTTAATTCATCTGCTTTTAGATTCGCTTCAGCTAAAACTGCAACTCCTCCCGAAATTACAATGGCAAAATATGCTACTGCCCATTTATAAGAAGTATTCGCAAAAATTAAATTGTTGTTATTTTTAAAGTGCGTATCAAATTTGCTAGCAAAACAAATAACGTCTAATAGAAATTGTTTATATGTTATCTTTGTACCATCGTATTCAAATAACATATTATCGTGGTATTTTAAGCATGAATTCTGCAGTAGTTGACTTAAATTTTTTGCCAATTCTAATTTCTATTTAGCTACTTTGAGTTGGATATATATAATTTTTATATTTGTTAAAAATTATATAGAAATCCTCTCTAAACATAGCAATAAGATATAAATCATGATATTCGCCCTGCAGAAATACATGTTTTTTTCTAATTCCCTCTATTTTAAAACCAGCAGACTGCACATTATTTAAACTACTTTTATTGCAATCACATATCGATGATATAACTTTTTTTACTGGATGATATTGAAACATATAATTAAGAAAAATAAGCCAAGCTTCCGCATTTATAGCCATTCCTCTATAATCAGGTTTTATGTACGTAAAACCTGCAAAATTGCCATTTTCATAATCCATACGTTCATAACCAACGTAACCAATTAGTTCTTCGTTTTTTTTATTGATGATAAAAAATAGATTGTTATATACATTTTCATCACTTAAATCTTCTACTTTGCTCTTGAATTTTATCCGGGAGTATACCTTTTTATGTAAACTCCATTTGTTCAGCTCATCTAAATTATTCTCCCAACTAAAAAAGTCATTAAAGTATTTGTCTTCATAAGAAGAAAGATATATATGCCTACTTTCTAAAACTTTCATATACAACCTCACATTAAAATAAATATTGTTATTTCCCATCTTAAACTACGGTATCCTATTTCCCATTTATCTCATCTTTAGTTTGCAAAGACGCCTTTTAATTTGTAAGTATATATATATATACTATATACTATATACTATATAAATAATCTTAACTTTCCCCATTTTTTGTCGAAATTTGTCGTTCAAATGAATTTTTAAATCTTTGTATGTTTTTTATTCGCTTCCAAAAAGCATACCCTTTGGAACTCTATATTTTATATTCCCTATTTCTATACTCTTTATATATTTCGGGTGTTCCCAATTAAAGTGTGTTGCTTTTGGTACCATTCTCTGTTATACTAGTGTTAATAGTAATATCTGGGAGGTTCTTTATGAAATACATCGCTTATCATCGCACCAGTACTCTAGAGCAACACTTAGAGCGTGGTATTGCCGAAATTACTCAGTTCTGTTCTGACAATTCCATTTCTCTATACAAAGGCAAAGTCTACTGCGACCAACAAACCGGTAAAAACTTCAACAGACCCTGGTATCAGATATTAAAAAATGAAATCATTGAAAATGGAGATACCTTAATTATCACTGAGTTAGACAGGTTAGGTAGAAACAAGAAATTAATTCTAGATGAGTTAAGATTCTTTCATGATAACAATGTCCGTGTTATGGTTCTTGAAATTCCTACTACTTTAATAGACTTCTCTAAGTTTGATAACTCCATAGCTAGTATGATGCATGAGACAATTAATAACATGTTAATTGAACTCTATGCTAACCTGGCACAAACAGAGATTGAAAAGAAAGAAAAACGACAACGAGAAGGTATAGAACAGAAACGGTTACGAGGGGATTGGGATGACTATGGCAGACCAAGAGTCATGGCACTTGATAAGTTTGCTTTTTACTATAGTGCTGTGGAACAAGGTAGAAAGCGGCCTTTTCAGTTAATGCATGAATTAAAGATGACTAGGACTACATTTTACCGCTACATACATGAATTGAAGCAAAATAAAGGAAATAAGAATTAATTATTCTGTGTTGACATTGTATATACGGTCTGGTATTTTATATAAATAGAAAGAAGCAGCCTTTTAGAGCTGCTTCTTTACTAATTTTATTATATCTGGTGTAAAATGCCTTTTAGACTTGAGAAGTATTGTTGGTTTATCAACACCCTATCAGCCCCCAGCGATAACTGCTTGTTTAATCGAACTTTCTACAAAACTATTTAAGGTTGTCTGGTTTTCTATCGCAATTAGCGCAGCTTGCTTGTGTAATTCCGGCGAAATACGCACATTAAAACTGCCTTTATATGCTTTTTCCGGCTCTTCTCCTCTCTCTTTACAGCTTTCAAGATAGCAGTCCACTGCATTGTGAAAATCTTCAATGAGACTCTGTGCGTCCTTTCCTTCATATGAAACTAATGCTTGTATTCCTAAAATTTTGCCGAAAAATATTATATCTTGTTCTGAAAATTCAACACTACCTATATACCCCTTATACTCAATAACATTACTCATATTAAGCCCTCCTGTTCTAACATTTCTATAATCTGTTTAATTTGGTATGTCAATAACTCCTTACGAGAATGTGGTTTATGTAATGTGCTTGAAGGATGCTCTTTTGAAACAAATATAATCCTGGAACCGCTTGTTTTTCCTTTGTTAAAACATTCATAAGAAAAATACCCAAGCAACACAGAGATTTCATTAAAAGTAAAATCTTTGGGTTTTGATTTTAAATGCCTAATTAATTTCTCTTTCTGACTCATAAAAAGCACCTCTGATTCATTATACCATAATTAATATAAAAATGCAACTATTCTTAGTTGCTGGCATCTTGTATGCTTACTAGTATGTAAAATTTAACAATAAACCCTTATTTTGAAGCCAATTCTAAGCGGCCTTTTCAGTTAATGCATGAATTAAAGATGACCAGGACTACCTTTTACCGCTACATATACGAGCTGAAGCAAAATATGGGAAATAACCATTAACTATTCTGTGTAGTCCAAACCATTCCTAATTCAAAAAAT
>CAMKPL010000013.1 GCA_946414655.1 uncultured Caryophanales bacterium | reverse complement strand
CCAAACTCGTTAAACCACTCTTTAATTCATTAATGCCGCCCACTACATTCTTTGAAGTTGTCTGCAGATTGTTGTCCTCTGCATTCTGCTTCGTTGCCAACGCATCATACACGCCGTTGGATTCTACCGGATTCGTGCTGCCGTCAGTCGGAACAGAATCGAAGGTCAAAATGTCCTGCTTTGCTGCAAGTTCACCACGAGTAACAAGGTCATTGTTATCGAGTTGTTGCTCCACAGTGAAAGTAAAATCATTTTCTGTAACGGCATTATGTGGCGCAACAGAATAGTTATATCCTGCACTCTGTTCTTTACAGTCCTCAAGAAGTGTAATCTCCCAGCGATTCCATTCTTTGTAGATACGAATAAAGCCATCAACATCCTGCGATTGATAGCCAGACGGTGAAGCAGTTACACGCTCAATAAAAGTTCCGTTCGATTCGTACTTATCGACATACACAGTATTTCCGCTATTGTAATCGCCAGTCAGCACCTTATACACAATATCCCCAGCAGGAATTGCGTATCTGTTTACTGCAATTTCACCATCATCAATAGTGATGTGGTCTCCTGCCGTCAATACATTCTGATTTTCAGACAATTCACTAGCAATGTTCGTAGCATCAACTTCTGCAGAATTCCAAGCTCCAGCAGAGTGGTCTGTCTTGAATTTATACAGAAGATCGTTATGCATAACTATGTCGCCAGCTTTGTAAGTTTCTGAAGTGCTAAATTGTTCAGCAACATCATCTCTAACATCATCGATGCGATCGTTAATACTTTCTACATCGATAAAGCCAGAAGCAACATCAAACTTCATGCTGATAGTACCAACATAATATGTCTTGCTAGGGTCTACTTCAGTATCGGTCGACAGAACATACTTGTTGTTAACAAGCTCATACCAGTCCTGAGAAGAAGGATCTCCGGACGGATCTACCACAGCTTCGTAAGTACTGCAATCTGCTACCGATACATTTGTTCCTGCCGGATAAGTCTTTCCAGAACCTTCTACAAATCTAGAATCTGTAGTAAAGGATTCGGACATATTATAGAAATACCCAGCCATTGCCTGTGTGAGTGTAGAAGGCAATGTTGCAAAGGTCTTACTACCTTTGAAAATCAGGCCAGCAGACTGCTCATTGAATCTCTGAGCAATTTTGTTAGCAAGTGCTTTTGCCTGATCAAAATCGACAAAATTGTTCTGTGCCATACCAAATATCCTCCTCAGGATAATACATCAAGCAGTTGATTTACCTGCTCTGTTGTTAACGGTGATGTTTCTAAACCGAGATCTGAAGCTGACATATCTCCAATGAGTGTCACACTATTAATCTGAGGTTTGTTTTCAAGGCTTTCATAATCCAATGTGCCCTGTCCTCCTTCTATAACCGATTTAAGTTCAAGAAGAAGGTATTCCATACGAGACTGAGGAATTGCAGTATACTCATTACCATTGATTGTGGCGATTAGGATTTCCTCGTCTCTACTCTGGGGAATCATATCTACTGCCATTTTTTATACTCCTCCTTTATGATTTACCTTGTTTTTTCTTCAGCATTTCCTGAAGTTCTTCTACTGTGTATTCGTCACGATCTTTGTTCTTATCTTCGAAACCAGCTTCTTTCATACGTTTTTTCTTTTCGATTTCCATTTCTGTTTCGCTGCGTTTCTTTTCTTCAGCATCTTCAATACTGAAATCGAAATACTTCTTTGTAGGAAGACCAAGCTGCCCTCTTATACCTCTACCTACCGGAGAGTTTATAAAATTCAAAGCTGTATTAAGAGTGTCTCCATAAGACAAGATCTTATCAGCTTTAATTTTCCCTTTTTCAATTTTCGAGTTTTTCATATCAGAAAGTCTATTACTCCACTCGATTCGCTGCATGGCGTTGACTATTTCTTCATTTGTAAACATATCCATGTGCTTTTTAAGCTTATCCGGATCTTTAGCAAATTTCTGTTTGGTCTTTTCGAAATCTTCCTGTTGCTTTCTAGCTCTTTTCTCAGCCCTAGCAACTCTTTTTGCAGTACGCTTTTCAAGTTTCGTCAACTTATCAGCATACTTTCTTTTTCCTAACTCCGTAAGACTACCATCAGGATTCTGATACCGCCTAATACCCCAACGCATACCGAGAATACCATGATGATATAACTCGTCGATAGGCGGCTTATTTACCAGATCAAAATTCGTAATTTCTTCAATAGGTGGCTTGTTAATCAAAGCCAATCTTTGTTCAAGTTCCATTTCTTACCGCCTTTCTTAGAAAAGGAGAGGAGCCATTTCTGACCCCTCTCACTTCCATTTTGATGTGTTTTAGCTATCAGCTACGAGCTACCTCGATAACGATAGCAGACTTCGGACGAACCAGAGCGCCGGAAACACGAGTCTCCATCAAGTACTTCATCTGGTTTACATCGATATCAAACTGCTCGAAGCTGTTGATCTCGCCACCACGATCAGTACCTACGTTGTAGTCGGTCGGGTTGAAGATGATTGCAGCCAGGTCATAAACAGTTGTGGTGCTCTCAACAGTTACAGAACGGTTGATACCCTGCAGCAGCTCAACTTCCTCGATCTCCTTAACACGGCACTTAGTAGCCAGCTCAACATCAGTCTTGTACAGCGGATAACCCTGGGAATCTTCCAAAAGCAGCATGTTGGTATGGAACAGCGGAGTGGTATACATCGTCGGGTTACCGGATCCCTTGTAGTCAATACGAGCCTTGATTGCTGCACGAATTACGCGCTTAGCCAGAGCATCTTCTGTCTCACTTGCAACATACGGCAGACGAACCTTGATGGTGAACAGGTCAGCATCATTGTAAACCGGCTTGATGTGATCTTCAGAGATCTTATCATCATACGAGGAGGAGCGGCCGTCGCCAACCAGGATCGCACGCGCGATTTCCTCATTCAGCATACCTCTCATTTCCTGCTTAACCCATGCTACAACGTCGAAGTCAGTGATGTCCACGATGTCATCACGATCAAACTTCTGTTTCTTGTACACGGTCTGCGGATCGATCTTTCTCTTCAGCAGGGTGAATACTTCCTCAACCTTCTCTTTACCCTTGATGTAACCTTTTGCACGAGCTTCATCAGCGGTGATGTCCGCGAACATGGTCTTTACACGGCTGAACGGGGTGTGATGAACTGCAGACAGCAGCTTGTTAGCCCAGCCCTGATCTCTCATGATGAACTCCGGAGCGCCGCTCGTGAAGTTCTTTACATCCGGGAACAACCAGTCGATGTTTGCAATACCATAAGTCTGGGTAGATCCATCCTCGTTGGTCGGGTAGTTTGCCGGCGTTACAGCGTGAGCCAGGACACCATTTTCGTCTTCCATATGATGCTTGATAGATTCGGACAGAGAACCGAATCTCTTGATGTCCTTCAGAATCTGCTTACGATCTTCTTTGCTGAGAACCGGACCCTGTGCAACCGCGTAATCGCTCTCAAATACATTGTGCTTCATTTCTTCTTCCTCCTCGTTTGATTTTCCGCCTTCGGTGGCTTCCGCCAGCATAGCGTACAATAATGTTTTCTGATCTTCATTCATAGAATCAAATACTTCTTTAGCTGTAGGTGATCCTTTATCAGCTGAATGTGCCATATCTTCTCCTCCATGATCATCAGTATTTTCCTGATCGTCAGTATTTACCTGATTATCTTCCTGACTCTGATTTTCTTCAGAACCTTCTTCCTGATCCTGAATAGATTCATCTTCGATCGTGTCATCAACACCATGGTAAATATATGCTTCGGTGATGTCTTCGTCATCGAAGTCATAATCCATACCCATAGAATGCGCGATAGACATTGTGTCGATCAATGCTCCAGGATTAGCGCCGGCCAGAACAAGACTTACTTCGCGGATGGTACCGTGACTTACATTCTTGCCTCCGACAAGATCATTTGCATAGATAGAAAGTGCAGCCAGATCATCATTCTGCAATGCAAAACGAGCGTGCTGCGCCTTCTTACTGTTGTTCAGCTTGCAATGAGCAATAACCTGGTTTCCTCTTTCTTCAAGAATTGCATGACCAAGAACATTTTCCACGTCCTTATGACCATGATTCCATACGAGAGGCACCTTTTTGCCATTGCAGCCCTTGAATGCGCCATTCATCAGCGTTCTACCATCAGCACATTTGATTCCGTACTGAGTGGCAACACCTTTGAAATCATAACCGTCTGCCATTTTGATGTACTCCTTTCATTAGTTTTTTCTAAACATGCTCATCAATGGATCAGACGGATCCGATTCATTTGAGCCACCTTTATCCTCGCCGGCAGTCGTCAATACCGGATCTGCCAATTGCTGATCTGTTGCGTTCAAGTTAGGATTACGAAGTTCATCAGCTCTGTCGTCTGCTACCGGCTTGTATCCTATAATAGACCTGACTTCATTGCTAGAAAGAACTTGTGATCTAGTAAACTTGTCCGCAATGTCCGCAATGTTTGCAACCGGAATCAACTTAAATGGATTCTGGATAAAGATTATGGATTGTTGTTGTGTTACAGCAGTGGATGATAAGAACTTTCTCGTCATTTCGTTTGTTATAGCTGACAACGTCGGCTCGATAATGTTGTTACGATAGTTCAGCATCATCTGTTCGTCTGCTGTGCCCTTCAAAACCTCTTCACAAATACCTAACTGCGAGTAAAACATTGTAGTTAAGTACTCGATCTGCGAAAGCAAATTGTTTTCAAGAGGTCTGTTAAGCTGAATGATCTTTTCAGTACCATCAGCGTAAGCGACGCCATAAGTAGAGTTGTTAAGCTGCTCTTCAAGGTCTTTTCGTCTAGCTTCAGCCTGCTGTTTTCTAAGAGGCGACTTAACGACATAAGGTAACTGAATGATAAGATCCAATTTACCAGCGCTAAGCTGTTCATCTACAGAATCCAACAAGTTAAGCTTATTGATAAGACGTCTACCAATCGAGTTCGGTTCATTCATAACTGAGTAAAACGGATTCTCGATAATAGCTATTGCTCTTTTAGGTAGTGTTATCTCTCTTTTCTGACCGAGATTGTCATCATACAACTCCACACGAACATGCTTCGGAAACCACTGCCTGATCTTAGCAGTTCGCATTTCGTAAATAGTAAATGTCTCATTTGTAAAGATGTCTTTATCAGTTACTGTAGGAACAACAGCCACAACACCTTCGTCAAACATAGACAACACTATATCCTGTATAAACGAACGACCAGTTTGATCAATATTTGCAGAGAGATTCAAGCAATCATTAAGATCTGAATCTACTGTCTCCTGAAAGAAACCATCCGAATTCTTTTTAGCATGTTCAATTGTAACTGCGGCAGAGTCTATTGCTATTCTGTTATAAACAGCATTAACAATCGATTTCTCTCCACCATAGTGTACTATGCTCTTGTCCGGACGTCTAGAGTAACTAGGTCCCAGATTTGCTCTGTAAGTGGGTTCTCTTCCTCTAAAGACATCCCACGCTTTCCTTGCGCGATCTACAATGGATGACATTTTGTTCCTCCTACTTCCATTTTGATGTTAATCAAAAGAATCTTTGTTAACTTTATAAGCAACCCAAGCGTCAAGAAGAGCAGCTACATTGTCTATTTTCTCCTCATAGCGTTTCTTCAATAACTTTCGGTTACCATTAGTGTCTTCAAGTGTTACGGCATTTCCCATAGCAAATTGCATAAGCAGCTGATCGAATATTAGTTTTCTATCTTCTGCCAAGTCTTTTAATTCTCCGAGTGGTACAGATTCAGTCTTAACTCCCTGAGGAACTTTCTCTATACCATACTCTCCATTCTCAAGAGCCCATCTCTGGACAAACTCTTTAGCATTATAAGGGTCGTATCCAAGACATACCACACTGTATTCGTTATCCTCGATATACTTATCAAGGTCGTCATATACTTCCATCATGTCCAATACAGTACCCTCTAACACTACAAGACTTCCTTCGTTCATGAAATCCTCATACTTCTCTCTAGCTGCTCTAGGCAGATTGTGAAGCGTTCTGGATGTGATGTAACTTCTAGTCTTAATACCAAAGTCATCATTACCCAACGGAAACAGAAAGGTAAATGCACAGAAGTCATCACCCTGCGACATATCTGCTCCAAGAGAGCATTCCATTTGCCAGAAATCGTGATGTCTGTGTGGTTTGGTTTCTTCATAGGTAAAGAAGTAAGTGTATCCCTCCATAGGAATTCCAAACCTCTTCGCTAAGATGTCGTTTCTTGTAGCCGGAGCATTCTCAGCTCTTTCTACGTCAAGCTCATAAGTCTCATAGCTTACAGTTAATCCAAGATTCGGATTGGCCTTAAGCCACATCTCTCTATCAGCTACCTCTTTAACATCATCCAATCTGTAATACCAGATAGAAATGTGAGGCGCTTTGTATTTACCTTTAAGAATGTCCATAAGCTCCATCTTGATAGTATCACCTGCGCCATTTCGTACAGTACCCTCTGATGAAGCTGCAACTATCAGGTAGTCAGGGAGTTTCGAAGAACCCTGCTCAATAGCGCCTATAACATCTTCTCGAATATCTCCAGACAACCACTCATCTACTGTAGCGACTTTTGTTCTTAATGATTGTAGCTTGTCGATGGTCATCGGTAATACTCGGATGATAGAGTTTGTAATGGTATTCTCTATACCTTTTTTGGAAGAGAATAGCTTTTTACGAAGATCTCTATTACCAGTCGTGTTCTGGAGAGATCCTTCTGTCATCATTCTAAACACAGGCCCTCGCGCACGCGCGATAGCAGTACGAAGCGGACCAAGAACCTCATCTGACTGTCTCATTGTCGGAGATGTTGTGATCTGATCAGTTGTTTCAGGATCTACCACAAGATGATAACCCTGAATACACTCAAGATACATTGTCTTAGCAGCACCACGAGCAATAATAAGATACTGCTTCTTGGTTAATCTCTGCTTAACTCGTTTTGTTACATATCGTCCAGGTTGTCCATCTTTTCCACGGACATAAATGGTACGGTCTACAAAGTAATACCATCCATATAATTGTTCTGCCCAGAGTTTAAAGCTATCCAGCAACTCTAATGGAGAACCATCTGTCAAAGTAAGCTCAGAATTGCAAAAATCGACGAAACCGTCAATAGCCTTATCATCATAATAGTAATGAGGATCATCTATCAAGTCATCGATTCGTTGCATTTCCATGGCGATGTATTCGTTAACCGGAATTTCGCCATTTAATACTCTTTCTCGAAATTCTCCATAATATCTTGGAGTCGCTGTATTTGATAACATGTCTTACTCCTTATTTGCTATTACTAAAAAGTTGTCTCCTTGCATCGATCAACGCCTGACCAAGTTGGTTATGATCATTTGCATTATTTGCAGCTATGATCTGCTGAAGAGCATTTGTGATGGTATGATCTCTTTTACTAGCTTCACCCATCTTCTGAAGCTGATTGATTAAGGCAGGAAGTTTTCTTCTAATATCCATTGCTTTCTGTCTTTTTTCGCCTTCTTTTCTTACAGAATTGTATTGCTGGATGAACTGATCTAACTGATTCGCAATATCCTGTCGAATCTGCTGATACTGAGCCTGTTTAGCATCATACTGGCTTTGATTAGGATTGCTCCTGCCTGTAATTGGTTTATTAGAACCCGAGATACGAGGATGAGGCAATCTTGATCCGATATCACTCGCTATCTGTTTGAACGGGTTTCCATAATTCTCCGATGATCTATGAAAACCGTCTGGTAAAATAGTTGTTGTGTCATCTTTATCTCGAACTTTTTTCGGTCTGGCATGCATTAAAAACTCTTCTTTTGTGCCAGTGCCAGAGAAATTATGAGCAAGATAATCATTATAAGCCTTACTGAATTCTCTGAAATCCATAGTTAATACCTCTCTGTGATCTCTAACCACGCTTCTTCGGCCAGTCTATCAAAAATTGGTTTTAGAGCTGGATTGATGTAATCAATACCTTCAACCCATCCACCATTTCTAGTAGCATGGCCATACTGTAACAATATAGCTACATTTGCCCATTCATTTACGACATTAGCATTGGTAAAGGTAAGAGTTATGAGACCCTTTTCTTTATCCTCTTCTATGACGTAACCCCACGAAAGGGCTGTTTTACCTGTATCAACTGGCGTGGCATCCATCAGAGCTAATACTCCTTCATGTCCATACCTGTTAAGTAGGTTTAAGTAATCTTTCTTAAGAATATGATTGAAGAATTTCATAGTCTTAGAGAAATTACCATAGTGTCTGAAATATGTGCTACCCATTGTTTTGTTCTCCAGGTCTTTGTAAAGGAAGTTTCTTAACTTCGTCCACAACTCTCTTAGCAGAACCATTACCTCCCATAAGTTCGTATGGCTTATAAAGGTAATCAACAAGGTTTTCATACTCATCTCTTGTAATCCAACCTCGTTGTATATAGGACATTCCAAGATACATGATCCTGTCGTGTCCTAAGCCTATTAGCATCTGTGTTTTAACATCCTTCTTATCCATTAGCTTCATAACCATAGCCCAGACTCCAGAAGATGCTAATACAGATACTAAGATTGTTACTAATGCCTCCATGATTGTCATGATGTTTTCCTCACTCTGATGTTAATAGAACCCTTCTTCGCAAGTTCTTCTATATACTCAGGAGTGACATTACGATCAAGAGCAAGTCCGGCGAGTGCAGACGAATTGTCGGATGTTGTATTGATTAACAACTCGCCATTTGTGGTGGCTTCCGGCAAACCAGTAGCTATTGAAGTAAGAATTGAAACAAGTCCTGCTACAAGACTAACTGATATCAGCTTCTTCCAATCGACATCTGAGATAGCCATCCCTACTGCTATCATGGATAGAGCTGTTTGAGCCATTGTTCGAATTGCTCTAATCAGAGCAGCAATGAGCCATTCTTTTCCTCTATTTTTCATGTCATTTCCTCCTTTCTTCTTTTGTGTAAAAACAGGGGCTCTTAATGGGTAGGGGGTTATAGCACGCATCGCGATTTTTTTGTTATTCCATAGGAGAATCAATGAAATGACCAGTGTTTTTTAGAGCCCCTGCTGTTACCGATTTGAATTTCAGGACACTATCTATCGGCTCGTCAAGATTTGTTTGTTTTTGCTGTAAGTGTCCCATTGTACTATGTAGGATCTCCATGATCCACTTGCACATTAATTCGCCAGAGAAGTTCATCTCTCTGTTTCTCAATTGCATCAAAAGCAAAAGAGGTACGCGGCGGATCAAATGCATACTTTACATCGTTGTAGATAAAAGTCTTAATCATATTAAGCCTCTTATCGTTTCCGATGTATTCGAACCATGTTGTTGTCTCGTCAGTGATCTCAAATCCTTCTGAAGGACCAACACCAACCTGTGTCAACTTGGAAAGTGACGAGTTGATGTGTGTGATCATGTCCAGATCGAAGTCCGAATCATATGTTGGATCAAGACCACCAAGCATATGTTTGATTGTAAGGAAGATACTATCTTCCGGTTTTACAGGATCTGCCATTTCAGCCTCCTTCTGAGTACCTCTGAATGAACTGCTGCATTACCCAGCCAATTCTTCCCGGTGCTGTTTCAACTTTGTACCAGCCTTCCTCTTCTTCGAGAATAGTAACAACAGACTTCTCAGAGATGAGATACATGATGTCACCACCCGGCTTGATTCGTACACGAAGCTGATTGACACCAGTGACAACACCCTGTACAGAAACTTCTTTTGGGATGTTTACTTCAACCTCAACAGGATCTTTCTTTACTTCCGGTTCTTTTTCAGGAGCTTTCTCCTCTTTTACCGGTTCATCCTCTGCAAAAGCTGCTTTAACAGAATTTGTTTCTTTCATCTTCTTGTACTTCTTGTACCCGCCAGGGGAATCAAGATCAATTGTTTTAAAACCCATTTGAAAATATCCTCCTTACCATAACTTTGTGTCTCCTGGTATTCTCTCTACGAAGTTTGTCCTCGGTAAAAGGCTTTCATCTCCGTAGTGTATTGCCTCGTGTGTCTTGTGACTGCAGCAAATGAAGTTCTCAAGATCAAACAAATCGTCTCCACCTTCCTCAAGTTGTTCCATCGTCATAGGATTGATATGATGCACTATAACTTTGTCAAATATCTCGCGATCATCGCAGCCAAGGTCACATCCCATGTCTCTTGCTATGACTTTAGTTCTCAGGTCCTTCCATTCTTTTGAGTGATAGAAATCCTGATTAAATATCCGGTCAGATCCAAAGGTGTCTTTACCTACTCTTCCGTCTAACTTGAGGTAATTGAAGCGATCTTCGAATGTTTTGAGCTTCATCAACTCTGTGTAGCTCTTAGTCCCAGTCTTCATCGTCTTCTTCCTCCTCAGAATATCCTTGGTAACGCTTCATTGCTGAGATTGCATCGCTAAAGAGTTGCTCCATGTTCTTGGTTTCTTCAATTGCTATCTTCTTTGTCTGGAGAAGTTCGGTTTCTTTACGAAGTTTCTCCTGTTCGAGTTGTGCACGCGCCGTTCCCATCTTTAAAAAATGAGTGATCACGCTTGGAGAGGCGGATCCTTCATCTAATTGTCTTTGAGCAAGAGAGTATGCAGCGTCTATGCATCTTCTTTCAGCTGCTTCTGGCGTTAAAGCTGGTGGGCGACGTCTAGGTGATCGTCTTTCTGCCATTACTGATCACCTCCCTTGTAAAGTCATGTAGACTTTAAATATACTTTTGGTGGCGTTCATCATACTTATCCTCCTTTTGAGATTAGTTGATTAGAGTTTTACGAGGGACTTAACCAGTTTTGTCACACTTTTACAGCGTAGAAAGGAGGACGTTCAGGGGGCCACCTCCCCTGGAAGACTCCGCTGGGTAAGCCCTTCGCAAAACTCTAAATATAAATGGCCCCTCCGGGGAATTTTCGAGGAATTTTTATATAAAACATAGTCTTAAGCCTTTTTCTGTTTTTGGAGAAAATTTTTGGCAGAGGGGGTAAGATATGTTTCCTCAAGGAAACACATAATATCTAGGATATATATATGCATTTTTTTCTTTTTACCCATTTTTACCCATTCTTTTATTTTGATATTGAAA
>CAMKPL010000012.1 GCA_946414655.1 uncultured Caryophanales bacterium | reverse complement strand
GGCGTTGTTCTGACAAAGTATGAACATTTACTTCTACTGATTTCAAAATACCAATTGTTAACAAAGGTTGAGCGGCACCAATCTTTAATTGTTGAAGATTCAGCGTTTGCATTAAATAGTAACCATAAAGAGGTAAAATATTGTCCTTTGCTTTTGCAATAAGTGTATTATCTGATACCCAGTATTTGCCGTCGACGTATTGGCAAAAACCACAGTTTGCTCCAACACGAGCAATTAAAGTTCTAGGGCCTTCAAGTAAGGCCTCAGATGAATGACCTAAAAAACCAGTCGAACCATAAATTGGATACGATCCATCGGACAAACCATTTATAGATTTACCATTTGAAAAATCAAAATAGTGGTCAAGATTCATAATTAATTCCTCACAATGTTAATTATGTGTTGTTGGGTAGACATACTAGGTAGAACAATATCAATATTTCTGATTTCTTCCATATTAATATTTTTCTGCGCTGATCCTTTTGCTATTTGAATAATGTAATTTTTGTGGACTGGCGATTGAAACCAATAAAACAAATATCTTGGGTCAAGTCTTTTGTCGATTACATTTATTTTTGCAACATTACTGCCAAGGTGTAACTTTAAATTCTTTGTATTTATCCAGCAGTCTGCAATGTTACAAACATAGCAAAAAAGTAATGAATTATTATCCACTCGGCTTCTTGGCAAGGAATCTGATAGATCTTCTGAAATGTAATGGACATCACTTAAATCTAATGAGTAATTCTTAATATTCTTGCCTTGTATAAGTGGTATCCCTGATTCTTGAAAATTACCAGAAAAATACTTGGTATATTCAAAACCAGCCAATTTAGTTATATAGCAAAGATCATTTAACTTTAATTGTTCCATATTCTTATGAAACTAGAAGAATTAACAAATACTATAACTGATTATGTAGCAAACGGAAGTTTTGCTTCTTTAAGAGAAAACGCAAAATATGTTGATAAAGCAAATGGATATGCTCGAGTAATCAGATTAACCGACGAAAACAACAATTATTCCGAAGAAGATGCGATTTATGTCAGCAAATTATCATACGATTTCTTATCTAAATCAAAATTAGAAGCCGGAGATATTATTGTTACAAATGTTGGCGCCTATCTTGGTACTGTTTTTCAATGTCCAGATCTTCATATACCTATGACCTTAGGACCCAACGCTGTGCTAATTAAGCCAAACAATACAAAGGTTTCAAATAAGTACCTTTATTATTTGCTATATTCCGAATATGGGCACAATAAGCTTATTTCATTGGTTAGTGGTAGCGCTATGCCAAAATTTAATAAAACCGATTTGAGAAACATGGATATAACAATTCATACACCGGAAGTTCAACAACACATAATTAACACTATCGGAAGTGTTGATGATTTAATTGAAAATATTAATAAGCAAAACGAAAAACTTTTGCATATTGGATTAACGATTATTAATGGTTTGAATGGTTCTTTGGGCCATCAAAAATTATCATCTATTTGTGAACTTGCTAAAGGATTGGAAATTGGTTCTCAGAATTATATAGAAACACTAGCAAATGAATCATTAATTCATTACCTAAGAGTTGGTGATTTATTATCATTAGGTAGCACCTTTGTTGAGCCTTCTAGCGATCTGATGTTGTGTTCAGATGATGATATCTTAATTGCTTTTGATGGAGCACCAGGAAGAAACGCAATAGGATTAGAAGGCGCTTATTCATCTGGTATTTATAAAGTGAATTGTAATTTAAATTACAAAGGATTAATTTACTTTGAAATAAACAGCGAACTAAACCAGAAAATTATTAAAGATCATTCACAAGGAACTACAATTTTGCACGCTTCAAAAGCAATACCGTTTCTAGAAATTGCAAAAACTGATGAACAAAACAATAAAAAGCTAAATGTTTTATTTAAACAAATTATTAAAAATAAAAAGAAGCTCAAGCAACTTAACAACGAGAAACGGCTGCTCTTATCCAAATATTTTTAATCACCAATCAACCAGCTTATCAACTATCTCCTGTTGCTCTTCACTAGTCTTTCTTAAATAGATTCTTGTTGTTTCGATAGATTCGTGACCCATTAAGTCTGCTAAGAGAGCGATGTCCTTTCTCTTCTCAAGGAAATTTTTTGCAAATCTGTGTCTAAATGAATGGGGATAGACGACATTAAGGTTCATTTTATATTTTTCTGCTAATGCTTTTAATTGATGAGCAATCCCTCTTGTGGTTATTTGTTTTCCTTCCTTATTTAAGAATAAATACCCATCTTTTCTATTAACCAATGAATAATATTCAATTGCTTTATTTCTTAGCTTTTTTGGAATAAAGATTCTTCTAACCTTGCCTGATTTTGTGTAAAGATCAATAAAGCCCCTAGATAAATGTTCATATTTAAATTGTATTAATTCTGATACTCTAGCTCCTGTAGCTGCTAAAAATCTTATTACAAAATACCATTCATAATTCTCGTCTCTCAGAAGTTTTGTTTTAAAAAATTCATAATCAGCGTCTGATATAACATTTTCTAAATATGTCTTTTGTTGAATTTTAATGTATTTAAGTTTTAGCTTACCCTTGCCTAAGAACTCTAAATACTTATTGATTCCTTGAATTCTTAGATTAACAGTTTTGCCTTTGTATTTGTCTACCAAAACAGCTTTAAAGGCCAATAAGTTCTGTTTTGTGATTTCCTCGAAATCTCTGAGATAGATATCTACAGCCGTTGTGTACGACTCTATCGTATTCTTAGAAAGATTTTGGTGAAGTAAAAAGTTTTTAAACTCTTTCATAAAAGATACCTCCGATTATTTGAAGGTATCCTACTAATTAGAAATATTTTTGTAGCAATTTTTGTTTAATTGTTTTTAACTTAGCAATCTCTTTCCTACGTTTTGATAATAGTTTAACCAAAGAAGAATACCTATTATCAAACTCTTCTATCTCTTGTATAGATAATTGTGGGACTAGCATTTTCATAAATGTTTCATTATTGATACCTGCCATAGTTGTGCCCACAGAGTGTAAGTCTCTTTGAATATCAAAATCTTTTGAAATAACAAATGCAGATAAAAGTGAAAGAGGTAATTCTTTGGTTGCAAGCAACCCTTGAAATCCGGTTGAAAGAATGTAGTGATCCGTTAAATCAAAATCATCAGCTGTTATTATCAGCTTTTTGCACGATCCTTTCATCTTTGCAAACCAAACGCTATTTTTAACTGGTTGCATATTTGCTCTTGATGGTCTTTTATTTATAGTTATCTCTTCTCTAGAAGAAATATTATTGACCCCTTCTACTGAAGAGGTATCTAGATATTCTTTAGAATCGAAGAAACTACCTATTCCGGATTTTATAATTTTTGGATTATATGACGATATTTCAACTCTATTTGGATATTGTAGGAGTGACTTATCTAAAAGTTCACAAATTTTGTTGATTTCCTGCTGATAGTTTTCAATTAAATCGTCGACTCTTCCGATAGTGTTAATTATCTAGAAATATTTATTGAGCAATTTTGTCTTTATATTCTTTAGAATATTTAATTTGTTTTTGATGTTGGTTATTTGGTCGTATATTTCACGTAACTTGTTGTTAATACGAATTGAATCATCATCGTTAACAACGGCTATGTTTTCAAGCATACCCTTAGTGATAAATTTTATGACTGAACCTTGAGAATTATTTTTTAAGTCTAAAATACTAAGTTTGCATTCTTCCATGAACAAATAAAACAACTTACTTGGACTCAAAACATATGTTCTTTGGTATGCGTTAAATTTTCCATTGTAATATTTGGCTGAGATTTCTCCGTTTCCTGAAATAATGATAGCTTCACAATCAAATGCATAATTATCAATTCTTAGCACTTCTTGTCTGCAGGTAAAGAATGGATAACGACCGTCTTTTGAACACGCGTTTGCATCAAGCTTCCCGGTCTTGATATCGCAGCAATCACCTAGTAGAAGTTTTCCATCTCTTAGATTTTTATGTTTTAAATAAATTAATCTAGATAATTGTTCCAGTTTTTTAATTATCTTAGTGTTCTTTTCAATTAAATCGTCTACTGTTCCGATAGTGTTAACTATGAAAACAAATGTTTTTAATATATAAGATGATATAATAATCACTAAGGATTATTCGGAATGGTTTATGAAAGTGTCATAGAAGAGGCAATTATAGAGCTTCTTCAACGCCAAGGATATGAACTAATTGACGAGAACAATGATTGGGTTTTGAATCGTCAGTTGGATGAATTCATTAATAAGGATCTTCTTTTGGAATGTCTAGAAAAAATTAATGGGATCCATGATACAGAGATTCTTAAAGAGGCAATTTCAGCAATTTGCCGATTAGAAAATCCATCCTTATTCGAAAGAAATTTTGTTTTCCATAAATTTTTAATTGATGGAATAACCATTGAGTCAAAAGATTATTCAATTAATCCACTTATTCGCTTTATTGATTATAAAAATCCACAAAACAATGTTTTCCAAGTTTCCCATCAACTCAAATTTAATGAGGGTAGAAATACTAGAATTCCTGATGTAGTAGTGTTTATCAATGGCATCCCACTTGTGGTGATGGAACTGAAATCCTTTGATGAATCTGCAACCGATGCAACTTTAGAACACGCTTATACTCAACTCGGTTCAAACAGTGAACATGACGGATATCGTTATGATATACCGACGCTATTTAACTATAATGCTTTCTTGGTCATTTCAGATGGTGTCACAAGCAAAGTTGGAACTTTAACTTCAAAAATTGATAGATTTAACGAGTGGAAAAGCGTTAATGGTGAAAAAGGATATGATGATTCTTTTTCCGGTAAACTAAATGTTCTTATCGATGGACTTTTTAACAAAGAAAGATTGATCGATTTTCTAGCGAACAATTTATTCTTTGTTCAAGATAAAAACGATAAACCGATTAAAATTATGGCTCAATACCATCAATATTTTGGTGTTATTAAGTCTGTTGATTCGATTCTAAAAGCTGTTAAACCTGCTGGTAACGGTAAAGCTGGCATTATTTGGCATACACAAGGTAGTGGTAAGTCATTTTCTATGGTTATGCTTGCACATCGCTTGCTTGCCAATAAAGAGTTGGATGTACCAACAATCGTGCTTTTAACTGACAGAATTGATTTAGATGACCAATTATATAAAACATTCTTTAGTGCTAGAAATTACTTAAAATGTGAACCTGTGATTGCTACATCACGAGCCGATTTAGTTAAAAAATTAGGAAAAATTAAACAAGGCGGAGTAATTCTTACAACGGTTGGTAAGTTCGATAAAGAACAACTTCCAAAAAACGAAAGAAATAATATTATCGTAATGACCGATGAAGCTCATCGAGGACATTACGGAATTTATGAAACTGTTCACTATGTGAAAGATAAAGAAACGGACGAATTAGAAGCCGTTTTCAAATACGGTGTTGAAAAATATATTCGTGACGCTCTACCCAATGCCACATTTATTGGCTTTACGGGGACACCTGTTTCAACAAAAGATAAACAAACTACTGATATTTTTGGCGATATTATTGATGTTTATGATATGACCCAATCAGTTATTGATGGCTCAACAGTAAAACTTTATTACGAATCAAGACTAGCAAAAGCTTGGACAAATGATGAAGTTCTCGCTGAAATTGATCATTATTACGCAGATCTTGAAAATAGTGGCGCAGCAGATATCACCTCGATTGAGAAGTCAAAAAAAGAAATGTCAAAAATCAAGATGATTCTTGAAGATAAAGACATGATTGATCTTTTTGCTAAAGATATACTTGATCATTATGATCAAAGAAAAGGTTTTTTAAACGGCAAAGCAATGATTGTGTGTCAAACTAGAACTGCTGCTGCCAAGCTTTACAAACGAATTATTGAATTAAGACCAAATTACAAAGATAAAGTGATATTAGTTGTTACGGAGTCAAACAAAGACACTGAAGAAGAAAGAAAACTTTTTGGCAATTCACAATATCGAAAAGAATTGGGTGAAGAATTTAAAAAAGATAATTCTAAATACAAAATTGCTATTGTTGTTGATATGTGGCTTACCGGATTCGATGTTCCGGATTTGGATGTAATGTATTTTATTAAGCGACTCAGATCTTATAACTTAATGCAAGCAATTGCTCGTGTAAATCGAGTTTATCCCGGTAAAGTATATGGCTTGATTGTTGATTATATTGGCTTAGGTAAATCTTTAGATTTAGCACTTGAAGAATACACTGATCGTGATCGTGTAAACAATGTACAAGATGTTAAAGCTGAAATCTATAATATTTTGAAAGAAAAACTAAGCATCCTAAATGAGTGGTTTGCTCATGTTGATCGTGCTGGTTTTTATGCTGAAAATTCCTTAAAACGCTTAACGGCAATTCAAGCGGGAACAGAGTTTGTTTTAGAAAATCCCGATCGTGAAAAATCATTTATGAATGACTTGTCTATTGCTGTAAAACAATGTTTTGTTGTTTGTGGTGGAATAACATCGCAAGCTGAGAAAGACGATATTTATTATTACTTAGCGATTCGAAGCTATATTCTTAAACTAAGAGCAAAAACTGGACCAGTTTCCATTAAGGAAATGAATGAATTTGTTGCTACACTTTTAGCTGATGCCATTAAAGGTGACGAAGTAAAAGTTTTAACAAAAGGAAAGGATGATTCAATTAATGTTATTGAATTGCTCAGTCCTGAAAGAATTGAAGAACTAAGAAAGAAAAATCCGCCTCTTGTATTCGTGGAAATTGTTAAAAAATTATTAGAAAAAGCAATTTCTGAAGCAAGAAAAAGCAATTACTTTAAATCTCAAGAATATTCAAAACGATTGCGCAAGATTCTTGAGGCATACAATGAGCGTGATTATACATTTGTTGCAGATGCAACAATTGTTGAGTTAGTAAATTTTGCTAGTGAAATGGTTGCCGACGAGAAAGAAGCCGAATCGCTTGGAATTACCGGAAGAGAAAGAGCGTTTTATGATGCGCTAATTAGGGATAAATCCGCTCAAGATCTTTTGGAAGATGAAACATTAAAATTAATAGCGGTTGAATTACGAGCTATAGTCGAAGAATACGCAAAAACAGACTGGGCAAACAAAGAAGCAACAAGAGCTCGAATGAGAACAAAGATTAAAGAGTGTTTAAAAAAGTACAACTATCCACCAGAATATCGAAAACAGGCCGTCGACGATGTTATTAAGCAGGCCGAATATATCATGAATGATTAATTATGGATATTGAAACATTTAAACGAGAAAAACCAAGACTTTATGAAACGTGCAAATGCATCATGCACGAAGTTAGTAATCACCCATATAATGCTCCAAATGAGTTAAAGAGTTTTGCAAGAGATTGTAAAAAGTTTCTTGAAAGTTCGCTTTTTAAACACAAAGCCACACAGAAAAGCATCAACTTAATTTTTTGGTGTTCAAAAATTATGTTTTATGGGCATCATCTCGCGTGGAATAAGGATGAATGGCTTAAAAGCGCATTAATTGTTTGCAATTATTACAAAGCAAAAGAAATAACAGACAAAATTAAGAGTTATGAGAAAATATTTAACGCAGAGATAGTTCACGATTTCAATTTTGTAATGGATTATTTTTACAATAAAATTTCCAAAGATGAAGAGATTGAATACGAAGAAATACAGGGTCTAACTTCAACGTTTACATTAGTGCCTTTATCGACATTAAATGACAAAATGAATAGTTTTAAATGGCTCTATGAATAATTTTGATAGTCGTATTAATCCCATAAAATCAAGTTATCTCTAATAACTAAGAAATATTCATGGTGTCAAACAATTCACGGACAAAAGTAACTTAAATTAACGTTAAAAATCACCAGCAATTCCCAAACATAACCGAGAATTGCTGGTGATTTTTTTACTTCATCCTGACCGCATCAATAAGTATGGATACAATCATCTTTAAGACAGAATTAGTCTCATCTTTTAATGAGGATGCACTCTCTTTAAACATCTTAAGCATATCTAACTTCGATAATGGTTCATTTTCTTTAGTTAGATTATTTTCATCTCTACTAATATCTAGATTAGAAGGATGATCTTCTTTTTCTACTTGATACATAGGAAGATGTTCTAAGATGTCACATAGATTATTAGTAAAGAGATGTTTCTCTTCTAATGAGGATTTCTCTAATCGTTGATTAATCGCTAAGACTAGCTTAGTAAATAAACGATGATAACTATCTACTTCTTTAAAGTGGTTATCCTCGACAAT
Organism: uncultured Caryophanales bacterium; assembly: GCA_946414655.1. Taxonomy (GTDB): domain Bacteria; phylum Bacillota_I; class Bacilli_A; order RFN20; family CAG-826; genus Fiminaster. The sequence goes on along the minus strand of CAMKPL010000012.1, from coordinate 4,181 downwards.
CCAAGAGAAGATATTGTGCTGCCAATATCGATTCTTGGATTGAATAATCTTCACTTTCTTAGGTTCAGTGATTAATCGACCAATAATCGATCTTTCTGGGTTATAGCGGTGTAACCTAGATAAAAGTAATTCATATTCTTCATCAAAGAAGAAAGATTCATAGTTTGGTGCATCAAATAAGTAGATACCTTCGATCATCTCTTTCTTCTCTAGTGCTTTGGCACTTGTAAGAGCTAGTCTTCCTCCTTTAGAGTGACCAGTAAGAATCATCTTATATTTAGGATGAGACTTACTCACTCTTGTTAGATATTCAATTGATTCAATTTCCCCAGGAGTAATATCGAGATAAGACATATTAATATCTTCTTTAATTCCTTCTAAAGAAGAATCTGTTCCTGAAAAAGAAACAATCATCATCTTTTTATAGATAAATGTGATCGCTTGGAATTGTTTCGCAATATCTTTATCATGCTTCGAGACATATTGGATGATCTTCATCCCCATAAATCTCTTCGACTTTAGAACACTTAATAAAAGATTTAGTTTCTCATCCTTAAAGTCTCGATCTTTATTAGCTTCTATTCTTTTAATGAGTTTAGATGCTTTAATCTTTTCTTTAGGTTTAAGATACTTATCTAAATTAGGATAAGAAAGCTCAGCAAAGATTGCCGCATCAACCTCATTAAAAGCCTCTTCTTTCAAAGAGACATCTTGATACTTATCTAAATAAGAAAGAATGTTGTTCGACATACTTATAAGAGTATATCAACTTATATTGAATTTGTTATAATAACAATAAAGGTGTTGTTTATTCATTTTGCACACACCTCTTTCTTTACCTGCCAGCCCTCCTTAATTCATTGAACTGGCAGGTTTTTTATAAATGTTATATATATAACTCTCTACTTCTTGAATATCTATGAACTTATTTGTAAAATAAAATTAAACATAAGCAAGGAGAAACTTAATGAAAATTTTAAAGCTTATTGAAAAAGTCACTTTTGTTGCATCAACAATTGTGACAGTTGTTGCTTTAACATTACTTTCAATGTTAGACACAACATTGCCAATTTCCGGTGTCATCCTTCCATACTTTGTTTTTGGAACCGGATTTGCTGTTCTCATCCTCTTAGTTGGAACATTTTTACGCTTTGTTAAGCATCGTCCAACTTCTTTAGTCGGTGATGCATTAACAGTTGGCGTGAATGCAGTGGTATTTAGTGTTGCTTTAGCAGCTATTATCTCCATTAATACTGTTGTTGATGTTTCTATTATTGTTGCTCTTGTCGGCACAATTATTTACATCGCTTCATGCCTTGTCCGTTTCATCATCTTCATTGTTAACAAAGTTAATAATGTTGAAGGTAGTGATGATCCAGAAAAAGATCCAGCTATTCAAAATGTCTTAAAGTGGAAAGCACTCAAAGAAGATGGCATTATTTCTGAAGAAGAATTTGAAGCTAAACGCGTGAAACTTCTTCACTTAGAGAAAAAAGAATTAAAAAAGTAATTTCTTAATCTTCATCTTTAAAAAGTCACTCTAAGGCTAAAAGAGTGGCTTTTTTTATTCAGAATTATATTTTGTTAACTTTTTTACTGTGTATAGAAACGCGTATGAAAAAGAAAACGAATCTTTCTTTATTAGCTTGTAACATTGCTACAATAAATGCTACTTTTTGTTACAACAACAAAAAACTGTGATCTTAGTTCGCTCAATGCTCTTTTCGTGTTCCTTCGTGATCTTGTTACCACATAACAAATGTCAACATTAATCAATAATGGGAACTTGTTGATATGGTTAGAAAAGGAGCTAAAACTTATTTAGGAGAAAAAACGAATATAAATCATGATGGATATCGACACAATCATTCTCGGAAAAGATTAGTGATTCTATGACGATTAAAATAATGCAAATGATACTCGATGTTGTACTCGAGTTGCCTTTCGAAGTAAAAAGTTCCTTTGGATCAAAGTTGTAGCATCTAGACAAAGAGACGCTTTTGCGTCTTTTTTCATGTCAAATTACCATTCCTGATAAGTGGGAATCTTATAAATAGTAAAAAAATTAAAAGATATACTCTTTTATAGACTTTCATTTGAACACTTTTGCTCATTTTTTACGAATAAAGATATTAATAAGAAATTTTCGTAAGAAAGGAGATTTTGCATTTATGAAAAAGAAATCAAGACACGCTCAATTAAAAAGAGCTCATGAATTCCGTTACCATAGTGTTTTAACTAAGAACAGAAATGGAAAAAGTCTAAAAATTTCACATCCTTCTTATGTTTTCTTAAAGAAAGGTAACGTCTATATCTATGTAACGATTACTCATTCATCAAAAGTAGAAGACTATGTCGTTATTAAACTAAGAAAGAATCCTAATCCTAAGGATAAAAAAGATGCTTATTATGTTGTGGATGTTAAACAAGATACAAAAGATCGTTTTGGTAGAAGACACGATGATTGGAAAATCGACATTCAAGATGACATCGATATTAGAAAAAAATTTAACTGAGCAACAAAAAAAGATGATTCTGCCTCAGACTTAACTGACACGTCGGCACTGGAGCATCAGACTCCTGCAAATCATCTCACCGGTTATTAAATCCAAATCAAGTTATTTTGTAAACAAAAAAGATGATTCTGCCAATGGGATTTCTCCGACACGTCGGCACTGGACGACTAGGGTCCGACAAATCATCTCGGATATTATTAAATCAAAACTCTGTATCTTTGTAAACAAAAAAGATGATTCTGCCGTCAAATTTCTTTGACCTGTAGGCACTGGAGCATCAGACTCCGACAAATCATCTCGACACATATTAAAGCAAACTATCTTTTCTTTGTAAAGATTTAACCAATGATTCCCACATAAAATTTTTATATTTCTTTGAAATATCTTTTTTTACTATGAAAAATTCACCTCAAAAATTTCGATAAAGATATAAAGGAAGGAAAATTTTAACCTTCTTACTAATGAAAGGAGGATATAGATATGTCTAACCAAATTAAACTAGATGTTGAAATCACTGGTGAAGATGATAAAATGGTATCAAGTGATACCGAAATATCGATTGATTTAAATTCTTTAGATATTGATCACTTATCACTCAAACAGCTTCTTTTGCTTCTAAGAAACACAAACGAAGAAAACATCCAATTTGTTCAAAGAGATAAAAACGTTGAGTTTCAAAGAAAATTTGAAATATCTGAAACTCAATTAAAAAGAGAAATTAAATCTTTGAATTCATCTGATTATTGTGATGGTCCACTTGATGATTATGACACAAATCGAAAGCACCCTGTTTGGGTCTTCAAGAAGTATGTCCAAAACATCTATTGTTACATTAAGATCAAGATCATTAACCATGGCAAAATCGTTATCGTCATTAGCTTTCACGAAGACGATTAATCTTTATTTTATAAAGGAGGATAAATGATGGCTAACATTACAGTTTGCATGTATTGTGATGATGAAGAAGAATACGTCATTAAGGAAGAACCACAACACATTAAAATCAGGGATATTGAATTCGATACGATGTTCAAATATGCCTATTGTAAGAAATGTGGTGGAGATATGTACCCATCTGAACTAGGTCTTTATAATGATTTACAAATGTTTGATGGATACCGTGAAAGAGCAGGCCTTTTAACAAGTAAACAAATCAAAGACATCCGAAAAAAACGCGGAATGAGTCAAATGGAGTTTAGCCAGTTTCTTCGTTTGGGTGATAAAACCATCGCTCGCTACGAAACTGGCACCATCCAGGAGAAGTCAATTGATTTATTAATGCGTCTTGCTAGTAACGATGAGACTTTTAAAATCATTCAGAAACTGAACAAGAATCGATAACGAATCATATTATCAGTATTAGAAGCGGACCAAAAGGTTCGCTTTTCTTATCTATAGAAATTCATTTAATAATTAAAAAATGATTCCCACATAAAATTTTTATATTTCTTTGAAATATCTTTATTAGTTATGAAAAATTTGTCTTAAAAATAACGATAAAGATTATATAAGGAGCACTAACTATGTCCGAAAATGATTCTTTATCCACTCTTCTTCCTTCAACAGATTTAAAAGAAGAAACCATTATTGAAAACAAGATTTATTCGATTAGAGGCAAACAAGTCATGCTCGATAGTGATGTTGCCTTTTATTTTCAAGTTGAAA
>CAMKPL010000011.1 GCA_946414655.1 uncultured Caryophanales bacterium | reverse complement strand
TTATCTCATATGGGAGGTATTGTTTAAATACACCGTATTATTTACCGCTTACGATTCAGCAATTGGTTTTCATACGAAAGGGTATATTTTTCGTCGTGGTGATATATATGGAATGACAAAAAGTGTATTGGGGAATCTGTAGGTTTAATGCTTGCAGTTTACCCTCTTTTTTTGAGGAGAATTCTATAGCAGTAAACTGCGATTTGCAGGAACTGCATAGCCAGCCGATAAGGCTGTTTAAGGAGATTTGTGATGTGTCACCAACGAGCGAATAGTAAATTTTGTAAAAAAATCACTGCTCACCGCTTTGTGAAGACGCGCCCTAAATCCATCGAAGATGGTTCGCATGAACAGGACAATAGCTTAAGAAAGATCGAAAAGAGCGGGAGTTCGGATAATGGGATAGTATTTCTGATATTGTTGATGGGTGATAAGATTGTATAACTGTATAAGACTGTAACGAGTAAAAAAACGATTCAAACTATATTTGAAAAACAATAAAGGAATACTTTACTCAAGAAAACAAAAACTTTGCAAACATAAAGATTTATATAGCTAACATGGAGAAGTGATGATATAATAGTGTAGGATTGATTTAATATTGTTCTCTGAGGAGAAGAAAGGCGTACTTAGTGAAAATATCATATAACGGTCTATGGAAATTATTAATTGATAATGGAATGCAAAAGAAGGATTTGATAGATAAGATCGGGGTTAGCTTTACTACCATTGCAAAAATGGGGAAAGGAAAAAAGTGTCTTTAGATGTATTGGAGAGAATTTGCAATTATTTCAATTGTAATATTGGTGATGTTATGAGTTTTGAAAAGTGAATATGTCTCCAGATAAGACAAAATTTAAAAATGAGAGGTTATACAAATCTTAAATGAAGAATACAGTTTACAACAATGCATTTACTCGATTTACAGATAAAGAATTTGATGAAAAGTATGCATTAATTAGTCATGCAATTCAACTGGGAGATACGAATAGTGCAAAGAAGTATCGTGACATTTTAAAAGAAAACGGAATTGATGCTGCTGACTTACCTTCTGCAGAATTGTTTAATAGAGATAATAAAATTGAATTAGTGCCTGAGAAGAACAATTTCACGTTTATAGATTTATTTGCAGGGATTGGTGGATTTAGAATTGCTATGCAAAATCTAGGCGGCCAATGTGTCTTTTCAAGTGAGTGGGATGAGTCTGCCAAGGAAACTTATTTTAGAAATTATGGTGAGGTACCATTTGGCGATATTACGATTCCTGCAACTAAAGCATTAATCCCTGATAAATTCGATGTTTTATGTGCGGGCTTTCCCTGTCAGCCATTTAGCAATGCTGGATTAAAAAAAGGGATTGAAGATACGCGAGGAACGTTATTCTATCACATTGCGGAAATACTTCGTGATCATCAACCTAAAGCGGTATTGCTTGAAAATGTTAGAGGAGTTATCAGTAATGATAAAGGCAAAACTATTCAAACTGTTTTGCAAACAATTACTGGAATGGGATACACGTGTAATGTTCCACAGGGGCTTATTGATAATGGCCCAGTATCAAAATTAAAAGAAGAATGTTCAAAGATGGTTTTGTGTGCAAAAGATTATGGAGTTCCACAGAATCGTCCTAGAATCTATATAGTTCTCTGGAAAAATGGTGCGAACATTAAAGAGTTCCTATATCCAAAGCCGGAGAATATCGAAACAAAAGTTTCATCTATTCTTGAAGAAAATGTGCCGGATACATTTACAATTTCTGATAAATTGTGGGCTGGACATCAAAGAAGAAAGTTTGAACATGAAGAAAAAGGAAATGGATTTGGATATTGTTTATTCAATGGTGATTCCGAATATACAAGCACAATATCGAGAAGGTATTACAAAGATGGAAGTGAAATACTGATTGAACAACCAGGTAAAAATCCGAGAAAACTAACTCCAAGAGAAGCTGCTAACTTGCAGGGATTTCCAAAAAAGTTTAAGCTTCCGGATTCAAATACAAAGGCTTATCAGCAATTTGGAAATAGCGTAGCAGTTCCTGTGGTTGAAAAGGTGTCTGAACAAATAGTTAAACAAATATTGGAGGTGTAAATAGATGCTTGCAGATTTAAATGATCCTGCACTTCAACCAGATAGTATCAAGGCAGGACTAATCCCAGAAATAACGATAAGTGAGGGCTTAAGAATAAAATTGTATGAAATGTTTTCACAGGAGGAGAAAGCATATAGCAAAATCTGGGGAGCAACATCTGTTGTTCAAACGGATAAAAGCTATGTTTTCTTTTCGAATCAATGGCTGTATTTGGCTGTAATGTGTAAAAAATATGCACAGGCTTTATATCAGTATTGTGATTTCTTTGATAATCATATGAGAGCCAATGCTGATGTGATGAACTGTGTTAAGGCTCAGGATTATAGCGGATCTGCATATGTTAATCTTTTTGACTCTGACAATGACAGAGAGTATATGAAAAAATTTATTAACGGAGATCAGAAATTCAGACCGGGTAAAAATCTTGTTAATGCCGGAGATAAAATAAGATCATGTAAGGATATCTTTGGGTCTTGTGTATTGGGGAAAATGGATGTTCCAAATGCCTCATCTGCATATCTGGGAAATCTGGTTTATTATCTTGCAAAAAGATCTGCACTTTATGATGAGCTTGATAATGAAATTTCCGTTCAGACAGAAGTGATGGATTCGGCGATCAAGCTTCCATCAATAGTGAAGGATTGCGCAAAAACAATTGTAGACTACATATACAAGTTAGATGAGTTTAAAAGTATTAGCGAACGAATCGAAGTTATGGATCAGAGCATAAAGCTTAATACAGGAAACACAAATGGTCTGTTACCAGAAGGAAATTGGTTGCGGTATATGTTTGCACGTCCATCATCAGGAATGTTTGATACGGATTCTTCAAGTGATAAAATTAGAGTGTTTGATACAGAATATCTCATAAAAGTAAATGCTGAAAAGTATAGATGTAAGTTAACTACTGAATGGATTGGTAGTGAAATAACTGAGGGGGCGCAGGGGAATAATTATCTGCAGGCACTTATAAAACTTGTTGGGTACTATTATTCAGATGTACTAGAAATAAAGGAAGAGGGTGGAGATTATTATCTCCATGTTTTAAGGAAAGAATTTCTTATATCAGGTTTGCCAGATATATTTGATTCTCGTTTTTCTGAGAGATATATTACATCACTTTTGACAAAACCATTTGTGATTTTAACTGGCAATAGTGGTACAGGTAAAACTAGAATAGCAAAACAGTTTTCACAGTATTTGGAAAGAACAATTGATGGGAAAAGAAACTGGTTGATTGTTCCGGTTGGAGCAGACTGGACGGATAATACAAAAATACTTGGATTTTATAATCCGCTTGAAGAAAAGTATGTATCAACTCCAACACTTGATTTTATACTTCGGGCTATTGAAAATCCAACAGTTCCATATTTCCTTATACTTGATGAAATGAATTTGTCACATGTTGAAAGGTATTTTTCGGATTTTTTGAGTGCGATGGAATCAGATGAGGAGATACCACTTTATAAGGTATCGGGGGAAAAAGAGATAGATGGAAATAAGACAACTATTCCTGATAAGATACGACTTCCTAGAAATCTGTTTGTTACAGGAACTGTAAATATAGATGAAACAACATACATGTTTAGTCCGAAGGTACTGGATCGTTCAAATGTTGTTGAATTTAAACCTGATAAGAAAACTGTCTTGGACTTGATAACAAGATCCATTGAGGTTAACAATGTTTCTCCTGCGGGAAATGGTATGGCTGAAGGATTTATTAATCTTGCGGCTATCATAAGAAACGGAGTCTGCAATGTTGAACAGGTAAAACTTGAACAGGTTCGAGAATTTCTTGACAGTATTTACGGTGAACTTCAGGAAAGTGGATTTGAATTTGCGTATCGTACAGTCAAGGAAATCCGCCAATATTTTGCAGCCGCATATGAATTACAGAAGGAAGAATTTAATCTCACACGAACAATGGATGAACAAATAGTTCAGAAGATTCTTCCAAAGATTTACGGCGATCGAAAACAGATAGGAGAGCTATTAAATACTCTCGAAATCAAGTGTAAAAATGGAATAGGAGAGTCTTCAGAAGAGATGACTTTATCATTGAAGAAGATAGATCAGATGAAGAAAAGACTTGATAAGTATCAGTACGCAAGCTTTATGTAGGAAGGTTTTTTATGGGTGTAGCAGCAGTTTCATTTAAAGATAAAAATGGGATAGAGATTGTGATTTATCCGCAGGGTGAATGGGACACTATTGACTTTGATGCGCCTACTTTAGAAGAGGGCACAGATATGACTGCCTATGAGGAAAAAGAAACTACATTTAAAGCTGAATTGTCTAAGCTAGATATTGCAACTTCAGTGGCTGGAAAAAAAGTATTAAGACTTCGCGAAACAGCTACCTATACGTGCAGAATAAAGGGCGCCAATAAAGAAGATTCGGATCAGATTTGTAAAAGATTTTTTTTCCCAAATGAGAAGAACAATAGATTTCTTAAAGTAATAAGAGACAAAGATACTATATCCTTTAGATTTATAAACTATCTGGGAAGAACGCATTTAAAGAATTCAAGAGATGAGACTGTAGCTGATTTTGAAATAGTACCTCAGAAAATGAATTATGAAGAGGACTATATTGAACTGACTAAAAAGCTGGCTGAAGAGTGTACGCAGATTCTGCTTGAATATTCCGGTGTTACTGCAAACAGATTTGGTTCATCTGATAGAATTAGTGCTAAGACTCTTTTGGAACAGTTTATTTTTTTGAGAGAGTTCTGTTACTCACATAATTTACAGGCTCTATTTGGGCATATAAAGCGTAATTCTGACAGAATGCTTGTAAAGGATGAGGTTCTGAAGCCAATTGGGCAAGGCGCACCGAGCAGAATTTTTTATTCCAATCCATTTTCACATAGTAGAGCCTGGCAGATGGTAAATGGAAGGCCTATGCCACAGGAGGTTTCAGTAGCAAGAAAGTATGACAGTCTTGATACTGTAGCAAATCGTTTTGTGAAGTTTGCTATGAAAAAGTTTAACCTGATATGTCGAGAACTCTGTTCGAGTTTAGATGATGCAAAGGGGAAAAATGCAGAACAGAACATGTATACGGAGTGCTATCGAGAGGCTTTTGAATTTCAAAGAATTACTGATGACATTTTGAGGGATCATTTCTTTGATGATGTAAGAGACCTTACTATTATGCCACAGAATAATCAAGTGCTTGAAAAGAGAGAAGGATATAGACAAATCTTTTATGCAGCGGCTATAGTTGATCTTGCTCTTCAGTTGAATTGGGAGGGGAAGCAGAAAGCTTATAGCGGCGAATCTAAAAATACGGCACTGCTATATGAGTATTGGCTGTTTTTTGAGCTTAGAAAAATTATCAGTTTGATTGATAATTGTCAATGTATACAGGCTGCAGACAAGCCGTTCATTAATACTGATAATGGCCTGACTATGTCATTAAGTGAAGGTCAGACTTCTTGTCAGGCATTTCTTCTTCCTGACTTGGGTACTAGGGTAAACCTGTATTACAACAGGACTTTTTCAAAAGAAGAGTTTTCCAATACAAAGTATGCAGGATCATATTCAAGACCGTTCAGACCGGACTATACGCTGGAAGTATATTCTTCGGATTATGTCAAGCCTGAAGATGCAGTCAGAGAGGGTGCGGTAAGCTATATTCATTTTGATGCTAAGTACCGAATAACTGATCTTAGAGCTTTTATCGGACCTGATGAAATGACAGAGGAGCAGATAAAAGAAGAAGTTGAAAATTATAAGCAGGATAGCGTAACAAATACATACAAGCGTGGAGATCTTCTGAAAATGCATACATACAATGATGCAATCAGAAGAACGGTAGGAAGTTATGTTTTGTATCCTGGTGATTTTGATTCAAAAACAAAGAATTACAGACTCTTTGAAGAGGTGCTTCCTGGAGTAGGAGCTTTTGCAATCAAACCAAGTATTCAAGCGGATAGTGAAAATGCACTGAAGGATTTTATTTATGAAATCATTGAAGCGCGTAGTAGAAAATACAGCAGACTTAACCGTATGTTGTCTTATAGTAATCTTGTACTTGGGGAACCGGCGATAAGTACGCTGGATAAAAGAACTTCCGGAAAGGATAAGGACAACAGGAATATTCATAGTGATCTATGTGTAATCGGCTATTTGAAACATGATTATTATGAAATATTGAGTAAAGCTGGCCTTTTATATGAAGGAAAGACTTTTGTTTTTTATTACTATGCAATCAAGGGCGAATCAGTATATTCACATCATGAAGCAATAGGGAAAGCAAAGTATATTCGCTTTTATCAGAATGATATCAGCGTTACGGACGCATATGAAATAGAGCCACTCAAGGGAATTATAAAATCTAGAGAACTGGTTTCGAAAAAACAGTTGGTTGAATTATTAACTGAGAGTGGTTGTAACGATGGTAAAGAAAGAACAGCAGATTTCTACTATGTTCTCAAGGTTGAGATAATAAGTTGTAAAGAATCAAAGACTAGTTGCAAGAATAGTGATTTAAATGGTGTGAATGGAAACGATACATTCAGTCCTCATTCGCCTAAGGTGGTAACCGAGGATTGGCTATTAGGAAAAACTTGAAGGTTGGTGAAATAGTATGAGCGATAAGCTTACACCGGAACTAAGAAGCTGGAATATGAGCCGGATTAAAGGTAAGGATACAAGGATTGAGGTGGAAGTTAGGAAATATCTGTTTTCAAAAGGATACAGGTTTAGAAAAAATGATAAGCGATATCCTGGTAAGCCAGATATAGTTCTCCCCAAGTACCATGTGGCGATATTTGTTCATGGTTGTTTTTGGCATCGGCATGAAGGATGTAAAGATGCGACAACTCCAAAAACAAGAACGGAATTCTGGCTTGAAAAGTTTGATAAAAATGTCAAAAACGATCAGATAAAACAGGAAAAGCTTCGAGAGCTCGGCTGGAAGGTAATTGTTATCTGGGAGTGTGGCTTAAAGAAGGATTTCTTTAAGACCATGGAGTGGTTAGAGCAGGAAATTCAATGATATGATTTGGAAGGGGGCTTTAAATAGATGGGATTGATAGAACCATTTAGTGCAATAAATTCTTGGGAAGGCTATAAATATCAGGGCAACATGACACTGTATGTCATTCTTTATTATATGAAGAAAACTCTATCAATGCAGGAGTCATTGGATGACTATAATGTTCAAATTGAAGGCGAGGAGGATTTTGCATTACTAAAGAATGGACAATACAAGTCTTTGCATCAGGTGAAGTTAGGAACGGTTAAACTTAATGATAATAAAAAATTTGCTTTCATTGCTGAAATAATTCAAAATAGCGCAGAGATGGGGTATTTTCATGTCAATTCTAGCCAGCATATACCGAGTGATTTTTTAGAAAAGGCAAGTTCAGTTATCTCAACCTTGAATATAGAGTTTCAAAAAAAGGTTGTTTCAAAGAGTGATTTGCTGGATTCAGATAAGCAGGATGATTATATTGTACTAGAATTTGTTACAGATAATTATGATAAAGCATCGAAATATAGCATTATTAAATATAATACAGGTGGGAAAAAGGATCGTAATTCTGTTGAAAATGCTATTGAAAGTATAAGAAACGAACTCCAGCAATATATCAATGAGATAAATAATAGAAAACAGAGTTATTTAGCCTCTAATCCGAGTGGAGTTGAAGATCAGTGCTTTGTTGAAGAGTGGCCAACCAAATTTGATGATATAAATGAAGTAAAAAAACAGGGAGTTCAGATAATTAAAGATATTCTTTGTGCAGTACATCCGGATTGGATATTTGCGGATGATAAATATTGTGATTTCTTGTATGAACAGGGGATTAGACTTATAGAACAGTATGTGACAGATTTTTTTATCCAAAAAAACAAGACTGATAAATGCCTTATTTCATTTAACGAGTTTTATGATGTAATAGTTAGGGATTATTACTGCAGCTATGATGAAAGCAAGGAGTTTAAGTATTATCTGGTACTGAAAAAAATAGATGAAATGTTCATTAAGTTTATAAAGAGTAACTGTAATCAAAATAATTGTGATCAGTGTGAAAACACTGAAACATGTAATCTATTGAAACAACTTACAGAATTATCGGGTAGGGAGATTGAAGATAAGTACAGTTTAATATTCAATCTTCTTTTACAAGAGCCAACAGATAGTATTAATAATCTTCCAAGTGATGAAACAATAGAAGCACAATTGATTGAGCTGTTAAAAGATTTGCCTATGCTAGCATTGAATGAGAAAAATGTCATTACCGCTTCAGTAAACAAAGCTTTCTATTGGTTATCGCTTGATGATAGTCGAAAAAAAGAAAAACTTATGGAAAAAATACAGAAAGGAATACAAGAAAACCATGATAAATCGTTTATGTTTGAGTGTGATACTCTTATTACAGGTCGCCTTAATGATGAGGCATTTAAGATATATGCTTCCAATGTAAATATACTAGAAAGAGAACAGCTAGAAGAAATAAGTGATATCGTTTCAAATAATATAGAAGACGAAAAGGCTAATTGTAATAAACCTAAAATAATACGCTTGGTTGATACTGAGCAGGCAAAAGAGGAATTGTTGTAATGAGAGAATTGATACGACAGATTTTTACAGCATATGGATTTGACGAAAAGTGGCAAGATGATAATATTGAATTTTACTCTGACGCAACAGAAGAGAAGACAAGTTTTTTTCTGATTAATTACATTGAAGCAACAGACGAAGGTATAACAGGTGCAACGATGCGCACAATGTTAAAGAGGCTTGAAAAAGAGTATATTGATGAGGATTCAAATGGAAAGGGTGTAAAAATAAAGATTCAGGAGTTGCTTGTGAATGATAATGCAAGTATAGCTGCTCAAATTGATAAAAACACATCTGCAATTTATCCGGTTAAATTAAACTCTTTGAGCGATTTGGATAAATACAGGAATTTAATATATTCGATTGAAGAGTCACCTCATTATTTTAGAAAGTTTATTTTGCCTTATACCGATAATCAGGTGGATAAATTAAAAAGAATCATTTTTGATTATCCAGAAAAGAATATAGTGAATGTGTTAAGTGAGATTGCTAATCAGGAAGATACATATTATGATCTTGCTGGACATCGGAACTTGGATAATGCCTATGAATTAGTGATAAGACTATTCTCAAAAATACCATTTTTACAATATAATTTTATCGCTGAGCAAAAGCCAATGGCAGTTGAGAAGCGGATTGAATCAGAAATGGATTCTGAATTACTTAGATACCATACTTTGATTTGTGATAATTGTGTAGATATAGATGAGTATATAAAAGTCTCAAATTTGCCTGAAGATGATGCAGCTATTGAGGCTGAGATAAAAAAGAGATTGGAAGAGAGGGGTTAAGATGCAGTATAAAATAAAGTCTGTCAAACTTAAGAATTTTAAATGCTTTGATGGTTCAAGATACTATGAATTTATTTTAGATTACACAAAAAATCCTATCATTCTCACAGGCCCGAATGGTTTTGGAAAGACAACATTTTTTGATGCAATTGAATTAATTTTTTCCAATAAGATAACTAGGTTCAATGAAGCTATTGAAAATGTAAGAACTAATTTACAGAAAAATGTGTTATTGAACGAAGCGGATTCTGATGGTTTTATAGTTTGCACATTAATAAATGAAAAGCGTGAGTGCTTGTCTTTAATTGCAAGAATAGATCATGGAATGCACAAGGTCTCTTATTCTGATTCTATAACTTATGGAATGATGAAAGAGAGTATTCCTACTGAGAATTTGGATGAGTGCATTGGAGAGTATTCGGATTGGCGAAAAAGTATAATTGAATTTAATGAAATAAAGTATTCAAAAGACAATTTTGCTGTTTATTATTATGTATCTCAAGCTGAATCAGTGCATTTTTTGAAAAAGTCTATAACTCAACGAAAGGATATGATGAATGCGCTACTTGACTTGGGCGATGTGGATAGCTGGGTTGAGTTTATTCAGTATAGATTAATTGGTAAAACTACATCATCAACTAATGTTATAATAAATGATGAAATTAATACGCTGGATGCCAAAATAAATGAAGATATTGATCGACTTAAGGCTATTGGAGCTGTTGACGAACTTGAAAACAAATTTGAGTTTTTTAACATTATAAATCTTAGTAATACGGATAACATTCCTCTTTGGGATTCTGAAAAACTCGGAGATGTTGATATACCAGAACTCGAACGAGGAATAAGGGATATTGATAGAATATCACATATGGTGAAAGACTATGGAGATTACAGGAATCATTTGTGGAATAGGAAGCTCGAAGCTGCAATGGCAAGCGGGATCGACGATTATATATTGAGCCGTGGCTATGCTAAAGATAAAAAGATAGATATTGATGGTATTAATCATGCCATAGAGTCGAAGAATCGGGTAATAGCGATTTTTAATAATAGTGCTTTCTTAAGGAGTAGAGAGATTACTCCAAGTGATTTTAGTGCAGAGGGAATGAGGAAACTAAAGCAATTATTTCCTGAGAGTGTTCTCTTCGATATCGAAGAAGTTCAGGATACGTGTACTAATCTGATTGAAATGAGCAAAAATCTTTCTTCTAAACAGGCAGTGATAAAAAAGATGGAAAGTGCTAGAAGCTCACTACAGGAAGCTGCTGAGGAATTTGATGAGAATGCAGATAAATGTCCATACTGTGGACAGCAATATGGGGAAGCAGCAAAACTGAAGGAGGCTTATGAAGCTGCGAAATCCCTATTAGAGAAAGAAAATGGTGAGGAGCTAAATAAATATAATGCGTTGGTAAAGCAGTTGGATGAATTTCTTAAGGAATCAAAAATTGCTTTGAATAAAGAACTGGGTTATCTTAATGATTCTGATATAACTGCTGAATTGGATGAGGTAAGACGATTATCAGACTTCATTGCTGATAAGAAGAGAGTTGAAAATGTAGAAATGCTTATTCCGTTGGTTAGAGTGGATAGAGCTTTCGAAGATATGGGGAAACCGGAACAGAAAATGGAATTGCAAAGGATGTTTATAAAGGCAAAGAAAGCTTTTTCTAACAAAGATTTCATAAATAATCTATCTTCGTACGATTATGATTATTTATTAGAAGAATATCCTGATATAGAGTGGACGGAGCAAAAACTATTGCGGGATGAGAAAATGGTTGATAGGAAGAAAGCTTATATTAAAGCGGTAATTGCGTCAAAGAAGAATGAAAAGGCTAATGAAATTAAAGCTCGAATCAAGAAAAATGTCAGAAAATGGCAAACTTTAAAGGTAATAAGAGAAAAACTGAAGGAAATACAGAAGATGTATTCTGATGCAATTGAATCTTATAAGAATCAGATTCTGAAGAAATTGAGAGTACCTTTGCTGATTTATACTGGTAAAATTCTACAAGATTATCAGAATGGTTTGGGTGTGTTTATAAGTAAAGATGAGATGCGTTTCGTAACAAATGGAGATGTGAAGCATGATATCCTTAACACATTCAGTTCGGGGCAATTATCGGGATTTGTTTTAGCGTTCCTTTTTTCTATGAATAAGCAATATGTAAAAGAATCAGAGGATGATCTTGGATTTATTCTTATAGATGATCCGGTACAGACAATGGACGATATTAATATTTCATCGATGATAGAAGTGCTACGAAATGATTTTAAAGATAGACAGATTATCTTATCAACACATGAAACAGATAAGGAAAATTATATTTTGTATAAATTCATTAAGTACAATAAAATTGGACAATCCTTCAATGTTAGAGATCAATTGTATGGAATTTAGTCTTGTAATATTATAATGATAAAATGTATTTAGGTTTGAAGGCAATGAAATTGAAGCATAAAAATTCATAGTAACTCAAATTTTAGAAATGAATATGTTTGTTCTATTCGTTTCATTTTCACATAATTCTATGGCGATAGATTTCATCGCTGGAGTGGTTTCGTAGCAGACGGTGCTTCTGGAATGTAAGCAGTAAATAATACGGTGTATTTAAACAGTACCTCCCATATGAGATAATTGACTAAAATCACTCACTTGAAAAAGCTGAAAAAGCCATTTTAGCCATTTATCACATTGGGAGGTCTTTGTTATGACTCAAATTCAACAAATTAAGCATCGGCAGTCCATAGATTATTGGAAACAAGTTATCCTGGCCCAACAGCAAAGTGGCCTCAAGGCTAAGGAATATTGCCGCCAGCAAGATATCAAGTACAATGCTTTTTACTACTGGCTCCGCAAAATTCGTGAAGAAATCGTGGAAGGCATGCCGCAGTTGAAGGCCGAGCAAATAGCTGAAACTCAATTTGCAGTCCTATCTGCAACTGATGTAACAGCATCAGTACAGGTCAGGGGGGAAACAGCTTCATTGAAACTCGCTTGCGGGCCGGTTGTGCTGGAAGTCACAGAGCATACTTCGCAGGATCTGCTCAGACAAACTCTCAGTTGTGTCAAGGATGTGTTCATGCATGCTAATCCGTGAACTTACTGCTGACCATGTTTATTTGGCCTGTGGCCATACAGACATGCGCAAGTCAATAGATGGGCTGGCTGCTGTGGTGCAGTCACGTTTCCAGCTTAATCCGCACCAGCCGGCCCTTTTCCTTTTCTGTGGACGGCGAAAGGATCGCATCAAGGGGCTTCTCTGGGATGAAGCCGGCTTCCTGCTCCTTTACAAACGTCTGGAAAATGGTCATTACCAGTGGCCGGATAAGCCTGAGGATCTGCTGGAAATATCTTCTCAGCAGCTTCGCTGGCTCACAGAGGGGCTGTCCATATCACAGCCAGGGGCTGTTCAAAAAGTTCATCCTGCCAATAGCTTCTGATGTGTGTGAAAATCGTACACCAAATATGTCATTAGCCCGCTCCATTACTGGCTTTGCGGGCTTTTTTGTGGTATAATTGTAACATAAAGATCAGGAGGTTTTCCATGACAGACATACGTGAGCAGGAAATGCAAAACCGCATAGATGCCCTTGTCCTTGAAAAGGAAAATCTCTCTAACGAGGTCAGCTATCTCAAGGAACAGGTTGCATATCTGAAGAAGCTTGCCTTTGGCTCCCGAACAGGAATGGAAAGCCATTGGTATTGCACTCCCCCGGGCAACCCTGGCCAACT
>CAMKPL010000010.1 GCA_946414655.1 uncultured Caryophanales bacterium | reverse complement strand
TGAATACTTCCTTAAAGGAATATAACTTCAAAACTTTTTCTTCTGGAGGTTTCTTAAGATTAATAATGCCTTCAATAAGCATTTTGCCGCCAATAATAACTAAGGCTGCAAAAGAAATCCACGTCACAATAAGCGCCATGATTTGTCCGGCTTTCTCTCCTCCAGCAGCACCAACAATCTGAGAAATTCCTTCAACTAGCCAATAACCTAAAAGAGGCATTAATGCTTGCATTAGGCCAAACATCATGGCGATTGTTAATCCCTTTTTCTTATCAATATTTGTATAAACGAGCGAATCAACAATCGAAACCGCAAAAGCATCCATACTTAATGCGATTCCAAATAAGACAACTTGAATTATGATTTCAAAAGTCATAGCAATATTGTAGAACTAAAAAATTAATATTTACATATTATTTAACTAATTTCATAATTTTTATATTTGTTATATTGCATATATATGAAATATTTGCATATTTTCTTTGACATTGTTTATACCTTTATACTATAGTATGAACGAAAGAGGTTCTAACTATGTTACTACGTGAAACTCGCAAAAATTGCAAATTAACCCAAGAAGAAGCCGCCAAACTTTGTGGTGTCTCTCTTCGTACTTATGTTAGTTATGAAAAGGATGAAACAAAGGCTGACCAACTCAAACTAGAACGAATGAAACAGGTCCTAGCCGAAGCAATGTCCAAAGACACGTCTATATTAAAAGACAAAATTCTTCTTATTACTGGAGGAACAGGCTCATTTGGACATGCTGTAGTTGATCGTTTCTTAGACACCGACATTAAAGAAATTAGAATTTTGTCTCGTGACGAAAAGAAACAAGATGATATGCGCAAAGCCTATCATAACGATAAACTTAAATTTTATATTGGGGATGTCCGTAACTTACCAAGCATTGTTGATGCCTTCAAGGGTGTTGATTATGTTTTTAGTGCTGCAGCATTAAAACAAGTTCCTTCTTGTGAATTTTATCCAATGGAAGCTGTTCGCACAAATGTTATCGGATCGGATAATGTTATTACTGCATGTGTGCAAAACCATGTCAAAAAGGCCATATTTTTATCAACAGATAAAGCTGCATACCCAATTAATGCGATGGGAATTTCCAAAGCTTTAATGGAAAAGAACGTTATCGCTCGTTCTCGTCAAATGCTCCAAGGCGACACAGTTTTATGTCTAACTCGTTATGGCAACGTTATGGCGTCACGTGGTTCTGTTATTCCTTTATTCTTAAATCAAATCAAAGAAGGAAAACCAATCACTATCACCAATCCTGAAATGACCCGTTTTATGATGACACTTGATGATGCAGTGGATCTTGTCTTATATGCATTCGAACACGGCGAGCAAGGTGATTTGTTTGTTCAAAAAGCACCAGCTGCCACAATCGAAACGCTTGCAAAAGCGATTATCGAATTAACTGGCAGTAAAACTGGAGTTTCTTATATTGGAACCCGCCATGGTGAAAAACTTTATGAAACACTTGTTACCCAAGAAGAAATGCTTAAATCTATTGACTGCGGAAACTTCTTTCGAGTTTGTGCAGACAACCGCGATTTAAACTATGACAAATACTTCTCAAAAGGTAATAAGAAACTCAATCTTGGCGAATCTTACACCTCACACAACACAGGTCGTTTAAATATTGAACAAATGAAACAACTTCTTATGAAGTTGGAATTATTTGGAGGGCCTGTTCGTCAACACGAATAAAGAAAAATGAAAGTACTTGTAACTGGATCAAAAGGATTTATTGGCTCGCACATGGTTGAGCATCTTAAAAGAGCAAACCATGAAGTTTTTGAATATGATCTTGGCGATACTGAATCTTCATTAATTAGTTTTATTCAAAGAGCTGATTTTATTATCCATTTAGCCGGAGTGAATCGCCCATTAACAAACGAAGAGTTTTATAAAGGAAATACAAATCTAACGAAGAAGTTAATTGATCTAACTCTACGTTATAATCCAGAAGCTCGAATTATTGCGAATAGTTCAATTCAAGCTGAACTTGATAATGATTATGGACGTAGTAAGAAGATGGCTGAGGATGCTTTACTTTGTTCTGGATTAGCGGTCTACATTTATCGTTTCTACAATGTTTTTGGAAGAGGATGTAAACCAAATTACAATTCCGCAACAGCGACATTCTGTTATAACATTGCGCACAATTTAGATGTGTTTGTCAGAGATCCAGAGTATGTTGTTACTTATAACTATGTTGATGATATTTGCGAAGAATTTACCAATCTTGTTAATGGAACAATTAGGAGGGATTTGCAGGCGATTTTGTATATAAAACCCCAATATTCTTGTTCTTTAGGAAAACAAGTTCAATTGTTAAAATATTTTAAAATTTGTGTTGAATCCAATGAACATTTGCCATTGATTCATGATGAATATGAACTCAAATTATTTGAATCCTTCTTATGGTATCTTTCGGATGAAGGAAGTTCATTTAATTTTGCAGCCGATCAACGTGGATTTTTTAAAGAACTATATAAATCAAAAGAACACGGACAAATTTCCCTTAACATGGCTTATCCAGGGATTACAAAAGGTGGACACTATCACACTTATAAGAAAGAAATCTTCTATCCAGTGATTGGCCACTGTGTCATCCGTCAAAGAAATATTCATACATCTGAGATGATTGTTAATGATGTCAAAGATAATCAATCTCGAATCAATATCATTCCAAAATACACTCATGAAATTATTAATATTGGAACAGAAAATTCCTATACATTAATGTGGATCTCAGAGGTTTATAACCCTGAGAGACATGATACATACCGCGCACCAGTTGATAAGGAGTAATTAATCATATGGAAAAGAAAATTCGAGTTGTCACCATTATTGGTACCCGCCCAGAAATCATTCGTCTTAGCGAAGTCATTAAAGCGTTAGATAAAGATGAAGAAATTGAACATCTTTTAGTTCATACCGGACAAAACTATGACTATGAACTCAACCAAGTCTTCTTTGAAGACCTAGATCTAAGAGCCCCAGATTACTATCTTAACTGCGCTGGTAAAGATTTAGGTGAAACCATCGGTAACGCCATCTCTAAATCTTATGATTTGCTTAGAGAACTTCAACCAGATGCTGTTCTTATCTTAGGAGATACTAATAGTGCGTTATGCGCTATCAGTGCAAAACGCCTTAAACTTCCAATTTTCCATATGGAAGCTGGTAACCGCTGCGGCGATTGGAACGTTCCAGAAACAATTAACCGTAAAATTGTTGATCATATCTCTGATATTAATCTTCCTTATACTAATCACGCCTACGCCAATTTAATGAAAGAAGGTATCGAACCAGAATACACCTTTGTCACTGGCTCACCAATGCTGGAAGTCTTAAATGCTCAAAACGCCAAGATTGAAAAGAGTGATGTCTTATCTCGCTTAGGTTTAACTAAAGGAGAATACATTGTTGTCTCTTCTCATAGAGAAGAAAACATTGATATTGAAAAGAACTTTAATCAACTCATGCCAGCGATTAATGAAATCGCTGAGAAATACCAAGTTCCTGTTATCTTTTCTACTCACCCACGTACAAAGAAGCGACTTGAAGCCAATCACTTTTCAATGCATCCACTTGTTCGTAACCTTAAGCCACTTGGTTTCTTAGATTACGTGAAACTCCAAGAGAACGCGAAATTTGTTCTCTCTGATAGTGGAACACTTACTGAAGAAAGTGCAATGAGACACTTCCCAGCGGTCTTAATTCGTACATCTACAGAAAGACCAGAAGGAGTGGAAGTAAACTCGATTGTTGTCTCTGGTATCACAAAAGACGGAATTCTTAATGCCATTGAAAAAGAACTTAAGCAATATCAAACTGCTGGTACTCCAGAAAACTATGATGTCATCGATGTTTCCAAAAGAGTTGTAAAGATCATCAAAGAAAAAATCGCTGTGGTGAACAAAGAAATCTGGAAAAAATAGCAATTGCCTCCTACATGGAGGCTTTTAATTAGAAAAATATTAGTCAAGACTAACTTTTTTCAATAAAATAAATATTCGTATTGTATATATTGCGAAAAGAGGTACATGAAAATGAAAAAACAAATCTTGTGTCTAGCTCTCCCACTCCTTCTTGGTGGTTTAGCCGGTTGCTCTAAGGGCACCAAAGTCGAAAACCTCGAAGAAAAGAAAGCCATTGTTAATGATGTTGCCGAAGGTGCAGCAAAGAATATTGGTAAAAGTGATTTAACCTTTAACCTCAATCTTAAAGTTGATGGAGAAGCAACTCTCCCAGAAGGTAAAGTTAAATTCGATTCCTTTGCTTTAGAAGCCGAAGGTGAATTTGATTTCCCAGAAACCTTAGAAAAAGGTAGTGATATTGAAAATATCAAAGCTCATTTAGGTTTAGAAACTGCTGGAAAGATTACTTTTACCCAAGGTAGTGTAGAAACTAAAGCCGACTGTAACTGTAAATTCGGTGATTTCTATCTTGATGAAGGTATTATCTACGGAGACATCTACAAAAACGGATTCTCTGATTTCTTGAATAGTGCACTTAATTTAGGTCAAGAACTCCCAATGAAGTCTAAACTTGATTTTGGCTCATTAATTGATCCAGACAGCATCATTGATATGCAAGAAGACTTTGAAAGCCCAGATATTCCAGATGAACTTTTAAGCCAAGTCGCCATTTATGTTGCTGGTGATAAGTTCACCTTCGAACTTGATACTAAAGAAGCCACATTCAAAGATGATGCTGGTGTAGAACATAGTGTTAAAGACTTCTATGGTATTGACCTTAATGCCTCTCTTGTCGTTGACAAGGAATTCCATTTAAAAGAAGCTGAAGTCAAAGGAAACCTTGATGTCTCTAAACTTGATGAAAAGAAACAAGCTAGCGGAAATCTTGCGGTGAATCTCCAAGTCAAAGTGAACCGTGAAGATAACCCAAGCATTCCAACTGTTTCAGATAAAGACGCTTACAAAGAATTCAAACTCTTTGGTAAATAATCTAAACATAATCTAAAAGATTGCCGTGTAGATTCGGCAATCTTTTTTTAAAAAGTTTAACCAAAACGGAATCATTTCTTTCCAAACTGAAAATATAAAAATAAATAAGCATCCTGATGAACTTTATTTTAAAGTTGGTCAAGATGTCTTATTATTTAAATAACAACATCCATAAAGGAGACTTAATCATGGAAATTAGTATCAATCATGGCGCTGAGCTCGTCATTACGATTAAAGGTCGACTCGACACAGTAACTTCTCAGGAATTTACAAGTGCGGTCGAAAAAGAAGAAATTAAAGAAGGGGTCGTTGTTATTGAAGCAAAGGATCTTGAATATATTTCTTCTGCTGGCTTACGTGCTCTTCTTGCTTTAAAGAAGTCTTTAGCTAGTCAAAATAAAGAACTAGAAATTCATCATTTAAATCCTGTTTGCCAAGAAGTTTTTAAGGTGACTGGATTTAATAACATTCTAACTGTTAAATAATTCTTTCACTTATGAAACGACGCATCCCAATTCTATTAAAAGTTATTCTCTTAGGCATTGTCGTGTCTATTTTAACTTCGGGCACAGCTCTCGTCGTTTCTCATTTCAACCAGAAAAAACAAGTTGAAAAGAACTATTTAGACAACATTAATCACACCCTTGACGCGGTGGATGAAGTCTTTACCAATAACGATAGTACTAACACCGACGCATATGTTGACGCTTTCGACTACTCGAAACAATACATTAAAAAGATTTATGATGAAGATGTAGAGAAACGTCAGCAAGGTGAAAACGAATCATTCGCTGAATACGCCAAATATTACGCTGAACTATATCCATGGTTATATCCGCATGACCCACATTTTGGTTTCTTAACTAAACCGGAAGCTGATTTAAAAGCGGCGTATTACACAATCACGAACTTACTCAATAATTTCCAGATGTCTAGCGACACTATTTCTGTGTTTGCTTATTATATTGATGAAAATAACCGCATGGTTTTCCTTGCTGATACAAGAATGGATGATAGTGAACGAAAAGAAAACGATTATTTCCATATTCCAGGAACGTATTACCAACTTAATGAAGGTGATATATCAACAAGTGAAAAACATCCGATTCTTGTTTTAGATGGATACCAAACACGTTATACCGCTGTTTATTCGCGTGATGAAGTTAATCCTGAGCTCATCGCTTATGTTTCCATTCAATATAGTTTGGATAAAGTTCATCAAGAAACACTGAACATTTTCAAAAATGAACTTTTGATTATGGGCTTATCTTCCATAGTTTTAATCGCGATTTATACATTGTTCTCCTATCTCCTTTTTGTTCGTAACATTAATAAACTTTCTAAAGCCTCAAGCGATATTAGAGAGCGCTTAGTAAATAAGAAGATGAAAGATGTCGTGGATATTGAGGTGAAATCACACGACGAAATGAGAGATCTGGCGGATTCCTTTAATGAAATGGAAAGAGCAATTATCAACTATGTTGATATTATTCATAAAGAAGCAGTGGAGAAAGAACGTACAAACGCCGAACTAAATGTTGCAAGTAAAATTCAACTTGATTCATTACCTAACCGCACCTTTGATGATTCTCAAACATCAATCCGCGCCTACATTAAGCCAGCTAAAGAAGTCGGTGGAGACTTCTATGACTACTTCTATCTTGATGATCATCGTCTTGCATTAATCGTCGCGGATGTTTCTGGTAAAGGTATTCCAGCCTCCCTATTTATGATGAAAGGTAAGGAACTCATTAAATCTGCTGTTCAATCATCTAAGAGTCTTGTTGACGCAATTTCATCAGTCAATAAGATCCTGGCGAAAAACAATAATGAACTCTTATTCATTACTTCCTTTATTGGAGTCATCGACTTTAAGAAGAACAAGATTAACTATGTTAACGCCGGACACGAGAAGCCTTATCTTGTCTCGAATAACAAAGTTATTAAGTTAGACGGAGTCTCTAACATTGTTTTAGGAGTGGAAGAAAACTATGCCTTCGTTGAAGAATCGCACGAATTTAAAAAAGGCGATTACCTCTTAATGTTTACTGATGGATTAAACGAATCAATCAACAAGAACAACGAAGAATATGGTTATGCTCGGATTGAAGAAGCGCTGAAAGATTCCAGTGCACTTCCACTTGATGAAGTCATCAATCGCATTAACACATCCTTCGATTCGTTTACTAATAGTAAAGACCAATTCGATGATGTCACAATGCTATTAGTGAAGTCTTGTTCAAACGAACTGAAACTTCATTATCATGATAGCGACTTTCACATCATTACTGATGCAGTTGATCAGTTTAATGAAAAGTTCTCCTTCTTAAATGAGAAAACAAAAGCTTCAGTGGGAGTCATCCTAGATGAGATCTTAAATAACTACATCTCTTATGAAAAGAAAGATGGTTTAGAAATTAACGTTGAATTCTCTTTAGTCAAAGACGGGTTACAACTTGTCTTATCTAATAACGGTAGTGACTTTAACCCATTTAAGAACCATCAAGAGAAACATCTCGATAAGTTTGATGACGAAATTGAACCAGGTGGATTTGGTTTAACAATCGTCAAAGACTTAGCTAAATCTTATTCCTACGAATGTAAAAATTCTCACCCGACAATCACGGTTGTGGTGGAATAGATAACTAAAAAAGTGTCCAATTTGCGGACACTTTTTTTGATTTGTTTATTGAATTAGAAAGCAGCGTCAAATGATGTTTCTGAACCAACGTAGGCGACGTTATTATGGGAACCAACTTTTTTGGTTAAGTTTTCACCTAAGTTACTATCGCCATAATCATTCATAAGGACGATGTTAGCATCAAAGAATTTATCGCAATCACCAATGCTCTTAAAATAGAAAGCAAGGAAGAGATCTTTATCTGCATCAGCACCTTTTTCGGCATATAAAGCGTTTGTAAATTCAGCAACACTATAGTCTAAACCTTTGATACGAGACTTCGCTTCTTCGTTGGAGTAAACTTCGACAGTGTATCCATTGCTAGAAAGTTTGGATTTAGAACCTTCGGCAGAGTAGGTATCTGGTGTACAAGCACATAAGGCAAATGCGCCAGCAAGTAATAAACTTGAAATGAGTCTTTTCATAATGAATATCTCCTTTACATTTATATTATAATATAAATAATTCAATAAGATAATTTTAGTTAGTTTTTTCTAACTTCTACATATATGTTCGCTCAAAGAAGTCTAGACTAACAAGCGATTTAATTGCTCTAATTAAGTAATCAAAGTCAGTAATTGGCCAGCGGTATCCTAAACGATACAAGGCTTTCACAGTAAAGGAAGGATCGCCTTGGATACATTCATGAGTTAGGTTATCACTACTGTTGTAGTTAAGTAGTGTTGAAACAATCACACTCTTCTTTGGATCTTTCATTGCTTCTTTTAAAGCATTGTTAAATTCTTCATCACTTACTTTATCCATGTGTAAACCAGCTAAATCCATCGCATCAACAACATCGCCCATTTGAACAGTGTGAGAGTTGAAGCTATGGAAGACGGTAAACTTCTTAGGAACCTGCGCTAATAAAAGAATTGTTTTTGCTGTTTCATCAATTGGTGAGAAGTCGGTGTATTGGTCTAAAGCGGAAATTGGGAACTTCTTTAAAGCGTTATAGCCTTTAAGGCTACGCATAAAGTTATTTGTGACGCTATTAATTTGGAATTCACCATCGCTTTGACGGCTCATTAAGTTACCAACACGGATGATCTTCACATCTAATCCATCTTTTTCGTAAGCATCTAATAAAGCTTCCTCAGCTTTGAACTTCGAATTAGCGTATTTATTCGATAAGTCTTGTCCAAAGTAGAGTTGGTTTTCCTTAATTAAGTAGTTTGATGGGAACTTATGATCAACGTTTTCTCCAGCAACAGAAACAGTGGAGACGTGAACAAATCTTGCTTGATGGGCTTTGGCAACTTCGATGAGATTAATGACACCTCCGACATTCACACGCTCGATACTGTCGTCGTTAGCGAAGTGTTTAACAATCGCAGCGGCGTTAATAATCGTATCGAATTGATAGTCTTTTAATTCTTCTAAAAGATTATTCGAAGTAATATCAGCGTTAACAACTTTGACGTATTTATCAAATTCTTCATCAAGTGGAGAATCAAAGTAATACATCAGTAATCCTTTCATTCTCTCAACTGGATTAATGTCTTTTCCGCGGACAAGAATCACCATCTCACGTTTTTGATCAAGAAGCTCTTTAAAGATATGGATGCCTAAGAATCCTGTTGCTCCAGCAAGGAGGACCTTACCTAAATCACGTTCCAGTTTAATCTCATCAACATATTGAACTTCGTTATATTTCAGAGATTCTCTTTCGATATCTTTTTCAAAGGCTTTTTCTTCATTTTGTTGAGGTTTTGCAGGTGATTTATGACCTTGAATAAACTCGGCTAAGTCTCTTGGAGATGGATGAGCAAAGATATCTTGGTAGGTAATCTGGTAGGAGTGGTTCAAGGCAAAAATAACAACTTTTGCCGCTGTTAATGAAGTTCCACCAATATCAAAGAAGCTATCAGTAGCACTCACTTTTTCAACACCTAAGATTTCTTGATAGGCTGTAGCAAAAGCCTTCTCAACTTCGTTAGCTGGTTCAACAAACTCTTTCCCTTCTTCAGTAAACGTTGGGGCTGGTAAAGCACGTTTATTCACCTTTTGGTTTTGGTTTAATGGAATCGCATCAATCTGCATGATGCTTGCTGGTACCATGTAGGCTGGCTTATTTTCCTTAATATGTTTCTTTAACGCTTCAATATCAATCTTCTTTTCACTAGTGAAATAGGCGGCTAAGAATTTACCTCCGGCTTCTAAATCGAAGGCCTGGACTGTGACGTCTTTAATTCCCTCAAAAGAACGAATCGCCATTTCAACTTCACTAAGTTCGATACGGAAACCACGAATCTTGACTTGTCCATCGTTTCGACCAATAAAGTCAATTGTGCCATCTTCTAATCGACGGACAATATCACCAGTTCGGTAAATTCTTTCGTATCCTTCTTGATGAGAAAACGGATTTTTAATAAATGTTTGTTCGGTCTTTTCTTTTAAGTTGAGATAACCTAAACCAACACCTAATCCAGAAATCCAGAGTTCACCTAGAGCACCACTAGGAACTTGTTTTCCAAATTTATCGACAACGTATAACTTATAGTTATCCAGTGGTCGACCAATTGGAATACGGTGGTACATTTTATCCACTAAATAAGTAGTGGAGAAAATCGTACATTCAGTTGGTCCATAACCATTATAAAGTTCATAACCTTTTGGTGGATCAAGTGGGGTGAGTTTTTCTCCACCAACAGAAAGGTATTTTAGTGTGGATTCATAACCTTCTGCCGCAAACAATCGACCAACCTGGGTGGTCATAAATGAATGGGTAACGTTGTTATCTGAGAAGTACTTAGCAAGTTGATCGAGATTCATTCTTAGTTCATCTGGAACAACGCAGACAGCTGCGCCACTAGTTAATGCCGGATACATATCCATCATACAAGCGTCAAAACCAAATCCAGCGTATGCGGAAACAACACTATTTGGAGTTAACTTGTAGAATCTACGATACCATGCAGCAAAGTTCACTAAGTTAAGATGTCTTAACATCACTCCTTTTGGAGTGCCAGTTGTACCAGATGTATAAAGAAGAATGAATAAACTATCTTTGTCTGGTCCAACAAGTGGGACTTTCTTTTCATTTAACGACTTGATTTCGTTAACATCTAAGACTGGTAATTTACATCCTGGGATTTTACTAAGTAACTCTTTTTCGGCGATGAGGTATTTAGCGTTAGCATCCTGAATCATAAATAAGAGTCGATCTTCTGGATAAGAACAATCGAGAGGTTGATATGCTGCACCAGTTTTTAATACGCCTAGCGCGGTAATTGGCATAAACGCGCTACGCGAAATTAAAATTGAGACCACATCACCTTTCTTAATTCCTTTTAAGGAAAGATAGTAGGCAATCTGGTTACTTAACTCATCCACTTCAGCGTAACTATATTTTTCATCTTTAAAGATGACAGCGGTGTTATTTGGATATTTCTTCGCTGCGTTACTAAATTCAGTAACGATATCATCTTGAACAATTTCAACTTCCGTGGCGTTATATTCATCAATCTTCTTTAGATCTTCTTTATCAAGTAGGGAGAGTGATGCTAAGTCTTCGTTTTTAATTAATGAGACAAAGACTTTCATCACGCTAGAGATAAATGATTTTAAGGACCATTCTTGGTATTTATCGCCGTTATATTCAATGTGGATACTAAATCCTTCATCGACGTCATTAACGGCGATTAATAATGCTGCTTTTGCTTCATTATTTGGAAGTAAAACAGCGTTCTTAATTTCCTCATCACCTAGTTTAAGGTTTTGAGAGATCTTTCCTTCGTAAACGAAGAGAATATCTGAACGCACACCAAAGTCATGGGCAATCTCCATAAAGCTAAAGAGGTCATGCGCCATACTTTGTTGAATTTGTTGTCCAACTGTGCGGACATAATCTAGGGCTGTTTTTGCTTTATATGGTTCAACCACAACTGGGAAGGTATGAACAAACATTCCAACGTCATGGAGGACTCGACTATCACTTCGACCGTTATAAACGGTAGCGAACAAGGCATCATCTCGATTGAGGTATTTTGCTAAAGCAAACCCAATCGAGGAGATCCATAAACTATTAATTGTTGTTTTGGTCTCTGAAATATATTGATCAACATCTTTACGATTTAACTTAAATGTTAACTCAAATTCTTGTTTACCAATTCCAGTTTCGGAGTGGTCGTTCACGAGACACGAATCAGTGTCACGTCCATCAAGTAAATCAGTGTAGTATTTCTTCGCCTCTGTGTAAGTTTCACTTTCACGAAGTTTAGCTTCATCTAAAGCTAGTTCATATTCGGTGTAAGTCTCTTTTTCTAGTTTTTCACCTTGATAGGCTTTATTTAAATCACTATAGAAAGCATCCAGAGATTCTCCATCGAAAACAATGTGGTGGGCGTCGAAGAAGAACTTGTTTCCGTTCTTACTTTCTAAGATATAAGCGCGATAAAGAGGTTCTTTTAATAAATCAAATGGTTGAACGAGTTCTTCGACGCCTCCTTTAAGGTTTTCTAAATTTAGATGAGTGATTTTAACGTCTTCTTCATCGTTACGCTTAACCAAGAAGTTATTATCTTTATCGATAATCTTAGCTTTTAAATATGGGTGAGCATTAATGGATGATTTTAGAGCTGATTCAAACTTCTTTAAATCAGTTTTTTCTGGTAAATCAATCACGAATGGAAGGTTATAAATCGTGGTGTCTGGATGCGCTAGAACCTCAGTTAAAATACCTTTTTGGTTCATCGTGAGAGGATAGAATTCTTGGAGTTTATAAGTGGCTTCTTCTCCTTTTGAACCGAGAAATGCGGCGATTTTTTGAATCGTTGGATATTTGACTAAATCATTTACTCGGATAGTTTTCTTCATTGATGTAGATAAAAGGGAAGCAAACTGCATCGCGCTAAGAGAGGTTAAACCAATATCACCAAAATCGTCGGTAATACCGAAGTCTTCGTAACCTAAGATCTTCACTAAAATCTCGTAGATCTTTTGTTCATCTTCGCTTGTTGGTTTAACTAAATCTGTCGATTTGTTTTCGACATCAGGAAGAGCTTTACGGTCAATCTTTCCACCTGGAGTAAGTGGCATCTTATCTAACTGAATGTAGATGTTTGGCACCATGTATTCGGTGAGACTACTGGCCATATGCGTTTTTAAGTCACTCTCTTCAATCTTTTTATCGGCAACAAAGTAGAGAACTAGTAACTTGTTTTTAACAAGAGCAATGGATTGTTGGACACCTTGATAATTAGAGGCGACATTTTCAATTTCGCCGAGCTCAATTCTAAAGCCACGGAGTTTGACTTGGAAGTCAATACGACCGCAATAATCGATTGTGCCTTCTTCGTTATATTTAGCGAGGTCACCAGTCTTATACATCTTGTTTCCTTTTAGGAACTTACAAGGAATAAATCTTTCTATGTTAAGTTCTTCACGGTGGAAATATCCATCACTAAGTTGAGCACCAGCAAGACAGATTTCACCAACCATACCTAAAGGTAAGAGGTTTCCGTTATAGTCACAGATAAAGGAATAAGTATTTTTAACTGCTTTACCAATTGGAACATCCTTACCACTACTTTGATCAACTAGTTGATATGATGAAGAAACAGTAAATTCTGTTGGTCCATAGGCGTTATAAATTTTGACTTTGGTTTTCGCGACCTGGAGGAACTTTTCTCCACCAACAATAAGGTATTTTAATGGGACATCTGGATGAAGATTAATCATCGACATACCAATCTGTGTGGACATACAAGCGCTTGTGACTTTGTGGTCAATGATATATTGGTAGGCTAAATCAAGGTCTTTACGTACTTCTTCATTAAGAATGTGGACACATGCACCAACAACAAGCGGTGTGTATAAATCAATCACTGAAGCATCGAAAGAGAAACTTGGATGTTCAGCAACGACACTATTTTCGTTAATATCGAAGTCGAGCACGTTCCAAGCCAGGAAACTAACTAAGGCGTGTTGAGCAATCACAACACCTTTTGGTTTTCCAGTCGAACCGGAAGTATAAATCATGTAGGCAGGTGAATTTACTTCACAAAGGTTAATTGGAGAATCATCTTTTTCTTCAGCAACAATTTTTCGAATTGCATCTTCAGTTAAGGTGATTTTGGACATCGAATCCTCGATCATGTATTCGATTCGGTCTTCTGGATAAGCAGGATCAACTGGCACATAACCAGCACCAGCTTTTTGTGCACCAATAAAACCAGCAAAGAATTCTTTGACACGGTTCACTTTTAAAGTGATGAATTCACCTTTCTTAACTTTGTGAGAAATTAAGTAGTGCGCAACTTTGTTTGAAGCCTTATCAAGTTCAGTGTAGGTGTATGAACTTGTTGAATCAAAAACAACTTTTTTATTTGGTTGTTTTTTGACTTGCTCTAAGAAAAGATCAATAAATGTTTTTGTTTTGTCATAGGACAAATCTCCGCCATAAGAGACTTTGATAATTTCTTCTATTTCTTCTTTATTTACTAAGGAAATATCTTTCAAATCCTTAGTCGTTAGGAAAGCTTTTAAGACTCTTTCGTAGCGTTTAGCGAAGTTTTTAATCCATTCTTCGCTATATAAATTAGATTGATATTGAACATTGAAAACAAGTTTATTGTTCTTACTAAAAAGCTGAACAGCAAGTTTTTCTCCGGTTGCGTTAAATGGAAGATCAACTCTTTCAACGTGGAGTTTCTTTAATTCATCGATTTCAAATAAATCACCTTGATAACCGAATAAAACCTCACTGGTATAACCAGAGTTCGAGACAAGTTCAGCAAACGAATAAACATCGTTAAGCATACTTCCAAGAAGTAAGTTTTGAACGTTATTAACATAGTCAACGACACTTAGGTTCGCATCGTTTTGACACAAAACAGGAAGAGTTTTAACAAACATGGAGACCGTGTTTTCATATTTGTCACCATGACGTCCGCTATAAATCGTAGCAAACGCCGCCTTTCGATTCATTGTATAAAGAGATAAAAGTGTACCGAAAGCAGCGGTGGTAAATAATGCTACGCTACACTTGTTTTTCTCACAGAATGATTCAATATCTTTGACATTAATGTCAAAAGATATTTCAAAATCACCAAATTTGACTTCGTTATCTTTCTTGTCACCTTGTGGTAAAG
>CAMKPL010000009.1 GCA_946414655.1 uncultured Caryophanales bacterium | reverse complement strand
AAAAAAGTCGAGAATTAACTCGACTTTTTCGGATATTCAATGTGATGACATCTTGGATAGTTTGAACAGCCAATGATTTCACGACCACGAGCTTTTCTTTTTACAAGATCTCCACCACATTCTGGACACTTACCAACAACCTCAATTGGTTTCTTTTCGCTTTTGATGTAATCGCAATGCGGATAGTTGGAGCAAGCAATAAATTTTTTGCCTTTTTTGCTACGTCTATAAACTAAAGGTTTACCACATACCGGACAATTCTCACCAGTATATTCGAGTTGTGTTTCGTTTTCGCAATAGTCACATTCCGGGAAATTCGAGCATCCGATGAAGTCTCCGAACTTACCTTTTTTCATTACAAGTTCAGCACCACATTTTGGACATTTACGGCCAATTGGTACATCTTCATCTTTATACATTTTTTTGCTAGCATCTTCAGCGATTTTGATAAACTCATCATAAAATTTATGAAGAACTTCACTTCTTGATACGTCGCCTTCCTGAATTTTATCCAGATAAGATTCCATATTAGCAGTATATTTAACATCGATTAAGGATGGAAAATATTTGTTTAGAACAATTGAAGTTTTCTTGCCTTGTTCGGTTGTCTCGAATTGTCCTTGTTTTGTCTCAATATACTTTCTTTTTAATAAAGTATCAATTGTTGAGGCATAAGTTGATGGACGTCCGATTCCTTTTTCTTCCATTAACTTAACAACTTTTGCTTCATTAAGTTTTGCTGGAGGTTGAGTAAATTTTTGTTCATTAACAATATTTATGATTTCAAGTTTTTCACCTTCAGTAAATTTTGGGTTAGCTTTTTCTTCTTGCTTTTCAGCAGAATAAATCTTTGTATAACCATCAAAGATGGTTGAAGTGTATTCGGATTTAAATTCAATTCCGTTTGATTCAAATGTAACTTTCTCAACAGATTCCTTTTTAGCAACCATTAAAGAAGCCAACGTTCGTTCATAAATTAATTTATATAGTTTATAAAGATCGTTTGCTTTAGATTTTGCATTTGCAAACAAAGCACCTTTAATTGATTCGGGTGTTCTATGATTGCTTGTTGGACGAATTGCTTCATGAGCGTTTTGGGCTTGAGCTTGTTTAACGATTTTTCTCTTGCCAACATATTCTTTACCAAATTTTTCAGTAATGTAGTTGGTTGCTCTTTCAACAAAAGTATCAGAAAGATACGTTGAGTCAGTACGAATATACGTGATTAAACCAACATGTTCATCTCCAAGATTGATACCTTCATATAATTCTTGAGCGAGTTCCGATGTCTTCTTGGTTGAGAAGTGATAAACGTTAAATGCTTCTTGTTGTAATGATGAAGTTGTAAAGGCTGGTTTGGATTCAACACTCTTTACGCTTTTCTTAATTTCTTTAACAACAATTTCCTTTCCTAACATTGAAAGAATTTTGTCATTTGTTTCCTTATTTGGAATCTCTTTGATTTGACCATATTTATCAAATTCAGCCGAGAATTTACGGTTATTTTTAGAAAATTCAACAACTAATCGCCAGTATTCTTCAGGAACAAATTCAGCAATTTCTTTATCGTGGTCTGTAATCATTTTTAAAGTCGCAGATTGGACACGTCCAGCTGATTTAGATTTAATCTTTTTCTGAACTAACCCAGATAATTTAAATCCCATGATACGGTCGATAATACGACGTGTTTCTTGGGAGTTAACAAGATTCATATCTATCGTGCGAGGATGTTTAATTGCTTCACTAATAGATGCACGTGTAATTTCATGGAACTCTAAACGTTTTGTTGTTAAAGGATCAAGTCCTAAAACTTGAGTTAAGTGCCAAGCGATTGCTTCCCCTTCTCGGTCAGGGTCGGTTGCAAGTAGAACTTCGTCTGCTTGGCGTGCGGCATTCTTGAGTTCATTAACGGTTGGATACTTTGATTTTGTAATTACATAAGAAGCTTTAAAATCATTATTTACGTCCACACCATAACCACCCTTTCCACTAGTGGAAAGATCTCTAATATGACCCTTGCTAGCTAAGACGACATATTCATCGCCTAAGTAGCGTTGGATGGTATGACATTTATTTGGTGATTCAACAATAACTAGCTTCATATCGCCATAAAAATATATTGGTTTAGTACGCATAAGTCAAACACCTCATTTGCTTAAAGAATAAATATATTTCTTTAATATTTTTTAGATACTGAAAAGAGGTCCACTACCACTCCACTCAATCACATCAAATATGTCTTTTGCATCCTCAATAAGGTATGCTCCTTGTTTAATTAAATGGTTACAAAGAGAGTTCTTTGTCGCTGGAAAAGGAACACAACAAACATCCTTTCCTGATTGGAGAGCAAAGGCTGTAGAAATCTGTGTTCCTGAATGTTTGTTAGCCTCAGTGATAACAATTAGGCGAGATAGTCCAACAATGAGACGATTGCGCATTGGAAAATTTCTTGCTGAAGGTGGAGTGTCAACAGGATATTCGGAAATTACTAGGCCTTTTTTCTTAATTTGTTCATATAGCCCTTGATTCTTTGCCGGATAGCAATAATCAATTCCAGATCCAAGCACCGCTATTGTTTTTCCTAATTTATTTATGCACGTAGCGTGCGCGCATGAATCAATTCCTTTAGCTAAACCCGAGACAATGTTATATTTTTCCGAAACCTCCGAAACAATTTTTTGGGTCATATTTTGTCCATAAATTGAACACATTCTTGAACCAATAAAGGCAATGTTTTTATTTTCATCCTTAATCAGAGAGATATCTCCATAGTAATAAAGAACAAAAGGAGGATGAAAAACCTTTTGCTTAAGATATTCTGGGTAGTCTTCATCCAGAATCGTGATGCAAGGTGATGTAACTTTCTTAATCACTTCTTGCATTTCCTCGTCAGATGGCAAGTCTTCATGATTGACTAGGGCCGAGTAAATTCGATCAAAATCACCCTCGTAAAGCATGGATAAGTAAATAAGTATATTTCGAGCTTTCATAAAAAAATCCTTTCACTATCTTTATTCGCAAAAATGAAAGGAAATTTTCAAAAAGTTTTAAAAATCTTCAAATAAATTCATCTCACCATGGATGATTTTTTCTACAGGTTTAAAAGTTTTTCTATGAATATGCTCGATTGGGCCGAACTTTTTTAATGCATCCAAATGTTCTTTGGTTCCGTAACCTTTATTTTTTGAAAAATGAAAATTTGGGAATTGGGAATCGAGTTCATCCATCATTCGATCACGTGTAACTTTTGCAATAATCGATGCTGCAGCAATCGGTAAAGCCTTCGCATCGCCTTTAACAATATCAATCACCGGAACATCATATCCAGGGAGTTTCATACAATCTGTTAAAACTAGATCAAAACTATGTTTCATATCAGCAATCGCAAGTTTCATTGCTTTTCGAGCTGCTTCATAAATATTGATTTGATCAATTTCATCGGCACTAACAACGCCAACGCCAATCGCAAGCGCGTGCTCATGTATCTCGGTAAATAATGCTTCTCTTTGCTTTTCACTCAATTGTTTAGAATCATTGATTCTATCGTTCTTATAATCCTTTGGAAGTATAACCGCAGCAGCAACAACAGGACCAGCTAAAGGTCCGCGTCCGGCTTCATCTGTTCCAACAATTAATTGAACTTTGTCTGAATAAAATTGGTCTTGGTAAGTTAAGCCCATTTTTAGTTTGCTCTTTCAAAACTAACTCGCCCAATTTGACCATTCTTGAGCTCGTTTAAGAAGACCTCCATGGCCTTGCCTGTATCTTCCAGGCCTTTCGCTAAATAGCCTCTAGAACGGGCGATTTTTGTAAATGCATCTACAAACGAATCATTCTCTTCTAAATAAGCAAAGCGCTCTTTTAAATTTTTAAAATAATATTCACGCATGTATTTATAGGCAACTTCAGCAACTTCTTCAGTTGGAAGTATTTCTCTTTTGATTGAACCGGTTAATGCTAAAAGCATTGCTTTATTTTTGTCTTCGTATGAATTTTGTAGTATTCCCGGAGTATCCAGAAGTTCAAAACGGTTTGATACTTTAATTAATTGTTGAGACTTAGTGTGTCCTGGTTTATTTTGAACAGAAGCTGAGTGACGTTTTGATAGTTTGTTGATTAAAGTTGATTTACCAACATTCGGAATACCGATAATCATGGCGCGAATCGG
The DNA here is from genome assembly GCA_946414655.1 of uncultured Caryophanales bacterium. Taxonomy (GTDB): domain Bacteria; phylum Bacillota_I; class Bacilli_A; order RFN20; family CAG-826; genus Fiminaster. Next base: position 11,464 of record CAMKPL010000009.1, on the reverse strand, counting down.
CTGAGGTTTCATTCCTTTAGAAACAAGTTTTTGTTGTTTTGCTTCACCTAGTTTTTCAACATTTTTAATAATGTTTTGGATGTCACTAGATTTGTTTAAATCTGCAAAAATCACCGCAGAACCGGCATTTTTAAAGTAAATTTCCCATTTTTTGGTTTCTTCTTCATCGGCCAAATCAGCCTTTGTTAAAACAACTAAGCGAAGTTTGCTCTGAGTAATCTTATAAAGAGTCTCATTACGACTTGCTAATGGAATACGAGCATCTAAAAGTTCGATAACGCAATCAACGAGTTTAACTTTCTTTTCAATCTCAATCTGGGCTTTTTTCATGTGCCCAGGGAACCAATGAATTTGTTGGGTCATTTAATCCACCTCGGCCATCCAATACGTAGATTTGTGTAAACAAGTGAACCAGCATCATTAAGAATTGCATCAGCTTTTCCAACCACAGCAACAACAATGCCCAAAATTTTACTTCGATCTATTGGACCAAAAAATCTCGAATCATCCGAATGACCACGGTTATCACCACAAACAAAATACTCGTTTGGTCCTAATGTTGTTGGAGTTTGATAACCATCATAAATACCTTCACGAATATAGGATTCTCCAACAGGTTGTTCGACATAATCAAACAATCCTTGGTTATTTTGCAAATACAAATTACCGTTATCATCTCCGCTTCCAAAGTAGAATGTTTCACCTGGAAAAGCAATAACACGTTTAATGAGGTCTTTGGTATCGTTTTTGGCCAGAATGACAACATCAAAACGTTCCATCTTGTTCATTGTAGCTTCATGACCATCCCAAATAACAACATCAAAATTTTTATCACCATTAAAGGCGCCCATACCGGTCTTACCTTTTGGCTTTCCGTTTCGATCAACGGCATCTTTATTAAAAGTTGGATACATGGATTGTCCATTGATCCATTTAATCTCGAAATATGTTTTTTGATAAATTAATGTCACGGAGAAAACTGCACTAAGTGCTAAGAATACAGCGACCAAAACAAAAGTAATCTTGTCCCAAAGAACACGACGCTTAATTTGTTTTTCGCTTAACAGTTTTTCACTCATGCACCTATTATACACTCTCGCAAATAGTTTGGTAACAAAACAAAGTTTCGGAAGCGAACTAGGATGTATGAGTGCAAAATAAAAACCCGCCAAATGACGGGTTTTATTAAGCTTCGTATCTTAGATAACTTCTTTAATGCGAGCGGCTTTGCCAGAGCGATTACGTAAGTAGGTAATTCTACTACGACGAACCTTACCATGTTTCACAACTTCAATCTTAGCGATTGCTGGGGAGTGAATTGGGAATGTTCTTTCAACGCCAACACCTGAAGAAATTTTTCTTACAGTGAAGGTCTCACTGACACCGGAGCCGCGGCGTTGCATAACGACGCCTTGGAAGACTTGGATACGTTCCTTATTGTTTTCAATAATACGAACGCTAACTTTGACGGTGTCACCACCTTTAAATTCTGGGACATCATTGCGAAGTTGGCGAGCGGTAATTTCATTAACAATATTTGTGTTCATGTCTTTTTACCTCCTCTAACTAGTATTTCTTAGGGCGTTCATATCATGACTTGAAAGCGGAACGTCTGCATCGAGTTTCTAAAACTCGCAAGTAAGATACTATCAAATATGGTTTTGTTAATCAACAAAATTATAAAGGAAATTATAAGGTGTTAAGTAAAAATACTTGACACTAACAATATTATTTATATAATAAACATCGACGAAAAGGAGAAAAACTTATGTCAGTCAAAATTAGATTAACCCGTATTGGACGTCACAAAGATCCAATCTACCGTGTCGTTGTTGCCGATTCACGTTTTGCCCGTGATGGACGTTATGTTGAACAAATTGGTTACTTCGATCCAGCAAAAGGACCAGAAAATGCCGATATTAACGAAGAATTAGCATTAGTTTGGTTATCAAAAGGTGCTCAACCATCTGATTCCATTCGCACACTCTTCACCAAGAAAGGCATTATGCAAAAATACGCTGCTTCTAAAAAAGGAGCAAAATAATGGATTACGAAAAGATCATTCACTCGATTGTCGATCCTTTCTTAATCAATCCGGAAGCTATCATGGTTCGTGAACTTCCAAGTGATAATGAAAAAAACGTTACCCTTTTAATTTGTGCTGAAAACGAAGATACAGCTCGTTTAATTGGCAAAAAGGGTGCTGTTGCCAATGCTTTAAGAGAAGTTATGGCAATTGCTGCAAAAGCTGAAAACAAACATATTTACTTAAAGTTCGAATCTTTCGACGAAGAAAAATAATGGAATATCTCTTAGTTGGTACGATTGTTAAAACAGTCGGACTGAAAGGCGAAGTTAGAATATATCCAACAACTCATTTTCGTGATTCTCGTTTTAAAGTTGGGAATCACGTTTTATTAATGAATGAAGATGGGGAAGTTTGGAAATCTTTAACTATCAAAAAACATGTTAAAAATGGACCGATGGATCAAGTCATTTTTGAAGAAATTTCTTCAATTGAAGAAGCCCAACTTTTTTTAAAGAAAGATTTATATGTCGAAAAAGATCGTTCTTTCTTAAAAAAGGACACATTTTTCTTTGATGATTTGATTGGTTGCGAAGTCTTTTTCTACAAAGGAAAATTCATCGGAAAAGTTGTTAAAGTTGAAGAATATTCTAGTTATGCCACACTAAGAGTAAGAACGGAGTTGGACACCTATGTCCTTATTCCATTTGTGAACGCATTTATTAAAGAGGTTGACCTGGATTGCAAAAAAATCTTTGTTAACTACATTGAAGGTCTTGCATGAGAATCAATATTTTAACCTTATTTCCAGAGATGTTTGACGGGTTCTTAACAAACTCAATTATTAAACGCGCTTTGGCAAAGAAAGTTGTTGAAATTAAGATCATCAATATTCGTGATTTCACCATCGATAAATACCATCGAGTTGATACTCCACCAATTGGCGGAGGAGCAGGTTTAATTATGAAATGTCAGCCAATTGTAGATGCATTAAAATCAATCGAAACTCCTCATAGTCATAAAATCTTAATGAGTCCGAAAGGAAAACAATTTAACCAGCAATTCGCGGTTAATTTTGCAAAACTTAAAGATTTAACAATTGTTTGTGGACACTATGAAGGAGTTGACGAAAGAGTCTCAAATTACGTTGATGAAGAGATCTCAATTGGAGACTATGTTTTAACCGGAGGAGAGATTGGTGCGATGGCTATTTCTGATGCCGTCATTCGTCTTCTAGATGGAGCAATTACTGATGCTTCACTTGATGAAGAAACATTCACCGATAATCTTTTAGAATATCCGCAATATACAGAGCCAAAAGATTATGATGGTCATGTTGTTCCAGATATTCTTTATACCGGAAATCATGAAGCAATCGAAAAATACCGACGCAAAGAGAGTCTTCGTCTAACAAGAAAATATCGACCAGACTTATTTGAAAAACACGCATTAACCAAACAGGATCAAAAACTCCTCAAAGAAATTGATGAAGGTGAAAATGAACCAAAGTGGTTAAAAACTGCTTTAGAAAAAGGTAAGAAATTTACAAAGTAAAGAAAAGGAGCGAACTACATCGCTCCGATTCCACCACCAGGTAAATTCATTCCGGGAGGCATTCTCCCGGTTTTTTTATACTGTTGCATTTTTTTCATCATCTCTTGCATTTGTTCAAATTTCTTTAGAAGACGATTAATATCAGCGTTGGTCTTTCCGCAACCTTTCGCTATGCGAACTTTACGAGAATTTTTTAATACTTCTGGATGTTTGCGTTCATATGGTGTCATTGAATTAACAATCGCTTCCATTGTGCGCATTTCTTTTTCGCCAGCTTCCTTTTGTTCCTCGGTAATCTTTGGCATTCCCGGAATCAAACGGAGAAGTCCACCAAGTGAACCCATACGTTGAATACGTTTCATTTGGACAATCAAATCATCCAAAGTGAACTTACCTTCGAGCATTTTATTCGCTTCACGGGCTGCTTCTTTTTCATCAATTTCTTCTTTAACCTTCTCAACAAGAGTGACAACATCACCCATGCCTAGGATACGATCAGCCATACGATCTGGGTGGAATTGATCTAAGTCTGAAAGTTTTTCTCCAGTTCCAGCAAATTTAATTGGAACACCTGTAAGGTGTTTAATTGATAAAGCTGAACCACCACGGGCATCACCATCAAGTTTAGACATGATAATACCTGTGAGACTTAGTGCACTGTGGAATGCTGTGGCAACATTAATTGCGTCTTGACCAGACATAGCATCTACTAAAAGTAGTGTTTCTGTTGGTTGAACAGCATCGGTAATATCATTTAACTCCTTCATGAGAGTCTCATCGATTTGTAAACGACCAGCTGTATCAATAATCAACACATCAAAGTGTTCGTTATATGCTTTTTCTTTTGCTTTTTTAGCAATTTCAACAGGCGAAACATCGGTTCCCATTGTAAATACAGGTACTTGAATTTGCGCACCAATCTGTGATAACTGATCAATCGCAGCTGGACGATATACGTCACCTGCAGCAAGAAGAACTTTTTTATTCAGTTTCTTCTTCATTAGCAAAGCTAATTTACCGGCTGATGTTGTTTTACCAGTCCCCTGTAGACCAACCAAAAGAATGATTGTTGGTTTGTTCTTTTCAAATTTAAGTTCACTATCTCCAGAACCTAAAAGTTCGGTCAATTCATCGTGAACAATCTTCACCACCATTTGTGATGGATTAACTTTTAGATAAACTTGTTCACCAATAGCTTTTTGCTTTACAGACTCAGTGAATTGCTTAACAACCTTAAAATTAACATCGGCTTCAAGAAGGGCGATACGCACTTCCTTGAGCATGTCTTCCATATTCGCTTCGGTGAGTCGCGACTGACCACGAATCTTCTTTAAAATACCTTGAAACTTTTCACTAAGAGACTCAAATGCCATGGCGTAATTTCCTCTCTATTTTTTGGGCAGTTTCATCATCTTTAAATTCATCAAAAACCTTGCAAATCCCAACTTTTTCTTCGCAAATGTTGAGTTTTTCAATGCCTTTATTAATCGCATCAGAAACAGCCGTTCGACTGATTTTTCTTAATTGTGAAATCTCTGATAAAGAAAGATTTGCCCAGAAATAATCACACAAAATTTCATATTGGGTTTTGCTTAAAAGCTCGCCATAAATATCGAGCAAACGATTGATGTGAACTGTTTCTTCAATGTTATTCATCAATCTTTCCTCCTAAGCAAAGTCCATATAAATATTTATCTAAATCGAATTCTTCTAAATCAGTCATCTTTTCGCCTAAACCGATAAAGCGAACTGGTACGCCAAGCTCATCACGGATAGCAAGAATAATTCCACCTTTGGATGTTCCATCCATCTTTGTGATAACAATTCCTGTTAATTTAATGCAGTCTAAGAATTGTTTAGCTTGAATTACCCCGTTTTGTCCGGTAGTTGCGTCAATAATTAAGAATGCTTCGTGTGGAGCATTTGGAATTTCTTTAGAAATAACACGAGAAATCTTTGCTAACTCGTTCATTAAATTAATTTTGTTTTGAAGTCTACCAGCGGTATCAACAATAAGAAGATCTGTCCCATCACGCTTGGCTTGATATGCGGCATCATATGCAACACTTGCTGGATCAGAATTGGTTTTTCCAACAACGATTTCACAACCAAGTCGATTGGCCCAGATTGTTAGTTGCTCTGTTGCCCCTGCTCGAAATGTATCTGCGGCGCAAAGTTTAACCTTTTTTCCTTGAGAAATATAGCGATAAGCCAGTTTAGCAATAGAAGTTGTTTTACCAACTCCATTAACACCGGCAACTAATAAAACTGTCGGACCATCTTTCACAAACTGAACTTCGTTAATAATATCGCCTTTTTCGGCGTAACCGACAAACATCTTTTCTACGACAAGTTCATTGATTTGTTTTGGTTCTTTAATGCCTTGTTCTTTACTTTCATTAATGACTTCTTCAATTAAGCGAAGTGTTAAAGAAACTCCAACATCAGCTTCAATTAAAATTTCTTCGAGTTGTTCAAAATATTCTTGATTGACTTCTTTATAACGCTTGGAAAGTTCATCAAGTTTGTTTGCAAAATGCTCGCGGGATTTACTCATTCCCTCGACATAGACTTTAGTCTCTTCGTCTTGCTTTTTAGAAAACTTCTCTTTGAGAAATTTAAATAAACCCATAAATTATTTAACTCGTTTTTCTAGTGCTTGTTTAGCTGCGTTTTGCTCAGCTTGTTTCTTGGTCGAACCAGTGCCTACACCGAGTTCAATTCCGTCAAACAAGACTCGAACAGTAAAGGTACGGTCATGTGCCGGCCCAGACTCATTAATAAGTTCATAGACAACTGATTCGCGATGTTCTGCCTGCGTTTCTTCTTGTAGTTTGGATTTGTAATCCGTCATTTCGGAGATATTAAAGTTTTCGATCTCCTTTGCAAAAATATCTAAAAGAAGTTTTTTGGTGAATTCAAAACCTTGGTCAAGATAAACTGCTCCAATGAATGATTCAAAAACATCTTCTAATAAATGTTTAGATTGACTAATTTGAGCGACAAATGAATTGCCAACACGGATGTATTCGTGCAATCCGTACTTTAATGAAAGTGCCGCTAAGGAGTTTGTCGCAACAAGCATGCTTTTAAGTTTTGTAAGATTACCTTGGCCCATTTCAGGATGAACTTTAAAAGCATACTCAGTTACAACCATATTAATCACAGAATCACCCAAGAATTCAAAACGTTCATAATCGTAGTGTTTTGTGTTTGCATCAGCGTTAAAAGAAGAATGTGTAAAAGCTTCCTCATAATTCGCTAACGAATGAGGTTTAATGTTAAATTTAACCAGCAATTCTTGGATATTCTTCATTATTTTAAACTTTCTTTAACTTTTCCAACTAAATCATTTTTCGCTAAATTGTATGCTAAATTAACAGCGTTATAGAATGTGCGAGCATCAGCGTTTCCGTGTGACTTAACAGCAATCTTATTCACACCAATTAACATTGCTCCACCATAGCGTTTATAATCCATTTTTGATTTGAAATCTTTCATTCCACTTTTAGCAAAAAGATACCCGATTTTTGTAAAAATGTTTTTGGTGAATGCGTCTTTAAGCATATCTCCGCACATCTTACCGATACCTTCGCTTGTTTTTAAGAAGACATTGCCAACAAATCCTGGGAAGACAACAACATCTGATTCGCCATCAACAACGTGACGTCCTTCAACATACCCTTTAAATAAAGGATCAGCTTTCATCATTGAATAAGCTTCTATCAGTTCTGGAGTACCTTTTCCTTCTTCAACTCCGTTTGATATAAGTTGGTATGTTGGTTTTTTAGTGCCGTACAATGCGCTAGCATATGCTTGACCCATTTTTGCGAATTGGCATAATTCGTGGGCGTTATTTTCTACGGACGCGCCAATGTCGCAAAGAATAACGTATTTATCTTTTTTTGTTGGAAATGGGGTTGTTAATGCAGGACGGGAAATGCCATCAATCTTCTTCAAGATTAAAGTACAAAGTGAAAGGAATGCACCGGTTGAACCAGCAGAGACAACACCATCAGCGTTTTCTACGATAACGTTTGAAACGGCTTTGTACACGCTGGACTCTTTATCGCGCATTGCTTGCATGACGCTACATTCCATGGGTGCGATGGTTGATGATGGAATCACACGGACTTTTTCTGATAAATCAGAAAGAACAGCAGGATCTCCAACACCAACGATTTCGCAATCGTCGTGTTTATTAACAAATTTATTGATCGCTTCAACAGTGGCTTTATAGCCATTGTCTCCGCCCATTAAATCAACAATTAACTTAACCATAATTTCTCCTTATTCCACTCCAACGAGGAATGAATAAACTGGTTGATCACCACGACGAATATCAATTTCGATATTCTCATATTTCTTCATGATCTTTTCAGCGATGTTATTCATTCTTTCATCGTTGATATCAGCACCAACAAGAATGGTAATTAAGAATGTTTCTTCGGTCACCATTGCTTCAAGTAAGTCATATAAGGCGTGTGCGACACGTCTGTGGCAGGAGATAATCTTCTTCTCGTAGATGCCCATGAAGTAGTCTTTCTTCACTTCAACACCGTTCATCTTGGTATCCTTGATTGCATAAGTAACTGATCCAGAATGAATGTGTTTCAATTCTTCCTTCATGGTCTTGAAGTTCTCTGTAGGGGAAATGTCTTCATTAAAGACGGAGCATGCTGCAATACCTTGAGGAATGGTCTTGGTTGGAACAACATAGACCTTAAATTCATCAGAAAGAACATCGGCAGCTTGAACAGCAGCCATGACAATGTTGGAGTTATTTGGGAAAACGTAAACAGTTTTCGCATTGCAACATCGGCAGGCGTTAGCGATATCTTCGATCGATGGATTCATTGTTTGACCACCGCTGACGATTTCATTTGCACCAATAGCAGTAAACATTTCATCAATGCCTTTTCCAGCAGAAATAGCCACCAAGCCATATGGTTGGGTTGGAACAGTTGGAACTGGTTTGGCTTCTTCCTCTTTCTTCTTTAAAGAAGGTGGGGTTTGAAGTTTACTATGTTGTTCAGTCATATTCTCAACTTTAATCGTGACAAATTCACCATAAACTTGGGCAAATGTAAGAATATTACCTGGATTTAAGGTGTGAATATGAACTTTAACAATATCATCATCACGAACAACAACAATGGAATTACCTCGTTCAATTAAAGTAGCTTTGAACGATTGTTCATCGAACTTTTCTTTTTCGTCAGCTGGACCTAGGCGCATGATGAATTCGGTACAATAACCAAACTCATCATCCTTATCCATATCTCCGATTGGAGATTCAACTTTCGCTTTCTCTTGGGAAGCACTTTCTTCTCTTTCAATGAATTTTCCTTTAAGGAAAGAAAGCATACCTTCAAAAATCTTCACTAAACCAGCACCACCAGAGTCGACAACACCGACTTCTTTAAGAACTGGCAAAAGATCTGGGGTACGTTTTAAAGATTTCTTCGCTTCAGAAACAAGTTTCTCAACTGCTTCCACGATTCCTGTGGATGTTTCAGTGAATTCATTTAACGCCGCACTTGATTCACGAACAACTGTTAGAATTGTTCCTTCAACTGGGCGAATAACTGCTTTATATGCTACCTTAGCACCATTTTTGAATGCTTCGGATAATTGAACCGCGTTAATGCTCTTCTTTCCTTCAAGACTTTGAGCGAATCCGCGGAAGATTTGTGATGTAATAACGCCAGAGTTTCCACGAGCGCCCATTAATAAACCTTTTGCAAACGTATTAGCAACTTGGTAGGCGTCGTCGCTATCAAGATCTTTCACGAATTTAGCACCATTGGTCATGGTCATCGACATGTTCATGCCGGTGTCTCCATCTGGTACTGGGAAGACATTGAGTGCGTCAACTTCTGGATAATGATTGTAAAGATTGTTGCTCGCCGAGACGAACATCTCTTTCAAGGTTTTTCCATCAATAGTTTTCATACTGTTCACCTTCTTTTTGATATTAAAAATAAGTCATTAGGCACGATATTAAAATCAAAGATAACAAGTTATCTTGCCCGTAATATAGCACGATATAAAGATGTTGTCAAAAAAAGAGAACCCTTTTAAGAGTTCTCTATTTTGATTTCTTTCTTATTTTAATAGATCTTCAATTTCCTTCTTGTGCGCCCCATAACAGATGACAATATGATTACCTAATGGCTCATCTAAAAGCGAGGAAATATCTTCATCAAATTCAACTTTTACTTGTGTTCTGCAAAGGTCATTTCGACCAAGATTTGCGGTGATTTTTGCATCAAATGCCTGGAATTTCGACCAGTCCTTATTGACCTTTAAAACGGTGACTTTTCCAAGATTAAGTCGTCCAGCAATTCCAAGTCCAATGCCACTTTCAAAATGGGTGTCAAACTGATAACTTAAACACATATCAAGAGGAAGTGTACAGTGTGCGAAAATAGCATAACGATTCTTAACATTGATATAACTTGGGTTAACTTGGAAAGCAGACTGGTGAGTCAACTGACGAACAAGCGCCATTGTAAGCATTGTTGGAACGTCTCCCTCACATGTCGCAATGTAACCATCTTTATTGAGCATTGCTAAAGCTAAACATGATGTATTATGAAGTGTTCCAAGAAGATCAAAACAACGAACTGTAACACCATTTAAATTGTTCTTTTGAATGATGTTTCTTAATGCGCTATAGATTTTAAGAGCACCTTTTAAAGTTTCTAATGAAACTTTTTCATTTAATTTTGGTTCGAAAACGACTGGATCAACAACATCTTTTGCTTCATCAATTTCTTGACGAAAATTTTCAAAAGAGACATCAACTAATTCTACTCCAAGTTTCTCTTTTAAAGCTTTGTAATCAGTGATCGAAGAGATGAGCCAATTTGAAGGTTTTCCTACAACACCAAGGCGCATTCCATTTAGAATTTTAGTTTCTTTATGAATCTTGTTTGCTTCTTGCTTTTTGTGTTCTTCTTTTGCCATCTCAATCACTTCAAGTGGAGTTCCATGAAGTAAAACAAAGCGATGGTTTTGTTGAGTTAAAAAGGAACAAATTTCTAAACTTGCCGGAAGAGAATTGTTTGCGCCAGTCGCTACTAAAATATGTGGTTCAGGAAGGCTTAGATAGATCTCTTTAAACTCTTCTTCTGTTCCACCTGATTCAATAAAAATCACCGGCAATTCACCGACAAATGCTTGAAATTCGGGTGATTTTTCGAGTACAGGAATGTACTCCTTTTGTTGTGATGCAAATGGACGAGGATCGCTAGAGATTTTACTACGTAAATAAATTATTTTCATATTCGTATTATACATTAAAAAATGGTGCTTAAAAAGAAAAAGCCCAGCAGCTCACTATTCTCCCCGGAGAACCGGATACCTTCGTCACTACGGTGCTTAACTTCTGTGTTCGGGATGGGAACAGGTGTGTCCACCGCGCCATCACCACCAGACTTTTTCTATCAGAGTTATTCTCTGAAAACTAGATATTAAGTTACATGTTCTAAGCTACGTTTACGTTACCCTATATTTTATTACTTTTTCGATATCAATCTTAAAATTTTATGAAATTAAGTCCTCGACCTATTAGTATCAGTCGACTGAATGCATCGCTGCACTTACATCTCTGACCTATCAACCCGCTAACATTGCGGGGGTCTTACTTCTTGCGAATGGGAAGTCTCATCTTGTGGCTGGCTTCACGCTTAGATGCTTTCAGCGTTTATCCATTCCATAGGTAGCTACTCGGCCATGCCACTGGCGTGACAACCGATAGACCATTGCTATGTCCATCCCGGTCCTCTCGTACTAAGGACAGATCCACTCAAACTTCCTGCGCCCACGACAGATAGGGACCAAACTGTCTCACGACGTTTTGAACCCAGCTCGCGTACC
>CAMKPL010000008.1 GCA_946414655.1 uncultured Caryophanales bacterium | reverse complement strand
ATTCAATTTAATGTGATTGTAAAAAATGGCCATCCACAGTTGTTTGAATAGAACCAATATAAGAGCCGATTAGTTTCGGCTCTTTTTCTTTTATGAAGATTCCCATCATAAAAAATTATGTTTAGCTATAAACATATAAAAATTGTGTGAAAAATTCGCCTCAAAAATCTCGATAAAGATATATAAGGAGGTCTAACTATGGAAATAGAAAAGACAAATTATATATCTGAAATTAAAGAAATCTTATCAAGTGCACGAAAGAATGTTCAATACGCCATTAATGTATCAATGGTCTATGCTTATTATGAAATGGGGCGAATCATTGTTGAGCAAGAACAACATGGAAAGAATCGAGCAGAATATGGAAAACGGATCATTAAAACACTATCGAAAGAGTTAACAAAAGAATTTGGAAATGGTTATTCTGAGGAAACAATTACATTAATCAGAAAGTTCTATGTTATTTATAGTTTATCTGGAAATTCGTACGCAGTGCGTACAAAATCTAGCAACTTTGTTGCTATGTCTTTTGATGAGATAATTAAAAGATATCCATTAACTTCAGATGGACATCGTTTTTGCTTAAGTTGGACGATGTATAGAGTGTTAATCAGAATAAAAAATCAGCAAGAAAGAAGTTTTTATGAAATTGAGGCATACAACAACAAATGGAGCACAAGAGAACTTGAACGCCAAATTAATTCAGCTTTATTTGAACGTTTGAGTTTGTCTCGAAACAAAGAAGAAATATTAGAACTTTCTCGTGTTGGACAAATCATTGAACAACCAAAAGATATGTTCAAAAAACTTGCTGTATTAGAATTTTTAAATCTTCCTATGGAAGATGTTTATACAGAAAAGAAATTAGAAGAACGAATTATTGAACATCTCCAAGAGTTTGTCTTGGAATTAGGGAAAGGTTTTATCTTTGTTGGAAGACAAGTTCGTTTATCAATTAATGGAAAAGAATACCGCCCAGATCTTGTTTTTTATAACCGCTTATTACGATGTCATGTTGTCGTCGATTTAAAAATCGGAAAGCTTGATCACGGTGATATCGGACAAATGCTCTTATATACCGGTTATTATGATGAACACATAAAAATGAAGAACGAGAACCCGACAGTTGGATTAATTTTATGTAAAGACAATGATGAAATCGTTGTCCATTACACACTAGACAAAATACCCAACCCAATTTTTGTCTCGGAATATATCGCCGTCCTTCCATCTAAAGAAGATTTAGAAAGAATTATTGCGGATGAAAAATAGATGAAAGAGGTAGTTTAATAAATCTGCCTCTTTTCTATTTTGTGTGTATAATATACACGTATGATAGTTGTTAAAGATTTAGTTAAGAAGTTTAAATCTCCGAACAAGGATGAAGAAATCGTCGCATTAGACCATCTTTCTTTAGTCTTGCCTGATAAAGGATTTGTCGCCATTTATGGCGCCTCTGGATGCGGTAAATCTACATTATTAAATGTTTTAGGTGGTTTAGATCTCGCTGATGAAGGAGAAATGATTGTTAACGGACGTAAAACATCAAAATTCTCTTTATCAGATTGGAATTCATACCGAAACCAAGAAGTTGGCTTTATTTTTCAAAACTATTATCTTCTTCCACATTTAACTGTCTATGACAACATCGCGATCACCCTTCAAATGTCCAAACAAACCAAGGACATGTCGAAAAAGATCCACGACGCGTTAGCAGCAGTCGAATTAAACAAATATGAAAAACGTTATCCAAAGCAACTTTCTGGTGGCCAACAACAAAGAGTTGCTATAGCAAGAGCATTAATCTCTAATCCAACAATCATTCTTGCAGATGAGCCAACTGGTGCGCTTGATGAAAAATCATCGAAGATTGTCATGCGTACTTTAAAAGAGATTTCCAAGGATCATCTTGTTGTGATGGTAACTCACAACGAGCGTATGGCAAAGGAATACGCCGATAGAATGATTGAGATTTCCTATGGAAAAATCATTTCTGATAACGAATTAACAAACGAAGAGAAGATTAGTGAAAACAAAGAACCATTAAAAAGAGTTCATCTTCCTTTCCTTACATCATTAAAGTGGTCACTTCGTAATGTCGTTAAGAAAAAAGGACGCTCGATTCCAATCGCGATTGCAACAGCGATTGGTTTGGCCTGTGCTGGACTTGTTTTATCAATGTCAAAAGGTGTCAACGACTTTGTCGCAGAAGCCCAAAAGAACGCCATTGGAGACTATCCAGTCTATGTTACTTGTTATCCAAAATCATCAAGCGAATCCAACAAAGATCTGTTAACTGAATTCCCGGATATTGATGAAATCATCATTGAGAAATCGGATTACGAGGTGCAAGAACACTATGTGTCCATGCAACAAGACTTCATGGATTACATGCAGAAGATGCCAAAGAGTTATTACACGATTCCGCAATCGAATAAATCTTTAACATTTAACCTATTCGCAAACCCATCCCACGACTCATATGAAAAAGTTTCATCTGGTTCGTATACAATGTCCATCGCTCCAAGTGATGACTCATATAAATTTATTAAAGAACAATACGATATCCTTGCTGGTCATCTCCCGGAAAACAACCATGATCTAACACTCGTGTTAGATACTTATAACCGCATCGATCTTGGTTATCTAAACAACATGGGTTTTGATACCAGCGGAGATAACATTAAGTTTGATGATATTTTAGGTTTAAAAGAATATCGTGTTGTTTCAAATGATGACTATTACGAAAGAGAAGAGGAAACCAAAGAAGGATACGAAGGAAAATATTATTACACACCTAAAGGCGACTCCTCATATAAAGACCTATACGAAAACCACTTCATTCATAAGATGAAGATTACTGGAATCATTCGTCCAAAGAAAGATTCCCCAAACCCGTTATATAAAACAATTCTTCTTTATCACCCAAATTTTTTAGATGAAGTCATCAAACCAGATAATGATACGTCTCAAATTGTGCTTGATCAGCTTTCTTATGGAACAAGTTATAACACCTACTATCGTTCAAGAGAAAAATTTGAAGATACCTATTCAAGCGGTTATGCGATTACCGCTCAATACCAATATGAATCTCGTTTAATTGATATTGGATACAAAGAGAGAATTACATCTCTTTACTATTACACTGATACCTTTGAACAAAGAGCAAACATTATTGATTATGTTGAGCAATATGTGAAGAAGATGGGAACAGATAGCGAAATCGTTTTAAAAACAAAAGATTATCTAGAAACAGTCACATCAGCGTTCTCAGCCATTGCATCAACGTTCTCTTCAGTCATGCTTATTTTCTCGCTTGTTACAATCCTTGTTGCGATTATTTTAACCGCAATTCTCACATATATTTCAGTAAATGAGAGAAAACGAGAGATCGGATTACTTAGAAGTTTGGGTGCTCGGCGTGTTGATATTTCGTTGATGTTTGTTGCTGAAGCCGGCATTATTGGTGTTGTCGCCGGATTGCTTGGAATCGGCCTATGTTTTGCCTTTGCCCCTGTGGTGGCACAAGTAGTCGTGAGTCTTATTAAAGGCGCAAACATGAAGATTCTTACCCCAGATGTTTCAACATTCTCTACTATTCAACCTTGGGTTATTCCAATGTTATTTATTGCGGCCATCCTAATTGGTGTATTGGCTTCGCTTTTACCAGCTATTCATGCCGGAAAGAAAAAACCTGCTGATATTCTAAAAGAATAAAAAGATGAAATTTGATCGAGTTAAAGGAAAATGCGTTGATCTTTCTTTTGAAGGAAAGGGAGTTGTCAAGCTTTCTTATGGCACAGTTTTTGTTGATGGATTATTTCCAGGCGAGGAAGCAGAGATTGAAATTCAATATAAACGCGCTGGTAATTATTTTGGAAAAGTATATCGCTTGATTACCAAATCACCCGATCGAATTCAACCACGATGCGGTGTATGTACAGCTTGTGGTGGATGTCAGCTCCAACAACTTTCTTATCCTGCTCAATTAGCTTATAAACAACATAAAGTCGAAGATGCTTTAAGACGTCACGATTTGAAAAATATTCGGGTTTTACCTGTGATAGGTATGGAAAATCCTTATCAATACCGTAATAAAATTCAAATTCCAATTGGTCGCGATCCACATGGACATATTGTTTCTGGATTCTATCGACAGGGCACACACAAGATTATCCCAATTGAGCAATGTATGATTGAGGATGAACGTTCTTCAAAAATTATTTTTACAATTAAACAATTAATGAAGGAATTTAAATATGCTCCTTATGATGAAGACCAACAAACAGGCTTAATTAGACATGTTTTAATTAGAACTTCTAAACATTATGATGAGATTATGGTGACCTTAGTCACTAGACTTGATGAATTTAAAGGCAAAAACAACTTTGTGAAAGAGCTTGTTAAACATTGCCCAAATATTTCTACAGTTATTCAAAATATTAATCATCGAGACACAAACGTTATTCTTGGAGAAAAAGAAAGAGTTCTTTATGGTAGTGGACAGATCAAAGATTCTATTTTAGGAGTAGACTTTTTAATCTCTTCAAAATCATTTTTCCAGGTTAATCCTATTCAAGTTGAAAAACTATATCAAACCGCACTTGATTTAGCAAAAATAACCGGCAAATCTAGCGTATTTGATGCTTATTGTGGAATTGGAACAATTTCATTAATCGCTGCAAAACACGCACAAAATGTCGTAGGAGCAGAGATTGTTAAAGAAGCAATTATTGATGCTAAAAGAAACGCTAAATTAAACAAAATTAATAATGCCGAATTCTATGTTGGAGATGCTGGAGAAATTTATTCTAAACTCCGTTATGAAGGAAGAAAATTCGATTGTGTTTTTGTTGATCCTCCACGAAAAGGATTAACTCCTGAATTTATCGAATCCCTGTTAAAAGAGGAACCTCCAACAATTTGTTATGTTTCATGTGACCCAGAAACACTTGCACGCGATTTAAAACTACTTTCTCAAAAATACTCAATTTCAGATATTCAACCAGTTGATATGTTTCCGATGACTTTTCATATTGAGTCTGTAGTATGTCTAAGACTGAACAGTAGACGAAAAGCATAAACATTTTGTAACGATATAATCGACAAAAACCTCAGCAATGACAAAAATGTCGATTTTTCTTTAAAACTTTTTAATAGCGCGTGTATATTAGACTTGACAAAAACCTCAGTACTGAGAGAAACAGTAGGTCCATCATGTTTAAAAGAGACAAATATTTAAATCAATTAATTCGTAGTAGAGCTAATATGTTTCCGAACACCAAAAGGATTGTCATTTTTGTTTGTGGCACATTTGTGACAACGCATACGATAATCTATATCTAGCAATGGATAACATTGCTGATCAATTAATAAGTGATAGATTTATAAAAGTAGAAGGATTTCAAGAATATGAAAAAACGCTTTATTGTTTCACTCTTAATATCTTTGATGACTGTATCTTTGGTGAGTTGCGGAAAAACTGATCCAACTGATTCAGAAGATCCTCCAAAAAAAGAAGATAAAGATATCTCAATTATTTATACAACTGATGTTCACTGTGGCGTGGATAAAAATTTAGGCTATGCCAAAGTTGAAAGTTATAAAAAGAACTTAGAAAAAACTAATTATGTCGCTTTAGTTGATGCTGGTGACTATTTACAAGGTGAATTCATTGGCGCCATCTCCAAAGGTGAATACATCATCGAAGTCATGAATGAGATGAAATATGACGTTGTTACTTTAGGTAACCATGAATTTGACTACGGTATTGATGTCTTGAAAGAAAGATTAACTGAGTATCAAGGAGATGTTGTCTCTTGTAACTTCTCTTATATTGGAAATAAAGAAAATAAATTAAATATGGTTCAGCCATACGTCATTAAAGAGTATGGAAATAGAAAAGTTGGTTTTGTTGGTATTACCACTCCAAAAACCTTAACCCAATCTGATCCAAAAACATTTCTTGAAGATGGTCATGTGGCCTATAGTTTTGGCGCTGATACTGTCGAGAACTTCTATAGTGTAGTTCAAAACAATATTGATCAATGTAAAGCTAATGGAGCGGATTACATCATCGCCTTATCACACTTAGGTAGCCCCGATTCATTCTCCCCATTTAGTTCGATTGATGTTATTGAACACACTAATGGGGTGACGGCCTTTTTAGATGGTCATAGTCACACCGATTTACCTTGGACAACCAAGAAAAATAAAGATAACATCGATACATTACTTGTTGATACTGGTTATAAACTAAACGAATTCGCTTCCTTAACCATTTCTAAAGAAGGGACAATTACCTTCGAATTCATTAACGAATACGAAACAAAAGATCAACATATTGATGAATTCGTTAACTCAATCAATGCCAAAGCAGAAGAAGAGGGAAGCAAAGTTGTGGCAAACATTGATATCGATTTAGAAGGCGAAAAAAACTTTGTTAGAACTAGAGAAGCGCCAATCGGTGATTTAATCGCTGATGCCTACCGTTATTATGGAGAATCTGATATCGCTCTTGTTAATGGTGGAGGTATTAGAGATAGCCTTAAGAAAGGCGATGTTACCTATGAACAAATCATGAATGTTCATCCTTTTGGTAACTCTTTAATGAAAAAGAAAACAACTGGAGCCAAGATTCGTGATTACTTAGAATTCACATCAATGAAAGTTACTGATGTACCTCGAGAAAACCAATTTGGCGCTTTTGCCCAGGTTTCTGGACTTAAATACAGCATCGACACAACAATTCCAAGTAGTGTAGTAACCACGACAAGTGGCGAGTTTGTTAGTGTCGATGGAGAAAGAAGAGTTAAAGACATTAAAGTCTTAGAAAATGACACTTATGTTGATTTAGTTGATACTAAAGAATATACAGTTGCCTCACACGACTTCTTATTATCTAGTGGTGGTGATGGAGCAAATTTATTCGTCAATGACGAAGTTCTTGCTGCACCAGTTTTATTTGATTATGAAGTTTTAATTAATTACATCGTTGATGTTTTACATGGTCAACTCGCATCTAAGTACTCCAAGGTTGATAACCGCATTATTATTGAACCCGCTGGCGGAGAAGAAGGAAACGTGATCACCATCAGTAAAGACATGCTTTTTCACGCTAAATTAGAAGATTATCGTCATCCAAAGGACAAGGAATACGGTAGCGAAGGACTCGATAAGAAATTCACCATTGATGTAGGCAATGGTCGCCAAATTGATGGAGTTGTTCTCTTTAGAGATTGCTCTTACCAATATGTTGGTGAGACCCTGCTAGATGTGTTTGGCATTAATAATAAAACTGATTATGATCAATACTATAACTTCAATGTTGTCTTCTTTTTAAAGGATATGGTTGGATTTTCGATTAACTATACCGCTCACTCCACAATCTATAACTGGATCGATCAGCAAATAAAATTCGGCTCCGTTGAAAGTGATGATCTTTATACTGGTTTATCTACCGTTCCTTATGAATGGATTGTTGAAAGAGCTGGCGGCGGTTATGGCACTCGTCTCTTTCCGGGTGGCAATAAAGCACGCGGTAATGACTTCACGATTAATCCGGCAACCGGGCCAGACACCGCGACTAGATACTATTCTCATGAATTATATGACGATGTATGCAATGTTGTTGGATTCAATGTGGCGAATGTTGAAACTGAACAAATCGGAGCAAGAGGTCAATTAGATTTTCATATAAATTCACTTACATTTACATATCAAAACGCATAAAACATTTGGGTTTTACAGGTAATTTTTGATTTTAAATTTCAAATATTTTTCTATCGTGACACTTTTGTGACACTCCTTTGTTTATAATGTGATTAATCTAGATATTGGAGATATTGTTTATGGATGTAAAAAAGGTCTCGATTTTCTAGTTTCTCCAGTTTCACTTTCGATAGTTTTAATAATAGCGATATAAACTTTACACGTTCAAACAGAATAAGTTGTTAAATATCATTAATTAGAAATAAAATACATTTAGCTAACAAAACAACAATCATTGGAGGATAAATGATGAAATTCTCGAAGAAACATTTCATTGTCGGTTTAATTGGCAATCTTCTGGTATGTACTCTTGGCCTCACCGGAATCGTTATGCTTATGTTAGAAAATAGCAAACTGGCTGAAACAATGAAATATTTCACAACTCTATCAAATGTTTTAGTAACACTTTGTTCATTTGTGAATTTAATTTTGTATGCGGTCTCTATTGCTAAAAAGAAAAACTACATTAAAGAATTCTTTCAAGTAACAAAATTAATCGCAGTGGTAGCGGTGGCAATTACATTCATTATTGTGATTGTCTTCTTATCACCAAACAACTCAACCGGATTTGATTTGTTCGCTGGATCACAATTATTTCTACACGTCATTATTCCAATTACAGCAGTATTCTCTTTCATTTTCCTTGAATATCAAACAAAGATTCGGTTTCGTTTCTTCTACTTCCCAATTTTCGTTGCTCTAGCTTATGGAGCGTTTTATATCTCATACGCTTTCTTAGCTCCAAAAGGTGCGGAGATTGACTGGTATGGATTTATGTTTGAAGTTGGTTCAAGAATCTCCCCAGCTGATTTGTCCAAATTTACATTAGGCCAATTCTTACTCTTCCTTGGTGAATCTCTTGGTGGAGGGGTTGTCTTTGGATTTGTTTTCTGGCTACTTAATAAAAT
This sequence comes from uncultured Caryophanales bacterium, assembly GCA_946414655.1. Classification (GTDB taxonomy): domain Bacteria; phylum Bacillota_I; class Bacilli_A; order RFN20; family CAG-826; genus Fiminaster. The sequence continues at coordinate 15,887 of CAMKPL010000008.1, read as the reverse complement.
CATGAATCTCGTCTTCATTGGCTACACCATTGCTCCTGAAGAAGTCGAAGAATTAAATGAAAAAAATGAAGAAGAAGCATCCCAAGAGCTCGATGCTGAAAAAGAAAAAGAGGACGAAATTACAGAAAAATCACCTGCAAAACCATCATCTTTTGAAAAACCGAAAACGAAAAAGACCGTTAATTATAATCCAAATAAATATAAGGATGGCATTCGTGTTTATCACATTGCTCGAAGCAAGTTTATTTCTCGCTATTGGCAGGTTAAACTCGCCGGCGGGGAAAAGGCGATTAAGATATTCCCAACCCAAGCCGAGGCAATTAGTTATGCGAAAGACTTGGTGAAAAAACAAGGTGGGTCAATTCGTATCCACTCGATGAAGGGACAATTAAGAAAATAAAACACAAAAAATAACTTGGAATATTTGAAAAGTACTCCAAATCCTAGGCATTAGGAAAGGGGTACTTTTCATTACGCACGATGCACGACCCGTTTTTTATATTTATTAGATGAGGATTACTTTTTTGGCGACAATAAAGAAAATACCAAGTGTTAAGAAATATTTCCCGTTTTCATATGCTTCGTGGTATTGCGGATATTTCTCTTTGTAATTTTTAAACTTTTCGTATGCTTTAATATTATTAAAATACGATTCATCACTAACAACCCATAAATCGGAATTAAAATACATGTCCCAGATTGTTTCCTTAAATTTTCCATTGAAGTCAATTGATGTAATGGTGGTAGATTTAACCTCAATATTCGAGTATCCACAATCACTGAGATAACTTGGAATTTTTCTTGCGCAGTGTCGATCACCAGATTCATAAGAATGATCCCAGATGTAGTATGCATCATGGAAGAATTCATCGTCTGGATAGGCCACATTCATTCCGTCATCTTCATCAATAATAAATATTAATCCATCATCTTTTAAAAATTGACGAAGTCTAGTTAAGGCTTTCTTTGGGTATAGAAGATGAAGAATGACACAGGAGATATGAATCAAATCAAAACCTTCAAGGTTTTTCTCTTTTAAATATGTGGAGATTTTCTCTTCAAAGTTATCTGCTAAAATGTCCGCACAAATAAACGAAGTCTTTTGATCATGAAAACGTTTGTTAGCAAGTTCAATTTTCTTGTTATCGATATCAAACCCAAGTAAATAGGAATAGTTTCTCTCTTTGAACTTTTTCACAGTATTTGCGCCATCGCTACAACCAACATCAAGGATGGCTGGTTCGTTTAGTTCAGTAAAGATTTCATCTAAATATTTATTCCCATAGGAGTTATATAAATCATTTTGTTTATCTAAACGAACAACTTCAAGATTACTTTCTGCGGAATAAATCGACCGACTTGTTCCGCCTTCTTCAAAGACGATATCGAGTTGATCAAAAAGTTTCTTTGAAAACTCTGTTAGGTCCTTGTAATCAGAAATGTTTAACCAGTTAAAACTACCTAAAAGAAGGAACATCATATCTTCTTCGTCTTCACTTAAAGGGCTAATAATAACTGGTAGAATCTTAAATTCTGGGTCTCTTTTTCGTTGGATTAAAGCACGGTTAATTTCGTTTTTAACCATGATTGAGTTCACGCTATTAGTGGATAATAAAACAACAAATGATTTCGAGGATTTAATACCTTTATTAATTTCTTCTAAGTAAACCTGTTTACTGTTATTTGTTTGATACCAAACAGGCACTTTAAAAGATGTGATTGTGTGAACAATCTCATCAACCTGTTTTCGATCAGCGTTGCTAAAAGAAACAAAAATATCAAATGGTTTATCCATAATATAGACCTCTATATTGTTTATCATAACAAAAAGTGAGAATTATATGTATAACTTGTTATAATATTGGCATAAAGGAGATTTTTATATGTTTAAAAAACTTATTGCTGAATTCTTCGCAACAATGATCCTTGTCCTTGTTGGTTGTGGTGTTGCAATTGGTGTTGGATGCGCTGATACAGGTGGCATTGTTGCTACAGCAGCCGCATTCGGTGTTTCAATTGTTATTTTAGCCTACACTGTTGGACAAGTTAGTGGCGGACATGCTAACCCAGCTGTTTCTTTAGCTTTGGCTATTCGTGGAGACATTACCTGGAAAGAATTCTGTGCCTATGTTTGTGCCCAAGTTTGTGGTGCTTTAGTTGGTAGTGGAATCCTTGCTTTAATGTTCTTTACCGTGAAAGCTACGGGAAACAACTCTTTAGATAGCATTGCATATCATGCTGCTAGCGGAGAATACACCTTAGGTGTTGTTGCTTTAGGCTTACTTGCTGAAGTTGTCTTAACATTCTTATTTGTTTTAGCCGTGTTAGGTGCAACAAGCAAGAAAGAACATGGACATGCGACAGGAATCATTATTGGTTTAGCTCTATTTGGTGTTCACCTTTTAGGTATTCCATTAACTGGTACCTCTGTTAACCCAGCTCGTGCATTAAGCGCGATTATCTTTAGAATGTTTGATAGTTCCGCTAACGCTGGTCACTTAGCATTAACACTGATTGCTGTGATTGTTGGACCACTCGTTGGTGCTGCTCTTGCTGCTTACCTTTGGAAAGCACTTAAAGGCAAAGAAGAAAAATAATAGTTATCCAAGAATTGCTGGATAAAATTATAAGAATTGTGTCGTTATCGCGGCACAATTTTTATTTAAAAATGTATTTACAAATGTATATACAATTTATATAATAGAGTCATGAATAAAGATAATGGATTATACATACGTGTTTCTTCTGATTTAAAAGAAGCATTTCAAAAGGTTGTTGAAAGAGAAGGTTTTAATGTCTCTGAAACAATTGAGGCATCGATGAAAGACGTCGTTCGTCGTGGTTATATACCAATTAACATTCGATCGAAAATGAAACCTCACATTCAACAAGTAATTAGTATCCCTTTTATTAAAGAATGCTTAGATAATCTTTTATACAACAATAAACACATTAAGCGAGCTTCGCTATTTGGTTCATATGCAACAGGTGAAGCAACTGCAAAAAGCGATATTGATATTTATCTCGAAGTTGATGAAGGATTTAATTTGTTTGATCAGACATCAATCGAAGTAGCACTAAAAGAGACACTCAAGAAAGATGTGGATGTAATTACAGGAAGTAATGACAAAGCATTTTTAGACCATGTCAATAGAACAAGGATTGTTTTATATGAAAGAGGGTCGTGATTACTCGTTAATTTATAAAATTAATAAGCACTATAGTGAATTAAAGGATGAATTTAAGTCTATTAATACACTAGAGGAATTTTGTAATTCTGGAACGATTAGAAAATCGATATTAATGGATCTTCTCCAAATTGGAGAATTGCTCAACCATGTTTCACAAAATTTTAGAACTCTTTTAGATATCGATAGTGTTCGTTATGCAATTGATATCAGAAACGTCATTGCTCATGAATATGCAAAGATAGATGATGAACAGATTTATGAAACTATTCTTTATAATCTTGATCCGTTTATTGAAAATTTGAACAACGTTGCTAAAAAGAGATATACAAAATCTTTGGAAGCTCTCATAGGGAAAGAAATTAAAGTCTATATTACCAGCAAATACGATAAAGTATTTTTTAAAGGATATTCTCCATCATTAACAATGCTTAATGGAGAATTCCAAATTGTATATTTAAGTATGTCAGAAGAGAAGAAAGTTGTTAGTGCTATCGTTGATGAATTTAAGTTGGTTAATAACAATTTATCTCTTATTGGACACGAAAAATAAAAACAACCAGTTATTGAGGATTTGCTGGTTGTTTTTGTTCATCGACGTTTGTCATATCGGGTTCTACTGCAACTTTTTTCTTTGGAGAAACGTGTGTTACAACATTTATTAGAATTCCAACAATTAACGAGCACGCAACAGTTGGCAATTCAAATCCATACAGATTAAGAACTAGACCACCAATGCCCGTGACAAGAATAGCGGAAATAATGAAAATATTTCGTTGGTCATTAAGGTTAACAACTTTAAGCATCCTTAAACCACTAGAGGCAATATATCCATAAAGAGCGATTGATAATCCACCAATGATACAACTTGGAATTGTTTCAAAGAACGTCATTAACGGACCAAAGAATGATATTGCGATTCCTAAACACGATGTAATAACAATTGTGATGATGGAGGCGTTTTTTGAGAAAGCAACACAAGATATGGATTCTCCATATGTTGTATTTGGACATCCTCCAAAGAATGCTCCGACAATTGAACCCACTCCATCACCCATGAGTGTGCGATGAAGCCCTGGATCATTTAATAAATCTTTTCCAATAATAAAGGATAAGTTTTTATGGTCAGCAATGTGCTCTGCAAACACAGCAAAAGATAATGGAACATAAAGCAGAGCAATTGTTCCGAAATATTTCCAGAATGTTCCAGTGTCAGAAAAATCTTTAAAAGCTTGGGAGAAATGTAAGAAAGAGAAATCTGGCACCCATTGAATATCATTCATTGGTGAGAAATCAATAATCCGAATTGCGTCTGCTCCAGTAGCATTTCCAATGAGAGTTAAGACTGCCGCAACAATATATGCTCCAAAAACACCAATAATTAGTGGAATTAGTTTCATAAATCCTTTGCTATGTGTTGCCACAACAACAATGATGAATAATGCAATTAAACCAACTAATATGCATATTAGCGGAGAAGCAACTGGTGTATTATTTACAACGACATTACCTAGATAGAGGTTATTAATCGCATTTGGAGCTAAAGATAATCCAATTAACATCACAACTGGACCAATAATGACAGGAGGCATCACTTTGGATACCCAATCAATCCCTGTTTTTCTGACAACTAATGAAAGAATAACGTAAACTAGTCCGGCTAATGTAGCTCCTAAAACAATTCCAAAGAATCCAATTGCTGCAGTTGCTGCACCAGCAAACGCGGCAATCATTGAGCCTAAATAGGTAAATGAAGATCCTAAGAAAACAGGTGATTTAAATTTGGTGATTAGTAAATAAACTAAAGTACCTAAACTAGCACCAAATAAGGCAGCACTTTGACTTAATCCGTTTCCAACGATTAGTGGAAGTGTGATCGTACCAGCAATAATAGCTAATAGTTGTTGCAAAGCAAAAACTATTAATCTTCCTATGCTTGGTCTATCTTTAACACCATATAACATTTCCATAGCGAGAAAGATTATATCACTCGCTAGATATTTATCTACCTTTAAATATGAAGTTTAGAAAAGACTTCTCCAACTGGTTCATTAATTTCTAAACTCACCGTGTCATATAGATACAGCGGTTCTTTGTTAATTACCACGATATGTTTTCCGCGGAAGTAGTTTACTAATCCAGCGGCAGGATAAACCCTTAACGATGTTCCCGCGATGATTAAAAGATCGGCATGAGAAATAGCTTCAATTGATGCTCGTAAAACATCCTGGTCTAATCCCTCTTCATATAAGACAACATCAGGCTTTATTAATCCCCCGCATTTTGGACAATGTGGTGTACCATCTAATTTCATGATATCTTCAAGAGAATAATGCTCTCCACATTTTAAACAAGTGTTACGGTGGATTGATCCATGAAGTTCCAAAACATGACGACTTCCAGCAAGTTGATGAAGTCCATCAATATTTTGCGTTATCACCGTCAATTCTCGGTTATTTTCAAGTTTTGCAAGGAATTTATGAGCAGCGTTTGGCTTCACTCCTTTTGGTACCATAAACTCTTTGTAAAACTCATAGAATGTATCTGTGTGGTTAAAGAAATAAGTATGAGATAGCATCTCTTCATAGCTTGTTCCGTACTTACTATGAAGGTGATATAAACCATCTTTGCTTCGGAAGTCTTTGATTCCACTTTCCGTAGACACTCCAGCCCCACCAAAGAAAACAATTCTTTTTGAGGAATTTATTAAACTTTGAAGCGCTTCAATTTTTGAATTCATATCATAATTTTAACTCATGCGCACTTAGATAGTAAAAAAGAGCACAATGAGTTAAAATATTCTTAACAAAAGGAAGATAAAAATATGAAACCAAAACATCGTGCATGTATCGATAACTTCTTAAGCATGCCTAAAGACGTACGTGATAAATACGCAGATAGACACCTCTGGAAAGTCATCGCTCTTCTTAGAGAAAGCGGATACACGGTCGCTAAAATTCACGAAACAATCCTCGGTATTTTCCGTTTCTTTGTCTCCGCTGATTTAAGCTGCGAACAAGGAGAATACGAATTATATAAAATTCTTACTGGTACTTATTACACCAATGACCAATTCTTCGCTATGACCAATCATGGAAGAAAAAAAGAATTTGTTCAAAATACCTTAAACTGGATGCACGGGTTAAGCGATGAACTCTTTACTGAAATTTTCACCATTGGTGGCTACATCATGACTGCTGATGGAAAATTGCATCCTGATGAGGAAAAACTGATCGAACTCGTTGAATCCTATCGTCCTGAGTAAATCAAATCATATCTTAAGAAGGATGTTTAATAACTATTAAACATTCTTTTTTATTGTTTTCAAACATGAAAAACAATGTAAAATAGAGATATGATCACAAAAACAGTAATTAAAGACTATGTCTCAAAAAGATGTCCTTATCTTGTGAAGATGGAGCTTGAAGATAAGACCTTAGTTCAACTTTTAGAAAACTCTATTGATTCAAGAAAAAAATATCAAGAACTAGCGTTAGAGGAAAAAGAAATCTCTAACGGAAGCGGCGAAGATGATGAAGGCTTTAATCTTCCAGAAATTTTACGTGACTACCCACACCTCACCAAGGTTATTAAACGATACGAAAGAAGTCTAACAAAAAACGCTGTTGAACAACTCATTGAAGAATATAACGACGACCAAATTGTCTCAAAAATATCCAGGATTTACTGGGAAAATAAGTATGGAAAAGACAATTGTCGTCGTTGTGACATTAACGAAGATGGTGAAGAATTTTTAAACCAAAACGCCATTATTCATCTGACAAACAAATATTTAAATGACCCGTCCGTCAAAGTCATTTTTGAAGGTCAAATCGAATACCAAGATTTACGTGCTCGATTTGACGTATTAATTAAAAATGACGACGGATCATTTGATATTGTGGAAGTTAAAGGGACAAACGATGTTTTTAAACATCCTGGAAAAACTCCAGAAATCGATACTGGTATCAAAGAGAAGTATCTTTATGACCTGTTGTTCCAATATCACATCTATCTCAAGGTTCATCCAAATATCAGAAGTCTCTTCTATATGTACACGAATCGTGACTTTGAAATAAAGAAAGAGAGCTATCCAATTAGTGATGAAGAACTAAATGATTTCTTTATTTTAAAAGACTTCATTAACCTTAAAGATGGATCCATCTCCATTAGAAAATATTTTGATTCTGACGGTTATATTAGTGAAAAACTAAGTGATGAAGAGAAAGAAGAAGTTTCTATTGAAGGTATTATCTCTAAAATCCATGAGATTGAAAAAGAGGTAAAAGTTCAGCCAAAGATGAACTATTTCTGTCGTAAAGGACCAGTTTGCCCATTCATCTCGATGTGCTTTGGAGAAGAAGCTGAACAACCTAACTCCATCTTTAAATTAACCAACTGGGGTCAATACGGTGGTTACTTTGGACGAACTGCAAAACTAATTAATGATGGTGTCACTAAAATCTCTGACATCAACCCAGAAACATATGAATTCTCACCAAACAAAAAGAATGGTGATTTCAGTAACGCCTATACCCAAATCATGTATCAAAAAGGCCAAATCAAAGAAAAATACCTTTTAGATATGAAGAAAATTGAAGAAATCCTTAAAAAGGATTACATGAACGAAAACATTGATTATCTTCTTTTCTTCGATTTTGAATCTTTCCAATATCCGATTCCTCTTGTAAAGCACACTGGACATTGGAAACAAGTTGTCTCCCAATACTCAATGCATATTGTGAGGAAAGAGTACGATTTATCTAAACATCATTTCAATCAAGGAGAAGGCGGTGGATGTAAGCATTATGAATTCATCGCTAACCCAGATGAAACAAAATACGAGAACCCATCTATCGCACTATATCAAACATTAAAATCTCAACTAGAAGAATTCGGAATTGATCCATTCGCCAAGAATTATCGAGTAGTTGTTTTTAACCAGAATTTTGAGAAAACAAGAATGAATGAATTCGTTAATGATTTCGCTACAATCGCAGACGTAAATCTCTTGCAATTCGTACGTAATTTTAATGAAAATGTCGTAGATTTGCTGGACTTTTTCACTTCTGGAGGCATGTATTGTAGAGACTTCAATGGACGAGGATCACTCAAGGTTGTTCAACCAACTTTAGCCGATGATGTAGACGTGAAAAAGTTCTACAAAAATAGACTTCCATTTGATCTAGGTTATTCCCTTGATTACCACAAAGGAGATAAGTGTCTTGTCTATAACGGGGGCATTTGTCTTGATCTATACAAATCCCTCCTTGTAAGAAGTCATCTTGGGGAAAAAAACCCAAAACTTAAAACAAAAGACCTTCTCGCAGAAGCTTTAGCATATTGCAAGATTGACTCCTGGGGCACAGTAGTTATTTATGACATTATTAAGAATGTTTATTTAGGCAATCTAAAGCTTGATGCATTGGTAAGATAAACTTGAGGTCGCAATTTGCGATCTCAAAATCTCTAAATCAAAGATTTAAACCAATAATTAAATAATAATTTACTTTTTAACATCACAATTTGTGATCTTAAGTTTAAAAGATTCCCACCAATTTTTTTATATTTCTATGAAATATCTTTTTTAGTTGTGAAAAATTGACCTCAAAAATCTCGATAAAGATATATAGGAGGGTAAATTATGCACGACTATGAAATCGTAAAGTTCAATAATGGTGAATTTGAACTCGATGTTAATGTATCACCAGAAGAAGATACTGTTTGGTTATCACTTATGGATCTGTGCCACTTATTTAATAGAGATAAGTCTGTTATTTCTCGCCACATCAAAAATATTTTTAACGATAATGAATTAATTCAAGAACAAGTTGTTGCAAAAAATGCAACTACTGGACCAGATGGAAAAACATATAATGTTTCTTATTATAATTTGGATGTCATTATTTCAGTTGGTTATCGAGTTCATTCGAAAAATGGTGTGGTCTTTCGTAAATGGGCGAATCGAGTTTTAAAAGATTATCTTATAAAGGGTTATGCTGTTAACCCGAAAAAAATTGAAATCACAATTGATGATTGGAATGCCTTCGATACTCGGGTTTCATATATGGAAAACAAACTAAGACGAATTGAAGACAATTTGTTCAAGGAACCAATCAAAGATCAAATCTTTATTGAAGGACAATATTATGACGCATATAAATATGTAACTAAAATTTTAAAGTCCGCTAAATCAAGTGTTGTTGTGGTGGACCCATATTTTGATTTGGGCGCACTAAAATATCTTAATATTCTCAAAACAGATATTCATATTGAGGTCTATACTTCTTTAAGAAGAATGACCGATGAACTAGAGGTAATTACTTTTAAAAAACAACACCCACATTTCTTTATATTCATCACATCTTCTTTTCATGATCGATTTTTGATCATTGATGAAAAAAGATGTTTCCAAATCGGAGCATCCCTTAATTCAATTGGAAATAGAACATTTAGTGCTTTTGAAATACACGACCAAGAACAGATTTCATTTATTCTTAGAAAAGCTAAAAGCAATAAAAAAGTTAGTGTCAAACCTACTTAATTTGGGCTTGTCTCCGATTGCTCGGGAAACACTAACGTGACATATTAAAGCAAACATCTTTTTATTTGTAAAGACGGATCTATAATTCCCACCTAAAATTTTTATATTTCTTAGAAATATCTTTTTCCATTGTGAAAAATTTTCCTTAAAAATCTCGATAAAGATATAGAAGGAGGAAAAAATATGTCCTACCAAAAATTAATATTTCCAATTGATGATGTTCAAATAGACATCAAGATCAATGAAGAAGAGATGACTGTATGGCTATCAAAAGAAGATTTAGCTACATTATTTCACCGAAATCGTTCAGTCATCTCTAAACACATTAAAAATATCTATGAAGAAGGTCATCTTCAACCTGAGTCAACCTGTGCAAAAAATGCACAAGTTCAGCTCGAAGGAGACCGTGAAGTAACAAGACTAGTCGAGATATTTAATATCGACATCGCTATTGAAATTGGACACCGCGTTAACTCTCAAAATGGTCTTCTGTTAAAACAATTTGTTGAAGAGTATTTCCAAGAGAAAACAAGGAATATTCAACCAAATATTATTGTATACAATAACGGAGACGTAAAATTGGACGTCACCGTGTCTCCAGAGGAGGAGACAGTTTGGCTTACCCAAGAACAAATCGCTGTCCTTTATAACCGCGATCAAAGTGTCATTTCTCGACATATTAGAAACATTTATCAAGAAGGAGAATTAGATGAACAAAGCACATATGCAAATAATGCATACATGCCCCTTAAAGGTAATCGTTTCTATTATTGTGATAAGTATAATCTTGATGTCATCATCTCGGTTGGATATCGTGTGAAATCTAAAAATGCGGTGGTCTTCCGTCGCTGGGCAACATCGGTCTTAAAGAAGTATCTTTTAAAAGGTTATGTCATCGATCAAGAACGAACACTCGTGAGCAAAGAAAACTTTGATCAACTCACTAAACGAGTGGAAGTTCTTGAAATCGACATGAGAGAAACTAAATCTCGTGAATCATACCACGTCTTAAACGAGAAACTCATCCTAGATGGCAGAGTCTATGATGCGATTAAACTCATTGATCAAATCTTATCTAACGCGAAAGAAAAGATTGTCTTAATTGATCCTTATATTGATACAACAACCCTTTCCTTCTTTTCTAAACTTCCTTCAAATATCAAAATCATCCTTATTTCGTCTTCCAGAGCTAAACTAACACATCACGATTTAAAGTCTTTCAAGGATGAATATCATCGTGATGTGTTCTATTTTCAAAACGATCTGTATCATGATCGTTATCTTTGCTTGGATGATGAAATAATCTATCACCTTGGTTGTTCTTTAAACTACGCTGGATATCGTCTATCTGAAATCTCTTTAATTAAGGATAAAGACAACCAAGAATACTTAATCAAAAGAATTAAAACCTCATCTTAAATTAATTGATTCTTCTTAATTACTTATATATAGGGGGTGCAAAACAAAATAACAAAGAATGAAGAAATTTTTTGTTAATTTATAATACAAAGTATTATGTTTACGCCTCCTATATATGTGTACTTGTATTCTCATACACGTGCATATACAATACTTACAAGTTCAGAGACGAAACGAATCAATTGTTCCTGGTCAAAACAAATGATCAGTGAAGTCAATGAACTAAGTTAGAAGAATCAATACAGAAGAATATCGATGCATAATATTCTCTTAGAGAGATTCTCCTAACAGTCATCACATTGTTTTTGTTATCTAGAACAACTCATTGTGGTGACACAACTACATTTGTTTTTGCTTGATCGTTCAATCTAGTGAACAAGGTGCAAAAACAAATGAGATCTTTCTCCTTATTCAATGGAGGTGTTACTTAGAACAACCTCAGAATTTCATGAATAAGAAAAAGATCACAGTTGTTCATATACCTCACGAGTGTAAATTATCGAAAACGCACTCGGAGACAAAAAGAAAGGAGAAAAAACAAATATGAACAAATTATTTACAAAGATTGCCTCGCTTGCCTTAGGCGCAGCGATGGCATTCGGTGTAGGTGTAGCTGTTGCGAGTAATAAAGAAGCAACTCCGGTTGAAGCGTCATCAAGTTCATCTTCCGCTCCGACAAACGCTACGTATTCGCACGTTTTTTCAAGCGGACAATTGAAAGTTACCTCAACTGGCACTGCAACATTGTCAAACATCACTTGGAATACTACTTGTGCCAATACAAGCGCATATCTTGGTTGGGATGCCACTAAAGGTATTCAGCTTGGTAGTGGAACGTCCGGAAAAACTATTGAATCTGGTTATACAATTTCAACTGCGGTTTCTAATTTTGGCACTAACAAAAAAGTAACAAAGATGGCGGTTGGTATGTCCAACGCTAGTAAAGGTGGCTATTCGGGAACATTCCCTAATTCAGATACTTGGTCTGGAACCGCAACAAGTGTTACTTATTACACTTCAACTGCAATGAGCATTACTAGTGGAAACATTACGTTTTCATTTCAATCAACTAAACAAAAAGCAGTTTATATCAAAGCAATTTATGTTTGGTATGAGTCTGCAAGCACGCCTCTTACTTCTATTGGTTTAAGCGGCACAGGCGTTTCCAGCAATGCTATCAGCATTGGTTCTAGCGATTCAACAGCACACACTATTAATGTTTCATTAACACCATCTACTGCTACTGATCCAAAAGTTAATATCGCTCATCAGTCAGGCACAAGTGGTTTATTTACCAAGAGCGCATCTCAAATTACATGTTCTAGTGGTTCTGGTTCTTTCACAATCACTGGCACAGGTGGCACATCTGGTAGTGAAACATTTAGAATTTCTGGTAACACAGAAACTGGAGTTTATGTCGATTTAGTAGTGACCGCACTAGACGACAGTGCTACATATTGGACCGTATCGTTTAATGTAGATGGCGGTTCAGCCTCTATTGCTAGTAAGGAAGTAGAAGATGGCGACACATTCGAATTCCCAAATCCTGGTACAAAAACTCACTATTCATTTGACGGTTGGAGTTCAGATGGTGGCAATACTTTATATGATGCAGGAGACGAATCACCAGCAGTCGATGACGATATCGAATACACTGCATATTGGACCCAAGATGCACAATACACTGTTACATATAGCGCTGGGGCAAACGGAAGCGGAAGTTATTCCACAACCGAATATGGAGGCACCTATACTTTACTAGCTTATGCTAGTATTTCAGGTGATACAAAAGTTTCCGCATCATCTGGATATCGCTTTAAAAACTATACTGTTGGTGGAGTCAACAAAGATCCTGGCGATACATTCACATTAAGTGCTATAACAACTATTACAGTTAACTTTGAACAAATACCACCAATTGATACTTTAACCGCAACCTTAATCGGACAAACTTCGTATGGAGATTGGTCTGGTAAATCTGGCGGTAGCACCGATGCTGTTTATGCTGGCAACAGCACAAAATCAAATAATGGTGCTATCCAAATGAGATCAACTAACTCTAACTCAGGTATTGTTACAACAACTTCTGGTGGAACAATTAAATCTGTCACAGTTACTTGGAATACAACTGATTTAGGATCGACCGCTAGAACGCTCGATGTTTATGCAAAAACAACAGCATATAGTGATGCAACTGATCTATATTCTTCCAGTACCCAAGGTACAAAGGTTGGTAGTATTTCTTATACCGATTCAACAACATATGAAACTACCTTATCAATTACAGGTGATTATACATATGTTGGTGTTCGTTCGAATAGCGGCGCTCTTTACTTAACAGATATTTCCTTTGAATGGGCATTGCCTGATACATTAGAATCGTTAGCAATTTCTGGTGTTATTCCAACTTATACAGCTGGCTCACAATTTAGTTTTGGAAGAACCGCGACAGCACATTACTCTCAAACTGGTGATGTTGAAGTTAGTACAGGTTTGACATTTACATTAGGAGGTACAGCTATTGCTGCTGGTGATACAATTCCAGTCAATAAAGTTGGAACTCAAGCGATTGTCGTTACCTATACAGATTCAAACAGCGATTCAGTTAGCGCAACAGCATATAACGTCACTGTTAATTATAAACCTGCAGGAAGCATTAGTCTTAATCTAGATTCTGCTCCATTATCAATTGGTGGGTCAGTTTCATTAACTGCAACTGTTGGTGATGAATATGCTGATGAAAATGATGTTTCATGGAGCACAACATCTGCTGGAATAGCATCTATTTCTGCCGCTAGTGGTACTAAAACAATTATAGTTACTGGTGTTGCAGCTGGTACTGCAACAATTACTGCAACTGCTAATGGTCATTCAGCAACATGTACAGTTACAGTTTCTTCTGATCCAATTCTTAATTTAAAAGATTCTGGAGACAATATAATCAATGATGAAACACTAGAATTCTTTACTGGTGATGATTCAGTTATGATTCTAGCTGTTTCTGAAAACGTTACTAGCCCAGTTTATTCTTGGGAAAACGAGGATGATAGTGTTGTCACAATCGATGTTGCTGATGAATATTGCGAGGTCACAATTCTCGGTGCTGGATCTTCTGAAGTATCTGTTACAGTTGGTGCCTTAACAAGAACAGTTACATTTAGTATTACTCAATCTGGAGTTACTTCCATAACACTTGAGTCAAGTGTTCCAAGTGGTGAAATTTGGAATGGTACATATCAAAACACACTTACCTTAACTCCAAGTGTTACAAAAATTGGTAATGCAACAAATGTTATTAACTGGTCATCTAGTGATGATGGAATTGCTACTGTCTCTTCTGCTTCAACAAGCGGAACAGCAATCACTGTTACTGGTGTAACTGCTGGTACAGCAACTATTACAGCAAGAAGTGCTTACACAACTTCGACATACGCTGAATACGAAGTCACTGTTAAAGGTGATGGAGTCGATTCATTAAGCTGGACAAAGAGACCAAAATTCAATAGTGGTGCTTCTGGTTTTCAAACGATTTGGGCTGGTGAAACCACTCTTGGAGACTTGATGTCTCAAAATGGTTCTGACGGAATCGGTGTATTCACTCCTTCATGGAAATCTGAAAAGTCAGATACTCCATCCATGGGAACAGGTGCTCATGATGTGCATATTGTTTTGTCCGATGTTGGTGGACCAACAAGCGAAGCTGGTTTAACACCATTGACAACAAGTTATGTGTTCCAAGCCTCTGATAACGGCAAATATGTTGTTGCTTTCTATGAAGGAAAAGCTTCTACAAACAATACACAATTAACTGTCACAAAATGGAGAAGTGTTATTGATTCTTCAGATGCGTCAGGAACTATTACTTGGTCTTCATCTTCAGCAACTGTCACCGGAGATGTTAATGCCACAGTAACTAATGTTCAATATACATATTATGAGAATAATTCTATGAGACTTGGTACTGGTAGTGGTGGCGGACAAATTAGAATTGATACCGATGCAAATATTGTTTCCGTTGTTGTGACCGCTAAAGCTTATAGTAGTTCTAGAACAGGTACATTAACTGTTGGCGATCAAAGTGTCGAGGTAACAGACACGGATTACGTCGAATTCGATTTATTAACTTTAGATACACCAACAGATTCTATGGTTGTTTCTACACCATCCAGTAGTGTTAGAATCAATATTCAATCAATTGTTATTAATTGTTCTGGCTCACAGCAAATTGGTAAGACCGAAGACTGTTTAGGTCTTGAAGTCTATATCGATACATATCTTCATATGTCCGATTACACAACCTCAGAAGGTTGGTGTAAAGACGAAGAGCACAACTACTACGGCAAGAATACTGAAACGGGTGCTAAGTACCATTTCAATCAATTAAATGCACACCAAAGATCATTATTATCTTCTAATAGTGCATATGCTGCTGAATGGGCTAGATTAAGCGCTTGGGCTGCAGCCAATGGTGAGTCTTTAAACAGTTCATCTATGTTAGCTGCTGCTCGTATTAGTCCAGTGACTAATATTGTTGGCAACACAAACACCATTGCTGTGATTATTGTTACATCAATGATTGGCTTATCTGCTGTTGGTGGATACTTCTTCTTACGTAAACGTAAAGAGAATATCTAATCACTGTTAGATTAATTATTTAATTAGAAGGACTATTCTCTCCCTAATAAGGGCTCTATGAAATCTAGTGTGGATTTGTGTGGTTTTCCAGACAAATTCCG
>CAMKPL010000007.1 GCA_946414655.1 uncultured Caryophanales bacterium | reverse complement strand
TTAATTAAAGGGCAGTTTTACGAACGATGCCCCGGGGGGATCTCGCGGGAGTAAAGGAGAAACGTATGGAAAACAATTCTGAACGTTTTTGGTATGTTAAAACAAAGTCTGGAGCTTGTTATAGAATACAAGCTGATTATGTTAAACAAGAATTTTCCGATGAGGAATGTATAATAACTTTTAAGAAAACAAATCCGGAAAAGATTAATCCGGAAACTAATGATCACGATTTTGATGTGGCATTCTTAGATGCTAAAGAAATTGAGATAGTAGGACATAACAAGTTTATCTTTGATGAGTCAGTTCCTAAAACAGAGGCCGAATGGACTAATAAAATTGCAGAATCTGTTTTAAAGATTGGAACGACATTTTTAGTAGTAGCATTAGTTGCTTATATTAAAAAGTAAGGAGATCCTAACAATGTACGTACCATACAACCCGAATCCTTGTGGACGAGCGGTAGGAGATTGCGCAGTCCGTGCAATAACCAAAGCTCTAAACATGACATGGGAACAAGCTTATGACATCCTGACAGAATTTGGTAAGAACATGTGTGATCTCCCTCATGCGGACTGGGTTTGGGGCGCGGTTCTAAGAAGCTATGGTTTCGAAAGAATCGTGATCCCATCCACTTGTCCAAATTGTTACAGCGCAAGAGAATTCTGTAAGGACAATCCTTATGGAACATTTGTTCTTGGTTTCGGAGGTCATTGCTGTACGGTTGTAAACGGTGATATTTACGATTCCTGGGACTCTTCGAATGAAGTACCACAATTTGTGTGGTGTAGAATGTAAGGAGGATAAAAGAAATGGCCACTAATCCATATTACAACCCATTGCAAGTTGGACAAGGAGCTTTCCAACCGTATCAACAACCAGCATGGATACCACAATACCAGCAACAGCCTATCGCAGCACCAAGACAACCGGATATGATCTGGGTACAGGGTGAAGCAGGCGCAAAAGCCTATATGGTAGGACCGAATCAGAGAGTGGTATTATGGGATCAGGATGCTCCTGTTGTATACATCAAGTCAGCAGATGCCAGTGGTATGACATCTATGAGAACTCTGGATTACGTAGAGCGAGGATCCGAACAGCAAAACAATCCTAATGTGGTAAAAGTGGATCCTGAATACGTGACAAAAAGCGATTTGGCAGAACTGGAGGATAAATTCCAGCGACAGATCAATCGTCTTGACTCAAGGTTAAACAACCGTAGAGCAAAGGAGGCTCAGTCTAATGGCTAATCCGCTGTACAATGAACTAAATGGAGGAAACAATCCGTTCGGACAATTTGGCAATATGCAGAACTTTATGCAGCGTCTGAATCAGCTTAAACAGACTGGCGTAAATCCCAATCAGATGATCCAGCAGATGCTAAACTCCGGACAGATCTCTCAGGATCAGTATAACGCTGCAGTTCAGAGAGCTCAACAGATTCAACAAATGATGAATCATCAAAATGGAAGTTAGAAGTGTTGACTTCACAAAATAATCTTATGAGGAGGTACAAAGAAATGGCGTTAACAGACGGACAGAACATGGTAATGCCTGTAGGACCCATGAACGGTTATGGTAACGGAATGGGCAGCTTCGGTGGAGACTGGGGTTGGATTATTCTGTTACTTCTTATCGGATGGGGAAACAACGGTAACGGTTTTGGCGGAAACGGCAATAACGGTATCTATCCTTGGATGAACCAGGGATTCCAGGATGCTCAGTTGTTCAGCCAGCTTTCCGCACTCCAGTCCAGTGTAAATAGCATGTCTAACCAGCTGTGCAATAGCTTCGCTGCAGTTGAGTCTGGAGCCAATACTCGTCAGATGGCTAACATGCAGCAGATGTTCGATTTGTCTACACAATTCCAGAATTGTTGCTGTGAGAACAGACTGGCTTCTGCAAATCTTCAGAGCACTATCCTTTCTGAGAATTGTGCAGATCGTGCGGCTATCTCTGACGGTATTCGTGACATTCTGGTTAACCAGAACAACAATACTCAGAGAATCCTTGATCAGATGTGTCAGGATAAGATCGATGCTAAGAATGAGAAGATTGCGGATCTGGAGCGTCAGCTTACAGCAGCTAATCTCTCAGCATCTCAGACGGCTCAGACAGCACAGATTCTTGCTGACAACGCAAGGCAGACAGTTGCTCTCGAGCAGTATTTGAATCCTACACCGATTCCGGCGTATGTGGTTCAGAATCCGAATTGCTGCCAGCAGTTTAACGGCTGTGGTTGCGGCTGATCGGAGGTGAAATATGGCGGCAGAGTATCTTGCTAACGCTGTTCAGAGTATAGACCTGAATCAGCCTGTAATCTTTACAGCATCTATTCCTTGTCGACGTGGTTACATTTACCACGAAGACGAAACAGGGATTTTTATTCTCCGTGGAATCACTAACGGTCAATGTTTTGCTACCTATCAGGTGACATTCAATGGTAACATTGCTGTACCTACTGGTGGAACGGCTGGTCCTATCGCTATTGCTATTACAGTAAACGGCGAACAGAGGCAGACCAGTCGAGCAATCTTTACCCCAGCAGCGGTCGATGTGTATGGTAACGTAACTTCTACGGCGATTATTAAGGTTCCGAAAGGTTGCTGCTTTACTGTATCGGTGAGAGCTGTTTCTGGTATTACGGATGATCCTGCAGCAGTGCCGGCTCCGTCAATCAATGTCCAGAACGCTAATCTCGTAATTGATCGGATTGCATAGGAGGTGAGGAGATGCATAGAATCTATGAACTGAAAGACAAGGTCGTCAAAGAACTCGCTAAGTATGGAGAAAAAGATCACCTGGATGTAAATGAGTATCAGGTGTGTGATATGCTGGCTCACCTTGCAAAGAATCTTTGTAAAGTGATTGAGTCGTATGAGGAAGAAGACCAGTACAGCGAGATAGGGTCTTACGGCGGCCGAGTAAACTTTAGTGGTAATACATCGATGATGAGTCCGGAAATGGGTATGTCTATGGGCCGTGGTCGGTATGCTAAGAGAAATGCTCTTGGGCAGTACTCTTCCACTGACAATTTCCATATGGAACTTCAGAATCTGATGAACAACGCTCCGAATGAACACGTTAGGCAGAAACTTGCCAGCGTGATGAATGAAGTATGACGGCCGAAGATAAGCTGATTCAGATTGCTCTGATTGAGGAAGGGTATTGCGAGAAGAAGACCAATGCTCAGCTGGATAGCAAAACCGCAAATGCTGGGTCTAACAACTACACAAAATACGCACGAGATCTCGTTAAAGAAATCGGGGCTCCCTATTCACAGGGAGTTGCATGGTGTGATATGTTTGTGGATTGGTGTATGATCAAAGCATTCGGTAAAGAACTTGCCAAAAAGCTACTTGGTGGATGGAGTGCATACACACCAACCTCTGCAGACTTCTATCAGCGAAACAAAAGATGGTATACAAAGCCAAAGAAAGGCGATCAGATCTTCTTTAAGAATGCTTCTAGGATCAACCATACTGGACTTGTGGTGTCTGTGAATGGGAACAAGATCGAGACAATCGAAGGTAATTCTGGAAACAAGGTAAGGATAAAAACTTACAATATTGGAGATTCTAAGATCGCTGGATATGGTAGGCCGTATTACGGACTTGTACCGGCAGAGAATGAGATCGTTGAAACGACGTCCCATATTGCTACCGTTGACGGGGTGGACATTACTGAGGCTCTTAACCCATATGCATTTGACGCAAAAAAGTACAGAGCAGCATACAAGGACCTCGAAGCGGCATTTGGAGACGATTGGTCAATGTATTATTGGCATTACGAACTCGCCGGCAAGGCAGAAATTGCGAGCGGCGCAAGAGAGCCGTTCATGTAAACATCAAAATGGAAGTAGGAAGAGGTGAGAGATATGAAGTTTGCTGGGGTAGTAGGCTATGAAACCTTAATGGAAGTTCGACCGAGCAACTGGCAATCAGTCATTGTCGAGCGAAAGTATAGAGGAGACATTTCCAGATGCTCTAGAAGACTTCAATCTGCCGATAAAGTCAATGAAGACATTGTAATAAGCAATGAAATCGAGATTTTGGCTGATGCTTTTGCTTTTGAGAACTTTTCCAATATTAAGTATGTGGTTTGGATGGGTACTAAGTGGAAAGTTAACACTATTACCGTGGAACCGCCACGACTTATTCTCGAGATAGGAGGGGTATACAATGACGAGACTGGACCGGAGGCTTGCACTGGATGCGAAGATTCGGAAGATTCTGGGGACGAATAATGTATATTTTGAACCGCCAGCGTCTCTCAAGATGAAATACCCATGTATTCGTTATAGTAGATCAAGAATTGACACTAGACATGCGGATAATAAAGTTTATCTCGGGAGACAACGCTATGAAATCATAGCAATTTACAAAGACGCCGACAGTGATTTGGCAGACAGAATCCTGTTTAATGATGAGGACTTAGTTCTGACTCATGATAGGCATTATGTAGCTGATGAACTGCATCATGACGTATTCACAACAACATTTTAAGGAGGAAAAAAGAATGAGCGCACTGTTATGGGATCAGGTAGCTGAGCACCTGTATGAAACAGGTGACGATCGGGCCGTCGTTTATCCGTTCGACTCGACAACAAAGACCTACAAGAAAGGTTATGCATGGAACGGTGTTACCGGCGTAACCGAGTCTCCGTCTGGAGCAGACGAGACAGCTCTGTATGCAGATAATATCAAGTATCTGTCTCTGAGAGCAGCAGAGGAGTTTGGTATGACCGTTACGGCTTATACCTATCCGGATGAATTTGCTGAAATGGATGGTAGTGCATTCCCGATGAAGGGTGTACGTGTTTACCAGCAGGCAAGAAAGACCTTTGGTTTCTCTTACCGTTCTATTATCGGTAATGATACTGAAGCAAACGACTATGGTTACAAGCTGCATCTGATCTATGGTTTGACTGCTTCTCCGTCTGAGAGATCTCACAGCACTGTAAACGATAGCCCGGAAGCAATCGAGTTCAGCTGGGAAATGACTGGCGTACCGGTAGCAGTTACTGGTTACAAGAATACCTGTCTGATCACTATCGATTCTACAGCATTCACTACTACGGAAGCAGCAGCAAAGCTGAAAGCTCTGGAAGATGCTCTGTGGGGTACCGATGCATCTGCAGATACCTATGAAGAAGCGGTTCCGGCGACCGAGAATCCGCACGACGAAGGTCTGTATGAGAGATCTGGTACTGGTACTACGGAAGATCCGTATGTATACACTCTCACCGCTGATACGACTGTTACCGTTAGCAAGACCTACTACAAGAAGGTTTCTCATCCGGGAACTGATCCGTATCTGCCGCTGCCGGATAAGGTATTCGAGCTGCTTGGCGTAACTGCAGGCTGATCCGCATCAAAATGGTAGTATGGAGGGGGTCTTTTCAGGCCCTCTCCTTTTTTTAAAAACATTAAGGAGGACAAACAAAATGTTAACAAAAGCCATTACCTATGAAGATTACAATGGGAACAAGAAAACAAAGAATTTCTACTTCAACCTGACTAGATCTGAAATCGCAAAGATGCATCTGTATGAAGACGGCGGTCTGGAGAACAAGATCAAGAAGATGGTTGAGTCCGGAAACAACAAGGAAATTTTCAATTACTTTGAAGATTTCGTGTTGTCTTGCTATGGTGAGAAGTCTGCCGATGGTGAAGAGTTCGTGAAGAACGACGAGATCCGCGAGCGTTTCAAGAATCACCCGGCATACGATGTATTGTTTATGGAGTTTATTGAGGGCGGAGACAAGGCAATGAGCGATTTCATCAATGGAGTAATTCCTCCGTCGATGGCTGATGCTGTGAAGAATGCTGATCCGAATTCCATCAATAAGCTTGTTGGATTCGAAGTTGTTCCTGGGAAAACTCAGGAATAATTATAAAACTAAATAACACGAGTTGTGTGGAGTTGGGAGGATAAAGGAATGCCGTTAACAATAAATGTACCGCCTAATGAGCTATTCGATGAGGATACGCAAAGGTTCATCACCGTCAAAGAGACGAAACTTGTTATGGAGCATTCCCTCCTCTCGATTTCTAAATGGGAAGCGAAATACAAGAAACCTTTTTTAGTAGAAGGAGCATTAGATACACTTGATAAGAAGTTGTATTATTTCGAGTGTATGACCATAACTCCTCAAAATCCAGATCCGAATGTGTATCTATGTCTTACCGAAGAGGATGTCAAGAAGATCGTAGAATACATAAACGATACAATGACTGCTACTTGGTTTAGAGATGATAAACCTAAACCCGGTGGTAAAAAGGGTAAACCTAAACAGAAAGAAATACTTACTTCAGAAGTAATTTATTGGGAAATGATAGCCCTTCAGATTCCGATTGAGTTTCAGAAGTGGCATTTGAATAGATTAATAACGTTAATTAGGGTTTGCAACGCTAAAAATAACCCGGAAAAGATGAGCAAGAAAGACATACTTGCTGAAAATGCGGCATTAAACAAGGCAAGACGTGCTAAGTTGCACAGTAAAGGATAGGAGGATAAAAAGAATGAACAATAGTTATAGGGATTATAGTGACTATCTGATGCATTATGGAATTCTTGGAATGCGTTGGGGTATTAGACGATACCAAAATCCTGATGGTACTTTAACTGAACTTGGTAAAAAGCAGTATAGCAAGGAAAGAGAAGAAGAAAAGGATCTCGTCGACAGTCATTATAAAAAGTATTATAAAAACGAAGAAAAATATATGGCTCGTACTCTTGGTAAAGCACGTGATGCAGCGGTGAAAGGTAATGATAAAAAGGTACAAAAGTATATGTCTAAGTTTGCTAGATCTTCTTATAGAGCTAAGGCTTATAAGGATCTTGCTGAAGCAGAAATTAAAAAGATCGAAAACACACCAGTTTCTGAACTTTCTGCTGAAAGAAGATCAAAAGAGACAAAAGCTCTGGTAACTAGTTTACTTACATCAGCGGCTGTTAATGCTGTAATGATGCCGACGATGGGTGTTGGCGGAATGGTAATCTCACGTCCTGACAGGAGTTATTTGTCTAACGAAGAGAAACAGCAGATAATAAACGAGTCTTCTGGAGGCAATCTCGCAAGATCCGATATGATGGAAATACTGCAAAGTTCTCGTAGATACGGAGCACTCAAACCGAGAAGAAAGAATTAACATCAAAATGGCAGTAAAACGCAACAAATAGGAGGATGTCATGAACGATTTTAGATAGTTTTCAAGACAGTATAACGATTATCTTCAACATAGTTTACCCTATGCAGAAGATTATATTTGCCATTTTGGAATCCTTGGAATGAAATGGGGTATTCGTCGGTATCAAAATCCTGACGGTACTTTGACAGAAGCTGGTAAAAATAGATACGCTAAAGATAGGGTTAACGATATTAAAAAAGTTGTTTCTTCAACAGAAGCTTATAGTAAACAAAGAGCTGAAGGTATTAATAAAATTATAGAAAAACATTCTAAAAATTTTAATCCTTCTGAATCAGAATTACAAAAGAAAAAAGAATATGATGATATTGTAAATCCATTGAAACAATCTTATAATGATAAACATGAATATAATAAAGCTGTTGATCTTTTAGCAAGTACAATGAAAGAAATGTACTATCCTAATGATAAAGAATCATCTTATCGTTATAAAAATAGTATAATAGGAGATGATCTTGATCAAGGAGGCGAAGTTACAATGGCTTATTTGATTAATCAAGGTAAAAGTAAAAAAGAAATAATTGATATTATGAACAAAGCTGACAAAGCAAGAGATGAATATTATGAAGAAATACAAAATAGAGCAAACAAAATTTTGGAAGATTTAGGAGATATAGGCGAAGAACAAGTTGGGACTACAAATTGGCAAAAGGCTAAATATGAAGTAAAAGAGGCACTTGAAGAAAAATCTGGTTTTTCGTTGTATGATCCTTATATAGCATATTTAACGGATAATTCTTATTCTATGGGAGTTTTAAATAAAATGATGGAAATTAAAGATACGGATAAAGTTATAACTATGCCCGAAGTATCTTGTTATGTATATCCTGTAGATTATAAAGTTGGAAGTTTTACCGAAGACTGGAATAAAATAGCAAAATATTATAGTTAACATCAAAATGGTAGTAAAACACAGCAAATAGGAGGGGCATTATGTCTGTAGAAATCGATAAAAGAGTTGTCGAGATGCAATTCGACAACAAACAGTTTGAACGAAATGTTCAGACTTCTCTTGGCACATTAGACAAGCTCAAGATGGCCCTCAATTTCGACGGTGCCAAGGGACTTGATAGCATTACTCAAGCTGCTAAGAAGATGGATTTATCCAACATAACTAATCAGACCGAAAGAGTTCAGGTTAGTTTTTCCGCTTTGCAAGTAGCTGGTATGACCATGGTTTCTGAGCTTACTAAATCCTTTATGAATTTTGGTAAGAGTCTTTGGAATATGTCTTTTGGACAGATCAAGTCCGGAGGTATGTCGAGAGCGCTTAAGATTGAGCAGGCTAATTTCAAGATGCAGGCGCTTGTCGACAAGATGGATCGTTTTAAAAACGATTCCGCTGCTGCGGCTGAGTATGTAAAAGCTATGGGTGAGTCTATTGACTGGGCTGTTACAGGTACTGCATATGGTTATGATGCCGCTGCCGCTGTAGCTTCTCAGTTGATGGCATCAGGACTTGAAGACGCCGAACAGATGGCTCTCGATTTGAGAGCTGTAGCAGGTGCTGCGGCAATGGCTGGTTCTTCTTATGAAGATATGGGGCGTATCTTCACATCTGTAGCTGGTCAAGGAAAGATGATGGGCGATCAGCTCAATCAGTTCTCTGGTAGAGGTCTTAATGCGGCTTCTACCATCGCAACTTACCTTCATAAAACAGAAGGTGAAGTTCGTAAGATGGTTTCGAAAGGTCAAATCGACTTCAGAACATTCGCGGATGCTATGTATGAGGCTTACGGTGAAGCAGCTGGTAAAGCCGATGAGACATATGCGGGTGTTCTTTCGAATGTTAAGGCTCAGTTGTCTAGATTGGGTCAGAGATTCACCGTTCCATACATCGAAAACATGATTCCTTTCCTTCAGCAGTTGAAGGCTAGTATAAAGGAATTTTCTGCTGCATTGGATCCCATAGCAAAACGTTTTAATAAGATTTTTGGAGCTTTGACCAGATACGGTGCGCAGGTTCTCAAGAATGTTAATCTTCAGAAATTCACGATAATGACTCGTGGTATCGAGAATATTCTTTGGGGCTTGGCTATGATTCTTCATTCTGTTAGAGATGCATTTAATGATGTATTCCCTCCGAAGACAGCTAATGAAGTTGTTGAAGCGGCTCTTGCTTTTGAAAGATTTACCGAACAGATACTTCCTACTGGAGAAGCTCTCTCTGGTATAAAAGGAATATTCACCGGTTTATTCAGTGTTTTGAGAGTGATTCTTAAGACATTCTCGACACTTACCAAATATACAAGACCTGTGATTGTGGCATTACTTAAAATAGTATATGCTTTCACAAATGTATTTGAGATATTGTCTCCATTAGCTTTATATTTACTTGACGTGATCGATAAGTTGGGTATATTTGAAGCTATTGTTAAAGTTGTTACAACAGCTGTTGTACTTTTAGCAACTGGAATTAGAGTTTTAGTTGAAGTTTTCGTTTCTTTAATTAAAGCTATTGCTTATTCCGGCGTATTTAGTAGACTTGGCGATACATTGGCTGGTTTGGCCTATATAGTTGGCAATATATTATTGCAAGCTTTTATAAAAGTCGCTTCTGTATTTTCATCATTTATTGATTCTGTAAATTCAGCTGGCTCAGGAACATCCTTCTTCGATAGAATGGCTAATAACGTTAAGACTCTTTGGAATCTTATGGTAGCGTTAGCCAACTCTTTCAGTTTTTGGATACGTTCTGCTGGTCAGTTAAAAGGACTTAAATCAATAATTATATTTTTCGAAGAGGCTATTTTATTCATCAAAGATTTCTTCACTGGAAACGACATAACAGATAATGCAACCAAGATGAGAGAAGCCCTCGGACAATTGGGCGAAACAGTCCATCAGATGGGTGCTAAGTTCAAAGAAGCTTGGGATAGCATTGAAAAAGGTCAGTTAATAATGATGTTATTTGCGGCTGTATTGATATCTGTTATGCTCGCTTTTAGAAATTTGATCGATAACTCTGCTCATTTAGTGTCTGCCATGACAGATATTCCCAAGATCTTGGGTGATATAAGAGTTGCTATTCAGAATATTGGTAACTTTGCAGGTCCTGCTCAGACATTATTAGCTTTCGGTGGTGCGGTTGCAATTGTCACCAATTCAATACTTACTTTGAGTAAGATTCCTAGAGATGAACTTATAAGATCTACAGTAGCGATCGGTGCATTGAGCGCTATCTTACTTGGATTTGTACTCGCTATGGATATTTGTTCAAAGGTAGTCGGTAAAGATAAGCAGGTTATTGATAGATCTGCCATTAATATTGCAGCCCTTACAGGTGCAGTTCTTGCATTGACTGTATCTCTTAAGATATTATCAGAACTCGATGCTACCACTTCTCAGGTGTTTACGGCCGTAGGAGCTATTGTAAGCTTAATGGCAGCTATGATGGGTACGATGTATCTTTTATCGAAATACACTCCGAAAATTGTACAAGGATCATTTGCATTTGTTTCGTTTGCTTCGTCTATAATCATCTTGGTTAAAGCAGTAGAGATGATTGCAAGATTGAAGATAGAGGATCTTACTGAAACGATGGCTACCCTTTCTACGGTTATTATAGCATTTGGTATAGCTATAGGTGTGGCTGGAAAGGCTTCTGGCTGGGCTTCCTTAGCTATTTCAGCATTTACTATGTCTGTTATTGTGCTGTTTGGTATGTTTATGATACTGGCGTACATCCCTATGGATGTTGTGGAAAACGCTATCACAAGAGCAACAGTTGTGTTTAATGCATTTATTCCGCTAATAATGGCTCTTGGTGTTGCATCAGGTTTAGCTGGAAAAGGCACTAATATGGCTATAGGAATGGCAGCTTTTGTAACCGCGTTGACATTGTTCTTATTAGGCTTTGCGGCGTTCGTTCATTTGACTAACGGATATGCTATGTCCGATGGACTTACTGTTCTTGGAGTATTAGTTGCTCTTCTTTCTGCATTTGCATTAGTAGTTGGTGTGATGGAATATTCAATATCTGCTAAAGCTGCAAACAGTAGAGAAACTTTGAGAAATGCTCGTCAAATGAATAACACATTCGAAAGTTTAGGTAAAGTAATTATGGCTATGGCAGCATCTATTCTTGCAATAGGTGTAGCTGCTAAACTTATGGAGAATGTTCAGCTTGGACAATTAATTGCATTAGGCATTTATATTGGTTTGATTGGCGGTACTGTAATATTAATAGAAAAACTTTCTGCAAAAACAACATATGCTAAATCAAGCTTAATAGGCTTGGTAGGTATGCTTTCTGCATTAGGATTAGTTGTTTCTGCTTTGATGATTTTGCAATTTGCAAATACGGACAAGTTATGGGCAGCTTCTGCAGCTATTGGTGTAGCAGCCGGTGCTATTGCATTGGTGGCAACTGCTATTTCTTTTATAGTTAATCCTAAAAATGGAGGTAATGCTAAAAATTCTAAACAGGCTGCAAAGAATACTTTGGCAGTAATTCCTTTGGTAGCTGCTTTCTCGTTACTCCTTATAGCATTCAGTGGAGCTGTATACATCAATAAACTTGTATCATGGCAACAAATCGCTGCTATGGGTGGATCTATCGCTGCTATAATTGGCGTGATGACTTTAGCTATAATAGGATTTTCTAAAATAAAAGATAATGATTACGGAAACGTGTTAAAAGGTGTTGGAGCATTGGCTTTAATACTTCCTTCGTTCTTAGCAATTGCAGCATCTATGTCATTGATATCTAAGATACCTGTTGGTAATGGTCAGAAAGCTTTGAAATACACCATGCTTATTGGTGCTGTATTATTCGGATTATCTACACTTGTGTTTATAATGAGCGAGATGTATGAAGCGATCTCGAATAAGAATGATATTCTTAAAATGACCGGTGGTGTTGCGATATTATGTCTCGGATTTGTAGAAATTGCAGGAGCATTAGCATTAATGCAGGCGGCTTTTCAGCTGTGCGATCCTGGAGATCTTCTCCACGATACAATAGCACTCGGTATTTTGTTCGCTGAAATGTCTGCTGCTCTTGGAATCCTTAATGCTAAAAAAGGAGCTTCTACAAGTGCTGATCTTATGATGTCAGCAGGTGCCATTGCTATAGTGGCATCATCTTTCCTTAGCTTGGCTGGTGCATTTGCAGTTATGAAACAATCTGGAGCATCTCCTGAAGAGATCACAGCATACGCATTAGCGCTTGGCATAATGGCTGCTGTTGCGACTGCTTTAGGTGCTGTTGTTGGATATTTTGGACCTGTAGCAATTGGATTGGGCGCTCTATCCTCAATTATATTAGCTATGGGTATGGCATGCAGATCTGTTGCTGAAGGAATTCTTGATTTTGCTTTAGCTATAAGATTACTTAGCGCAACTACACAGGAAGAAGTTGATAATGCTGTAGATGCTATTGTTCGATTTGCTAGCAGGAGTAAAGAGATAGCTGCTGCTATGAAACAATCGTTCCCGGATATAGCCGATGCAATTATATTTATTATGAACGGTATCGGTATGATTGTCGGAGCATTTATAGGTGAACTTGCTGCATCTGTTATAGTAGCATTTGTTCAGGCTTTGGTTGTTAACATTAATGTAATTCTCGATGGTATTTATATTATCTTAGGTGCTATTGTGAACTGGCTTAATAAGCCGGAAGTTCAACAAGTGATATTTAATACTTTTGCAGCTCTGGCTAAGACTGCTGTAAATGGTCTTGCTGGATTGTTTGAAGGCTTTGATTCCATCAAGCAATGTATTAAAGATCTTGAAAATTGGTCTTTACAGCAGACTTGGAAAAATATGGTTGACGATGCATTAGGTAACGATGATTATGATAAATGGGCTAATGCATATAAGAATATGATGGAAGATCTCAGTAAGTATACCATCATGAATTTTGATGAAATGACTGATGCTGAGAAAGAAAATTATCAGTTCTTATTGGAGCAGGTTGCAAAACTTCAAAATGAAGCTATTAATAGAGGATATTTCAGCCAAGGTGTAACTGATTCGTTTGGCGACATACGATCTTATTTCCCTGGGAAAGCTGATGAATTAAAAGACTATTCAATAGGATATCAGTATACTAAAATAATGCGTCAAATTTATGATGCATACGGCGAAGAAAATGCAGAATTAGCCGAGAAGATGATTTCAGAACTTCTTAGAGTTAATGAAGGTGCTAG
This sequence comes from uncultured Caryophanales bacterium, assembly GCA_946414655.1. GTDB lineage: Bacteria > Bacillota_I > Bacilli_A > RFN20 > CAG-826 > Fiminaster. Next base: position 34,289 of record CAMKPL010000007.1, on the reverse strand, counting down.
ACAAATAATTGAGTCCGAAGGTTTTGGCGGTTTTACTATCCTTTCTCATACGAATTATACGGACACTGAACTCGAACGATTAGATTTTATACAGCAATTAAAAGATATTAACACTCAAGCCAATATTCAGAATTCTGTATTTGGTATGATCGTCAGATCGTTTGCTAATAAAGCTGAAGAATTTAATGAAGATATGCAAGAACATTCGGATCGAAATTGGATCCGTGATATGTTTGGTTCTAGTGAAGAAGAAACTGCCCGTGTTATAAATAACATAGGCGATATTAAAAATGTTGTTGGTGATCTTACCAAATCAGTTGGAGAAGCTGTAAAAGGTGGAGCAGAGCTTCAAAACGAATACAAATCTCCTATTCGTATGAGAGTTGACGCCATTGGTATCGAGACTATCCATAAAACCTTAGCCGCTGCTAAAACTCAGCAGAAGGAATTGCAGCATGATACTGTACAGACTGCCGAAAAAGGCCTCGGTCTCATCAAGCAAATTGGTAAAGGTTACAATATTGCTAAAGACGATGTCGATGTAACAATTGACAAAACGGATGATATTGATACTGAAGTAGACGCAGCTACAAACGCAATGGATGATTTCAATAATTCTCTTGCCAAGGCAGATGTATTAGTCGGTGAGATCAAAAATGGTATTGGCGGATGGTTCGTAAATCTGATTGGTCAGGATGCTGTAGATTCTATCAAAACCGCTATGGGTGGTATGCCGCTTCCTTCTGAACAGGCGGTTCGTGATGCTGATTATTGGAGAGAGTATGGCGAACAGATCAATTCTAGATACGGATTGGAAAACTGGCGACTTGCAACCAAAGAAGATGGTAGTCATTTCAAAGATATTGAAGATTATGTTAATGCTCATGCTTCTACAGGTATGGATTCTTATATCAATCAGTTTGGTAATTTTGATGAATGGATGAAGAAAGCTGAGGAAGATGCTAAAGAATATGCAGATTCTCTCGGTGGAGTAACTAATGCTTTAAATGAAGAAGATGAAGCAGCTAAGAAAGCAAGAGAACGGCTCGAACAGTTGAAAGATACTGTAGCAAGTTCGCTTGATATGTTCTCGGAATTCAATAAGGAAACAGAACTTACTGGACAACAGGTTCTCAAGACCTTCTTGGGTCAGATAGAGGGTGTTACCGAATGGTCTGAGATGTTAATTGGTCTTGCTAATAAAGGTGTTTCTCAACCTATAATCGCTCAATTGGAAGAGGCTGGACCTTCTTCGTACGAAAGAGTCCATGCAATTTACAATATGACATCGAAACAGATTGCGTTGCTTAATGCAATGTCTGCTGATAGTGAACAACTTGCAGATAAATCTATTGATATTATTGAAGCTCGTATGAAACAAATGGTTGCTGACCATAAGAAGATTGTTCCTTTGTGGCCGGAAACCGTTGAAGAATTCGATGCTCAATTTAAAGAATCTGGAGAATTAATTGCTATTGAATTAGCAGATGGTATTACTGAAGCTGAAGCTACAGAAGAGGCAGGAAAAGAAATAGTAGATAAACTCGCAGATGGGGTTGTCGAAGAGGTTCCTGAACTCAGAAAAGCATTCGTATACATGACTGATTCCGTAATGGAAACATTGAAGAAGGAACTTGCATTTGAAGATGCTTTAACAGCTGTTAAAGATTTTAGAGACGAACTTGCTAAATCTATTAAAGGATCATTTAATATATTTGATGATTTCCAGGAAGAAGAGGAAATCTCTACAACCAAGATGCTTTACAATATGGCTGAACAGACTAAGAAAGTTGGTCGTTGGGCTAATAATTTGGCTCGTCTTGCTTCGAGAGGTATGTCTGAAGGATTACTTGAGTCTCTTAGAGAATTAGGTCCTCAGGGTGCAGCTAAAGTAGAAGCATTCGCCAAAATGTCGTCAGCCGAATTGAAGAAAGCTAATAATTTGTATGCAGCATCTGCGTCTGTACCGACTTCTGCAGCTGATAAACTTGTTTCTGCTTATGCTAAAGCAGGTTATCAGACATCTCTCGGATTTGCTGAAGGTATTGATCCTGAGGCAGCTGCGGATGTTATGTATCAGTTAGGTACAACGTCTCTTACTTCGTTACAGAAATCTCTGGATATTCATTCGCCGTCTAAAGCTACATACGGAATGGGTGTAAATACTATTCTTGGCTTATCAGAAGGTCTTGGCGATCCGGATGCATTAGCAGAACTCGAAGGATCTATTATGACCTTTGGCGAAAGAGTAAAAGAGATGTTTGATGAGGCATTATCTGATGTATATTTAGCTGACAAATTGTATAAGGTTGGCAGTAGTTTGGCAGATTTGAAATACGAAAGTAAATCAAGCCTGTCTGCTAAGAGACCTGTCACCGATTTTTCTAATATGAGGGATTATATTTCTATGCCCAATTTCACTATGCCTAGTAGTATTAACTTAGAGCCTCTTAAAACGACTCTTAATAGTTCTTCTAGTGCTTTGGCTACTATTAGTAGTAATACAAATAATACTAACAATTTACTTAGAGATATGAGTAATGAAATGAGAAATGTTCAAAGAGAAGTTAACAGCTTGCGTACTGATACTATAAATCTTGGAAACAGGATTGACGGTATGTACGTACGACTTGATGGAAATGCTCTTGTTGGGCAAATTATTAACCCGCTGGATACCAAATTGGGTTCTAAATCTATCAAAAATGCAAGGAGGAGGGTATAATGGGTGACTTCTTTTACAATGGTGAACATGGTATCACCTTTGAAAATGGCGGTAAAAAGATCCATACCTGGTCAGGATGGCATCTCGCGCCAAAGTCTAGACCTTATGTAGCCGCTCCTCCTATCAAAGAGGAGTATATTGACGTGCCTGGTGCTGACGGGAGTCTCGATTACACTGACATTCTTGCCGGCACCGTTCGGTACGGTATGCGCACAGGTAACTGGACTTTTATTATGGACAACGGTTTTAATGTTGATCCATTTATATTTCAATCTGAATTATTAGCATTCTTGCATGGTAAAAAGGTTAAGATTATCTTAGATGATGATCCTAAATATTATTATCTTGGAAGAATAACTCTCGACACCAAAATGGATGCCAGAGATTATAATCAGATTACAATGAAATACAATCTGGAGCCGTATAAGTATCCTCTTGACTCTACAAAGACCGTCGAGTGGATGTGGAAAGAACTGTTCGATAACACTATTATATATGGTAAGTTCACAGTTCGTAGTCAGAAGGCTAGAACAATACTCAATGATACTGGCGCTACGCAGACCTGTATTATTAATGTTTCCAACCCTATGACACTTATATTTGGAGCTCAAACTATAGCACTTACTACTGGAGATAATGAAATAGATCTTCCGGCAGGTGCTAACTACATGATATTCAAAGGAACCGGAATTGTTACTGTAGATTATACAAGAGGTAAGAAGTTATGATATACAGAATCGTGTATAATGGTATTGATCTTATGGGAAGTGACTTGGACAATTGTGTTCTTGATCCGTCACTCGAAATGGAACTTAATACTGCCGGTTCTCTCACCTTTACTCTTCCTCCCACTCATCCGATGTGGGGGGAGGTCAAGGTGTTTATCGGTGATATAGAAGTTTATGAATACGGAGAATTGATATTCTTCGGTCGTATCATCAATATCGATCAAAATTGGAATAACGAGAGAGTTGTTGAGTGCGAAGGTGCTCTGGCTTTCTTTAATGATAGTTATGTTGACGGTCACGTAACTTGGAGAGAGGGGACTACTGTAGGTTCTTTCTTTACAGATATTGTTAACCGTCATAACAATCTCGTACCAAGTAATAGAAGGATTTATATTGGTAACATTGATCAATCCTTTATGAATTATTCTGTTACAAGAGAGGTCGAATGGCAAAAAACTCTTGATGTCATTAGTCAGATGTGCATTGACACTAATGGAGGCTGGTTGATATTAAGAAAAGACATCGACGAGGACAAAATTTACATTGATTGGGTTAAAGATCTTGATAGTCAATCCGACCAACCTGTTCAATTTGGTCTTAACTTACTTGATATTTCAAAAACTTATCATGGAGAAGACATTTGTACAGCGGTAATACCAAGAGGCGAACAGCAGGATAATGGTGCGTATTTGACAATTGCCGAATGTCCTACAGTATCCGATCAAGGAGGAGTAGATCATACATACGGTTCTAATATTCTCTATCATCACGAGGGAGTTGAGAACCACGGAGCAGTTATTCAAGTTAAAGATTTTTCCAAATGTGCTACAAAGGAAGATCTGTATGAAGAAGCTCGTCAATGGATAAATAAAAAGAATACGGATGTAGCTACTATTGAAGTAGAGGCTGCAGAACTTGGATATTTTGGAGAAGGCTATCCGATATTCCAAGTTGGTAAACTCGTTGAGGTTATAGATGGGATCCATTTTCCTGACGAGGGTACTGTGACTTATCCTATGTATAAGATAAGTATGAATCTTGACTCTGGTAAGAAACAGATAACAATTGGAACGCCTCCCAAAAAAGAGCTTACTCAGATCTATGCCTCGGATGTAACAACTACTGGCAACGGAGGAATAAATGGAGCTAGTAGTTCGTCAGGAAGTGGTAGTGGCGGAGGAGTTGTGTATAATGGCGTAAAAGATGTAAGAGTCAACGGTACAACTGTAGTAAATGAAGGAATTGCAAATGTGATAGTTCCTACAGATACTTCTCAGCCTTTAACTCCTGCTCAGTTACAAGAGTTGCTTGATATTTTATAAGGAGGGTACGGACGATGATTAATGTAGAAAACTTTAATAAATACAAGTCAGCTTTAGAAGCTGCTTATACTGGTCAGGGTCTTAAAGATGCCCTCATCAAATTTATTGAAGTAATAAATGCAGAACATACAGAAAAGTTCTGGAATTCAAACAATGCCACTAATAACCAAGGAGGAGAGTAAATATGGCACAGATAAACCAATATCTTGACACCATTCGTAACGCTACTGGTGGTGAGCAGGTTAGAGATGCTATTATTCAGGCTCTTGATAAGATCCACGGAGATAATCCTGTTCAAGTAACTGAACGAACAGCTACTATGCCTTCGGATGGATCTGATCTTGAGATTAATGCTGAAGGAGGTATCGCATACGATCATATCGTCGTACATCCTGCTTCTGGAAGCGGATCTGGTGTTACAAAGTTGACTGAGCTTGAAGCAACAGAAAACAAGGAATATGTTCCGGATGAAGGAGAATATTATTCTAAAGTAACTGTTGACGTACCTCAGCTTAACTGTGACATCATGGAAGATATTTATGAAGTCACTGAGAATAATACAACGATTTACGCTGCAGAGGAAGGTTTCGATGGATTTTCTGCAATTCATATTAATGTTTCCAATGTTCCGGTTAGTGGATCGTTTAAAGTTAGATTCTTTGGACCTGATAAAACGACGGTTATTAACGAACAGTTATGTCCTGCTTATGGTACAGCAGTTTGTACAGCTCTTGATGGCACTATGTATCAAGGTCAAACATTTAGAGGATGGAATCCATCTCCTACAAATGTAACAAGAGATCTGGATTGCTATCCTTCGTATGGAGATATTATTATTGATCCTACTGAAATTTCTGATGGTTGGGATGTTATTGCAGCAAAGCATGGCGCTGGATATCCTGTAGGTGCTCATAAATCAATGTATGTAGAAGTTCCTAGACAGTATTGGAACTGGCCGAATGATGAGGAAGCGAGAAGAAACTGTCCTACTAAGATGAAAGATGGTAAAATCTTATATCCGTTGAATATTAGAAATAGCGCATATGGCTCTGATAGACATTGCGTTATTGATGTTCCTGCAACTGGATATTTGATCGATTTTATCAAAGTAGCAGAAGGTGAATCTGGATCTACGTCGACTTGGCTTTCAAAGACTCATACTTTTATGAATGTCAAAGAACCAATGAGTAATACTTGGAATCCGTCAGTTGGTACTGATGTTGAATCAGCAAATGGTGCGGGTGCTTGGTACGATCCCGATGATGATTGGCATACTTCTCAGCCTAAAATGAGACAAGATTGGGGTAACTGTGCATTCAGAGATTATCTCAATTATTACTTTTTCAATTATATGCCAGAATCTGTTAAAGCAGCAATCCAGCCTGTATTAAAAACTTATTATGGTGCTGTTAATTACGACGATATGTATCCTCAGCATGTGTTTAAGCAATCTCAGGATAAAATATGGATTCCTAGTGCTGCTGAGTTTAAGTCGTTAATTCAGAGTAAAACGATTGAAGCATCATATCCGGTAACCCTGTCTGTATTTACTGATATGTTGGCAGTAGAGCCTGGTATTGATTATACGACAAATTACGAAGCCATAGGACTCAATTTTCAGGATGGTTATAGAATTACTTTAAGAGATCATAATAGTACTTTCTATAATACTGGTGGTCATATTGGATCATATTACTTATGGGGTTCAAATAATGGAGATAATATAAGCCCTGGATCTGACTGGTTAGCATCATATTTCTTTATTGGTTTCTGCTTATAACCTACTTTTCCTTTCTTTCTTGGGCTGGCTCTGGCTTATTGCTGGGGCCGGTCCGTATTTTTTCACACCTTATTATAGGATAGTGAGTGCTATCCGTAAATAAAGAAAGAGAGGAAATTATTATGGCAGCAAAGATTAATGAATTTAAAAAGGTTAAGGAAAAGGATACAAAGATGAACAACATGATAACGGCGTTCATGGCAGGAGTATTTGCAGTATTCTGTATGACTGGCTTTAGCGAGTCAGTAGCAGTAGAATGCGGTAAATGTTTCTCCATTGGACTCGGTTTGATGGTAATCGATATGGTTATCCAGTACCTTAAAGGAAACTTTGACAAGATTCAAAAAACTGAGATAAAGGAGGCTAATAAGAAAGAGGCTTAATGCCTCTTCTCTTTTTCACTTCATATATTTTTTTCACTTTCTATTATGAAAGGAGGCAATAAATATGTATTACATAGTTAAAAAATTGGCATTGGAAACTGCAAACGAGTCAGACGAAATTTGGCTTGATTTTGTAGCGGCAACAGATTTACGATGTGTTAAGCATTTTATTGGCAAAAAAGGATTTAAAGTAATTAGAAAAGAAGGAAGTTTTATTCCGAAAAAATTAAAAGAAATTGATAATGGTTTCTTAATGGATTGTTATACGTCCGATATTATGGATGCATACAACGAATCTAGAAACGACTGGGATTAACACTCCCAGTTTTTTTTTCACATCCTATTATGAGCAATGGTGCTCGCAACATTTATAGGAGGTAATGTTATGTTAAACTTTAATTTTTGCATTGACAGAGAACATGTGTATAGGGATTGTGTCGAGGTTGGAGACACAGGACAGAAAGTGGTAGTAGACAGTAGAGAAACACCAGATCGGGGATATGAAACTATGGTGTTTCATGCTGACAATCGTACCGGAGAAGTTCTTGATTGGGGAGAACTCGACGTGAAGAACTATTCATCATGGCAAGAAATGGAGAAAGGACACAATGAAATGTGCGAGAAATGGAAAGAAAAGGAGGATACGAAAGGTATCTGGGATGATTAAAGTAATGGGGGCTTCGGCCCCTATATTTTTTCACATCCTATTATGAGAGGACAGAAAGGAGATTATATGGGTAAAAAAATATTAGGAATTATTTTAATGGTTTTATTTATAGTATCATCAATGTTTGCTAATATGATCGGTATTGTAGCAATTTATGTATTAACAAAATTGTTTATAGCACCGGTGATATTCAGCTTCGCAATGGGATATCTAACGATAAAGTTTGAAAAGAAACTTAAAAGAAAATTTTTATACTGAGGATCATTTACGGTCCTCTCACTTTATATATTTTTTCACTCTCTATTATGAGAGCGCATGCTCATAATAAAGAAAGAGAGGTAGAAAGATGAAGATTTTAAAGAGAGGTGCACTACATAAGTGGAAAGCTTATACATTAAGATGTCCGCTTTGCGGTACAGAAGTTGAGATCTTGAAGGGTGATCCGGAGATCATGGAATATTATGATGATCCGCATTCATTCCGAGAGGATATTACATGGATGTGCCCTGTATGCGAGACAGATGTGGATAGCCGTACACCTAGAGATAGAGGTGGTGCAGGAAAAAATTACATCTCTTCGGGTATTAGACAGATAACACCAGAAGAGCGCGTAATCATTGACACTTGGGAAGGAGCCACAGTTCAGTGGCAAGAAAGTGTAGAAGAAAAGAATTATGAATTATCTGAATTTATAGGAGTTTGGAAAGTTCAATGATTCTATCTTCGGGTCTGGAAGAAATTTCAGACCCTTTAAAATTTTCACTTCTTATAATGAGGAGACAGAAAGGAGATTATTATGAGAGAATTTAAAAATAGATCTTATAAGGAACATAATTACATGAAGCATGAAATGGATGTGAGAGTTGAAAATCTCAGCACTGTATTAGCTAATTTAAAAGCTAATGGTGCATGGGGTATACAGCTTCATTACATCGATGGTTATGACGATAATGAAGAAAAGGTTATAGTAAGATTTGCAACGGATTTATAATGGAGATTTTTAGGTCTCCTCTTTTCAGACATTATATTTTTTCACACCTTATTATAGGGTAAAACCTAATTTTAAAGAAAGGAGATTAAGATTATGTTAACACTATTGTTGTTAGCGTTACTAGTATTGGTCTTATTTGCAATCCTGTTAATTACAACAGGACTTGTAGTAATATGGCCGTTAACAGTAGCACTTATATTAATGATAGGCGGAGACGTACTGATCATCCGGTCGATTATTAAAAGGAGGTGATATTTAATGGGAGTTGAAACATACTCCCTTTAAATTTTTCACATTATATAATAGGAGTGGTAATAGTGCCATTCTGTAAACAATCTACAATTTATAGGAGGTAGAAAGATGATTGGTAAAGTTTATTTTGGAACGAAGGAAGAGAGGAATCAGAAAGAAGTTCTTAAGGAATTTCTTGACGAATCAGAAAAGGGCATGATGAAATTGCTCAACCAGGCAATGGCAGCAAGTGGCTGTGGCTTCCCTGATGAATTAGATCAGGAAAGTGTACAGATCATTAACGACTGCTTAAAGCTGTGGAAGAAGACGAAGGATTTATGCATGGAGAGTCTTGAAATTGAAGAAAAGAAGTATGAGACCCTCACCAAGAAACTGGAAGACCAGCAGAAGCAGCTGGACAAGCAGACAGATTCACTCAAAAGAATTGAGAATCAGATTGGGAAATTGATATACAAAATTGAAAAGTAAAAGAGTAAGCCGGAAGGCTTGGGGGCTTTATGCTCCCTTCTCTTTTTTCACTTTATATTATAGGAGGTATAATAGTGTATCTCCGTAAACAATTAAAAAGGCCAAAAAAGGAGGTAAAATTATGGCTAAGCATAAGAAACATGCTAAGAAAGAAGAAGAAAGACTGTATCAGGCTTTACAGGAATTTGAGCCCGGTACACAGGAGTATGGTATGATGCAATCCCAATGGGAGCACACCGTCAATATGTGCGATAAAGAGGAGAATGACTCCAAAGATCGCGGATTGAAATGGTGGCATATCGCATTAGGATTCGCAGCAACATTAGCTACTCCGTTCTTACTGGACGGCGCGAGAGCAATAGCAAGCAGTCCTGATACGGTCGACTTAGCAAAGAAATTTACGGGCAATCATATGCCCAAGCAGCCGTAAAGAAAGGAGGCCAAACGAGAGGGTTGAAACATACCCTCTCAGCTTTTTCACTTTATATTATAGGATGGGAAGTGCCCATCCATTCACAATTTATAGGAGGTAATAAAAATGGTAACTAAGTTGGTAAAGGACATCATAGGTGCAGTATTTATGTCATTAGGAGTATTATTTGCTCTTGGGATGGCTGCAGTAGGATGTGTATCGGTATTGGAAGAAGATACCGGATGCGAGTTAACAATGGTCCCGAAAGAGGACAAAAACTCAAAAAAGTGAATACAGAAAGGAGCAGAGATGGATAAAAAACGGAAAACAATAGTTTGTAAGTGGCTTGGATATCTTGCGCTTATAGTAGCAATGACAGCTATCGGAGGAGACTTCGGGCTGATTGCATCTTTAGCGCTGGTATTCTTGTTACACTGATCACAAACAGCAGAGTTGAGTTTATATTCATCTCTGCTTTTTCTTTAGCTCAAGAAAGGAGAAGAAAAATGGGCATTAAAGAAAAGGCATTTCAAAAGGGGATTGAGTCCCCAAAACTTTTCACAATTGGATTAGCGGTAGGTGTCTTCGGTACAGCGACATTAGCATCTGTAGCAACCTGGAAAGCAATCCGTGCAATTGACGAGGAGGAAGACGAACGTTGGAATGATGCTGTAAGGGAAGCAAAATTAACAAATGATGATCCCGAAGAGTATTATATTCCGTTGACAATGTTCGAAAAGGTAAAGATCGGGGCTCCGTGGTATGTTCCTTCAATCTTATCTGGTATTGTCACAACTGTTTGTGGCGGAGGAGTATGCAAGGAAGCACGTGAACGCATTGCAGCAGAGGTTGCACGGTCTACAGCCGCAGAAGTATCTCATCAGATATATAAAGACGAGGTACGTAAGAAAATAGGCGAAAAAGAGGAAAGGGATATCGAGTATGAAGCACATAAGCGTGAAATCCAGGATAGAGTCCTTACTCAATTGCCGGAAGATATTGCAAAAAGGTGTGGCGTAGAGAACGGCGAGCAGCTTTTCTTCGATCCGCACACAGGTCAATATTTCGTCTCTACATTTGAGAGGGTAAAGAGGGCATTGAAGCATGTCAATCACTCACTTAGCAAAGGAGGAGAAGAGTTCTACGATCTGCAGCAATTTATATTAGAGATGGGTGGTTACAACTCAGATCTGACATATCGTAAAGCTGTACAGTCTGCTGGCTTGGATCACGATGCTATCGAGGAAGTATATTTCATTGAGATGCACATAGAGGAGTATAATGGACACGAGGTAAGCGTTGGATATTTGAACTTCGATATCGTAGATCTCAATAACTATTGAAGAGCTGGAATCCGAGATTGCGGTCCCGGGTTCCAAGAAACATTTTAGGAGGATAATATGCAGGAAATAACTAATGAAGTATATTTGAACTGTGTACGGACGGCAACAGAGATTGTATCTGAGTTATCCATTGAGCAGGTCAATTCATCAATCAACCATTTTGATGAGGATACCAAGCGTGCTATATTGAGCCAGAAGCTTGCAAAGGATATGTTTGACGAGCTTGGTAATATGAAGCCGAAAGAGGAGGGTTGATATTTTCATCTCTTATAATGAAAGGAGGTGAAAAGCATGAAGAAAGTTGTATTAGTAATAGTATTTTTTATGTTTGGGTACGGAATCGGAGCATACGATCATTCTGAATTGGTTAAAACCCAAGGAAAAGAACTCGATAAACGAGCCGACCTATTAGAAAAATGCTTAGAACTAATTAACAAACAAAACAAGCTTATCGATTCACAAAACGAAAAAATGAAAGAAGTTAATAAACGCTTAAGAGAAGAAATGAATAATATCTGAAGCGTTACGAGGTATCAGAGAAATCTGGTACCTCAGTTTTTTCACGCGATATAATAGGGGTAGTAATAGTGCTATCTCATAAACAATTTATATCCTAAAGGAGGAAAGAAAAATGGCAGCAGCAAAAGTAACAAAGAAAGCAGCAACAACGACAACGAAGGCAGCGACCGCTAAGACAGCGGAAACGAAGAAGCCGGTAGTCAAGAAGAAGGCACCTGCGGTTAAGCAGGAACCGAAGAAGGAAGAGGTTGTAGTAGAAGAAAAGAAGAAGCTGACACTGAAGCAGAAACTTATTATTGCTGGGACAGCGATTGCAGGCATCGCAGGAGCGATTGCTTTACATGGCAAGTCCAAGTATAATGAGGGAGCAGCAGATCAGGCAGCAACGGACATTCAGGCTTACAGCCAGAAACCGACAGAGGTTAATGTCTATCTGACAGACAATCAGGCAACAGAAGAGCCGGACGAGATCGAAGAGCTGGAAGATGATGTAGCCGAGATCGAAGAGATCTAAAAGAATTTAGGAAACTATGGGAATCAGAGAAATCTGGTTCCCAAGGTTTTTGCAAACTATAAAACAGGAGGAAAGAAAGATGAGTTACTCAGAAGAGTTCAGAAAGGAAGTTGAGGAAGAAATGAAAGTTGTTAAAAAAGGCAAGATCAAAGAGTTCGTTAAGGAGAACCCGGAAGTAGCATTGATCGGAACGGCTATTGTAGCAGCAGCACTTGGTAGTGCTATTGGCAAGAAGATTGGCTACAAGAAAGGTCATAAGATTGGTTTTGCAGCAGGCATAGAGGCAAGCAAGTTTGTTGGTAATCTTGATATTCAGTGTATATGCCCGGATAAAGATGTAGTAAAGATGATCATCAAGGGAATGTGTGCCCTTGGTGAGAAGAAATTGGAGCTCACTTCAAACGCTGAAGAGGCCACATGTTTGCTGAAAGATATGCAGGCATGTGTGGCAGCAGCTAAGACAGGAGCAGACCCGGATGCAATTTATGATATTCTGAACATGTCACCTGAGACACTGGCGGCGATCAAGAGTATCAATGAACTGTGATATTTCATGTCTTATAATGAAAGGAGGTAAAAGGCATGAAACGGAAAAAGTCTAAAAAGATGAAAATCTTAGGTTTCATTTGCACGATTGTCGGTCTTGCATTAGCAGGATATGGCATCAGCGAATTGACTAAGACAAACTATGCAGGCGGAGAAATTGATGTTAAAACTCCGGAAACAAGAAAGACAGACTACATCACAGTAGTCTAAGCATATGGGAGATCAGAGATATTCTGGTCTCCTAAGCTTTTCACAATTAACAATTAATAGGAGGTCATTATGAGATGGCTAAGAAGACGAAGAAAAGAAGTTGCAGAGGATTTTGTGAAAGATGCGACGGAGAAGTTAAAAGAAGATGTGACGGAGAAAAGTATAGACTACTTGTCGCTTATCTCAAGCGCATTTCAAATTGCAATCTTCGTTGCGGAAGTTGCTACTTTAACAGGCACGGGGAGTGTGCACGCGGTTTCAAGCAGTCCAACAATAATCAATAATGGTACAATTTATATTTTAGGAGGTAAATAAAAATGGCAGGAAAAAAGATCAAGAAGTTACAGGAACAGGAGTTTAGTGCACCGGCAATCATCGCAGGTACATTAGCTGGAGCTGGAGCATCAGCATTCGTAGGAATTGCTTTGAAGAACCTGGATGTTCCAATTAAAGGTCCTAAAGCTCTTCTCAAGCCCATAGCAATATTCGGTATTGCACATTGGGTTGCAAATGAAGCAATGATGGCAGCAGCCGAAGATGTTGAGGAAACTGTAGAGGATGCAACAAGCGCAGCTATATTCATCAAAGAATTTAAGAAGAATATGGCAAAGATCAAAGCAGCTAAGGAAGCTGTTAAGAATGCAGTCGCCGAAGAAGAGTTCGAAGAGGAGGACGAAGAAGATGAAGAATAAACTTTTAACAGCAGGACTTATAGCAGCAACCGGTATTACTGGATATTTTGTCATCAAGAAAGGTGGCAAAGTAATGGTGAACGGAGACGAACTTCGTAAGTTGGCAGAGGATATGGTACCTGATAGTTATGACGAAAGGTGTATCGATCTGCTGGCGATCTACGAAGATGCACGAACAGCAGCTAATAAGGTTCGTAAGGCAGATAAAGCAGTACGTGATCAGGAAAAGGTAGCTGTGGGTTATGCAACTGCTAAGAGCAACGAAGAAAGTGCTAAGAAGGCATTCGAGGCAGCAAAGAAAGCTCTTAAGGAGTTCACGCCTGACAGCACTCAGGTTGCAGTAGGAACTGGTGACTCTGCGGTAGCGATCAATGTCCAGAATAGTGGACAGAAGGTTGCTTTGGAGACTGCTGTACGAGAAGCACAGTCTAAATATGACATGATGCGTTCTCGTAGAGAGCTTCTTGATGACACGATCAATCAGAAGGTTGTATCAAGCAGAACTCCTGAGCAGCTTGCTATCATGGAGAAGGAATCCGAGACGTACTGGGATTACCAGAATGCTCTCAAGGAGCGTGAGAGTGTGATCAATGGATATTTGAACGACTCTGCCTGGAAGAACCAGAAGACAGCTGAACTCTTCAAGAAGTCTATGTCAAAGTCTGATGTAATCATCGATGCAGTTGGATATTCTGCTTTGCCGGCAGCAGTATTGGCTTATATTTGGGTTGATGCTGTAGAAAAGATCAAATTATTGGAGGTATAATAACATGGCAGATGAAAAGAACATTGTTGACGACGAAGACGAGTTTGCGGTAAGACATAACCCGTACGCTCAGTTGCCGTCAAACAGCTCTAAGAGCATGCAACCGTCTCCGGCCAAGCATGTTCCTAGAGTAAAGAGTAGTGGATTCGGATCAGGAGTTGCTAAGAAGCAGGAGAAATCTGAAGTAAAATCCACATTCAGCAAGATCTGGGATTGGATATTTAACGATGTCCTTGTCCCGACTGCAAAGGATGTAGCGTCTGATATTATCAGGAACTCTGCGGACATGATTATCTATCGCGATGACTATAGCAGGCGTAGAAGGAATAGCGGATCAAGTTATTCTTCTTATTATCGCAGGTCTAGCGATAGAGATAGAGACCGGGACAGAGACAGACGCGAAAGAGACCGCGAAAAGAATAGTCGCAGGAGAGGTAGCGATTGGGAAGATATTTTCATCGATCGCTATGACGAGAATGGCGATGATATCAGAAAGGCAGATGTTGAGAGAAAGTTGAAAGACTTGATTGATATCTCTGTCGATTATGGTGTAGCATCTGTAGCTGATCTGTACGATCTTGTAGGCATTACTGCAAATATTACGGACGAGCGTATTGGCTGGTATAAAGGCGAACTCAGAGGTGCAACTGTAAGACAGCTGAGAGATGGATTTTTGATCTGTACGCCTGATCCTGGCCCGATCAAGACAGATTAAGGAGGCATTATGCGCTTTGACACATGGTTGCGAGTTATTCATAAGATCAGTTGGGATTTATATTTGAGTCTCAGTGATGCAACACAGAGTAAACTCGCTGACGAATACGAGGCAAGTAAGGCAGGCTGGAATTGATATTTCACTTCCTATAGTAGGAAGGAGGTATACAGCATGAAACCTAGAGTCAAATTGAGATTCAAGCATCCTGACGGCAGAGAGTTAGTAATGAAAGGAAACTACTCTGCTGAAGAGATTGCCGAAATCATCAAATTCTGGCTTGACAGAGGCTGGAAGACAAACTTCAAAACCTGGGGAATCAGGAAACAAAAATGATATTTAGAGATCAGAGAAATCTGGTCTCTAAACTTTTTTACAATCTAAAGAAAGGAGGAAATTGCCATGACGGTAATGAGATCACTCAGAAGAAGTGTAGCACATCACAGAATGGAGTTAGCCGGGTACAACCGTGTTAACCAGAAGGGACGCAACAATGACAAAGCTGTCCCGAGCTTTTTTAGCCAGCATTGGTACGAGTATCTTCAGCAGACAAGACAGTCTGGAGAATTTGCAAACAAGAAGAACAAGAGAAATGGCCATAGAGCCGCATAACTAAGGAGGAAATAAGAATGAGTGTTGTAATGATGTTCAAGTGCCCGAAATGCGCTAAGATTTTCGAGTCGGACAATGTCTACAAGGAGCAGGTAGTTGAGACTCTTGAAGACGGAACAGAGGTTGTTAAGGAGTATCCGATCAACTATGTGAAGCTTGCATATTACGATTACAAGAAAAAGCAGATCGTACATGAGGCTTATGGAAAGGATATTTGCCCGGATTGTATGCGTGAGATCGCTACAGCTATTCTGAAAGGTGAGAACTCGAAGATCCGTATCCACGATGCAAAGCCGAAGGAAAAGAAGTCAAAAAAGCCTGTATATCGGAATCTGGAGAATAAAACTGAACTCGAGCAGGAGCAGGCAGAATTTGCAGAGCGAAAAGCTTCGGAGGAAACCGATGACGGCAAATGATATTTTGCAACAATTGAATATCGCATTGCCAAATGTTAGTGTAGAGAAGTTTAAGACTATGAGGGACTCTGATCGGTCCCTCTTGGTCACAACTACAAATGGTAAAGAAATGATATTCACCTACATCGCACCTGGTGTATGGGACGTGTGTTCGGTTAAGTATTACAAAAAGAAAGGAGACAAATAAATGAATACACCGGCAATAATAACTAAGATGGGAATGAAGTTACAGCAGTGTGGTCCGGATATTGCTGCGTATGGCGGCACGATCTGTATGGTAGCAGGTGGCGTCTGGGGCGCTGTAAGAGCAGCTAAGTATGTTCCCGGTATCATGGAGGAGCACAACGAAGCACTTGAGGAGATTGAGTCTTATCTGATTGATGAGGACTACACTCTGAAAGACAAAAAGAAAGATATTCGTGGAGTGTACTTCAACACAGGTAAGGCATTTGTAAAAACTTTTGCAGGCCCTGGAACTCTTATGATCGGTGGTGTTGTGTCAAACACTTGCGGTTATAACAAGCAGAAATCTAATGCGGCAGCAGCTGCGGCGTTTGCAGAGTTTACTGCTAGGACTCTCGATAAGGTTCTCGACAATGTTGAGAAGAAGTACGGAGAAGAAGGCAGAAGATATGCTCTGTATGGAGAAGAGGCCGAAGAAGTTGAAGACGAGGCTACCGGCGAAAAGAAGAAGATCTACAGAGGATCTGAGACAGATGATCTGTGGCCGAATACACCGTATGCAATGACGGTAGACAGAGGTCATCTGTATGAACATGCCGGCGGTAATGCGATTATCTTGCTGAGCGAGTTGCATGACTACGAAGATATGTTGAATGTTCAGTATCATGCTGGTGTACCGATCTACTACTATGATATTCTGAAGTACATCTATGGTGCTGAGCTGGTTAAGAAACTGGAAGAGCACGGTTTGCTGCAGAAAGAGATCAGAATGCTCGGATGGTTCCTGAGAGATCCTCAGAATCGTGAGAACACGGACGAACGTGCTATCAACCTGCGTGCGGAAACCTGGTTTGGTCCTAGACCTGGAGAAGAAGAGCTATATGAAAAGGAAATGGGCGGAGTAAAGGACAAAGTCTGGGTTCGCATCAATCCGAATATTCCGGGTATGGTAAATCTGGTAAACGCAACTCACAGAGTAAGAGTTGGTGGTAAGTACTTAAGTGTAGTTTAAGGAGGAATAAGGTATGCTGGGAATCTGTAAGTGGTTCAAAGAGGACCTCGGATACGGATTTGTTGTGGACGAGACAGGTAAAAACTATTTCGTCCACTGGTCCGGCATATCATCTGAGGAGAAATTCAAGAAGTTATATCCTCTTCAGATGGTATCGTTCGAGATTGGTCATAATGAGAAAGGCGAAATTGCGGTTGACGTAGAGCCGGCTGTAGTTGAAAAGGATGTTGAACAACAGTTCATTGATATTCTTGTCTCAAACGGTTACGATATGAGTATTGCAAACAAGAGACTTGAATACGTAAAGAAAAAAGACAAATTTTATAAAGGAGGAAACGACAATGAGTAACGCAATGAAGAGACTGCTGGAGAAACTGATCGAGCTGATGAGAGAAGAAGGTATCAAATACCTGACTATCAGCCAGAAATCCAGGTGGAATGCTGAAGAAAAGCGTACAGAAGAAACTGATGACTATAGCATCAACTTCGAGCTGAGCAGCAAATTTAAATAAGGAGGTGAGAGCATGAAGGATGACGTATGGAGCTTTGTGAAGGCTCATCCGATTATTACATTCCTGATCGTAGATACGATCGTATGTAATGTAGTAACCGCAATCAGAATCTTAAAGGAGGCATAAACAATGAATAGTACAATGAAAATCGCAGTAGCATTTGCAGCAGGTCTTGGTCTGGGTGTAGGCGGCACATATTTATATATGAAGGGCGTCTACGAGAAGGAATATGAAAAGGAGATCATGGCTATCCGGGATCTCTATATGTCCGATGATGAGGACGAAAAGAACACCTACGAGGAAGCTTTGGAAGATATTTCTGAAGAAGTAAATCCGGTAGATGACGAAGATGATGAAGAAGAGGAAGAGGAAGAAGACGAGGACGATGAAGCTCCGTCAGAAACTCCTGATGGCATTGAGGAGATCGACAAGGCAGAATTTTATGATGGATATTCTGATTATGAGGAAACTTGTCTGACTCTCTACACTGATGGAGTGCTTACAGACGAACGTGAGGATGAAATCGATGCTCGTACTGTTTTTGGTAATCTGGATCTGCAGAGTTATGAGGTTGGCGACGAATTATATTTCGTTAATCACGATGATCAGCTGAAGATCGAACTTACCGTATCTGAGCAGTCGTACAAACGCGATGTGCTTGGAGAAGGAGAAGAAGAGGAAGAAGTAACCGGAGATTTCGCTGATAAGAAGCATAAATAAGATATTTTCAGGCACAGGCACCTGAGAGCCACCTTCTTAGGTGCCTTTTTAACAATCAACAATTTAAAGGAGGATTTTAAAATGGATAATAAATGTGAATTTTGTGATGTGGAAGAGAATAAAGATATTTTCTTCAAATGGCTTCCTGCTATGTTTGGTTTGGAAAAGAAAGACCATGATTACAACCCTGATGTAACAGTATTTATTACAGATGATAACGAGCTTGAACTGTGCGTTATGATTGGTGATGACTATCTGGTTAAGGAAAAGAAGGAAATCAAGTATTGTCCTTTCTGTGGGAGGAGGTTACAGAATGACTGACGAAGAAAAGAAGATTCACGATCTGAAGTATGAGATTCGTCAACTTAGAGAAAGAGTTTATGAATTGGAACAGACGACAGAACGACTTAATAAAACAATTGAAGTTATGTTAGTGGTTGACAGCCAATTACTTAACTTCATTTCAGATACTGCTAAGCATGTTGTTCAATTAGAAAACGAAGAAAGTGAGGAAAATGAATGAAAAACTTTATATTTAAAGCAGGAGTTATCATTGGCTGGATCCTCGGAAGAATGGGGGTAAAAGTATGATATTTGAAATCCTGGCAGTTGCTCATCTGCTTGGTAGGATGCCAGTAACTCCTTGGGGTGATGATCTTCAGAAAGTACGTTGTACGTGTTACCTACCCACAGGCAATAAAACAGCTGACGGGACTGTACCGTATGAAGGGATCTGTGCTAGCAACAGGGACCATTTAGGAGATGTCGCAGTATTATATTCTGTAGACGGAGAGTTTATTGGCTTCTTCGAATGTCGTGACATTGGTGGTAACCGTAAACTCAGGAATGGCACGGCCATAGATATTTTTAGAAATGATATGGACCGTGCTTGGGACTGGATAGGCGAATGGGGTGACTACGTCTACATCTATTGGATAGAGGGGGTGGATGGATGAATCTTATAAATACAAACTCTAGTGAAATAGCTAAGATCGTATATGACTATATTGAAAGAGGTATTGGTACTGAGTATGATCTTTTTAACAGTCCACCGCCACCAATTTATATTGGTCCGGTAAAAATTAAAACATTAAAAGAAAGATTGGAGGAAACAAAAATGAAAAAAGCCACTAGTGTACAGAACATCAAAAATGTAAATGGTGTTAGTTTCTCAATTGAAAACTATCCTATGGAAAAGGAAAGTAAATTGACCATCGTAGCGTCAACCAATGATGATATTTTCGAGTTTGAGTTAGAAGGTTCAGATCTTCTTCAGAGTTGTAAGGCAGCTGGACTGTTTACTGGTTGGGAGAAGGACCAGAAGATTAAGGAGCTTAAAGAAACTATCAAAAAGCTCGAACATGCCGATATGCTTGATAAGGAGGCTGCTGATTATTGGTCAAAAGAACATGATACTTTATCTGAAAGATTTGCTAAATTGCAGGAGGAAAATGAGCAGCTTAAAGATAAAGTCCACGATCTGGAAGAGAAGGATTTAGCTCGTCAAAAGGCTTATGATATTCTGGATAAAGCTTTAGAGAATTCACAGAAAAATTGCAATAAGTGGTATGAGAAATGGGTTAAGATGAAGTCTGAGCAGGACAGGCATACAAACACCCGTGCTGATATTCTTGACCAGGCTAAGAAGTGTGTCTGTGGAAAGAGAGAACAGGACTACGGTACACCTGAATCCAACTTCCAGCTTATTGCGGATCTGTGGAATGGATATTTAGGAGAGAAGACCGATAATCCGGTTATATCCGTGACACCAGTAGACGTAGCAATGCTTATGGCTCTTATGAAGATTGCCAGAATCAGAAACGGTGGTGGTAGCGGAGATAGTTTTGTAGACTTAGCAGGTTATGCAGCATGCGGGGGTGAGATTTGGTATGGCGGAAAGAAACAAGTTCCCAAAGGGGAATAAATACGGAGTCACAAGTGGAGGTGGGCCTGCTCCTAAATCGGAGGGGCCTACACTCCCAAAACAAGATTTCTATTGGAAACATGGTTGGGATATGCTATGTATGGCTGTGATCATCCAAGCAGCTAAAGACAAGGCTAAATATTTTTTCTATTCCGACCATTTCCAATATTTTGTATCTGACAGGCTGAATGGTCCTGCTTTGTGGGATCAGATCCAGGAAAACTACAAGAAGTACGGTCATTGGTGTCAACCAAACGATCTGTACGATTCCATGCGCGATGTAAGAAAGGAGGATATTTGATAATGTATATCGGTTCGTTAACATTCAAATTGATAATCATCACAATATTATGGCTCATTACTATGGTAGCCTCATACGTTTGGGGTTATAAAAACGGAAGAGCAGATGAAGGTGAGGAATGGGTTGAAAAGAAGGAGTATTACGAATGGCTGCTTGAAATGAAAAAAAGGCAGGATTTTGAAGAGGTACAATTTGTACCTGAGAAGAAAAAGAAGAAAGAAAAGCTGGCTAAAGCTAAGTTGCATTGTGATATTTGTGGAAAGCCTATTAAAAAAGGTGCACTTTGTTATGAGTGTAAAAAGAATGGATGGTGATTGAATGACTAAAGAAGAAAATATCGCAACATTAAACGAGCATTTAGAGCATTGGAAACGCCTTTTATCCGAAAAGATATGCGATCAAAATGAAGGCGAAAAGACTATTGATGCATTGCATAATGCAATTAAGGCACTAGAGCAAGAGCCTTGCGATTCAGATTTGTGTGAAGCTTTAGGCATTGCGGTGAAAAATCTAGAGGAGGATAAAACTGATATTGTATTCTCAGGAACTCGAGTTCACTACGAGCTCAGAAATGAAACTCGTAACTTTCAAATGGTAACTCCGTTTGATAATCAGCATTCTCAAGAAGGGATTAAGGCGTGGTTCAGGGAGCATCATTCGGAAATAGATTTTCCGAAAGGTAAGTATGTTATTGTAAAAGTAACAGATACTGAAAAAGTCGAAGTTGTTGAAGAATTGGAGGGTTAATATGACTAATGAAGAAGATATTAGCAGAAAAGAAATTAATTGTAAGGTGTTGGAAGCGGTTAAAGAAAATATTGAAATACTTGGAGAAACGGATATTGATTCTCTGGGAAAAATGGATGCTCACCTATTGAATATCACTATGGTATTGTGCGATATATCGAGAAGTTTGGCATTCATAGCAGATAATGAAAGGAGAGATTTGTGTGAAGCAGAATGGATAGATAATAAGTGTTCTAATTGTGGTAAGGGAATTGAGGACTTGATTGACAGTAGAGAGTGGTATGAAAATGAAAAACCTAACTTTTGTCCATTCTGTGGTAAAAAATTTAAGGAAAGTGAGGTAAAATGATGGGATTTAGAATGTACGTGAACACAGACAACGAGTCCATTGAATTTCCAAAGTTTTATGGTTATGCCGAGGAAAAGTATGTTAAGCAATCTTGGGATTTTTTAAAGCAGGATTGCGAGTATAATGACATGTATATCGGCAACTGCTATGGGCCTGTGAAACTTGATAGTAAAAGTTTTGCTGAATTCATAGATATTTATATGGATGAATATTGCCATTGGGCTGATGCCGATATTGGAAATAATTGGATTCGTATTGAAATGCTTCGTAATAAAATAAAAGAAATAATTGAATCTGACAAGGATGTAGAGTTGGAATGGGGATAAGGAGGTGCGAAAATGACTAATGAAGAAGCGTTAGAATTAGCTGTAAAATTAAGTTGTTTCTGTGATGAAATGGAGAAATGCAGTGAATGTATATTTTCCAAAGTAGAAAGTGAGCAATATATGCATAGTTGCGGTCTTGAACACAAGATACCGTTAGAATGGTCGATAAAGATCACAAAGTTACCAAAGACGGAAAAGGAGGAATAAGAATGAAAGTAAATGTATCTATGAATTTAGATGAGGCTCAGGCATTTCATATTTTGCTGGAGACATTGGGTGTTAAATTGCCGGAAGATACACCTGAATTTAAGGTTAAGGATGGAGAAATTGTTATTCCTGGCTACGATGATCGAGGCGAATTATATTTAGCGTTGTATCATCTGGCAACTAAGATTTTTCCGAATACTGAATTTCGGCACGATTTTGACGACCCAAACACTTTAATAAGCTCTTTGTATGCAGCAAAAGAAAGTGAGGATAAGGAATGAGAATAGTTAATTTTTATTGTGATCATTGTGGAAAGAAGATGAAAATAGAAAACGATGTTAATTTAGTAGAGATATCTTTTGACTATAATTGCAAACAAATTACTCATTTATGTAATGATTGTGTAGAAGATATTAAAAAGTTTATATCTAATATTGATATAAAGGAGGTAAGTACTGAATAATGAAGAAAAATCGTTACTTTGAATTCCTCTATACAAAGGGCTTCAGTGACGATAAATACAGGTCATTAGCATTATATTTGCATTCTATCCCTTTTGAGTGGAGAATAGATATGGATAAGAATCGTATGTACGACGGTTTGGCTATGCGTAGAGAATTTGATGACGATCGTAGTGATCCTAGTTTATATTCTTCACTTGAAGGGAACGAATGTACTATGTTGGAGTTCTTTGTTGGATTTGCGTTTAGACTTGTTAGAGATATGTTTGGAGACGAGGATATCTCTGTTGAAGAGTTGGTAGAAGTGATGTTAACATCCCTTGATATTTTTCATGAAGAGTTTGATGAGGATGAAGTTAGAGATATTTTGGATGATTGGATTGATGGCGAGTATGATGACTATGGAAAGGGTAATATATTTTCATTTGAAGAAAAACAAGACCATCTAAACGAGGTACATATGTGGATGCAGGCTTCGTGGTGGTGGAACGAGAATTATGCGTATTGAAAATAACATCTTACGTAGTAAGTGTAGTATTGAAAACTTTTTTCACTTCATATAATGAGAAATAGTCTCGTAAACAATTTATATGGAGGTATTTATTATGATGCAGATTATGTATAATGGTACATTCGTAGGTTATGATTATTTTAATGAGAATGAAGTTTTAGAAGAACTTATTAGAATTAAACATAAGTATAACTTAGGACGTATCGAAAAAGCAAGTATCAATAAAACCTATCGTATACCGGTACTATTTATTGAAAGCAAGTAGGGGCAACAGCTCCTATAAGCTTTTTTCACCCCTTCTAATGAGAAGGAGGAAAAAGAGATGGTATTTGGAATTATTTTATTTGCCACTTGGATATTATTCTCTTGGGCGTATTTGTCTGAGATGGATGAGTATCTGAATGGTAAAGACGATGAGGACTAAATGCCTCATCTCTTTTTGTTTTTGAAAAGGTGTTTTTTCATTTGATATAATGAGAGTATATTGGTGCTTGGTGCACGGCATAGAGAGATCTATGAAGGGGTGGTTCGAATCCATCGGTATGACTCTTTATATTTTTTGTTTGGTTGTCGAGAATTGGTAAGGATTTGTAAGAACATGCATGGACGAAAGGAGGGTGTCATGATAGACAAATATATGCTTCTGTACGAGGGTAATAAGGAGTTCCACGACTACGTTGATCGGTTGATGAGGCCTGGAAAGAATGATGCGGGTATTAAGCTTGAAGAAATACTTGCTAGAAAGACCGTAAAAGACGTGGGTGATTATTTCGAGAAAAAGCCGGCTAATGAGGCTTCCCCCATTTCCCCTATTTCCCCTAACGATTTTTGTAGTTGTGAAGATAAGAGCTGCTAAAAATCGGGGGATTCACCCTAAAAACTGAAAAATTTTTGCTTTTAAACTTTTTTTATATTTAATTGTAAATATATAAAGTTTTAATATATATAAAAAAGGGTGAATAGGGTGAATAATTATTACAACAAAAATAAACAAAGGAGGTAACATATGTGGATTTTTTCGAGCCAAAAGAAGTTGTAATATCTAACAGAAAAGTAAGAGTAGAAGCTTCTTATCGTATGTACGGGTTTAAAGACATTATGATAAAAGGTGGAGGCTTCTATGCAGTCTGGGATAAAGAACAAGGTTTATGGTCTAAAGACCGTGGTGATGCTATAAGGTTAATTGATAAAGAATTATATTCTTATGCAGAAAAGTTGAAGAATAATCCTATGTATGCAGGATGTGAAGTTAATGTTAAAAATTTAAGTTCATCGCTATCAAAAGGTATTGATGAATTTATCAAATGGTATAAGAATAACTCTAATGATTATTACAAATGGCTAGATGGTAAAATTATATTTAAAAATGATGTAACCAAGAAAGAAGATTATGCCACCTTTAAACTTCCTTACTCATTAGAGAAAGAAGAACCTATTTATTGGAACAAATTACTTGATCGTCTATACTCTCCTGAGGAGCGCCGAAAAATAGAATATGCGATAGGTGCAGTTATAGCAGGCGAATCAGTTAATCTTCAGAAGTTCTTTATATTTGTTGGCGATGCTGGTACAGGTAAATCTACTATTTTGGGAATCATTAATGAAATGTTTAGAGGATATACATCGTCTATAAATATTGAGTCGATTGGTATGGGTAAAGATTTTGCGTTAGAGACGCTTAGCGATAATCCTTTGATAGCTATTCAGGATGATGTTGAGTTAGATCATATTACTGAGAATGCCAGATTAAATAGTATTATATCTCACGAAACATTAACAGTTAATGAGAAGCATAAAAAATTGTATCAGGCTAAGTTCAGAACAATGATATTTGCTGGTGCTAATAGAGAAGTTAAGATTACTGATGCTAGATCAGGTTTATTAAGAAGAGTTATTGATATCGAGCCTACAGGTAACACTTTTGAAAGAGATGAGTATGATGATATTATGTATCATATGCCATTCGAGTATGGACGTATAGCTAATAAGTGTTTACAAGTATTTAAAGAAGATCCAAAATATTATAATAAATATTATCCTGTTAAAATGATTAGAGCAACTAATGATATGTATAATTTTGTTGAAGATTGTTATACAGAATTTCTTGATGAAAATAATGGATGTAAGTTAGTTGATGCGTGGGATTGTTATAAAAGATATTGTGAATTATCTGATATGAAATATACTTTTAATAAGATCAGATTTAAGTTAGAATTAAAAGACTATTTTGATAAGTTCTCAGCAGATACTATCAGAGATGATAAGAGACTTAAAAATTATTATTCGGGTTTTAGATTTAGGAAGATTGGAATTATATTTGAAAAAGTAAAAGAAAAGTTAGAAACTTGGTTAAAGTTTGAAAAAGTTGAAAATAGCAATTTTGATATTTTATGTGAGGATTGTCCTGCACAATATGCTAATAATCAGGGTCTACCATTTCTTCGATGGGAAAAAGTTAAAACAAAATTAAGTTCTTTAGAAACTGGTTTACTTCATTATGTTCAGTTACCACTGAATCATATTGTAATAGACTTTGATATTAAAGACCCTGAGACAGGTGAAAAGAGTTTATATTTGAATATGGAAGCTGCTAACAAGTTTCCGCCAACATATGCAGAATTGAGTAAGTCAGGTCAAGGCATTCATCTTCATTATATTTACGATGGTGATCCTACAATGCTTAAGAATGTATATGACAATGACATTGAGATTAAGATATTTACTGGTAACTCATCGTTGCGAAGAAAACTTACCCAGTGTGTTAATCTGCCGATAGCCACCATTAATAGCGGATTACCATTAAAAGAGAAAGGAGATGTAAAAATGGTAAGTGATTTTGTAGTGAGTAATGAAAAAGCTCTTCGTACAATGATTATGAAGAACTTAGCAAAAGAGTATCATCCTGGAACTAAGCCATCTGTAGATTATATTTACAAGTTATTGGAAGATGCTTACAAGGAAGGAGTCGATTATGATGTTAGTGATCTTCGTCCTAAAGTATTAGCATTTGCTAGTAACTCGAGCAATCACGCAGAATATTGTGTTGGGTTAGTTAGCAAGATGCACTTCTATCAGGATATTGATAGTGTGATCGATAACAATAGTGGTCCTGAATATAAGGATGATGATCCTATGGTTATATTTGACGTGGAAGTGTTCCCAAACCTGTTTGTCTTGTGTTATAAGACATATGGTAAGGATGATATGGTTGGGTTGATTAATCCTTCTCCGAAAACAATTGAAGAATTCTGTAAGAAAAAGCTTGTAGGATTCAATAATCGTAGGTATGACAATCATATCTGTTATGGTCGTATTCTTGGATATTCTGAAGAGCAGTTGTTCAAGCTCAGTCAGAGGATTATTAACAATGAGCCTAAGGCGACATTTCTTAATGCTTACAACTTGAGTTACACTGATATTTATGATTTCAGTTCTGCGATGAATAAAAAGAGTTTGAAGAAATGGGAGATTGAACTTGGTATTAACCATTTGGAAAATAATCTTCCTTGGGATCAGCCAGTTCCTGAAGAATTATGGGATCAGGTTGTAGAGTATTGTAAGAATGACGTTATGTCTACAGAAGTAGTGTTTAACC
This sequence comes from uncultured Caryophanales bacterium, assembly GCA_946414655.1. Lineage (GTDB taxonomy): Bacteria > Bacillota_I > Bacilli_A > RFN20 > CAG-826 > Fiminaster. Next base: position 7,386 of record CAMKPL010000007.1, on the reverse strand, counting down.
ATCTTAAGGGCGATTACCTTGCGAGAATTATTCTGGCAGATATTGATGGTATGACACCTAACAACAGTACAAACCAGCATTCGACAAAAATTATATTTGGCGATAATAAGCATCCGCAGGATGAATTCTGTTACAGAGATCTTAGCAAACCGGTAACATATTTGGAACCGGAAGTAAGTGACTTCTTATGGGAGAAGTTCCCGTATATGATGAAGTGGTGGTCTGAAAACACAGATTCATTGTTGCCGTATTTTCCTGGATATTCTTTTGAGAATGGAAAGAGTGTTTATAAGGGAATTGAAGTTGGCGAAGGCGGCTATGTGTATGCCGAACCTGGTATGTATGGACTTGTTGGATTATTGGATGTTGCTTCAATGCATCCTCATTCTGGTATGGCTGAATGTATATTTGGTCCTAGGTTCACAAGAAGATTTGCTGAACTTATTGAAGGTCGTATTGCCATCAAGAGAAAAGATTGGGATGAACTTAATGATATTTTGGATGGTAAGTTAACTAAGTATATTGCTATGATCGATTCTGGAGAAATCAGTTCTAAAGATCTTAGCAATGCGTTGAAGACAGTTATTAACTCTGTCTATGGTTTGACATCTGCTAACTTTGATAATCCGTTCAGAGATAGCAGAAATAAAGATAATATTATTGCAAAAAGAGGTGCACTGTTTATGGTTGACCTTGCTGAAGAAGTTAGAAAGCGCGGTTACACAGTTGCACATATTAAGACAGACTCCATTAAGATTCCTGATATTGATCAGGATATTGTTGACTTTGTTATGGAGTTTGGTGCTAGATATGGTTATGAATTTGAGTGGGAAGCAACATATGATAAGATGTGCTTAGTAAATGATGCAGTTTATATTGCAAGATATCGCGAATCTGATGGATCTGCTGGAGAATGGACAGCAACAGGAGCAGAGTTTGCAGAACCGTTTATATTTAAGTCATTGTTCAGTAAAGAAGAATTGACATTAAGTGACTATGCTCAGACTAAGTCTGTTAAGAGTGCTTTATATTTGGATATGAATGAAGATATGCCGGATGGTGAACACAATTATGTGTTCGTTGGTAAAGTTGGTTCATTCTTACCTATCTTGCCTGGTAAGGGAGGCGGAGTTCTGTTGAGAGATCAGAATGGTAAGATGTATAGCGCAGAAGGCGCTAAAGGATATCGTTGGCTGGAAACAAGTGTAGTTGAGAATCTCAATATGGAAAAGGATATTGATATTTCTTATTATGCTGTAATGGCTGACAAAGCTGTAGCTCACATTGAGGAATTTGGTGAGTTCTCGTGGTTGGTAGATCCTAAACCTTATGAGGGTGTGCCTTGGAGTAAAATGTTAAATGTTAATGTTCCCGATGGAGTGGATGAAGAAATTCCATTCCCGGAAGCAGTATAAAGCCACAATAGAAAAAAGGAGGAAATTATTATGGCAGACAAAAAGATTTTTAAGGATGTAAAACCTGGAGCGATTCGTTTCAGGAATTTTTCAGGAAAGGAGGGAAAGTTCAACAAAGAGGGCGATAGAAACTTTTGTCTTCTGCTGCATCCTGATGATGCAGATGATATGATCAAAGAAGGTTGGAATGTTCGTTTCCTGAATCCTCGTGATGAAGGAGATGAGCCTACACCTTATATTCAGATCAAAGTCGGATTCGGCGGAAAAGGTAGACCGCCTAAGATTGTTATGGTTTCAAGAAAAGGCCAGACACAGATCGGCGAAGATGAAGTGAACATTCTGGATTGGGCTGATATTGAGTTTGCAGATATTGCTATAAATCCGTATCACTATACCGTAAATGGTAAGTCTGGTATCAAAGCATATTTGAAAACCATGTATGTTACCATCGTCGAAGATGAGTTTGAGGATCAGTACTATGATATTCCGGATTCAGCTCAGAATGTAATTGGTGATGAAGAAGACTGATCTATATGATTATCAGCTTGCCGCAGTAAATGAACTTCGGACTGGCTCCATCTTAGTTGGTGGAGTCGGTTCAGGCAAGTCTAGAACATCTTTAGCATATTTCGATAAAGTAAAGAAAAAGAAAAATCTTTATATTATCACAACAGCTAGAAAAAGAGACACTTGCGAATGGGACGAAGAATGTATACCATTCTGTTTCAATTGTAAGATAACAATAGACAGTTGGAATAATATAGAGAAATATGTTAAAGTAAAGAATCAGTTCTTTATATTTGATGAACAGCGAGTAGTTGGTTCTGGTAAATGGGCTAAGACATTTATTAAGATTGCTAAAACCAATGATTGGATTTTATTGAGCGCTACTCCTGGAGATAATTGGTCCGATTATATTCCAGTTTTTATAGCAAATGGCTTTTATAAAAATCGTAACGAATTTATTAAGATGCATGTTGTCTATAAACCATTTATGAATTTTCCAGTTATAGATCATTATGTCAATACCAAACTTCTCGAGAAACATCGAGATGATATTTTGGTTAATATGGATTTTAAGAGAAAGACTATTAGACATGACGAAGATGTCATATGCAATTATGACAAAGAAAATTACTTTTATATTTTAAAGAATCGTTGGAACATATTTAAAGATGAACCAATAATAAATGCTTCTGAGCTAAGTCAATGTTTGAGAAGAGTTGTTAACTCAGATCCTGATCGTCTGAACAAGCTTAGTACTCTTATAGAGAAAGCAGTTGGTTCTATTATATTTTACAACTTCAATTATGAACTTGAGTTGTTAATAAAATTATGTGAAGAAAAGAAATATGTGTATAGTCAATGGAATGGACATAAGCATGAAGAGATTCCGAAGACTGATAAGTATTGGGTATATTTGGTTCAGTACTCTGCTGGAGCTGAAGGATGGAATTGCATTAAGACTAACACTATTATATTTTACAGTTTGAATCACTCTTATAAGATGATGACACAAGCTGCTGGTCGTATCGATAGACTTAATACACCATTTACACATTTATATTATTACTTCTTAAAATCTAATGCTAATATAGACAAGTCAATAACCAGGTGTCTAAAAGATAAAAAAGACTTCAATGAAAGCAAGTATTTTGAAGATTTTGACGAGTTTTTGGCCAAATATTCATGACAGTAGTTTTTTCACTCCATATGGTGAGGGGAGAGATAATATACAAGGTCCGCTATAGAGGATTTTGATATTTTTCAATCCTTAAAACTTTTTGTTTAATTTTTAAAAGGAGACGGTCATGAAAAATGAGAACAGATACCAATCCGGATTAATAGACAGGATTAAAGACCGATTTCCTGGTTGTATGGTCTTGAAGAATGATGCCAGATATATTCAAGGCATACCTGATCTGTTAGTCCTTCACGAAGATAATTGGGCTGCATTGGAATGTAAGAGAGAAAAGAAAGCTTCTAGACAAAGCAATCAATCTTATTATATTTCAAAAATGAATCGCATGTCATATGCTTCTTTCATCAGTCCAGAAAATGAGGAGGATGTATTGGATGAGATGGAATCGGCATTCGCGTCTCGCAGGAGCTCACGCGTTCCTAGGCGCAAGCAAGCATAGTTGGCTTTCATATGATGAAGATAAGCTGACTGAAACTTACTACAGTTATTTAGCCACCGCACGAGGCACCAAGCTTCATGCAATAGCTGCAGAGCTGATTGAAAATCGAATCAAGCTACCACCAACCACAGCAACACTGAATAGATATGTAAACGACGCAATAGGTTTCAGGATGAAGCCAGAACAGTTGTTATATTATTCAGATAATTGTTTTGGTACAGCTGACACAATTTCATATTCCGAGACAGATCGGTTTCTTAGGATTCACGATCTGAAAACAGGAACAACTCCTGTAGCAGATAAATATGGAAATTTGCCTCAGCTGGAGATATATGCAGCACTGTTTTTCTTAGAGTATGATCTTGATCTTAATGAGACAGATATAGAGCTAAGAGTATATCAGAATGATGATATTTTAATTGAGAATCCTGGTATCGAGCAAATAGCTCCTATCATGGACAAGATCATAGCTTTTGATAAATTAATAGAGTCAATCAAAAGAGAGGAGCAGTAAAAAATGGAACACGATTATATCTTACACACTGGAACCAAAAGACACTCAGGAAGATATCCTTGGGGATCTGGAAAACATCCTTATCAGGATGAGCCTTGGTTCCAAGGTTGGGCTGAACTTAGAAAGCAAGGTAAGTCTGACAAAGAAATAGCAGAAGAATTCGGCATGACTATGAAAGAGTTGCGCTATAGATATTCTTATGCTAAAGATGCTACAAAAGCAGGAAATATTGCGCATGCTAAAGAGTTGAGATATACTCGTCAAATGTCACCCAAGGCTATTGCTGAGAAAATGGGTGTTTCAGAATCTACTATTAATTCTTGGTTGAAGCCTGACACTGAAGAGCAGGTAAGACATACAAGAGATCTTGCTGACAAGTTGATCGAACATATGGAGAAAAACAAAACTGTTCGTGCAATTGATGTCGGCAAAGGTGTGTCGAATATTATGGGTGTTACACCTACTAAGTTAGAGGCAGCATTGACAGTTCTCAAAGATGAAGGATATATGGTGATCAAGAAAAAGGTTCCTAATCCTAACAACATCAAAAGAGAAACAGAAATGATGTTTTTATATTCTCCACCTGAAGAGTGGAAAGGTCTTAGCGAGCAGGAAAAACTTAAGAGAGCATTCAGAGATATTTCTGTGAATCTTGATAAGATTGAACCTCCTTGCGATATTCATGTTGATGAAAATAATAAAACCACAATCGGTATTGAGCAGCCCAAATCTATATCTTCCAAGCGAGTGATGATTGATTGGAATGATCCTAGAGATGGTCTTATCTCTATCAAGCGTGGTGTTCCTGATTTGGATATGGGAGAAAACAGATACAATCAGGTTCGTATCGGTGTTGATGGAACTCATTATCTTAAAGGAATGGCAGTATATGCTGATCCTAAAGATTTTCCTCCTGGCATCGATATTATTGCTCATACTCCAAAGTCTGATAAGAAATATGTTATGATGTCTAATGATGACAATGCAAAGCAGTTTCTTAAACCGATGAAGAAGAATCCTGATGGCACAGTAGATCAGGAAGATCCTTTCGGTGCTCAGATTTGTAGAGGTGGTCAAACACATTATACAGATTCAAAAGGAAATGAGCAGCTTGGTTGTATTAATAAAGTAAATGAGCAAGGAAAATGGGGTGACTGGACATCAGCTAAAACATTGGCTACTCAGGTGTTATCCAAACAGGATCCTCGTCTTGCTGAGAGACAGCTTGAACTTCAGCGCACCAAGATTATGGAACAATATGAAGAAATTCAGAAGATAAGTAATCCTGTTGTTAGAAGAAAAGAGCTTATAGAGTTTGCTGATGAATGCGACACAGCTGCTGTGCATATGAAAGCAGCTTCATTACCCGGTCAAAGTGTTTGCGTTATTCTTCCTGGTAAGACACTAAAGGAAGATGAATGCTATGCACCTGGATACAAAGATGGTGATAAGCTTGCTCTTATTCGTTTTCCTCATGAAGGAAAGTTTGCCATTCCTATTCTTACAGTAAACAATAGAAATAGAGAATGTCGTGCGATGATAGGTACAGATGTATCTGATGCTTTGTGTATGAATCCTAAGGCAGCTGAAAGATTGTCAGGCGCAGACTTCGATGGAGATACTGTTGTAGTTATTCCTAACAACAAAGGTCTTATTAAGTCAGCTCCTCAGCTCAAAGCTCTTGAAGGATTTGATGGTAAGGCTCAGTATCCTGGTTATGAGGGTATGCCTGTTATTAAACATAACAAGCAGCAGACAGAGATGGGTATCGTAACAAATCTTATTACAGATATGAACCTGATAGGTGCAGATCCTGATGAGATGGCCCGTGCTGTAAAGTATTCTCAGGTTATTATTGATGCTGAGAAGCATAAGCTTAATTGGAAAGCTTGTAAGGAGGAGATGAGAATAGATGAACTCCAGCGTATTTACCAGAAGAAAGAGAATGGTAAGTATGGTGGATCAGGTACTATCATTTCTAAAGCAAGTGGTGAAGAACATGTTCCTGACAGAGAATGGCAGGGTAAGATAGATCCTGAAACAGGTGAAAAGATCTGGCGATACACAGAGAAAAGACAAACTGTTGATCCTGAAACAGGAAGATGGAAGTATTATGGTCCAAATCATCCTAAGTATGATCCTACTGGCAAGCTTAAGACCATTGAGTCTACCAAGATGGCGGAGGCCAAGGATGCTATGGAGCTGGTATCTCCTGGTAAGTACCAGACCGAATTAGTATACGCTAAGTATGCTAACCAGATGAAGGCCTTAGCTAATAAGGCTAGACTGGAGTCCACTAAGGTAGAAGACTTACCATACAATCCCAAGATGGCGGACCTATATGAGGAAGAAGTGAAGTCATTGAAAGAGAAAGTCGATACTGCGAAAGTTAATGCAGTACTGGAGCGTAGAGCAGCCAGAGTAACCACCATCATTGTCAATGATCGTATGAAGAACTATCCTGATCGTTACAATAACAAAAGTGCTGATGGCAAAGCGCATCTTAGCAAGCTTAGAAAGCAAGTTATGGATCAGCAAAGAGCTATTCTTAACAAAGCTAGTGCTTTTGAGATTAATGACAAAGAATGGTCTGCAATTCAGGCTGGAGCTTTAAAGAAGACTTTCTTAGAGGATGTTTTGCGAAGAGCTGATCAAGAATCAGTTAAGAAGCATGCATTCCCTAAAGAGACAAACTATGCAGTAATGTCAGGGGCTAATATAGCCAGGGCCAAAGCTATGCTTAATTCAGGTTTCACACAAAAAGAAGTTGCTGACATGTTTGGAATCAGTACAACAACTTTGCGTAAACAATTGAATTAAAGAAAGGAGAAAGCCAAATGAACGAAAATGAAAGAAAAGTTGTCGATTGTTTGCTTTCGACTTCTGACAATCCTTACAATCCTTTTGACGATTTTATCAATTGGTACAGATTTGACATCGCAAAAGGTTACAATACTTGTGCTTATATGGCTAGAGTCTGTGAATCAACGGACCTATCCAATAGAGAAGAAAGGGCTGCTTACAACAAAGCTGCTGAAGAAGCTGTTGCGTTGAATCTTACAGGAAACAGAATCCTGGTTTACAGAGAAGCATCACCCGACTCTGAATACGTATCATAAAACTTTTAAGTTTCCTCCTCAATTCTAAAGAGGAGGAAACATTCTTAAACAATAAAAATTCAAAACATTCTACAATAATCATTATACATCGTAAAAGAATCCCATAAAAAATTTATTTAGTACCCGTGACCATTTGAAAATGTAGAACCCCGAGGGGGGTCTAAAAAATACCCACCCCCATGGTCATCGCCGCCCTC
>CAMKPL010000006.1 GCA_946414655.1 uncultured Caryophanales bacterium | reverse complement strand
ATTAAAGGGCAGTTTTACGAACGATGCCCCGTGGGGATCTCGCTGGAATTAAGGAGTAAATTATGGAAAATAATCCTGAAAAATGTTGGTATGTTAAAACAAAGTCTGGAGCTTGTTATAGAATACAAGCTGATTATGTTAAACAAGAATTTTCCGATGAGGAATGTATAATAACTTTTAAGAAAACAAATCCGGAAAAGATTAATCCGGAAACTAATGATCACGATTTTGATGTGGCATTCTTAGATGCTAAAGAAATTGAGATAGTAGGACATAACAAGTTTATCTTTGATGAGTCAGTTCCTAAAACAGAGGCCGAATGGACTAATAAAATTGCAGAATCTGTTTTAAAGATTGGAACGACATTTTTAGTAGTTGCATTAGTTGCTTATATTAAAAAGTAAGGAGGTCCTAACCATGTACGTACCATACAACCCGAATCCTTGTGGTCTGTCTACTGGTGACTGCACGGTTAGGGCTATCTCTAAAGCTTTAAACATTTCGTGGGATGACGCTCACGACATTCTAAGTGAATTTGCAAAGAATATGTGCGATATGGCACATAAGGACTGGGTTTGGGGCGCTGTACTCAGAGCTAACGGCTTTCATAGAGTCATCGTCCCTGACACCACTCCAATAGGATATTCTGCAGCTGACTTTGCAGAAGACAATCCTAAAGGTACGTTCGTTCTGGGTTTCGGAGGTCATTGTTGTACTATTGTCAATGGTGATATTTACGATTCCTGGGACTCTTCAAATGAGAAACCAGTATATGTCTGGTTTAGGGAGGAGCAAAGATGACAGAAGACCAGGTTATAAAGAAACTGATTTCAACAGCTTCTGCTGAGATCGGATACATGGAAAAAGCATCGAACAAAAACCTCGATGACAAGACAGCCAACGCTGGAAAAGGCAACTATACCAAGTATGCGAGAGATCTGGTTAAACTTATCGGATCTCCGTATGTGCAAGGAGTTGCATGGTGTGACATGTTTGTTGACTGGTGTTTCGTCCAGACATTCGGCAAAGACAACGCCAAAAAGATGTTGGGCGGATGGTCAGCATACACTCCTACCTCAGTAGATTTGTACAGAAAAGCTAAGAGATTCTACCAGTCTCCCGCTGTAGGCGATCAGATATTCTTTAAGAATTCTGAACGTATCAACCACACTGGTATTGTGGTAAATGTCAGTGATACAACTGTTTACACTATTGAAGGTAATTCTTCAAACAATGTTCAGAATCACTCGTATTCCTTAAAGGATAAGAGCATCGCAGGCTATGGTAAACCTAACTGGTCTGTAGTTGCGACCAAGGAAGAAAAGCTCGAACCATGGCCTAAAGCTATGGTAGAAGGCGTGGATATTTCGGACGTACTCGATCCGAATGTCTTTGACGTTCGTAAATACCGAGCTGCCTATAAGGATCTGGACTCAGTGTTTGGGGACAACTGGCAGATGTACTACTACCACTACAAAGTGATAGGAAAGACAGAAATAGAAACTAAACAAAGACCACCATTTATGTAAAGGAGGAAAGAAAATGCCACCAACCAATCCTTATTACAACCCTACTGCATACCAATACCCACCTGTAGGGTATTCTTCGTTTCAGCCATATCAGCAGCCATTGGTACAGGCTCCACAACAGAACGATGTTTACGTTCACGGAGAGCAAGCAGCACAGTCTTATCCGATACAGCCTGGATCAACATTAAGGCTTTGGGATGATACTGCGGACATCTTCTATATGAAGACAGCTGATCAGGCGGGTAATGTAACTATTCGCACATTCGATTACACCGAGCGCGGGACTACTCAGCCGATGCAAGCTCAACCGCAGCCCGATTTCCAGGAGGCGATCGACAAACTGGATGATAAGTTCCAGCGGCAGATTAACAGACTCAATTCCATTGTTGGAAACTTGAGAAAGGACGGTGTGATTAATGGCTAGTACAATGTTTGGTATGACGGGGCAACAGAACAATGGATTTGACATCCAGAAGTTCCAAAATGACCTTAACAATCTTAAGGCCACAGGTATGAACCCCGAACAAATGATTCAGAATCTTATGAATCAGGGTAAAATCACACAGCAGCAATACGAAGTAGCTTGTCAGAAAGCCCGGATGATTCAGCAGATGATTGGACCTCGGGGATAACATCAAAATGGTAGTACAAATGTACTTCACCATAAAATAATCCTACAAGGAGGTACACAAAATGGTAACAGATGCTAACAACATGGTGATGCCGGTCGGACCTATGTATGGTAATGGTAATGGCGGAATGTTTGGTGGCAACAACGGCGACTGGGGATGGATCGTCTTGTTACTTCTGCTTGGCTGGAACAACAATGGTTTCGGCGGAAATGGCGGAGGAAACAATCTCTATCCGTGGATGAACCAGCTCGATGCTACCAATGCCGGATTCCAGAATGCTCAGCTTGCTTCACAGCTCAGTGGCATTCAGAGCACCATCAGTGGTATCAGCAATCAGCTGTGCAACAGCTTTGCGGCTGTAGAGTCTGGCGCAAACGCTCGTCAGATGGCCAACATGCAGCAGATGTTCGATCTGTCAACACAGTTCGGCAATTGTTGCTGTGAGAACAGACTGGCTACAGCAAACCTGAACACATCAATTGCTCAGGCAGCTAACAGCATCATTCAGAACCAGAATGCAAATACCCAGGCGATCAAGGATCAGCTTTGCCAGGACAAGATCGAAGAGAAGAATGACCTCATCGCGCAGCTTCGTTCTGAGCTTATGTATGCTCGTGGCCAGGCATCCCAGGATGTTCAGACCGCAGCTATTCAGGCAGGTCAGAGAGCACTGGCCAATGAAGTTGAGCAGTATGTTCTGCCGACTCCGAGACCGGCTTACATCGTACAGAATCCGAATTGCTGCCAGCAGTATACCGGATGCGGAATGTAAGGAGGTAAGACTATGGCAGTTTATTTAACCAGAGATCAGGTAGAGACAATTGCTCTCAACAATCCGATCAGTTTTCTGGATTCTATCAAGTGTCCGGCTGGTAACGTAGTTCATCAGTCTGGAACTGGGATTTTTATTCTGCGTGGTCGATCCACAAGTCCGTGTGCAAGGTTTGCTAGGTATAAACTGGACTTTACTGGTAACATTGCCATTCCTACAGGAGGAGCTATCACCCCGATCGCTACGGGGATTCTTGTTAATGGCGAAGTTTGGCAGGGAAGCAGAAGTATCTTCACGCCTGCAGCGGTAGAAACATATGGAGCAGTTGAATCGGTTGCTACAATCGATGTACCTATCGGATGTTGCTTTACAATTTCCGTAGAGTACATTAGTGGTATTGTTGGTGATCCTACGGCTGTACCTACACCGACTATCAGCGTAATTGATGGTAGTCTGGACATCGAACGAATTGCATAAGGAGGTGAGCAAGAATGCATAAACTTTATGAACTTAAGGAAACTTTGGTTAAGGAACTGGAGAGATATGCTGACAATCAGACGCTCGACCTCCAGACTCTCGACATTATCGATAAATTGGCTCACGCTGGAAAGAACGTGTGCAAGATTATCGAAGCGTGCGAAGAAGAGCAGTACAGTGAAGCTATGGGCGGAGGATCTTATAGATCTATGCCTCATTTCCGAATGGCTGGCTCATATGCAAATGATGGTTCTTACGGATCGTATGCTAGAGGACGTAATGCTAGGAGAGATAGCATGGGACGTTACACAAGTGCCGGAGACTTTCGAGCAGATCTCCAGGAATTGATGAATAATGCTCCCAACGAGCAGGTACGCCAAAGGCTTATGGAAACGTTGAATATGATGTAAACATCAAAATGGAAGTAGGAAGAGGTGGAAGATATGAAGTTTGCTGGTGCGGTTGGCTTCGAAACCTTGATAGAAGTTCGGCCAAGTAATTGGCAATCGATAATCACTGAGCGAAAGTATCGAGGAGATGTTAACAGATGCTCTAGAAGACTTCAATCTACAGATGCTGTTACAGATAACATAACAGTTAGCAATGAGATCGAGATCTTAGCAGATGCTTTCGCCTTTGAAAACTTTTCAAACATTAAATATGTGGTTTGGATGGGTACTAAGTGGAAAGTAAACACTATTACCGTCGAGCCGCCAAAGCTCATATTAGAGATAGGAGGGGTTTACAATGGCAACTCTGGACCGCCGGTTGATTCTTGACGAAAAACTTAGACGGATCCTTGGGAGCACAAATGTATATTTTGAGCCTCCGGCTTCGTTGATCATGAAATACCCCTGTATCCGATACAAGAGATCTAACATAGACGCTGTATTCGCGGATAACAAAATCTATCTCGGAAAAAATAGATATGAGATAATTGTAATTTTCGAAGATGCTGATGATGACTTGCCTGATAAGTTTTTATATAACGATGAAGGATTAGTTCTTAGTTTGGAACGTCCTTATGTCGCTGATGGTTTGCATCATTATGTATTTACAACACATTTCTAAGGAGGAAAAACAAATGGCAGTATTAACTTGGGATGAAGTTGGTGAACACTTGTTTGAAACAGGTGATGACCATGCCGTCGTATACCCGTACGACTCCGATGCGAAAGCATACAATCACGGATATGCTTGGTCCGGTATTACTGGTGTAACCGAGTCTCCGTCTGGTGCAGAGGAAACCGCACTGTATGCAGATAACATCAAGTACCTGTCCCTGCGTTCTGCAGAGGAATATGGACAGACCGTAACCGCTTATGCATACCCGGAAGAGTTTGCTAAGCTGGATGGTTCTGCAAAGATCAACGGCGTTCGTATCTATCAGCAGGCAAGAAAGTCCTTCGGTTTCAGCTACAGATCGATCATCGGTAATGATACCGACGGTAATGATCACGGCGTAAGACTGCATCTGGTATACGGTTTGACCGCTTCTCCGTCTGAGAGATCCTACAAGACCGTAAACGATAGCCCGGAAGCAATCGAGTTCAGCTGGGAAATGAAGGGTATCCCGGTAGCAGTAAAGAATGCTAAGCCGACCTGTCTGGTAACCCTGGATAGTACCGATTTCGAAGGCGGCGTTGAGAACGCTAACTGGAAGTGGTTGGAAGCTCAGCTGTACGGTACCGATGCGTCTGCAGATACCTATGAAGCAACAGAGCCGACTACGACGAATCCGAAAACTGAAGGCCTGTATGAGAGATCTGGTACTGGTACTACGGAAGATCCGTACGTATACACTCTCACCGACGACGAAACTGTTACAGTTAGTAAGACGTACTACAAGAAGATTACTCATCCTGGAACAGATGCTCGTCTGCCGTTGCCGGATGAGATCATCGAGCAGTTTGGTGTTACTGTAGGCGGCTGATAGCCAAAAACATCAAAATGGTAGTGGGGGCTCCTTATGGGGCTCCCATTTACTTTAAAGGAGGAACGAGATGCCTTTCACAAACGAACAACTTTACGCTTTGGTTAATAAACCTGACCCCGAAGAAATCGTTAGGTTTGATTTGGTAAACAAACCGTATCCTGACGAGTTAAAGCATTTTGGAATACTCGGTATGAAGTGGGGCATCAGACGTTTTCAGAATGAAGACGGAACACTTACTGAAGCTGGTAAGAAAAGATATTTGAATAACGATGGTAATCCAAACGAAGAAGGTTTAAAAGCAGCAAGAAAACATAAATCGTTAGCTGATGAATTTAATAGAAGAGCTGTTGAAAAAGAAAAACAAAGAGAAAAAGAACGAGAAGAATATTTGAAAAAACATAAAGATCCAAAAACGGAATCTGGTGCTGATCTAATTAATTCTGCTAGAAATACGACAATCAGTAACCAAAAGATTAAAGATTTGATGAAAGAAAAAGGCGTCGACTATGACGAAGTGTATATGGAAATGGCTGACAAGTATTCGGAGTTTAAGAATTTATTAGATTCCGAAGATCCTGATGACTATAGAGATGCCGAGAAGGCTTGGTATTTATCACAAACAACAAAAACGAAAGAATCGAAATCCGATGAAGGTAATGCTAGCAAGAAAGAGTTCGAGAAATACTTGGACGATAACTTCGGTGATGAGGATATCACAAAAGATTTCAAAGATGCTTTTAACAAATACACAAAAGGTGCTGACGGCGATTTGGAATCTTTGAGAGATACTTTTTACGATAACTTGGATAAAGAATGGAGTAAAAGATCTAAAGAAACAGAGAAAATTGAGAAAGATGCTTGGAAACACGTTGACGATTTCTGTAAGAAACAAACTGGTAAAACTTACGATGAACTCGAAGACGAAGCATATAACGGTCAGCATAAAGACTACGATAAAGTGTGGGAAACACTTGAGTTTGCTGACTATGAGTTCCAGGATTATATGGATGAACATAAACCTGATATGAGCGATTTGTATAACGCTTACGATAGTTACCAAATGCTGTGCGACATGATAAACAGTAAGTGAGGAGGAAGAGACATGGATTACAGAGAAATGCACGAACTGTACCATCATGGAATAAAAAACATGAAATGGGGAGTTAGACGTTATCAGAATGAGGATGGAACTCTTACTCCTGAAGGAAGAGCTAGGTATGGATTAAGTGAGGAAAATGCTAAAAATCTCGATAGTGTTAATGCTAGCAGAAAAGCTAATTTGGCCGTATCGACGGATTATCAGAATGCATCCAAAGCTGCCAATGCAGCATCTCAGGCGGCTTCTCGTGGTGGAAACATTGCCGATAGAGCAGCTGCTAGAGAAAGAGCAAAAGCAAAAGCTAATATAGATCTGTCGAATCAGACTGATGACGAAATCAGACAGAAAGTAAACAGAATGAATCTTGAGCGGCAGTATAAAGATCTTGCTACTCAGGATGTTGGCGCTGGAAAACAGTATGTCGGAGATATTTTGCGTGACGTTGGTGACGCGGTATCCATAGCAGGTTCCATCGCAACCATCGCAGCGACGATATACATGATCAAAAGGACGACGGGGGCGTAAAACTATGAATGATTACAGAGAAATGCATGAACTCTATCATCATGGTGTAAAAGGTATGAAGTGGGGCGTCCGTCGTTATCAGAATTATGACGGAACATATACGCAGAAAGGACTTGCGAGATATCGTGAGGCTGAATCAAAATACGATGCAGCTGACGCCAAAGTAAAAGCAGCGAAAGCTGAGAAAAGAGAACTTGCTAGTGGTCACGATATGCTGGCATGGAACGCTGCAAAAGACAAAATCAAAGCGGCAAAGAATGAAAGAAAAGCAGCTAAGGCTGAAATGAACAAACATTACAAACAACTCAAGCAGGATAAACTTGCTGATGAGGGTAAACAGCTTTATAAAAACGGTGATCGAATTCTTCAAAATCAATCAAAAGCAGTTATGGCTTCTAGGATTTCTGCAACTGCTTGGACTGCTGCTGCATATTTGAATTTTGGAGGCGGTAAAGAAGCTCTGGAAAAAGTTGCTGGCAAAAAAGTAGCAGATGTAGCAAATTATGCAACCATTGGGGCTGCCGCAGTTAGTAGTCTTATATCTGGTGCTTATTATGCTAAATCCGAGTATCAGGATAAACGTCTTAGAGCATATTATGGTCATTAAGGAGGAATAGACATGGATTACAGAGAAATGCATGAACTGTACCATCATGGAGTAAAAGGCATGTCGTGGGGCGACAGACGTTATCAGAATGAGGACGGATCTTTGACACCTCTTGGTAGACAGCACTATGGTTACGGTGACACCAGAGATTCTAGCGCACACGAGCAGAAATGGCGTGAAGCTCTTGGGTATAAAGGTGGACCGAACAACAAAGGAAAGATTATCGGAGACTTTAGAAGGTATGCAAATCAGCAGAAGCCTGATAAGCAGAAAGAACGTGAAGATTATCTCGACAAACAGATCGAGAAAGAGAAGATCAAGAAGGGTGCAAAGATCGCGGCAGCCGCATTAGTCGTTGTTGGCGGAACCGCTCTTATAAGTTATTACGGTGGTAACAAGAAAGGTATAGCAAAAGGTCTCGAACTTGGTCGAAAGCAGGGTTATGCTGCTGGTAAGAAAGCCGCTTATAAAGCTATTCAGAAACTCACAAAGAAGGCTTCGGAAAATGCTTATAAGAAAGGTTATGAGGCTGGTGGAGCTAAGATGAAAGAAGCAGCTTACGAGCATTACAAGAAGAAATTCAAAGAGTACGCTGCTAAGAAAGCTTTGGGTATGTAAAATAGTAAAGGAGTAAGACATGTTATCAAATACAGCGACTCCTAAATACTACGGAGAATTTAGGGAAAGAGTACTTCGCGGAGAGATACCGGTTAATGAATACGTATCTTTAGAAATGCAAAGGATTGACGATCTGATCGATAATCCTAAATACTGGTATGATGATACACCAGTCGAAAAATTCATCAGGTTTTGCAACGAGGAGCTTACTCTAACCGACGGTTCACCGCTTGAGTTGCTGGATTCGTTTAAGTTATGGGCCGAACAGATCTACGGCTGGTATTACTTTGTCGAACGTTCTGTGTTTATACCTGGTAAAGATGGAAGACCAGGAAGGTACATACAAAAACGAATTAAGAAACGTTTGATCAACAAACAATTTCTCATAGTTGCTCGTGGTGCTGCTAAGACTATGTATTTGGAAGCTATTCAGGCATATCATTTGACCTGCGATCCAGATACAACAGATCAGATAACCACAGCACCGACGATGAGACAAGCTGAAGAAGTGCTTGGTCCGTTTAGAACTGCTATCGCTAGAGCTAATGGACGTCTATTTAAGTTCTTAACTGAAGGTTCACTTCAGAACACTACCGGTAATAGGGATCTTAGAAAGAAATTGTACTCTTCTAAAGCTGGTATAGTGAACAGTCTTACCAATTCTTTACTTAGAGTCTTACCTATGTCAATAGAAAAACTGCAAGGTCTACGCTGTAAGATAGCGACAATCGACGAGTGGCTTTCTTGCGACATTAGAGAGGACCCTATAGATGCGATCGCACAGGGTGCATCCAAACTTGAGGATTGGCTTATCGTCGCGGCGTCTTCCGAAGGAACTATTCGAAATGGCGTTGGCGATACAATCAAAATGGAACTTTTGGACATACTTCATGGCAAGTATCCTGCGCAGCATGTATCGATTTGGTATTATTGTTTGGATGATGTTAAGGAAGTTGCAGACCCAGAGATGTGGGTTAAGGCAAATCCTAACCTTGGGATAACGGTTGATTACGAAGTTTATCAGTTGGATAAAGAACGAGCTGAGAACACTCCCGCAGCAAGGAATGATATTCTTGCAAAGAGATTTGGAATCCCGATGGAAGGATACACATACTTCTTTACGTTTGAAGAAACGATACCTTTCGATTATGCTAGAGATTTTTGGCAGATGCCTTGTTCCCTTGGCGCAGATATGTCACAAGGTGATGACTTTTGTGCATTTACATTCCTATTCCCTCTCGGAAGAGATGAATATGGAATCAAGACAAGAAGTTACATAACATCTAGAACACTTGTTAATCTTCCAAGATCCCCTAGACAGAAGTATGAAGAGTTTATGAACGAGGGCAGTTTGATTATTATGGATGGAACTGTTCTTAACATGATGGAAGTTTATGACGATCTTGAGAAATATATTGAAGATAATGAGTATGATGTTGAATGCATAGGATATGACCCTTACAATGCTAAAGAGTTTATGCAAAGATGGGCTACGGAACATGGAGAATTTGGCATCGAAAAGGTTCCACAAGGAGTTAAAACAGAGTCGGTTCCCCTTGGTGAACTTAAGGATTTGGCCGAAGATAGAAAGTTGATCTTTGATCAGAAACTTATGCAATTCGCTATGGGTAATTGTGTTACTCTGGAAGATACAAACGGTAATCGCAAGTTACTTAAGAAACGTTACGAGGAAAAGATCGATAACGTAGCGGCACTTATGGATGCTTGGGTTGCATATAAGGTAAACAAAGATCAATTCGAATGATGAAAGGAGATAACCAATGTCGTCATTAGCAGATCGCGCAAGACGTGCTTGGGATGTGTTTCGTGGACGAGATCCCACAGACTACAAAATGAACTATGGTCCTGGTTATTCGAGGAGACCAGATAAATCATACATCGCTTTCGGAGGAGAGAGATCGATAGTTAATGCGGTTTATAACAGAATTGCCATTGACGTTGCAGAAGTTGACATAGAACATGTTAGGAAAAATGCCGACGGTTTCTTTGAAGAAACTATAACGGATGATCTTAATACTTGTCTTACGTTATCTGCAAATATCGATCAGACCGGTAGGAACTTGATCAAAGACATCGTTATGTCGATGTTCGATGAGGGTGTAATCGCTGTAGTTCCGTCTTCTACTTCGAAAAACATAATCCGCGAAGACAATTTCAAAATCTATGAAATGCGAACGGCTAAAATCAAACAATGGTTTCCGAAGCATGTGCGGGTTGAGATGTATGACGATGAGACTGGTCAAAAACGTGAGGTTACTCTTCCGAAAAGAGCGGTTGCTATCATTGAGAATCCGTTTTATGCGGTTATGAATGAACCGAATTCTATCGGTAGGCGTCTTATCAGTAAATTGAATTTGCTTGATGTTATCGACGAGCAGCTTGGCGCTGGAAAATTGGATGTAATCATTCAGCTTCCTTATGTAGTTAAGTCTCCGCTTAAGAAACAGCAGGCAGAAGCGAGAAGAAAAGATCTGGAAGATCAACTTAACAATTCTAAGTACGGCGTGGCGTATGCTGACGGTACCGAAAAGATCATACAGCTTAACAGACCGCTTGAAAACAACCTGATGACGCAGATTGAGTATCTTACGAACATGTTTTACTCCGAACTTGGTATCTGTGAAGAGATTCTTAAGGGTACGGCTGATGAAAAGATGATGCTGAACTACAGGAACAATGTTCTTGAGCCCATCTTGACGGCCATAACCGAAGAAATGACGAGAAAATTCTTGTCCGTTACAGCTATCTCACAGGGACAGCGTGTATTCTTTATCCAGAACCAGTTCAAACTGATACCTACACAGAACATCGCAGACATTGCAGATAAGTTTACGAGAGCACAGGTTCTTTCGTCTAACGAAGTTAGATCTATTATAGGATACAAGCCGGTAGACGACGAGCGAGCGAATGAACTAAGCAATCCTAACTTGAACAAGTCTGAAGAAGAGCTGGCCAATCCAATTATGACCAACGACGATGAAGATGAAGGGTACAATGAGGAAGAAGATTATTAAGAAAGGAGAAACATCAAAATGGCAGGAAAGTACGATTTTGGCGGAATCGCCACAAAGTACGGAATCCGTTGCGAAGATGGTCTTGTGCTCGCACCCGGGGCATTTAGAGGCTGCAACGGTAAGAAAGTTCCTCTCGTTTGGAATCACGGTCATAACGACGTAGAGAACGTGATCGGACACGCCATCCTTGAGGAAAGGAATGATTGTGTTTACGCACATTGTAAACTCAACAATTCCAAGAAAGCACAACACACAAGAGAATGCCTGGCCAACGATGATCTTGATGCTCTTTCGATCTATGCGAACAAGCTTCAGAGAGTTGGGTCGGACGTTAAACACGGAACTATTCGTGAGGTTAGCGTTGTTCTTGGTGGCTGTAACCCTGGAGCTCTGATTGACAGAAATACTGTCGCTCTGAATCATGGTATCGACATGGATATTTGTGATGACGACGAGCTCGATGAGGTTGGTGCGTATATTTATCACAGTATTGACTCGGTTGAGATCGAGTTGGAAGATGAAGAGGAGGAAGAAGACATGGCACTTAAACATGCTGCTACTGAAGATGAAGACACTAAGAAAAAAGTGGCATCTGAAGAAGACGAAGACGGCGAAACCGTCGGTGATGTATGGAACACATTGAGTGAGAAACAGAAGAAGGCATGCTATGCCATCATCGGTTCTGCTCTTGAAGAAGCCAAAGGCAAAGACGATTCTGACGAGGAGGAAGAAGAAATGAAGCACAACGTATTTGAAGCTGACGATTATGGATACACCGCTCCGGTTGTTTCCCAGGAAGCTCGTAAGCAGGTATTGAAGGACATCAAGAGATATGGTTCTCTGTCCGAATCCATCAAACATCATATGTCTGACGATGACGGTGTTCTGGCTCATACCATCACGCCGGCTAACTACCCGAAGAATGCGGACGGATCTACCCAGACCTATGGTATCGCAAACATCGACTGGCTGTTCCCGGATGTAAAGAATTTCCAGAGTGGTGCTCCGGAATTCATCATGAGAGATCAGGGTTGGGCTAACAAGCTGCTTGGTGCAGTACATCACACACCGTTCAGCCGCGTAAAGATGATGTTCGCTGACATCACTGCTGATGAAGCCCGTGCAAAAGGTTACATCAAGGGTAACCTGAAGTATGAGGAAGTATTCACCCTGCTGAAGAGAAAGATCGATCCGCAGACCGTGTACAAGAAACAGAAGTTTGATCGTGATGACATCGTTGATATCACTGACTTCGACGTTGTATCATGGGTTAAGCAGGAAATGAGAGGTATGCTTAACGAGGAAATCGCGCGCGCGATCCTGGTTGGTGACGGCCGTTCTGCAGCATATGAAGATAAGATCTCCGAAGATCACATCAAGCCGGTATACAACGATGCTGAGCTGTTCACCATCCGCGTGAAGCTGCCGTACGTTGCAAGTGAGTCTGAAGATGCCCGCGCTAAGAGAATCATCAAGGCAGCTATCAAGGCTCGTATCGACTACAAGGGATCCGGTAACCCGACGATGTACACCACCGCTCAGGTTAAGACCGACATGCTGCTTCTGGAAGATTCCCAGGGCTATCCGCTGTACAAGACTGAGAATGAGCTGGCTACCAAGTGCCGCGTAAAGGAAGTTGAGGAAGTTGAGATCCTGCAGGGTGTAAACCGTTCTGAGACCGTGGAAAGCACCACAACGGTTTACGATCTGGCAGCGATCATCTTCAACCCGACCGACTACAACGTAGGTACCGATCGTGGTGGCGAGATCAACAGCTTCGAGCAGTTCGACATCGACTACAACCAGCAGAAGTACCTGATGGAGACTCGTATCTCCGGCGCTCTGGTTCGTCCGAAGTCTGCAATCGTTATCGAGATCGCACGCAGCTGATCTTAAACATCAAAATGGAAGTGGAGGGGTCCTTATCGGGCCTCTCCATTTTAAAAGTGACACAAAAAGTAAAGGAGGAAATGTCACCATGTATATGAAAACTATCCCTTATGAGGACTACAACGGAGATAAGAAGACAAAGAACTTCTATTTCAACCTCACAAAGACGGAGCTCACAAAGCTTCAGTTTGAAAATGGAGGTCTGCAGAATCATTTGAAGAAGATGATCGAGACAGACGACACCAGACAGTTGTTCAAATTCTTTGAAGAGTTTGTGCTGGCTTGCTATGGTGAGAAATCTACTGATGGTGAATCATTCATTAAGAATGATGATGTTCGTGAGAGATTCCAGTGTCATCCGGCGTATGATATTTTGATGATGGAATTCATCGAAGGTGGGGATAAGGCTATGGCTGCTTTCATCAACGCAGTAGTTCCGAAGGATGTCGCTGAAGCCATGTCAAAAGTCGACAAAAAGAAGGAATTTAGTAATCTTGTAGGTTTTGATGCACCGTCAACGGAAAGCTAAACCATAAGGTTTAACTATACAACAAAATAACATGATTGTGTGGGAATGGAGGCAAAGGGATGTCCAAGACGATAACAATACCGCAGACTGACCTATTCGACGAAGCGAATAGCAGAATCATCACCGTTAAAGAAACGGAATTAGTACTTGAACATTCCTTGCTTTCAATCTCTAAATGGGAAGCTAAGTGGAAGAAACCGTTTCTTGTAGAACATGCACTTGATTCTGATGAAAAAGTGATTGACTATATTCGTTGTATGACAATAACTCCACAGAAACCAGATCCGAATGTGTATCTGTGTTTGACAGAGAATCACATAAAAGAGATTGTGGATTACATAAACGATCCGATGACAGCAACGTGGTTTAAGGAAGACAACAACAAAAAGAAAATTAACAGAGAAATATTGACCTCTGAAGTAATCTATTGGCAGATGATAGCTCTGCAGATACCTATAGAATTTCAGAAATGGCATTTGAATAGATTAACAACATTGATCAGGGTTTGCAATGCTAAAAACAATCCCGAGAAGATGAGTAAGAAAGACCTAGCAGCAGAAAACGCAAGAATAAACGCTCAAAGACTTGCTAAAATGAAAGCCGGGAGGGCAAAACGATGAATGATTATAGAGAATTAAGCGAACTCTACCATCATGGTATATTAGGACAAAAATGGGGTCATCGTAATGGCCCTCCTTATCCTCTCGGCGGTGGGGATTATTCAAGAGTTGAGAAAGAAAAAATTTACAAAGAGAGAAAGAAGAAACACTCGATTTACAATAAAAAACACTTCGACAAAGAAATCGGTAAGGAAGATGTAATTTCTACCATATCCTATGATAAGGATCGTCTCAAAAGTACTGATTATTTTTATGCCAATACGGAAAAGACGGATAAGATGTTGTATAAAGCGTTATTTAACAAGTCCATAGACGAACAGTTATATGATTCGAATGGGCAGCCCGCTGGAACTAGAAAAGTTCTTAAATACAACATAGATTCAAAAGTCAAAGATAAGATGAATATCGCTTCCGAAGACAGTTCTGTGAATGTATTTAGAAACTTGTATGAGAAAGATCGTGACTTCTATAATTTTGTAACTGATCAGAACAGAATGGAGTCACATTTCGTCAAAGATAAATACAAGTTTAGAGGTTATAGAGAAGCAAAACACGTTCTCGATAAGATGAAAAATCCTGGTTATAAGCCAACGGATAAGGATCTGAGAACTGTGTATAGAATGTTTAATTATGTAATCCCGTCCGATGCCGGCGGTGATCAAAGACGTGCTAAGGACGTTGCTAATCAGAGAAACAAATTCTTTAAAGCTCTCCAGAAAGAAGGATACGGTGGTTTGCTTGATACAAACGACGCTATCTATGGTGGCTTTAAAGCAAAAGCTCCTGTTATAATTTTTGATATGGACAACTTGATGATCAAGGAAGCTGAAAGAATCAAAATGTCAGATAAAAGAATGTCTCAGTTTGTTACATACGGACGAAAAGTTCTCGGTATTCAATCATGAGTAAAGATGTAATCACTTTCAAACATACTGGAGATTTCTCAGCAACATTAAGATTCTTCAATAAGTTGATAAACAAAGATTATCGAAACATTCTTGATACATATGGTAGAAAAGGTGTTCAAGTTTTGTCGGAAGAAACTCCTAGAGATACTGGGACAACTGCAGAATCTTGGACATACCAGATTGTCGAGAATAAAGATAAATCGTTTACAATATCTTGGCTTAATACAAACAGAGTATTCAACAGTAGAGGATATTCTTATAATATGGTTGTCCTTTTGGAAAATGGACATGCCACAAGGTCTGGTAATTGGGTTGAAGGTAGACCTTTCGTTAAGAAAACCATAAATCCGATACTCGACAAATTAACAGATGAACTCATGGAAGCATTAAATAATTAAACGGAGGTGAAAGCAATTGAGTCAGCAAATAGATGACAGAATAGTGTCGATGCATTTCGATAATGCTGAATTTGAGAAAAATGTATCCACCTCAATGGGCACTATTAAAAAGTTGACATCGGCTCTTGATAGTTTGGAAGGTCATGGATCTGGTGAGATATTTTCGTCGATGTCTGCGGCTGCCGATAGTATAGATTTGTCTGGTGCTATTGCCGCCGCTAATGCTGTAAGAGAAGGCTTTAGTACTATGGAGATTGCTGGTATTGCAGTAATCACCAGACTGACTAATGCTTTCATGAACTTTGGTCAGAGATTGTGGAATATCTCCTTCGGACAGATGAAGTCTGGCGGTATGACCAGAGCTTTGAATATTGAACAGGCCGAATTCATGCTGAAAGGTATGAAACAGGATGTTAAACAGATCAAAGAAGATGCGATGTATGCAGTGGAAGACACAGCTTATGGTTTTGATGAGGCTGCGAAAGCCGCTGCATCGTTTGGTACTGCTGGCGTAAAAGCTGGCGATGAAATGAAGAAGGCTTTGCTTGGTGTATCTGGTGTAGCAGCCATGACCAACAGAAGTTATTCAGAAATTGCTGATATTTATACAAAGATCGCAGCAACCGGTAAGTTGACTAGCATTTACGTAGACTCGTTCAACGTAAGAGGTCTTAATGTACTTGACGCTTTGTCTAAGAAACTCAACGTTACGCAGGCTCAAGTAAAAGAGATGGTGACGAAAGGTAAGATCGATTTCAAGACATTTGCGGAGGCCATGGAAGAAGCATTTGGCGCTCACGCTAAGGATGCCGATAACACTTTCCAAGGTGCCATATCAAACGTTAAGGCTGCACTTTCTAGAATTGGTGCGGATTTCGCAACTCCGATCATTACAGATGTCGTTCCCGTTTTTCATGAACTGAAATCGACGATCAACGATATTCGTAAGGTGATGCAGCCAACAGTTAAAGATTTTCAAGTATTCACAAGAATGCTTCAGGTTATTTCTGTGAATTTCTTACAAGCATTTCGTCAGACAGCACTTCCTAATGTTTTGGACGGATTACGTTATGGTTTTATAGCGTTAGCGAAGATATTATTCACCGTGATCGACGCCATAAAAGAAGTATTTCCTAATACGAAGAATCTTTCGGGTGTATTCAGATCCATAATGTTATCTCTTATACCATCAAACGAAGCTTTGGCAGGATTTAAAGAGATCGTAAAGACGTTGCTCATTGTACTTAGAGTCGTCATAATACTTCTTGGTAAGTTTGCTGAAATTGTTGCGTCTGTTAGCTTGCTGATATTTAGGTTTGCTGGCGGTTTGATGAAGGTCGCTGTCGGACTTAAAGATACTATAGATCCTATTATTGAATTCATTAACAAAACAAACATCCTTGATAAACTCATCATTGCGATAGCTCAAGGTATTTATACAGTTGGGATATTCTTGGCAGGATTCAAGAATAATATGGATCAACTTGCAAATAATGAAAAAGTTATATATTTCATAGATGCATTCAAACAGAAGTTAGTTGCCTTATCCGAAGGCTTGAAAACTGCTGCGTCCAACATAAATTGGACTAGTGTTACCACTATCGCGTTCATTTTGTCTATGGTATTCGTTATTGAATTCTTACGACAGAAATTATTCTTTGCGTGGAGAGGTTTTGTAGATACTTTCGGTTTGTTATGGAATGCCGCTAAAAGTTTTGGACAGATGTTCACAAACGCTGTTGGGGTTCTTAAATCTTTGAGAACTACTCTCGACCGAATGAAATTTGGTATCATGGCGGATGTAATATTAAAATTCGCTTTAAGTGTTGGTATTCTTGCTCTTTCGTTAGGATATTTGGCATCAATACCATCTAATGATCTTATTAAAGCTGGTATAGCATTAGCATTCGTTGGCGGTGCTCTTGCGATTTTGCTTATGTATTTAAATAAAATCATATCAGAAGCTGACGTATCTATTTCTGCTTCTGCGAAAGTATTTGGTTTATCTGCAATGTTTATTGCACTTTCTATAGCGTTTGCTACGATGGCTGCTGTTATAAAAGTGTTCAGCAAAATGAGTGTGGACGAACTTCTGAAAGGTGTAATAACGCTGTATGCTATAGCTGGATTGTTAGTCGCTATATCTCACCTTGCCGGCACTGCAAAATTGTCTGGTATAGTATCGCTTAGTATCGCAACCCTACTCCTTTCAAAAGCCATTTCGAACTTGAAAGGCATGGATTCATCAAACATTGCGTCTGCGACTCGTGCGATGATGGGTATGGTTGTTGTTGCTGGTTTGGCGCTTTTGTTGGCTACATTAATACCATTAAGTCTTAAGTTCTTGGATTTCATTGCTTTTGGTGCTATGATTGTTGCTTTGTCTTATGCGATGACTGTACTCGCTACAATACCAGAAAACGATCTCAATAAAGCAATCAATGCTATGAAAGCTTTAACGGACATAATTAAGAAACTTATATGGGCTTCTCTCCTTGCATTCGCATTAAAACCCAAGGGATTTACATCTCTTAGTGTGTTACTTGCTACTTTGGTTGGATCGTTATATGTATTCAAATACATCGATCAGTCTGAGATCGATAGAGGTTTGACGGCTCTCAATTCCTTGACTAAAATGATATTATTCATGCAGTTCTGTTCTGGATTGTGCTTGACGATGAAACCTTTTGGTTTTATTATATTTGGTACCGTGCTTGCGATCCTGTCTGGAACCATGGGATATCTGTCGAAACTTGACGCTGCCGGTCTTAAGAGAGCTGTTTATGCTATAACTTTCTTATCCATATTAATAACTCTTCTGGTTAGAATAGCTACAGAAATTAACACAGAAGGTTTAAATACCAAACCGTTTACCAATTTTGCTTTGATTCTTGGTATATTGTCTATAGCACTTAAGTCTATCGCAAAGATACAGGATCCTACAGTACTCGAGAATAGTGTGTATGCTATGTATGCTCTTGGGGCTTTGGTTGTTGCCATGGCCAAGATAGCACAATGGCTTGGTATAAATGAAATGGACGGTAGTGTATTCATGCATCTTGGCGTTGCTGTAATTGCACTATCGTTTGCCGTTAATCTTTTGGCTTCTGCTCTGAAGAGCGCTGACGATATTATGGATATGTATCTTGCTGTTGTTGCAGTTGGTATACTTACCGGCGAGCTTGTTTATATTATGAGTAGATTGGATAAAGAAACATTACCTTTGGCAACTAAAGGTTTGGTAATGCTTGCCGCGGGTGTATTAGTACTGTCTGGTGCTGTGGCTATTCTTACACTCCTTCCTACAGAAAAAGCGATGTTAGCGGTCACTATGGTATCTGTTTTGGCTATTGCGATAGCTACTGCAAATAATCAGTTGAAGGCTGGTTATGAAAACGCTAACGGTTTTGCAATTATGGCGGCATCTCTTGGTGCTCTTAGTTTGATAATAGCATATTTGGCTCAGTTAGATATTGCTTCTATACTTGCTTCGGCATTGGCTATCGGAACGTTGGCTATTGAATTAGCGATCGCTAGTCATTTGTTGTCTAGTAGTGGACTTGATTTAAAAACTGCAGGATCTTTCGCTATTATGGCAGTGGGCCTTACTGTATTAGCTGGAGGCGTTTCACTTCTTGCACAATGTGATTGGGCTGGTGTTGGTGTAGCTATATTAGCACTTACTTTAGTTACTGCTGCAATGGTTGGATTGGCTGCTATCGTTGGTAAATTCACATTTATTGCTGGCGGTTTGATGGTTATTTCTGTTGTGTTACTGTCTCTTGGTGTTACCGCTCTTACGATTGCTGTTTCCATCAAAATGGTAGCAGACGCCTTCGACCAGTTTACTAACACAATGATAAGATGGGGTGAAACATCTTCAGAAACCATTGATATGGCTATAAACAACATGAATCGATTTATATTGGGTCTCGAAAGTGTTGCTCTTAGTATCGCGAAGACTGCTCCTACTTGGAGTAATGCCTTATCGATCGTTGGTATGCAGATAGCTGCTGTTGTTGGATCAATCACTATATCTGTGGCGGCGTATGGTGGTCTTGGTGTTCTTTTATTCTGCAAGAGTATCTTAACACAACTCCCTGAGATATTGGAAGTTCTTGCTACAGCAATGGAAGCTATGGGAACCTTCTTTGAGAACAACAAAGAACGTGTATACGACTTTGGTTTCCAAATAGGTAAAGTGCTGTTCGACGGTATTATCGGTGGCTTGACAGGTATTGGTGCTGCAATTTGGGATAAACTCTATGGCGATACCATGAAAGAGGAATCTCGAAAGGCGGCGGAAGGTGTTGCTCAGGCCGTAAGTAATGTTATGGTCAAGAACATGGATATGTACCTTGCCGGACAAATCACAGCAGAACAAATGGTTGCCGGTCTTAAGCAAGGCCTTGAAAACGGTATGTATTCTGTGGAAGATGTGAACAGAGAACTTGCTGCTAGGGGTCTTGAGGCTTACAGAGATGAACTCGGTATTCATTCTCCTGCAAGAGAATACATAGAGTCTTCCGAATTTACAATCGCAGGCTTGATCAAAGGTATTCAGGACGGGACATATTCGTTCGAAGATGTGATGTCAGATCTTGCAGAAGCTGGTGTTGATGCATTCACATCCAAATTCAATTCTCAGAACTTATTGAGCGGTGTTACTGGTATGATGAATCTTAGTAGCATCTCTAATAAGGACTATCTGGCAATCGCAAACACATGGGATGCTGAGGCCGAGAAATATGCATGGCAGTTATCAGGTTATCAGTCTGCTCAGGCTATGGCCAACGAGATGGAGGCTAGAAACAAAACTTCTGAGTGGAATTCCATGCTTGAACAGGCATTGGCTGGTCTTGGACTTTCCATGGATGATCTTACTCCGAAGATGGAGGATTACGAAATCGCTACAGATGGTGCTTCTTCAGCTTTGGAAGATATGTCATCTGCTACTGGAAGTGCAACAAATCAGACCGACAAGCTTAAAGATTCCATAAAAGATGCACTCAGTGTATTCGAACAGTTTAATGAAGAAGCTTCTCTTACTGGTAGAGAGGTTCTGTATAACTTTATGACCGAGATTAGAGGTGTTAATACCTGGTCTCAGGAATTACAAGCACTCGCTACAAAAGGATTCAATGCAAACTTCTTACAGGAGCTTGCTGATCAGGGTCCGGCAGCGTACGAGCAGATTCATGCTCTGTATACTATGACTGAGGAAGAACTCACCTTATTCAATCAGATGTATGCTCATAAGATTGTGCTTGAGCGAGGTACAGCTAAAACTATCAGAGACTCGTTTGTTAAGAACGGAGCTATGGCAGTTAGTGCTGCTGAGAAATTTGGTGAGGATATTGCTGATGGTACAGCTAAGAAAGTAGCAGAGAGCGGAGAAAAGATATCTGAATCCGAAAAGAAAGCTTTGGAAGAGGCTGAAGAGGAACTTGAGAAGAAGCGGATCGATGAAGAGTTCGTTGAAAAATGGGCTCAGACTGCAGAATCTTCCTCCGCACAGATGACTCTTAGCAACGCTTTCACAAAACTCGCTTACACATCCATGGAAGCTCTTCAGAAGTCTGTGAACTTCGAAGTTATTATGGATAAGCTTATTCTCTTTAAGAAAGACATAAAAGATCAGCTTAAAGGAAGCCTCAATCTGTTTGATGAGGTTACTGAAGTTGAAGAAAAAGATAAGCTTAAAGCAAAAGATCTTCTTAATAATATGGAAGAGAATTTGAAACGTGTCGGTGGATGGGGATACAACTTGAGAAAGATGATCTCCATGGGATTCTCCGAAGGTCTTGTTGAGGAACTTAGACAGGCCGGGCCTGAATCGGCAGACAAAGTTGAAGCTTTCGTCAAAATGACAGCAGATGAGATGGCGTTGGCGAATAAATATTATGCAGAATCTATATCTTTGCCGGATGCTGTAGCTGATAGACTTGTTAGCGCATATGCAGATGCTGGATTTACCATTTCTCTTGGTCTTAAGAAAGGTTTAGAAGATGGTAAGGACGATTTGTTATTACAGGCAGAAGAAACCGGTATTGGTGTATCAGAAGGTTATGTAAAGGGTATTGATCCTGAGGCAGCTAATGATATTATGCATCAGTTAGGTAGTAAATCTCTGTCTGCTCTTAAAGACGAACTTGATTCGCATTCACCTTCTAGAAAAGCAGAAGAAATTGGTCAGGATTTCGTTGATGGTTTTACTCTTGAAAGAGAAGGACAACTCGATATTGCTCTTAAGAAGATAACTGTAACCATGTATACTATGGGTGAGACAGCTATCAAAGCTTTGGAAAGATATTTGTCTGGTTCGAAAACCATGCAGATAGCTAAGAGTTTCTTGGAAGGATTTAACAACGGTATTAATAAATACTCGTCTATCGTTGGTAGTTCGATCGCTAAGGTTGGAGCTTCCATCGTAGATACGTTCAAAGACGCTCTTGGAGTTCATTCTCCTTCCATAATTGCAGAAGAGATCATGTCGAATTTCCTTGAGGGTGCTATGATTCCTCTTGCGAATGATACTGCTGTTGCCGATGCCGCTAAAGAACAGGCTACTACGATTGCAGAAATGTTTGGAG
This sequence comes from uncultured Caryophanales bacterium, assembly GCA_946414655.1. Classification (GTDB taxonomy): domain Bacteria; phylum Bacillota_I; class Bacilli_A; order RFN20; family CAG-826; genus Fiminaster. The sequence goes on along the minus strand of CAMKPL010000006.1, from coordinate 31,465 downwards.
AGGGTATGGACGAGCATCTGTTCGAAGACAATGTTTATGCTCCTGTTATCAGACCTATTTGGGATGATACGAATATTTCTAACGGACTTATTGGTCTTAATAACAATTTAGGTGGTTTAAATCTGAGCGGAACTATAAACGGAGCAAATGCTTCACGTTCTGGACCGTCTCAGGACGCCATCATGATCACTAATGCTATAAACAACTTAGCAGCCGATCAAAGAGCCATTAGAAACGAAATTGCAAACCTTCGTTCCGATACTGCATCTCTTGGTAACCGGATTGATGGAATGTATGTACGACTCGATGGTAATACTTTGGTTGGCGAATTGGTTGCGCCTTTAGATAGGGTCATGGGTAAGAAAGTAATAACACAAAAAAGAGGGAGGGTGTAACATATGGGTGAGTTCAATTATGATGGTGGCCATTCAATAAAGTTTCTCAAAAACGGCGTATTGTTTGATACCTGGGAAGACTTTCATATGGCACCGAAATCTCGGCCCTTTGTTGCCGAACCTTCTGTAAAGACAAACTACATTGATGTTCCTGGAGCAGATGGGTCTCTTGATTACACGGAGGCCCTTACTGGCTCCGTTCTGTATGGTATGAGAACAGGACAGTTCGATTTCATTGTGGATTTGCCTTATGAAGTAAGTTCTAAGCTGGCTACGGCTACTGGCATCAATGTAACAAACGCCATATCCTTCCAGTCAGCTATCCTTAAGTTCTTTCATGGCCGTAAGTTCGATCAGATCATCTTAACTGATGAGTACGAATACGACTATAGAGGGAATTTGGTCAGTGGATATTTTTATACAGGAAGAATATCCGTAAAATCAAGTTTAGCCACCAAGGACTATATCCAAATCACCTTGCAATACAGCCTAAATCCGTACAAGTATCCTCTTAACTCTACGAAGATGCTTGACTGGAAATGGAATGAGCTGTTCGGTAACACCATTAAATATGGTAAGTTCTCCGTTAGCGATAAGACATACGGCAAGGTTCGTACTATATATTTGGAAGAAGTTCAATCAGTAACTATAAATGTAACGAATCCTATGGACATGGTACTCGGAGCTCAGACATTCCATCTTTCTACAGGTGATAATGTCGTTGCTGCAAGTAACTGGAATGTAGGCGGAAACAAGTGTACGTTCTTTGGCTATGGATTAGTTACGGTAGATTATTCGGAAGGAAGGACGTTATGATATATAGAGTTGTTCTTGATGATACTATTGACCTTCATACATCAGACATCAACTGTATGTTATTAAATCCTTCGTTAGATCTTGAGATGAATTCGGCAGGGAGCTTTAACTTTACGCTCCCTCCGAGCCATCCTTATTGGGATGATATTAAGGTTCTCAAGTCTACGATCGATGTGTATGAAGACGGAGATTTGATATTTACTGGCCGTATAGCTAGTATTGAAAAGAATTGGAACAATGAGCGCGTTGTACAGTGTGAAGGCGCTTTAGCATATTTTAATGACTCCATTCACAGACAGATGAAATGGGAAACACCGCTTCCTATTGCTTCTGAAGATCCTACAGTCCACAATTTCTTAAAAGATATTTTGGACAACCACAATGTATTTGAGGGTGCTGAGAACGCAAATAGACACATCTTTATCGGTAACATCACTGTCGATCCGGAAGTTGTTACAAGAGAGGTAAACTATGATACAACTCTTGATATTTTAACAAGGATGTGTATTGATACGAACGGCGGATATATGTCAGTTCGTAAGGATCTTGATGATGGAAAGTTATATTTGGACTGGATCAAGGATTTTACAGATGAATCTGGTCAGCCTGCTCAGTTTGGTTTGAACTTGCTGAATTTCGACACTAGCCTTAATGCAGAAGATATTTGCACTGGTGTGTTGGCAAGGGGTGCGGAGGTTAACGATCAGACTGTAATGCTTAATAATGTAGAGTTAGTTGATGAGACTACTTATCCTGATATGAGCGTTACTCACTACACCGATAAGTACCAAGATATTTTGTGGCATAGAGAAGGCGTTGCAAAATTCGGTCAGGTCGTACAGGTTCATGATTTCTCGGATGCTCAGACTGCTTGGAAAGACGGACAAGGCCAGATAGTGGCTAATTCGTTATTCGAGATGGCTAAAAAGTGGCTTGAAGAGAAAAACACGAAGATCGAAACTATTGAAGTCGAGGTAGCTGAGCTTGCTTGGCTTGGTGAAGGTATGCCTAAGTACAAGCTTGGACAGATTGTAGAGCTTAGTGACGATGTTCACATGGCTGGTGAGAGCTATGAAACAAGACTTCTTCCTATGTATAAACTCAGCTGTGATTTGAACAGTGGTAGTAAGAAAGTTACACTTGGTACACCTCCTAAGAAGGAGCTTACACAGATATCTGCATCGAACTCTGATAGTAGCACACTCAGCAGTAGCGGTAGCTCATCGGGTAGTGGTGGATCTGGAGAAGGTGAGGAGTGCAGAGTTCACGATGTAAGAGTCGACGGGACATCTGTTGTTAGTAATAAAATAGCTAATATTAGTTTAGCTGGAAAAGCTGATGTAAGTACGGTTAATGCTTTAGCTACTACTGTGGCTTCTAAGGCTGATGCTTCGACTGTAAATGCATTGGCTACTGTAGTAGCTAGTAAACAGGATCAGATAGAGTTCAATACTCAAGAAGCTGCTACGGAAGTTTTAACCAGACTTAAGGCTGATGGTACTGTATATAACCTTGGCGGAGGTACAGAAGTCGAGGCAAACCCGTCTGAGTCGGCTACGGACGATCTTAATACAATAAAGATTGGTAATACGGTATATGATATTCCTGGTGGTGGATCTACTACAAACTATGGGAAGTTTAAATGTGATGTATTGTTTGTGAATGATCCGTTGCCGAGTCCTACTAGTGGTACTGCAAATGTCACCAGAACTTATACTTTAAATAAATCCATAGATGATTACGACGCTGTATATGTAATAATGTATGGATATTATTACAGCTCTCAAGGAGCTACAAACATAACATCAAGAATAGTTTTCAAGAACGATTATTATTTAAAAGGTTTTGATAATTATTCTTATTATGATGGTGTTGTCGATCCTAATTGTATGAGACGTATTAATTTCACTTTTACAGATTCAACTCATATACAAACTTTGGCATTTAGATCAGAAGATGCTGTGGAACCTATACTTTGTAAAGTCTATGGTCTTAAATTCGAAAACAAACTGATCAACCGCAGTGATATTTACTCTGAAGAAGAACGTTTGATCGGACGGTGGACTGATGGGAAACCTTTATATCAGAAGACCTTTTTACAGAATTGGACTTCGGATGGGGAATATCATATAGATGTTACTTCGTTGCATATAGACAAATTCATTAAATCAGAAGGTTATGCTAATCGATATGATGCTAGCGAATTCAGTGAAATAGTTAATGCTAATTATATTAATAACATCAATTCATACAAATTTACAGTATGGTATAGTCGTGATAGCGAATATCTAAGAGTTTTGTTATATATGCCAGAACATAGGTCATCTCGTCAATCCATAACCATCCAATATACCAAAACCACCGACTCCGCGGATTCAGGAGTAATACCAGAAGATCCTCAAATGGTAATGATGTCCGACTACTACTCTGAAGAGGAACAGGTTGTTGGTAGGTGGACAGATGGTAAACCTATTTATCAGAAGACTTATATTTTTAGTTCATCAATCTCAATAACTAATCAAGGTGCAAGTATTGCTTCGTACATTGATAACTTATCAGAGTATGATACGATTGTAGATGCTATTGGCTATGGCGTTGGAAGCGGTGCTACATGGTGCGATAGAATATATGTAGACTCTACTGGTAGTGCTTGGTGTGCAGAAGGTATGATGACAAATAGGGTAACGATCCAATACACCAAAACCACAGATGCACCTGGTACAGGACCTACTAAAGGTAATCTGATCTATCTTCCTGCTTTATATTCTGAGGAAGAGCGTGAGGTAGGTGTATGGACTGATGGAAAGCCGTTGTATCAGAAGACTTGGGATTTTTCATCTTCACCAATTGCAATAAATGGTGGTAATCAATGGCAAACATTAAGTGGTGTTTCTACAGTTGGTATGTCAGAGATTATAAAAGCAGAATGTGTAGACTATCATGGTACATCATTTAATTTATATGTTGCTCTTGACGGAGATAACCATACGCATGCTGTTGTTAATTCTCAAATTAATATTACTATGTATTTAATGCGTTTAACGCTTTCCTACACCAAAACCACCGACCAACCTGGCTCTGGTAAGTATTTACCTGATGGTCAGTATGCTCACCACTACTCTACTTCTGAAAAAGTTGTAGGTACGTGGATTGATGGTAGTACGGTGTATGAGAGGACTTGGGATTTTGGAAGTAATGTAAGTATATCTAGCAGTAATTATTATACTGGTTTTAACATAAATTCTTCTAGTATGGATAAAATACTATCTGGCAAAATTATGAATAATGATGGCACTTTATATGATAACGCTTCTTACGATCCAACTAGAAATAATCATACATTGTTAGGAATAAAGCCAGATAATAATTGTAATGTTCGTTACTTAACACTCCAATACACCAAATTATCTTAGAAAGGAGAAGATCATGAACTTATATTTAGACTTGATACCAAATTTTCAAGCAGCGTTCACAGGCGAAGAAGTGAGGTCTTCTCTCTTATCATTCTTAAGTGCCGTGAACACAGAGCATCATAAAAAGATGTTCCGATTGCCACCTTATGGTCCGGGGGACGATGATCCCTCGGGTCATATCATAGACGAAGAAACGGAGGAAGAAAACAATGGCTGATATTTCATCAAAACTTGATAAGATCAAGTCTGCAGAGCGTGGAGAAGATGTAAGAGACGCTATCATTGGTGCTCTCAGAGACATCAACAACGACGTACCTGCAGATATGAGTAATCCCGAGCGTGTCACAGCAGATATGCCCGGTGGCTCAGATCTTACAATCCCTTTCAACCCGCCTAAACTTGTCAGCGAGATTTATGTCAGACAGGCTGGATCGGGTGGTAAGTCTACAACTCTAAAAGATATTACTATCACTGAAAACGGTGAGTATCCTACAGATGAGGAAGATTATGACTCATCTACAGAAAACCGTTATTACAAGAAAGTTAAAGTTAAAGTCCCTCAGCTTGCTAACCAGATTGAGATGGACGAGGTTGTGATCGAGCAGAATGGCACCTACTCAGCTACTGAGTGGGGTGTAGATGGTCTTAGGACTATTACTGTCAATGTACAAGGCAGTGGCGGAGACGGTCCTTTCCAGGTTGAGTTTTATGATAACACAAAAACAACAGTTATATATACGGAATTAGTTCCGAAAGGTGGTAAAGCTTCGTGCACGATTTATGATGGTACTACATATAACGGTCAGTATTTCACTGGTTGGAATCCTGTGCCTACTAATATTACAAGAGATATGAAGTGTTATCCGCAGTTTGGTGACGTAGTCATCGATCCTAATGAAATCCAAGATAGTTGGGAAACTATTTGTGCAAGGTGTGGTGCTGGATATCCTCTTGGGTCTTATAAAGCATTGGTGGTTAATGTTCCTGCTAGAACAGCAGAAGGAGCTTTAACGTGGAATACAGTTAATGCTGGTCCTAGATACAGTGCTAATATTATAAATCAAGCTGCCATAAATATTGCCATGCATATGGTAAAAGTAGCAGAGGGAGAAGATGGTACTACTTCAACCTGGCTTAGTACTGGTGTAATACCTGTATTTCCTACTTGGGATAATGGAGAAGGTGGTATGCACGTTGGCTCTGCTGGTAGTGATGGTCCGACAGCATTGGTACATCGTACTAAATTAGATCCTAGTGATGCTGGATTTGATAATAGTGTATATACTGACTGGATCGATAATCCTAGAAGGGAATATTTAAATAATTATCTTATTGAAAATATTCCTGAATGTCTTGGACAGACTATAAAATCTGTTAATAAAGTTACAGGTACATATAATTTGTTACCTTATCATTTGGCATTTCCGTCAGATACCCCGTCTATGACGAGAATTTATAAACCGTCAACCGAAAAAATATGGGTACCTTCTTACAAGGAATTATATTCTTATATGGCTACTCGCGGTCATCATGATGAATATGATGGCTATGCAGAACCCACAGGAATAGATTACACAGCTGTATATATGCCTACATATCCAGCTAACAGTATTCTAACAAGAACTGTATTTAGAACAAGACCTCATCAAATATTTGAAGTTTCTTTTAATTCATATAATGATATGAATCCAGCTATTGGTTCTCCTGGATGTCCTATTGGTTTCTGCTTGTAACTTACCTTTCCTTTCTTGGGCTGGCTCTGGCTTATTGCTGGGGCCGGTCCGTATTTCATATCATATAAGTTTTTCACTTTATATTATAGGATAGTACACTTTCAATTATGAAAGGAGAGATATTATGACACAAATGTATGAGATAAGATATTATGATTCTGAAAAGGATAAGTGGTACAAATGCGATGAGATCGAAATCGACGAACGTTTATCGAATGGTTTACAAATGTCGATCTTGCGTGAGATAGTAGCAATAAACAAGAAAGAACAAAATGGAGCAAGTATAAAATGTGTTAAGGTTGAATATTAATAATGAGTGTATATCCCAAAGTGAGAGGCTTATTCATGCCTCTTTACTTTTCACTTTCTATAATGAGGTTAAAATATTTTTAAAGGAGGAAACAATATGAGCAACAAAGAACTAGGTAAGAAACTTCTGGAGGTGTCTTATGAAGAGGCATTAAAAGAAAAAGATCCGGTCAAACGAAAGACTACGGTTGAACAGATCGAGAAGCTGCAAAAGCTGAACAACGAACACAAAAGAGGTATTTTGGAAATCATTGTCAAGTTTGCGGTTCCGATTCTGGTTCCTATTCTCGGTTGGATCGGTCTGATGATCATGCGAGGTCTGATGAACACGGAAACACCACCAGACATTTTTTATCGGGAAATGGCAAAAGCAATATTGAATGTTTTTAAACCGAAAACACCTTAACCTCAAAAGAAAGGCTCTGCCACGTTGATATTTTCACGTGGTATCCTTTTTTATTTCACAGACTATAATGAAAACAACAAACTTACAATTAAGGAGGTATTAGTATGTACGAGGAACAGAAAAGGATTTTTCAGGAAACTCTGGACAAGAGATCTTTCAAGCAGAAGATGGATGATGCTTGGTGGACTATTAAGCGAAAAACAAAAGAAGGAGTGGATTGGTGTGTAGCACATCCTGAGATCAGTATTCCAGTAATCACTATTGCTATTCCTGCGACTGTTAAGATTACTAAAAGCATTTGCGGGACTATCAGTAAGGGAATGGAGGAACATCACAGATTGTGTATGGCATGGGATCCGCGTAGAGGCGAGTATTTACAGCTTCGTAGACCACTCAAGACATCCGAGCAGATTAAGCTGGATCAATTGATGACAGAAGGAATGAGCAAAACAGCAGCCCTCGATTTGATGGGCCTACTTAAGTAAGAAAGAATACAAAGGCTCTGGTGTATGATATTCATACACTATCCTTTTTTTTCACTTACTATAATGAAAGGAGGTACGAACATGGATATGTTAAAACTTAAATCAAAATTCATGGTTGGTATTGTTGAAAGTATTTTAGGAAGGGAATTGTCTAAAGCACTTGGTGAAGATGTTAATATTAGTATTAAAGACATCGAAGCCACAGTGAATGAAGGCGGAAGACTAGTAGTCAACATATCATCTATGTCATTGGAAACTAATCCAAAAATCGTAAAGAAACTGATGGGGCTATAACAGGCCTCATCTTTTTCACGCGCTATAATGAAGGAATAATCAAAAGCAAAACGCGAGACACGAATGCGTAGGTGGAACTCCTACCCGCGTGGTGTCGGGGACAAGGTTAGCGGTGAGTGGTCGGTTGAAATCCGATCTGGAACTTGACAAAAGGCTTGAGGCACTTGGGAATCCGATTAATGGCTAGTTTTCTGTGGGCTAGTACCTGAGATACATCCTTCATTATATTTTTCATTCAGCATTATGAGGAAACTCAATGTAACTATATTTTAACAAACCTAATTAACAAGGAGGTAAAAGAAATGAAAGTAGGAATTGTAACAAAAGTAATGGATTTTGTAGCTGAGAATTCAACTACACTTCTAACAATGGCTGCGGTTGGCGGTGTAGTAACAACCGGTGTAACAAGCTGGTATGCAGCTAAAAAGACAAAAGATATTCGTTACGATCTTGGTGAAGATGCAACAAAAGGTGAAGTAGCCAAGAAGGCATGGCCGTATTATATTGCGCCAGTAACGATATGCGGTCTGACCATTGCGTCGATCATCACGCTCAACATTGAGCATGATAAGAAGTACGCAGCATTGCTCGGAGCTTATACTCTGGCCAAGACAGATAAGGAGAAACTTGGTGAGAAAGTAAAGGAGCTCGTAGGTCAAGAGAAAGCAGATCAGATCAAAGAAAGCCTCGGTATCAAACAGGAAGAAGGAGATGACGAACCTAATTATGATATTGAGGATAAGGGAACGGACGAAAAGACTTGGTGGATCGACACGATCACAGGCGTACGATTCTGGGCTAGCGAGAATGATATTTACGTAGCTGCGGCATTTATGGCAGATATGGTGACTGGAGAAGAGCATCCGTCACTTGTGGACTTTTATGGATGTTTCAACATCAATGACGACATGTGCCCGGAATGCGCATCGGCATATCAGTTTGGTTTAGACAAGCGTGTACAAACGTTGAAACCAAAGATGACTTCGGTATATTCTGAGGTAGAACACAAAGCTTATCGGGCAATTATGTACGATCATAACTGTGGTGACAGGTGGGATTATTAAGTAACAATGGTGGGGTTCTGATATTTCAGAGCCTCATCTTTATGCCATTATTAAAAGGAGGACGAAATGAAAGGATTAGTAGAAAAAGCTGGAGAGTTTATATTTGGAATTGGTAGCAAAGCTAAAGAAAATTCTCCTATTGTATTAACCGGTGCTGGTGTTACTGGTGTTGTGATCACAGCAATTCTTGCTGCACGTGCTGTGCCGAGAGCGCTTCGTATAATTGAGGAAGAGGAAGAACTCAGAGAAACTATGGCGGATCGTAGGGCGGCAAAAGAACATGATATTTTAAACAAGGATTACAAGGAGGTATATGAACGTGTTTACGAGCCTATTACTAAGAAAGATATTTTTAAACTTACTTGGAAGTGTTTTATACCTTCTGTTCTGTCTGGTGGTGTTACTATTGCTTGCATTGTTGGTGCTGAAAGAATCAATAGTCTCAAGCAAGCTGCAATGGCGGCATCTTATGAAGTTCTTAGGAGCAGCTATGATGACTATCGCCAACATGTAAGAGATTCCCTCGATAAGAAACGTTTTGAAGAACTCGAGGATAAGATCAGGGAAGATAAAGTTCTTAGAGTTTTGGAAGAGAAACCTTTAACACAGGATGAACTCAGCAGGCTGGATGTCGAAGCTGGAGCTGCCGTATTTGTAGAGCCAACTACTGGGCATCGCTGGGTTGCTACATACGAACAAGCATACCGTGCGATCGATGAGGTTGAGAACTTGCTGGATATTCGTACAGGCGGTGGTGGAGAAGATTTTGTATCCATTTGTACATTCCTCGAACTCGCTGGTGATAAGAATAATGATTTTCCTGCATCCGCAGCGCATCTTGGTTTCGCATCGAGACCTTTCGAAAGCAGGATTGATAAGAGAACATTCTTCAGACCAGTAATAGGTGAGCATAGAGGTCATATGTGCACATTGGTATATACAGATACTGATATTCATACATTAGACGATAAGGTTTTTTAGAAGAGCTGTGGTATCGGTTTGACTAGGTGCTGCAGCTTATCTTTCATCAAAAGGAGGATATTTGGAAATGTCAGAAACAATACATGTAGAAGAAGTTACAGATCGTTTATATTTGGATTCTGTTCGTATGGCCACTGAATTAACAGAGGCTATGGATGAGAAGCAGTTAGATACTTCTCTAAAAAATTTACCGATTGATACAAAGAGATCGATAGTCGCACAGTATCTTGCTAAGGCTGTAATTCTTCCAGGTCTTATGAATCCCGAAGAAAAAGGTTAATTTTTTCACGCAGTATAATGAAAGTATTAACCATTAACAAATTAACAAATCAAGGAGGAATTCAAAATGACTAACGAAAAAAGAGAAGCATTAAAGGATGGATTAACAGTAGCTGGTGCGGCAGCCGGTTTCGTTTTAGGACTGGTAGCATCAACGTCTGCAGAGAGCATTGCGGTTGCAAATCTCAAGAAGATCCCTTTGGCTGGTGTGGGTAAGTTAACAAAACTCACAGCACCCATAGCGATCGCTGGAGCTGGAGCAGCAATTGGCACTCTTGCAGGACAGGGTATGACAAAGAAATGTGAGAAGACGGCTGATCACGCAAAGTGGCTGGTTGATCTGTTTACTGGAGGAAAGAAGAAAGACACGGAAGTCAAAGAGGAAACCAAAGATGTAGAAGAAGTAATTGTGGAAGTTATGAACAATAAATTGAACGAATCAAAAGAAGTAATTGTGGAAGTTATGAACAATAAATTGAACGAATCAAAAGAAAAAATGATGGAAATGGCAGATATGAAAGATTTGGGAATCAATGTAGATGAAGATGAAGATCAGTAATGATCAACAAAACAGAGGGGTGCAATATGCACTCCTCAAATTTTTCACATGCTATAATGAAACTGTACATTTAGCTATTCAAAATAATAATTAAGGAGGAAACAAAAATGGCTAAAGAAACAAAGAACATGGAACAGGTTAACGAGGTAGTTAACGAAGTTATGGAGCAGGCAGATGAGGTCATCGACCAGGAGTATCTGAAAATGCAGGCTAAGGATGAGCTGATGAAAGGTATTAAGAAAAAGATCATCTTCGGTGCAAGTATTGTTGCAGGTGGCATTACGATCTTCGGTTTCGGCAAACTCGCGTTAACCAATATGCAGTTATTGAAGCGTATTGGAGAACTCGAGCAGGCACTGGAAGCGGCGAAGAATGTAGCGGCACCTACGATGGAAGCAGCCGAAGAAGTTGGGGAATTTATCAACGAGGCAAGTTCTGTACTGTAATGGATATTTCTGGCATGGAGCGTAGTAATATCACGCTCCATAGCTTTTTACACAATCTAAGGAGGATATTTAAAATGAAAGTTAAGACATCTTTTAAGAACAAGGTAAAGAAATTTGTATCTGATCATAAGACTGATATTTTGCTCTTCGGTGGCGGCGCGGTTCTGACAGTTGTTGGCATTAAGATCATCAGTAAGACATGTGTCAAGCGTGGTTATGAGATGGGCGTACATGCTGCTGGGTTTGTAAGTGGAGCTCCGGCGGAATTAAGATATTCTTTGATTGAGGATGGCTACAAGATCGGTATCTATGGTCCTACATACGGACTTGGCGATTTGCAGCATGATCTGATCCTCACAAGCGAGAATGCGATCATCGTGGCGAAGGATATTTTGAAGGATCTCGGTTGTCTTAAAGAGGTGATCGAGATTCCTGAAGCAGCGGAGGTGGTGACTAATGGCTGAACGCAAACTTATAATTGAGGGCCGGGATCCGAAAAGAACTGGCCCTTCAGTTCCCACTAAGAACGAGAAACCGGAAGAAAAGAAAGAGTACGAAACTCCGGTAATCGAGGAGGAAACAACAAATGAAACCGAAAAGATATCTGCATCTTCTCCTTTTGGTAATGACGTATTCGAAATGATCAAGAAACAGGAAGAAGAACGCAAGAAGGAATCTACTCGTCCCAAAATGGTTTCTGTTGTGGATACTCCTACGGAAGTGGCAAAGAAAGATAATTCTCTTTGGGCCAAAACTAAACGAGCGATGTTTGGTGATGGCGGTTTTGGAGAATGTGCTGAGAAGATGTGGCTTGAAGGATTTATTCCTGGTTTCAAAGCTGTTATGTTCGATGGGCTCTTTGGAGGACTTGAGATGTTCTTCTTCGGAGAGTCTTCTGGCAGAAGGTATGGTGGTAGATCCATAAGAGAAGCTGGATATTCTTCTATGTATAGAAGAGAACGGGTTCGTGATCGTGACATACGTCGTGACGATGATGATTTTTACGATGACGAGGACAGAGAACCTTGGGAAAGAGTAAAGCCCATGACATATTCAAACTGTAAACGTGTTCTTAAAGAAATGGAACGCAGAGCAGATGACTATGATTGGGCTACTGCTGAAGATCTTCTTATCGCCATGGACTACAAAGGGAGAATAGAATACACGGAGATTCTTAAGGTTTGGTATCCTGATGATCTTCGTAAAGCCATCATAAGAGAAGTCAGAGGCGGTTATATTTTGGACATGCCTCGTTACAGACAGAATCCGGACTATGACAGAGATGGGAGGCCGAGACGATGAAATTTGATACGTGGCTTTTAAGAATGTATAAGCTGACTTGGGACATGTATCTTGATCTTCCTGAAACCATTCAGGACAAACTTGCTAACGAATACGAATCCTCTGTACAAGGGTGGAAGTAACTTTTTCACACAGTATAATGAAGTATTAATTTTAAGGAGGATTGTAGTATGAAAGTAAGAGTATGTTGGGTAACTGAGGAAGGATTGGAGAAGGTTCTTTACTGGAAGTTTAAAAGTAAGGAAGAGTTCTTCACATTCATCGGAAGAAACCTGGTTGGGGTGAAAGGCTGCTCCTACCGAGAAATTAAGTAGTAAGTAAATGGAGTTCGAAAGAGATTTCGGGCTCCATTATATTTTAAACAATTAACAAGGAGGAAACAAAGATGAGCGTAATGAGAAGCTTAGGAAGAGGAGTTGCACATCACCGGATGAGATTGGGTGGATATTCTCGTGTGAACGACAACCCCAAGCAGGCGAGAACTGATGCGTTCGGACGGAAGTATTATTCGAAGGATGGATCTTTCTTCTCGCATCATTGGAAAGATTACCTGCAGAAGACGAAGCAGGCTGGAGAATTCGGCGAAAAGCGCTGGAAGAGAAACGGTCATAAGAAACCGGCTAATAAGGAGGTATGATATTATGGCAGATGTAAAGATGTGCGAACGGTGTGGCGAGTACTACATGCCGTCTAAGGATAAGGTGTACAAGTACGTACAGGTAACCAAAGATAATGATAAGGTAGAGGAGTTTCCGGTAAATGCTATCAGAATCGGTTACTGGACGAGGAAGAACAAGTGGAAGAACATCGCTTCTGCGAATGATATTTGCAACAACTGCATGAGAAAGATATGTGATGTTGTGTTTGGCGATGGCAGTAAGATCATCATGAAGAATATCGAAGATATGAAACGGTTTGAGAAGGTCAAGAACAAGCCGGGCGTTTACAAAAAAGTAAATGAAGAAGATCCGGTTGAGAAAGTGGTAGAAGATGACGGCGAATGATATTTTTGCTCAATTGAAGATAGCAATGCCTAACATCTCTGTAGAGAGGTACAAGACCATGAGGGACTCTGACAGGTCTCTTTTGGTCACAACAACTAATGGTAAGGAACTTATATTTACATACATAGGACCTGGTGTATGGGATATTTGTTCCTTAAAGTTTTACAAAAAGAAAGGAGTAACAAAATGAGCGCATTAACGGCAATCAAAGGATTTTGCAGCGAGCATTCACCTGAGATCTTAGTTGGGGCTGGTGTGGTTGGATTTGTAACCACCATCGTTTTGGCTTGCAAGGCCACAACAAAGCTGGAAGATATTTTAGATGAGGCTGAAGAAAAGCGGGATAAGATCGAGAATTTCGATCCGGACGAGTTTGAAGATGTTGAGTATTCTGAATCAGATCGTAAGAAGGACATCAAGCTTCACACGATGCAGACGAGGATTAAGATATTTAAACTTTATGCAATCCCGGTAGCAATTGGAGTAGCATCTATCGCATCGATCTTGGTAGGTTTCAAGATTCTGAAGGGAAGATATTTGCTTGTGACATCGGCGTACGCATCTCTTGAAGCTGTGCACAGAAGATATCGTGATCGTATCCGTGATAAGTTCGGTGATATTGCGGATGAGTACGGTGAGACTGGTATCTGGAGAGAGCAGACGACATATGAGAAAGTAACCGTTGATCCGGAAACCGGCGAAGAAAAGCGTGAGACCGTGACCGAAGAGAAGAAAGTTCTCATTGATCCGGTAGATCAGAACGGTGCATATTTCAGACTGATCTGTCCTGGAACATATTTGTGGGACAAGTATCATGGAGACAAGGAACTGATCAAGCAGCAGCTTATCGTATTCCAGTCAGAGTACAATCGTCTTTATCAGAGAGGTGACTACGTAAACTACAACGAAAACCTTATCAAGGACATGTTTGCTGGACAGGGCAAGACTGATATTGGAGCATTATCAGGCAGATGCAAGTACGATAAAGCATCCGAAGAGGCTCTCAATCAGCCGTACATCGATCTCGGTTGTTTCGAATATGTAGATGACGGACGTGGTTCTAAGGTTCCTGAATTGAAGCTTGTTGGAACCACGACATTCGAAGGAGAAAATATTGAGGTTCCGTACATAGATCCGAACTTCACGATGATCTCTTTTGCAAACATCTCTAAAGTTCGTGACAGCATCGGCCAGGCACCTAAGGACAATGTAAAAGTTCGTAGAGGCGGCAAATATATTTCGCAAGGAGGAATTTAAAATGGGACTTTTTAAAGGCACAGTCAAATGGTTTGACGATAAGAAAGGTTACGGCTTCATCACAGGGGAGGATGGAGCCGATATTTTTGTTCATTGGAGTGGGATCATCTCCGAGGACAAATTTAAGAAACTCAAAGAAGGGCAGCAGGTGACGTATCAGATCTCTGAGAATGAGAAAGGTACAGTAGCAGTTAATGTGGAGGTGGCAGTATGAGTGATTTCTATGATATTCCGTCGGCAACGAGGAGATTACAGAGACCCATGGAGCAGATCAAGGACGTCATGAGATATTCGGATGTTCAGTCTGTCTGTGTCGATAAGTGGAATGCTGTTGATGAAAATGGCAAGAAGTGCGTAAGATTTTCCACTTCGGTGAGATGCAATTCGAACGATTATTTCTATGGAGATGAAGAGGAGGAGTAACAATGAACAAATACCTCACATTTGCAATTGGAGCTATTGGCGGCGCCGTGGTAACATATTTCATTACACGTAAGATCTTTAAGAAGAAAGAAAAAGATATTCGTGATGAGGCAGAATTTATGGTTGCGGAGGAGCTAACAACATCCTTAGACGATCAGCTTAAGTACATCGAAAACTTCATTAACGAACTGCTCGGGGAAGATTCT
Organism: uncultured Caryophanales bacterium; assembly: GCA_946414655.1. GTDB lineage: Bacteria > Bacillota_I > Bacilli_A > RFN20 > CAG-826 > Fiminaster. The sequence continues at coordinate 16,093 of CAMKPL010000006.1, read as the reverse complement.
GATAAGAAGATTGATTTTCTTATTGATCTTCTCGAGAAGAGTGGTGTGGGGTTAAGATGTGAGTATGAGGAAGTTGAACCGGAAGAAGATATTTACAGTGATGTAAATCCGATCTACGACGATGCTCCGGAAGAAGAAGTTGATCTGGTTAAGAAGATCGATGAGAAGACGTTCAACGATGGTAATACGAAGTGGACTAAGGAGACCATTATATTCTATGATGGGGATAGCACATTCATTTCGGAAGATGGCATTACTGTTGACAACTGGCAGCAGCTGTTCGGTAATGATATTCTCAATTGGATTGAGGATCACAACTTCCGCAGAAGCAATTTGTTTATCAGAAACATTGCTTTGACATCCGATTACCAGATCGTATACAAAGAGATTGCTTACTCTGAAGAGGGTGGGGAAGATGACGATTACGAACCTGGTGATATGGCTGACTGATATTTTGTAACCTAGGCCTCGTACCACCTTACGGGGCCTTTTAACTCTATTAACAATAAATAAGGAGGATATAGATATGGACTATAGATGTAGATTTTGTGATGCTGAAGAGAATAAAGATATTTTCTTCAATTGGCTTCCGGCAATGTTTGGTCTTGAGAAAGAAGACAACGACTACAATCCTGACGTAACAGTGTTCATTACAGATGATAATGAGCTTGAACTGTGCGTTATGATGGGTGATGACTATCTGGTTAAGGAAAAGAAGAAGATTCGATTTTGTCCTTTCTGTGGACGTGCGTTGGATTTTAAGAATGATAACGTAATAGAAACCACAAAGATATATGTCGGAAAAGATATGACAGCTATCGCTGAGGTTCATGCAAAAGATAAAAGAACAGCAAAAATTGCTGTTGATAGTGTTAGACAGAAACTTGAGGAGGACGAAGATGACTGATGAAGAAAAGAGCATAAAAGAGTTTATATTTGCATCTAAACCCACAGAGGCTCAGCAGGTCGCTCAAGATAAGATCACGAAACTTAAAAAGGAAAAACACGATCTGAAGTATGAGCTTTATATTCTTAGACAAAGAGTAGATAAGCTTGAGCAGCAAGACGTCGAACATAGAAAATGCCTCGATAAAATGAGCCAGACTATTATGTTACAGTTTACAATGATAAATTCATTATGTGATCTCACAAAAGGTTTGGCCGAGGATGTTACTGGATTGTTATCACTCGTAAAGGAGGAAAAGAAATGAAAAACTTTATATTTAAAGCAGGAGTTATCATTGGCTGGATCCTCGGAAGAATGGGGGTAAAAGTATGATATTTGAAATCCTGGCAGTTGCTCATCTGCTTGGTAGGATGCCAGTAACTCCTTGGGGTGATGATCTTCAGAAAGTACGTTGTACGTGTTACCTACCCACAGGCAATAAAACAGCTGACGGGACTGTACCGTATGAAGGGATCTGTGCTAGCAACAGGGACCATTTAGGAGATGTCGCAGTATTATATTCTGTAGACGGAGAGTTTATTGGCTTCTTCGAATGTCGTGACATTGGTGGTAACCGTAAACTCAGGAATGGCACGGCCATAGATATTTTTAGAAATGATATGGACCGTGCTTGGGACTGGATAGGCGAATGGGGTGACTACGTCTATGTATACTGGATAGAGGGGGTGGATGGATGACCGAAGAGGAAATTCTTCGAAAGAAGTTAGACAGGCTTAATGAAAATAGCCATTATGGAATAATGATTGATACTGAAATAACCAAGATTGTACGTAGCCATATAAAAAGATTGGAGGAAGCCACCATGCATCCGGATTGTGAATTTTGCATGAAAAGAGATATTTGTACAAGAGATGTACCAAAGCCGTGTAACTACAGATACACGGAAGAAGAGCATATAGCAGATCAGATGTCTACTAAGGGTGTTTTGCCAGATATGTATTTACCGAAAACTTATCGAAAGAAGAAGGAGGATAAAGAAATGAAGGCCACTAGTACACAAACAATTAAAAATGTGAAGGATATTTCAGTTACCATTGAAAACTATCCTGTAGAGATGGAAAGCAAAATAACCATCGTAGCAAGTACGGACGATGATATTTTCGAGTTTGAGTTTGAAGGTCCGGATCTTCTTCAGAGTTGTAAGAAAGCAGGTCTGCTTAATGGTTGGGAGAAGGACCTAAAGATTAAGGAGCTAAGAGAAATGAACGACGACCTCGAACAGGAAAGGGAGGCAATATTAGAAGCAAACGATAAACTGCGAGAGGAATTTGATAAAGTCGCAGAGGAAAACAAGAAACTTAGAAATAGGATAAATAACTTAAAAAGACCGAAAACTCCCACGTTTGCAGATAAAGAACCTACTAGCCGGAGGGATATTTTGAAAGCTGCAGAGATGTGCGTCTGTGGCCAGCGGGAACAGGACTACGGTACACCGGAGAGTAACTTCCAGCTTATTGCGGATCTGTGGAATGATTACTTATTTAATAGTAGTAAAAATGATATTACGATCACTCCTACAGATGTAGCAATGATGATGGCATTGATGAAGATTGCCAGGATCAGAAACGGTGGAGGTAGCGGAGACAGCTTTATAGATCTGGCGGGTTATGCAGCATGTGGGGGTGAGATTTGGTATGGCGGAAAGAAATCGATTCCCGAAGGGGAATAAATACGGAGTCACAAGTGGAGGTGGGCCTGCTCCTAAATCGGAGGGGCCTACACTCCAAAAACAAGATTTCTATTGGAAACATGGTTGGGAACTTCTTTGTATGTCGGTAATAATTCAGGCGGCAAAAGATAAGGCTAGATATTTCTTTTATTCTGACGATTTTGCGTTTTTCACATCTGGCAAAATCAGTGGTCCTGCACTTTGGGAACAGATAGAAGAGAATTATAATAATTACGGTCATTGGTGTCAACCAAACGATCTGTATGATTCCATGAGAGACATTAGAAAGGAGGATATTTAATAATGTATATCGGTGCGTTAACATTCAAATTGATAATCATCACAATATTATGGCTCATTACTATGGTTACTTCGTACGTTTGGGGGTATAAAAACGGCAGAGCAGATGAAGGTGAAGAATGGGCTGAAAAGAAAGAATATTACGAATGGTTGCTTGAGATGAAGAAGCGTCAGGACTTTGAAGAGGTACAATTTGTGCCTGAAAAGAAAAAGAAGAAAGAAAAGCTGGCTAAAGCCAATTTTCATTGTGATATTTGTGGGAAACCTATTAAGAAAGGTGCACTTTGCTACGAGTGCAAAAAGAATGGATGGTGATTGTATGACTAAAGAAGAAAATATCACAACATTAAACGAGCATTTAGAGCATTGGAAACGCCTTTTATCCGAAAAGATATGCGATCAGAGCGAAGGCGAAAAGACTATTGATGCGTTGCAGAATGCAATTAAGGCACTAGAGCAAGAGCCTTGTGATTCAGATTTGTGTGAAGCTTTAGGTATTGCGGTGAAAAATCTAGAGGAGGATAAAACTGATATTGTATTCTCTGGTACACGAATTCATTATGAGCTTAGAAATAAGACACATAACTATCAGATGGTAACTCCGTTTGATAATCAGCATTCTCAAGAAGGGATTAGGGCGTGGTTTAAAGCAAATCATTTGTCAGCGGACTTTCCGGAAGGGAAATATGCTATTGTAAAAGTAACAGAGACTGAAAAAGTCGAAGTCGTTGAAGAATTGGAGGGTTAATATGACTAATGAAGAAGATATTAGTAGAAAAGAAGTGAATTGTAAGGTGTTGGAAGCGGTTAAAGAAAATATTGAAATACTTGGAGAAACGGATATTGATTCTCTGGGAAAAATGGATGCTCACCTATTGAATATTACTATGGTATTGTGCGATATATCGAGAAGTTTGGCATTCATAGCGGATAATGAAAGGAGATGAAAATATGCCGACATGGTTGTTAGTAACAATTATATTACTGATTGGATGTTTTACAACTGCTTATGTAACTTCTCTTATAAACAATAAAGAATACGAGTCAGAATGGCAGGAGATTACATACGCTGGAGGATCTATCGAGCCAAAAGACATTTATATTTGCAAAAACTGCAATTATCAGGCAGATATAAAGTATCATTATTGCAGTAATTGTGGCTCTAAGATGATAAACGGAATGTCGCGTCATTATTACTCAGAAAAAATAAAAATATCTGAATAGGAGGAATAAGAATGAAAGTAAATGTATCTATGAATTTAGATGAGGCTCAGGCATTTCATATTTTGCTGGAGACATTGGGTGTTAGATTGCCGGAAGATACACCTGAATTTGAGGTTAAGGATGGAGAAATTGTTATTCCTGGCTACGATGATAGAGGTGAATTATATTTGGCCTTATATCATCTGGCAACAAAGATTTTTCCGAATACTGAATTCCGGCACGATTTTGACGACCCTAATACTTTAATGAGCTCTTTGTATGCGGAAAAAGAAGAAAGTGAGGATGAAGAATGAAATTCGTATTTATATCTTTACCAATGTCTGGAAAGACTGATAAAGAAATCGGCCATCGGTTGTGTAGCATAAACGGAGCTGTGAAAAAAGCTTGTGTTGAGAAGTTTGGTTGGAAATGGGACGATATAAAGACCATTGACAACTTCTGGGATCATGCAAAAATAGAAGATAATCCTGATATGCCTGTACAAGAGCCATGTGTGTTCTATCTTGGTGGAGCTTTACAGAAGATGAGCCGGGCAGACGCAGTATATTTCGACGAGGGCTGGGAGCATGCTAATGGATGTCTGGTAGAGCGTTTTGTGGCTCTTAAGTATGATATTCCGGCGCTATTTTACAACGTTGAGTATGGAGGAGGTGATGAGATTGGGAAGAACGAAAGAGCCAATTAGATATTTTGACTTTCTTTACAAAGTTGGCTTCGACGATTCCTATCACAAAGAATTAGCTGGATATTTAAACTCCATACCTTATGAGTATCTTCTTGATCGGGATGAGAATCGTATGTATGATGGAATGGACATGCGTAGAGAATTCATGGATTTGGCAAAAGGGGATGAACGATGGATATTTAAGTTTGGTAAATCTGCTGTTGATTCTGATTCTGTCATTGAAGGTGGAGCTTGTACTATGCTTGAGTTCCTTGTCGGATTTGCTTATCGTCTGACAAGGGACATGTTTAATGACGGAGACTTAAACACATCTGATCTGGTTAAGTTTATGCTCGAGGGTATGGATATTTGGCAGTATGATGATAGTGAATGGAGTGTTGAAGCCGAAGATCGTGTTGAAGATGCTCTTGATATTTTTATGGACAGAGAATATGAGTATGATGGAAGTAACGGAAACATCTTTGTCATACCTGGATGTAACGACGATCTAAGAGAAGTTGAACTGTGGGTACAGGCGTCATGGTGGTACAACTATTACTATGCGTAGTTTTTTCACACACTATAATGAGAGTAGAGTGTTATACTTAAATGTATAATCAAAGGTGGTTTATTGAGCTGACCACTCGCTAACGCTCTCATTATATTTTTCACATCTTATAGTGAGAGGAATGGCCAATGGTTGGAGCAGGCGGAAATCCTGGAGTGCGGGTTCGAGTCCCGTCCATAGCTCTCATTATATTTTTTTCTTTGATTGGAGGACTGTATTATGATTGACTATATGGAGCTGTATAAGACAAATGCAGAGTTTCATGACTATGTTGAGCGTCTGACCAGATCTGGTAAGAATGACCATGGAAAAGATCTGAATGATATTTTGGCGATGAGGACTGTTCAGGACATCGCGAACTATTATATGAGGAAAAATGGAGGTTTAGAGCCTTCCCCGATTTCCCCGGTTTCCACTGTCTGTGATTTGGGTTGTGATAATAAGGGGTGTTAATTTTGGGTGTTTTCCACGTATTTTTTCCCGAAAAACGCGGTTTTTTTGACTTCATACTTTTTATATATTACTTTAAATTTTTAAAAAGTTTTGATATATACGGAAAATAGGGAAAATAGGGGAAAATTAGTGTTCAAAAAATTACTAAAAAGGAGGACGAAATGTGGATTTCTTCAAACCAATAGAAGTTCAATTACCTGGCCGCAAGATCAGAATAGAGGCTAATTATCGTACATACGGCTTTAAAGATATTATGCTTAAGGGCGGAAGTTTTTATGCTGTGTGGAACGAGGAAAGTGGATTATGGTCAAAGAGTCAGGGAGATGCCATAAAGCTGATTGACAAAGAATTATATTCTTATGAAAAACAGACAAAAGAAAACCATCAGTTCGATGGTATGTATGTGACTGTTAAAGATTTAAGTACTACTACGTCCAAAGGTATTGACGAGTTTAATAAGTGGATTAAGAACAACTCCATAGATTATTACAAATGGCTTGATGGCAAAATTATATTTAGAGATGATAAGACTACGAAGGAAGATTATGCAACATTCAAACTTCCGTATGTAATGGAAGAGGGTGAACCTACGTATTGGAACAAATTACTTCATCGTTTATATTCTAATGAAGAGCGAAGAAAGATTGAGTATGGTATAGGATCAGTTATAGCTGGTGCTTCAAAAGATCTTCAGAAGTTCTTTATATTTGTTGGCGATGCTGGAACTGGTAAGTCTACGATTCTTGGCATCATAGATGACATGTTTAGAGGATACACAAGTGGTATTAATCTTGAGTCAATTGGTATGGGTAAGGATTTTGCTTTGGAATCTCTTACAGACAATCCTTTGATAGCTATTCAGGATGATGTAGAGCTTGATAAGATTAGCGAGAATGCTAGACTTAACAGTATTATATCTCATGAGACATTAATGGTTAATGAGAAGCATAAAAAGATCTATCAGGCAAAGTTCAGGACATTGATATTTGCAGGAGCTAATAGAGAAGTAAAGATTACAGATGCTAGGTCTGGTCTTCTTCGTAGAATCATTGATATTGAACCTACAGGTGAGACCTTTAGTAGAAGTGAGTATGATGACATTATGGATCACATACCTTTTGAGTATGGTAAGATAGCCAATAGGTGTTTACAGGTGTTTAAAGAAGATCCTGGATATTACAACAAGTATTATCCGGTTAAGATGATAAGAGCTACCAACGATATGTATAACTTCGTTGAAGAATGCTATCGTGATATTCTGGATGATGAGGATGGATGTAAATTAGTTGATGCTTGGGACAGTTACAAAAGATATTGTGAATTGTCTGATATGAAGTATACTTTTAATAAGATCAGATTTAAGCTTGAGCTTAAAGATTACTTTGATAAATTTTACGCCGACACAGAACGTAATGGAAAGCGTTTGTATAATTACTATTCTGGTTTTAGATACAGAAAGCTTGGTCTTGGTATCAATCATAACAATGATATTGTTGAGACATGGTTAAAATTCGATCAGACTGATAAGAGCATACTTGATATTATGTGTAAAGATTATCAGGCTCAATATGCTAATTTAGATGGCGTACCAAATGTCAAATGGGAGAACTGTAATAAGTTCTTGAGAGATTTGAATACTACAAAATTACATTTCTTGAAGTTACCACTCAATCACATAGTGATCGACTTTGATATTAAGGATCCCATAACTGGAGAGAAGTCTTTAGCACTCAATATGGCAGCAGCCAATAAGTTTCCTCCAACATATGCGGAACTTAGTAAGAGTGGACAAGGCATACACCTGCATTATATTTATGATGGTGATCCGCTTGAACTTAGTACTGTGTATGGAGATGATATTGAGGTGAAAGTGTTTAATGGAGGAGCAAGCTGTAGACGAATGCTTACCCAATGTGTTAACTTACCGATAGCCACCATAAATTCGGGGTTACCACTAAAAGAGAAAGGAGAGAATAAAATGGTAAGTGATTTTAAGATAAAGAATGATGAGATGTTACACAGCATGGTTATGAAGTGCCTCAACAAGGAGTACAACTTAGGCGGAACAAAATGCTTTGTGGATTATATTTACAAGCTTACAGAAGAAGCATATGATTCTGGCATCGCTTATGATCTTACAGATCTAAGACCAAAGATATTAACATTTGCTAATGAATCGTCCAATCATGCTGAATACTGTGTAGGGCTTGTGTCCAAAATGCATTTCATGTCAGAGCCTGATGAGTTCACAGCGGATCCGGAAGATGGATATTCTGAAAATGCTCCTATAGCATTCTATGATGTAGAGGTATTACCAAACTTATTTGTTGTGGTATACAAATTTGAAGGGGAGGATTCGCCTTGCGTCAAACTCATCAATCCTTCTCCTGATGATATTCGTAAAATTATTAAGCTAAAGCTTATCGGTTTCAATAACCGCAGGTATGATAATCACATACTGTATGCTAGAATGCTTGGATATTCTGAATACCAGTTGTATAAACTCAGTCAGAATCTTATTAATGGTTCTCCGAATGCAACATTCCTCAATGCATACAATCTTTCATACACTGATGTGTATGACATGGCTTCGAATCCCAATAAGATGGGACTTAAGAAATGGGAGATCAAGTTGGGCATCCACCATCTCGAACTTGGACTGGATTGGGACAAAGAGGTTCCTGAAGAACTCTGGGATAAGGTAGCTGATTACTGTTGTAATGACGTAATCAGTACAGAGAAAGTGTTTGATGCTATTAAAGGTGACTGGGTTGCTAGACAGATATTGGCAGACTTGTCTGGACTTACTGTAAACCACACTACAAACCAGCACTCCACCAAAATTATATTTGATGGCGTTAAACATCCTCAGGTGGAGTTCATGTATAGGGATCTTAGTAAGCCTGTTAAACAGCTTGATCCTGAAGTATCTGAGTTCTTATGGAAGAAATTTCCGTATATGATGAAGTGGTGGAGTGAGAATACAGATTCTCTTCTTCCTTACTTCCCTGGATATTCTTATGAGAATGGAAAAAGCATTTACAAGGGCGTTGAAGTTGGAGAAGGCGGTTATGTAGAGGCAATGCCTGGGATATTTGGAAAAGTAGGTTTGTTTGATGTTGCTTCCATGCATCCTCATAGTATTCTTGCAGAATGTTTGTTTGGACCGAGATACACGAAGAGACTTTTGGATCTGGTTGAAGGTAGACTTATGGTTAAGCATGTAGACTGGACAGAGATTAATGATATTCTCGATGGTAGACTTACGAAGTACATAGAGCTTATCGATAATGGCACTATCAGGTCTAAAGACTTGGCTAATGCATTAAAGACAGTTATCAATTCCATTTATGGCCTTACATCAGCAAAGTTTGAGAATGCTTTCCGTGATATTCGTAACAAAGATAACATAGTTGCAAAACGTGGTGCTCTGTTTATGGTTGATCTTGCTGAAGAAGTAAGAAAACGTGGATATTGTGTAGCGCACATCAAAACAGACTCTATCAAGGTTCCTGATGTTGATGAAAAGATCTGGGAAATTGTTAAAGAGTTTGGTATGCGTTATGGATATACGTTTGAATGGGAAGCTACATACGATCGTATGTGCCTGATCAACGATGCTGTGTATATTGCTAGATATTCTGGTGATGAAGAGCATGTGTTCGAACTCAATACCGGCGAGAAGATAAAGACTAATTGGACGGCAACTGGACAGAGGTTCGCAGAACCGTATGTATTCAAAACATTGTTTAGTAAGACCGATCTCACCTTTAGAGATTATTGTCAAACAAAGAATGTTGCAAAAGGATCTATGTATCTCGATATGAATGAAGGACTTTCAGAAGGCGAACATAATTATATTTTCGTTGGTAAAACCGGTTCGTTTGTTCCAATCTTGCCTGGTTGTGGTGGCGGTGAGCTTGTATGTCTCAATAATGAGAAATATAGTAGCGTTACAGGAGCCAAAGGTTATAAGTGGATCGATGAAGAACTGATTAGAAATAGTGATAAGGTCAATGACATTGATATTTCCTATTTCGATAAATTGGCAGATGAAGCCAAAGCGAAGATAGAAGAGTATGGATTTTTCGATTATTTCGTTAATCCTGCTCCGTACAATGGCGAGGTCCCTTTTGGGACCAAACCTGATTTCATGAATCTTCCCGTAACGGATGACGATGACACGCCGCCGTGGGATGAGAAATAAATACAAGCCACAATTATATTTCAAAGGAGGAAAAAGAAATGGCAGATGTATTAAAGTTTTTGGATGTGAAGGGTGAATGTATCAAGTTTAGGAATTTTGCTGGCAAAGCTGGCAACTTCAACAATGAAGGCGATCGCAACTTTTGCTTGATATTGGATCCGAGAGATGCTGTGGAGATGGCGGAAGAAGGATACAACATTAAGTATCTTAAGCCGAAGGACGAGAACGACGAACCGAAACCTTACATAAAGGTCCGGGTCGGTTACAGGAATCGCTATGGCGAGCCGTCCAAATTTCCGCCTAAGGTTACTCAGTATACGAATGCCGGAAAGACATTTTTGGATGAAGACAGCATTCAGAATCTCGACTGGGCCGAAATCGATAAAGCGGATATTTCGATCAGACCTCGTGAATATGAACCTGGAAAGATCAGCGCTTATCTTAAGACGATGAATGTCATTCTCATGCAGGACGACTTCGAAGATCGTTATTATAATGTTCCGGATTCCGCTCAGAACATTGTAGATGAAGAATATTAATGGAATTATATTCTCATCAGAAACTTGCCATTGAAAAATTAAGAACTGGCTCCATCCTTGTGGGTGGGGTCGGCTCTGGCAAGTCTCTAACAGCGTTAGCATACTTCTTCATAAAAGTGTGCGGTGGTGAATTTGGAGAATTATATTCTAAACCAACCAAACCTAGAGATCTATATATCATAACAACTGCTAGAAAAAGAGATTCTGGAGAATGGGAAAACGAATGTTCACTGTTCATCCTATCAACAGACAAAGATATTTCAATCTGTGGTATTAAAGTGACTATAGATTCGTGGAATAATATAGCAAAGTATGCAACAGTAAAAAACGCATTCTTTATATTTGATGAGCAAAGAGTTGTTGGCTCTGGAACATGGGTTAAGAACTTTTTAAAAATCACAAAAGGTAATGATTGGATTCTACTTAGTGCCACACCCGGTGACAGTTGGATTGATTATGTACCAGTATTCATAGCCAATGGATATTTTAAAAACAGAACAGAGTTCATAAGAAAACATGTTGTCTACAAGCCATTCATGAATTATCCAGTAATTGATCGGTATGTGAACGTTTATGTTTTGGAGAAGATGCGAAATAGAATACTTGTAGAAATGAACTTTGACAGAAAAACTGTTAGACACATTATTGATATTCAATCAGATTGGGATAAAGAAGTGTTTAATAAAGTTCTAAAAGAACGTTGGAACATCTATAAAGATGAACCTATTCAAAACTCAGCTGAATTCATGTCAGTCCTTCGTCGCATTGTTAATAGCGATTCTAATAGAATTGAGAAAGTAGCTGAGCTTATAAAGAAACATCACGGTGTATTGATATTCTATAACTTCAACTATGAGCTTGAACTGCTTAGAGAAATGTGTGAAAAATACAATATTACTCATACTGAATGGAATGGACATAAACACGAGAAGCTCCCTAGCGATATGCGTAATGAATGGTGTTATCTAGTGCAGTATACAGCTGGAGCAGAAGGTTGGAATTGCGTTGAAACCAACACAATTATATTTTACAGCTTGAATCATTCTTATAAGATCACAGAACAAGCAATTGGACGAATAGATAGATTGAATACTCCGTTCGTTGATTTATATTATTACAAGATTATTTCGAAATCTTGGATCGATTCCGCGATCAAAAAATGTTTAGAAAACAAGAAAGACTTTAACGAAAGGAGGTTCGAAGAGGCTTTGGAGACTGTGTAACAATTTCACCTCTTATAGTGAGAGAGGATGAGAGTGTATCACTTCTCATTATATTTTTTATGAGGTGATTGGCATGAAGAACGAAAACAAATATCAGCCCGGTTTGATCAAACGGATCAAAGAAAGGTTTCCTGGATGTATGGTTCTTAAGAACGATGCCAATTATATTCAGGGAATACCTGATCTTACCGTTTTGTACGAAGATCATTGGGCCGTGTTAGAAACGAAGAAAGATTCAAAAGCGTCTTATCGTCCTAACCAGCCTTATTATATTGCTAGACTCAATAGAATGTCTTTTGCAAGTAGAATCGAACCGGACAATGAAGAGGAGGTCCTGGATGCGATGGAACGTTCATTCGCGGTTGGAAGGTCAACACGCCTTTCTAAGCGCAAGCAAGCATAGTTGGATCAATTACACTGACGATGAGTTAGTAAAATCCTACTACAGTTTTGTAGCAGCAAAAGAAGGAACTAAGAAACACGAACTTGCTGCTTTATTGATATCTCAAAAAGAGCCTTTGCCAGATATAAGACGAACTCTAAACATGTATGTGAATGATGCTATAGAGTTCAACATGAGACCTGAGCAAAAATTATATTTTTCAGACAATGCTTTTGGTACCGCAGATGCTATTAGCTTTGATGAAGATAGAGGATTTTTGAGAATACACGATTTAAAAACAGGTGTAACTCCAGTAACGGATAAGCTCGGAAGGCTACCTCAGCTTGAGGTTTACGCTGCATATTTTCTATTAGAGTATGACTTTGATCTTAGAGAAACAGAGATCGAATTAAGAGTATATCAAAATGATGACATCATTGTGGAACGCCCATATGTTGATGACATCGCGCCGATTATGGATCGTATCGTATATTTCGATAAACTAATAGAGCAGATCAAAAGAGAGGAGCGTTAAATAAAATGAACCACGATTATATTTTGCACTATGGAACCAAAAGGCATTCTGGTAGATATCCTTGGGGTTCCGGTGATCATCCATATCAGGATGAAGAATGGTTTAAAGGATGGAGCGAACTAAGAAAGACCATGAGCGAACGAGAAATTGCAGAAGCTTATGGTATGAGTTTGAAAGAAGTTCGTTATAGACATTCTTATGGTGCTGCGGCTGAGAAAGCAGCGAAAATAGCACATGTTAAAGAATTAAGGGATACAAGACAAATGTCTGTTTCTGCAATTGCAAAACAGATGGGTGTTTCTGAAAGCACAATCAACAATTGGCTTAAGCCTGGTTACGAAGAAACCAATCGAGGAATCGAAACACTTTGTGACAGACTCGAAGATGAACTTGATAAAAAGGGAATCATTGATATTGGTAAAGGTTGTGCTACAGCTCTCAATGTAAACCAAACACAATTCGAAACTGCCATTCAGGTTTTAAAAGATCGTGGATATTTAAATGTTCAGTGGGGTCAAAAACAGATGACCCAAGCAGGCCAAAACACTCAAATGACAGTTTTGGTTAAGCCAAAAGATGAATGGAAAGATATGTCAGAAAAAGAGATGAAAGCTGCAGCTTATAAAGAAGTTCAGCAAAATCTTGATAATATTCAGCTTCCTTATGAAGTTAAATTTAATCAGGATGACAAAACAGTTCTTGGAACATATCCTCCAGTTTCTATAGACTCGAAAAGAGTTCTTGTATTACATGCCGAAGATAAGAATCCAATCGATGGATATCCTGGAGCAGATAGAGATGGACTTATCCAGATCAGAAGAGGTGTTGAAGATTTGGATCTTGGTGGTTCACTTTATGCACAGGTAAGAATCGGTGTTGATGGAACGCACTATTTAAAAGGTGTTGCAGCTTATGCAGACAATATGCCTGAAGGCGTAGACATTATATTTAATACTAGCAAATCACAAAAGACTCCAATCATGGTTGATGATCCTAAAGCTAAACAGGTTCTTAAACCAATGAAAAGATCTGAAGATGGTTCTATTGATATTGAAGATCCGTTTGGTGCGCAGCTTATTGCTGGTGGACAAAGCGGTTGTATAAACAAAGTTAATGAAGAAGGCGATTGGATGGATTGGACTTCCAACAAAACGATAGCTTCTCAGGTCCTGTCAAAACAGGATCCTTCATTAGCTAAGAGACAATTAGATCTTGCATATTCCAAATCATATTCTGAGTATGAAGACATTACGAAGATCACCAATCCTGTTGTAAAACAGAAGATGCTTCAGGACTTTGCTGATGAATGTGATAAGAAATGTGTACATCTTAAGGCTGCAGCTTTACCTGGTCAATCAGTTAAGCTGTTATTACCTTTACCTTCTGCTAAACCAAACGAAGTATATTGTCCTCAGTATCCAAACGGAACAACTTTGGCATTAATTCGTTATCCTCATCAGAATAAAGGTGAGATACCTATTGTTACTGTAAATAATAACATCAAAGAAGGTAAACAATACATCACAGGCGCAGCCAAAGACGCTATAGGTATCCATCCTGAAGTGGCTCATCGTTTGTCCGGTGCAGATTTTGATGGCGACACTGTCGTTGCTATTCCTAATGACAATGGTCACATTAAGAACATGCCTGAGATTGAGTCTATTAGAGGATTTGATCCTAGAGCAACATGGCCTGCTTATGAAGGTATGAAACCTATTACGCAAGCTTATGGTTACAACCTTATGGGACGTGTCACGAACCTTATCACAGACATGACTCTTCAGGGTGCTAGTAACGATGAGATTGCTAGAGCTACTAAGTATTCTCTTACCATTATTGATGCTTATAAGCATCAGTTGAATTACAAAGGTGCTTATGAGGAGTATCGAATTGCAGATCTTCAGAAAAAGTACCAAAAGAAAGATAATGGTCGTTATGGCGGAGCTAGTACTATCATCTCTAGAGCATCTGGTGAAGAGGATGTTCCTGACAGAAAGTATGCTGGCATCGACAAAGAGACTGGGGAGAAGAAGTACTACTATACAGATAAGAGAAAAGTAGACTTTGTCAATGAGAACACTGGCAAGAAGTACTACAAAGAACTAACACCTAAACAGAAAGGCTATTCGGAAGAAGGAAAGCTTGTTAAGATCAAGTCTAATCAGATGAATGAAGCCTTTGTTAAAGGTGGTGATGCAAGAGATCTTATCTCTAAAGGTAACTATGAGATAGAGAGGGTATATGCAGACTATGCCAATAGGACCCGGGCCCTGGGGAACCAAGCTAGAAAAGAGAGCCTTGCTGTAGAAGCCACACCTTACTCTAAGAAAGCTGCCGAGATCTATGCAAATGAGGTTAAGTCTTTGACTAGGAAGCTCGATAACTCGGCCATCTCAGCCTCATTAGAGAGGCAGGCTCTAAGAACGGCCACGGTAATAGTTAAACAGAGGATAGCAGCCTATCCAGAACGTTATGACAAGAACACAACTGATGGAAAAGCGCATCTTCGCAAGATGAAAACACAAGTAATCAATCAACAAAGAGCAATTTTGGGTAAGCCTAAACCGTTCGACATAGAAGATCGCGAATGGGAAGCTATTCAAGCTGGCGCTTTGCACAAGACTACTGTTGTAGACATTATCAACAAAGCTAACCAGGATAGAGTGAAGGAATTGGCTCTTCCTAAGAGCTCTTCTTTGCCAATTCTTACTGATGCCAAGATTGCTCATGCTAAAGCAATGCTCAATTCTGGTTTCACACAAGCTGAAGTTGCTGACGCTTTGGGTGTTTCTGTATCTACCCTGAATAAGCATGTGTGAAAGGAGGAAAAATTGAAATGGCTGAAGAAAGAAAAGTTAAAGAATTAATGTTGTCAACAAGCGACAATCCTTGGAATCCTTTTACACACCCCAAAGAGTGGTATGCATTTGACTTCGCAATGGGTTACAACACTCTTGGCTATTTGGCTACCGTTGCCGAAACAGATGAGGAGGGTTTTGATAGAGAAAACCAGCTTGCTTGGAACCAGGCTATCGAAGACGCTTTGCGTTACAATTTGACAGGTAATCGAATTAAAGTTGAGAAACCGTCATAGCATGACAAAATCTCATACCCCATACCGGATTAAGGTGCATTTGAGTTCTGAAATCTTGTGTGGGGTATTGTTAATGATTAACACATTAATAAACTTTAACATCGATTACCTAATTTTCATGCTTTATTGCGTTTTGCAATTAACGTAATAACTACAAAAAGTAAAAACAAACTTTTGTAAAAATTTTAATATCAAAACAAAAATGACGGTGACTCCAAAAATTTTGGGACCCGGGAGGGGGTCGACAAAACATACCCCCCACCAACAT
>CAMKPL010000005.1 GCA_946414655.1 uncultured Caryophanales bacterium | reverse complement strand
AAAAATAATAAATTTTGAACATCTCTGTTCTATTATGCGAATTGATTATTTTGCGATTAATACCCATGCATTTCTTCAAGCTGCCAATGGGCTAAAGGTCTATTTTTAAACCTAAAAGCATATACGGGCGTTTTGTCGTCAAGCAATACACTACTATGTTCGATTTCTATTGGATGATTTTTGTCCCAGCCAATTTCATCACCTTTTTTTGGTAAGAAAACCTTCTGCCAGATACCGAGTTCTTCATAGAAATCATTTTCGCTCCTGAAACCATGGTAGAATGCATTGGTATCCGCAAAGATTTGTTTATTGATTTCGTTTACAGCTCGTTCAACGTTTTCAATCGAGCCTTTAATCGGTCTTGCATTTTCGATGTCCAGAATAATTGTATCGCCAGTTCCGGTATCTATTATGTAGCCTTCCTTGAGCGATTCATTATTTTGAACAGCTTCTTTTGCTTGTTCATCAATGATTTTTTGATGATTTTTCTCTCCAAAAAGTTCTATATTCTTTTTTTGATACTCTTCAAAACCTTGACTAAGAGCTGTTGCACTTGCCAACAATACAGCGTTTCTTCCGGTATTGATAACATCAGAGCCAATAATACAAGCGATTGTTGTAGCACCAGCAACGCCCATTGGCAGTAATGGTTTCCACACAAGTTTGACTTTATCTTTGAACGGAATTTTCATCTGTTGTTCGATAAGTTCTTTTGGCGGCATATTTTCATTTTCTGGATACATATCAGATTCTAAGCAATCTCTAAGAAGTTTCTCTTTTCTTCGTAGCTGCTCTTCCTTAATAATATCCTTTGCTCTGGTTACTCCTTTGACTGCAAAGTATGATGTTAAACCAACGCCGACTACAGCTGTTCCAGTCAGGATATGTGGCGAATTCTTTTTAACAAAGTTCATCGTTGCATTAAATCCATTTTGAAACATTTGTTTACTAATAAATTTCATTTAATACTTCCTTTCATTAAAATATAAAAAAAAGAAAAGGAGCCTGTTAAGACTCCAATTCCTTGTTTGCAATTTCCGCTGTTTCTTGTATGAGTTCGCGAAGAGAATCAATCTGAAAATCTAAATACTCAAAACTAGTCTTTCGGCCTATAATGCGATCGCTATCAAGCTCTACCACAATACAGTTAAGACCGATGTCCATTTGTTTTAGATTGTCTAAAATATCTTTACATTGCTTTTCTTCCATAAAGATCAGCTCCTTTCTATTATGTGAAAGGTTTTTGTTGCGAATCAAAAAAAAAGAAAAGGCGGATTATTGTTCCGCCAATTCTTTTAGTTTCTGTTTATTTTCATAATTTTATCTTTACGACCTAAGACCCCCGTAATTGTGATTGCCTCCAAACGCTCATAATACTCATAGATATCACATTCAGATTTCGGATCAATTATTGGCCGCATCATTTTATGATATATATTAGCTTTTTCGATCGCCTGTTCCATCAAACGACGGCACTCATAGTCAGTTTTTGATTTCATAATAAACTTCAGCTCCTTTCTATTATAAGCGATGTTATTCCTGCGAATTATTTTGAATCTTCAAGTTTATTTAGAAGGTCTCTAATGTTCTCAAAACAATTTGGACAAATATGATATTCGGTTCTATATTGTCCTGGTGTAAGCGGCTGAGGCATTTTAGCTTTCTCCCACATTGATATTTCTCCGTCTCTAAACCTTGGATCGCTTGAGTCTTCTAAAAATATTATTTTGTTCGGGACAAAATCGCGAGGATCAAATGCCATTGCACAAATATCGCATCTAAATATTCTCATTTTAGTTCCTCCTTAGGACTTTCAAATTCACCGAAGCTTACAACTTTTGGGTCGGCATTTTCATAATTTGCATTTATAAATTCATCATGTTCCCAATAAACTTTCCAATCTGCAAATTGCTGGTAATCGTCAATGATTAGTCCCCAAAAATCAAATATATTTTTTAGTGAGAAACAAACGCCTTTACTGTCTGGAGTATCAAGAAGATCGTCAGCGATTTTGTACAATGCACATTCGGCATCACCTGGATGAATAAATTCAAAAAGCCATGGGCAACCATTATCATCCTTATAGATTTTGCATACATTATATTTGTTATCATAATAAACATGATCTGGTTCCGTTAGATCGTCGAAATCTGTTAACCCGTCAAGTGCAGCATCATAAAGAATCTCAATCTTAGGATCTGGTTTCTTTTCTTCCACCTCCTTCTTTTTGACCGAAATCACAATGTGGTCATTAACAAACTTTCCAATAGCTCCAATAATACCGGCGGCAAGTAAGATTTTAGTAAAAGTTTTCATTTTTAGGCAACTCCTTTTTTAACTAATGCGATAAGTCTCAAGTATTTCCGAAACTGGAATACTTTTGTCGGAGTACATTGCAATGATCTCTTTTCTCTTACCGAGCGGAAATTCAATTTTTCTCATAAGAGTTCCTCCTTTTTAATCATAATTCGACAAATCTCCATAAAGTTCGGCCATTATATTGATAATCTCATCCAACGCTTCGGATTGTACTTTAATAATGGTTAACAAATCTGGAACCACTGTTAAAAGAGCATCGAGAGCAAAGTTTTTTGCTGTCAAGTCATATGGTTTAATTGCTAATCTATAAGTTGGTAAGGTGCTTTCAACCCATTTAACATATTCGCGAGTATTAATAAGATTTTGTTTGGCTTGCAATGCATCCAACAATACTGCTGCTTTTGCCTTTATATTTTCATTATTTTCCATAAATTTCCCCCAAATCCCATTCAATGCGCTTCCAGTTGCTTTCTATAATAGCGTTATGTGTTTTTCTTCGGATTGATGAATATTTTTTAACTGTTGACCCGATCATATCTTGAAGAACTTTAAAATTGGTTTTTAATCGTTCCAAATCGTTGAATTCTTCATCTGTATGATTTTTCATAATAACATCTGACCACAAAGCCATAGCATGAAGATGGTTCTCGAAATTTAATTGTTCGTGTTTTTTCATAAATACAACCTCCGAAAAAATAAAAATATAAATAAAAAAAAGAAAAGGAGCCTGTTAAGACTCCAATTCCTCTTTCGTTTTTACTTCTATTGCTTCCAAAAATTCTCGTTTAAACACCCAGTATTCTTTTTTACACTCATGAAGTATCCAGATTACACGAACGGTATCATCAAGCGCACCATCAGTTAAAAGTCTCAATTCATCAATCTTCGGAGTAAGCTCTACATTTAGGTTAAAAAGAGCTTTAACTGCCTTGGTTGCAAGACCGATTGTGTGTTGATATTCTTTTTCGCTCCATGTTTTTTCGTCTGTTTTGTTTTTCATGCGTATACGTTGCATATAAACACCTCATTAAACATATTTTCGAAGCAAATAGCTTCTATCATAGGAGACGTTATTTTTGCGAAAAAGAAAAGGAGACCATTTCTGATCTCCCGTTCTTTAACAGTTTGTTCAATTATGTTTTATGTTGTTTACTAAGCTGTTAACAATATTAAAAGCTTCCTCTTGGGTTTTACCTTGGCCAATCAGATAATTAACCGTTGCCATAATTGTTTGTTTCTCCCCGAGCTCGCATCCAACTTGCATACCGCTTTTGTATACGTTCTGAGCGTTGCCAATCGTTTTCTGGTCAATAATAACCCCTACGATTGTGACCGCCATAGCAAGTGCCGATGCGGTAAACAAGCCGGTAAGATACGCATTCATAGGGTCCTCCACAAAGCCACGTTTAATTAACTTAGCTCCAGTTTTCACCTTTGAAGCCGCTTTCTTAATAATGTTTTTCATACTTTTTACCTCCAAAAATAATAAATTTTGAACATCTCTGTTCTATTATGCGAATTGATTATTTTGCGAATTGCAAAGAAAAAAGAAAAAGAGCCTGTTAAGACCCCAATTCCTTTTCAAGTTCCTTATTTTTTTCATGTAAATATTCATGTATAAATTCGCGAAAATCTTCTGGTTCAATAACATGGTGTCTCCATATAATTCTTAAAATCCTAGTGCAAGCTTCCATATCTTTTTTATAGAAAAATTCATTCATAGAACCAAAACCAACATCAATGTCCTTAATATTATTGTTTTGATTATGATCATGAATGTAAATACGTCTATAAATTTCATCAAATTGGGCTTGCAAATGTTCTAAAGTAAAATAAGGATCATACCACATTTTATCTTTTTCTGCAAATTTCATAAGAATACCTCCTAAAAATTTATTTCATTATAGGAGCAGAAAATCTTGCGAAAGAAAAAAAAGAAAAGAGGCCTTGATTAGACCTCTGATCTTAAACCTCTTAGCAGAATGCCAACGGCATACATCTCTTGCCAAACATCTCTTGAACCTCATTGAATTCCTCTGCAATTCTCTTTCGATCGGCAGCACCCATCTTGTAGAAGTTCTCGATATTTTCTGCCTCTCCGCCGTTTAATTCAGCATATAATTTGCTTTCCATTAAACCGTCGCGAGTAAGAAAATACTTCTTTTCCTTCTTCAAAACGGTAACCATTCCCGCTTCAATAATTGCATTGATTTTTTCAATAGAAACCCCAAGTTTCTTAGCAAGTTGTTCGTTTGTCATAATAAACACTCCTTTAAGAATTTTATTTCTATTATAAGGAGTGTAAATTTTGCGATTTGTAAAGAAAAAAGAAAAGAAGCCGTTAAGCCTCTTTCCCTTTCCATTTGATTTCAATCGGAATTTTGTCTGCAATGCTTTTTGCAATGTTTTTCGGTTTTACAGCTGTCTCAATCCGATTTTCAATAAAACCTTCTTTAAAGCCGGCGTAAGCTCTTACAAGAATTTCTGAAATCTTCTTGCGGACATCATCGTTAATAGACGTCTCGCTAATCGAGTTCATATAGCCCATAAGAGCCTCTATATCGTCCAAAGAACATTGGTAATCGACATAGTCAACAACTGTAACTTTTTTCTTTTCAATAATTTTTGACATAAAAACACCTCATTAAAATTATTTTGAAACCAATGTTTCTATTATAAGAAGTGTTTTTGTTGCGAGATAAAAAGGAAAAGAGGATGTTACTCCTCTTGCTCCTTATACAGCCGTTTAATTTCATTTTGGATATCTTTCCACGTAAGCTCTACAACAGGGCTAAGTGTGCGCCTTCTTATCTCTCCATATGAGTTAATCAGTTCTTTAAGCTTATAGTAGAGAACATGAAGATCAAATTTGAGCCGCTCTGGTTCATTAAATTCTTCTTCCTCATTATCCTTTAACATTTTTGCCCAAGTACCAAGACTCATCAGACCAATCTCAAACCTAGTCTGTTTTTTATTTTTCTTTGTCATAGAAATACCTCCAAAAATAATAGATTTTGAACATCTCTGTTCTATTATGTGAATTGATTATTTTGCGATTTGTAAATAAAAAGAAAAGGAGCCTGTTAAGACTCCGATTCCTTTACAAACTTGTTGCATTTTTTGACAAGCTTCAAACGTTCAATCATTCCTAAATTCTTAAGTTGAATTTTGAAGGTAGCGTCAATCAGATTTCCGATGTACGCGGCTCCTTCGTACGCATCATCGTACTCCTTAGTCTCGATTGAGACTGTGAACAAGTTTTTTGTTTTAATAGACTCCAATACTTGTAAAAAGTCTTTAATCACTTGACTGTTGTCGTAATGATGATAACGATCATAAATACGAACCACAAAAGTCTGATTGTCAACTCCTCCTTCCACATAAGTTACAATAGAATGAGTAGTAATTTGTTGATTACTTTTTGTCATAAACACAACCTCCTAAATAGTTTTCATTATAGGCAAAGAAAATCTTGCGACAAAAAAGAAAAAAAATAAGGCCATGTTTTTAACACGACCCTATTTCTGAAATATTAGTCGTCCTCAGCCCTAGCTTTCTCAACACATTCTAAGTATTTCTTCATATACGCCTCGAATTCTTGATGGCGTCGTTGTTGCTCCAATTCTCGTTCTTTACGAAGATCTTCATCGAAATAATCTGATATTCGTCGCAAAAAACGTAAAATTTTGTAACTCCATTCGTCCAAAGTAATTTCAGCAATATATGCAATACCTTTTAATTGATTCATATAAAGCCTCCTTTCACTAAATATTTCATTATAGGAGCAGAAAATTTTGCGTTTTACATTAATTTTGTAAATTCTTTTATTACATCCGATGGAACACCAGCACTACTAGAATCGATATCCAAAGTCATACCTGAATTGAAAGTTTTCATTATATCATCCACATTTGCATTTTTTGACAACATTCCATCAATGTCAAATGCAGAACCTTTTGTGATTTTGGGTATATCAATATCTTTTCCAGTAGAACCTTTCATATTTGGAATAAACTTTTTGATTGGTTCGGGGATTCTACTTTGTGCTTCCTTGATAAGCCCATCGGTATTAAAACCTTTTTTGTCTTTGAAAAGGCTTGTTAATTTATTTTGAGAACTTGAAACCTTTGGTAATTTCAAATTCGGCATATCTAATTTTGGGAATTTTATTTTCATTTTTAGGCAACCTCCTTTAGAAAAAAAGAAAAGGCAGATGTTACTCTGCCAATTCTGTTATTAACGATTATCTTCCCATGTATAATAAACCCCCATAAGCTTATATACCCAAGCCAATACTACTAAAGGAGTAGCACCAGCAAGAGCATAATCAGCTATTTTCTTAAGTTTATTTAACATATAAATCACCATCCTTTCTATTATAAGGGCTGTAAATTTTGCGACAAAAAAAGAAAAGGATCCGAAGATCCTAATCTTAGTTAATATAGGGTTCCAATGTTAATGTTATCTTTCGTTCTTCATCTTGTTTATCAATTCCTATGACATCACAACAGGCCGAATCAAATCCGAGTCGTACACTTTTGCACTTACCATATAGCGCATTTACCATATCGGCAACTGGTTGAAACTTACTAATCATGAATCTTTCATAATTCGGATCAAGTCCGTCTTCTAAAGGATTCATTGGTTCTGTATATTCATTATTCCAAGTTTCCAATAATGGATTAGTAAAATCCACAAATATACCACGTAAGTATACAAAATCGTCAATCATTTTATTTCGCTTACGTTGCGATGTTCCTTCTTTTGTGAAATTGAAAACGCATTTCATCAAAACAGTCTTCATTCCCATAATAGAAACCTCCTAAAATTTATTTCATTATAGGAGCAGAAAATTTTGCGACAAAAAAGAAAGGCCATGTTTTTAACACGACCTCTCCCTTTGGAACTTACTTATATTTTGTTAATGTTTTCTATTTTTGATGAGTGATACCTAGATTTTTGGCATCTTCCAATTCGTTGGCCTTACAAAAAGACCTTTAGGTTCTGCGATAGCGATAAATATCGGAACAAATAATCCGCCAACCAAGCCAAGCCCGCCTTTGACAATCAATTCAGCAATGTTTTTCTTTTTAGCATCTGCGAGCTCCATCTCTTTGAGCCGTAATTCTTTGATTCTTATTTCATAATCATTTTGAATTCGCTCCATTTCGATTTCTCGCTCGTACTCAATTTTACATTGTGAATTAATCTCTTTGGCAAGATTGGCCATAGAACGGGATTCTCGCTCTCGTTCTTCGCTACCAGATTCCAATTTGTCAGCTTTGTCAGCCGCTTCTTCAGTAAACACCGTTAATCGGTTAATACATTCTTCTCTCATAGAAATCCTCCTTAAATATAAGTTCCATTATAGGCTCTGATTTTGTTGCGAATTACTGATTTTCAAGTGTTGCAACTCTATTATTAAGATCATCATAGCCTTGTGCCAGGAGTTCAAGGCTAGACCTGGTAAAATTGCCAAGTCTGTCATTCAATTTCTCCAAAACGTAGGATTCCATACAGCTTACTGATGGATAATATGTTTCTTTATCGCCTATGACTGGTATATTGTGGACATTTTGACACTTCCACTGATTAGATTCAAACAAACCTGTTAATTCAATAATTCTATGCCAATGTGAACTTGTCGGATCGATGTTATCTGAAGGCACATTTGAATCAATATAAGATAAGAAATAACGATATTTTGTCGAATCCGCATCTCCAGAATCGTTATAAGAAGAATCATAATAGCGTTCAACAAACAGCCCACTATATGGGAACCAATCATATCCACTAAAATCGTTATCTGGATTTTCAAAAGATAAAGAAGCATCAATATCTTCCCAGATTATATTGTCGGTTACAACATCTTGTAAAGCTTCTGCGATTACTTTATTTTGAACGGGATTTGTACTACTCGGAGAAAGTTGATCGTCAATTGTTATCGTTGGTTGTGGAAGATTAGCAAGTGCTTCTGCTATAGCCATATTCCGAACAGGGTTGGTACTATTCGGGTTTATAAATGCATCAACATTTGAAAATTTAACATAACGGCTATCAGATTGTGCTTTTGTATAAATGTCACTTATATTTGCTTTGCCCGAAACGTCTTGATGCTCTTGTAAATACCGTGCGTCTGATTCTGCTTTGGAATATGTATAATTTTTTACAGCTTCTTCTCTAGCTAACAAGCTTGATCCTTGGCTATTGCTAATCGTGGTGCCTCCAGTTCTAATATTTGATGTTTTTATTATTCCAGCGGCATTTGCATATAAAAATTCTCGATTATGACCTGTCGGGACATCAATACGGTAAGCATCAAGTTTCTCATCTAAAGCAGCTTTAATGACCCTATTTTGAACAGGATTTGTGCTATTCGCATCGATGACATTATCTACGTCAAATCCATCGCCTTCAATTCTTCCGGGAGGACCTTCAGGACCTTGCGGACCAGTAGGACCCGGATCTCCCTTGAGAGAATCGAGCCATTCTTGTAAAGTTCCAGAGAATCCATTTTCCTGAGCAAGCTGGTATGCAGATTTTCCAGAAAGAATATGTGTTACTGCGAGTTCAACAACTTTTTCATAACAGATTTCAATAGCTTGGATTAACGCTGAACGAACGTCTTCACCAAATACTGCATTTTGAAATGTATCAAGGCACTCCTGAATTTCTTGGTCTAAATCTTCTATATTATTGGGCATATTTTACACCTCGCTCCATCCATAAATACCAGGCTTCCAAACGTTACCATCAAGGTTTGACATCCAATGCTTGCCATTATGGCTACATTTATCTCCATAATTATAAGCATCTTGTGCACCGGTAGGCTGTACCCATTCAGGATATTCCTCAAGACTAATTTTGGTGTATAATGCAGGTATTATGTCTGGCGTCCAGTCTTCTTGTGTTGTATGGTCTTGATTTACTCGATAAAGGTCATTATTAAATCTTAATATTTGTTTTCGTACAACTTGTACTCCGGCCCGCCATAATGAAAACGCCGCTTTGTTGTCAATCAGCGTTTCGTCTGTCTGGTTTCCTGCAAAGGTATCAATCGCCTTGCGGATTTCTTTTGCTTCCTGCATGTAGGGATTAATCATCGGCGGCGCTCCTTCCTGTCAGATAGTCGTAGGCATAGGATTTCAGTTTGATTTCGTCCGATTCTTCGGTGGGAGAAATCGGCTCGTCGGTCTCGGTGTATTCGCGCGGAATATCCGCCGGATCGATCGCCTCGGAATACTTCTCAGCGTCTCGCTCGATGTAAAAGCCGCCATCAGAATATTGCTTTACAAAGTCCTTGCCGCCGATTTCCATGTTTTCTTTTACAATCATACCGTTACCTCTTTATATTTATCAACGTCAAAACCGAGGGATTCAAGATATTCAATATACTCCTCAATCGCCACGATGTGACCCTGCGCGTAGATCGTTGACCAGTTGGTCTCGGTTTCAAACCACGACAGATTTGAGCGTGGCACATAAATGCGGTAATTTGATGGCAGCCCTGACAAAGCATTAACATCAGATAAATTTGGTTTTCCAGTACATAAAATGTCGCATAATGATGTGCAATTGGCGAATGCGGAGGCTCCAATATCCAAAAGGCTGGTCGGTAGGTTAATTTTTAACAAAGATACGCAGGAAAGAAATGTTTCAACATAAATATGTTCAACACCCTCCGGAATAACAAAATCACTAAGAGCATAACAATTATAAAACGCTCTGCTTCTTATTGATTTCAGACTGCATTGATTAAAAATTAGTTTGTTTAAAGAATGGCAATTTCTAAAAGAATTTACTCCTATTTCTATTATACCATTTGGCAAAATTATACAGTCTAAATTATAATTGCCTTGAAATGCTTCGTTCCCTATTGTATTAACACCGACTGGAATATTTATTTTTTTTAAATTATGAAATAAATAAAACTTGTTTCCAGTCACAGTAGTTTCTGCCGATTTTATCGCGGATACTTTTTGTATATCAGACAATCTTGGATTTGCCCAATAATTATGATTATGTCCGTCAGTTGTTGTGTAAATTGCTCCGACATCAAGAGCAATGTTCTTATGCTCATTTATCCATGTTTTTATATCCGCTAAATTCCAATTCCATTCTTGAAAAACCAGTAGCTCATGGTCAACAGCAGTGTACATTGGAAGTGAGGATGGAGATGGTAAAGCTATAAGTGCCAAGGCATCTTCACGCGAGTATTCGGAAAGTTTTGTTCCTTCCCAGTCCCACAGAACAAGAGCGGGGTTTAAAACCGTAGGAGAACCTATCGGAATCGCCTCAATCCTCCCAGCCATTTCGTCAACAGTCATCCGACCGCCGTTGTCCTTTGCCTGAATAGCAACGGCAATATTATTCAGCTTAGTGTCATCAATTACTCGTGTTGCCATATAATACCCCCTGAGTCGTCGGCAGCTCCTGCAATACGATGTTGGCAATGTCTGCCTTGTCCTGCGCGGTTAAAACATAATCGTCGCCGGGAGGACCTTGAGGACCTCGCTCTCCAGTTGTTCCGATTTTCTCCCATTGATTATTGTTATAAACATATTCATCATAATTATCAGATGCAAGAAATTGTTCTTTAGGAATAAAATATAGAACCATTTCTTCGCCAGTTCCACTTAGAATGCTTCTATCTTGCTCTACTTGGACCCTAAAACCGGCATTAATGATTTTCTGAATTTCCGAATCGGCATATTTTTTTGAAAGTGCATATGCAATAAGTCCATCCATATACTCACCTCCTAAAGTTCAAACCAATCCCCAGAAGAAGCTTTCATCATAACGACAAGTCCATCTGGAGTAAGAATTTCCGCAACAGAACCGGCAGATACATTTTCAGGAATTTCGGATACAGCTGTAGAAAGAGCCGCCGAAGTTTTTGCGGAAGCTTCACAAAACCATGTAGAAATCGGTGCCATTTTAACACCAGCAATCTCTGTAACTTCTTTTACAAGTTTAGGTTTTGCCATAGTAATCATCCTTTCTAGAAACAAAAATATGAGGCCATGTTTATTTTGCACAGCCTCATACCTTTATTTTGATTTTATTTAATAGATTTTAAGGAGTTTCAGGAACTACTTCTTCATCGGTGGAAGTGGAATTGGCGAAGGACTGCGAAACGATGTTTGCAATGTCAGTTTTGTCCTGCTCGGTCAAAACATATCCTGCTGCGCCTACGACGTGCCCGGCATTGACCTCCAGCGTATGGATCATCGGGTTGACGCTGCTTGTGGGCTTTTGCTGAATGGATATGATTAGATCGCCGTTTTCATCGACAACCGCATTTGTGATGCTGGAACCGTCTTTAACGTAGAAATTGTGCGCTCCGTTCTTATCAGTGACCGTCACAAGAGTCTGTGCGTCCAAGTTGGTAGTTGATACAGTGGGCGAATAGCCGTCTGCTCCTGCTGCGCCATTACAGAGCATCTCAAGAATTTTTACCAAAGAATCCTGTACAAGAGTACCTTTAGCATTTTTGAAAATCTGAATCTGGGCCATAATCTCTTCTTTTGTAGGCATTTTAAATCAATCCTTTCTTAATCTTCAACCGGTGAATCTGCTTCACTAACGGCATCAATTTTGAGCGTAATTCTATCTTTATTTGCAAGCTGATCTAAATCATCAACCTCAAATAGGTACTTGTCTGTAGCTTCATCATTTACGGTATCAACATGAAGAACGCCATCGCATTCCTTATTGTATGAAACAGAACTAATCTTCATAATTACACCAAGAAATACATCAATAGCTGCTAATGAAGCAGTAATTTCCTGAACGTATGGAAAATCCCAAATACCGCCAAGTGTAGAATATAATGTAATTACTGCCGGGATTACAATTACAACAATCCATTTAATTACATCATATGATTTATTTGTGATCTTCATGGCTATCAGCCCCTTTCTTTTTCGAGCAATGTTACACGTTTATCAATTTCCTGAACTTTTTCTTTTGTTTTTTGTCCTTCGCCATCGATTCTGTCAACATCTTTACGCATTTCCTGAACGTCTTTTTCAAGCCCATAAGTTTTTTCAATAACGCTATTATGTTTATCAACTTTTTTCTCAAGCTGTTCAATGCGGTAGTTACTCAACTTATTTGCTGTAAGAATGCCTCCAAATGTTCCGAATAAAGTAACAAGAGACATGATTATTGTTTGAATGATTGCTTCGCTCATTGGTATCACCACCTTTATGACGCCGTATCTATAATACCTTTTGTGCTTCCCTGCATATTGTTAGCCCCTATATTACTATCGCTTATAAGGCTTGCTTTATTTACAAGGGTCACTTGGGTGTTTAAATAGTCATCCAAAGGTATACTCATCTCAGAAACGTAATATTTCTCTGGAGAATCGCTTGTAATTCCAAAAGCGGGGATTTCGGCATAAACTTGAGTCCAAATATCGACGTATTCTGGGTCTGAAAACGGATCCGAGCTACTATTTTGAATCGTTTTGCAAAGTTCTACCAAAGAAATTTCAATATTATTTCTGACAATCTTCTTTTTGATGTCTTTAAACCACGAATAAGCTTGATCATATAGCAATTGTGGCGTATTAGCGCTTTCAAAGTCTACAATAGCTTCAACATTGCCATATTGTTTTGTTAAACTTATATCTAGTAGAGCATCTGAAGCGTATTCTACACCTTGCTTATCCTTTGGCGGGTTATACAAATATTCTTTCCCATCGATATAAGCTTTTCTGGTTGATAAATAAATATGGCTTTCGGTTCCGCTTGAAGATTCAATGCTCATGCCTCTTGGTATAACATAAGTAGCAAAGTCATTAATTT
The DNA here is from genome assembly GCA_946414655.1 of uncultured Caryophanales bacterium. Lineage (GTDB taxonomy): Bacteria > Bacillota_I > Bacilli_A > RFN20 > CAG-826 > Fiminaster. Next base: position 49,194 of record CAMKPL010000005.1, on the reverse strand, counting down.
CAGAAGTCTTTTTTGCTTCAAATATATCTGTACCAAAGTTTGCATATAGAACTGAAAATCTAAGTGCTTCTGGTTTGTATACGGCATAAGCGTTATTGACAACCCAGTATTGTTTGGTATTATCTATTTGGCCTTCGCTAGTGACGTTACCAACAAGTTTCGAATCTACCGGAGTAATATATCTGCCCTTAATATAATCTCTAGTCGTTTTTCCAGACACAACTGTAAAATCTGTTTGTGCAATGTAAACTGTTCGAGTAGCACTCAGGTTTTGTTTATAAGAGAATACCGAACCGCGTTTAATGCGTGTATCGATTTTAATATTTTGAAAATCTGGAATTGTAAACGTACGATCGAAGTCTTGTATGTATGTGAAAGACCTACAAATTATGTCATCTTTTACACTATCATCAGCGCGATAACGGATTTTCATATGCCCACCAAAAGTTTGTTGTATGTCATTAAGCCATTTCAAACCGGACTCGTAATTGATATTCCAGGCGTACCGTGTACCTTGATCGCAAAATATGCTGGAAGTATCAACATATTCTCCGTTTTCTTTGTAAGAATAGAAGCTGCGGTCCATTCGATTGCTGCGTTGCGATTTGTCAGACTGCTGAGCTACAATATAGTTATTGATAAATTCGTATACGGTAGCATTAATAGAACCACGTTGCGATCCAGCAACGCGAATATCATTCAAATAACTTAAAGCGCCTTCACAGTGATAAACTTTATTGCCATCAGCATCAATCTCTTCAGTTATAGCCCTTCCATCCCATATGATTCTCTCAGATCCATTTTTGTAAGTTCGAGTAATATAGAACGTATCGGTAAACAAATTTATCTTATTTTGATAATAGGCATGACCCGGATAAATAACAAACTCAAAAGAACCAGCTGTGCAATCTCCAAGTTGTAGGTTTGGATCAATTAAATGGTATTCCTTTTCTGGAGAATTGCTATCATGAATCAAGAACGGATCGGCAGAACGCAAAAACATAGTTGGAAAATAACCGGCATCAGGATAATTTGTAGTATCCCAGATTGCGAGCTTTACATAAGAAACGCTGAGCGAAGATGGAACGTATATTTTGCTCTTAGTGCTGTCATCTCCATTACGATCTTGTAAAGACTGGCTATTAAGATATGTTTTATCAGAATTATACTCATAAACCACATAAGATACATTAGAGTCAAATATTTTGACAAGTTCGTAAGTATGGCTAGAATCGACTGATAAAAAACTTTTTGTTATATACCAGTGTGTTCCAGTTGGATATTCCGTAGCAACACCTTGGCTATTTATGCTTCCTCGTACGACATCGCCAATAATATTATCTTTTGCTCTTTTAATATAAACTCGATAATTCATTATAGGCTACCTCTATGAAACTCTATTTTGACAGTTCCATTGCCAATAAATTGTATAAACTGGTATTCACCAACGTAATTATCAGCAAATATCATGTCCATATCTTTAAATTGAAAGAACCCATCATCATCTCGAACGTCTGATAGTCTTATTATGCCTTTTGAGGATATACTTGTGCCTTGTCCATAGCTTCCAAGAGGATCGAGATATTTATACCGAATGCCCGATTTGCCATAATGTATTCCATAACCAAAGCTTACAAAATTAACAATTACACTGCGATTTTTTGCATTTTGGCCGGAGCCTTCTGAATAGGTTGTTGGATTCCAATGTATAATCGGGATTTGTGGTTTCGTACCCATTAAGCCCAATAAGTCAAGTTTACTATTTACACCAGTTTTGCCACACCAATCAGGGCTTGGTAAATCATTTGAATCGGGATGAACGAGGTCATAATATGTCTCTTTTGAGCGTATTTTATTACCGTTTGTAGTAACATTAATTGTAAAGGAATCCTGCATAATAACGCCATCATAAAAGTTAAATGGATCCCACAACCAGTTATTAAGAGAAGATAATATAGACATTTTGTATGGTTCTACAGAATATCCAATTGTTACTGTTGATCCAGTTCCATCATTATTGGAGGTCCAGTTCTCGATTTTGAATACTCCATCATAATAAAATTCAGGATCATCTTCAAGAACCATTCTTAATCGTCGCCCATGTAAGAAATTATGCAGTTCTGTATATAGAACAAGCCACGGTTTCGATTTTCCATTAACTGTTTGAAACAAAGGATTATAAATGAAAGTAAAACTACCCTCTCTATTTCCAAATAATGGGTATCTCATTCGTTTAAATGTTAAATCGAGAACACCATTAATGCTATTATTATCAACCGTATTCGTTTTTGGAGATGGAGAAGAAAGGGTCGGCCTCGAATCCGGGACCAACCCCCAATCTTCCCATGTGTTTTTGTCAATGTGTAAGCGTGTATCTTCAGAAATAGCCGAATCAGAATTATAATCTCCGATTTGGGAAAATTCCCGATGCGTAAACTCTGGATGCTCCTCCCAGTCTTGGGAAATAAAAGTTATGGAATGACCAAATGCAGTATGTTTCATTTTAATTTCCCCTCCTAGAATAGTAAGCTCTTTGTCCGAGGGCTTTGTCTACTCTCGGAGTCAATTTTTTGGTTACACGATCACCATCAAGTTCAATAGGACGATTAATGATTGCTTCTTCCATGGAATCCATACGATTTGTAAGATTCTCCACAGCAGCGACAACGTCGGGGCTTCCATTTTGATTTATACGAGCATCAAGACGAAGCATTCTTCCTTGCTCAATCAAGCTAGAAGCTCTACCAGCAGCGATTACAGAGTTATTTGCATTAAGAATACCACCGATTCTACCAGATTGGATCGACATTTGTGACAAATCCAATACGGGAGTAATAACCGGCTGAAGATTCATATCAGAATTAAGAATATTGTCGATTCTGGATACAATGCCTTGGGTTCCATTCAATGCATTTTGGCCTAAGTATTCTCCAGCTTCGAGAGCCATATGAGCACGTTTTCTAAAGCCTCTTACAAAGCCCATTACAGAGTTATAAGCAACATAATCCTCAAACTTATGAGAAGGTGAACGATTGTCTACGGCTTTATTGGCACCTTCAAGTGCTTTTTCACCAATAGACCGGCCAGCCTTTAGGACTTCGTTCAAGTGGTCATTTATACCTCTTATATACCCCCAAGCAGAGTTTGATCCAGCCATATAAAATGTACCAGGCATATATGGATCTACGCTGTTAAAGGGCGAAATAGCATTCAAAGCTGAAAGTATAAAATCTTTAACGTTTCCTTGAAGAGGCTTTTGCCCGTCAATAAATGCTTTTCCGATTGCATAAATTACTCCTGTTTCACCAGATATGTAAGAAAGTGCATTCTTTTTGATTTCGCCCATATTATTGGAAAAAGAATTTGGAATGGCTGATAATAAAGTTTTTACGTTGCCTTCCAAAGGAATTTGTTTATTAAGAAAAGCCGTTCCAATACTAAATATTAAACGTTCCACTTCTTGAACTACTTCCGATGTTCTTTTCGCGAAATCCGCTTTCATTGTATCAATAGATAACGTTGAAATTTTTGATACGGAATCAAAGAATGCATTCAAAGATTCCGAGTCAAGCCCAGTTATACCCGATAAGCATTTAGCCAATGTGGAAATGGCTTCACAAACCACAGCTAACTGGCCCTTTGCAGCCTCAGCATTTGCCGGATTATTACCCAAAAGCCTCGATGCTTTTAATAGCTCATCGCCTTTATAATCGCTGCCTTCGCCATATACGAGATCGTGAAGATGCACTAAGAAGTTTTTATTAAAGTCGCCAATATTCTTTATAGATTCGTCGGAAAAGGTTTTTGACAACTTAATAATGGCATCTTTTATATAATTTAAATTCCACAACACATCTTGAGGATGGTCGCCCATTATAGAACCAACTTTTTCAAATTCGTCTCCAACGTAATCACTGCTTTCGCCATAAACAAGATCATGAAGATAAACTAAGAAATTCTTATTAAAATCTCCAAGATCTTTTGCGCTTCCGAAAGCTTCTGATAATTTGACAATAGCGTCTTTTACGTACGTTAAATTCCAGACAACATCTTGAGGATGATCTCCAAGAAGATTTCCAGCTTTTTGGAATTCATCCCCTGTATAACCAGTAGTCGCGCTTCCGTTTGTCAATAGATGCAAATTCTTCAACAAAGAAGTACTTAAATCTGGAATATCATTAGTGTTTTTAAATGCCGCTGCCATTTTGGAGATAGCGTCAGTAACATAATTTAAATTCCACAATACATCTTGAGGATGATCGCCTAAAAGGTCTCCAGCTTTTTGAAGCTCATCGCCAGTATAATCGCTGCCCTCGCCATATACGAGATCGTGAAGATGCACTAAGAAGTTCTTGTTAAAGTTTCCAATATCTTTTGCGGATTTGAACGCTATAACTAAATTCTGTACGGCAGTTATAGTATCTGAAACATTTTTAACTTCACCGATATCATTTGTTTTTTCAGCAAATGATGCTAAAGCTTCACCAAGTTTTGGTATTTTCTCAGAAAAGCTCTCCAGATCTTCTTTTGCAGTTCCAGCAAACAAACCAACAAAACCGCCGTCTTTTTCTGAATTTAATGTTGATGCTAGACTAACAAGTTTTTCTGCAACGCCAACTGCACTTGTTGCATGCGTCACATTTCCAGGGCTTATTTTATTTGTAGCTACTGCGAAGTTTGCAAGACCTTCTCCAAGAGTTTTTAATTGATCGCCAAATGTTTTTATATTCATTTGGTTGCCAAACAGCGTACCCCAGATATCTCCAGATTCATTCGGAAGTGAATTTGCTACTGAAACGAGTTTTTCCAATATCGGTATTGCAGCATCGATAGCGCCTTTACTTCCGGCTGGCATTCCAACAACTGCTGTAGCAAAAGCGACTAAGCCATCGCCTAAAGCTCCTAATTGCTCGCTAAAGTCATCAACGTCTGTTAACTCGCCAATAATATTTTGCCACCAGCCGCCATGTTTCGGCATCTCATTAGCAACAGATGCTAGGGTCCTTACTGTTTTCGCAGCGGTTTTCATTTTTTCAGTGTTGCCCTTTGATATTTTGTTAGTATATTGTGCGAAGGTTACTAAACCTTTTCCGAGTTCATCAAAAGTTTTTCCGAAATCTTTTAAACTTTGCGAGTGTCCAATAATATTTTGCCAAAGACCGCCATCTCTAGGAAGATTATTTGCGACTTCAGTCATCAATAGCGCGGCATTCGCTGCAGAATTAACTGTAGCACCATCAAAGTTTCCGTTTTTAAGCTTGTTACTGAATCTAACAAGATACGGGGCCATCGCTTCTAATTCTTTTGCAAATTTTGTTAGCGAATTTCCGCCAGTCATCCATGTAAAGAAGCTGGTGATAGTTGTAATCAAATCGGCTGCGCACATTTCTAAAATAATCAATGTTAATTGACCAGCTTTTTCCAAAACAGATCCATTGATAATAGACAGTGCGTTAATAAATACCGTTAAATGGTCCATAAACTCTGCAAGGCCATCAGCGAAACCGATCATAGTACTCATAAAGCCTTTCGACAGTTGTTCCATGGCTCCATTGATAAACCCGCCAACAAATTGTCCAATGGCCTCACCTATACCACCCATGATTTTGGCACCATTTTGAATTACAGTTAAAGTATCCCAATTGGTATGTTCGTCAATCAACGTTGCAAGCGCTCCTATTGCACCGACAAATAATGCCAAAATAGGAAGAACTAATAATAAAGGCTCTAACGCTAAAATTAGAGGCACGAGTGCCAATATGGTTCCAACGTTAACACCATTATTGGTCATGATTTTTGAAAGAGGTTCAATTATACCCGCAAAGAAACTTCCAATAGCTTCGCCAACAGCAGACATTATTTTTGAGCCTCTATATATCATGGTTAGTATATTCAGCTCTTTGAAAGTATCTTCAAGAAGAGCAACTAGCGCTGATATAATAGCTACTACTGCAACCATAACTAGTATAACAAGACCAAATGCAACTACGGCTTTAAATATTCCAGCCAAAGGAACCGAATTACTTCCGCCAGGTATTTTGTCAAATGCTAAAGTTATACCGCCTATAATCGCAAACAATGCGGCAAAAGTTAAGAAAACACTGGCAATACCTTTTAGTATATCAATAGCTTTCGCAGGATCTGAAAAGTTACTTATAACAAGTATTGCTCCAACCAGCGCACCTAGAACAAGACTTATTATAGCGACGCCTTTCAAACAACTTTTAATATCTTTGGTTAATGACTTTATAATATATATAGTAACAGCAATGATCAACAATATTGATATCATTCCCATAAAGTCTTCCATATTGAAACCATTAGATTTTGCAAACTCTGCAGATGCTTTTGTTATTTTATTGAACAAATTTGCAATTGCCTGCATCAATGGCTGAATATTATCAGCTATTTTGTTAATTACCGCAATAATAACGTCAATAATAGCTTGAGCTATTTTTGGAGCATATTCAACAAGAAGAGGTATTAAGGCATCTACAATTTTCTCAAATGTATCGATTATGCTTGGAATAAGAGTTCCTATAGCTGATAAGACACTCTTAATAAATTCCACAATAGCCGAAATGAAATTTGGAATCTGTGTTTTGAAAATTAATAGAAACTCACCAATACCAAGCCCAATTTGTTTAAAGAACTCTGGGATTAATGATAGTACATCTTTAATAAAGTCAACAATAGTTGAAAAAGATACACCCAATCCAGCTATGGCAGTTGCAAAAAGTGCAACACCCAGTCCGGCTGCAAGAAATGCAGCACCAATTAACGCAACAGATTTAGCAAATTTAAAACCAGCCTTAGATGAATCTTTAATTTTATCAAATATCAATGCCAATGCTGAAACTGCAGCCAAAAGAATGCCGACAATGGCACCAAATACACCAACGGAAACCTCTTTTGCTATTCCACCAAGGATTTTGAATGAGGCAGCAAATATTCTAAGTGCCACAATGGCTGCTAGTAATTTTACAGGCTTAACAAGATGGCTAAAAGCAGTCATTATTCCTGCAAAACCTGCAATAGCAGAACCAACTTTAAGTAGAGACATCCAGTCCATGTCTCCTATAGGCTTAAATGTTTGTGAAATGTCATTAAATGCGCTAGAGAATATTCTAAGTGCCACAACGGCTGCTAATAGTTTTACGGGCTTAACGAGATGGCTAAAAGCAGCCATTATTCCTGCGAAACCTGCAATAGCAGAACCAACTTTAAGTAGAGACATCCAGTCCATGTCCCCTATAGGCTTAAATGTTTGTGAAATATCGTTAAATGCGCTAGAGAATATTCTGAGTGCCACAACGGCTGCTAATAATTTTACAGGCTTAACGAGATGACTAAAAGCAGCCATTATTCCTGCAAAACCAGCAATAGCAGAACCAACTTTAGCAAGACTCCACCAATCTAAATCACCAAAAGGTTTGCTTGCTACCGCCAGTATTCCAACTGCTTTTGCAAATATTGCCATAGATATTGCAGAAGATATCAATTTTCTAGAATTTTTATTAAGGCTATGTGACATGCCTACAAAAATGCCAGTTATACCAGCTATTGCAGTTCCAGCTTTTCCAAGTTCTTCCCAAGACAAGCTTGAAACTTTTTTTGCTGCAGAAGCCATAATAAGAGTCGCAATAGATAAAATTACCATGGCTTTTGCAGTCTTTTTCATTTTGCCAGCTTCTCGATTTAATCCTCTTGAAGTTCCAATAAATGCTCCAAGAAGTGCTCCAACACCGATTAATCCACGAGTAAGCTCTTCGTATGAAAGAGATGATAATTTTTTAACCGCGAATGACATTAGCAATAAAGCTGCCGATATTAAGATAAAAGCTGTAGATAGTCTACGAAGGCGAAGCGATTCTTTACCGGAAAGAGTTATACCTCCAAGAAGTTTTACAGTTGCCACAAGTTCGCCCATTAAAGCGCCAATTGCACCAACCACGTTCCACATATCGTCTGAAGGAATCGTAGACAATACTAAAATCGCACCTGCAAGAATAGCAATAGATACGGCCGACTTTTGTAATGCAGTTGCTTGGGCTACTGTTAATAAACCACCAGCCAGTTTCTTAAATGCTTCTCCAATATTTCCAATAGCTTCTGGTATTTTTGAAAATGTTTTAAATATATTTCCAAATGATTCAACAGTATCCGATACTTTTTTAAAGCTATTAGCAACTTGAGCAAGATATTGTATAAGTTTTCCGCTTATCAAAGCTTTAAATAATGTTTTAAAAATATCTACAAAAGTCATGTTTCGGAGCTCTTTGTAAGTATTTTCAAACATTTTTCCAAAAAGCTGAGCTATAGTTACTCCGACTTTTTTAATAGTTGGCCATATTTGTGAAAGTCCAGCAGCGAGTCCATTTATTATTTTTTTCGTAAATTCCAGTAAAATCCTTATTGGCATAAACGCGAATTCAAGAATCTTTGCAAAATTTACAACAGGCTTTGCGTCGTCCGTTTTTAACGATTTTAAAGAATCTTTTATCTGATTTATTAAATCTGGTATTTTTGTATTATATATAGAATCTCGTAGTTTTCTAAAGCCATTGATGCAAAATGTTATAAAAGAATCAATTACATTCTTTACAACAGAAAATGCTTTTGCAAATGCATCATTCTTTTTTATCCATTCATCAATTCTAATTATAATCTTTCCTATAGCACTAAAAAACCATAGAAATGCATCTATAATTCTTCCGCCAGAGCTTCCAAAAGTTCTTACAAACGAAGTAATAGCATTTTTTAGAATGCTTAATATAGAAAATAAGCCTTTAAAACCGGTTTTTATTTTTTCAATTCTTTCATTACCGATATCGAGTTTGCTCATGAAAGAGCTCATCGATCTTGTAATCGATAATAATTTATTCGCAGTCATTGGCGGGAATAACTCATGAAAGACTTCTTTTATTGGCCTTATTACTTTTAAAATATTTTCAAAACCATTTTTTAAACTTTCAAGCAGAGCGCCTCTACCGCCCATTTTAGCCCATTCTTTGAGCATTTCGTTTCTTGCTTGAGCTTGCTCATTTAGAAAGCCACCAACGACATTATTAAGGCTCGTCCATAAGGATTTTGATTGCTCGAAATTACCAAATATAATCTCCCATGTTTGCGCCCATCCAGAGCCAACCGATTCTTTTAAGGTGCTCATCAACTGACTAAAAGTTTTTATATTTTGAGCGGCAGCATATGCTCTTTTACCAAGTTCGGTTGTTTCGTCTGAATATTTTTGAAGAGTTTTTGTAAGGACTTCGGTTGTTAGCCATTGATACTGAAGGCCCTGATTAAACATTTGCTGCACATTGACAGCTTCTTTCATATTGGCGCCTTGAGTATTTTGAGTAAGAGCTATATATTTATTATCTTTTTTTGCAACTGTACCGACTTTTTCTGCAGTAGCTAACGCTTCTCTCATAAACTCAAGGTTATCCATTTGAGCATTACGAAGCGATCTCCAGTCAATTAATTGAACATAACCGGTAGATAGGGCTTGAGCCAAATTGTACATTGCATGCGATGCTTGTTGGCTATTAGCTCCAGCAACAGCAGCCCAGTTAGAAATACCTTTAATTGCTGCCTCGGCGTCATCAAGCTCAATGCCGGCATTTACAAATTTACTGACATTTTCAGTCATATCTGAAAAACTATAAATTGTTTTATCAGCATAATCATTAAGCTCTTCAAGGGTTTTATTAACTTTCTCAAGGTTTACAGATGGATCGATTGCTTGTGCACCAAGAAGCATAGTCTGAATCGAGTTCATTTTAAGCTCGTATTCTTCAAAACCCTGCTTTACAGGCTCGGAAGTTAATGAACGAATCATACTTCTAGTTGCATTTACCGCAGAATTAACGACATTTGATATGGCAGCCATCGAGGCGACTTCCCAATTGGATATTGTAACTTTTGTTTTCTCAAAAGCGTTTGAAACTGTATCAAGACTAAAACTTTTAACATTATTTTTTAAAGTTTCAAGGCCTTTTGTTAAGCCACTAAAAGTTTTATCAGAACTTTCAATTGAGTTTAGTTGTTTTTCAAAGTTAAAAAGAGACTTTACAGTGGTCTTCATATCGCGTTCAAATTGCGCGTTATCGAAGGCCATTTCAACGACTCTTCTATCAATATTACTCAAATGGAAGTCACCTCCGTCCATATTTCTTTTGCTATTTTTTCAAATATGTCCTTTATAACAGGATTTATAAAATCAGTTCCTTGAACAAACGACCCATTTTTTGTTGAATGACCATATTGTAAAAGGATAACTATAGGAACGCCTTGTGGTGTTACATTAGAATTAGTCCATACTATTTGAACGCCATCTTTAGTATGTATAATATCATAGCTCCAAGATTTAGACGTCTCGCCGCTGTCAACTGGCGTTTCAGAAGCAAGTTTTTCAACACCAATTTTAGCGTATTTGATTAATATACTTTCGTATTTTTTATTCGAAAAGTATTTTACAAATTTATTAAAATTTTTGAAATCCCCTTTTTTCTTTATGGAGATCATATAGTAACCTACTTATGATTCTTTTCTTTAATTAATGTTGAAAGATACTTTACGAAGTTCTCTCCCATGACGCCATTTTGATTGTAATTTCCAAGTTTGAGAATTTGATTTACAGCAATGAGCGTTCCATCACCAAATACTTTATTCTCAGAAACACCTTGAGTAATGATTCCAAGTTTTTTGGAAATTGACAAGAGTTCTTTGATAGCAAGAATTGCAATATTGGACTCGCCAAGCTTATAACCAGTTTCATCAAGGGTCGGATTCTTCCATGAAGCACAAATTTCATTTACTCGACTCTGAACTGCTTTATAATCATAGCCGGCTTCTGTCAAAAGTTTTTTACGCTCTTCACCAGCACCCCAATAGCCATCGAGAACTTCAAAAGCAAGCATCTCAACAGGTTTTTTGGCAGAAGGAGACGGCTTAGGCTTAGGAGATTCTTTATCCCATCCATTCCAGCCACCTTCTTTAATAATTGTTGGGTAGTCTTTGTATGCGTAATCTTGATCAAATATTTCGCCATCAATATACGGATTGTCAATGAAGTTTGTTTCTCCACCGTATTGCCACATACCTAAATTATCATACTTATAGCCACAAGTAGAGTTCCATTGAGCCCACCACATATCATATTTGGACCAGACATCCTTAGAAATATAGTTCTCGATTTCTTCATATCCGCAATACAGCATTGGATAATATCCATTCTTTTCGAGACCTTCAAGAATGTATTTTGTATTACGATTTACGTTATTATAGTTCCATGCGCCTTTTCGGGATTTTGCTCCATCAGCATCTTCAACATCAAGAGCTATTGGGTAAGTGGGTTTTTTACCTTTAAGCAATCTGAGAATATGATCAAGTTCGCTCTTATCGTCCTCAGCGCTTGCTGAATATGTGTAGAAATACGCGCCCCAAGGCATTCCCGCATTTTCAGCGCCTCTTACATATTCTTCAAATCGCGAATCATCATTGTACTCAGAATTATTACCGAATCCACAACGAATCATGATAAAACAAATACCATTTCGTTTCAAAGATTCGAAGTCTATGTCTCCATTCCAAGAGCTTACATCCACACCTCTAACTTTAATAGCGCTCATATTTCTCACCCTTTCGATCCAGAACGTTTTCTTCTGGCTTCATTTAGTTTTCTATTTCTTGCAAGTATCTCATTCTTTTTCATTTTCTTGGGGTCACGCTGTTTGATTTCACAGATTTTGATTAGTGTGATTAAACGATTCAGATGCCATTTCTCGAATTCAACCGGAATTTGTAAAGCAACCATCCAATAATATATTAATTCAGATGTTACGATGTCACGATTTCTTCTTTTTGAACCAGCATCATCAGAAAACCACGTAGCACTTCGAGGATCTTCAATGTACTCATTAATTTTGGCAATGTCTTCATCCGTTAACATCTCATAAATATCATCGGAAAGTGTTTTATTTAAAGTCATACATTTAACATAGTACAAAGATTCTTCTCGCGTTTTTTGTTCAAGGCTACTAAGAAATGGTTTCTTGTATTTTGCCTCCCATTTTGAAATTGAAATCAAAGAATGCTCCAGAAGAAGAGTTGCTTCCGGGGTAGTTCGGAATTCCAAGTCTCCTTCTGGCGTTTCAATTGTATATTCACGAGGTGGTAAAACTAATTTTAACATTTGTTACACCTCTATTTGTAATCTTAGTTAGTTTCATTCAGCAAAGTCGGACGGTTAGCATCTTTATTCTGCTTAGCAACTTCCTCCATCAATTCTTTAGGAAGAATGCCGTTAATAAATGCCGCTGTTTTCTTTTCATCAGAAAGAAGCTCTACAAACAACTGGTCATAAGCTGCCGTCTGTCTGAACATTGCGGAAAGCTTCTCATCTTTAATAAATCTTACACCGTCATCGGACTTAACGCCATAAGCATTGTCGATCAAGGCTTCGATGAAACTTGTAAGTTCGGGAACATCAAACTTCTGAGTAATGCGCTCAAGCTTTGCAGCGAGACCGCCAGGAGTTTTAAGGTCCCATTTCATAAGCTCAGTCTTTGTAAGATTGAACAAGAAGTCTTCTTTTCTAGTAATTCCATTGTAATCTTCATAGGTAATTGTCTTTTTCAGCATAATTTAAAAATCTCCTTTAATTAAAAAATATACAAGATGTAAGGGCCGCGATTAGGCAGCCCCTACATTATGATTAAGTTGTAAAGAATTTAATAACATCTTCAGGCATGGGAAGCATGGGATCTCTGCCATCGTTTCCACCTTCGGTTGTGGGATCCTTACCATAGAGAATCTCTTCAAAGACTGCAAGCTTCGTACTTTTGCCAGTGGTTTGATCAATGTCTGTAAACTTTGTAGAATCAATCGTAATAGTCGCTGTCGGGAGATTATCAGTACCAGCACTTACAGGAATGGTGGTAAGCTCCCAGCTAAAGGTGATTGCTTCGGGGCTATCGTTGATTGTGCTATATGAAGACTCTGAGGGAGAAGCAGTAGCATTGTAAATCAAATGAATTTTATACTTATTATTCACGTTTACGCTGCCATCATTATCATCACCCATATCAGTTCTGAAGCAGAAACCAAAAGGCTTACGAGTCTGCTGACCAAGATATACACCAACGCCAGTCGCAATAGCTTTAGAGCCATCGCACTCTGCAAATTCATCAGGATAAGTATAAGCCTCAATGGTACCGCCAAAAGTCTCAGCAGAACGAAGCGATGCGTACTTAATGTTATCAGCATAAATATCGTTTGCTTCTGCACCAGAGGGGGACTTACTCACAGAGGTCAAACCATTCCATGCGACACCGCCATGGAAAGGAGTTTTTACACTTGTTTTATTATTACCAAGAGGGACGTCAACCGTTGTATCTTTTTTTACGTAAAGAACACCATGGTCGACACCAGTTTCATACTTTTTGTCGCCAGCCTGGTCCCACAAAATTTTTGCCATGTGAAAAACATCTCACTTTCTAAATATAGATTCGAAATATGTCGTGATTCATATCTTCAGTTTTAAATTGTCGTTCATATCTACACATTGGCAGCATGGCAATTTTGTCACGAGTTTCTTCATCTGGATCACGACTTATTAAAGTAACTTGATAAGAAATATCAAATTTATAAGGAACATTATTTGCAAATATGGTATCTCCGCTTGAAATACCATAAACGATACAGGGATATTTAAGCCTCATTGATTCTGGAGGTTGGAAATAAACATTTTTTGAACCCAAAACTTGCTCAAGAGTCTCCTGAAGTTTGAGCCGAGACAGTTTCCCCATTATAAATACCCCCTATATACAAAAGTAATCGCGGGCGAGCTACTTGAACATTTGTAACCCGCCATGCGATCCCATCGATAATGACATATCGTATTTTGTAGTAATTTGCCCACGCATACGAATCTGCCACTATACTAACATTTTGTTCTAATCGAATATCATCATTGAGGTTTTCATTAGTTTGCCATCTTTTGCTAACGTTAGTAACATCGCCATAATAGACGTATTCTTCGGGTATGTTTTCATGAACACCAGGACTTGTTTCGACTGTTGTTACATACCCGACTTTACCGCAAAACCTAGCCATTAACTAAAAACACCTCCATTTTGATTTTTATTCAGAAGCAGGAACGCTCTCTATGATAATTGCGGAGAACGGAGTGGTAAGAGCACCAGACATTCTGGTCTCGATCAAATATTTGTAAGTATTGTAGTCGATATCGAAATCATCAAACAGCGCTACAGCACCGCCTTTATCTGCGCCAACAGTATAGTCGGTAAGATTTACAATAATGCCGAGCAGAGTGTTAGTAGTTGAAACAATTGAACTTGTTGTAGATCCAACTTCGCTTCTAGTAACAGTTCTGGTCTTGTTCTTCATTACCTCAACGGGAACAATTTCCTTGACCAGAAGAGCAGTAGCAAGATCACTAGCGCTGGTATAAATGCGACGACCGTTGAGATCCTTCTGCAGAAGCATATCAGCAAATACATTGGGTTCAACAAACAACGTCGGGCTACCAGCACCTCTATAATCAGCCTGAGCACGGACAGCCTTATCAATAAACTTGTCGGCTCTTGTGTTTGGGGTATCATCAGAGCCAATCACAATTTCAGCGCTGATGGTAAAGAGAGCTTCGTCATCGGTCCAAATCGGACGAATATGCTCTTCCTTAATCTTGTCATCGCTAAGAGTGCTACGGCCATCACCAATCAGAATTGCACGAGCAATTTCCTCCTCAAGCATCTGGCGCATTTCGAGCTTAAGCCATGCGACAACATCGAAGTCAGTAATATCAATGATGTCATCACGATGAAGCTGCTGTTTCTTGTAAATAGTCTGAGGATCAGTGGTTCTTGCAAGCAAGCCAAATACTTCCTCGACCTTTCTCTTACCCTTAACGTAACCTCTTGCACGCGCTTCGTCGCCAGTAATATCGGCGAAACGAGATCTAATTCTTGAGAACGGAGTATGCTTTACACCATTCATGACTTTGGATACCCAGCCATCAGGTCTCTTGATAAATGCGGGCGGATTGTCGAGGGTCTTATAATCGGGGAACAGATCCTCAATTTCGGTAATGCCATGCTGAAGGAAATGGTCCTTAAGAGAACCAGCTCGATTCAGTCTAGCGCTTTCGAAAACATTTGTAATCTCTTCGGCAGAGTGCTGAAGAATACCCTCAAGGTTATCAGTAGTCGCCGAGAATACATTATGTGCCATTACTTCTTCATCTCCTTGGTTATTTTGAAATTCGTCGGCCATATCCATAGAATGCTCTACATTTTCTCCGCCATTTACGGCTTCATCAACGGCCTCTGCGATTAAATAATATACAACATTTTTTTGTTCTTCGCTCATAGAGTCGAATACATCTTTAACGGTTTTATCATCATCCGCATGAGCAACAACTTCTGAATCTTCAGTTTCAGAATCAGTCTCTTGGCTTTCTGTCTCAAGATCTTCATCAGAATGCTTAAGGTTCATTTTCGGTGCCTCATCAGGAATTGCAAAATAAATACGCGCCTCGGATGTATCATCATCACCATTATGCGCAATTGGATTGTCTATATAAGCGCCGGGATTTGCTCCAGCGAGAACAAGGCTCAATTCTCTTATGCAGCCATGGAGAACATCACCACGATTTTGTTTGAGTTGATTTGCCCAGATACTAAGCGCAGTCAAATCACCATGTCTTACATATTCTCTTGCATTTTGTCCCTGATCAGTATCATTCAAGTAACAATATGCATATACGCCGTCCTCTCTATTTTCAAGATAAGCATGGCCAAGAACATTATCCGGAGATTCATGACGATGGTTCCATACAAGAGGAACTTTTTTACCATGGTCTTTGATAAAAGCGTTCTTCTTAATGGTTCTACCGTCAGAACAAGGATAATCGTTTCTGGTTGCCCAACCTGAAAAATCACAAGTATGGCGAAGTTCTTTAAAATTTACACTTTGTGTTGCCATTTTGATTTTCCTCACTCATCTTCATTTATTGTATTTGGATTTTCTTCCTTCTTAACCGGCAAAGAATCTTCAGAATTTCGATTAAGGTTTTTATTACGAAGTTCATCAGCAGCCGGATCGCTCGAAGGCTTCATTCCAATAATACCTCTAAATTCATTAGAAGTCATTATCTCGTTTCTTGTAAATTTATCAGCAATTTCAGCAATCTGAGAAACCGGAACTAACTTGAACGGATCTCTAAAGTACGTAATTGACTGATGCTGAGAAATAGCCGTTTTGCTTAGGAATTTTCTTTTAAACTCCATACAAATAACTGTACAAATTGGTTCAATAATACGATTGTAATAATTCAGAAGCTCATCTTCTTTAGCAGAACCATCGACAATAGCTTCGGTAATTCCCAATCGATTGATAAGTTCTTTACGAAGATCTGCAACTTGCTCTGGAAGATTATTCTCGACGGCACGATTTAACTGCGTGATTCTTTCAGTTCCATCAGTGTAAGCAATACCGTATTTTGAATCCGTAAGCTGCATTTCAATAGCTTTCTTACGGTCTTCGGCTTGCTTCTTTTGTAATTTTGTCTTAATTACATAAGGGAGCTGAATGATTAAGTCAAGTTTGCCAGAGGTTTGCTCTTTGTCGAGTTTATCAAGCATTGCAAGTTTTTGCTTAAGCCTGATGCCAACGGAGTTTGGTTCATTCATGATAAGATAGAAAGGATTCTCAAGAATCGCAGTCCATCGTTTATCACAAAAGATTTCTTCGTAAATACCAGTTTGTTCGTTATACAATCGAACTTTTACTCTAGCTGGTTCCCATTGTACAATTTCACCATAACGTAAAGAACTCACGTCATAAGCGTCAGTAAAAGTTGGATCTTCACTCGTATCAACTGGGACCACAGCAATATCGCCTTTATCGAGCATATTGATAACTAAATTTTTAAAGAAATCAAAAGGTACTTGATCGAGATTTGCAGACAAGCTAAAGCATTTGTTCAAATCCGAATCTTTTGCTTCTTTAAACCGATCGTCATCATCCAATTGAGCATGCATGAAATTTAAAAGCGCAACATCAACGGCAAAACGGTTATAAATAGCCGATAAGATGGTTTCATTCGTTCTAGGATCGATGTTATCTCTATCAGGTTTACGATAGTCTATATGATATCCAACTTTGTTCGAAGGATAACCATTCAATCCTATATACGATTTTGGAGGAGAATATCCTCTAGGCTGAAACTCTGCAAAACGGTTTTTACTTCTTCGATTGGAAAGCAAAGCTGAATGACTCATTGTTTTGCGATTCAATTTTTATCAACCCTTTTTAATTTAAGAAATAGAACGCATTGTACGATAGGAAGCGCGTATTAAAGCGTTTTTAATTGAAGCTTTTATTTTCTTATTATGAACATATTTTTCGCCAATTTGCTTATAAGGCTTATCAGACTTAAGAGCTCTATTTGCAATTTTAATGGCATCCTTTGGTGTTATAGTTACCCAATTTTCGTTTAAAACATGTCCTCTTCCACGCACGGTTTCAATTTTCGATTGAATGCTTTTTACATCTCGATACAAGCCTGGTTTATAAACCATCTGCCCTTTAGAAATCTTATTCAAACGTCTAAGTTCGTCATTCTTTTCTTCAACAGTGTCCCAGACTTTCAAATTTTTTCCATATGCACGAGGCCTGTGTTTAAAAGGAGAGTCCCTTAAAGTTTCTTCAATATTTATTCCTTTTTTTCCAAGTAATGACTTACCATATTTACTCTCAACTTTTGCTGCATATTTAGCCTGGCGTTTTGTATACACACCAATATTTTCTAATTCTTTAGATCCAGAAGCATGAAGACCCAAATATTTTTTTCGAATCTCATTTTTCTTACCGCTTCCTTTAGGATACCTGCCAGAGCCAGGTCCACCATGAGAAAGCCAAACTATTTCATTCATATCACGAGAGTCCTTTCTTTAAAGTGTAAATTCCGGCAGCAGTTCCAACAATTCCGCTAGCAATGCCTACCACGGATCCAACAGATTCAAGAATCATCATGGTACGCTCATATCCAGAGCTTCGATTAGAATTAACTAATGAACTATATTTTCGTTCTAGCTCAATTCTTTTTATAGCATCTTGAAGATCTCTGTCTGATAAGTTACTCGTATCAACGCTTCTATCTTTTTTGTCATTTATATATCGAGCATAGTTCTTAATACCATTTGTCAGTTCTTTCGTTGTTTTATCGACATCTTTTGCTAACAGCTCGGCTTTTGACTGCTTCGGCTTATCTTTTCCGACTTTTTCTGTACGTTCAAGATAAGTGGAAAAATCGATTCGGTCTTTCTTTTTTGCAGGAGCGTATGGTGAATACCCTTTTTTTTCATATTTTCGAGCATTCTTTTTCAAACGAGAACGCTCTCGCCATGCACTTAGCTTTCCGCCTTGAGAACCAGGTCCATGAGTACCTTTTGGCGGGCCAAACCATGCATGAGAAAGCCATGTTATTTCATTCATCTATATCACCTACCTAAAAGAACATGTCGTAATTTGCTTTATAGGCAACATAAGCATCCATCATAGCAGCGACGCTATCAATTTTACGATCATGTCTATTCTTATATAATTGTCTATTTCCATTATTATCTTCAAGAACTACACTGTTGCCCATCGTAAATTGCATCATGTCTTCGTCAAATAACAAAGCGCGATCTTCAGCAAATTTCTTAAGTTCGCCAAGAGGAACCGATTCTGTTTTGCGTCCCTGAATAACTTTTACAATGCCGAATGGTCCATTTTCTTGAGTCCAGCGTTCAACAAATTCTCTTGCATTATATGGGTCGTAACCAAAACAACGAACCTCGTAATGCTGATCTATAATAAATCGATCGATGTCATCATAGATAGTCATCATATCAAGAACAGTTCCAGGCATGATCATGAGAGTTCCTTCTTTGATGAAATCCTCGTATTTTTCTCTTGTTGCAGCCGGAAGATTCATAAGGGTTCTCTCCGAAATATAGCATCGAGTCTTTACGCCAAATTCAGCGGTCGATAACGGAAATAAGAAAGTAAACGCACAGAAGTCATCACCTTGAGATAAGTCGGCGCCCATCGCACAAGGCATTTCCCAAAACGTTCTATGTCGATGCGGAATTGTTTCTTCATAAGTAAAGAAATATGTGTATCCTTCCATCGGTAGTCCGAAACGTTTTGCAAGGATGTCATTTCGTGTGGCGGGGGCTTTTTCGGCCCTTAGAACTTCTTGCTGATAGTCTTCATACGAAACTGTTTGTCCAAGGCCTGGATTCGCCTTAATCCATTTCGATGGGTCACCAACTTCTTTTATGTTATCAAGACAATACCACCAAATAGAAGTATGAATGTCTTGATACTCACCTTTAAGGATGCTAAGTAGCTCCATTTTGATTGTATCGCCGACACCATTTCGGACTGTACCTTCAGAGCTAATGGCAAGCATGATCCAGTCTTTAGCTTTCTTAGCACTTTGCTCCGCCGCTGTAGTTACATCTTCTCTTGTATCGCCAGAAAGCCATTCGTCTATAGTAACAATCTTACATCTCATACTTTGAAGACGATCAACGGTCATCGGAATTATACGAATGAGAGAACCAGTTAAGAAATTCTCGATTCCTTTTTTGGTTGCAGCAAGTTTTAATCGATTTGCACGAGAACCCGTAGTATTTTGAAGAGAGCCTTCAGTTAAGAATTTAAACAGTGGTCCTCTTGCTCTTGCTATAGCTGTTCGTATTGGCGATAATACTTCTTCCGATTGTCTCATCGTTGGTGAAGTTACAATCTGGTCAGTTGTTGACGTATCAACATTTAAGAAATAACTTTGTATACATGATGCATACATAGATTTTGCAGCGCCTCGTCCAACAATGAGAAACTGTTTATTTATAAGACGCTTTTTTATAAGTTTTCGTTCGTAATGTCCTTTGCCGCCCGGCTCTGGAACATATACACTTCGTTCAACAAAGTAATACCAGCCTAAAAGGTCTTCGGCCCAAAGCTTGAAATAATCAAGAACAAATAAGTCTGAGCCATCAGTTAGTGTGAGTTCATTTTCACAAAATTCAATGAATCCTTCCACTTTTGCTTCATCATAGTAAACACCGCTATGTTCTATAAGTCTGTCGATACGATTCATTTGAAGAGAGATCTTTTCATTTACAGGAATTTCCCCTCGTATAACTTTTTCTCTAAACTCACCGTAATACTTTGGAACCGCAGTATTAGATAAAGCCAAAGGATTTCACCTCGTTTTACTTGCTTTCACCATCTACTTGAACTCGAAGCCTCCATGTAGTTTCGTCAAGTTCTTTTTGAAGAGCCGATGTTACATAACCACTATTTGGAGGATCGAATACAAGCCGAGTTTTTATATAAATAAATTTTTGAGCACCATTCAGAAGACCATTACTTGACGATTCAGATAACAAATCATCCCATTTTTCATTACCATCTTCAGTAATTTGAAAATTCGGAGAACATACGCCAAGTTGACTTAGATCCATTATTGCAGAATTGATAAAGAATAAAATATCAGTATCAAATGCTGTATAATCTGGAGAAAGACCGAGCATCTTCTTAATGGTGTCAATTATTGACATGTCTGAATACAATGATATTCCTCCTTATGATTTCCAAGGACAAGTATCATTTTTGGTACGAATAATTAAAGGCTTTGGTAAGAGTTTTCGATCTCCATAATGGATTGCTTTGTGCGTTAAAACGGCGACACATACCAGATTCTCAGGATCGAAAAGCTTTGGAGCTCGATTTATGATGTCCTCTTTTGTTATTGGTGATATGTGGTGAACAACCAAACCTTTATAGATATCATAGCCTTTAAACGCAAGATCACAAGCGTTATCTCGTTCTATGATTTTCCATCTAAAGTTAAGCCACTCTTTACTTGTATAAAAGATTTGGTTTAGCCATCGATCATAACCAAAAGTTTCAGCACCTACTCGACCCCCAAGTTTGAGGTATTCAAATCGATCGTAATAATCTGGTATTGTAATTAATTCCGAATATGTTCTCATTCATTACCACCATAAGCTTTCATAGCGGCAATAGCATTCGCGTAGAGTTCTTCAACCCTTTCCGCAGCCCTAATAGCATTTACTTTTTCTCGTATTAAGAGATTTTCTTGCTCCAGTTTTTCCCGTTCAAGGCGTTCTCGTTCAGTTCCAAGTTTCAAGAAATGCGTGATCACTTGAGAACTAGCAGTTCCTTCCTGAAGCTGTTTTTCGGCCAAATCAACAGCCAAACTTATTAGTTGATTTTCACGACCTTTAGGGGTTTTAGCAGGAGCATGCCTATTTACATTATCAGGCATTCCCAATTCCTCCTTATTATATCATTTATATAATAGGAAAAACTCCCCAAATTTTGTTCGTACTGAGGACCTTGTCCTATCATATAAATAAGGGGCCCAGAATAATCCAGACCCCTTGGCGCACGATTTTATAAGTTATCTTTCAGAAGATTCAATTTTATGAATCCAGTCATCGATGGTAGCTTTTTCATGCTCAGTAACAGCTTCGTCATACATACGTTCCAAAGAATCTACCATCCGGTCTTTAATACTATGATTGCTTCGGCCCATGTCATAAGCAGAATCTCTACTCATGTATCTTCCCGTGGTCCTAGAACGTCCTCTAGCACGAGACATACCACCATTTTGATTATCGTAAGAACCTTCTACTCGATAAGTTCTATTGCCATCATAAGTCATATGAGGCATGAAGGGCGTGCTATAACTCCTTGAAGAATAGCCTTCATCCATATCCGGTTCCGAAAGCATTCGTTCAAGTTCTTTGACCTCTTTCATGATGCAAACTGCAGCTTTGAAATTGACCCATTCTGCAGGCTGTACATCGCCCTTTTTTGCAACCCTCTTGAGTTCTTCTGTAACAATATCTTCAAGCTTATGAAGAAGTTCCATGTCTTTCATACGTTAATCCTCCTCTCGTTATCGGCTAAAAATTACATTTGCATTCTGAACGAGAATCGGCTGAGAACTCGTATTGCGGATAGTAACCGTTTCACAGCAACCAGACCAAATCTGAGCATTAACGGCTCTGCTTACATTGAAATACTGCTCTA
The DNA here is from genome assembly GCA_946414655.1 of uncultured Caryophanales bacterium. Taxonomy (GTDB): domain Bacteria; phylum Bacillota_I; class Bacilli_A; order RFN20; family CAG-826; genus Fiminaster. The sequence continues at coordinate 27,051 of CAMKPL010000005.1, read as the reverse complement.
CCGCAGCAGGAGTAACAATCATATCACTTGCCGGAATTGTAGCGCTATCAATTGTGATTGCAACAGAAATGGCTTCAACGGTTCCGCCTTCAGGGATTGCAATGTTCGCGCCAAAGTCTACGAGATAATTTGAAAACCGGTTTCTACGTCCGCAGCATGCACACTGAGTAACATCGCCTCTAAGAAGAAAGCTTCCTGTTTCATCTCTATGACGGACCAAGCCTCTTGTGCAAGGAACCGGAGCATCTGTAAAAATAATAGATTCGCCAGGGTTTACTGTCTGGACAGCATTTGCTGAATATTCAGCCATTTATGCCACCTCCAATCAGTTGCAGCCGCAGTTGTAATTCATGCCACAGCAATTGGGATTCTGGACAACATATGCGGGAACCGGAGCGGGGTTAAGATACTGCTCAAGCGCCTGAGTCTGAGCCAGATTGTCCTGAAGAATTCTTGCCGTCTGAGCGGTCTGAGAAGCATTAAGAGCCTGAAGATTAACCTGAGTCTGGAGGTTAGCATTCTGAGTCTTAAGAGCATCGATCTCCTGCTGACAAAGCTGGTCTTTGATAGACTGAACACCATTTGTAACAGCAGCAATAATGTCACGAGTGTTATCAGCAGCAGCGGTTCTGTCAGCGCAATTCTCAGTAGCGACCGTGTATTTGAGATCGGCAATGTTTGCACGATTCTCACAGCAGCAATTCTGAAGCGCCATTGCCAAAGTGTTCATGCCTGCAGTAGTGGCGTTTTGATTGTTGTTCAGAGTCTGAAGGAGATTCGCCTGAGCGTTACATCTGCTTACTTCGGCATTTGAGAAACCAGTAGTAACTGCAGATGTAAGACCATTAATGCCGTTCATTACAGCCTGCTGATCAAAGCCTCTCTGAACATCATTGTTTGTAGTGTTGTTCATGATGTACGGCATAGCACCGCCACCGCCAAAGCCATTGCCCCAGCCGTTACCATTGAAAGCAAAGAGGAACAATACTAGCAGCCACCAAGCGCCATCGCCACCAAAGTTGCCCCAACCGCTGTTGTTGCCATTACCATAGCCACCATACATGGGAGCTACAGGCATCACCATACCGTTGTTGCCATTTTCATTCGATAAAGCCATTAATAGGCCTCCTTAAAAGAAATTTATAGATACTTGCTTACGACAAGATTCTACATCTCATTTGTGACCCATGATAGCATCAGCCATTGCGCTCAATTGATTGAATTGGCTTTGAGACATTTGGCCGGTGTTAAGCATGTTTTGTACTAAAGCTTGAGGATTTCCAAATCCTTGTTGAGAAAAGTTTTGTTTAAAGTTGTTAAACTGATTGTTGAAGTTCTGCATTGAGCCAAACATTGAGAAGATTGGATTTTGCGGTTGCTGAAACGGAAACATAGTTCAAGCCTCCTTAAGAGTTAAGATCTTCAATGATTTTTTGGATTCTATCTACATTTGCAGATAACGCTTTGAACTCCTCTTGAGAAACGAAGTTAGAAGCTGAAGTATTTTGGTTTCCATTTACGACTTCAAACTTATGCTCGGTGATTGTAGGTGTAACACCATTTGTCATGGATTTTATCCAGAATTTGCCGCTGTCGTAGTTCATCAGCATTACTGAATTTCCATTTGCTACAGGATAGTTTTGAACTGCATTGTCATCCTTTACAAGAACAAGCATAAGCTCATTTTGTATTGGCGTGTTCATTGCGGATTGCTGCTGATTTTGGATCTGAGGTTGTTGCATAGTAGTTTGCATTGGAACTGCAGTATTTTGCATATTTGGCTGCATATATGGATATACTGTTTGAGCTCCATATTGTGGATAATATCCGTAATTCATTTTAGTCCTCCCTTTTAAACCAATAATATAGCGGGATTAAGTTGCCCGAATCCCATGTATCGTAATAATTGCCATCGATGATTGTCACAACATGTCTGTCAGCTGCAAGCATGAACTTTCCGACAGGATTATCTTTACAAAAGTCATCTACAGTATAACAATATGGGCATGTATCAGGGATTATGCCTCTGTCATATCCATTGCTAGCCAAATACTTACCCCAAACTGCATTTGACGATGGCATATCGCATTCTGAAAAGCCCATTGCGGCCAATCCAATATACGTTTTGCGCCAATCTTGATCCATTAATAAGGATATAGCCCTAATAGTGCAATCCCCAACAGACTTTCCATTAGGATTTGGGTTGAAATATACGAATGCCATTGGACTTTCACCTCAATGTTTTATAGTTTTGTAGTACTTTTAGGAGACTTTTTAAAGGCATAGAGACAGGAGAATATATATAAATGAAAGAAGGTGTAGTGTACAATTGATTTTTGGGTAAGAAATGCGACAAATCATGCAGACGGAATCTCTATGCCCATAAAAAGTTTCCTAAAAATGTCCCTCCGGGGTTTTTTTGAAGAGGGCGGCGAAAAGAGAGGGGGGTATAATACTGCGGACCCCCCCCTATGTTAAAAGAATTCTAAATGCCCTCAGGTCTTTCAAGAATTCAACAACAAAAGCTTTTGTAATTATGTAAACTGAGGAAAAGTGGAGATTCCTCCATTTCTGAATTAAAATTTTTAGTTAACTTTTGTTGCAATCGATTGAAAGAACGCTGAAAAGTATTTAGAATATTCTTTTAAACCAAATGAAATGTATAAACTTATTCGTTTTACAAAATAATTATTCAACTACAAACTTATTAGCCTTGAGCTTGAGCATTCAAGATCGATGCCAAATTAGTTTGAACTTTGTTTGGATCAATAACGTCATCTTTGTGAATCAATTTGTAAATTCCTAAAACATTTAACTCACAAATTTCTTTCATTGCTTCAAGAATTGCTTCATCGTAATCGTTATCACTCAATTCTTCACTAGCATTAGCAACTCTATCAAGATAACAAACTGTATCGTAACCCATTTCATGATCATACGCTAACCATTCATCAAAGTTAGTGAATGGATTCCAAGGATTGTCTATAGTTGTAAGCATTACATCATCTGTGATAAGAATCACCTCTTTTGATAGTCATTAATTGTAAACAGTTAAATCAACATTGTTACGAAGTGTTGTTACAGAAACATGTAATTGTTCTGCTATTTCTGCTTGATTAAAACCAGCACGAGCCAAAAGCTTGGCTCTAGCTATCTTTGCAGCAGGCATGCCAACAGTTGTTCTAGGAGTAGCCCTTTGTTTGAGCTTATCCATATCAGTGTTGTTCATGATCTGTGTGAGAACATTGGATGATACAGCATGAGCTTGAATAGCTTCCCATTCAGAATCAGTAATATTCACAAGATCTTTCTTAGCCCCTACTAAATTTCGAGCACGGTTCAGTTCTTGACCACGTATCTTCTTCTTCTTATCAGCATCCATGTCTGGATCTTGCTGGATTCTTAAAGATACTTTCTTATTCGCAATGAGCTGTGCCTTTCTTTCTAGTGGCGCATTCTTAAGAGCCCTATCAAGTTTCTCATTGAGGGATGCTACTTCTTTGGGGTATGCTTGTTTTGCAGAGGCAGACATCTTATAGGGCTTAATGTTTATGGACGCCTTCCTAGTTTCTTGAGCCAGGGCCATTAGTTTATTTGCATGGGAGGCGTATATCTCTTCAATCCTAGTGCCAGATGAAAGAGCTCTTGCATCCTTAGGAGCTCCTTCTCTATAGAAGGTGTCCATCATCCTTGTTGATTTGACAGTCGCCACCTTAATATTGCCGGCTTTATCCTTTCTAGTTTTGCCAGTAAGTTCTCTAACCATGCTACCATCAGGATTGATTTTCTTTTTAAAAGCCGGGACATTAATCTCAGATGAAGCTCTTGAAATCAGAGTCGATGCACCAGCGTTGGGGCCACCTTGATACTTACGCTTTAAAGCGGCAATATCATTATCAATTGCAGACTTTCTCCAATTAAGGTTATGTTTTTCGGCATCGATGATTACCATTGAATGCTTAATAGCTTTAACAAGATCCTCATCGCCAGCTCCGCGCAAAGTCATATCGGTAATAAGATTTGTTACCTTGCCCATTTGAGTTGCTTTAGCTCGGGCTGTCATTCGAGGCATGCCTTCATACCCTGGATAAGCCTCTTTAGGATCAAACCCTTCAAGATCTTTTAAAGGATCTTTACGCCTAATCTTTTGATTCTTTAAAGGCAAAACCACAACACTGTCGCCGTCATAGTCCGCACCAGAAAGAATTGCTGCTACATGAGCATTAATGCCAACAGCATCAGGAGCGTTCTTAATAATCTTATTAGCGCTTTTGATATTGTTGTTAACTTTCAATTGCGGAATCTCAAATATACCACCATGTGGATATCTAATCAATGCAACTGTTTCGCCATTCTTATAGTTGGGAGCATAGATTTCATTGTCAGGTATATCCGGAAAAGGAAGAATGACATGAGTTTGTTGCCTCGGTAAGGCTGCTGCTTTCAAATGTGTTGCTGCAGAGTCACATTCATCAGCAAAAGAATCCAATAGTTTCTTCTTAATTACTGGATTCGTAAGCGACATAATTTCTTTGTACTCATCATTCTTTTGAGCAAAGGTTAAACCCAATTGTCTTTGTGCAAGAAAAGGATATTGCTTTGATAAGAATTGAGAAGGAAGATTCTTAGACCAAGTTGCCCATTCACCTTGCTCATTAACAATATTTATTGCAGATAGTTGTGTTTTTCCATTTTTATCAACATAATGACGTTGAGCAAGCATAAGCTCGTCATCCCGTTTAATAGAAGCGCCAAATGGATTTTCAAGATCAAGCTTGCCATTAACCATTTTCATTGGTTTTAAGACACTGTTATCTTTTTCGCCAAGCATGGGGGTACCTTTATGTTTATTGGTATTAAAACGAATGTCGACCCCCTCAGGTAGATCATCGGCATAAACCGCCATGCCTTTAAGATAATGGGTTCCATCAACAGCAATACGAACCTGAGCATACATTGCTTTGCCAAGCGAAATATCATCAACTCCACGCCTCAACTCAATAAGACCGTCACGTTCAACACCTTTATCCTCAGCATATCTAATTTGAACGCGTTTTGAACTAACGCTTCTTGGAGGTTCAAGAGCTTTAATGGTTTGCCCACCGTCATCAGTATAAACATTTGGAATTTGGATCTTATCTCTATTTCTAGAAACAGTAGCAAAGTCAGTTCCAGGAGGAGCAAGAACCTTTACAGTTGTATAGTTTCCCGTTCCAAGTTGTTCTACTTGAAGGTTGTGAATTGCATATCCTCGATCTCTAAGAACTTCAAGGGCAGTATTAAGCTTATCTTTTGATATTCCCATATGACGTTCAACACCACTACCAACGTCTAAATAGCCGCGCTTTTCCAATTGCTCAGCAAGAACGTTAGCGTTATGAACACCAGAAGTTTCAGTAAGATGCTCGACATCATATTTCAAATAGTTTCTAATGGTCGATTCTGGAAGCCCAAGTCTTCTACCAATTTCAACATTTGAAATGCCGGGTTCATCGGCTTTCATTCTTCTTACTGTAGCGATATCAGCTTTTCTAACTTCATTGTCAGCAACAGACAATCTTGCGCGAAGCTGCGTGGTTGTCATGTTCATGACTTCAGCAATTTGTTTATCAGTCATCGGTTCACCATCGAGGCCATTCTTTCTCATTGATCGAACTGCATCTTGAAACGTTTTAAGATGCTGATATGAATGCTCACCGGAACCCCAGGCGTATCGTCCAGAGCCTCGACCAGGAGGGTTTTCGTCATGAGCAACACCGCTGTGCACTAATTCCATATATCGCTCAAAAGCTTCATTCATTGATTAGCCCTCCAGTTCAAGATTTGTAATATATTCACTTTTATATTTTATTTGATCCATAATATACATGATAGTTGTCGGTTCTGCAATTTCTTCAACAACATCATCATTTTGATAAATTCTCAATATAATCTTTTTAAGATCGTTCGGACTATATTTATATTCCAAACAGAACATTGCTGCATAAATTCGAAGCTGTGCCATTGATGCTGGAATTTTACCAGTTTTCAAATCATGAATCCTCAACACCATAGTTTTCTCATTAAAATGAATTGCATCGGCAGTTCCAAAACAAACGTCATTAACATATAACGGTTGCTCAGGAATCATATTAAAACCGATGGCGTCATTAACATAATGATCCAAAGTTTTAGATGTTTTTGGAAGCTTGATTTTTAGTTCAATAGCATCTTTTGCAAACTTATGCTTCTTAGTTCCAAGCTCTTTTGCTCTATTGTTGAGGTAAGTATCTTTTAATTTGTCATCAGTATAATTGAGCCAATGATAATTACTTGCCCCAAGAAAAGCATGTTTGTCTCTAAGGTTGTAATGTGGATTGAAGATCATTCAGCACTTCCTCCTTATTTTCTGGATATATAAATCTTGCAAATGACATTTTGTTCAAACGATTAACATAAAAGTCTTGATTAGGTCTATGTGGAGCGTCTTTAGATTTTTTGCATTCCAGCATAGCCCATTGATCATGATGAAGAATTAATATATCGGGATAGCCTTGAATGTCTTCAAACTTTGTTATAACATCCGAATCAGGATTGTTATAAATTTGTTCAAGTTCCTTAATAAGATTTCTTTGAAAATCTTTTTCAAGTTTTCCCATTTTAATCAAATCCTTTTTAATAAGATGCTAAGAGCCCAAGAGCCGCCTGAGCTCTTAGCCGGGGTTAAAGGGATTTCTAAAAGAACGTACTCGCGAGAAAAGACGTTCCCTAAAAATGAAAAAAATAGGAAGGAATGTATTTGCATCGATTTTACAATCGAAAACAAACAAATATACGTCAAAAAAGGCGTATTCTATTCCTTCTATTATAGTCCATGTTTTTTTTGCGAGGTAAAAAAAGAAAAGGCAGAGATTATTCTGCCAATTCTTTTGTGATACTTTTTTAATTATTTGCACCAATGTATACCACAAGATTCCCAAATACCTTTAAGTTCTTCACTATTTTTTACATTGAATAACGCTCTTTCAAACTTTGATACATCATCATTTTCATCCAACAATAAGAATGCATCAATTGCACGTTCAACCATATTTTGGCATTCGATGAATTCTGCTTGTTTTAATATGCATAATGCAGCTTTTTTTCCATCATTATTTAAAATAGCTTTTTTATATTCAATATTAAATTCATGTTGAAGAAACTTCAAACAATTAAGAATTTTCATATTATCTTGATATATACTATTTTTTTCATAATTGGTATCTATAATTTTCATTTATATCACCATCCTTTCTATTATAAGGAAGGAAAATTTTGCGACCCGATCAAAACTTAAATGCATGCCGCCGTTCATTAAAGTCTTTCTTCTGGATCATAGCTCGTCCAATGGCAACATCAATCCAAGCTTTAGATCTTAGACAATAATAATATAAATCAATATAAGGAGTATTGAGTCTATCAATTCGTCCCATTGATTGTTCAGATATACGATAAGAATATTGTTGAGAATAAAATACAATTGTATTTGTTTTTATGCATTCCCATCCTTCAGCTCCAGACATATAATTTACTAAATATATCCAGTTATCTGTTTCGGGAACTTGTTCGTGTTTATGCCCATTCCATTCAGCAATCTTAACATTACTCAACACCTTATCCAAACTTTTTAATATTTCCAATTCATAATCAAAGCTATAAAAAATTATAAGTCGTTTATGTTTTGAAAATATATTTACAATCGCTTCAAGCCTACTCTCATCACTATTCGTAACTCTACGCATTAAAGCATATAGCTCGGACGAATTCTCAATTGGTTTATTATCGTATGGGTTCCATCGATCTCGAACAACTGTTTTATATAGCATTTTATTATAATCTACAGAAACAATAATTTCATGTCTATTTGTTTTCTTTTCAAATGGCATCTCAACAAGAATATCATTTCGGATTCGTTCAAGCTTATCGTTTCCAAGCCATCTACTTATTCTTGGATATTTTGAATATCTATCATAAATAGCATGTTCAAATAAAAATGACGATCTATTCTTATAATGCCCATTTGCGACAAAAACGGGTATATAATCCATCCAGCTATCCCCGGGTGTGGCAGTTAATAATATCCAATGATTCTTAGAAGCTATCTTGTAAAAAGCTTTAACCCAAGCTCCAGAGCCAACAACTTTTTGTTCATCAAATATAACAAATCCATTTTGAAATTCTACGCATTTCTTTATATTGTTCCATGAATCGATTATTACTTTGATTCCACAAAAGGATTCATCTTTATTTTGACTCAGCCCAAATACCTCGCATTCAGAATCCCATTCTTTTTCATCCCTTTTCTTAGCAGTGGTTATTATTAAAAGGTTTTTTGGGTTGTCAACATGTTCACATCCCAAATCTCCATTACATTCTTTTATTAAAAAATAACCCAATGAAGTTCTTGACTTTCCGGAACCGACCCCACCGCAAAGGATGGAGCCGGAACGGAGTTGTCTAATCGCTTTCTCTTGATGCGGAAAGAAAGTAACCATTAAAATTCATCAAGTTCGCCCAGAGGAACATTTGCAAATTCAGCATCCAACGGATCTTCTTTAACAACAGTATCATCACCAGGCTCAATAACAACATACATTTTGTCAAGATAAGCTTTAGTTCCCACCTTAGAGCCAATGACCCAAGGATAAGGATTGATTCTCAAATTTACGTATTTAATTCGAGCTTTGTCAAGGAGCTGAAGACTATATTCATCAAGAAGAACCTTATGCTGATCAGTTACAATGTAAACTTTAGGATTAAACTTCTCTTTAAGTTCTTCAGCAGTCGCTTTGTCGTATTTGTCATACGTATTAAATTTAATCTCAATGGGGAGAAACAGTGTTACTTCGCCGTCCTGGTTCTCATATTGTTTAACACTCCACAAATCAGTTACCAACATATCTGCAAGTTCTTGATCCAACTCAATGTTAAACGTTCTTTTACCCTCTTGATTCCAAGATCCACTTTTGGTAACGATTACGTCACCTGAAAAGTTTCTTCTTAAAACGATTTTGGCTCCATTAATTTCAAGCGGTGATACTTTTCTAGAATTGTCTCTCATAATTAAAAATCCCTTTCTGTAAATATATTTTAATGTTTTTTTAAAATGGCCAAATAGGATCTGCATCAGTTCCAGTATATTTCTCATCAGAGCAGAACCAATCCAAATCAGCATATAATAAAATTTGACTTGCAGCATCCTGAACAAGTTTATCAAAGTATCGCAAATCAATTGCATCCTCTTTGTACAAATTCATAACAGTTTCTGCTTCAAGCCACCTAAATCCAGAAGTGCCAGTAACAGCGTAATATTTTCCGTCTTGCTCACGATATAATACGCCGCCACCATATCCGGATTTAATAGGACAAAATAATCCAACACGGCCAATGAATTCGTATCTATGCCCAGAAGCAATCCGTTCTTCAAGCCACTCATCAGAATAATCTTTAAAATCTGGATTCAATCTAGCATTTTTACCAGTTCGTTTCATTTTACGGCGTTTCTCAAGTTCTTTTTCCTCAAGTGTTACATCATCGCAATCCTCATTCATATCCAAATATAATTTTGAAGTAACAGATTTTGTTTCACATTTATCTTGGAATGTAATCGGATCGTGAGAAAATAACGTTTTGAACACATAAGGATGAGCAAATTGAGCACCAGTCGCGGTCCAAGTTCCACGCTTCTTTTCAGGATTAACTTCATCATCAGAATACTTTGCAATATAGACAGCATCATTAACCAAACACATTTTGTCATAAGTTGCTTCATGTTCAAAAGCATATCCATATTTCTTTCCAAAGTTCATTACAAAGTCTCTAATCTCATCATTAGCATTTGCAATTTTGATAGAATCTGTTTTAATATGAACAACTTTATATCCAGCTTTTTCACAAGCGTCTTTAAGTTCAATCATAAACAAAGCTCCTCGTTTGGCAACAATATTATCAACATTTCGAGGATCTTTAAATTCATTTTCAAACTTCGCTGATGTCAAGCCATAAACCGAATTAATAACGATCTTTAATGCTCCAGACAAAGGCTTTAACTGTTCAGGATTGCCAATATATTTTACGAGCTTTCCATCAAACATTCCAGCCAGTTCATCCGATAATCTTTCAATAGCATTTTGATCATTATTTTCATAAGCAATAGACAAATGCTTAATGGCTAATCGAGCATTCTTTATGGCAGAAAACTTAGCAGTATACTTATCCCCAAAGAGATTAAGACACTCAATACTAGTAGGATGCATAGAAGCAATATCGTACAGGCCCACATTACCATACACCCCGGGCTCCGCATAAACAAAACCTCCTTCACTTGGATCTTGTCCTTTATAAATAGATTTTCCATTTACAATCTTTGCATCTGGATTATATTGACTTTTATCAATTCCATATGGATTATATTCATAACCAGGAAATATAGTCGACAAGTCCGTATAAATAAATTCACTCTGAGGATGGCGTTCCTTGCCAAATATAAATCTTTTGGAATGCGAATTTGTAGTATCATTAGCAGTCAAACCAGATAAGTCAGCCAATATTAATCGAGCATTAAAGTCTGCAATATTATGTTCGAATACCGCTTCAGTAGCAATAACATCATTACAACAATACCGCTTAACTTTCTCTTTCATATCGTCAGGAAGAGGCTGATCCCAAGGAATACCCATTTCCATATGATGGATTCCAAGTTCAATCTCCCATTTTTTAAGACTTTGCTTTTTCTGACAAAAATCATAAATGTCAGTATATGAAAGATTATATGCTTCTCCAAAATAACAATCTGGTTTTTTATTAACTATACTCGATGAAAGATTGTAAAGTTGTCCATTATTATATCCCAAATGAGCAGCATAAAGAATGTGATTATCATATTTACGATTATTAAATCCAATAAGCTTCTTTTTGAATAGTTCATCAATTTCATGTGGTTTTGGGTTTTCCATTGAATGAACAACGTTGTCTCCACGATATTTCCAACAAACAAGAAAATAATTTGGATAATCTTCTATATCGAAAAATGCAAATATATCTTCGGTATAGTTTTTTTCAGAATTTTCAGATGGCTCATCGGATTTAAATTTCATATCAGCAACAAGCTTCAAACAATTTCCGGATTGATTTGTACTATTTGCAGCAAAGTATGTAACAGTTGGCCGCATAGTTGACAAATCATATTTCATTCCAGAATTATAAGCGTCCTCCAACAACTTGTGAATAAAAGATATACTTGACGCTGTTGATGGGTGATACTCTTTTCGAAGATTGGCTTCAATCATGTCGCGTAACTTTTTCTCGCTTTTGATTACGTCATAATTTATCACATTCTTTTCCTCCCTTAGTGGAAGGCCCCCATTAAGAGTTGCTATGGGGATATTATTGCATTTCGTTAGCCTCCGTCTGAGAGCCCCCTTTCCAGTAAAGACTTTTATCTCAATATTTTCAGAATAAAGCCTTTTTAATTTTGTTACATCTCCGTTATAAAAATAATGAAGATGTATCCCTTTACCGCCTTTGCTATATTCAGCATATGTTGCAGGCCATTGACTAGCAGCAGCCAAATTTAATTCTGCAGATTTTTTACCATCTGAATCTTTAAGATCAAAATCAATTACAATATGATTCTCTGGAAGTTTAACATAATGAAGCTTTTTAGTGTTAAGATCTTCAAGAACGGTATCGACATCATCCCATTTTTCAAGAGGAATTTCTTTACGACTTGCATATTGTGCCAAACAATCCTTACATATTTCATCAAATAAAGAAACATTTTGATCAAGAACTAAAGTATTATGTTTTTCTTCAGATTCAGTTTTAACATTTACAAATTTATCAGTTAGGAACTCTGAATAATAACTTCGGACCTGTTTACCATCAACCCGAGCAATAAGATCAAAGTTTTTAAAATAGTTTTTAAGTTCTTCTCTGAATTTGTATCTTGCTAATTTAAAATCAACTAAAGAATCATCACAATACTTTTTGTATAGATCATAAGCTTGAGATAATGTACATCCATTTTGATCTTTAAAGATATCATAACAGCTCTCAACAAAATTGAAAAATACATCCGTTTGAAACATCATTTCCAAAGGTTTATAAGATTGATAATAATTTTTACCAAGTTTTCTATAAACTTCAAGACAATGATAAGCAATCGCACCTAATTCAAAAGAAACTTGAGAATATAAGGCATCATACTTTTTAGGAGGTATTTTTCTACCACTAGGCCTCACATCTATCAATCGTCGAATAATACCGGATTTTGCATCTGTTATTTTGACCGGTTTATTAGTTCCCATAAAAAGAAAGGCATTGATTTTGGAAGTATATGAAGATTTGAACTTCTCATTAATCACCATTTCTTCATGCGAGACGATTGAATTGATTTTTGTATTATCTTCAATCTTGCTGAGATCTCCATCATGTTGTATTGCCACAAGTGGATTTGCTTTAAACACTTCTGTTGAAAAAGCATTTGAATTTGACGCCAATGCTTTTGCTTCGAAAGTAGTGTAATATCCATTAAAAAGTTGCTGGATGATATTAAGGATTGTAGACTTTCCAGAGCCTTGTTCGCCATAGAGCACAATAAATTTTTGAATGGTTCTAGAATCTCCTGCAATAATTGATCCAATAGCCCATTCAAGTTTATCTCTATCTTCGGGGTCGTACAAAGTTGAGATAAGTTCTTCGTAAGCTGCGCAATCGCCTTGTTGTAATGGATAATCCAGTCGTCTGCTTGCATAATCAGTTTTCCTCACTTTTGAATTTGAGAATAATACAGAGCAATCAAGATCTCTTGCATTATCCGATAAGTGTGAAACATAATTTTTAAAATCAATCCACGATTTTGATGAATAGTTTCCAAGAAGCTTTATTTTGATCTTGCCATCAATATTATCTTTTCTTTCTTCATAATATTTGGTAAGTTCTTCGTCTACAAGCCGCTGTACGTCGTATTCATCAGTACTCCATAATCCAGCCTCCTTATCCCATATTGCATAAAACGCTTTTCCTCGAACCATCAAATCTCTCGAACGACAAATCTTAAAGTCAGGATAAATTTCAATTACTCCATTTTTAAGGCATCGTTCTTTTATCTGATAGAAATCCACACAGAAATCCCTCCTTTAGAAAAAAAAAGAAAAGGCAGTTATTGTTCCGCCAATTCTTTAGAAATATCTGGTTCATATTTTGATAATCTATTTTGTAATAAATTGATAATTCGTTCACAATGATTCAGATCTTCTTTCAAAATAGAAATCAATTCTTTTTGTTTTGAAATTATAAGATCGCTAATTTCATTACTTTTTTCAAGATTATCAACATATTCTTCTATTTCTATCGTTTTAATCACCATCCTTTCTATTATACAAAAGGTTATTTTTGCGAATGAATGTTACCCAAATTTTCTATTAATTTAATAATTATGTCATGCCTTTCTTTTTCAGCTTTTTCTAATTTTTCAAAAGATGTTAAGATCTTGTCGAATGTTAATATAATAAACACAATAAAAGACGCAATAAATATTCCACAAATTATAGCTCCAATAACGTTAAGCATTTTCATGTTCCTCCTTATCTTTTTGAAGTAATTGTTCCATATACTCTTTAAACAGTTGATCTTGAAATTTAGTTTTACCAGAACCACGTCCGTATAAGATATATAACTTTTCTCGATCTTCACAAATTTGATCCCAATGCTCTTGAAGCTCTTTAGCAATTTCTTTGGGAGTTAAATTATTGTCATCATCATTAAGAACATTTTTATCAATAAAGTCATCTCTTATTGTTGAGGACTCAATTGGAGCTTTCCGTCCATACATCCCTGGTGTTGCGCATTTCATTTTTTGTCCATCCTTTCTTCATGTTTTTTACTAAGTTCCTCATATTCCTTATCGACTTTATGATAAATAAATAATGTATGAATTGAACTAATAATTATTGCTACTGTACATAAGCCAATAATAGATAAACATATATGCATTAACACACTCATTTTATCCGTCCTTTCTAAAAATGCATGTTTTCGGGATGATATTCAAAATGGCAACAAGGATAATAGTCGTCAACATATAAAGTCCCTATTTCAAATATAGTATCGCCAGTATCTAAATCCACACCAACCAGCACATCATGCTCACCGTCTTCATCACGCGGCTTCATTTTACATAATATTTTATAATCTGGAAACGTGTATTTTGGTTTTTCATAAGAAATTTTAATTTCACTACAATAGCTTCTATACCCATCATCAGGGTCTTCTATTGCTTCATATGTTATGTTATCAAGCATAAATTTAACAACATCACATTTGTACTCATGGTTAAAATAATCCGTAATTGTTCGTGTTGAAAGCTCAATCCCTTGAAACTTGTGGATTCCACATAAATCTTTTAAGCATATATCTTCTTTTAAATTCATTTTTTTACTCCCTTCACCCTAAAAATAGATTTGTAGAATTTTATTAAAATTTTGCTAATTGTTACGTTTGTGACACTTTTGCAAATTTTTTCTTATTCTTTATAATATTTTATTTTTTCTTTATAATAAATAGTAAAAATTTTTGCATTTTTGTCACAAAAGTCCAAAAAATGGCTTACCTATGCGGTTTTTCGCACTTTCAAAAACGTCACAAAAGTGTCACACTGTGACACTTTTTTGTCACACTTTTTCATTTTTTCAAATTTTTCACAAAATTTTTTGCATTTTGTGACACTTTTTTGTCACACTGTGACGTTTTTGAAAATCAGTTTTGTCACACTTTTTAACCAAAAAATTCTTCAAATTCGTCACTTTTTACCCTCAAAACCCACAAAATTAATGAGAAAAAGAATGCTCTAATCACCCATTTACTTCCTCCTTCCGAACCATTTTCCATACAATTTTGCAATCAACAACAGCATAAAACCGGCAAAACCAACGCTTAAAATGCCACAAAAAATCCCCAAAAATACCGTCAACATTCCTGCCATTTGCACGCACCTCCACAAAAATCTAACAAATTCTTTCGGCTTCAATGCCATCTTCTTGCATAGCATCAACAACTCTGTTAACCATATTTTCAAGGATATTATCTACATATTTATCAACACAATCATCGCAATAATAATATTGGGGTTCCCCATAAATTTCATCATGAGCTTTATATCTGGATTTAAAAAAATCAAAAATATTACCGCATTTAGAACATTTTACTTTCATTACATATCCCCCTCACTTAAAAAGAAGTCATCAATAAAATCCATTTCCGATATATACAACCCATCAATAAAGTTGTCCGGATCTATTAATAAGTATGAACCATCATTAATAGACAGCCGTTTAAAAATTATTGTTTCATTTATAATGTCTTCAGTTAAAATGGATAAACTATCAATACAAAGGTCTTCTTTTTTATTATGTCTATTTATTGCTTCTTTAGTCCATCCGTCAATAAGTAATGCTTGTTCCCATGCAGCATCAACATCCTTGCACAACCACATTTCAAGTATACGTACTGCATCCACAGTGAAATCGGGTGATATTTCAACAAATTCCGTATTTAATTCATATTTCTTTTTATGTCTTAGTGCAATTAACGCCATTTGATTATGAATTACATTCCATATAGTTTTAAAAGACTCGTATAGACCATCAAATTCAAAGCATTTTATAGTTTTTACCCCATTTTTAGTATTAATAGATAACTTTTTCATCACTCACACCCACTCAATCCTGTATTTCCAGTTAATATACTCCTGCATCTGGTACCAAATCTCCATTTTTTTCTGATTTATACCCAAAAGTCCAGGCATCGGGAACATTCCACCACCAGTTCCATCGGGATTATACTGTCTTTTACATAAAATTTCACAAGTTTTTTCTATTTTTTTCTGTGCGAGACCCGTATCCCAGCCAAAATTATCATCATCCCAGCAATCTAAACCAAGATTTTCCATGATTTCCCAAAAATATTGAGCAGTTTTATCCTCACCGTCCTCATCCATAAGTTGTTCGCTCATTCTTTTAGAAATCCCAATAATCATTTCAAGCATTGTGCAAGGAACTGGACACATTTCACTGTCAAAATCATTATCATAACAAAAATCACATGTTTTTCTCAGTTCAAGACCATCTTTTTCCCGATCAACGTCCCTTTTTGGTGCCGACCGAGTAATAAAAAAGCGATTTTTGAACAATTCCACACACAATTTTCTATGGTTTTCACCACCATTTTGAACCAAATTATACAAACGACAAACATAATTATCAACTAGAAAACTCATTCTTCCGCCTCCTTTATATATTCATTGATCATTTTATACAATTCAACAAGGCAATCTTCACATAAATCAAAATCCATTTTTATCGTTATATCTGCATTATTTTCACAATTAGGATTTATGTTTTCATCTACATTTTTTATTTTTGTTATTCCGTACATTGTAAGCCGATTAACTTTAAACCGGTCATAAAAACCTCTATCTATACATGGTTGATCGTGCGCGAATGACCTACTTGAAAGCATATCGCCTATCTTTTTATCGTTATAATCTACAATTTTTCCACAAATATCACATTGAATTTTATCGATTTTCATTTTGTATCTCCTTTTTATATTTGTTGGCCGCTTCGCCAGCACATTCTAAACAAATAACGTATGGCGGCCAATCCATCAATTTATAACGTGTTACAAGTCTAGATCTATCAATTCTCCCGCATATTATACAAGAAGGCAATCGTTTCTTTTTATTCTTCTTCATCCTCTTCACTCCTCTCAGCAATCTTTTTCAACGATTTTACACATGAAATTACCTTTTTTACAGCAAAAACATCAATTGTACAAGCTATAATTGCCCAAAAAATGAACAAAAAGTACATAATTTCAGGTATTTTGAGCATTCCATTCATCTCAAGAAGCTCTAAAATAGCAACTTTCATCAAAATATCAAGTGTTATCATCATTTTCCTCCATTTTTAAGCACATTTATCCATCTTGTAATTAATAAAATTCTTTAAACGAAAAATATCAATCAAAGCAGTAGTATCTCCTTCATCAAAACGATAAAAAATATCACACATTTGTTCATATAATTCTTTAAAAGAATATTTTTGAACGTCTTTTTCTCTATAAAACATCGGTCTTCTTTTCGCCCACGAATTGGATACCACAACCAAATAATAGGCGTTATGATAATCAGTTTTCATCATTTTTCTAATTTTTGGATCTAAATCTTCACTAAAATGCTTAAACATGTCAATTGCCAATGCCTCATCCATCAAAATCACTCCCATTTTAATCATTATAATTCGTTTAAAGAAAAAATAAAAAGAAAAGGAGCCTGTTAAGACTCCAATTCCTCTGAACCAAGTTCCATAAATGTTCCTTCTTCTGCATTTACAATTTCAAACTGTTCACCGTCTTCGGCAAGTTCAGCAATGGACATCGCCTCATCAACGGCCTTAAGAATATTTTCGATTGCTTTGATGGCCTCTTCGTTGAGTAAATCTTGAATCCGTCCCTTAAGCTCCACCAAATCGGCCATCGCCCAGTTAAACTTTTCATTGTCCAGTAAAATCACTTTTTTCATAATAAATACCTCCAAAAATAATATTTATGAACATTTCTGTTCTATTATATGGAGTGTAAATGTTGCGACAAAAAAAAGAAAAGGAGCCCGTTAAGACTCCAATTCATCTCCATATTCAATTTCCATAAACGTTTCGGGATCCGAATTCATTATTTCGAATTGTGTGTTTTCCATTGCCGAATGTCCGGCGATGCTTGCCGCTTCATTGAATTCATTGAGAATAGCTGTGATTGACCTGTAAATATATCTGGCATCGGTCCAACTTTGACCTTTGTCAATATATTCACTCTTCATCACATCTCTCATTTCCAGAAGATCGGTCATTGCACCGTTGTACAACTCGTTTTCCAATAAAACTGTTTTCATCATAATAAATTACCTCCAAAAATAATAGATTATAGATTTTGAACATTTCTGTTCTATTATAGGAGCTGTATTTTTTGCGATTTAAAGATCACCGTTTTTCTTTAAACTGGCTTTTATATCATCTTTACCGATTTTGATCACTTTATGAATGTCAACAAAATTTTCAGCATTTAATAGATATAACGGAGATTTAGCTTGTATCCAACTTAAATCAATATCGTGATAGTCTAAAATTGCATTGTATCCTTCTTTTTGTAAATAAAAATTAAAAACATTAATAGAATCACCTTTTATTTTGTTTATATATTTCATAAAAAGCTCATATACTAATGACACATCAAGGCAACCCATATTTGGTTCGGCTTTTAATAAGTCATTTAAAAATGTTAATTTATTATTCATATAACAAGAATCAAAAATTGCTTTTTGTGTTTTTTTATCTGGAGAATGAAGATCTTGTTTTAATTTTAAACATATTTCTGATACATTTTTATATCCTTTATCAAAAAGTCTCATTGATAAATATGCTTTATATAAGTTTCTATCATAATCTGTTGCTGAAATATAAAGGTTCCCCATTGGTTCTAATCTTTTAAAATCTAAAGGCGTAATATGATACACAAACTCTCCTTTTTTTATATATAGAGAGCTAGTTCTGTCTACGCCAAAAAAATTTTTTATTAATTTTTCTTTTATATTAATGGATTCTTTAACAGTTTTCATAAGTACTCCTTTAGAAAATAAAAATTAATACTCTCCAACGGCCTCTCTATAAGAAATATCATGCCTAATTATTGTATAATCTTCACTGCGCATGTTATTTCTCACATAAATTTCATCAGGATCGTCATAATCTGGACTACCAAAAGCGTGTAAAGCTTCTTCTCCAATCAATTCTTCGGGATTTATAATGACCTCATCGCTCTCTTCATAGCACAAAATATCATCCCCCTCGTAATAAGAAAGTATGATTTTTGAGTTCATAGGCCTAGAATTGTCGTATTCAAGTGCTGAAATCAGCTCAATTCTTGCAATTCCAGGCTCTTCTTCTGGGTGTTCGTAAGCACTTGCATCCCTAGAATATTGTGTATAATCATGTAAAGAGTCAAGATAATCATTATGTTCCCCATCGGCAAGTGCGTCTTGAAGGTCATCATACTCTTTTTCAATGTCAATAATCGGATTTTCAGCTTTTCTTCGGTTGATTTTATCCACAAATTGGACATTTTGACCATTTTTTTCAAGTTTTAATTCTTTTGAAGAAATATAATCAACAATTTCCTCTTTTGTAAAGCCTTCTTTAGGTGCTTCTTTACCCGTTGCAAGCTCGTACATCTCATCAGCGTATTTTTTCATTTCTTGTGCATATTTATTACACTCATGAGCATAATCACGCATTTCTTTAATTTCTTTTGCCGTTTTCGTCTCAAAATACTTTTTAAAACCATAAAAACTGCCACCAATACCAACGGCAGTGCCAATAAAGAAACTAATTATTATTTTTGAGTTCATATTCATATGGTTTTACGCTTCCTCCTTTTAATGAATTTGAAATCACGACATAACAATGAGGGCATATATCCGATTCAAACCACATTTGACCTTTTTCGACATTCTTAATTTTTACATGATATCTTTTTGTTGGTTCTAACGCTGCGTTACATCTAGAACAATAGTATCCAAGGCTCATTTATTATACCTCCTTATTTATTTTTAAATATTTTATCAATATGTCCATACAATCTTTACAAATTATTTCAGAAAATAAAGTTCTATTCCACCCAATATCTGTAAAATGCTCTTATATAGGATTTATCTCATGAAATTCTAATAAAAAATATGGATGATTTTCTTCCTCAACGTTTCCGTTCATTCCTGTATTTTTTATTTCATATCCAATCTGCATCTCTTTATTACACCATATACACTTTGCATTTTTAATCATTTACCGCACCTCCTTAACATAAAAAAGAAAAGGATCCGAAGATCCTAATCTTTTAATCAAATTCCAAAGTGTCTTTTAACATATCAACCGCGTTAACTAGCCCGTCAAGCCCATTATTGTATTCCTCCTTCATACCGAACGCAGCACGTATTGGCTTGTCTAATACAAACGTAAGTGCCATCAAAAAGCTCGATACGAACGAAACAATGCTTAATGGCAATGTAACGATTCCGTATAATAACGCTTTAATGGTATACATAAAAACAACTCCTTAAATTTTATTTCTATTATAAGGGCTGTTATTTTTGCGACAAAAATATATAAGGGTTGTTAGCCCTCATATATCCAAACTTGTTTTACGAATGTCTCTTGATCAAGTAATTCATCAAGCGTCATTTCGTTCTCCCAGCAGAAGAACCCTTTATAATCAACATTCGGATTGTCCTCAAACGGGATTTTCCGTCTTTTTACCTCGGGTTCTTCTATTTCAAAGAAAACTCCAATAACTTTTTTCATGATGCCTTTTACTTTCACAATAAAAACCTCCTATAATAATATGTTTCTATTATAGGAGTTGTAATTTTTGCGAAAAAAGAAAAGGAGACCATTTCTGATCTCCAATTCCAAGAATATTTTATCCGATAAGCATTTTAACCAGTATCAAAAATACCAATAAAGCAATGCCGCCAAGAATTACGCATCCAGTTACCAATATTTTGATAACTTTGGATACCATTCTTCCAGCACCACCTAATATTTTGAATACTTTATCCCACATAGTCGTGCCTCCTTAAATATATTCTATTATAAGAGGTGTTTATTTTGCGATAGGATCGACTGCATAATTTGTTAAAGGATTGTAATACTGGCAACGATTACACAATTCGAGGATGTTATTGTCACCTTCGCACTTAATGTCGGAAGTATTATATGCCGATGATGCCATCTTTTTTAAAATTGTAAGTTTCGCATATTCTTCACATGAATCATATAATAGTTTTTCATCTTCAGTCAATATCATTTTGATCAACTTCCTCCTTATCCAACAAATAGCTATAATCCAGATCCTCAATCGTCAAATTACTATTAGCTCTACGAACTCTATCAGCAAATTCACTAAACTTAATCTCAACCCAATTTCCATAAGTAGGCTCCTCATCATCTTTAGGAACTCGGAAATAGCGATTAATACTTATGATTTTGCCATCGGGTTTTTTAGCAAACAATACAGCAATGGTATCAAAATTAGATTCTTTATCTTCCGGATCACTCACAAAATCATGAATATAGACCTTAGCGCCCCATTCACTTTTATGATTATATGGCATTTTGATCGGATACATCTCATCATAAATCAGATTTGACAAACCAAAAACGTACTCGGCTCCAGTGATAAAGTTTTCTGTAGTAACTCTGTAATTATCATGGAATTCTATGTGCCCATCTTTATAAACTTCCTTAAATAAACTAGAAAGTCTATTACTACGATACTTTTCAACAACATTTGCTTTTCTCATTTTGGTTAATGCGCCATTCGGGATCTCTTGCCAATCAGCATTAGTGTTATCGATAGCCGTCAAAGGAAAACCCCCGGATAATTCTTGAATGTTTTGTAAAACCCTATTTCTGTATCCAAAATCGCTAGTAAATATATAAGGATGCTTACTAATAAGGGTTTTATAAACTTTTAAAGTTGTATCCCAAATATAAGTACTTCCTGGGTATTTTTTTTCAAGTTCTTCTTTTAAGATTTTAATCTCTTTTTCGGCTCTTTTTTTTTCGTTTTCAATAGCAAGCACATCAATCCCTTTTTTGAATGCGTCATCAATTTTCATTTTTAGGCAACCTCCTTTTTTTATTTCATCTTATTTTTAATAATTGTAAGAATAATTGCTGTAATCCCAGCGCAAGCAATGGTCTTCCAATTAATGCTAAAACTTACTGACATCATATTTTGTCCACCTCACATCGCCCTTAATTTCTCAAGATATTCTGAATATAATTCAATACCAGTCTTTTTGTTGATATCTTCTAAATATTCAGAGTACATGCTTCCAGGGATCATTGTATACTTTTTTTGTACGGCGCATTCATAATAATATGGATACCATTCTTCAAGCCACACAAGAAAACCTGGATCCATACCCTGATCAAGGAAACTTGGGTTGTTCACTTTTAATTCTCCTCTCTACGATTTTGATCTCACCAACCATTTTGTCATAGCATTTCTCACAAATTTGAACATAATCAGTTTTTATATTATAATTTGAATCATGAGCCTCGTATCGCAGTTCAACACTATAATCCGGATAATTTATGTTTTTAACAGGATCATAACCTATTTTGAACTTATCACCGCAAAAAGGACAAGTATATTCGAAGACCATTTTAATCTCCTTCTCCCAAAATCATTTCTTCATCAGCGCTTTATACATCTTTTTGAGTTGAACCCGTTCTTCTTTTGAAAGACTTGAATACCAATCCAGTCCCTCAGTTTCATTTGCCTCCGGATCCAATTGCTTGCAACCACGAATGCCTTTATAACGCCCATCTTTACCGACGATTTCTTCTTCACTGATAAACGAATCAATAAAACCCATTTTAATCAGTTCATACAGTTCGTCGATGCGAACGTTGTCAATGGTTTCTATAACTTTTGAAATTTTCATGCACAATACCTCCTAATCCAATTCTCGGCACTGAGACCAGAATTGATCCCAGCGCACGAGTTCGTTAATATCTTTTTTATTCAGATTTCAAAGCGGAAGGCCGGGTTGCTTGTTCATAAACTTAAGAACAGGGCCATCAACATTGAAATGCACCCAAATGTCATAAGCATCACTTGAATATTGATTCGGCATACCGGCACGGCTTTTAATCATTTCATCAATTTCAGGTCTCAACATAAGAGCATCTTCCGATTCATATCCACTTTTGGGATCAACATGCTCGAAAAGACCAAAATCAATATATCCATCACCATCTTTATTACGTTTATACCAACCAACAACTCTACTCGCATCGGTATCGGCGTATCCCATTTGTCTGGTTACTTTATACATAAAATATGGCTTGTCTACAGCATCTTTTTTTCTAAGTTCAGCGTTAGCCCAATTTTCATCAGATTTTAAATTACTCAGCAACGTATAAATATTGTCGCTCCAGCCATGATAATGATAATCGATTAGAATCGCATACGGATCATGTTTACCATCATACGTAATTACCGCTTGCTCTTTTTCAACCTCAGTTTCGCCATCTTCAGCAATATCTTTATAAGTAACGGTTTTAACCTGCTTATTATTGAAGATTTTTCTTTCGGCTTCTTCGCCGATTACGTTTTTGATTCTATCTCTATAAGAGGAGAACGCTGTAGTAACACCGGCCAAAGCAGTAGACAAACCAGCAATATCTCTTGTCATGATGCCAGTGCCGTATCCGATAGCAGCATTAGAAAGCAAGAACAATACTGCAGCAAGCCAATAATGCTTAGCAAACTTCAGACCAGTTTTTGCATATACCTTGAGAAGCTCCCTTTTTGAATCATGCTCAAGATATTGTGTATACTTCAGATAATCGTCGGAAGAACAAGGCTTCTGCTCTGTATAAACCTTGCCATTTTGATCGTCACCAGCGGCAATATCAAATACTTCAATCTCTCTACGACAAATATTTTTTGCTTCCTCAACTTCTGCTCTACGGAACTTGTGATTTTCAATAATAGAACTAGCTGTGAAGGTCTGCTTGCAAGCGATAACTGTAGCTGCCGCATTACCGACAATACCAGCTCCAATAAGAATTTGTGCTTTATGAGCCTTAATAAAAGACAAAGCACTAAAACCGATTTGTTTCAACATACAAATACTTCCTTTCAAAAATAAAAATAATAAGATAAAAAGAAAAAAGAGAAGTGATGGACTCGAACCATCCACAACCCTAAGATTATTTCCTAGTGCTCTTTCCCATGAGCTAACTTCTCTTTCTATTATAAAACATGTTATTTTTGCGACAAAAAGAAAAAGGCGAAATCAATCGCCTTTAGTTATTTCTATCCGAATATCTTTTAGATTAAATACTTCTCGAACGATCCATCCAGTATAGCTACCACTATATGAATCGATACTAAGTCCTAATTCTGTATAAACCGCAGATATCGGACAGAAATATAAATGACCTTTTTCGTCTTTAACTTTCAAATCAATTAATGGTAATATTTTCTCATCGTTATCTTTTTCTGTTTTCAAAAGATTCAAGTATTCATTTGCAGTAATTTGATCAAAGTTATATTTATCAAATATACTGTCATTAATAATATCTCCTTGAATTTCTTTTTCATTTAAAAATCGATAACCTTGTAATAAGAAACGTAACACATTAATCACCATCCTTTCTATTATACGAAAGGTTATTTTTGCGATTTATTTTCTAACATGACTGCATTTGGAGATAATATTTTGTCTATCTTTTTAAGAAACTTTTTAAGACGCGTTTCACTCTTTGCCATTTTGATAATATCGATTTCACTCAAAGTTATGCTTCTTAAAGTAAAACCAATTATATCATTATCCCTTAAAAAGCAGAACGAATAATCTCCTTCTTTACGTTTTGTGTATCTGTGCGGAGTAATACTACAAGAATAGCCATACAAATTAGCCTTCAATCTTGCAGCATACTCCACGATACCTAATGACTCTCTAAGCTCCAACGATCAAGCTCCTTTCTGATTTCCTCAAATGCGTATTTTGCAAGCTGTTCCGGAGACGATTTTGGCCAAGTTAATTGTTCTCTTGTGAAATGTTTAGGATGCACTAAATCTATATCGAGTATTTCTATTGTCACACCATCATACAACCATCTAGGGACTGGGGCGCGATGATCATGTAAGCGAATGTCCACTGTCCAAGGTAATTTTTGTTTTTGAACCTCATCGTAAAAGAAGTTTATAAATTCTATAATTTTTGAATCTAGATATGGCATATATAATCCCCCCTTCTATACTATTTTAAATGACATCCGTAAGAATCCTTTCAAATCGGATAAGATGCTTCTGTTCCAACGATATTGAAGATCATCTTTACTTATATAACATTCTGCATATTCAATCCCATAGACATCGTACTTTCTTTTTTGAGTATACCCCCTTTGTCTTCGGAACTGTAAATGTAAATCGCCATTATAAGCTATATCTTGCTGACAAGTTATTTTGAACTTCTTACAAAGTTTTGTGATTTTATCCTGGAGTTTTATAAATTTATTGCCTTCAATGCTATAGGTTCCGATTTTTTCTTCGTTCATTTAGAAATCCCTCTTTCCCAATATCTATTAAATGTAATCATATCTTCATCTTTTTTGAACTTAACCTCTCCAAATAGAATCATATGAGTTATTTCTTCCGGTTTAAGGAGATCCGTTTCCCATCCGCTAATCTGTTTTACACAAACCACAATTGTACGACCGACATAATGCAAAACAAATTTTTTATATAGTTTACTTGGATATTTTAAACATAAATTCATAAAGTATTTTTTTGAATTCGATTCGGTTCCAAATACCATATATTCTACAACTTTTATTCTGCATTGACAGGAAACGCCTCGCGATGAATCTCCTTTTGTATAATCTATTGCGTACCCATAACTCCCGATTTCAATATCATCAATATAAAATATCAAATTCCCTTTCCTGGAATATGCGACTCTTGACATTTTATATCACACCCTTTAGCAATAGATAATTTCATCAATTTCCGGAAGCTCATCAATTTCGCCATCAGATTCAAAAATAATTGTATATGTTACTGTTCCATTATTAAACACGGCATCATAATCATACTCACAGCAATAGCCATCAAGATTATTGTTTGCAATCTCTATATCATAGCCAAATCTACTTGTTGATAAAATGGAAACGATTCTTAACCTCTCGTTAACACCGTCATATCCTTCTCGATATGCATCAGCGCCCATTTCAAACTTTTCAACATAGAAATTTTCTTGTGAATAACTTGACATATACATTTTTTTGTAAGATTTCATTTTATCACCTTCTTAATTTATGTTTTTGATTGGTTTTGGCTCTGGAAAATCAATATAGAACCAGCCTTCACTTGGATATATGTCAACTTCAGAAAGATCAGACCAACCATAATTTTCCGCTGTGTATGGTGCTGTTTTGTTTAATGTACTATAGAAATCTGCGACTGATGCCGTTGGATATTCTTCAAGAATTATCATCAGTTTTCCTAAAGATTTTTTAGCATCTCTGAGTTCTTTAAATCCCATATTTCTGACATCAAACCAATCTTCTGGTGCTGATGCTTGATTTGGTCTTTCATTTCTTTTTAATAAATTTGACGACCCATTATATCGGTATCTTACTCCATCATTAAGTGAATTATAAGGAGTATTTCGTCGTCCGCTTCGTCTAGATGTTTTGCCAAATAAAGCGATATCCAACGCGCCACAAGCGGAATTGTAAATTAAATCTTTGACCGTTGGCAATACGATTTCTTTAATTATATATTCTCCAATACCATGAGCGTCTTCCGATATCATAGACCCCCTAAATCGTTTGAGAAAACCTTTCTTTTTGATTTGAACCTCACCAGTAACTACGGGTTCGATTCTTTTTTCCTGCGGTTTTGATTGCTTCTTTTCCATTTTCGACTTATTTGAATTCGATGGAAGATTTTGTAAAGAAGAACCAAAGTCCATATCTACTTCAGCCATTTAAAGCCTCCTCCACTAAAAAAAAAGAAAAGGAGACCATTTCTGATCTCCAATTCTTTAACAGTTTTGTTCAATTATTCTTCTTTAGGTTCCGATTTTGAATCCTCTTCTGCATGTTCAGGATTAAAGCCTTCTTTATCCCAATCGGGACCGTATTTCTGTCTTGCGTCGTATTCCAGAACTTTGGTTTGGGTCTCAAGATTCTTGATTTGGGATTTTGCAACCCATTTCTGAATTACAAGCGATCCAATTCCCACAAGTCCAGCTCCAACAGCCTGACCGATTACGTTTCCGATTGCCTCATTAGCTTTGATCGATCCTGTGATTTTGTTGATAAAACTCATAATAAATACCTCCAAAAAATAATAAATTTTGAACATCTCTGTTCTATTATGCGAATTGATTATTTTGCG
>CAMKPL010000004.1 GCA_946414655.1 uncultured Caryophanales bacterium | reverse complement strand
CCGGACAAGAATTCACGGTCTTTGATTATTGTTTCTATAAAGACAATAAAGAAGGCTTTGAAGGATTCTCTGAATACTATCCAAAACTCTCCCATCCAAAACTATTTGGATATTCGAGTTGGTATAACTATTATCAAAACATCAATGAAGAGATTATTCTAAGAGACCTAGAGGCTCTTGATAATCGATTCGATGTTTTCCAGATCGATGATGGATATGAAACTTTCGTCGGAGACTGGTTAGATGTGGATAAAAAGAAGTTTCCAAATGGTTTAAAACCAATCGTGGAGAAAATCCACAAGAAAGGTTATAAAGCTGGTATTTGGTTAGCTCCATTTGTTGCGGAAACAAAATCTAAACTTTTCCAAGAACACCCAGAATTCTTTAAAAAGAATCAAGGTAAACCAATTAAGGCTGGTGGAAACTGGTCAGGATTCTATGCTCTTGATTTAGAAAAAGAAGAAGTAAAAGACTACATCAGAAAATGTTTAACCCATTATATGGATCTAGGCTTTGACTTCTTTAAACTCGATTTCCTTTATGCTGCCGGATTAGGCGAGCATCAAGGTCAAACAAGAGCCCAAGCCCAGTTTGAAGCCTACAATTTCTTAAGAGAAGTCTTAAAAGATAAGATAATTCTTGGTTGTGGAGCCAACATCATCTCTTCTTATACGAACTTTGATTATCTTCGTATTGGACCAGATGTCTCTCTCATCTTTGATGATGTGAGATACATGCGTCTCTTCCACCGCGAACGTATTTCAACAAAAGTAACCTTACAAAATACGATTTATCGCTACTTCTTCAATAATCATTTCTTCGGAAATGACCCCGATGTCTTCTTATTAAGAGATGAAAACATTCATTTATCATTTGAACAAAGAAGAGCATTAACCACGATTAATGCCATCTTTGGTTCACTTCTCATGACTAGCGATGATATCGCCACATATCATGAGAAACAAAAAGAAGTTCTTAATCACGCGTTAGATTTATTTAAAAACGCCAGATTAAAAAACTTTGAAAGACGTGGAAATAAAATCCATGTTGATTATTATCTAAATGGTGAGGTACATTCCTTTGATTACCACACCAAGAAAGGAGTTCTCCTCAATGAACGATAAAACATCTGTTATTTTTGGTAACGAAATGTCCAAGAAAACAATTAAAGGAGCTGAAAAGAGTAAACGCAAATTTATCAAAGAATTTGGCGATGATTCAAAGGCTGATTATAAGATTAGTTTTGCAGACATCCCAACCCTTGATTTTCTTGGTGCAAAAAATATTGTTTTTGGCGAAAATAACCAACAATTTACGAGTAAACCAGTTATTGTTGGTAACATTCGTATGGGATTTGGACACTATCGAATTTCCATCGCAATGGCTTCTGCTGCCCGTGCTTTAGGATACACTCCTTACTGGTTAGATTTAGCCTCTTTTGATGCGACTGGAAGCAAGATGATCAGAAAGCAAAATGATATGTATTCATTAGCGTCCAGAATCTCTCAAAAATCGAAGTTATTTAACAAACTTGTTTGGGAACCTCTTAATTCGGAAGGATTTAAGAAAATCTCATACAACGCCAAAGACCAAAAGAATTCGGAACTTCTAGTTCCTATCTTTAAACACATTGATAAAGATATTCCTTATATCGCTACTCACGTTTGGCCTGCTCAAGGAGCAATCCATGCTGGAATGACTCATGTGGTTAATGCCATTCCAGATAACTGGCCGATGGGTTTACATCTTTCTGAAGGTGCAATCCACACTGTCCAAACTCCATTTGCCTATTTTGGATACAAAACTTTACGTGGTTTTGATAAGAAACCATTAAATGGTATTCCAGAAGACCAATTAAAGATGGTTGGATGCTTTATTGACCACGAATTACTGGTGAATTTAGAGAAAGACAACGAGAAAAGACGTGCTCGTGTGAAAGATGGAAAACCATTAAGAATTCTGATGACTGTCGGAGGCGCTGGAGCTGGATTTGATATGTATCTAGCGATGGTCAAACACTTAATTCCATTAGTGAAAGAAAAGAAAGTGGCTCTCTTTATTAACTTTGGAGACCACCGTACAGTCTATGACAAGATGGTCAAAAAATTAGGTTCTATTGAATCGCACAATTTCTTTAATGAATATGAAAAACTCCAGCAATTCGCCAAAGAAATTAAAGATGGTGACTGTGAAGGCATCTACTGCATCTATAATCAAAACATCTTTGAAGCAGTCTACTCAACAAACTTACTCATGCCGGTTTCTGACTTATTAGTCACTAAACCAAGTGAGTTAGCATATTATCCGATTCCAAAACTCTTTATGCGCCACATCGGTGGACATGAGGTTTATGGCGCTGTTAATGGACAAGAAAATGGAGACTCCACTCCAGAATGTCCAACAAAGAAAGAAGTCTGTGAAATGCTCGACCGAGTTATTTCAGACAAAGACTTAATTCCACATTTATGTGATCGTATTGACTACCTTAAAAAGATTGGTCATTACAATGGCGCATATGAATGCGTAAAACTTGCTGTTAAAGGTCGTTAATATTCAAATATGAATATCGAAGAATCATTTCTTAAGTATTTTGGGTGTGCTCCTTCAAGAGTTTATCGTGCACCAGCACGTATAAACCTCATTGGAGAGCATCTTGATTATAATGGAGGCACTGTTTTACCAGCGGCGATTTCTTTATATATTGACGCTGCTGTCTCCTTAAGAAATGATTCGAAGATTAAAGTGTATTCACTTAACACCAATAATGGTTTTGAGGTGAATCTAGAAGAAATTAAGAAAGACTCCAAATACGAATGGGCTAACTACGTTTTTGGAGTCTTTTATATTCTTCTTCGTGAAGGATACAAAATACCTAAAGGTCTTAATATCTTAATTAGTAGTGAGATTCCTTTAGGATCGGGATTATCTTCTAGCGCAGCCCTTCTTGTCTTAATCACCCATTTAACAAGCGAAATATTTAAGTTAGGTCTTTTACCTATCGAAGTCGTAAAAGTCGCTAAAAAGGTCGAAAATAACTATCTAGGACTTAAATCTGGGATTATGGACCAGGCTTCGATTGCTCTTGCAAAAGAAAACTGCTGTTTATTGCTTAACTGTGACAAATTAGAATACAAACACATTCCTTTAGACTTAGGTGACTACACGTTCGTTGTTTTAAAAACGAATGTCCCTAGATCTCTTGTCTCTTCGAAATACAACGAACGTGTAGAAGAGTGTCAAAAAGGATTAGAGTTAATACAAAAGAAAATGAATGTGAATAACTTATGTGAAATAAGTGTTTTAAAACTAGAAAGAGTAAGAGAACTTATTTCAGATGACGTTATTTATTCTCGCGTAAAACACGTTATCACAGAACAAAACCGTGTATATGAGTTTACGAAGGCTCTTGAAAAGAAAGACATCTCTAAACTTGGTGAACTCTTAAATGAATCACATAAGTCTTTAAAGGAAGATTATGAAGTTAGTGGACAGTATTTAGATGCGATCCAAATCGCTGCTATACATGCGGGCGCTATTGGCGCACGTATGACAGGAGCAGGATTTGGAGGGTGTGCGATCGCTTTAATTAAAAAAGACTCCTTTACTAGATTTAGAGAAGAAGTCTTAAATGAATATTTTAATTTAACTAAGTTACATGCGGATGTCTTAGAAGTAGACATCGTTGATGGACCACACAAATTGTAATTAATTAAACTTTTTCGTTTGATAAGTAATTATTGACTCATTAATATCGAAAAGTTTTTGATTTGATCTAGATGTCTTACTTGTTAGGATTCCGTACGATTCAAAGGCATTCAGGATTTTAAAAGCGCCTTGTTTAGACATATCTACACCAATCCATTTTAAGAAATCCTGATATAGGAAACTACCTTTATAAGAGATGAGAATCTTCTTTAGATAGTTTTTTTCGTTATTTGTTAAGACAACAGAATTATTTTTTAATTTTTGGTCAATTTCGTCGATATTTTTGAAAGTTAAATAATAATTTATGATGACTTTATAAATATAGAGCAAGAAATATGTTAGATCATTATGGGCGTCTCTTGTTTCAGAAAGAGACAAGTGATAATAATTCTTGTTTTGATTAATAGCTTCAGAAATAACAGTCGGTATTCCTTTTTTGTTTTGTAAAAGATTGATCCAATATGAAACCATTCTCGCAGTACGACCATTATAGTCAAAATATGGGTGAATATATACGACATAATAATGAGCAATATGTGGTAGAAACTCAGACAAAAATCCTTTATTTAAGTTTTCGTTTACAAAATCGAAAAGAGAATTCATTGCTTCAGGAATTTTTTCAAAAGGACAACCTTTGTAATCTCCGACTTCCACCCCATCATGACGATAAATATGACCAGGTAAAAGTTGATCTTCTTCGTCTAAACACCCGTCACTTAAGATTGTATAAAGCTTAAACAGGTTTTCTTCGTTAAAAGTGGGGCAAGTTTCCACAAACCGAATCCCGTTAATCATATTCTGAATAATTTGTTCATTTAAATTTGTTGGTGTTCGTTTTCCGCTTGAAATCTCTTCGACACATTTTCTTGTTGTTGGAACATTTTCAAGATTAAGTGTCCCTTCAACTTCCGAATAAATATGTCCTAAAAGTATTTCCTTTTTGTTTTGTTCATTGAAAATTGACTTTTCATCGGTGTAATCTTCGATCGCAAACTGAAGAAGAGTGTTCTTCATCAGAATTAGTTCGGATGATAAAAAGAAGTGTATTTTCCCTGGAGTAAATGTTTTTAAGTTAAAAGAGTTCGAAATTGAATGATTTTCATCTTCTTCAATTAATTCGTCTTTATAGGTTAAGTAATTTTGATAATCAAAAGGCGATAATAAAATACCTACTTTCTTATCATAGAGCAGCTCATTACGGGTATAATACTTTTCTCTTAGTGTTCTTTGAAAAATTTTGATGTAATTCATTTTAATTTTGTCAACCAACTTGTAAACAAATTTTAAGGATAATTAAAAAAGTTGTCAACCATTTCATCAACCAAAAATGAATTTATTTTGGTGCGTGTGCGATTGCATTAATTAGAAAAGACTCCTTCAATGAGTTTAAAGAAAGAGTCTTGAGTGATTATTATAATAAAACCGGATTACACGCGGATGTCGTTGAAGTTAAAATAACTTCTGGACCAGAGTTACTCCGCAAAAGATAACTTATTTAAATATTTCGCCATCGCATAGAAGATTTGGTCGTTATCAACAAGACGAATCATATTGTCGATGGCTTTTGTTTGAATTGCACCATTTTCATATCGGGCAATGTCTTTTAAACCAATATCAAGAAACTTCGCCATCTTCTCTTGGCTCCAACCACGTTTTTTTCGAATGTTAATGATTTCTTGTGTGGTTAGTAAACCATTTTTCTTTTTATATGCGTCAAAAGTTAATTTGGCATTCAAATTTTGTAGATCCATATTTGTTAATATTTCGCCATCTTTTTTTGAAATTAGTTCAAAAATTTTGACATCGAGGTATTGTCCTAAAACATTTGTCCGATGAACGATCTCAATAACAACACCTTTTTCATCCTCAAAAGAATATGGGTGTAAACCAATTAATTCATCTCCAACACTAATTTTTCTCATCTTTTTTTACCTCATCTTCATGAAAACTAATCACAATGATTCTTTTTCGTTTATCGTCAATAGTTAATTTGATGTAGCATTTTTGGCCAGCGTACATTGTTTTAAAAACATATAAGAAGTTTTTTGGATAATCACGATCGACTAATAATGAACGAACACAATCGCCAGGATTTAATTTATCTTTTATGAATTGAGCTGCATCAACTGGAAGCTTATTAATTCTATTTAGAAAATCCTGGTTCTTATGATTTCTCCTTTGAATAATTTTGATGTCATAGAAATTAAACAATCGGATAACTTCGTCGACACTATAAGGAACGGAACTCATCTTTAAGCTCCTTCCTTTTCGTATCAATTGATACAATTTTACCACATTTGTTATTGGTTGCAACATTTAGATATTTGTTTTGGTTCATTGTCAATCTCCTTTCAAAAACAAATGAAGAGAAAAATCCCCTCTACTATTCTTTATTCGTAAAAAATGAGTGAAAGTGTTCAAAAAAGTTTTTATATAGAAAAAGCGGACCTATGGTCCGCATAAATATAAATTATTATTTACTTCTTTTTGCTATTTAGTTTTTTAATAGCCTCAAATGCTTCATCGTTATCAACTAAACGAAGTAACAAATCAAGAGATTTCTCTTGGATTGTTCCAGTTTCGTATCGAGCAATCGTTTTATCGCCTAAACGAAGAAACTTCGCTAATTCTACTTGGTTCATCTTTCTTTTTTTGCGAATCTCTTTAATTTGGCTACTAGTTAAAAGACCTTTTCTTTCACGGTATTTATCATAGACAACTTTGTCGTTATAAATCGCGAGCTTATGAGGGTAAACTTTGTGCCCACATTTTTTACAGCGAGCGTATTTTAAAATGACATCATATTCATCGTCTAATACCTTTACATGATGTTTTTCATCATGAACAACATATTCGACTGCTTCATCGCAGTACATACATCCAGCCGTGTCTTTCATATTGTTTTTCAGAAAATATTATAAAGTATCATGTGATACTATTCTATATATTTTTAAAAATCTTATCAAAAGAGGCTCCAATAAGGAACCTCTTATTTAATAAATGATTTAATTAGGCAGCTAACGTAAATGTGAATGTATCGTAGTGATTATAAGATTTAGAGCTACTAGAATACTCCAACACCTCTATGGTCAGACTACTACGATCAAGAGTCATAACTCCAGAGTCGTTTCCTCCACCGCTAAAACCATTACATGGTCTATCTGTTGTGCCACCACTCCATGAGCTAGCTGATGTACTTGTTTGGCCATTAACTTTAAAGTCATAGCTGGCACCAGTCATCACAATCGAAATGTTCGCACCATTGTTTGTGGCAACATAAGTGAAGTAAACCTTACAATCATAGTTTCCGCTTAATCCTCTCACGTTTCTCCACATAACAGTATTATTTGAATAGAATTCAATTGTCATTTTGCCAACCCAAGAAGGAGATTCGTGCTCACTTCTCGAAGCATATTCATACAATCCTTCTAAAACAACATCAGTTGATTGTGATGTGACTGTGATTGAATATGATGTTGTCCTATTGACACCACCTTCAGTATATGAAACTGTAACAGTTTGATTTCCTGCTGTTGACATATCGTAACCACTAAAGGTGGCACTTTCTGTAACATTCGCAGATGAGGAGTCACTATAGTGAGCTGTGACTGTTCCACCAAATGCAAATGTATCGCCAACAGAGAATTCGGTTGTATATCCACTAACAGAAATTGATGATAATGTTACGGCTGTTGATTGTGTTACCAAACAAATCTCAATGTTATGGGATGGCATTGTAAACGAAATAACGCCGGCGGTTTCTGAATAGTCACTTGTGTATTCGGTGACTTCGTAACTGCCTAAATATTCGTATCCACTTAAAGCAACAGGCGTAATTTCAACTGTGCTTCCTTCTTCGGCTTTAGAAACTAATGAAGATTCATCAATTCCCTCTAATGGAACTAAATCATATCCATCTTGACTGTAGTAGGAAATTGAATATTCATTAACAACCGGTTCATCACCGCCACCAGGTTCACAACTATAGTTGACAGTAACACTCTTAATATCAACAGAGTATACAGTGCTATTCGGTTTAATTGCTAAATAGTGCGCACCAGAAACTTCTGTTGTAATGGTATATGTTTCTTCTGCGTTACTAACGGTTTGTGTTTTTACTGCAGAACCACTTGCTGTACTATCAGTATAAACAGCAAATGAAGCGCCGCTTTGGCTTGTTGAAGCTGTTGTAATTGAAACGGACGTAATGCTTTGGAATTGGAATAATGTTGTTGATGCTTCTTGAGATACAAACCAAATTCCGAATTCTTGATAATCGCTCTTCTTTGAAGAGAAAACATAATCATTAGATGCATCATATTGTCCATTGGTATACATAACCAAATCCATTCCGCCATTAGTTTTGGAATGGTATGAGATGCGGTTATTTTGATGTTTTGTCTTTTGACTACTTGTGTTCCAAGTAATGCTTCCATTAACAACTTCGCCTTGACCACGAACGCTATAGAGGTCCATTCCATTGGAGGCGAAAACAACCGCCATTACTACAGCCATTGTTGTGGTTGTTAATGCGGCTAATAATGTAACTTTCTTTCTGTGCATAATATTCATTTGAACCTCCTTTACCTTAAGGTAATATTTGTTAGATTGCTACTTCCATCGACAACGCCGATGTGAATTTCGCCATTATCGAAGTAACCAGTATTGTTTCCATCAGAAGTGGTATTTCCACCTACAAGTCTCCATTTTGAGAAACTCGTAGTATCACCGCTAGCCCAGTAAATAAGGAAATGATTATCTGTGTAAGTATATGTAAATCCTAATACATATGGGCCACCTGTTTTTACTCCTGAAGAGTTATATGTTTCACGAGTATATGTTCCTGTTCCATTCTCTAGGAAATTAAGGACTAATTTACTGTGAACAACACTTGGTGCTGTTTCGTATTCGTTATTACTATTGTCCATATATGTAACGTAGTCATGATTATATTGAAGCTGTGCTTCACCGCCAGTAGATTGGGTTGTAATTGTAATCACAACATTTTTAGCTGGCATTTCGAAACGATACGCGTTGTTTCCAAATGGCCATTTGATGATGCTTACACTTGGGTCATCACATGTAACTGATACAAGTTCATATCCATCATTAACGGTAAAGGAGAAAGCGACTTGTATGCCAGATTCTACCTTCGTAAAATCACCAGGGTTAGATTCATTAACATATCCAACGCCGGTATCTTTTTGAATTGTAACGACGTATGTTTCTTCAACACTACTTTCTTTTGTTGTGACAGAAATAGTTACGTTTTCATTTGGCATGGTGAATGAATACGTTGAACCAACAATATCAAAACTCACGCTTGGCGAAGCTTGAACGGAGTTGATTTCATATCCATCAGCACATGAGACTGTAAATGATACAGATGTGCCTGCACTCACAGCTGATAAATCAGAATGTGAAATGTTACTTACATGTGCGTCTTGATTAAAGGAAGCACTATGTGTTACAGGTGCGCCACCTTCATTAAAGACTAGATAAATATCAACATTGTAGTTAGATACTCTAAATGTGAAGACACTATCGGTTGGTTCATATTCTTCAACATCATTGAAATAATCAACCCAATAATCATCTTCGAAGTAATCATAAGGGAATTGCCATTGGACGTAAGAATATCCTGATCCAGCAACAACAGAGCAATTAATAACATCACCTAATGCGCCACTTGCTGGTAACACTGATGATGAGCCAATTGCGGAAGAACTAATTGAATCACCACTTGTATTAATGGCATGGTAGGTGATTGTATAAGCACCTTCAGCAGTAACAGTAATCTTATAAGATTTACTGACACCATGATATGTCACAGTGACTGTCTTTTGACCAGCACTTGACATATCTGGAGAAGAAACACTGTCTGGTGTGACATCTTGTGATGTATGATCACTAAAGTGAGCCGTACAAGTTCCATCAAAGGAGAATAAATCTCCGACATGATATGAAGTCGTTTGTCCACTAAGAGATAATGAAGTAACTGTCACGGTTCCGGTTTCATATCTGTCATAGATGACAATTTGGCATTGGATATATCCAATAGCTTCATACTCGGCTTTTGTAAATGAGTTTGGATTAACAATCGTCAAAATCGAATCCTGAGCATCAGTGATGAATGTAAGATTATTTTGTGATTCAACATGATTAAATCCTTTAGCCTCACAGTTAGCTAAGTATTCAGTATAGAAATTGACCGCATCTTCAAAAGAGGAAATATAAACATTGAAATAACCTGTTCTAGATGTTGCGAATAAGAATCCGCCGTAAAGTTGATTTAAAGATTCGGTGTGGTCATCAAAATTTTTCACTTGTGAAACATAGTCCTCTTCTGGATAGAATGGGACAATTGCACAGGCATCTGATGAATCAAGATATGCATTAACCATGGCGATTGATGTCACCTCAGCAACAACTTCGGTGTACATTGTATATGTAACCTGGAAAATACCTTCAGTGTAGTAATAACCTATCGTGTGACCAGCATATGCCTGATTTTTTGGAACATAATTCATTTCTACTTTGTACACGTTATTTAATGTTCCTTCAGCATTTGCCACACGTTTTTCATATGTATCAGTCGAAGTTTGAACAAATCCTTCGGTGTCTGTTAGTTTGCTAGCATAACTAGAGCGACGATCACCTGAGGTAAAGTCTTGTCCTTTAATTTCATATTTTTGTTTTAATCCATTCCAGTCTGTTGAATAGTGGAAACTATATCCTAGGCCAGTAATAAATGGAGGAACATATTCGTTATAGTAGATATTAAAATCATCTAAAAGATTCTCGTCCCATGTAGTTGGGGCAACGACTTTCATTGAACTATCTTCGGTGAATGATTCAAGAAGTGAGTTGTGTGTCGAACCGATTTCTTTAATGGTTAAACCAACATAAACTGGTTCATTGTCGTGTTGTTCTAGAGTCTCTTCATCATAATAACGAGCAGTTAGAATCGAAGTAATCTTAATTGAGTTACCTTCTTTGACAATGTCGATATATGCTGGATTTTCAATGTAAGAGAGGTCTAATTGGGAAAATGTACCAACAATACCCACCAAATCTTGATCAGATACCCTGAAGTGGTCTTGTGAAACATATTGTAATGATGATTCGAGGATATATTCAACAACACCACCATGGATATCGTAAATACCTAAATCAGAATTTGTTGTCACGAATGAATCTAACGTTACTTCATCGCTTTGATATCCAAGATTAAAACTACAAATGCCTTGATCTTTGACTTTGATATAGCCATACCACATTAAATTTGGGTATTCCGGATCTGGATAATAATAAACAGAGTTACTAAGGTTAAAAACACTTCCCTCATATCTTTCTGTTGGGAAATTTTCATAATAACTAACAACATCGATCGTGTAGTTGTGATCGGAAATGACGCTGTTCTTTAGCTCATCAAAAGTCTTATCTGGAACGATTGGTCCTGATGAAGAAGATGTTGAAGAAGTTGAGGATGTTGTAGATGTAGTTGAGGATGTTGTAATCAACGAATCTCCTTCACTTGAAGAGCTTCTTTTCTTACTTGAATTACATGAAGAAAGAACAAGCAAAGCAGATAATGCTAGTGGCAAAACATGCTTGATTTTGAATGAAGACATATATTTTGTTCCTCCTAACCCGCAGGTAGGAAATATTCGGAATCATCGATGTTTTCGCAAAAACTGAATCGAGTTCCCTAATATTTGCGTGTATTTTACCTATATATGCGTAAATAATGCAAGAATTATTTTTTCACGAGCCTAAAAAATCATCGACAATTTATGGTTAATTTATATAGTTATATTAGTTTTACGGATTAATTCAAAATCACCAGCAAAACACAAATATTTTTGATTTTTATAGAAAAAGGTCGATTCCTGTTTTTTAAGGAACCGACCTTTATTAGAAATTAATCAAATTTTATTGATGTTTTCTCTTGCGTAAGACAAGTGTGACACCTAAGAGAGTCATGCTTGCTACAGCGACAATCACGATGATGGTGATTGAGGAAGAGGAATCAATATTGGATTGATAATTTGGCATGTAGATGCTGAATGAAGCAACTGGACGATCGGTAATGAAACCATCTAGAGCATACTTCGCAGTAATGAGGTCATAACGCCACATTGCAACTTCAATTACATCTGTGCTTGATTCTTTAGCATCAGCATCAACTAATAAACCAACAGCGGTTTCAGAGAGTTGACCGTAGTATTCTTCTCCGGATAGTGTGGTCCAAACAGCAGCATAAAGAGTTTTTAATTCTTCATATGTCTTTGATCCGTCACCATATGCTGAACAATATGCATCAGTTTGATTAATCAAATCTTGAGCAAAGTCTTCGGCAGTATATGTTTCTGGAGCACTTGCTGGTCCATAAAGTTGAATAGCAGTTTGACCAGTTTTATAAGCGGCAAATCTTGGACTTCCATGATTCCATGCAATATAACGATGTCCTTCGCCATCTAATCCGACGTTAGAAACTACTGCATTACCTTCATTAAACTCAATTGTCCACGAAGAATATTCATCAACAGAATCGACAAGACCAATGTTCGCATTTGTTGAGCTTCCGTGGCCAGTCCATGAAAGGTACTTATCATTATGCTTTAACGCATATGAATTGGTTTCTGAACCATCTTCCAAAACAAATGTATAAACATCTGCAGGTTTTGTCGCATAGAACACGTATTGTCCGATATTAGAAGCAACACCAGCAATTTGTGTTCCATCGGCTTCGCAAACAAATGTAATAGTATCACCGACAGCAACTGAGGTTTTCTTTTCGTAAGAACCAGAAACAACTGCAATAACTTCAATTTCGCTTCCAACAACGGTATATTCTTCACCTGTTGAATCGGTAGCGCTTAATGTCAATTTCGCCTTTCCTGGGCCTTCAGCCGAATATGTGTCTCCGCTTACTGAAATGGCTTCTGGGTTGCTACTGGTCCAGCTGTATGAAGCAATTGTAGCTTCAGAAGCTTCTGGATTAGCTGTCCAAGTGTATTCTAAATCACCTGAAGCGCCTTCACGCATTGTTTTATCAGTTGGGGCTTTAATCTCTAATGTTCCACGAACAGGTACATCAGAAATTGTGGTGACATTTAATCTAGAGTATGATGAACCAAATGAAGTATAACAGGCAAATCGTGGATCAGAAGTAGAAGTTCCTGGATTATACATAATATCTCGCGTATTATCCGCGGCATTAATCATACTGTAATGTGTTCCGTAATTAACAGCAAACCAAGATGTATTTGCACTCTTTGTTGCTGCAACGTTAAGTGAATTTCCTGAAGTCCATGTTAAATAATTAGATTCATTTTTAAATGCAAATGAACCAGGAACGCTTCCTTCTTCAACGGAAAGTGCAAAGACTCCAGAAGGGGTAGTTTGGTAATCTGTAACAGTTCCATATTTTGAATTTCCAGTAGCAATACCACTTAATTCTTTTGATGGAGTTTCAGCATAAAATGCAACATTGTCTCCGATAGCAAAATCATAATCATTGGTTACAAAATATTTTTGAGATGTAACCTGATAATCTTCTGCATTTGAATCGGTTGCATTTAATGTTAAAGTAACAATTCCGGCTTTTAAAGCTGAATAAGTATCACCACTAACAGAAAGCACGGTTTGATCTGATGAAGTCCATGAATGCGATGTTATTGTGGCTGAATCACCACTAGCTGGAGTCCAAGAATATGATAAAGATCCATTAGAACCAACAGCAATTACTTGCGAAGATAATTCATTAATTGCAATTTCTCCACGAGGCGTTGATGACTCGTAATATAGTTTAAAATCATTTAATTGAAATGTTCCGTTTGCACTAGCCTTACAATCAACCTCAAGGCGATAATACATGTCAGCCGCTCTTTTGGCTTCTGGAATGGTGATAGTTTGTGTTGAAGCGGAAACAGTAACACTGGTTTCATTTGTTGTTGGATTTGCGCTTGTTCCATAGTATAGCTTAACGCTATTTATTGCGTTTGAAGTTACTGCACCAATAACAATATCGACTTTGGTTACAACAACCGAAGCTGCTGCAGCATTCTCGACTGTGGCAACATAGGCATTAGTTTTATGACCTGCTTTGATAAATTCCCAGCCATTTTTATTGTTGTTCCAGTTTGTTAAATTCCATGTGAAACCATCAGTTGTGTTTGTCCACGAATTTGAATAACCAGATATGCTTGCGCTGTTGTTGGTGCTATTAAAAACCATATGTTTATAAACAGCTTCTGTAGCAGAGACTTCACCAGCCTTCTTACTAGATACAGCAACTCCACCAGCAACAACCAGGGATGCTCCTAATAGGAGTGTACCCAATTTAGAAAAGAGTTTATTCATATATCTTTTTCTTTCCTTTCTGCTTAAATAAGCAAATACAGGAAAAGATATCCGGGGGGATGTAGAACTGACGTCTTACATGTCGAATATTCTTTTCATGTTTGATTATATTTTACTTCAATTAGAAATCTATTTCTATTTGAAATATATAAAAAGACCTAAACATGCGTCTAGGTCTTAATAAATATTCTTTTAAAGAATATTAGTTCATTTTTCTTTTACGAAGAACAAGTGTAACTCCAAGGAGTGTCATACTTGCAACCGCAACAATCACAATGATTGTAATTGATGAAGATGAATCAATAGTGCTCATATATGAAGGAGCATAGGTTCCCTTAACAGGAATTTCTGCTCTTCCTTCAATGAATTGAGCTAAACCATATGCTGAGCAAATGTGTTCATAACGAGCAATTGCTTGTTCAACAATTGTTCCTCCTTCATCAGCATCAGCTCCAACTAAAACTGTTTTTTCTGCCGCTGGTAAGAATGGATATGACTTTTGATCTGGATCTTCTGTGTTTGTTAAGGTGTTCCAAACTACAACTAATGCATCATAATTGTTATCGCCTTCAGAGTAACCCTGACAAACATCATCTGTTAAATCAATTAAGTATTGAGCAAACTCCTCAGCTGTATATTCATCAGCCGATTCAATTAAGCCATTAATAGCCACTTGGAAACCATTGTGCCAACCAGTAAATCCGGTTAATGTTACTTCGGCATCAGCAACGATCTTTGCACCAGTAGTTGCATCGATAGCGTTTGCTTTTGCGAAACATTGAATTGGTGTGCCATTGACATCAACAACAACAGTTGTGTCTGATGTCCATGATCCGCTAACACTAGTAACAGTACCTGAAACATAAGTTTTACGGCTTTCATAAAATTGGGTTTCACCACCGACGACTGTATATGTCACAGGTGTAGCAACATCAGAAGCCGATTCTAATACTTCATATGTAGCATTTTTAACTTCATATAAACCACTATACACAGCTAATGTTCCTGTAATGTGGACAATTGTTTCATTAGCAGTCCAAGATGTTACATCTTTGCTAGAATCAAACACCACAATACCAAATTCACCGTTCATAAAGATTGGTCCAGTACCTGTAGAAAAGCCAACATAGACACCATTAAAATCAACGGCATCATCTGCACTCATGTAATAGAGTTTTTCAATTGGTGTAGCTGCAAACACTGTTAAAACATAAGAAGCACTTACGCCAACTAAGTCGGTAGCTGTTGCGGTAATTGTTGTTGAACCTGCCGATAAGCAAGTGACAACACCGCTTGCATTTACTGTTGCAACGGATGTATTTGAAGAACTCCAAGCAATTGTGTCCTTATTATTAGCATTCGCTGGTGAAAGCATTAATGAGGATTTAAAATCAACGCCAACTGGGCTTGAAGTATTTCCGTTTACTGAAATATCTTCTAGATCAACAACATTTGTTGCACTTCCAAGAGTAATTGTAATACTTGAAATATTACAATATGTCCCTTTTGGAGTTGACGTTGTCATATTCAATCTGAAATATGGATTTGTGTCACTAAATGTGTACGTAACAGTTGTTGTTCCAGATGAAGTAACAAGAGTAGTTTTCGTACAAGGTTCAGAACCTTCATACATCTTCACATATGAAGTAACGTTTGTTGAATAAACAACAACAATCGATTTAATATTCCTTGAAAATGCTGTTCTGTTTCCAAAATAGTTATCAACAGCATAGTTCAATGATAATTGATTGCTATATTTATATCCGCCAACGTTTTCATAAACGATGCCATCTAATGTAGATTGTTGAACATTAGTGTGGGTACTAGTTGC
This sequence comes from uncultured Caryophanales bacterium, assembly GCA_946414655.1. Taxonomy (GTDB): domain Bacteria; phylum Bacillota_I; class Bacilli_A; order RFN20; family CAG-826; genus Fiminaster. Next base: position 51,560 of record CAMKPL010000004.1, on the reverse strand, counting down.
AGTAACTGGCCAGTTTGATGAGTTTAAAACAATCGGAGCAACAACGACTTCAACAGTAACTGCTTGTGCAGAGCTCGAAGCAGTTTCGTCACCATATGATGCTGTAGCAACAACGCTTGTTACGCCATCGGCAGGTGCGGCAGGACTATATGTCCATTCAGCACTACCAGTGACAGTCTTTGAACTGCTGTCATCGTAATGTGCTGTAACAACTAAGCCACTTGGATCCCAACTTTCTGCTGTTGTATATGCTGTTTTAGTCATAGAACCAGTAACTTCAATGCTTTCGAGCGTTGCGGAAGAGCCTTCGCCATATACCACGTCGATTTGAGAGTGTTTTAAAACACGAGCCGATCCAACGACAATCTTAAAGTAGTTGAATCCAGAATCAAATTCGATCGTTTTGTCAACTGCTGTACTGCTTAAACCAGTAATTGCTTCAATTTCGGTATTAATAGCAGATGCAGAAACGCCACCATAAACAGTAAATGCACCATCAGTTTTGGCAGATGTTGTTTGACAGTTATAAATCTTAACTGATTTAATTTCGCCTGTAATTTCTGAACTGGTAATGGTAGCGTTCTTAGCGTTTTGAATCGAAGAAGCATCAACAGCAGAAACGTTCGAAAATGTTAATGTAACACCGTCAACCGTTAATGACTTATTGGTACCAGTAGTACTAATTTCACTATTTGTAGTAGTGAAGGTAATTGTGTCATCAGCGTGTGCAGCAGATACCTTCTTTGAACCAACAGCAACTCCAACGCCAGCCACCATTGCTAGACCAACGCAAAGCGCGGTGACTTTTGTTAAAATTTTGTTCATTATCTTTTCTCCTTTCTTTCTGTTCCTTTGATGTGTTTAAAATACACAAAAAAGGTAATGAACTTTCGTACATTACTTTTCTAAGAAAGAAAGGATGGATTAAATAGATATTTTGCGCATTAACATCTAAACAATGTTCTTTTCTTTGCTATAGATCAGTTCTGTACTTGTCTATATTATACGAAAAGAGATTAACTATGTTAAGAAAGAAAAGATGCATCCATCATTTGTTTCGATTGGATGCATCATATTCTTGATTAAAAGAAAAAGCGGGCGAACCCGCAAGCGGTATAATTCTCCGCCTATCTGCTAGTATAATAACACAAACCATTTACATTTGATTGGCGAATTATTAATTACTAAATAATAATTCTAAACGCTTAAAAGTTCCTAAAGAAACAGAGCATATTAAAGAGGCTTCTAGTTGTGTTAAGTCTTTAGAGATAGAATGTCTTTAAGATTCATATCAGAATAACAAAAAGTGCCAAACTGGCACTAAATTAATACTTTTCAATTAAGAAGCGTAAGCAAATGATTGAGGCGCAGTTTTTAAACCGAATTCAACTAATGTTTTTGGACGATCATAAATTTTAACATTTCCCAATCTGTATGCATAAGCAATCTTTCTGCTTTTGAAATAGTTATTGAAGAAAGATTTCGAAATGCCCGAAAACTCACTTGTTTCTCTCCACAAATCGTCAGGTTCCATCATTAAAACTTCAATAACTTCGGCTTCGGCAACAATTTTTTGGATTGGTGTGGTTTCATAAATAATTATTTTATGTACATCACTCTTAGCTGCTTTGGTGCGGTATTCAAATTTTTTTGTGCCATTTAAAATGTTTTTTACATGTTCTGGTTTGATTGAGATAATGATTTCGTCTTTCTTTTTCATCTTATTATCCTTTCAAAAACATTTTATAAAAATCTTTAGGAATTTCAGTGAATGGCCTTGGTCCTTCGCTATCGCCAAACAACCCCACTCTAATTAATTCATCCAACAAAATTTTATCTTTGTACGTCTTATATAAAATTAATTTTACCACCGTTCTATATTTTTTGTTATCAAAAAAATCTTTTAATTCTTCATTGGAAAAAACAGATTTGTTACTGCAAATTTCTAGATATTCTTCTAGTGTTTTAGGATGTGCAATGTCTTCTAAAATTGCCAAGCAAGAACAAAGAGATGAATAACGCTTTGGCCAACGCTCACCTTTTCTATAAATAACAATATAATCGCCTGGACGTGGATTAACACTAGATGAGCCACTTACATAAATTTTCTCAAGTGCGTAACGATGTCCTTTATTATCTGAATATAGACTCATGTCCTCATTTCTCAATATTGAATCTGGAAATAAATCGGTGTGATACTCAGGTTCTATTGGCAAAAAGAACATTTTTTGGTTTTCTGGCATATTAGGAAAATTAAATTTAATATCCTTCTCTTTATCGAAAAATTCTAGGCTCTTAACAAACACGGATTCTTTTTCTCCATTATTTGAAATCTTGTACCCATGATATTTAAAACCCCATTTGCACAAAACTGTCTTAAGTTGGTCTACTTCTTTTCTCTTGTTTTCAAATAAAGTTACATAAATCTCTTGAACATGATTATTTAATGCGTTATCGATGATTATTTTTATAAATCTCTCGCTCAGCCGAAAACCGCTTAAAACATTATCGATTTTAAATGTTCCTATTTTAAGTCTCTTTTTTGGAGTTAAATTAGGAACTATAGTTTTATAGTCTTTTTCATTTGAATCTTCGGTTTTGATGTATAAAAACGCATGAATACTATCACCGTCTCTAAAAACGTAAGCATCTTCTAAACTTTTACTTGCAAACCATTCATCAAATCCAGGATAATCCTCTTTTAAGGTGTTAAAAAACGAATCTCTTAAATCAATTTGCCCAAACTTTTCTTTTTTAACAGAAAGCATTTTATAATCTATGTTTCGAGGAAATTCATTTTCAACAATACGCAAATACTCATCAACGCTCAATACAAAATCTCTGATTCCAAGTTCAAGCGCTTTTGAAAGCATTTTAGTATCATTAGTAACCAATAAATCAGCGACTCCATCATAAGCTTGATATAAAATTTCATTATCAACTAAACTGTTTTCATCTAACGAATATTTAGAAACGATATCATTAAAAAATTGATCATCAATTTTGTGAGAAATTACCTGCTCATAAGATTCAAGCTTTGTATTGATGGTTTTAGAAACATATTTATCTTTATATTTTTCAATTTCTTGTTTTGTTTTTTCACTTATTAGTTTTTGACACTTTAAAAAGTTTAACCACTTGTACAATTTTGAAACTTGCGAAGAGACGTTGTTGTACCCTTCCCTTTGAATAATTATATTTGTATCTAAAAGAACTCTAATATTTTTGAAACGTCTCTCCATAGGTTCAATACCGAAAACAACAATTCCATATTGATTTACCTGATCTCTTGAATAAAGCTTTGAACATGCAACAATACTATCTTCTAGACTATAATAGAGACCTTCAAAATCACCCTTCCAATTCTCCTTTAAAGCTTCTTCCCAATTTGGATAATTTTTTATTTCATTTACCCTAACAGTTATTGTTTGACGAAAATCTTGGTTTGAAACCAAAGTTATTCTATCGCCGATCAAAATCTGAGAACGCTCAGGAGTATTTAATCTATACTCGTGATTTTTAACACCGTTTCTAACGAGTTCAAGAAAATGGGGTTTAATTTTAAAACGATAATGATTCATAAAAATAATATATCAAGTTCTAGCAATGACTTGAATTACAATTTAAATAATATAGCAACGCGGACACCTTCACTTTTATATTTGTTTTATTTATCAGCCTAAAAACGGAATAACACAAAATAATCTTTGTTTGAGGAATTATTTAATTTATTAATAAATAGATCTTTCTAATATTGTTTGACATAAACTTCTTTTGAATGATGACCAAATTGTCTTTCACTAACTATATAAATACCAAAATTATATTTGAATAAAAAGTTTCTGACTGTAACAATACAAACAAAATATCAAAGCTATTTATTTTTAAGATGCCTTATTTATTGAATATCATTTCAACAGCTCTTTAACGTCGTTAATTAGTTGGTTATCTTCCAGAAGAAACGAATCAACATTTTGTGAAATAATATCCTTTACGCTGTCTTCCTTTAATTCATTATTTTTGCTTGTGATTATATCAAAAAATGTTTTTTTATCCGTTGGAACAGAGGTTTCGGTCAGCCCAAATAAATTGTTAAGTGCATCCAATGTTATGTATAATTCAATACATTCCTTGCTTAAGGATTCAGAAGAATTAGTATCGCCATCCTTTATCACGCGACAATTATAGCCTTTTCTAATTAATTCATTTTCCACAGGATCTATATTTCTGCAACCACCACATTGAATAACTATGTAATCATCCAGTTTGCCAATGATGGACAATGCTTTATTGATCCATAACATATCTGTTTTGCCTTCAACCAACACAAATGTTTTGTTGTTAATGTTTCCCAGGCCATCCAACATCTCCGCAACTGTTTCAGCATTGTTATTATTCATAATCGGGATAATGCTTTTACTATTAACACAAGACATTAAATGGACAGAATGTGTAGTAATTATCGATTGATAAAAAAGGTTTGTAACTGCATCGATTAAATGCGTCGCGTTTTTTATTGACAATGAATTTTCTATTTCATCTATTCCGATTACAACATTTTCATATTTTGATTTCGTCAATAGTGAATATATAACAGTTTTTTTGTATCCAGACCCACGCCCTTCAATAGGTATTCCAGAAGAGGAAATATCGTATTTTACTGCGCTATCTAATTTTAACGTAGTCTTTTGAGAAAATGTTGTCGAACTATTTCCAACGACCATTAATTGCCCGTCAATCGTTGATAAAACACTATTTACGCTATTTTCGTACAATTCCTGCAGTTGATTATTTGTTTCATCAGGAATCTCTTGTTTCACTTTTGCGATGGCCAAGTCACAAATTAACTTTTTAATATCAACCAAATTAGCAGGGATGAAAACATACTTAATAGCATCGAGACAAGCTAAATCTCCTTCTATCGAGTCATATTTTCCAGTTTTACCTTTATAGATTTTCTTTACAAAAGTATATTTTAATGGTTTATTCGATATTAATATTCCAATTTCAACATCTGTTTCAGCATTTCTAATCAGCTCTTTTTCGATTTTATCTTTATTGAAAAAAATATCAAGAGCTTCAAGGACAGTTGATTTTCCAGAATCATTTTCGCCTATCAACAAATTGTCCTTAGATATTTTAATGGTTTCTTTTTCATAGGCTTTAAAATTTTTTATATAAATAGATTTGATCATCTTTGTATCTCTTATATTAAATTATTTTACTAATTTTTAGTTTTCTCCAAAATGTTATTAGATACAGAATTTACCAATATAAATGGTTTGCCATTCTCTTTATTGAAATTATACTTTATTAAAAATCATACAGCCTTTTTGTTTTGCTTTTCAGCTACGATTATTCTTTTAAGCTGTTCGCAGCAAGTTAGACCGTCTTCCGAAAGATATTTTGCATTTATTTTGTTAAAGTAATGAATATCTATCATTTTTAAATAATTAAGTAAGCCTAATAAGACCGATGCATTTTCCGTAGAATTGTTCCCAAATTTAAGCTTATGATAGATTCTTGTTTTAAGATCTTTTTTAAATGAAGTTGTCAAAGATACAGATTCGTTTCTTTTTATCCTAATACCGGTAACCAAAACATTATCAACATTTGATGAAAAATGTGTTTTTTTGCGATTAATCAAAAGTTTATTTTTTTCTAGAATATTTTCTATATCGTGGAGAACACTAATTGGTATTCTTTGGGAAGATGATATAGTAATGTCATCGGAATATCGACTATAGTTTCCGTTTGGTAATTTTTCAACAATGGCAATTATTTCTTTGTCTATGTCATACATGAAAATATTGGACAACATTGGTGAAGTAACGCAACCTTGAACAAATTCTTTTTTATGTGATGACAAGAGTAAAGCGATTATTAAGTTATTTTTATCCAGAAGATCCGTTCTTAATTTAATCATTTTATTCAGTAGAAGATCGAAATCAATACTGTTAAAAAAATCGTGAACATCTATAAACAAAAAAGATTTGTTCTTTTTATGAATTAGCGCATTATGAAGCACGCATTTATTAGGTAAATAAGCCATTGCACTTTCATGAACAGGATAAAGAGAAAAAAACTTCTCTCTTAAGTAGTATTGAATCTTTTTGAGTTCTGGTGTAGGCATATAAACAGTTCTAAACCCACCATTTTTCTTTTTTATGTTGGCTTTTTTATAATAGTCAGTGTAGTTATTGTTAGGCATATAAATAAATGTTTTAATTTTTGTTTCTGCTATGCCTGTATGGAAAGATATATCCTTAATTAAATCTTTCACCATATGTTAAAACCTTCTTTTACTTCTATATTGCTAATTTTTGCTAATTCTTTCCTCAGCCAAGTACTATTAAAGAATTTTGAAACAAATATAAATGACTCAAACTCATTTGGGTTTTTATCTATAGTTTTCATAGTTTCATAATCAAGAGTATAGTAAGCGTCATCTTTATGCAATTTTCTTCTAAGCACTTTAGCTTTTTCAAGAATCACTAACATCTTCGTCAAAATAGCTTTGACTACTTTTTCATCATCAATTGATTCTGAAGATGGCAATTTGATAGAGAATTTATCTATTTCATATTTGGAATACAATATTTTCAATACTTCAACGACATGGCTTTCAATTATAAAACCAAATAATCTGACATAATCAAAAAGAAGACATAATACAAATCCTAAATCGTTGAATTGACATGTCTTTGTCCCGCTACAATATGTTTCAAGTCCGGAAGAAAAACCTCCTTCTCGTCCTACTGTTTTAAACATTCTATATGATTCTCCACTATAATCAATAACACCACCTTTAAACTTTTCGTAAATAACGTGTTTATCATCAATACTAGAGATTTTTTTAAGAGGACCCTGCTCAATAAATGAATCGTTTTCTTTATACTCTTTATTATTTATAACCCACAGTTTTTTGATGTTTTTGCTTATAAACGAGAATGCTCCTAGCTCACAAGCCGATCCATAGCTTTCAACAATCAAAATTGTTCCAGCACACACACTGAGTAAAATGTCTTCTATTGTAAGTAAGTCCAGACAGATATCATTAAATTCCTTATAAATGTACTCTGAAAATAAAGAGAATTTCTTGTACCGTTCCAATTGTTCTTTAATGAAGTGCCTGTTATCGTTTTCTGAAATGGCTTTTCCACAAAGAAATATAAAATCAAAATAATCGCCTGTTCCTAAAAAATTATAACGACGAAACACATTTGATTTATTTAAAAGTTTAAAAACTATCTTTTCACTTCTATAAAACATTTTACGCCTACGAGTTGTTGATTAAGATTAATTGGGTGGCAGCAATGATAAATTAACAATTAAGTTAGCATTGATGGCAGACGATTAAGCTTAATCAACTAAAAGCAAATTCTTGCATTCTAGATTTGATAAACACAAATCATGGTGATTGTTGATTTAATCATCTTTATCTAGGCAATTAGATTATACCAGATACATTACTTTTTTTAAGTTGATATTTAAAAAATTTAATTTTAAATTTGTCTTGCAGCTTTCTATTTTCAATTTACATATATTACATAAAGGACAGACACCTCCATGCATAATAAAGATGAGGTTATCTTCGATAAGAAACTTCCATATGAATATAACATCTGCTTTATATCTTAGAAGAATTATGCGATAAGGGAGTTATCGATGTTTTCTTATATTAAAGATATAAATACAAAAAAGAAAACGATTCATAAATCATTTTCCATAAATAATGATAGACAAATCGTAAACTTTGTTTATTCAATCATTTGTAAAAACTCTTATACCACTTAGCAAAGTTCCTTAATCCTTCTCTTAAAGAAGTAGATGGTTTATAACCAAAGTCATTTTCTAAGTCGCTTGTGTCAGCATATGTAATAGGAACATCACCTTTTTGCATTGGAACAAGTTTTTTGTGAGATTCAAAATCGAAATCCTTTGGTAAGACTCCTGATCTAACAAGTTCTTCGGACAATATTTGCACGAAATCTAATAGATTTTCGGGATTGTTATTTCCGATGTTATAAATTTTATAAGGAGGGATAGGTAATCCATCTTCACCATTCTTTTTCTCTGGTGCTTTATTCATTACACGAATTACACCTTCAACAATATCGTCTACATAGGTGAAATCACGCTTACAATTGCCATAATTAAATATCTCTATTGTTTCACCTTTAATTAGTTTATTAGTGAAACTAAAGTATGCCATATCTGGTCTACCCATTGGTCCATATACTGTAAAGAAACGTAATCCTGTTGTAGGAATGTTATATAACTTGCTATAGGCATGGGCGAGTAATTCATTACTCTTCTTTGTTGCGGCATATAAACTCACAGGATTATCAACCTTATCATCTGTCGAAAATGGCACTTTAGTGTTGCCACCATAAACAGATGATGAAGAAGCGTATACAAGATGTTTTACTGGATGATTTCTACATGCTTCTAAAATGTTGTAAAAACCGATGATATTAGATTGAATGTAAACATCTGGGTGATCAATAGAATATCTAACTCCTGCTTGAGCGGCTAGGTTCACCACTACGTCAAATTTATATTCATCAAATAACTTATCAATAAAATGTTTATCTGAAATATCACCTTTGATGAATGTAAATTTCTTATATGGTTTAAGCATCTCCAAACGAGCTTCTTTTAAAGAAACGTCATAATAATCATTAAGATTATCTAAGCCGACAATTTCTTGATTAGTGGTTTCTAAAAGACGTTTGCATAGAAACGCTCCAATAAATCCCGCTGCTCCAGTAACCAAAACTTTCATTCAATTAATCTCTTCTTAATAAGTCTCTTGTATAGACTTTATCTTTGACATCATCTAGAGATGCATCGTAACGATTCGCTATGATAACTTTAGACATCTTCTTAAATTCATCAAAGTCTCTAATAACTTTACAATTAAAGAATTCTTCATCTTTTAATGTTGGTTCATATATGACAATCTTCACTCCTTTAGCGTGTAATCGCTTCATTACACCTTGGATTGAAGATTGTCTAAAGTTATCTGATCCAGATTTCATGGTTAATCTATAGATTCCAACAGTAATATCATCTTTACCGTCATTCTTATATCCAGCCATCTTTAATACTTGATCACAGATAAATTGTTTTCTTGTTCTATTTGATTCAACAATAGCAGATATTAAATTCTCTGGAACATCCTCAAAATTAGCTCTTAATTCTTTTGTGTCTTTAGGAAGACAATAACCACCATAACCAAAAGATGGGTTATTGTAGTAATCTCCGATGCGAGGATCACCGCATACACCTTTAATAATATCTAAAGTATCTAAACCTTTTAATTGAGCGAATGAATCAAGTTCATTGAAGTAAGCTACTCTAAGAGCGAGGTATGTATTCGCGAATAACTTCACTGCTTCCGCTTCAGTACAACCTAATATATGAACTTGGATATCTTTTTTAATTGCACCTTCTTGGAGAAGTGCAGCAAATTTACTTGCAAAATCCATATATTCTTTACTTTTTTCTGGTACTCCAATAACTATACGAGAAGGATATAGGTTGTCATATAAGGCTTTACCTTCTCTAAGGAATTCTGGAGAGAAGACAATTCTTTTATATTTATATTTTTCGATAGCATATTTAGTAAATCCAACGCCGACAGTTGATTTAACAACAATCCAGGCGTTTGGATTTACTTTAATAACTTGCTTAATAACTGCTTCAACAGATGAAGTATCAAACTTGTTTGTTTCACTATCGTAGTTTGTTGGAGTAGAAATAATGATAATATCAGATTGTCGATAGGCATTATCTCCATCTGTTGTAGCAGTTAGATCTAACTTTTTAGTTTGAAGATATTCTTCAATCTCCTTATCTACGATTGGAGATTTATGTTGATTAATTAAATCAACTTTGGATTGTAAAATGTCTACAGCGTAGACTGTATTATGTTGAGATAAGATGATAGCGTTGGAGAGTCCAACATATCCTGTTCCAGCAATTGAGATTTTCATTATTTTAACCAATTATAATATCTTTCAATGATTATCATAAAGATTTCTAACTATTTTTTAAGAATTTATTGGCGCTCATTATTTTAGAAGAAATTGAATGAGTCGCCGGTCAATCTGCGGCAAACATTATCAGCAGTTTCTTGATTAAGACTATTAAAAATGCATCTGTTTTTTCCGTTTTCAAAACGATAAATTATTACATTATTTGTGAAAATTTGTTCTAAATGTTCTTTATTTGGGTGATGATAAGCTCTGCTTGGACCGCAAAAAACAAAAGCTTCCTCGAGCGTATTTAAATCCAAATTGAAATTCTTGAATTTGCTTGGCAGACTACAGCCGTGATGAGGAATAATGATCTTATTTGCGCTAAAGCTTATAGGAAAATTGTAATACATCGCATCGCCAGGGATAAGCAACGAGCCTTTATAATTTCTATATAGAAAAATTAAGCCCTGAGAATTCAGTTTGCTATTTGGATAAAGACTTAAATGTTGACCTTGAAGTATTGAAATGTTTTCCAAACTTATTTTATAAGATCTACCAAGTTTAAGAGGAATATAATTGAATCCGTCAAGAAGGGAACCGACCACAAACATCTTCCCTGTTGTGGTTAAATCTTCAAAATCAGTATATGGAAAAAATATCTGAATATCATTTCTTTTAATCTTGTATAACTTTGTTATCTGATTAATGTGATCGAAATGTAGATGAGAAATAAAAATAGTTGCATTTTGAACAGCAGTTAACTTTCTAAATAATTTATGATTGGCTTTAACACACCCCAAATCAAAAAAATAAGTATAAGATTTATTAATAGAGTTAATATCGACACTTGAGCAACACGCTTGCCCAACGTTATAAACTTTAAAATGAGTATCCAACGAATCCAAATTTTTAATATATGAGGGCAAAGGATTATCTGTAAAACTTTCATCTAATTTGTTAATGGCAATCTTGCATAATTCATTTAACAAATTGATTGCTCGATTCTCAACAAGACGGAAACCTTGTGTGACCCTCATCAATATTCGATTGTCTAAAAAATCGTTTAGTTTATTTATATTGTTTGCAAGATTATTTTTGCAGATTAAATCCAGAAACGACAAATATTCTTTTTCATTAAGAACTTGGTCAACACAAAAAGGCTTTGCGGCCTTCTTTGCATTCAAACAATCGTGTTTTCTCTGCGAACAAAAATCAACCAATAAAGTGATCGCGATATATGTTTTTTGAAGAGTATAAGTATTCCCTTGGTTTTGTTTAATTTGTAAAGCAACCCCATATCTTTTATCAATGCAACCTGGTTTGTGGTATTCAAATATACTCTTTAATTTCATTGACTTTATTTAATTATTCCTTTTTCAACATAATGGAATTCTTTAAAAGTAGACAAAAGATCATTAACGGTACCTTTTCTATCATAGAAATTAAGGAGAAATTTCTTATCCTTATGTTTTGTATAATAATTTCCAATTTCCCATGAGCACCACTGTCTAATATGGTTAGCACCGTAGTACTCCAACTCGCTGTTAATCGTACGCAAAAACAAAAACTGAGAACATTGTGATAATTGTTCCTCTAACTGTTCTTTCGTTACTCTACTATCGTCATTTGCGCCAGACCACATCCAATTAACATACAAAAAACCATCGTGTAAATAAAAATATATGAACAAAGCTAAAGATATTCCCTTATCATAATAAGCATATGATAAAAATGTCTTGGGTTTATTTGTTTTAAAAAGACTAAAAGATTTAGGTTTTGAATGGAAAATTGCGCTAATAAGGTTGTTGTGAAAATTTGCAATTGCCTTAAAAACATTAACCACAATGCTCTTAAAAGTTTTTGTTTTTGATTTGAATTTTTCCGATGTTTGTTCAAGAACGCTAGAAAAAATGTAGTTCTTAAATTCATCATCAAGAGTATCTTTAAGAGCACTTTTAATTAAAACATCAAATTCTTCATAGGAATAGTCTTTTGTGCTATATATGTCATTTTCAAAGTGTTCAACAAACGCTGCACTGTCCATGAAAATTTGTTTGAAGCGCTTGATTTCTCTCACTTCAAAAAAATCACTCAATTCATCAACGCTATCAGCGACAAGTTCATATAAATATGATCTACTGAGTTTTTCAGGGTTATAATTCATTTTATTCATCTCTTAATTTAAAATCATGTTTTATATTTTTATAATGCACGCTATCAGCAAGATTTGATTTCGATTTTTTGTAAGCCTCATTTATATAATAACAAGGATTATTGAGAAAATTATCCAATGTACAAAGGACACAATACTGACCATCATAGCTATAATGCGAACATTTATCAGAATCTTTAATTAAATAATAATTTTCGTGAAATTCACGAATGACTGTGTTGTCATTTAAATTAACATACCTAACCGAGCAACCACAATGCTGACACTTTTCGCCCCCGGAATAAATCCTGGACACCATCTCAGGCAAAACGATTCCGACAATACCGTGACGTGGACTGCCTTCATAGTCAGACAATGTTGCCCTTAATTCACGAATAATAAAGCTTTGTTCATTATATTCGCCATGCAATTTATAAGGATATTCTCGTGCCCACCTCTCCTTTGTGTCTTCATAACTATACTCACCAATAAGGAAGAGAGTAACGGGCTTATTATTCATATATTCTTTTCGAAGAACAGCAATAACAGTATCTATATTGTCTGATTCGATTGGATCATCAAGATATGAAAAAGCAATGGCATTCTTTTCCAAACACTCCGTTATCTTTTCTAAGTGATGCTTATCTTCTTTTTTATAACTGATAAAACACCCATGCTTTTCTTGTTCTTCCATTTTTTATCCCCTTAATTATTCTTAAAAATAGAAACTTCATCCCTTACACGGCTATTTACTACTATATGAATCTTGGATTCAACTTGTTTTCTATGAGAAAGAAAGAAATGTTTCATTTCATTAAACGATTCGTTGAAGGATAATTGGTATCTAGAATTACTAGTTCCCATAAGTGGCACATAAACATCAAGGTTCTGAGACGAATTATTGATAGCATTGAGTAATTCCTCTAGAGGCAAATGATCTTTGCTTTCTTTTCCTGGATGAGCATTATTTTTTTCGTCAAATCGAGAAAGAGCAAATAAGAGATAGTAGATTTTACCCAATTCATAAATAACATAAGTACCAACTTTATAATCAATTGGATTTCCTTTTCTTTTATTAACAATCGTTGACGATGTTTCATCCTTTTGTGCTAATAGTTCCTGGACTTTTTTGTTCAATTGTTCGTATGAGATGTTCTCCTCTTTGCAAACTCTTTTTATAAAACGTCCATGATTTGTGTTTTCTGAAACTAGAGCATTTTCTCCAGGATTCTCAACAATCATGTCAAAACCTGTATTGACAGAAATAACAACCATTTTTTTATCGCCTTTTTTAGAAGATATTCGCTCTATATCTCCGTATTCCGCAGTTACCTCGTGTTCACCGTTTTTATAATAGATGGCTCTTTTCTTTAAAAAGAAAAATGGAAGAATCAAGATCGCCAGAAGAATAAATACACCAAGAACAATCAGGATTCTAGCCCACACAGGCATATCTCCAAATAATTCGGAAATATTTAAAAATGAGCCAACAATTGTTATCACAACCCCCATAAAACCTAGGACTGCAAAATAAAGCGAAAAATAAAATTTTATATTTGTTCCAATGTATTTGATTTGTTTCTTTACTTGAGGATTTTTCATATATTTTTATTTTAAATCATGGACACTTTTAAATGAATGATTTTTATAAAATGATGGACTCCTAATCATTTATATAATGACAAATCTTTCTGTTTATTACTTCTGATTTGAACTTATTTTTGCAGACGCCTTTATTTTTTTCGTACTTCTTCTAAAAGAGCATCGTTATCGATAAATTCAACAAGTTTCATACATATTATTTTTATGTTGCCTTTTTAAACAAGAAACCAGTTTTTCCATCAATAATGATTAACTGGTGGAAGAGCGGGTTGTATTTTATAACTCAACAAGATTAAAAAAAGGAACATTTATTGATTCCTGCCTTTTGGGCCTTTTTATTTGGAGTGTCTGATTTGGGGTTCGCTTCAACATTTATTGTTTTTTTAATACGTTTTTATAGTAATTAAATAGTTTGTTCGAAGATGATTGAATATCAAAATTATTCGGTATATTTGATAAAACTCTTTCTTTATTTAAATCAAGATATTTTTGAATATTGATCGCCCAATGTTTCGGCCCTTCTTTTAAAGACATGAATTCAGTTTCAGGCAATAATTTTGATTCGGAAGTAACATCATTAGAAAAGAAACATTTTAATCCGTTTGCTTGAGCTTCCACTCCAACAACTGGTAATCCTTCATATAAGCTTGGTAAAACAAAGCAATCCATCACGCTATAATAATCGGAAACATTTGATACCGGACCAACAAAATGAACATTTAATAAATGGTGTTTTTCAACATATTTTTGAATTTTTGGAAGGTCTTGTCCGGATCCAACCATTAAAAGATGTACCTTTGAGGACATCAAAGATATCTCACGATATATATCAACCAAGAATTTTTGGTTCTTCTGTGAACAAAAACGTCCAACATGACCGATTACTTTGTCATGAGGACTAATATTTAGCATCTTCCTTATCGTTGCTCTTTTTTCTTTGTCAAAAGTAAATTCTTGAATATTTATTCCGTTGTTAATGACTTGAAAGTCGGTATCTTTACCAAACAACCAATTTCCAGCAAGTTTGGAACATGCAAGATAATTTGTGGCGTATCTTTTCGAAAATTTTCTAAAAATTAATTTAATTAAATGCCGAATTCGTTCTTTTTTGTGACTAGATGAATGCGAGTGAGAAATACGAATCTTAATATGGCATTTTTTAGCTACTTTCAAAGGCAGAAAATTTAACGCGTTCATATTCGCATGGACAATGTCATAATGATTCTTCAAAAAAGAATCTTTTAAAACACGCTTGAATTGAATGATTCTTTTGTAACTTGGAATGAATATCACACGTCCACCGTATGCATTAATTTTCTTTTCATCAATGATAATCGAGGTATTTTCAACAAAAAAATCAAAGACAAATTTAGAATGATCAATGTTTTCAAATAAATTCATAACCATTCTTTCTACGCCGCCTTCAGCAACGCGTCCGATGATTTGTGCAACACGGATTGGGCGATTTTCCATCTCATTTCGCTCCTTTTCCGGATAAAACAACCCCAATAGACTTCAAGATTAGTTTTAAATCATAAAAGAGACTTTGTTTATCTAAATATTCGAGTTCTAGTTTTTGTCTTTTTCCGTCTTTATAAGTGATATCGTTTCGCCCATTCACTCCCCAGTTTGAAATTAATCCTGGTTTAACAGACAAAAGTCTCACACTCTCTTCTTTAGAATAATTAACATCAATCTCGTTTTTTGTTACAGGACGTGGGCCCACAACAGACATTTTACCAAACAAAATAACAAAAACCTGAGGTAATTCATCCAAAGATGATTTTCTTAAAAATCTACCAAAAGGAGTAATTCTTGGATCGTTCAAAATCTTTCCTTCGCTCTTCCACTCTTGATATTGCTCATCATTGAGATATCTTTTTGCGTTTTTGTTTGCGTCCCGATACATTGATCTAAATTTTGGCGTTCTTAACTGCTTTCCATTTTTCCCAACTCTTTTATCGAAATAAATTGGTGAGCCTTTCGTAGCAAAAAGATTAACAATCAATATCAATATGTAAAGCCACGAAAAAATAATAATGAACAAAAAAGATGAAAATAAATCAAAAAACCTTTTAAGAAAAAGGTATAAGACATTTGTTTTATGCATCTTTTGTTTATCTTGCATAAAAAAATTATAATCAAAAATCCATCTTTTTACATTAAATGATAAAAATAATAGAAAAATTTAATTAAAATGTTCCTCTAAATTTTTTCTTTTTTGTTTTTTATCAATTCTTTTTGTGCGAACGAATTCGTTCTGGTGTTTTTCAAAATAATCTTCAATTGTTTCAAGCATCCTCGCCGGAGCACCTGCAACAACCGAATTTGGCGGTATATCGTGGGTAACTATTGATCCTGCGCCAACAATAACATTATCTCCAATACTAACATTTGGCAAAATCATACTGTTAGTTCCAATTGAAACGTTGTTACCGATGGTAATTTTGCCAAACAAATCAACATCAGCAAATTCAGATTTACAATTTCTAATCACCCAGCATCCGCCATCATGAGTAATCAGGTGGCACCCACTATTAATTCGCACATTGTTTCCAATTTCAACAAGATACGGTTCAGAATCAATAGAAACAGTACGGTAAATCTCACAACCGTGTCCGATTTTTGCACCTTTTTTCCGATAATATTTGATTGGATTAATTTGTCGTTTAATAAAATCAATTATTTTCATTTTATTATTACTCCACGATCTTTAAAATGTTATCACGATATAGAGAAACATCCAGAGATTCTAAAGCAGTTTTTCTGGCTTCTAATTTCATTTTACGAAGCTCTTCTTTTGGCATTTGTATGACATAAGAAATTTTTCGAGCAAATTCATCTGGCAAAAAACCATCCAGCAAAACCGCGTTCTTGCTGTTTAAATAGAAATTTAAATCTGAAGATAGATTACAAATTACAGGTACTCCATTAGATAATGATTCGGTAACTTTTGTCGGAAATCCAGCTCGACTAGTTCTTGTTTTAGGATTTCTAAGCAATACGGAAAAATCTGATTCTTGATAGTATTTAAAGATTTGTTCTCGGTCTATTTGACCATAGTACTCGACAATCTTACTTGTTTCATTGATAATCTTTTTGGAAACATATTTATTTTTAATAACGTCTTTGGAACTAATTCCAAATACTCTTAGTTTAACCTTGCTTTTATCACTTTCAGAAAGTAAGGATAAACCTTTAATCACGTTTGGCAAAAGGTCTTTTTTGCCTCTAGGATTTCCAGCATATATGAGAGATAGAGTTTCTTTGTTCTTATTTTTTCCTTCCACCTTAATTTTTGACGTATCAAAAACAAAAGGAACCCTAACAACATTGCATTTCTTCTTTTGAAAATAAGATTCTAAAAATGATGAAATTGTAATCACAGAATCACCATTTTTTATGCCTTTTTTGTTGATGTACATATTAGGCGAATAAAAGGAGACGAAAGAACTCAGGTTTTGGGTTTTTAGCGATTGAAATTCAACGACATCAAAAAATAGTTTTATGTTGTGTGCGTTCGTGAATTTTCGAATGGCCTTAACTGCTGATTTAGGTAATACGCTATAAACCATAATGTGGGTGATATCATATCGTTCATAAAGGTTCTCTAAATCATTTAGAAAAAATTTTTCTGGATGAAGGAGTGTTTGAAGTTTATCAAAGAAACTAGAAAAATCTTTTTTATGAAAAGATATTAAAGAAATTTTTCCATCATATTTAGTTAATGAATGAAGTTTAAAATCACCTTTTCCTGCAATGATGATTTGATCAAAAACTTTTTTATATATTTCAGCAAATTGAAGAATTCTTAAAGAACCCGCATCAAGATCTGGGATATTTACTGCACCAATAATATACAATGTTTTTGGTTTATTCATCATCAATACAATCTTTCCACCTTACATAAATATCGTCAAACTTTGCTTTCTTAGCAATATTAATAGTTCTCTCTCTTAACCTGTTATAAGACTCTTTATTAGCATATAAGTCAATAATTACATTAGCAAGTTTCCTTGGTGATTGATATGGGATAAAGTGGCCATTGACATCTTCTTTGATAAAGTCGGTTCCCAAACATTGTGTTGCAATACAAGGAACACCGGCAAAGGAAGCTTCCATCAAGGAATTAGACATCCCTTCGTATAAAGATGTTGAAACATATGCTTTTGCTTCAAGAACCTTATCATTGATATTTGGAATATTTGGATGAATTTCAACATTCTTTTCCAACTCATATTTTTTAATTTTTTCTTTGAGTTTTTCTGTTAAAGGCCCATCCCCATAGATATCAAGATGAACTTGAGGATATTCTAAAGCAACAATCTTCATGGCTTTAATCATTGTTATTTGATCTTTCTGTTTAGAAATTCTTCCTGCACTAATAAGTAAATTGTCGTCGAATTTCATTAAACTGGCATATTTCTTTATGGTAATAGGATTAGAAATAACAACGCCTTTTGATTGAATACTTGAAGCAAACATCTCCCTGCACTCATTTGTTTGGAAAACAATTTTGTCAGCACTTGGATATAAGAAAGATGTAAATGATGAAACAATTAATCCTCGACCATCAAATCTTGGATCGTTTCTCTCAGAAACAATGATTTTATGATTCTCTTTCTTTGCCGTTAAAAGCACAAGAATATTGACTCTCACTAAAAACGAAACAATTGTTGCACCATAATTTTTATTGAAATAATTCTTTAACGAAGACAGCCAATAATGAATTCTTTTTATTCTTGAATTAGTTGTTCCGGTAAAATTCACAACACGAATATTCTTATTTAATTCCCAGGAAACCTGATTATTTAATAAAATTACGATATCAACCTTCCGACCTAGTGATGCATAATAATTTGCTAATTCGACAATTACTTTCTCGGCACCTCCGCGCGTTAACGAACCTGTTACGAAAATGACTTTATCATTTTTCTCTTGAAGCCGTTTAATTTCTGCAACTCGTTCTTTATTTTTGTCTTTAAGTAATTTTTTATGAGTTATAAACGCCGAAAGAGCGACAAAAGAAACTTGTAAAATAACAAAAATAGTGAGACCAATTAATGGAACCGAGAGTGAATAATATAGTGCGATCACACCATCATACTTTAATGTAAAGAATTTTTTTAATAACAAAACTCCAACAATCGATACCAATATAACAAACAAGGCATAAGCAAAACACAAACTTGTGCTATGTTTATAAATAAACTTGTGGTTAATTAATTCGTAAACGGATTTACAGGTTATAAGCAAATTTCCCGCTAAAAACACGACCAAAAACGCGATAAAAATATAATAAAAAGCAGAATTTTGATTTTGATAAGAATTAAATAATCGTTCTTGATAAGTCTTTAAATTTAAGTTTTGAAGAATCAAATCGTTTGTGGAGAATAAGTCAGAAACCACCAAATTTGCGTGGTTGTCTGAAAGTAGGGGATTCAATTCATAATAGGTTGGATTAATATATTTTTTATAACTTCCGATAGAGACATATCCATCAAAATAATTCATCGTTAATTCATTAAAAAATGTTGACGAGATAAAACAAATCGGATTATTAAACTCGAGATACGAATTATTGATATAACGCTTTTGATTTGTAGTTTCTTCGTAGATATCAAAAATTGTAAATTCAAATTCTTTTTGATTACTTTCAACACGTAAAATATCGCCGATATTGGCCGAGATTTCTGTAGCCAATGGTTTGCCAATAATAATAGAATTCTCACTAAAATCCTTCATTGATTGGTTCAATTTTAAGGATGAGAAATTGTGGTCGATATTATTCCTAACATCGGACTGTTTAATATCAGAAAAAGCAATCTGTTGTGTTTGATTTTGAATAGTGAATGTTTTATTTGAAACTCTAAAGAGGACGTTTTCTCCATAGAAATCTCTATTAAAAACATTGGCGTATTCTTCCCAATTCTTTAACTGTTCTTTCTTG
This sequence comes from uncultured Caryophanales bacterium, assembly GCA_946414655.1. Classification (GTDB taxonomy): domain Bacteria; phylum Bacillota_I; class Bacilli_A; order RFN20; family CAG-826; genus Fiminaster. The sequence continues at coordinate 31,870 of CAMKPL010000004.1, read as the reverse complement.
CTATCGATTTTAAAGATTACTCTTTGACTTTCATCAAGTGATTCAACGACATTTGTAATGAGTGTTTTGCTATAGTCGAAAGGTTGAAAATGAGCGATAGCAAGCGAAAAAGAGCATAGTAAGATAGGCATGATTAAAAGATAGAAGACATAGATAAATGTTTTTTTATTTTTGAACATTTTCATTGGCTAACTCCAATCTTTTTTAACCTATGATAAATTTCTATTCCACCAAATACCGCTATTGGTAAATAACAAGCAGTATTAATATACATAATCAATTCCCATCCAACATCTAGATGGAACACATTTTTTATTAAAATAATAGCAGGAATCTTTAATAAAATTCCAATCGTCGCAGTGATGATTTGCGTTTTAAATAATGACAACGCATTCATAATAATAACTAAGCTTAGGGCCACTGAGTAAATGACTGAATAACTAATAAAAGACATTTGAATTGCCGGGGTTATTGATGGAGCTTGATCACCAAGCCAAAGATCAAATACAAAGCTTAATCCGAGAGATAACAGCAAGTTAAAAGCAATACAACAACCTGTGCAAATTGCAATTACTTTAATGTATTTTTTAATCTTTGGTTTATTCGATTCAGCATCGGCTTTTGAAATTGCAGTCCATAATGGCTGTTGGATAACGGTTCCAAGTAAAATTGGCACTAAAGAGAACAATTTATAATATTCCGTATACTCGACAACAAATGGTTTACCGAATGCGAAAAGAATGATCCACTCATTTAATGACCAAAGAAATAAATTTCCAATCTGTACAGCAAAAAATTTGAAACTTGTTGAAACAACCTCGCGTGATTTTTTAAAGTCAACACATTTAAATGATGGAGAAATATTTTTAAATTTCGTCTTAAATAAAATGATGTTTGCAATTAGTAATGGGGTAATTAAAAACACAAAATACGCCAAAGACAAAGCCAGAATACGATATTTTAAATCAAAAACATCAGCAAATATCAAAGCAAATAGTAGTGATGAGAAGTTGGTGATGACCATAAAAAGACTCGTAATCGCGTTCTTTTGATGGGCTTGCAACACATAATTAATATTTTTAATACTGAAATGAGAGCATATTGCTAGAAGTATAATTGCAACACCTAAACGGAATGTAGCAAGATCAACTGTCAAAGGGTTCGAATCACTAAAGAAGAGAGACAAAAGAACATTATCGCTAATGGTGAAGATAAGAATTGCAAAAACGACAAAAACAAATAATGCAACAATAGAGGTTAGTACATACGTTGTTGAAACATAAGTTTTGGATTTTGCATCATCCTTTTTTTCGATATTTTCAATAAGTCGATTTTTCAGACCGTTTCCCATACCAAAATCAAATACCATGATTATGGAAAGAATCGATGTTATTGCAAGCCAGATTCCATAAATTGAATCACTATTATTGAAGTATCTTAAATACACAGGAACTGTAAAAAACGCAATTAAAATTGCAATGCCTCTTATGATAAAGGCGCCGGTTACATTTCTTGATACTTCTCCACCATCGCTTTTTGCTAATAAATAATCTTTAACCATTTTGTTTGATGAATAACTATCTTTAAATGTTTCTTGATTATATGCATTGATTTTTTTAGGTAATAAGCAAGTAGCCAAAGGTAAAAAATACAAGATATTTAGAATTAAAATCTCACCTTGTGCTTGCGCATTTGAAAGAAGAAACACTAAAGGTATAAAAACAAACTTCGCAAACGAATCGATTTTTTTGGAAATAATGATGCCAAAAAAGATTGATGCAAAATAAATAACACCAGCAAAACCAAAAGATGATAAGACATAACCAAACGTTGATGTTTGAGCATCTACCGCCACATTACTAATTAAAAAGTATTGCTCCCTGGCACTAACTCCGCCAAAACCAATGATTGGGCTTTTTAAGAAGACATTAAAACATGTTCCAAAAGCTTCTAGTCTAGTAACAAAAGAGGAAGTAGTTGTTCCAGATGACATTTTTGAAAAAATATCTGGCGCTAATGTGACTAAAAAATCGATAACTTGTTCTTCGTATAAGATGATTAGACTTGTGGAGACAATAAAAATAAAGACAACAAAACTCTTAACATAAAGATTCTTCAGTTTTTCAGCCAAAAAAAGGAACAATACAACCGGTAAAAGAATATACGCAGTTGTGGATTTAGAAAGGATAATTCCAACGATAAAAGCAAGAATTCGAATGAATGTTAATTTGTCTCTTTCCGAATAGATCTCAACAACTAATCCCGAAATTAACATTACTGCCAGTACACTTGGTTCCCAAAAGACAGACGTTAAACGAATTTTAAAATAAAATGTTGTTGTTAAACCAGATATGAGGTCATTGCTCACAAAAAGGTGTGAGCCATAGATACTTTTATCACTAGTAAAAAATATCGAAGGATAAAATGTTCCAGAAATGACGGTAAAAATGTAAATTAATACCGCAATTGAAACTAAAATAAATAAAGTATTCTTAAAGACTTTTAACAGAAAACTATGTTCAAAAGCCGAAAGGATTAGATAAGAAAGAAAAACAGTTAATGTAAACGCAATGTATGAGTTTAAATTCTCGGTCTTGTTTGGATTAAAAATAAACGAGATTAACAAGAAAAATATGATTAAGAATGTTGCAAATGTTATATATTTCGGGAACGGAATTCTTTTTTTCTCCATCGCTTCTTTAAAAAACGAGGTTTTAATTTTTAGAACATAAAAAGTTACAAAATAAAGGAATGTCACAATATACAAAACGATTTTTCCTTTGCTGGACATTCCAAAATTTGTAAACCCAGATCCAGAGAGCAAAAGAACAAGGGAAACCCCAATAATCAAAAGTATTGTCTTAAAGATTTTGTCTTTATTTAATATAAATTTATTTTTTAAATAAACCAATAGGTTCATTTTGCTATATTAACACATTAAATTATTATTTAACACATTTTATTGCGTATAGATTAACTTAATAAAGTAGCAATGTTTAAGTCAACATAACCCTGGCCAACAACAGTAATAATTTTTGAATTTAACCAGGAATTGACGGTATTTTTCTATTTATTAAGCGATTGAATAGCTCTTTTATATTTCTCTGTTTCTTTATATTTTGAATCAATCTCTAAACGCTTATATGTTCTTAAAGAAACAGAACAAATTAAAGATGCTTCTAGTTGTGTTAGTTCTTTAGAGAGATGAATGTCTTTGAGGTTTATATCTACTTTATAATAAAAAAGTGCCAACATGGCACTAATATTTATGAGTTTTGATTTGTTAATACCTTATCAATCCAAATTAGAATTTTACAAGCTGAATAAAAACTATTTTTAGTTTCAAGTATTGACGGTACCGTAATATTGGCACCATGAGCGATTTTGTTTCTGTTTTGAATTAACGTGTCTAGACCTTTACTTTCTTTTTCCAATTTCGGAAATTCTTTTTTAAAAAGAGCACTCCAATTTCGACTGATTTTTTCAAGCAGTGAGCAAATATTATCAAAATTAACGTTTGTTGAATTTCGTAAAACGGTATTCTCAATATAGTTAGATGTTATTTTCTGGGTGTTTGTTGTAAGTTTATCAAAAATTAGGTGCTTAAATATAGTCTCTATTGTGCCAGAGCACTTCAAAACAATGTATTTTTGCAAAAATTTGTTTTTACTATCAAATGGTTGCGAATTAACAAATTGTTCAATGTTGATAATTTCAATTACACAATCAGATACTAAATCCTTATATTCCTTTTTCACATTTGAATACCATAAATAATCTCAAGACATCTTAAGAGGCGTGTTTTGATGTTTGAAACATCTGTTGTTCTTGAATTCGATGCCTCAAAATAAAGTTCGTCATTCAAAAGTTCATCGACTTTTCTAGTAAAGAATTCCGCATCATTAACAGATGAATAAAATGGTTGGTTACGCAAGTAGATATTTGTTGAAATCATCAATGATTCAAGTAAAAGCGTTTTTCCAACTCTCTTTTTCAAAGGTGTTTTTTTAGCGCCAAGAGTTCCCCGAAAGTTGTCATAGATAAAATCAACTGTCTTTTGAAATTCGGTTACAAACGCCTCTTCTTCATTTAAGAGAATGTGTTGTTTCTCTTTCATAAACAAATTCAAATACTTATTCAAATTTGAAATTTTCTCATTTCTATTAAAAACGTTGCTCAATGCAAAGAAACGCAAAATCAGTTCGACGTCTTTCATACGTTCGTCTAGATTCGCGCCATATAGTTCTCTCCATTTACCATTTTTATTTAATTCGATCAAAAGATTATTAAATTCACCATGATAAACACAATTTCTTATTTCTTGAGGACTAAGAATGCGACCACCTGTATTGATTCTTTCAAAAATTTGATACATCGCTGTATCACTTGCGTTATTGGTTTTTCTTTCGAAAATTATAGCATGAAGAGTGTAGTTTTTTATTCTTCGCTGATACTCCGGAGCAAGTTCGCTGAATGTTTTGTTTCTCCATTTTTCGTTTATTATTTCACCATTGTACAACTTGAACTTTTTTCCTGTCTTTGAAAAAATCTCACAGAAAAAATCAGCTACTGTAGTTATTCTTTGTAATCCATCAACAATTAAGAGACGTTCTGACTCATCTTTTGCCAGAAAAATAGAAGGAACAGGAAGCCCAAGCAGAATAGAATCGATAAAGCGACTGGCCATCTTCTTGTCCCAGACATAATTACGCTGCAAAGATGGTTTTACCAATTCCCCTACTTCAAACATATTTACCAATTCTCTAACAGACAAATCCGCTCCATACGATATTAAATTTAACAATGAATCATCGGAGTATTCTTCATCAATTACATTCTCTTCAAAATCATCCATCATGGTATTCTCCTTTAAAACGACTAATAATACGATATCATATTTTCTATAAACAAATAGTTTTATTTGGTGAAAAATTACTGTTTCAAAAAAAGATAACACTATAATTTTTTTATTAAAAGCAATAATAATCGAAAATCTCGTATTATTGTTGGGTACCCAGTTTCCTAGACACTAAATGTTTGTTAACTGGATTATATCATAAGGCTAACATGGATGCTTCCCTAAACTTAGATGGAGGCATCCATTTTGTTTTGCTTTTTATCCTTTGGTTATTTTAATAATCAATATATTCCACAACTGCTTTCTTAACTGTTCGAAAGTTCTGAATGAGCATTGGCTCAGGCATGTTCTTCAAAAGAATTTATACAAAATTCAATAAATTCTCAGGATGATTGTCACCGATGTTATAAATCCTATAAGGAGTGATAATTAGCGATTTCAAATACTTCAGAATTATTCAGTCTAATAACGATTGTGTTCTACTCTTTCTGGCAGTCAATATATAGATAATAAGAATATGCTTTTACTTAATTTTACTAGCAGATTCTTCTTCGAATGAGTCAATTATTACTATCTTAATTTTTTGCTTCAATGATTCATCCATTTTGTTATAAGCATCATAAAGTTTTTGAATCTTTTTCGAACTGCCATTATCGTAATTGAAAAACAAATAAAAGCCATATTTTGATTCATTAGATTTCATATAAGCAGGCAATTGCTTTCTTAATCCATGTAGGTATGCTGTGTTTGTAGATTTTTTCGCTTCTATACATACCTTATCTATCCCGTTTGATAAATAGAAATCAATAGGTCCTTTACCATGATTAACTTCTGGGCACAAATCAACACCATTAGCCTTGCAAATTGAATATGAAGACGCGAAAAATAAGAATTGGAGACCTTTTTCCTTAAAATGCGAAATTTGGTTTCTTCCCCCACAATCTTCAATTAAATCTTTAAAATTTTTCAAACATTCAGTAGCAATATCACAAATGTTGCGCTTATTAATGCTGCTCTTTAATAAGAAAACTTCAGGAAAGTTATTAACAACATCATTTAATATAATCCTAAATTTCCAAACACAGAGAGGATCGGCCTCATAATCATAAGAATTACCTTTAGATGATGAGTAATTATCTATAAGCTTTTTAAGCAAATCGTCGTTTCCCATGAGAAAATTAAAAATTGCAGTTTTGCGAGTTGTTTCACTAATTTCCAAATAAGTTTGTAGCGCTTCTCTTGCTTCCTTATTTAATTGACATGCAAACGCAATATCTTCAAACGAATAACAAATCGGTAAATCGGATAATATACTTTTAGGCAATAGAATAATTGGTGTTCCTTTTCTACAAGGATTTTCCAATAATTTATGCCCCATATATTTTATTTGACTAAATGATTCGAGTTTCAATTCTGTTATAATAGATTCATTATATTTAAATATAATATCTCTAATTAAATAAGTTATTAAATCGCTCGCTAAGTCACACCCAAAATCATCAGTAAAGACACATACTAAATCAAGTATTTCTGGTTCTACATATCCTTTGGACATTATTTTTCTAATTCTAGAAATAATAGATGATCTTGTTTTTTGACCAACACCATGGCCCATTGTACTTTCTTTAGAATAACCCAAGCATGTTCCTTGAAGCTCCTTAAACTTCAAACCATTATTTGCCGCTTCCCAATAAATATCCCGTTTTGTTTCTTCCCCAATTTTCGAAATTGCCAAAAGAATCTTTTTGAACTGTTTTGTTAATAGTGATTTTGCTCCAACAAAAAACGGCGATACATCATCAGTAAGTAATTTTGGATCAATATATAACGAAGAATCTACAGCAGGGGTGATGTCAAAGAATCCAAGACTTTTCACTTGCTCTGGTTCAATCTTAAAGATCTCAGAAAATGATTCTAATTTTGCAAAATTTCTTTTAGCCATAACGAAATTATAAACTATCCAATACAAAAACTTGAATTATTTATGCTTTTGATGGATTTATTGACACATTAGGAACAGACACCACTATGCACAATAAAGCAAGGTTATCTTCAACAAGAAACTTCCATACGAATATAACATCAGTCTTTATATCTTAGGAGAATTATGCGATAAGGGAGTTATAAATGTTTTCTTATAATAGACATATAAATATAAAAAAGCGCTTAATGCGCTATATAACATTCCTATATTTCTTCTTACCATAAAAAGCCCATCTAGTAACATAAAGCCGGTTTTTGAAACAATTTGTGCCTTGTGTCTTATGATAGACGCGATACATGAGTTTGGTTAAAAATCATTAGTGCAAAAGTTTAATCATCAACAAACAGATTGATAAGTTCTTTTGCATCTTCATCAGAAATAGAGGCAAATATACCTGTTTTGATATTGCGTATTTTAGTTTGCGTAACTGCTTCAGGATTAATTTTTTGTTTAATCGTGCCTTGTAAAGCAAGAAGCCTTGAATCATCGTTTAGAAAAGACAAACCCTTGTTGCATACTTCGAGAGCTTCATCAAGTCGGCCCAAGTTCATCAAATATTTGGCCTGGCAATGCGCCGTCCGACAATTTTTGAATCTTGCGGTTCTATATGATGCGTTGTCGTACCCTTTATTTAAATGGCCTAAAATTAATTCGCTCGATTCAAAAAATTCAGGTTTGTTATAATAGAAGTTTATATATGCAACTGCAATACCAAAATTTAGATTGGAACTATCAGGGTTTAACGAAAGAGCCTTTTTGAAGAATTTAATTGCAATTTCATTTTCCTTTTTCTTTGAAAGAAAAAAGGCGTATTCCCCTAGATAAAAGTCGTTATTGGGATCATACGAAATGGCCTTCATAAAACAATCATTAATACTTTCGTTATCAACGTTGCTTGAATTCATAAGCATAAAACGAGCTTTTTCAAAATAGAGATAACCATACTCTCTGTTTGTTTTGATCAACGAATTAAAAGTGTCAATGGCTCCATCAAAATCTTGATTCTGTTCGTAAATATCTTTTAATTCACGGACTTTTAATACTGCTAGTTTCCTTTTTTGATCAAAAGCCTTGGTTCTTAAAAACATGCTTTCTTCATAATTATTGAATTCTTTTTTTGATTTAGCCCAATTTGAATAACTCTCGCTATATTTTTTTGCATTTTCTTCACCGATATACTTCTCTATATTTGCTTTTTCGGCAAATATTTTAACAAGAGGCTGGCAAGCGTACCCATCGTTTTTAACATTACAAAACGAAACCGTAGTCAAATTACTCAATGAAGCTTCCAAAATATCCATATCTTCTGAAGTAATGAAATTTAAATCGCTAGAAGTAAAAGACTCATCTTTTATGTCGGACAGTGACATGATATAAAGTATTGATTTTTCAACAGGAGTAAGGGATTTAAAAGTTTCGCTAAAACAAAACTCCATTAATTTGTCATAATAATCGCCGGATTTTTTGCATTTTTCTAACCCGTTTAACAAATAAGTAATACTTGCATTATTCGCGTATTTGTAAACAATCATTGTCGCCAAGAGAGGAGACCCTTTTGTGAGATCTTGAATTCTGTATAAATGAGGTTCAATTTTTTTATAAGCCCCGTCAGCCTTGAGAGGAATAAATTCGAGTAAAAGATTTTTCACAAACGAAGAAAACTGGTCGTTGTCAAAACCATTTAATGTTATTTTTGTATATACTGTCGTCATATCTTGACGTGTTGTGAAAATAACACGAGTTTCAAAAGGGATATTTTTTAAAAAGTCGATAATTTTAGGATCATTTATTGTTTCTGTATTATCAACAATAAGAAGAACTCTATATCTTTTAAACACATCATAGATGTCCTTTTGCAAAACCTTAGGATCAACTGAATTGTCTATTTTTAAGACTTCGGCTATTTTTGACAAAAATTCATCATATGTTATTTCATATGTTCTCAGAATCTCAATATTTCCTGTAGGTTCAAAACGATTTAATTTTCCAGTAATCCAAATTAAAAATTGAGGTTTAAAAGCCAGATCGACTGTACCTGAAATAATTTGTTCACAAAAATTACGAATAAAAGATGTTTTTCCAATTCCTCCAAGGCCATTGATTTGAACATTTCTAATATTCGAATTATTTATTGCGTCGATTATCGATTTTAATTCTTTATCTCTTTCAATATATGTTTTATATGGCAAAGGAACTTTATCAATATTACTTATAATTGAATTTTTGGCGCTTCTTATTGTCTCAAACGTTTTATCATCATTAACTCTTATACAAGCAGCTTTTATTCGTGCATATATATCACCGGCCTTAAAAGCATAGGCCTTTTTTGATGATCCATTTAAAAGATGTTTGTCATATTCTCCGTCTTTATTGAATGCGATTGCTGGTCCATCGACTTTATCAATAGTCAACAAATAATATGTCTCGTCGCCTAAATTATATGACGCAATCTCGAAATCAATATTTTTATCGATATATTTTGATAAATAATTGTGAATTTGGTTATCGTGCAATTTACTCGATCTGTTATCAAGACCAACCCACTCAAAATTCTCATTTTTTACTCCAAAAACTATGATTCCACCGTCAGCGTTTGCAAAAGCGACAATGTTTTTAATTAAATCAAGTTTTTCTAAAGGCTCTTCAAACCGAAATACCTCTTTATAATCAAGATGTGTGTATTCAGAGTTTATTCCTTTAGATTTTATCTCGGTAAGTGTTTTTAGGTTATTTAAGAAAATCATATTTACATTATCAGTTAATTTTTAAACTAAGTCTATATTCAAATAAAAAAGCTGTACACTTATGGGTACAGAAATAGATAGTGATCCTTAAATAAAAGTTAGATATTTGTAAGGTTTTTTAAAAGAATTTTACAAATCTTTCACAATGAGCAATCTATTTAACGTTTCTATATTTCTTCTTCCCATAAATTGCCCATCTAACAACATAGAACCAGCTCTTAAGCCAATTAATTCCTTGGGTTTTATGATAGACCTTATGCATGTACCCAATTAACTTAAATTTATTAGATGATTTACTTCCATCTCTTATATTGTATGTAGCCAATACAACCGGATTGCCGTAAGCGATAATCCCTTTTCTTAAAATATTAAGCCAAAAAACATAGTCTTCTGGTCTATCAATATCTTCGAGAAAGAAAACATCGCCTATAACGCTTCTATCATACATGGTAGTTAAACAAGAAAGGGGGTTTCCTTTTAATGCTTTTTCATAATTAACTTCATCAGGTACAAAGAAATCGGTACATGTATGCTTTGCTTTTCTTCTATATCCAGCCGAAATAAGCGGACCGTGTTCTTTCATAAACAATAATTGACATTCTAAATAATTAGGATCAAGAAGGTCATCAGAATCCAAGAAAGTGATATATCTACCTTTAGCGTGTTTTAATCCTACGTTTCTAGCAACAGCGGTACCACCGTTTTTAGGTGTTTGCAAAACCGTTACTCTTGGATCGCCTTCGGTTAGCTCTTTAATATATGAAAAGGAATCATCTGGAGAGCAATCATCCACCACTATCCATTCCCAATCAGAAAATGTTTGAGCAAGAACGCTCTTGTACGTTTCCTCAATGGTGTTTCTACATTTATACGCTGGTGTAATAATACTTACAAATATCATAAATAGTAATTTCTTTTGTTCATATGATACTTTATCTGAAGGGTGATGTCTATTTATAATAGACGTCATTATCAAAAATTTAAATTGAAGTCATCTAATTCTTTATGAATTTATAGACATACAAGGAGCAGGCACAACTATGCACAATAAAGAAAAAGTTATCTTCGATAAGAAACTTCCATAAGAATATAACATCTTTTTGTGCATAAATATTTTTTTATGTTTATAACTTTTATTATCGATCTTAAATAAATTATCGTTTTTGCTAATCTATTATTCGCAATTAAAACGCGAACACAACATACCCGTATTACAAATCATAATTGGCCGGAAAATAACACTATTTTTTAATATCTCCTCTTAAAATAGATGTCGAGATACCTTCTGTTCTTGGAAGATAAATTACCTTACAGCCGATCTTATTCAATTCTTTTTCGATCGAATTCCATTTTTCTGTATTTTGCCAATCGCTACCAACAAACAAAACATCAGCTTTCAGTTTTTTTACAGCTGTAACTTTTCCAAAAACTGAATAATCATCTTGAGGAATTGCTTTATCAACATACTTTATAGACTCGACAATAGACAGTCTATCTTCAAAACATATCACTGGTTTTTTGCCCTTATTTTTAATAACAACCTCATCAGTTGATACCCCGACAATTAATGATTCACAATATTCTTTTGCGTGTTTCAAAATATTTAAATGTCCCACATGAAATAGATCGAAAACTCCAGTTGTATAGCCGATTTTAAATCTTTTCTTTTCCATTGATGTTCTCCTTAAATAGTTTTAAATAATTAGACGCACAAATCTCAATACTGTATTGTTTTGCATCGTTAATGTTGTTTTTTCGTATATCTTGTCTCTTATTATCGTTGATAATTAAATCCAAAAGTTTCGAAGTTAAATCATCTTTGTTCTCAGCAATAAATAATTCACCGTTTTTATTATCTTTAACAACATCTGGAATACCGCCGACTTTTGGAGCAACAATTGGCAAACCAACACTCATCGCCTCAATTATCGAGATAGGATTTCCCTCATATTTAGATGAAAGACAAAAAATGTGTGATTCCTTTAAATAAGAATAAATATCATTTTGTTGTCCACAAAAAACAATATCATTTCGATTCAATTCATCAACTTTTCGCTTGTTTTCTTCTAAAAGTGGGCCATCACCGAGAAATGTTAAAAGTAATCTTTTCTCAGTTTTACCTTCGAGATCAATAAATGAATTGATCAACATCTCTTGATTCTTTTCTTTACGAAAAGCTGCGACACATATAATCTTAATCACATCACATTTTGGTTCATTTTGAATAGGACTAAATAGATATGTTCCATTATCAATGGTAAAAGCATCATTCATTTTTAAAATCGATTTTATATTATTAGTAATTAAATGCGAAATGCCAACAATTCTAATGATTTTTTTCTTAGCATAAGCCTTAATCAAAAATCTTTCACTTTTCTTAAAATCTTTTTCTACAAGCGAATGAACAGTTAAAAATGTTTTAAAATGTTGCTTTTTAAAACCAAATGCCAAGAAATATGTGATAACACAATTTAAATGCATGTGCACAACATCTGGTTTAATTTCGTGAATAATTTTTTTAAAAATCTTAGCGCATTTTAAGTCGATTCCGACTTTTTTGTTGCAATAAAAGATTTTTATACCAAGCGAATTTAGATCTTTTTCTATATTTGGGTCAATTCCTCCGTACAGAGAAACAATCACGATCTTTTCACTTGTATTTAGCTGTTTGGATAAATTAATTAAAAAAACTTCAGCACCAGCTCTTTTTGCAAGGGATGGAATAACTTCAACGATTGTCATTTGAGTTTCTCCAAAAGATAGTTTGCAACATAATCTTTCTCGTTTCTAAAGTATTTTTTTCTTTCGTTAAAAGTATCGGTTTCTAAGAATTTTTTAAACATTTTAATTGTGTCATTGCTTATATCGTCATTGACAAAAAAGACATTTTTATTTTCTTTTAAAAGCTTTGCTGTATTTGTATTTCCTTTAGAAAAAAATATTATTTTCCGATTATATCCAATATATTCATATGTCTTTGAAGGGATTTGATTACAACTTATACAATTATCTATAAGCACAAAACATTTAGTGGATAAAATAAGGTTTGAATAATCTTGGCCGAATACTCGATTTAAGATTGTTAAATTGCTCGGAATATTGTAATTTTTAAGGCTTTTTGGTAGTTCCCCTAGTGTTATGGCACTTATATCTATTTTTTGTTCACTACACTTATTTAAAAAATCGAAAAACAGAAAAGGATCTCTTAATCCCGGAAAAAAAGCACCAGCATGTAGGAGAACATTGGATTCAGAATCGTTTAATGGCTTTTCGTTATAAAAGGCAGTAATGAAAAAGGGATGAAATTTTTTCGATTGAATTGGATGAAATTTTTTATAAATATCAATATATTCTTCCAATAAGAAAATACTACTCGCTCTATCAAAAGCGTTATTCTGTATTTTTACAATATGTTTATTTTTTTCACGATTGTAAAAGAAATTATTTAGTAACGAATCATAAAAAACATAATTTTGTTCGGAATTAATTTTCGGATTAACCAACAACAAATTCATGTTGCCTATTATATAGATAACATGAGAAATGTCATAATTTTGACAAATATCTTCAATTTTTTCTTTAAACTTTTTAATAAATGCGTTGTCTTTAATAAATTTTCCTTTAAAAATTTTATGTTTAATCCTATTAAATAAGTTTTCTTTATAAGAAATATTGTGTATTTTAATAGATCCATCATTCAAATCATTATTTCCAATTGAAACAACGTGGATTTCACAATCTTGAAATACAGTAGAAGACAAAAGATTTTTAAGAACCTTTGCGCTTGCATCATGGTATGGATAAAAACGTTCAATAGCAAACAAAAGCTTCATAATTTAGCGACCTCTTCAGTCAGTTTTTCGCTGCAATTTTCATACTCACCAATAAAATTGGTTTTTGCTAATGACCGCTCATTAATGAATTTTTTGTCTTCATTGAAACCAGCCAAAGCAAATGAGAAAAATTGTTCTTTTGATAATATTTTTTCTCCAGGTAAATAATCAACAAAATTAGAAATAGTAAAACCTCTTTTGTCATTATACTTTTCAATATCGTTTAAAATAAATCCCAGCGGCTTATTTGTTAAAAGATAATCCATAAATATTCCAGAGTAATCAGTGACTAAAGCGCTAGATGCATTAAACAAATCAAAATTGTTTAGATTATTTTCTTCTAGAAGATTGTTATCAATAAACATTAAGTTAGAATATGAAAAATCTGAAATATTGCAAAATTGAGCGTGATGCAGTTTGAAAATCAATACTATGTTCTTTTCAGAGGCCTTTTTATTTAATTCTTTAATGTCGTTATTAGACAATTTAATAGGAAACTCATCATTAAAAAATGAAATATTTGGGTTATCAAAATGTCTAAATGTGGTTGCAATAATTATCAATTTTGCTTCTTTATTAATCCCCAATTTCTCAAAAACAAGAGATGATTTGTCTTTTTTTATAAGATCGCATCTAGGCATTCCGCTTAAAAAATATGAAACATTTGAGTAAGGGTAGTTGTCTTCTAACTGTTTCTTTACGAAAGGTGTTGTTGATAAAACATAATAATGATTTTTGTTATTAAACATTGAATCATAATAATCTTTGACGCTCTTTATTGGAAACGCACCGTGCCTAATAAAGAAAATTTTAGTATTTTTTCTGAGTTTAAAATATTTCCAATAATTATCATAAGAAAAGAAAATGTATTTTGCTCGAATAGAGTATTTTAAAAACTTCATTCGCTTTTTAAAACTATCATCATACGTAAAATAGCTCAGTCTTGAATCAAGGCTTTCTCTTTTTATATTGGTTCTCTTTCCAATACAAACAAGTTTAAATTTTTTGTAGAAAGGATGATTAGCGGCATAATTTGCAAAAACAAATCCATTATCAAAAAAATTGTCGCCACTTTCAAAAATGACTGTTTTCCGATGTGGTAACAAAAGGCAAAAGAGGCAATATAAGTTTTTCGCGATATTACTTAACATATTTTTCCTCAACATACTTTAAAAAACCATCATAACTTTGAAACTTTGGCTCATAATTTTTGTAAAAATTTTGAATTTCTTCTTTTGATAATCTTTGCCCAAAACCTTTCCAAAATGATTCCGGCCAATTTTCAACTTTTAAAAAAAATGGGAATAAATGAAAAGGATAAAACTCTTTCTCATCAGGAAATTTTTTGTATTTATTGTAATATGCTAAAGTCAAATTAACTGCTTGTATTAATTGATCGTTTCTTCTTTTATTAACAAAATCATTAACACTTTGTATTTTTTTTGCTGGTACACCGCCATAAACAAAACCACTTTCTAATTTACCTTTGCATACGGCTCCTGCCGCAATAATAACATTATCTTGAATTTCCGTATCCATTAAGATTGTTACATCTGCGCCAATTTGAACGTTGTTGCCAATTCTTACACCACCAACGCCCCCTAAAACCTCGCCTGTAATTTTTCTTTCAATAAAAGCCGAGTAATCGTGGACAAAGAGTGTTAATCCTTTAGAAATGCAAACATTATCACCTATACTAATTAAGTATGGGGCGGATGTATCAACACAATTTGAGGATGGTTTAACGAATAAAACATTTTTGCCTAAACTAATCCCTATTGATTCTAAGTATTTGTTATAAATTTCTTGGTTTTTATCGATACGATTATTCCAGACATTTGTTTTTATGCTTTTAATAATTTCTTTTAATCTTCCCATTTTAATTACTCCTTAAATACTAATAGCAAAATAAGTATTTAGCTTTATATTTTTAATTCTTTCTTCAGAAAGCAAATAACCTTCTGATGCAAAAAAAGCAATTGCGACCCAGTCAAATTTCAATTGAGAATTCACATAAAAAAACTGAATTCCAAAAAAGGACACCACCAAAAGTAACGCAAATGAGGTTGTTTCGCTAAATTTTTTACTTCTTTTGATCTTCAGTAAGCTAATAATAATGATTGCTTCAAACGGTATAAAACCAAATAAGCCAAAATCACAAAGTAATTCAGTTATATTATTATGAGCAAAAAGTCTTTCAGAACTATAAATGGAAAAAACATTATTTCCCCAGCCAAAAACGGGTTTTCTTAAGAACAACTCAAAGCTTTGAAAGACGAGTTCGATACGATTGGCAGACGAATAATCAACCCCATCTCCTTTTAAGGCATCAAAAAATTCACCAAGTCTCGAAAAAATATTAACGTTGAGAATGCGTTCTATGGCAATAACGGCGATAATGCCAAAAACAATAAATCCAAAATCAATTAAAAAAGGAAATAACCTTTTTTTATCTCTAAACATGTGGAAAGGAATAATTAACAAACAAATAATCGCTAAAATTAAAGCAGATCTGGAACCAGTTCGATAAATCAAGAAAACAAAAACCAAAGAAGGAATTATTAATAGAAATGAGATGATTTTTTTTGGCTTGATTAAAGTGATCGAAGCTACAAAACCGTATAAAAAGTAATAAGCTACAGTGTTGATATTATCAAACTGATCACCTATTCTCTCAATAGAAAATTCAAGCAAAATACTTCTATAAAAAATAATAAAATATAGGGCAAAAACAGTAAAACCTATAAATATAATTATATGAATTAACTTTCGATATTTCTTATCTAGAAAAAACTGATATAGGCAAAAAGCCATGCCTGATAAAGTTACATAAGTAATGATGTGAGAAGCATCTTTATTAAAAACGTTTGAAATAACAATTGCTAGATTAAAAAGAACAATCAAAAAGAAGAATGTGTCAATTTGGATTTTATCAAATAAAAATTTCCATATTAAAATCAATATGCACAAAGTTGCTACGAATCCGATAGTAATAAAATTAAAAATTGGATGTGCCGAAAAAGCAGGTACAAAAAAACTAAGAATCGCAAAAATTAATAAAATAGGAATAACAAAATAGTTTTCTTTTGCTGAATTTGTTTTAAAAATCGACAAAATTTTTTTCACTTATTTTATTCTCCTAAAAAGAAAAATTATTATACTTGCCAAAAATTCTATTAGAAAAAATCCAATTATAACAATCGATAATGAACTGAAAACATACGAAATAAATGCTTGTTTAGTAGAAAAGAAAAAACAAAATAGCAGTAAAAATAAATTTAAAAATACAAACGGAACAAAACTCGAAACTAAAAAAGATTTATTCAATTCTTCATTGTTAAATTTCCTTAACGAAAAAACAATAAACAAGAACGATACGGCGCCAAAAAACAGAACAAATCCAATAATTAGAGGAATTAAATCTCCATCAAAATATGAATACTTTGCGTTATCTATTCTTTTCTGAATCGTACCAGTCAATAACGAAGAATACGTTTTATTCTCCTTAAGTTTAAAAGCTTGATCTTCTTTTTCAAAACCATAAATAGATGAGATTGATTTTTTCGAATAAATTTCAGTTAAATCATTTTCTAAATATGACTTAATTTTAAAATATTCGCTATCAAAGTCTGCACAAGTCATGCATCTATTCTGCGAATACATAGGGCTGAAAAACATTAAAGAATAATCGCCATAAAGCTGCTTTAAAAATTTTGCAAATCTGACATTATTTTCGGTGAAATCGCAGTCGTTAATATCTTTTTGATCTGCAATTCTTGCTGATGAAACGATGATATTTTTAATATAAACAGTTGTTTTTACCCCCGATACATTAATCGTTCCGGCCAAACCGAGGCAATCTTTAAGACTATTGATGCTTTCATTTTCTTCAACTATTTTTTGCGCAACATAATCCGGCAAATACATTGGGTAACCAGCTGCGCTTTTTTCTTCTTTGAAAAGCAAAAACAAATCAATAGTTTCCATTCTTAATTTTGTCATTGAATAATTGTTATCTAGAATGCCATCAACATACTTTGTCGTTGTATACTTTTTTACAATTTCACTATTTGTAGATGGTGTGATATTTTTTAACGAAAAGACACTTTCTAAAAAATTATATTCAAATAAAACACAGCTTGAATTATCAGAATTTGTAATTGGTGTATTATAAAAGTTATTACGAGTTAGAAAAGCAGCTGATGAATATTTAAGAAAAGATTGATTTGCCATTCTATGTGCTTCAGTAAAAATTTTTGTATTCTTTTCACTATTTTTAGAAAAACTTTCATCATTAAAATATGTCAATTTAGATTCAAAATGGACTTTTTCATAACTATTATCTTTTGCAATGTTAGCGGCAGTAATCGCGACAGAATCTATTGTTGCTTTAGTTGAAGAATTAATCCCGAACGAAACTAAAAAAGACGACATAACGGTTAATACAAAGAATGCAACCAGTTTAACTAAGTTTTTTTTAAAAAACCGAATTAATTCATTCAATTGTTTTTTTATAGAAAATTTCAAATTAATATTCTTAAACCTTTTCATTTCTAAATAGATTATAGTATTTAGATACAAAGATGTCTTTTGAAAAATACATCTTAGCCCTATTAATACATGCTTCTTTATCGTTATTTTTCTTTAAACCTAATATGGTTTTTAATAATTCTTCATTTGTCTTGTTTTGTATGCAGATACCGGTTTTTTCATCAAATGATTCACAAGATCCACCAGTAGCAAAGGAAACAATTTTTAAACCACATGAAAGTGCCTCGATGTTTGTTGTCGGAAAATTGTCTTCTAATGTCGGATTTAAAAAATAATCATTTTTTGAAAATTCCACCATCAATTTTTCCCTTGAAATCGTTTTGCATAAAACGGCTTTATTTGAAAAACCTTGATAATCGTCTGCTCCGATAACAGTTATCGAAAATTTTTTATAATCGATGTTGTTTGACAGATATTTTAAAAATTTTAGACCTTTTCTTTCTGTCCAAGGTGAAGCAGCTGCAATTAACCCAATCTTGTTATCACTATTGGTTTTGATTGTACTAAAGCTTATGTCGATACCATTATGAATGACTTTATATTCGACGCTTCTCAGAGGTGATTCTTGGAGTTTATTTGCTATCCATTGGGAAGGGCAAATGAATGTAATGATTTCTTTGTATTTCAGAATTAAATCTATTTTTTTTCGGTAACTTTTTTTTATTTTTTTAAATTTTGTTACGGGGAAATCGTTTTTGTGCGGACAAATATCGCAACAGCTTTTCCATTTTTCACATTTTGAAATGTCAAAATATGCACATTTACCAGTAAAAAACCAACAATCGTGAAGCGTTATATAAACATGCGAATTAATTGTTTGAGCAAATCCTAACAAACTCTGTAAATCAAAAATGGACGATTCAATTTGATGAATACTGATTATAACTTCGCTATCCTTGTAAATATTATTTTTGACAAATTTTAATGCCTTCGATGTAACTTTCTTTCCGGTAAAACCATATAAATTAAAGTATTTTGCTTTAAGCGATTGAATTTTTCGATAAATTTTTGAGCAATGATCATATAAATAATAATCAGCGTTTCCATTTTTTTGTTTATTTGAACAAATAAATATTGGGTTAAAAAAATCACGTTGATTTGAGCATTTCAAATAATTACATAGCGTCCCCGTGCTACCAAAATCAAAAGAGTTAAAAATAATAAGTTGTTTCTTACCCATAAATAAGTTCCTTAATAAAAGCATCAAAAGAAACGCTGGTATATAAATTACCTAGTTCAAATGTTTTGGCGCCTTTTTTCGAAATTAAATCTTGATTCTCGTAAATATATTTAAGATTTTTTATCAAATCATCTTTATTGTGTTGTTTATATATAAACGAATCTTCGTTTGACAAAATATCTCTACTTCTAAGAAAAGAGGAAGAAATTGTTGGAACACCTACAAAAAAGAAATCTATTAATGTTCCGGGGAATCCTTCATCATACCACGTAGGAAAAACATGCAAGTCATATTTTGATATTATTCCGTATGAAGAATCTTGACTCATGTCCAATTTTCCTTTGTATGAAATGTCGTTTCGTCCTTTTATTTCATCAAGCAATCTCGTTTCATCGGATTTCGACATAAACATCCCATAAATATCTAACTCATATTTAACATCTATTTCGTTTACTACCTTAACCGCATCAACTAATTCGTAAATTCCTTTTTGTTCTTCGATTCTTGATAAATATATAAGTTTAACGATTTTCTTAGGATAATTTTTCTTTTCTATTGAAATGGATGGCTTACGCTTGAAATTTGGGAAAACTAAAATGTTTTTAAAGTCGAATAATTCCAGCTCTTTTTTCATGCTTTTTGCTTCGACAACAACATATTTATTCCTTGCAAATAAAGAAGGATTAACATTTTTTTTGGAAAGCATATCATATAAAAACGGGCCAATCTCAAAATAAATTCTTTTTTTATGATTAACTAAACAGAGATTCAAAATTTTTTCGATAATTTTTGCTCCTCTTGGATCTTTAGAAATAACAAAATAATCTATTTTATGTTTGCAGAATAAAGAAACAATGATGAGTTTAATCACCGATAATACTTTGTTTTTAGATAAGTTAATTAACGAAAAAATCTTAGTAAATTTGAGCAGTGATTCATATATTAGGGTGCTTTTAATTCTTTCTCCATCAAATCTATCTTTTTTTGTATTTAATGATGCAATATACATTATGTTCCTCATAGTTTTTCAATTGCTCCTTTTCTCAAAAAAGAATTGATAAATTTTCTCTCAAAAACCAACGCATATAATGCATACAGACTTACATACATTATTAGTGATGAAAATAATATAATTACATCATCATCAATCTTAGAAATTAATAAAGTTCCCTTTGTTAGCCCGAAACATACCAAGACAGCAAGTAATGACTTACACAAATCAAAGAAATACCCTTTTATATCTAAATTAATAATTTTCACATTATAAATGTTTATGATAATCCAGTGGCCTAAAATCGTTGCAAAAGCAGTACCAATTAGACATGCCCAAATAGCCATCGAATTATCAAAAAGAGCAACCAAAATAACAGTTAATATAATATTAGTGAGAGCAATGCATAAATATAAAATTGCCCTAAATTTGTGTTTGTTCATCGCGCGTTGCACTTCGATAGAAATATTTTCTGTATAAGGAATCGATGACAAAATGAAAAGTATTAAGGCTACATAAAACGACATTCCATAATCTTCACCAAGCCACAATGAAACAAAACTTTTTCCAAAAGTAGCAAATCCGCCAACAATAAAAAGTATAAGTATAATTTGTATTTTTGAAACTTTTCTAAAAATTTGATTCACTCTTGTCATATCGCCATTAACAACGGCTTCATTTATTTTTGTTGCAAAAGCTGAAGAAACAGAAACAGAAAGTATTAACAAATAATTCTTGAATATCATTCCTGCTTGATAAATAGCAACACTCCTTGCATTATCATTTACCATAAAACCCAATATAGTTTTGTCTGCAGAAGAATTTATTTGATCAACCAAACTATTTAAGATAATAAATGAACTAAAAATTAAAATCTCCTTTAATAATGATTTGTTGATTGATTTAAAAGGTTTTTTGAAACCAAAACCGAAAAACCTTATAGAAGTTATTAAATGAAGTGCTATTCCAACAATTGTAAAAACAAGTTGAACTATCACAACAACTACAACATCATATCCCAATAATAAAAACGGAATTGTACAAAGTGGCTGCAAAACGTTCACTAATAATGCAATTCCTTTTGTCACAACGAATTTTTGTTTCCAGTTATTGTAAAGACCGAACAAATTTCCCGGTATCGAAATAACAATAGAAAGTAATGAAATTATTGTTAATACAAGAATAATGTGAATTGATTCTGCGTTATCAGCGTAAACACTGTTTGGCAAAATAGCAAACTTCATTACAAAAAATAAAACAACACCTAAAATCATTACCAAAAGGCTGATTCCAGAAAAAATAATGAAATAGGCTGAGTTAACGCTTTTTGCGCTTTCATCATTCGTTTTTATACTTTCTCTGGTAGCAAATCTTATATATGATGAAACAAGAGCAGAAGATAATACCGTGAACCAAGAAGTAATGGATGTAACAAACGAATTCAATCCGTATTGAGATTGGCCAATATGGCTTAGTAAAAAAGGAGTATAGATAATCGAAATTACAACGTTAATAAAAAGGGTTAAATATGACAAAATAATGCCAATTTTTATATTTTTTTCGTTGCTGATTTTTCTAATTAAACCCATACATCAATTTACTAAATATTTCTTGAAAACAAAATGGATAAAACGTGCTGAAATAAATCGCGGCGTATACTTAAAAAACCTTTGTAGCTTAATTAAATATTGATTTACAGAATGCTTAAGATTTATTTTTTTAAATTGGCTATATGAATTCAAAACAAACGGTAAATCCAATATTTTATAAATATCTTTTATATTTACATTTCTCTTTTCGGCAGAAATATTTTTGATTAGATAAGGTATAAATAAACAATAAATATCGAGGACAAGTGTTTCAAAATAAGGAGAACAATTCTCCATGTAAACTGTGCAATATTTTTCAATTTGTGAACTTAAGTCATTAACAAAGTGGTTAGAGGCACTTCCGTTGTTTTTTCTATAGTAATAAAGTGGAGAACCTTCTATTAAAAGAATTTCATCAGCCAAAAGAGAATATTGCGAGACAAACAATGCATCCTCATAATGTCTTAGAGTCACATTAAAAAACAAATGATTATCAATCAAAACTTGTCTATTAAAAAGTTTGCCGCATGCGCTTTTAAACATATACGGTTCATAACAAGTATCAAAGTACAAATAATCAGTAATAGGTTTTTTTGAATTTACTCTCTTACCAATAACACATTTTTCATAATTTCCGTCAAAAGCAATATTCCTGTCAAAATATTGCATTTTGAAGCAAGAAAAAGTTTTTGATGGTTGTTTTTTGATAATAGACGGTAATTCATTTAAAATTCGAGTATCCAAAAGATCATCGGAATCAACAAACATAATGAACTGTCCACTAGATAATTCAATTCCTTTATTCCTTGAATAACTTACTCCTAAGTTTTCGCTGTTTCGAAAATAAACCGAATTATTAATCTTTCTAATTTTCTCTTGAAGATCGTTTGAAACATCTGTTTCTGAACAATCATCGATGAAGATAAATTCAAAAAAAGAATCATCAAGATTCTTAAAACACTCTAATAATTGTTCTAAGAAATTAGAATCCTTGATCTTAAAAGGAATAACAATGGAAACAAAAACACCCTTCATATATTTATACCTTGTTTTCAATGTAACTTTCTGTTGCATTGTCTCTGTGAATAATTTTCGCTGGATTTCCGATAACAATAGAATGCGAAGGAACGTCTACGTTCACATATGCCCCAGGCGCAATTAGTACATCATTTCCAATCGTAATGTTTCCAACAACCGTAGAACCAACTCCAAAATAAACATCATCTCCGATATTTGGCGTTCCCATTCTTTTACCCCTATTTTCTTGCCCAATTGTAACATTTTTATGGATATTACAATTTTTTCCAATTGTTACTTTAGGATTTACGGTTATACCAAAGGAATGACCAAAATATAAACCAGGTTGAACATTGATATCAATCGGAAACTCAATGTGTCTTTTTTTACAATGTAAAATAAAAAGAACTTTGTATATTTTTTTTAAGAAAAGCTTTGAATATTGAGCCTTTCTAAATAATCGTAATAATTTTTTTTCATAGGCAGGAGGTTTCCCCTGATATCTTAAAAAATCTAGTTTTATAGCAATTTTATAACTACTTTTCATAATATTTTTTTATAACTGCAGGATTTCCGGCTACTAAGCAGTTTGATGGCACACTTTTGGTCACGACTGAACCGGCTCCAATTGTCACAAAATCCCCAATTTCAACTCCACCCAAAATAATTGACCGTTGACCAATCCAACAGTTTTTGCCAACTTTTATTGGCCTTTTCTCCTCATATCCAGAAACAAAAGAACTAAGACATTCATCTTTTTTGTGGTGCTGAGTGAAAAACAAAACTTCAGGACCCATCATAGTGTTTTGACCAATAAAAACATCGGAGCTTATTAGACATTTTTTTCCAATGCATCCGCCAGCTTCAACAGTAACATTTGTTTGTATTATAGAACCTTTATCAATAAAAGCTTTTTTACTAATTGTTTTAGAAATTCTTCGAGCAAAAAAGACACGCAAAAAACATGATATTTTACCGAATATAGGAAAATCAGATCTGCACATAATTGCATCTGCAAATCGATAAATTGCTTTTGAAAAAGTCTTTTTCTTTTCTTTTTTCATCGACCTTTAACTGCTCCAAAAATTTTTAAAATTGTATAGCTAAATACACCAATATCAAAAAATAAGTTCATTCTTTTTGCGTATTCGTGATCCCATTTTGCTTTAAATTCAGGATCATGTTCTCTTTTCATCTTAATTTGTGCGTATCCACTAATACCTGGTTTAACATCGTAAGCATTTGGAGTGTATTTCAATCTGCATTCCTTCAAATATTCTTCGTTATGAGCACTACCTGGTCTAGGGCCAATAAAGGCCATTTGACCAACAAAGATATTTAATAGCTGAGGCGTTTCATCAATTGAAGTCTTTCTAAGGAACTTTCCAAACCCTGTATCCATTGATTTTTGTTTTGCTTCATCCATATCTGATGGAGCTAGGTTTGGATTAGCATCTAATTTCATTGATCTAAATTTGATCATTTTAAAAACTTTTAGATGCTTACCATATCTCTCTTGAACAAAGAACGGATGTCCTTTAGTAACAATTGCATTAACAGGAATAACCCACCACCAGAGTAAAACAAAACACACAACGATTCCAACCAAGGAACCAAAGATGCCAATTAGTCTCTTAAATGGAAGATATATCTTCTGGTGTGTCTTCATATGTGCGTATAGTGTATGCGAATATACACGAATCACGCAAATAAATTTTTTTAGAATAGATTATTCAAAAATAAAAAATACTCGAGTTTTGCATAGGTTATTTAAGAAAATCACCAGCAATTCCCAAATATTTTATTTTTAAAACAATTTCGAATATTCTTTAACTAATTCTTCTAAAGATGTCTTCGCGTTTGCCGGAGAAGTTGAAGGAAGATGATATAACTTTATTCCGTCACAGTATCTTTCTAGATACTTCTTAAATAAGCTTGATGCTTTCTTTCCGTTAATACCAATTTTCTTGATCTTTGGATATTTCTTTAAAATGGATTTTAAGTCAATCGGAGTGACATTTTTAATCGTCGAATCTGCACTACCTTCAATATCACATTCTTCAATCACATCATATAAAGCAATGTGATATTTCTTTAAGAATCTTTTCTTATCATTAACTTCATTATGGACATCCTCATTGAAGATCTTTCCTAAGACTTTAAAGAATCTATTTTGAGGATGTCCATAATAAAACATTTGCTCTCTTGATTTAACTGAAGGAAAAGAACCTAACATAAGGATAGTAGAATCTTCATTAATGTAGATTGGGAATGTATGTGTGATACGCATATATCAATTATATAAAAAACCCTTCCTCGGAGTCGAACCGAGATCTCCTTTTTAGTCAATAAAGGCGCTTTATCCAATTAAGCTAGAAGGATACGTGGTGGGGAGGCAGAGAATGCTCTCAGAGTCATATTCTACTTATTTTAGAATTCAATTGTTTAATGGTTTTGGCACTTCCCCAGTTTGGCTCGCCTCCCACATTAAACTTAAATATTTTTTAATTACTAATATCACAATTATTACTGCTCCTTTAAGTAAAGGGGGAAGAATTAATTTATTTATATTAAACAGAATATAAAATTCTAAAAAAATTTGTAGCAGCAATTATTTTTTGCTAACTAAAAAACGATACATCGCCCGATAATCGACATCAGAACGTTTTGAGTCAGAAATTGGCTTAGTTGTAACTTTTCCTTTGGAATCATAGGTTGCAACAAAACCTGCACTGGAAATATATTTTGAAGAAGGATGTATTACTCTTTTATTATAAAAGCTGTCTTTTAATTCTAAGTTAGTAACTTTATTCGCCATAATCTTACCTCACTATTATTTTACATTAAATTTAAATGCGCTGACATTCTAATTGTTATAAAAATTTTGAAATATCATTCGGCACATTGAATCAAGTTTTTCATAACCATCAACATAACCTAGTTTTCTAATGATGTAATAAGATTGAACATAAAAATCATCAATCATTTTAAAATTTTCATCAACAAAAATGTTGAGATCGAGATTAGCATTCAAAAAATCATACGCGACAACTTCAAATTTATTCAAAATATACAATAAAGAAGTAATAAAAGTATCATATTTAAACGAAGCACTAGCGTTTTCCAAACTTGATTCTAAGTTGGTATAATATTTCCAAGATCTTGTAATAGAATCGATTAAAATTGTTTGCCATCTTTGCGGATTTTTTTCGGAGTCGTTCTTTTTATTAAGTTCTACATTTACATATGTATCGATTGAATCGTAAAAAATGTTATTATCTGAATATTTGTGAAAATTTTCTAATCGTTCCAAACTATTTAATGATTCATAGAAAAATTGCATAGATGCTTGAACAAATGAAGCGGTTTTAGAATGGAATAATTCATTAATTTCATTCAATGTTTGCTTAGTTATTTGATATTGCATCACCTCAATATTCTTAATTCTTGTTTCATAGCCATTATAATAATTCATAAGAGGCAAGATACATAAGCAAATTGTTGCTAAACCAATTGTTATCCAATAAAACACCTCTGAAATATTTCGGTATTCTTCTATAGCAAAAAGCGTTATCATCACCACTAAAGATAAAAAGGAAAATAGAATTAAAGCAAACGCTATTACAACAAGTGCGGTTTTTATCCCTCTAACGCGGTCTTTTGATAACATGTTATTCCTTTTTGACATGTTAATATTATACATTAATCATTTTTATTTTAAAGATGAGCATGCATTCAAAATAATTCTTGGTTTATTTTATAAAGTATTGTTCTCAGTGTTTGAGAATGGCAGATAAGATAGAAAAGCAATCGGTTCAACAATATATTGATCGTTGGTCGATGACTCATTAAATATTATGCAGCTCTGACCAGTAGGCGTTAGCGACATATCGACCCATGACTCGAAAGCGCATCTTGGAAAATGTTGGGGTATATTTGATTGAAATTGTATTAACATCATAACTTTTAAGAACAGATCATTCGGAATTCTGATAAATTAATGTTTCGAAGCGATAACCACTTGCGTTTGCTGGAGATGTTGATGGAAGATGAATTACCTTAATAGAACAATATTTTCTTAAATATTTTTCAAACAATGAGGTACCTTTCTTTCTGTTAACACCAACGAGTTTGATAGACTACTAACAAAATACTTCTCTATATATCTATTATTTAAAGTTGCGTATGTGTATATGATACGCATATATAAAGAAAAGACCAATTCTAGGTGAGAATCG
This sequence comes from uncultured Caryophanales bacterium, assembly GCA_946414655.1. Taxonomy (GTDB): domain Bacteria; phylum Bacillota_I; class Bacilli_A; order RFN20; family CAG-826; genus Fiminaster. Next base: position 4,885 of record CAMKPL010000004.1, on the reverse strand, counting down.
GTCTTCCTTTATCTATGAATAGATATATAGATTAATTAGATTTCTTTACGTTTACGTAAGAAGAAGTATCCTCCAACAGCAGATAAGCCAATCATTGAGGTCACAACGATAATAGCAACTTCTGTGCCACTATTATTAGTGAGTAATGATAATGGATTAACTGAGATGGATTTTCCTACTGGTGGACGTCCAACATCAGCTAAGAAATCGTCAAGTTGATACTTGTGACAGATATATTCATATCTAGCAAGCATATCTTGAAGAGTATCTCCGTCTTTGACGCCATCGGCACCAGCGAATAAAGCCTTAAAGTGAATTAAGTTATCACCAGAGAATGCATCTAATGTATCGTCGAAGTCGCCCGATAATGTTGACCACTTACCTGAGACATTGGCTGTAGATCCGGCTTGGACACAGTTCATGGTTTCATTGAAGTGAACAGCAAATTCAAGAACGGCTTTTTGGACAACAGCATTGGTATTAGCAATGCTTTCACCAGATGGAACCCATTCTGTGTGTCCTTTATAGACTTGGATGCATGGGAAACTGTTAGTTGATAAATAAGCACAGAATCTTGCCTGTCCAGAAGAAGTGTTGTAATGAATTTCTCTTTCAGTGTTATGAACATTAACAAGGCTCACAACATCACCATCATAAGAGACAGTCCAGGATGACGTGTCATTAACTTCACTCACTTTATGTAAATTGTTATTTGATGTTGTTCCTGCATCTTTTGTATATGCAACATAATCAGTTCCGTTTTTAAATGCAAAACTTCCTTCTTCGGAACCTTCTTCAACAGTTAAAGCATATGTACCAGCTGGGTTAGCGGTAAACGAATCAGCTTCACCAATTGAACCTGTATTACCAACCATTTCCATGGAATCGTCATCGTATGCAAAGACAACAGTGTCACCAACAGCAATTGGGTTGGTGTCAGATGCTTTTGTAGCGAATGTCATTTGTTCAACTTTGCCATAAACAGCATTGATGGTTTCAACAACATTAACAACACCTGAATATAATGTGTATTCATCATATGTAACGCCTAAATACTTACCACTGTCGTTTGTAAGATTCCAGGTATATGAAGATGGATTAGAAATATCATGAGATTTTGATCCAGAAGTGTTGTTATAAACAGCAACTGTGCAATCATCTAAACTCAACGCGACAGTTGATTCATCATCATAGTGTTTTTCAAGAGTTCCGAATGAACCAATTGTAGATCCTTCAAAAATTGTTCTTGAAACACCTTCCTGACTCCATACGATGCCATCTAAATTCGCTGTATTTTCAGCAGCCACAACTGTAACTTGACATGTTTTGGTAACACCACCTTCTGTATAACTTAAGGTAACTGTATTACTACCAGCAACCAATGTTGCTCCAGAAGTAACTGAAACATTTTGTGTAACTGTTTCACTTTCCGCGGTGTCATATAACGCTGTAACTGTGAAATCTGCAGCAGTTAAAATATCATCTTCTTTTCTGGTATTATCTGCTGGTCCAGTAGCAGTAATTCTAATTAAAGTTTTTGTGCCAGTTGGAGTTTCAACTTTCTCATATAATTGAGGGGCATTTGCGGTTACTGCTTTATAAATAGCCCAGCCATATGTAGTATTATTTCTCAACGTGATATAGTCGCCACTACTACCATTACAGGTAATCACGAATCCAGAACTATATGAAATTGACCAAACAGCATAATCGTTAGATGAAATATCGCTGACTAATGTTGCTTGTTTATCAGTTCCGTTTCCGACTAGATATTTGCTATTGCTCACATTTTGAATTGTATAGCCACCAGTTACCTTTGTTATTCGATAAACATAATCGGTATATCCAGCAGTAATATTGTTTCCAGTGAATGTTGGCAATGTGCTTCCGTTTTCAACACGAGTTGCTGATGAGACGGTATTACCCATAACATATGCTTTTTCACCACCAATAAAAACATAATCGCCAGACCAATCTGCTTTCGAAGCTGTTACTGGATTATAAGTCGTGATTGTAGTAATTGACTTCCTTGTAACACTAACCATGTATGAAGTAGAAACCGAACCATTTGATTTTAATGCCACACTAATTGTGTATGAATTTGATTCAGTAAATGCATCATAAGCGCTGTCGTCAATATTTACTAAGTCAGTACTAATGGTTTGGCCAGTTGTACCAGCAACATCATCGTAAGATGCTTTGACTGTTCCTCCAAATGAGAAATCTTCACCCAAAGTGAAAGCTGTTTTTTGTCCAGAAACTGTAATGCTTGTAATAGAAGCGGCAGGACATGTAGCGGAAATTGTTACATTTCCACCAAGACCATAGATGTAAACAATGCCAAAAGATGAATCATATTCCCATCCCGAATCTTCTTCACCAGCTCCAGTAACTGTAACTGATGTTGGATATTTGTATAAAGCAGATGGTGAGATTTGTACGACATAGTCATCACCTTCAACTTGTTCACCTGTATCTCCGGTTAAAGAGCCGTTAGTAATTGTTCCACTAATGGTATAGGTTGTTGCATCAATTGGACATGTTGCATTAATAACAACGTTTCCTGTAACGGATGCGATTGAGAATGCGCCAGTACCGGAATTGTACGTATATCCAGCATAAGCCGATCCTCCCATAGTCACACTGGTCAATGCCGTTGGAAGTTTATGACCGCTACTTGGATTAATTGTAATGTTAAGCGCACTTCCGTGGCTAACGTTCGCTGTACTACTTAAAGAACCGTTTGTAATTGTTCCACCAACTGTATAACTATTAGTCGCCCAAATAGCATATAAACTAATTGTTGCTTTTGGTGTAGCGCCAACAGCATAGGTTGTTCCATTATCAGTCGCTGAAGTGTTCCAGTGATCAAAATGTTTTCCTGTAGGGGCTGTGAATGTACAGGATGCGACTGCAGGATTTGATCCAGTTGTTGATGTCATAGTACCAGATCCGCCGTTGTTATTATAAGAAATTGTGTATGATGCTGCTTTTTTGTACAGCTGAATAACTTGCTGGGCGGAACCGAAATACCTAAATCTATAGTTGCCTGAAGCATTGTTGTAACGGAAATTTTTGCCTCCGCAAGTCATAGTGACAGAATTATTCTCATAGGTTAGTGTGGTCACAGAAGCAGAAGTATTAAACTTAATCCCGTTACTAGACCCGTTATTGGCAATATATTTGCCATTATTTGTTCCACCATTGACCTTAACCGAATAACCACCTGTCATAGTTGCAATGGTTACTGTACAAGCATTTGCTGGTCCGGTAATAGACCCACTAGAAATTGTTGCAGTAGCATAGCACGAAACCGCATCAACACCTGTCCAACAATAGGCTGTTGAACCGGACTCGTAAACAATTACATATTCTCCTGACCAATCAGATTGAGCGGAAGTTATTTTAGTAAATGTTCCACTTGCAGCTTCAGCAGGCTTAACATCTTTGCTTGCGCTACTAACAGCAACACCTACTCCGAATGCCATAGCCATTCCTGCGAAGGCTGTAGCAATCTTTGTAAATAATTTGTTCATATTTGTTTTTTTCTCCTTTCTTTATTCCTCCAGGCTCTAGCCTGTGAGGTATATGAACAACTTTCTTGACACAAATAATTTGTTTAGGTGTGGGTTTCCTAAAAATCCACCCACGAAACAAATTCGTGTCAAAGTTGTTGGTCGTTTTTCTTTCTTAGGTTCTATATAACCGAAAAAACGACCCATTAAGGAGAATCTCTATTAAGAGCAATGTGCACCGTTGTTCTATCTAAATGATTTTCCTTAACGAGATTATCGAAATCCATTTTCTCATTTCGTTTCTCTTGACCAGGGAGAATCTCTATGAGATGGATTTCGAAAAATCTTGCTATGAGTATAGCTTCTTCTTCTTCTTGCAAGCACTCTACACGTGCGAGTGCTAATGTATATAACTATGTTATATACAAATTTTTAAGAATTAAAAACAAGCAAGAAGGAGTAGATGAAGCTAGTGTTAGGGGAACATGTCAAGTGTTTTTAGTGAGATTTTTTGCATTGCGAAAAATCCCTATATGACACATAAGTAGTGCGCTTATACAAGGGTTTATAGTTCTTTTATGGCCCGTCTAAAAGAAAATGAACGTATTGCTTGTTACCGTCTTGATGGAAGGCTTTTTCAAGTTTACTTAAACACTTCTCATGCTAGACGATCACTCCATAAAAAAGGACGTCAAATTGAGAAGTGTTTAAGAGGTGAAGCCTCCACCGCATATGGTTATCTTTTTAGACGGGTCAATGTCGACAAGATAAAAGAGAATATTGAAGGAGTTAAATATTCAAATATCTCTCGAACAAATAAAGCGATCCTCGAGGTTAATAAAGATAATCAAGTTCTAAGAAGGTTTCCATCGATTAGAAGTGCCTCACTTGAGCTACATATTGACCCTCATTCGATTCGGGATGTTTTAAACAAAAAATATCCTCATGCAAGAGGACATATTTTTGTCTATGAGAGTCAAGAGAGTATTGAACAATCGAAAGGGATCAATCTCTCAAAGAAGAAAAGAATTGTTCAATACTCTCTTGATGGGAAATATATTAAACAATATCCATCGATTTCTAGTGCAGCGAAAGAATTAAACAAGAGACCTCTTTTAATATCTAATTGTATCAATGGGAAATATAAGACCGCCTATGGATACATCTGGAAAGAGAAGAAATAGAAAACTCTGATTTAAGAAATATTTTTTGTATTTCTTTGTATTTCATAAATTTTTTTGTATTTTGTGATGTCATATTTCTTTTAGGAAGAACGCCTCTAAATGATAGAAAAAGGACCATTCATCCTTATTAGGGTTCTATTCAAACAACTGTGGATGGCCATTTTTTACAATCACATTAAATTGAAT
>CAMKPL010000003.1 GCA_946414655.1 uncultured Caryophanales bacterium | reverse complement strand
ATAGTACACCACGTGTTACAAACGTAACAGTTACATTATCTAGTTCAACTGTTCGTTTGAATAAAACTACAACAGCATCATACAATGTTGATGTTGTTGGTGGTTTAGCAAAGACTGCTACATGGTCTTCATCAAACACCGGCGTTGCAACAATTGACGCAAATGGAAACATCACTCCAAAGGCGCTTGGCAAAACCAACATTATTGCTACATCGACAGCCGATACTTCTAAGTCTGGACAAGCATCTTTAGAAGTTTTAGAAGCCAAAAATCAAGATGCATACACGATTATGATTTATATGTGTGGTTCAGACCTTGAAAGTGGCAGTTTGGCTTCACAAGGTGGTAGTGAAGGTGGTGAAGCAAGTTCCGATATTAAGGAAATTCTTGCCGCAACACAAACACAACCAGATGATGTGCATATTATTATCGAAACTGGCGGATCTAGTAAATGGCATAAAATTGGTTCTATTACTCCTAGCACAACTAAACTCGAACGATACGAAGTGAAGCAAAATGTTATTGAAAAAGTTGGCGAAGATACAACTGCTAATAATAAGATGTCAACAACATCTGCTCTTCAATCATTTATTGAGTGGGGTATAAACAACTATCCAGCCGATAAGATGGCTTTGGTTTTTTGGGATCATGGTGATGGAATCTTCGGGTGCTGTTATGACGAAAATAATAATGATGATTGTTTAATTCCGACAGAAATTACAGGCGCATTGAAAGGGGCTTTCCAAACAACTGGATTTACAGATAAACTTGAATGGATCGGATATGACTGTTGTTTAAAGCAAAATGCTGATGAAACATCTATCAACTGTGAATATGCAAAATATCAAGTTGCTTCGCAAATTTCAGAATTCGGTGGAGGTTGGTATTACACACCATGGGTGAACGAACTTTATAAGAACAAAGAAATTGCTACATCCACATTACTCACAAAAATTTGTGATGATTTTGTAAGTTATTACGGAAATACAAGTGATAACGACCAAACACTCTCATGGGTTTATCTTGATCGAATGACTACTTTCACAAATGCTTTCAACGAATTTACAAGTGGTTGCAATAATAAAGATTATTATGATGCTCTGATTGATAAGATTGATAATATTTTGACCTTCGAAGCTGACATGGGAACATACGATATGGAAGACACTCTTGAACAATTAGGCGCATCTTCAACATCAACAGTTATGAACGCTTTGCATAACCTTGTGGGACATGTTGCTTATTATAAAAATGCTGATTTTTATTCCCAATCAAAACCTTCTGGATTGAATTCGTTTATTGCTACTTGTGATGAAGGATTATATGTTAAGAAATCTTATTACTCTACTAATGCCACAAGATTTACAAACTGGAGATTAATGAACATTAATTATGGTTTCGAATCTCTTGGTGGTGATGACGACTGGGGCGATTGGGGCTGGTAGTTTTTAGAAAGGAATAACTTATGGAAAAAACGATTAAATTCGAAGAGATACCTGTAAAGAAATTCTCGTTTAAACAAATTGAAAAGAAAATGAAAACTTTCAACGAACAGCTTTTAGCTGCTCCTGATTTTGAAAGCGGATTTAAAGTGATTAAAGCTTATGAACGATATATGTCCAAAATGGGCACGAACTTTAATGTTATTTCTGTTCGATTTACTTTAAATACACAAGATGAAGTCATTGCTAAATATCAGGATTTAGTTGATGAAATCTCCCCGTTAATTGCTAACTTAAGCAATGAATGGAACAAGATTCTTGTTAATCTTCCATACCGTAAACAAATTGAAGAAAAGTATGGAACATACTATTTCACAATGATTGAGAATGAACTCAAATCATTTGATGAAAAGATTATTCCTGAATTAGTTGAAATCAATAAATTATCTTCCCAATATGACAAAGTCATGGGTTCTGCCCAAATTGAATTTAGGGGTAAGACTTATAACATTCCTCAAATGGGCAAATTCTCCTCAAGCGAAGATCGTGAAACAAGAAGAGAATCGGCGATTGCAGTAGACAAATTCTTCCAAGAACACGAACAAGAAATAGGCGACATCTATGGTAAGCTCGTTTTACTTAGAGACAAGGCTGCGAAGAAACTTGGCTTTAAGGATTTTACAGAACTTGGCTACCTTTCATTGGGTCGTGTCGACTACGATGAAAAGATGGTTGCGAACTATCGAAAGCAAATTGCCAAGGAAGTTGTTCCTGTTGCGCAAAAACTCTTCAAAGATCAGGCAAATCGCCTGCAAATCCCTTTTAAAAAGATGTTTGTCTATGATTACAATGTCTTCTTCAAAAGTGGAAATCCAAAACTCGCTGGCGACTCCCATTATCTTGTCGAATCAGCTCGCAAAATGTACCACGAAATGTCTCCTGTAACTGGTGAATTCTGGGACTTTATGACCGAAAGACACCTTCTTGATCTTGAATCTCGTCCAGGAAAACAACCTGGTGGATACATGACATTCTTTGATGAATATAAGTATCCATTTATCTTCTCTAATTTTAATGGAACCCCACACGACGTTGATGTTCTAACACATGAATTTGGCCACGCTTTACAAGGCTATTTATCAAGAAACATCAAACCAAGTGATTATCGTTCCCCAACTCTTGAATCATGTGAAATTCACTCGATGTCCATGGAATTCTTTGCTGAACCATGGATGGAATTATTCTTTGGTAAAGATGCGGATAAATATCGTTATTATCACTTAATTGATTCGATTTGCTTCTTGCCATATGGAATTACAATTGATGAGTTCCAACACTGGGTTTATAAACATCCAACTGCAACTCATGAAGAACGTTGTGCTGCATTTAAAGAGATTGAATCTCGTTATCTTCCACATAAAAAATATCCAGCTGAGATGAAAGCTGCTGGGCATGGTGGGTGGTGGATGAGACAATCACACATCTTTGGCACCCCATTCTATTACATTGATTACACTCTTGCTCAAGTTTGTGCTTTCCAATTCTGTGTGGAGATGCATAAGAATAGAGAAAAAGCCTGGAAAAAATACGTTAAGCTTTGTAAATTGGGTGGTAAATATCCGTTTGTTCATCTTCTTGCCAAAGCCCATCTTCGCAATCCATTTGAAGATGGTAACGTCGCCAAGGTGATTCGACCACTACGAAAAATCCTCAAAGGATTTGATACTTCAAAATTTGAATAGGTTCCTTAAGGAACCTTTTCTTTTACGTGTATAAAAGAAATATAGTTTGCTTTATTTAAATAAATAACTGGTGCTATAATATTTTAGTTGAAAATTCAAAATAAATACTAAAAAGGAGGTATTTTAAATGGAAGATTATCGTACAAAATGTATCGAATTACTTGAATCCCGTGGTGTTACAGTCAACGACATCGCTGATTGTGCTCGCTTCTTACAAGCTGATTACCACGTCGACTTAAAGAAAGAAGAACTTCTTGAATCAGTCATGTCTGTCCTTTCTAAACGTGAAGTTCAAAACGCCATTATGACTGGCATTGAACTTGACGTTGCTGCCGAACAAGGTTATATGAAAGACAAAGACTTAGCCAAAATCCTTACTCGTGATGAAGGCTTATATGGCGTAGACGAAGTCTTAGCGTATGGCATTTGTAACCTCTATGGTTCAATTGCTTTAACAAACTTTGGATTCATTGATAAAAAGAAATATGGCATCATCGCCAAATTAAACGAAGACGGTAAAGATACTGGCACTGTCAACACATTCATCGATGACATTGTTGGTGCTATTGCTGCTTCAGCAGCTTCCCGTTTCGCTCATCGCTGGGTTAAATAATTATGTTTGTGAATGGTCAATTTGTCTTAGATAATGTCGCACTCTGGATTGAGTTGATCTTTTTCCTTGTGCTTTTAGGAGCATCGATCTACATCTTACTTCGTGTTTTACGTCGTCGTGTTCCATTTGCTATTGCAATTGCAGGACTTTGTGCAACTATTGTTGCATGGTTCTTTGGATTGACAGCAATTTGGGTCGCTTCTTTAATTGTGACTGTTGGCTTAGTAACAGTATTTTTGGTTATTAATCAAGGTGATCTTCGACCGCTTGTTGCGAATACTTTATCTGTAAAATCTAAACGTGGTACTGAAAAAGTTTTTGATCGCCATGCTTTATACACAAGAGTATTCCAAGCAGTTGAAAACTTAAGTAAAACAAAAATTGGTGCAATTATTACGTTTGAACGTAATACTAACCTTGATGATTTTATGAAATCTGGAACAGCGGTGAATGCTCCTGTTACACCAGAACTTCTCCAAACCATCTTCTATCCAGGCACCAGACTTCATGATGGCGCAGTTGTTATTCGTCGTGATATGATTGCTGCCGCTTCAGTTTACTACACTCCAACAACAAAACCACTTACTGGTAAATTCGGAAGCCGTCACCGTGCCGCCATTGGTATTAGCGAAGTTTCCGATTCTGTTACAGTTGTTGTCAGTGAAGAAACTGGAAGAATTTCTCTTGCTGTTGGAGGCGAGTTAATCCATGTTACTCCAGACTCATTTATGAGGGTTCTAGAGGACTATATGTTCGCTGAAAACGATAAAGAAGAATAGCAATTAAAAACTTGAAAAATAACCGACAATTCTCGGTTATTTTTTATTTTGTTTTCAATTGAAATTATTACTATGTTATAATTTCCACATGAAGTATCAAGAATTTTATGATTTTGTGGTAAAAGTCCACTCAATTGCCAAAATCGGTTTAACCTATTCTACCGATGCATATGCTATTGATAACTATAAAGAATTAAATGAATTATCTCGCGAAATGCTCGAGAAATTTTGTGATGTGAAGTTTGATCGTCCAAGTATGTTTGAACGCGATATTTATCCAACTCCATCAATCTCATCTCGAACAATAATTGTCAATAAGAAACACGAAATTCTTTTAGTTAGAGAAGCAAATTCTGGATTATGGTCCCTTCCAGGTGGATGGGCTGATTTGTATGACTCCCCATCTCAGGCGGCATTTAATGAAGTTTCTCAAGAAGCCGGAGTTGAACCAGAAATTGTTCGGCTAGTTGCTTTGCTTGAAAGAACTCCACATAAATCCAATAAGAATGTTCCTGAATATGTGATGGTTTTTGAAGGGAAGATTGATGAGAGCAAGTTCCATGACCATTGTCACGAAGTGACTGATGTTAAGTTCTTCCCAATGGATAAGCTTCCAGAAATGTCAAAAAAGATGTCTAAGGAAGAACGAGATCGTATCTTTAAAGCATACGAAGATGGAACAACAATTTTTGATTAGATAATGAAATCTATTCTGCTATTTGATAAAATATCAAACGGACAATAAGGAGATTTATATGGCTACACCACATAATGAGGCTAAAAAAGGCGATATTGCGAAAGTCGTTTTAATGCCTGGCGATCCAAATCGTGCAAGATGGATTGCCGAAAACTTTTTACATGATGTGAAACTTGTTAATCAAGTTCGTGGAAATCTTTGCTTTACTGGTTTAACCAAGAACGGAAAACGTGTTTCAGTTATGGCTTCTGGTATGGGACATCCATCCATTGGTATTTATTCTCATGAACTTTTTGCCGAATATGATGTTGAGACAATTATTCGTGTCGGAACATGCGGATCATACCAACCAAACATCGATTTCTTTGATGTTTTACTTTGCGCCGGTGCTTCTACCGACTCCAATTGGATGAGCCAATACGGATTAAACGGAACATATTCAGCTTTAGCTGATTTTGATGTTTTACTTAAAGCGCGTGAAGTTCTTTTAAAGAAGAAATATCCACATCACATTGGAAACATTTTTGCTGCTGATGTCTTCTATGATCATGATAAGGAAATCTGGAAAAAGTGGGCTGCTTTAGGAATTATGGGTGTAGAAATGGAATCTTACGCCTTATATGTCACTGCTAAAGAGCTTGGCAAGCGTGCCTTAACTATGTTAACTGTTACTGATAGTTTCGTTAAAGAGGGTCGCTTGACTGCTGAGCAACGTCAAACTGGACTTCATAACATGATTGATGTTGCGATCGAAACCGCTGAATCATTTGCATAATAAGATGTCCGTCTTATTTGTTGTTTTAATTATTTTGCTTGGAGTTGCAATAGTACTAACTATTGCTTTTCCTTATCTTTATCGATTTGTTTATCGAAAAAAGTATCGTGAAATCTATGGACATAAAGTTTATCGCTTAGCGATGAACAAAGATTATTACTTAATTAATCTTCTGACTCTTAAGAGTCATGATAATTCTAAACTTGTTATTGATCACTTAATGTTCGCAAACAAGTTCATCTATGTCTTCTATGATTTCTATTGTGAGGCAGATTTATATGGCAAAAGTACCGATAACTCCTTTTTATTAAAAGGAAAGAACAAAAACTCATATGTTGATAATCCGGTACTAATCGCCAAAAAACAACTCAAAGAATTATCATCTATTATCAACTTAGATGAATCCTTATTTGTGCCAATCGCACTAGTTAATGATTCGTGTAATATCATCAATTATGATGATGAACACTCCCTTGTTTATATTCGTAAACTAAAAGAAGCAATTCGTTTTTATGAGAGCAAGGATGTTAAACCGCTTAACCAAGAACAAATGATGTATGCGGTTCACGATATCTCCTGTATTAATTTAAGAGACAAAAAAGAATGATTGGAAAAGAAAGCTGGAAAGATTACAAAAAAGACTTCTCTGTCAAATTAACTTTAACAGTGATGTATGTTTTCATTTTGGCCTGCTCGTTACTTCTAAATATTTTTAGTGGCGTGACAATCATTTTAACCATTCCTTTTATTGTTCTACCATTCACTTTTGCATATCTCTCCACACTTGCTGGAATCGACGTTTCAAAAAACGCTCCAATTAAGTCGTTTTTCTTCTTTTATCCACTCTATTTCCAAGGCATCTTTTTTAGTGGATTTAAAGCGATTGTTGGTTTCATAAAAGCAATCCTTATTTCAATCATTTTTAGCACGGTTTTAACACTTATTCTTTATTACGCTTATTTAAAGGTTCAACCAGGATTTGCGGAGATTTTGACTGAAATTGAGGCTGCAAAAGACGTTTCATCAATGCGTGTTGCCATGGATAAATTTATGGCTTTTGAACCAGCAAATATCACAATAACAATTTCTTCAATCTCTGGTTCATTTTTTGGATGTTATACGTTTATTAGACATTGCTTAGTTAATAGTGAAAAATTCTATATTAATTTAATGACAACTAAGCCAATGCCAATGAAGGCTGTGAATCGCCTTTATGCTCTTGCATCTCGTAACAGAAGAAAAGAGTTTTTAAAAGAATATTATGGTGCTGTTTGGTATGTCGCTTTGTGGTTTATTATCACCTTTGCTGGTGGTGCAACTGGATCACTACTCCTTTTAAAACTTGATGCCACTCGTTCTTTATTTATTGGCTTATTTGTATCCTTGATCCTTTTAATTCCATTTATTCCATACTACTTTAGTGTTTTAAGAAATATCTTCATTGCTTCTAGTGATGATTATTCCAAAGCTTCGATTGAGTTAAGTGAAAGAACTTTAGCTGAACTGCAACGAAATAACCAACTCACTGAAGAAGATCGAAGCAAAATTGAAGAAGAAATTAAGAAAAGCAAAGAAGAATATGAGAAGATGCTAAAAGAGGCTATAGAGGCCGAGAAAAAAGAGCAAGAGGAACAACAAGAAAATAAAAAATAAACAGTGCTAAGCACTGTTTTTTATTTCTTTGGAGCAGATGACGGGAATCGAACCCGCATAACTACCTTGGCAAGGTAGTGTTCTACCACTGAACTACATCTGCAATTCAGCGTTTATAATTATAAAAAATAATGTATAATACTTCAAGACAAATATTGAGAAACAAATTTTATGGCAAACTTTACAGAATTAGCAAACTACATCTTCCCAGAAATTAACGAAACAATCGAAGATTTAGAGAAGAAATATCCCCCAAGAAAACTTCCAGAAGGAGCAGAAGTAACTCGTTTTGCTCCAAGCCCAACTGGATTTCTTCATCTTGGATCTCTTTTTACATCCTTAGTTGCTCATAAAGTTGCTAAAGACACCAAAGGTGTTTTTTATCTTAGATTAGAAGATACTGATACCAAACGTGAAATCGAAGGTAGTGGTGAAGAACTTGTTCGTCAACTTTCTTTCTTTGGTGTTGCTCCTGAAGAAGGATATCTTGGTGAAAAAGATGTTGGTGAATATGGTCCATATCGACAAAGCGAACGTGAACATATTTATCGCGTTTGCATTAAAGAATTAATGCTTAAAGGACGTGCATATCCGTGTTTCTGCTCAGCAGAACAACTTGAAGAAACTCGTGAAATCCAAGAAATGAATAAAGAAATTCCTGGATATTACGGTGATTATGCCATTTGTCGTAACATTGATCCAAATGATGCTTTAGCACGTATTAAAAACGGAGAACCTTATGTTATCCGTTTCCGTTCCTTAGGAAACCACAACAATAAGGTGACATTCCATGATGAAATTCGTGGCGATATCTCTATTGCTGAAAATGATCTCGATATTGTCATTATGAAATCTGATGGTTTACCAACATATCACTTTGCCCATGCTGTTGATGATCACTTTATGAGAACGACAACAGTTATTCGTGGTGAGGAATGGATTTCTTCCGCACCAATTCATTTAGAATTATTTGATGCCTTAGGTTTTAAACTTCCTCGTTACGCTCACCTTCCAGTGATTATGAAGCTTGATAACGGAAATAAACGTAAACTTTCGAAACGTAAAGATCCAGAAGCAAGTGTCTCCCACTTTATAGAAGGCGGCTATCCAGCAGAAGCTCTTAAAGCTTATTTAATGAGCATTGCCAACTCTAACTTTGAAGAATGGACTGCTGAGAACAAATCATACAATATTGATGAATTTAAGTTCTCCTTCTCGAAAATGAGTCTTGATGGTGTTCTATTTGACCAAGATAAACTCGATTTCTTTAGTAAGGAAGTTATCGCATTATTTAGTGCAGAAGAACTTTATAAACGTTGTTTAGAGTGGTCTGAAAAATTTGATGTAAAACTTAATGAATTTTTGAAAAAATACCAGCAAATCTCGGTTAAAGCATTAAATATCGAACGTGGTGGAGAGAAGGCGAGAAAAGACTTTAGCAACTATTCTCAAGTCTACCCAATTATTGGTTTTTTCTACCCAGAAAGATATGCCGAAATTGTTAAAGATGGTTATCCATTTAACCCAGCAATTGAATCTTCTGTTGTTAAAAAAGTTTTAGAAGATTTTGCCAAGAGTAATGACTACTCCCTTGCCAATGATGTTTGGTTCTCAACAGTGAAAGAACTTGGTGTTAGACATGGTTTTGCTGAATCTGGAAAAATCTATAAACAATCACCAGATCAATATAAAGGTCATGTTGGAGATGTCGCGGAAATGATTCGCGTTGCTCTTTGTGGAGCGAAAAATTCCCCAAATCTCTACTGTGTCCTACAAATCTTAGGAAAAGAAGAAGTAAATCGTCGTATTAATTTAGCTGTGACTAGTTTAAAATAATCACACTGGCCCTATGGTCAAGCGGCTAAGACGCAACCCTCTCAAGGTTGAATCGAGAGTTCGATTCTCTCTAGGGTCACCCGAAAAAAATACCCGTTTCCAATTCGGAACGGGTTTTTCTTTTGGTGACCAATTAATCAAATCTTAGAACAGGATACCTACGGCGTATTGAAGCAACCTCGTTATCAATGTCTTTTAATTTACTAAGTTGCATCGAACTAATCTCGTTACCTTCTCTAATTAAGGATTTGATTTCAGCTGATTCCGTCATAAAGGATTGTTCTAATGAACGAATCGCAAATGTATTTTCTTGAATGGTCTTTTCGAGCGATTTTAGTGAGGAATTGATGGAGTTTTCTAATGAATCAATCTTTTCCATTAACTCGTTGTGACGGAGCTGCGCATCTAAAAGTTGTAGAGCTTGATAAATATTCGCTGCACGGTTAGATGACATTAGATAAATCAAATAATCCAAATATTTGTAATCTTCTTTTTTGATAATGAAAGTGGTGTTATTGAATTGATTTTCAGTGTATCGTAATTCATCAACATATTTTTTGGCTAACTTATTATCATCGTCAATGATTCTTTTGTATCGAGCAACTTCATTGTCGCAAGCTTGCTTAGCTTTTTCGTGTGGAAGATATGGATCCTTCTTTTGTCCAAATCTTCCAAATAAATATCCATTAAGCGCATATATTTCATTTTCACGCTTTCGCCAGATTGGTAAGCAAATTAACCAGGAGACCATTAGTCCAAATCCCACAATCAATAATGCCCCAACTGCAAATACAAGGGCGAAAACAATTAGCGCAAAGAGATGGAAGATAACTTGGAAGAATACGGAATATGCCCAAGTGGAAATATGTAACCATTCTTCCTTAAAAATAAAGAACACAGTGCCACCAGCAACAACTCCGACAATAGCAGTGACGATATAAATCAAAATATCTAATGAACTTAAATAATCGATTGGATTAATAAATCCATATCTTTTACACTTCAATTCATCGTATCTTTGTTTGTATTTAATTAATTCTGGTTTAAATTTGAGACTATTGTTATATTTGCGGTTTTCTTCTCTGATGTATTCTTGTTGTTTTTCAATGTGCTTAGCAATATCAACAAGATCTCGTTTTCTTTTTTCTCGTAAAGCAAAAAGATAGGACATTCTTGCCCTAAGTTCGAGTAGTTTTTCTAAATCAGAATTCATACGTTTATCTTAAAGATATTTTCTTTGTCTGTCTATAAATAAAAAAACTCGCCACAAATGTAGCGAGTAGTCGTTTTCAAATTAATTAACCCATACGGAAGAATTTTCCGTCAGAATAAACCCAAGCGCCAACAACGCGAGAAAAGTTTGAATTGGTTCCATGAGCGACATCGTTATTATAGAAATAATTCTCTGCTCCACCTTGTGTCATAAACTTTTCAGCGTTTCCAACGCTAGATGTTGTCATAATATGATCGCCTCTTTTCGTCATTAAAAAGGCCTTTTCTCCATCAGCAAACTGAAGATAAATGCAATACTTGCCAAAAACAAATCCCATGATTAGATTTCTCCTTTGTTAACTTAATCATAACATTGATATATAAAATAATTAAATTAAAATTAGAAGATAGATATGAAGGCACTCTATCTTTATTCAAATAAAACCGGATTACAACGTAAATTTAAAAAGCATAACAAGATTATTGAGAGACTACGCAAAACTTTTGATTGTGTTGAACCTCATTTAACTTTTTCAGTAGAAGATTTAATGTCGTCTTGTCGCGATGCAAAGAAAAACGGTTACGATGTGATTATTGTTTGCGGTGGTGACGGAACTTTAAAAGACGCTGTTAATGCCATCGCTCCTTTAAATAAAGAAGAAAGACCAATTATTGGTTACATTCCAACGGGAACTGTAAATGATTCGGGTAAGTCATTTGGTGTTAAAGGAAGCATCCGCCAAGCAATCAAAGTAATTGAAAATCATGAGGTTTTTGAAATTGATATTTGCAAAGCAAATAACGAATACTGGACATTTGTTGCTGCGATTGGCCAATACACCGATATTTCTTACATTGTTCCTCGTAAACAAAAGAAGGTTCTTG
The DNA here is from genome assembly GCA_946414655.1 of uncultured Caryophanales bacterium. Classification (GTDB taxonomy): domain Bacteria; phylum Bacillota_I; class Bacilli_A; order RFN20; family CAG-826; genus Fiminaster. The sequence goes on along the minus strand of CAMKPL010000003.1, from coordinate 155,835 downwards.
GACGTTTCGCTTATTACAATCAAGCTGTGAAAGAAGTCTTCACAAAGAAAAGAGTTCAAGTTCATTTGAAATGTGATCAAGGAGAATTTGATTTTGAAACACCATTTTTGATGTGCCTTAACGGAGTCAATGTAGGTGGTTTTAGAGTCAATCCGAAAAACTCCTTGTTTGATGGTGAAATGGATATCTATATTACTCCGACAACCATTTTTAATGGTTTAACTAACTATATCTTCCATCGAAAGAAGATTACGATAATTAGCACCAAACATGCTGAAATTTCCACTTCAGAAAAAGGTTCGTGGTGTTTAGATGGCGAGGAAGGAATGAAGGGCGATCTTGTTTTAGACGTCTTACCACGTCATATCCAAGTGTTTGGATACTTCAAAAACAATCGATAAATTCAAAATTCCCAGCAAAACTCAACTATTTTTTAAAATTTATTCTTTAACTTTTTTTCCTATTGTTTTACAATATCAGCAACGGGAGGAAAATTATGGAAGTTAAATCAAAAATGAAGATCATCTCCTTTGCGATTGCTGCTGCTTTTTTTGCAGTCGCATTGTTGCTCTTCTTCCTCGCCCCAATTCTTGTTGAAGAAGTTGCTGCTGTTTACTCTGGTGCAACTACTTTATTAGGTGGAGCGAAAACTTTGTTTTCATTCGCATTTGACAACGGCAAATATTTGATTTTCTTTATCGTATTTGTTTTGTTTGTTTTCTGCTACATTTGGTGGATGATTGTCATCTTAATCCGTAAGAAATACAAATCATTTATTTGGTTTGGTGTGACCTTTGTTTTAATTCTTCTTAATGCATTTTCACTTTGTGGATTAATGGTTACAGTTGATGGCACCCAATCTGTTTTGAAACAAGTCTTTGCACTTGATGGTGCACTGATTGGCAAAGCATTTGTAGCTGCTTCGTTAGCATTCTTCTTCTTCGGTGTGATGTTTACCACACTCTGCGCTTATAGTGACATTTTACAATCACTTGAAGCACGTGCTAATGAAAGAAGTGCAGAAGAAGAGGAAATTCGCAAGATGGCTCGCGAAGAAGCCCAAGACGTCTATGACGATAAACGTAACGCCATTCTTAAGGAGGATGCAGATATGTCAATTTATGATGATAAATTAAATTTAAAACGTCGTTCCGAGGATAGTAATGATGATTACTATGAAAACCTCATCAACGAATTACCAATGTTTAGAAAACGTCGCGGTGAACAACCAGTTGAAAAGAAGGTTGTTGTTGAACACGTTGTCGAACAACCAAAACCAGAACCAAAACCAGTTGTTAAACCAGCTCCAGTAGTTGCTCCAGCTAAACCAGCTGCCGAACCATTCGAAAGAATATCTTTCGCAGAACGTTTAAGCAAAGCTGATAAAGTTCTCAAAGAGCATTACAACGAAATCAAGAGTGAAATTCTCTCTTATGGTATTAAATCCCGTGTTTCCAACAGTGGTGATACATTCCGTCTCCATACCAAGACTTATGTCAAGGTTGTGGTTGCCGGTAAAGGTCTAAAACTTTATTTAGCCCTTGATCCAAAGGCCTACAAGGATAGCACATTCCCAATTGGAGATGCTTCTGGAAAAGGACTTTACAAAGAAATTCCACTTGTCTTCAAGGTTAAATCCGAACTCTCTGTCCGCCGTGCCAAACAATTAATTGGTGAAGCCGCAGCTAAAGACGGATTAGTCCAAGGCGAAGTTGAAGCTCATGACTGGGCTAAAGAACTTAAGTAAGCCAAATCATTAACTAACAAAAGGTGAGCGTTGTCTCACCTTTTTATTTGTTTAAATTGTAATTTAATGCTGACTCAACGATAATAGTAATAACATGAATAAGTTTTGCTATAGACTGGTTTATTCATTAGGCGTACTAACTTGTGCGCTTCCGTTAGCGCTATCTTCTTCCGTTCTCTCCTATGGAAATGCGGAAGGTCTTTTTGATTATTCTGATGGAAGTCACATCGCTTATTTAAACGCCGGAGATTTCTTAGCTAAAAGCGGAATAAAACTTGATCAAAGCGAAGTCGATTATTTAAATCAATCTTCATCAAATAAACTTATCTACTCGGAATCCTTTAAAGACGATGATGTTAAAACATCTTTGGTCGGAGACACGGAATATGTTTTCGCCCATGAGAAAAGTTATGTTGATACAAACGGAAGAGAATGGAAATGGACACCAAGCTATGTTATGGCAAACTCCAATATTGCATTTGTCACCTTTGGTGATCTTTATGTGGCGTCTTTCCCATCGTCTTTAGGTTTAGAGAATGTTGATGTGTATTATGAGTTAAACCTTGATATTGCTCCACAAGTTTATAATTCATTTATTAATGAATCCTATAACAGAGCAGTAGATTTAAACGCGATTTACGAAGAATATCTTGAAGAACTTGCTTACTATGATCGACGTCCAAAAAGTGAACTGGAATATGATCAACAAGTCAGTGTTTATAACCAATACCTTGAAGACTACCAGTCTTATTTAAATAAGAGGGAAAACTACGAAGACTATCTCCATAAAATGGAGGAATATAATGAGAATCTTCAGAAATATAACGACTATTTAGCTGCGAAAGAGCAATATGCAAAAGACTTCCAAGCTTATAAGGAAGACCAAGAATACATCGCCTACTATTTAGCAAACATTGAACAAAACACCAAAGAGTACCAAGAATTTGGAATTAAATTCGAAAACTCCCGTTACCAACTCAGTGCGATGAACGTTGCCTACATCCACGATACTGTTCGTCAGTCATCGATGGCCGATTATATTCTTTCGAATACAGTTGCTTCTGTTCTTGCTCGAAAAGACGAACTTTCTGCTCTTGGAGTGCCAAATGACTTAATTGATGCTGCCGACGGTGCCACAGTCAAACTTAGAACTTGTTTCCGTGAATACAAAGCATTAACCAATGATGAAGCACGTTATTCGTATTATTACATCAACTACAACTACATTAAATCGAACGCTAATATCTTACTTCGTTCTTTAGAACGTCTAGGAAGATATCCTTCAGTTCGTAATCTTGCTCAAGATAGAGGAAAACTTCCACAATACAACACACTCATTTTCCAACTGATTTATTTCTGTAACGCCGTTAACGACAACATTGTTTATAACTATGAAGCCTATAACCAAAGTACTGGGAAAGGTGACATGTCTCGACCTGGAGCGGCGATTCTTGATGAAAACTTCCAAATTGATGGAAGTACTTACAAAACCTGGCTCCAGGGTTACGAATATATTGATACAAGTAAAACCGCAACCCCAGCCACAGGTATTTTGCCAACTGAACAAGTTGTTCCTTTGGAACCTCCAAAATACTTAGATATGCCAACCGAACCCTCATTAGTCCAAAAACCTGTTGCTCCAGCGGTGGTGAATGAACCAATTGTGCCAGAAGAAGTTTTAGAACCAATTGAATATGATCCAGATGCTGTTGCTCCTGAGTTACCATCCGTTTTGGACGTGGCGGCCAATCTCAATCTTTTAAATGCTTATCGAGATGGCAAAGTTGTTCAAAAAGATCCTTTAACTGAATCAGTTGAAATAACCATTAATGGTTATCGAAATGTTGAATTAAACAAAGATAAAGTGGCAATCTTTTATGACTACGATAACACTCCGCTTCATTTTGTTTTCTTTGAAGGCACTGGTGTAATCTATGATTACGACCTTCCAGTAAAACCAGGCGATGGTGTTTATAAGAACTTTTTGTTTGATTACTGGGCCGACGCTAATGGAAACCCAATCACTTTAGGTGATCTTTCTGTATCAGCTGATATCTTCCCAGTCTTTGAAAACGGACAACAAGAAAGATGGGAAATCACCTGGGTTTATTCAGAAATAGACTCTGAAACAAATGAGGTTCTTGGTGGAAATGTTCCAACTTCGCCAAAGGTGCCGACCAAAGAAGCCACAGAAGAACACTATTATGTTTTTAAAGAATGGTCTCCTGAAGTAAAACAAGCCACAGAAAACGCCACTTATACAGCGGTATTTGATGAACTAAATATCTATGATATTACATATGAAATTGACGGAAACCTTGTTGCTTCAAAAGAACGTCAAAATTATTTACCAAACGCTCCAAAAACATATGAAGATAGCGAAGGAACATATTATGTTATTACTGGCTGGACCAAAGAAGGCTCAACTGAACCAGGCTTAGAAAAAATTGTCGGTGATACTTTGTATCATGCTAGTGTTGAAAAATACTACACAATTACATGGAACATTCTTGGAGAAGTTTCTAAAGAAAGATATCCTGAAGGAGCTGATGTTTCCTATAAGGGAATTGTGCCGGAAGAAATTCGTTCAGACCAATACTATAGTGCTTTTGAATTTGACCAAGAACTTGGAAAAGCCAATTCTAATCGTACAATTACGGCAACATATGTTGACCACAATTATCCTCAAGTCTTACTTGATGTTGATAATTACATTATCAATCTTACTGGTAACTATTTGCCAAAAGAATTACCACTCAATGAAAGTAATCTTCCTACATCATACAATTCCAGTTCTTATCATTATGAGATTACTGGGTGGACTTTAAATGGCTCAACCTATGTTGCTGAATTTGAAAAGACTCCATTTATTGGTGGCGGCATCACTTATAACTTTGTTGGAGAGACCTTAAAAGTCGATGCTTCTTTGAAGCAACTCAATGAAGTTGATATATCTTATCTTCTCTCACTTGTGAGAGATGGAAAACTTACTGAGACACCTATGAACATTGTTTTTAAAGACGGTGAAGTATTTTTTACTTCAAATCAGGTGAGATACCTCGCTATGAGAAATGCCGCGAATATTTCACTTGTTTTCAACGATCTTGGTAATAAATCTTATAGCGTCTCTGTGGTGGTGAAAACAAGTGCTAGTCAAGATGTTTTGATTCCTGATTTCTACCCACAAGTAACACTAAAGAAAAATATCGATTATCTTCATTCCCAAGTTTATTATGGGGAAGAAGAGATTAATGCTTCCTTTACTTATGGAGTCACGAAATTCCGCGCTCAAATAAATCTTTTATATGACATCATTCCAACGTATAACGTATCCTTCAGCGCATCAAATGCGGTTGAGGTTAGACTCTCAAAAACAAGTGGCCATGTTGGTGATCAAGTTCATCTCGATTACACAATCAAAAATGGTTACCACTTAGAGTTCGTTTCGGCCTACACAAAAGGCGGAGATGTTGTCCAAATTGATAGTCAAAATAACATCATAGTTCCAACCGATGATGTCATTATTAATTTTGTCTGTTCACGTGTGAATTATTCGTTAAATCTATACGTTGATGATGCATTATATGCATCATATAGTGTAAGTTATGGTGACACAATCACTCTACCAACATACATCAAAAAAGTTGGTGATGAGACCTATGAATATCTCTTCACAGGTTGGGGCATTAACTCCGAAACAATCTCGGTTACAGAAGACACCGACTTACATGCTCAATTTATCAAAGTAGAACGCGATCAAAAGAGCGAAAAAAAGACTTCGAATGCGGTGAAAATTGCTGGTTATGTCGCCGTTGGAACACTCTCAACTGGCCTTGTTGTCGGACTATTCTTTATTTTTAGAAAAATAATTAAACATTAATTTTTTGTTTATTAAATTATATCTTTGTATATAATTATAACTATGAAGAAGTTTAGTAATTTTTTGAAACGAACAATATTCCTTGTTCTACCTGCGGTTTTCGCATTCACCTTGTCCCTCGGACATTTATCAAACGTCGCCCCATCTTATGCTGACGAATCTAGCTCAGTCTCATCTGACTATGATATTGAAAATGATATCTACACCATTCGTAAGACTGGTGATCATTCTATCGAACTTTTATTTAATGCTAACCCAAGGGTTTACAAAAACTTCCGCAAACATCATTTAACTGAACTCAAAGATGCCTTAATTGAAATACTTAAGGACATCGTTCATACAAAAATTACTGACTTATCAAAAGACGAAGTTGACCCAGAAACCGAAGATGTTGATGGTACTGGTGGTGACTATGAATCCATTCCTGAAGCAACTTATACTGGTGGTGGAGCGTTCTCCGAAGCACTAGTTCATGATGTTCATGAATATGTTTCATTAAAAACATACGCCGATATGTTAACCAATTATTGTTCAATTGGTGAAGGTGGTGTTACAGGTGATCCAGTTTTGACACGTATTACAAGCGCTGTCGTGGTTGCATACGCTCACTTCTGGGTGAAAGGTCAAATTTTAAGAAATGACTGGCCAGAATCTGAAAAAGAAAATGTCTACCACGATTTTTGTGTTATTTTAGCTCAACGTTTACACAGTGCATTTGGAGTTGAAAAACAAGATGTTTATTCCCAAGTCTATGGCGCTGGTAGCGTTATCCTTGATAGTAGTTACGCTGTAACGCTTACCCAAGTGACAGGACTACTAAACATCATTCTTGGTAAATCCACAACCGGTTCCGATACTCTTGGTGTTCGTGACTTACTTGATACAGTAAGTTATGTTGTTCCTGGTAGCGATCCAGAAGTTTATATTCAAAATGTTCGTGATGAAATTCTTAGCTTAGTTTCTAATGCTGATGCTGGTTCATTAAGAACTTTCTTCAAAGAAACTCCATTAAGCGTTATTCAATCAATTGAAAGAGAAATTGACTTTTCTGGAAGTGATTTAGACAAGATTCTAGAAGATGTTGGTATTGGTACATTTATTGATATCGCAAGCGATATTGGTGTCTATAAGACACAACAAATTATTGGTGCCTTAGTTGACTTCAGAGACTATAAGAGCGATTTTATCTCCAAGGTCACTGAAATGACAACCGCACGCGATGTGTGGAAAGCTATTGAAAATATTCACATTGATGATGTTGAGGTCATGAAAGAAAAGCAGTTCATCTGGGATGGACTTGTTGAACTCTTCTCTCATTTCCCACCAATGAGCGAACTTAAAAATTATGCCGATAACCAATGGAGACATGAATTCCATGTTGTCTTAGATACAGCGGTGGATGAAGTTGTTCTCGATGTTAATCTCGGATTTAAAGGAAACTGTAAATATCTTCGTAAAGCAGCTGATATTATTGACCGTCATCTCAAGATTCGCCAAGATGGTGACCACTTTGAGGTTGAAATCGATATGCCAAATTTCTTGGCAAACATGTATCGCTACTTATGCGAAGCCGATTTCTTTGACGATGATTTAAAACATGAACTGTGGGATTTAGCCTTCTCAACTGTTGATGAGGCCTACCAACATGTTCACCAAAAAACAATTGCCGATTTGATGGCAAATGCCGAACAAATCGATTACAAGGTTCTTGCTGAATCGATTGTTTCTGCCGACGAAATTAAAGAATTCTTTGGAATTTCTCGTTTTGTCACCCAGGAAAGAGTCGACAAATTTATCGACCTTGTCTTTAAAGCAATTAACAAAGGTTCCACATTTGATATGGAACGTGTCTATGAACTTGTTGATGAGTTCTATGAGATTCCTGCTGATCTAAAAGATCAAATTGATCGTGTTTACGAAAAAGTTGCTAAACTTTTAAAGAAGATTGCTAAACGTAATTATGATGCGGAATTTATTCATGATTACTTAAGTAGTCATACATCAGAAGAATTTAATGAGAAAGTTGAAAACAAGATTGACCACTTCCTTGAAAATGCCAAAGTTCAAAAGTATTACAATCGTTTCCAACGTTTACTCGAAAAAGTTTATGCCAAAGTTCCACAAAAATATCGCACCAAATCATTAATGGATTTCTATCAAGGCGATAGCGTTTGGTCTGGTTCAGGAGACGCTCATTTCAATATCAAGAAGATCGTCCGTAAGATTCCAAAAATCGGACCAAAACTTGCTGATTTCTTAAGCGCCTTCTTTGATCGATTCCCAGACTATTTCTCACTTGATTTAAAATTCACTGGTCGTGACTTATATCGCATTTCTTATCACGTGGGTAATGAAGTGAAAACCGGTGCTCTTCCTATTGATACCGAAGCTACATTCTGGGCTAATCGCAACAGTATAACTGTTGATGAACATGAATATGGCATTGTTGCATGGGGCGAGAAAACTGGTGAAAATTCGTATGCACATCTAACAGATATGCCAGCTCGTGATGTGGATGCCTATCCAGTTTATTTCACCACGAGTGCCAATATCTCTAAGCCGTATGATGGTCTTGAAGCAACACTTGAAGTGACACCAAATATCGAAATTGCCAAAGATTACGAATATGTGTGGTATAAAGACGGCGTTAAAGTTGATGGTGCAACCGAAGCTTCATTAACTGTTAAAAACCATAGCGATAGTGGAACATACTATTGCGAAGTGAACGGAGTTAAACTCGATGAAATTGTTGTATCAATTGATCAAGTCGAGGTTGAATTCCCAACTCAAACAGAAACAATTGTCTGGGACGGAAACTCTCATGACTACTACACCTCCTTTGGAGCAACAAGCGAAGACAATCTTCTATATCACGGAGGTGGTGCTGTTAGCGAAATTGAACCAGGAGAATACGAAGTCAATTTAGAACTAAAAGACACCGATAACTATGTCTGGAGTTCATATCCAGGTCCGTTCACTTGGGCGATTTCAAAGAAAACAATTACTGTTACTTCATCCGACCTCGTTTGGAGTGATGTTGGACCATTCACCTATAATGGTGAAGAACAAAGTGTTGAACTCAATGGAACCAAACTTCCTCAGGGTGTGCACGCTGAATACACAGGTAATACTGGCACAAATGCCGGCAATTATCACGCTGTTGCAACAATTGTGGCCGATGATCCAGCTCATTACGAAGTAATCGGCGTAACAGAAGCCAGTTTAGATTGGACAATTAACAAAGCCCACATTACTGTTCCTGGAACAGTCGGACTTGTCCAAGATGAATTTAGCTATGATGGATCAGAGCATACTGTTGAAATTAATGAGGCTGAATTACCAGCAGGTATTACAGGAGTCAACTATTCCGGTACACAAAAAGCAACCGAAATGGGTGAATATACTGTTAGCGTAACTTATAGTTATGATGAAGCTAACTACATCCTTGATGATTATCAACATGACTTCTCTTGGACAATTACTCCAAGAATCATTGATATTTCTAATGTTACGTGGGATTACACAGGTGCATTCACCTTTGATGAAAAAGCACATAGTGTCTCCGTGATTAATCTTCCAACAGACGTTAAAGTTGAATACTCCGGAACAGTGAAAGCAACTGCTCGTGGAACATATTTAGCAAATGCTAAACTTTACACAATTCCATCCTGTAAACTAAATTACAAGGGCGAAATTGTTGATACAAAACTCTTACAACTCGAGTGGCAGATTGTCGGTGGAACACCTGTTCCAGTCCGTTCAGAATTCTATTCTGTTGAACAAAATGAATCTGGTACATCTCTTGTTTGGATGAGTTTAAGCCAAGGTGTCAAAGGCAATTACAGCTTGCATGCGGAAGAAGTTGATCCATCACAATATGACTTTAACAAGATTGTTAAAACTGGTTATGTTGATGTTGTGACTGTTTATAATATCGACCTTTATAACGATGATGACGGCACAAAAGTTCACTTAAACGTTGATGCGACAGGTAAAGTCATTGATCCGAACTTTACATTTACTGTTCGTATCCTTGTGCCAGAAACACATAAGGATCATGAACTTGTCTTAACATATGCAAACGAAAATGGCGAAGTCTCTCGTTTAGACGGAACCCGCCAAGGAGACTACATGGTCTTCACAACAAATCATTTATCCGTTTACGGATTAGTGGAAACTCACGTTGCTGGTAGTAACGCAACTCCATACATTGTTATGGCAATTGTTGGTGCAGCCGCTTTACAAGCGACAGGCGGATGGATTCTCATTATTCTTGCCAAACGCAAACGCCGCAACGTGAAGGATAATTAATCTTTCTTTATGGACCCTTTGTCGTGGCTCTATTTAATTATTATTCTTGCCTTGGTTAGCCTAAGCGGCTTCTTTTCCTCCACGGAAACAGCCTTTGCTTGTCTAAACCAATTCAAACTCCGAGTTGAAGCTGATAACGGAAAAAAGAAGGCTAAACTCATTTTAAAAACGTACGAGAAGTTCGAAAAAGTACTAACAGTATCCTTACTAGGATACAACGTCTCTAGTATTGCGATCTCAACCCTCTCGGCGTTTTTGTTTTTTGAAATTTTTAAAAACACTGGTTTAGCTAATACAACAATCTCAATTATTTCTTCCGCAATTATGGCGGTGATTGTTTATATGTTCTCCGACATGGTGCCAAAGATGATTGCTCGAGCTATGCCAAACACGGTTGCTCGAAATAACATTTATATTGCCCGCTTCTTTATGATTTTGTTTTACCCACTTGTTGTTCTGTTTAATGGAATTGCACACTTAGTCAATAAAATCTTCCGTACTGGAGAACAAATGGTTATGACGGAAGAAGACTTTACTAATGTCGTTGATGAGCTTGAGGAGCAAGACATCCTTAACGATGACGAGTCTGATTTAATCTATGCTTCTTTAGATTTCACTGATACATCGGTGAAGGAAGTTATGACTCGAAGAAACAAAATTCTTTTTCTTGATATTAAAAATAAATCTGGGGAACAAATTAAGAACGAAATCCTTTCTATTCCATTCTCAAGAATTCCTGTTTGTTATGGTTCATTAGACAAAATTATTGGGGTTTTACACGTAAAATCCTATATTAAATCATATTTAAAAAATCCAAATGTTGTTGTCCAAGATGCTGTTCAAAAACCATATTTTGTCACAACAAAAATTAAGATGGACGAGATGATTGATGGCTTTAAAAAGCATCACACCCACATCGCGATTGTTCGTCACGAAGGACGAGTTATTGGTCTAATCACGATGGAAGACGTCTTGGAAGAGCTTGTTGGAAAAATTGCTGAGCCTCGTCATTTGAAGGAGAGCGAAGAGAAATGATCCCAGGAATAATTTTAGCGGTTATCGTCCTAGTCTTCTTTTCGGCAACATTTTCAGCTTCCGATATTGTTTATGCGACAGTCAATAAACTCCGCTTAAAGAAGAAAGTTCAGAAGAAATCCAAAGCGGCGAAGATTGCACTTAGATTTGCAGAAAATTATGATGAAACAATTTCAACCATTCTCTTCTCAAATAACCTCGTTAACATTGGTGCGTCTTCACTAGTAACTGTTTTGGCAATGACCATTTCTGATTCAGCATGGGCTACAACGATTGCCGAAATCATTCTTTTGGTAGTTATTCTTCTTTTTGGAGAATTATTACCAAAGGTAATAGGAAGAGCTTTCTCATACCGTTTATCTCTTGTTTTAGCTTATCCAATTGCCATTTTGCGTATTATTTTCTATCCAATAATTTTTGTTACTTCTAACGTTGGTAAGCTCATCGCGAAGATCTTTATTCGTGAAGAACATAATGACGTTGACGAAATGAGTGATGAAGAACTTGAAGAACTTGTCGAAAAGATTGAAGAAGATGGAACAATCGATGAAGACCAATCCGAATTAATTAAATCAGTTCTCGATTTCAAAGACACTGAAGCTCAGGAAATCATGACTCCACGCGTTGATATGTTCGCTATTCCAGTGGATGCTGATATTTATAAACTATTAGCTACTGATGAAATCTTTACTCATTCGCGTATTCCAGTCTATAAAGGAACGATTGATAACATTGTTGGTATTTTACCAACCAAACAACTTTTAAAGTCAATTTTAGCGAAAGAAAAGATTAATTTGAAATCTTTAATCATACCTGTAAAGTTTGTTCCAGGGGCGATGGGCATTTCAGAAATTCTGCAATGGATGAAATCTCATAAAAATCACATTGTCATTGTTAAAGATGAGTTTGGTGGAACAGATGGTTTATTAACCATGGAAGACATCTTAGAAGAACTTGTTGGAGAAATGTATGACGAAATGGACAAGATTAAAGAACCATGGGTCAAGATTTCTCGTAATAAATATGTTGTTGATGCGAACATGAACATTGATGACTTCTTCGACCTTTGTGAATTAGACCCTGTTGAAGAAAAAGCGTATAACTCGGTTGGTGGATGGGTTTTAGATTATCTCGAGAAATTTGCTAAAAAAGGTGATAAATTTAAATATAAGAATATTGACGTGAAAGTCATTGAAGTCACAGACTTTACTGTGGAAAAGATTGAAGTTACTGTTCATCATAAGAGAAATAAAAAATGAAGTATTTAGATTATGTTGAAAAGAATCTTCCTTCATTAGAAGGAAAAAGGTATCTAGTTACTGGAGCAAATTCTGGCTTAGGCTTTTCCGCATGTAAAACCTTTTTACTCAAGGGCGCGTCTGTGATTATGGCGTGCCGTAATCTAGAAAGAGCTGAAACAGCAAAACAAAAACTGCTTGAAATCGTCCCTCATGGAAACATCGATATTGTCCAGTTTGATCAAGCCGATAAAGAATCAATCGATTCGTTACCAAAACAAATCGAAAAATATGAACACATTGATGCAGTGGTCCTTAATGCCGGAATTTTTCATCCAGATAAAAACCTTTTTACTAAACAAGGCTATAGTTTAACTGTTGGAACAAACTTTGTTGGACTATATTTTACAGTTGAGGCACTAAAGAAAATGATCAAAGAGGGAAAAATTAAACGTCTTGTTTTAGTCACTTCTTGTGTAACTCATTTCGGACGTTCTCGTCATTATGAAAAATACTTCAAAAAATGGCATCGTTCAGGATTTAAACAATACGCTGTTTCTAAACGGATGATCTATGAATACGGATTATATTTATCAACGGCTCTTTTCGGTCAAACCGAGGTTACTTTATGTCACCCAGGACTGGCTTCAACAAATATCGTTGGAGGACAGTCAACAAGCTTCTCTAAACGCTTCCAACTCGCTGGAAAACGTTTCATGCATCGCTTTGGAAATAGTTCCGACAAATCCTCGCTATGTTTGGTGCTTGCGAGTGTAAAATCACCAGCAAATCTTGGTTACTTTTATCCAAAACACTTCTTTCATATTCGTGGAATTCCAAAAGAAAAACGACTTCATTTAAACGAGAAAAAGTATGCTCGTTTATTAAAATCGTTATCTCATCTTTGATTGATAAAATTCGTAAATTTCATCGGCCACCTGGTCGATGTTTTTATTATCGGTATGGACAACTAAATGTACACCAGAAACCTTGTCTAAGGAGAAGTCAAACTGATCATTTTTAAGTCTTTCTTCAATCTTCTCTTTTTTGTCTCCTCGACCAACCATTCTTTCTTCTCTTTTCTTATCATCACAAAGAAGAAGAACTGTAATCACATGCGGATCATTTAACGCTTGGAATGCATGAAGACCATTTGGATCAAGAACAATGACTTTGTTATCATCCACTTGGTCTTTTCCGCAACCGTAATAATTTCCATTATAAAGTGATGACTCAACAAACCTTCCTTCTTTCAAACGTTTTTCGAATTCTTTTTTGGAAATAAAAAAGTAGTCCACACCATCTTTTTCACCTTCCCTTAATTCACGGGTTGTGGTGGTGATGGCTTTAACTAATCCATAACGTTTTTGGAGGTTCAGAGCAGTAACAGTTTTGCCGCTAGCTGAAGCACCACAGAGAATCAACATAATTTCATTTTAATTGTCCCACCTTAAAAAAACAAAAAAATTTTTAATTTTAAAAATATTTTTGAAAAAATTGTGTGAAAAATTCACCTCAAAAATCTCGATAAAGATAATATAAGCAAAATTTTTTCCGGGGGTAAAAAGATGGAATCAAGACACAACTATCACTACAAGGAAGTCCTCCTAATGATGGAGATTTTCAAAGGGCTTGATGACAAGTACAAATATATTCGTGAACATACCTGTTTTTCTTCGATTGGTTACGACTACCTATTAGACAAATATCAGCGAGAAACAAAACGGATTCATTTAACTTTAAATTGCCTTGATCCGCTTGAGGCCTACATTATTACCCAGTCTTTTGTTAACGACGGAACAATCTATAACGGTTGGTGGAAAGGAATGTTTTCTAAATCTTCTTTCTATCGCATGCGTTATAAAGCCGTTCTTCATTTCTTAAAGGAGTACCAGCGTGTATGCAGCGAAATAGCTTAATTATTACAATTGTTGGTTTATTAACATGCCTTGTTTCTTTTGGCGCAACGGAAATTCAACGTTATTGGCTGGACTATTTTTACATTACTCCTGGTTTTACTAATTTAAGCCGAAAAACTAAGGTTTTGATGAAGCTTTCTAGTAATGGTCCAGTTACAAAAAAGTTAGTTAATTTCTATATGTATAACTCTAAATACAAAACCGGTTCAATGATCACAAACCTTCGTCCAACTGATGAAACAGGAGTTGTTAGACGTGAAATCACTGGAACAATGTTTATGCCTAATGAAGAAAATAAAACAAAAGTATTTTTTAGCGATAGTGATTCCAATAGAACAAATCACTGGATGTATCCAGAAGTTAATGTGGATTGTCCACAGTTAATCATTGATAAATTACCTAATGGCGTATATGAAAGTCCACATGTTTTTGCATATGAAAAGGACCGTGGTTATTTCACAACAACAAATTCATATACATTTACAAATTGGTACAAAGAGAATGAAATCCCGGTGTTTAACAAGTTTGACATTGAAATGTTTACATTCGAAGAAAAAGTTGGACCTCTTAATGTTGAATCATCCGCAAACGATTTGTGTATCGCCATTCCGAATAAATACGGCTTATTTGTTGATTTGAACTTGCATAACCAAATTGTTGACCGTGTTGAATTGGTTCTAAAGCTAGTTGATAGCGGAGGTTATAAATATCATCTCGCTTTTGATACAGACCTTTATGTGAACCCCTACACTTATGAAATGGCCCGTTCACAACTTCCTGGTTTTGTAAAAACTAAATATTTATATTTACCAAAGAATGGATTTCATGATTTCAACAAAATGGATCTATACCTTGTTGGATTTGATTTAGGAACATTAAAACTTCCGTTTAAGTATACTTTCTCAATTGAAGCCGAACGATCTAGAATCGGTGATTGTGTAACTTCTGAATATTGTATCAAAACAGGTGATAGCGAATATAGCGATTTTGGAAAGGACTTAAAACATGATTAATTGTCTCTTTTTTAGTGTTGTTTTCTTTTTGTTCATGTCCTTTTCTTTTGGAGGAATGAATTACTCGAGCATACATCGAACTTTTTTAAATATGCATCGAAGCATTTTAGAAGTCTGTGTCGTTACAGTCGGAAACGATGGAGAGGACATTAATCCATATTTTAATGAACCGATTTTGGAAAAATATATTGTTAATTATCTAAGAGATAATGTTTCGAAATACACAACTGATTATCAAGCATCGATTGTTTATTTCGATAACAACACAAAAAACATCAACACTAACCACCACGCGGATGGAGTTCGTATTTCCTTAAGCGCGAAAATCAACACCTTTTATCATTACAAACATGCTCGTGAATTTACGATTAACCAAAGGGGGCACATCGAATGAATCATCAATTAGTTTCATATCTTGAATCATCGTTTATATCGCCCTTATTAAAAGATGATGAGATAACAGATATTTCTTATAACGGAAAAGATATCTATTATCTCCACAATAAACAAGGTCGAAAGAAGGCCAACATCCAAGTGGATAAGGATGAAGTTGTTTCTTTTGTGCGTCAAATTGCTAACTTTGCCGAGAAACAATTTTCCTATACAACACCTTCGATTGATGTTTCGGAAGGGAGATACAGAATCAATGCTATTCACCCATCAATTGTTCGTGTTGATAACGAAAAATCAATCTCGTTTTCAATTCGTATTGCCTCACCTACAATTCGCATTTTAACCAGCAAAACCTTCATGAATTCTGAAATGAAGCAGTTTTTGCATGATTGTTTAAAGAATAAAAAATCCATCATTATTGGTGGACCAACGGGTTCTGGAAAAACAGAACTACAGAAGTATTTATTAACATCTCTTGAAGATAATACACGGGTTATTGTCATTGATAACGTTCAGGAACTAGAGTTCATTCGAACCAATCCAAATCTTGATATTACTTTTTGGGAAGCAAATGAAAGCCACGAGAAAGCTACGATTAATGATTTGATCCGTCAAGCTCTTCGATCAAATCCGGATTGGCTAGTTGTGGCGGAGTCGAGAGGAAAAGAAATGAACGATGTTTTAAATAGCGTGATGACTGGTCACCCAATTATTACGACAATGCACGCTAACTCTTTACTAGCGATGCCACACCGTTTAGTCAGAATGATTGAAATGGCCGAAACAAAAGAGTCATATGACGACATCATGAGTGATTTGATGGCACATATTCCAGTCTATGTTTTCGTCAAAAGAGATATCACCAAAAGCGGTTTGGTTCATCGCTATATTGAGTCAATTGGTGAAGTTGAAAATAACGTTTTAGTGGAGAAATTTCACTGTTAGGAGGTTTTATGGTTCGAGACGCATTGTTTGTTCTTCTAACATTAATGTTAGCTATAGTTGCATATCTAACGAGTTTTGATATTTATATTCCAATTTTTGTGGTGGCTAGCTACCTTCTTTATTACTTCGTTCTTGGAAGGAGATATCTCATTAAAAAAGATCGTCTTACAAGAAGAATCCACGCTTGTTACCACTTTATTAATGCCTTCATCATTTCGATGTCTGTAAAAGAATCTGTCGAGGATGCTTATCAAAGTGGAATTCGCTATGAAGACAAGGAATTAAATGAAATTACAGAGAATCTTGAAAACCTCAAGGTTAGTGATCGCATCACTTATCTAAGAGAGTTCTTTAACCTTGCTGTTTTCAAAATGTTTATTAATGTCCTTAGTCTATATCAAGACCAAGGCGGAAACATTTTAAACATGTCTGATGAACTAATTAGTGAATCAACAAGAATCGAGAAGAGTCTAAGTGAATCATTAATTGAATCCAACCGATACCTCGGGCAATTTTTATTGCTCTGGATTATGTCTGTTTCAGTTCTTTTATTCATTAGATTTTCAATCAGCTCATTTTATGTTTCAATGAGCAAATCCTCTATATTTGTTGGATTTTTGCTGGTGTTTTTCATTTTAATTCTCTTCTCAATTCACCTCTTTATTGTTCGTTTTTCATCAATTGTTGTGAAGGAGGATCAAGTCGAATGAAAAAGTTAAAAAAGAGAATGATCAACCTTGGACTATCGGTGAAGAAAGAATTCTATAGAGCGTTTTTAATATGTTTATTTTTACTAGCTGCCAGTGGTGTAGCATATTACTTTTTACAATCTTATATCTATCTTGGAGTTGGACTTTTCTTCGTAACAATTTTCATAATCTTATATTTCAGTCGTTACTCCAAGTTAGAGAAGGAACAAGGAGACCAAGCAAAAAGGGACTTTGTCTCCTTGTTTACCTTCTTCAAGATTTATCTTCATAATGGCTACTCAGTTTATACTGCTCTAAAAGAGATCCAATCATTCGCTGATAAGCAACTCGCCACGTATCTATCTGAACTAATCAGAGAGATTGATGAAGATAAAACAATTACACCATTCATTCATTTTGGTAAAAAGTTTAATGATTTAATCATTGAAGAAATGATGATTTCTATTTACCAGATGATTGATGATGGTTCTAATCCAACACATTTATCGCAGTTTGATGCTATATTTGGCAAAATCAGCGATCTAGCATACGAAAAAGAAATGATGAAAAAGCGAAATAGTCTTGCTTCAATGTCTACTTTCCCACTTGTGGGAAGTGGAGTGCTAATCATCATGGTTACTTTCGGAATTATTACAGTGATGGAGGATATGGTTAATGTCTTATAAAATCGCTTTTATTTTATCGATGGTTTTCATCGTTCAACTCTTTGTTTTTGCAACCGATTTAATTTCGGTTCAAATCATACATTCCAATCTCGACGCAGTTTCTGTTACGGCTGGGAATATCATTTCATCTAAAGGTTCAATTAATGATGATGTTATTGCCCTCGTAGAGAACGAAGCTGGCGCCACTATTGAGGCCGTCAGTGAAGAGACACCACTTTTTGGAGCAGTTTTCGAATACAAAATATCCAAATCGTATCAACCTGTGTTTTTAGCGAGTAAACCAATGGAGATCAGTGTGGTGCGCAGTGTCGTGATTGGATACTACAACTAGAAAGGAGGAAGTTTATGTCTGAAATTAAAGGCCAATTACTTGGCATCGTCTTAGCCATTGCGCTTTTCGGTGTTGTATTCGGCATCTTGGTCAATTCATTTGGCCGAACAAGCACTGCCATCGGAAACAGAATGGTTGGCGTAGCATCAACATCGGCAGAATATGTTGAAATCGCTCCAGCAGCAGCTGCTCCAGCTGGCAACTAATTTATATGAGAATTGTTTCATTGAAGGTCCCATCCACCAGAGGTGAAACAATTCTCTTTTTCTATTTTGTATTTATGATACAATACATACCGAGGTAAAAATTATGTCACATCGTGAAGAAATTAAAGCCCGTTTAGCTGAGCTCTCACATCGTGAAAGCGTTGATGAAGCTATTGCTATTCGTGAATTAGGCTTAGATAGCCTTGATGTCGTTGAAACACTCCTTGAACTTGAAGAAAAATACGGTGTTGCATTCGACGATATCGATATGTCCAAACTTGTTACAGTCAAAGACTTACTCGACGCAATTGAGAGTAAAGTAAAATAATCAATATTATTATTGTTATTTAACAAAAGACTGTGGTAAGATATTACGCGCTGCCCACTTAGCTCAGCGGTAGAGCTATCGGCTGTTAACCGATCGGTCTGCGGTTCGAACCCGTAAGTGGGCGCCAAACTTGGCCTGTTGGAGAAGTGGCTTAACTCATATGCCTTTCACGCATACATTCATGGGTTCGAATCCCGTACAGGTCACCAACCGTGATACTAACAAGTTTTGAGACTTCAAAACTTGTTTTATTTTATAAATAAAATAAAAAAATTAGTACCCTAATTTGAGTGCTTTTTGAACCATTCATCTTCAACTTCTTGAGGAGTTCTATCATCTAGAGATCGATGAATTCTTTTATTGTTATAAAAGTAAAAATATTTTGTTAAATAATCTCTAATGCCTCGTGAGTTTACATATTTAATAATATTAATATTAACTTCCTCTCTTCTTAATATAGAATAGAATCCTTCCATTGCAGCGTTATCATTTGGTGAACCGGGATACGAAAATGATTGTTTTATGCCTAAAACTTTTAATGTATTCATAAAATTATGAGTGGTAAATTCTAGGCCTTGATCGCTATGAAACATCAATCCTACCGGTTCGTTTCTTATTTCAAATGCTTCTTTTATTGCGTTAATAGTGAGGTTATCGCTTTTTCTATGTGATACTCTCCATGAAAGAACCTTCCTTGCAAACAAATCAAGGATGACACAGAGATAATATTTTACCCCGCTTAGATTAATTTCTAGTAAATCACTCACCCAGACTTTGTTCGGTTCTTGCTGATCAAACTGTCTATTTAAAAGGTTTCTAAAGTAGTTGCATCTTTCTCTAATTACCTGTGGTTTCGGTCTTTTCATGACATTTTGTTTAATTAGATTATTAGATTTCATGAGTTGACTTATTTTTCGTGCCGAAGTAATTATTCCCTTTTTCCTTAAAACTGCATTGATTTTATCGACTCCATAAATTCTATTCGATTCTTCAAAAACGATTTTAATTTCCTTTAATAAACTTTCGTCTTTAATCTCGTATGTAGTTTTCTCAACTTTATTATTAATAAAATTGAAATATGTTCCTTTGCTTAAATGAATAACTCTACACACTTCACAATAATTATATCCACTATATTGTTCCAAAAACGTTTTCGTTGCTTCTTCCTTTTCTTTCACAGAAGCATTAATTCCTATCCCGATATTTCTCCATATATAAATTTCTCTTTTTAACTTCTCATTTTCGTTAATTAGTGTTGCTTTTTTGATCATTTTTATTTCTTTCCATTCCTTAATTTTAACTAATTGCGTTTACATAAAGCGTGAAGCATAAAGAAGATATCATAGCCTATTGCTGACATCGATACCCACAAAATAAGTAGGCATAAATAAAACCTCCTTTTTGGATAGTTACTTTGGGCAATTCGCTTTGCTTCCCTAACGTAATATCTCAAATAGAAGGTAAATATCTCATCCTGCAAAAAACGCTTAATAGGTAAGCCGCGTCCTCAATATGAAAATCAGACTGTCTAGCAGTAGTAAAATTATAGAGACCCCGCGACTATCCTTATATATATTTATATATTACCAAGGAAGAAAAAGCGACTCCTAGTGGTCAATCAATAATGCATCCATTGGATACATAAATTGTTAATGAGATTAATAATTATAAGTTTAGAAATCATCATCATCTATTTCCATGTAATCATCATCTACTTCCACGTAATCATATATATAAATAGTTTTGCAAAATACTTTATCTGCTAAAAACGCAATATATTTATCAAATGATTTGTTTCTTCTTTTAACTGTCATATTTATAACGCAAGAATCTTTTTCTTTGCTGGAATATATATAATTAATGGATATTTCATAGCCTTCCATTTTTATTTCATTGTAAATGCCATAAAAAATTCCATTACCACAAAATGTAATCGTTATTTTTCTAGCATGCTTTCTATGTCTTATATCAATAATCTTATCCATAATTATTAGCCTTCTAGAGATGGTAATTTTTCTTGCTTATTAAAAGAGGGTGCATTTTTACCATTGTGTTTAACATATCCATAAAACAAAATAACTGCTACAAGAGAACAAATAATATCGGTAATAGGAGTGGCCCAAACTATAAGATCTGGTCCAATAGAGTTATTTTCTATTTTTGCGATAGAAAAGAAGATGAACATTAAAGGTATATCTAAAGCCCCTTTTCTTAATAAGGCTAAAACAAGACTTCTCCAAGGTTTACCGACAGCTTGGAAAAATGAAATAACTGTATAAGCAACGGCAGAAAAAGGACCACCGATACACAATATTCTTAAAAATTTTGTGGCGTAAGCAATGGAATTGTTTTCGTGGATGAAAATAGTGGATAAAGGAGTGGCCCAAATCATAGAAATAATCATAGCTAACAAAGCAATGCTTATTGAAATAGCGCCACTAACATAGACAATTTTTGCCATTCTTTTACGATTTCCACTAGCCTTGTTATAACCGATGATAGGTAAAACGCCTTGTGTCATGCCTCTCACGGAAGAATGAGCAAACATATTGATTTTCTTAGCGACTCCAATACCAGCTAGTGCGGCATCGCTTTCTGCTTTAACAACAATAACTGAGCCGATTAAAGCATCAAGAATCATATAAGAAATATTTTCACACAAGGTCATTAAGCAAGCTGGAATGCCGACTTTAATAACTTCGCTAGGAATATTTTCTGTGAACATTTTTTTAGAAAATTTAATAGAGATTACTAAATCTTTTTTCCTAATTATCATTAGAACAATGTAATAAATTAATGCGATAGAATTCGCTATCCCGGTTGCTAAAGCTGCGGCAACTTCTGGATTTGATGGCATGATAACAAACATGAATAGAGGATCTAAACCACAGTTTAGTAATCCCCCTAAAACAATCCCATAAGAAGCATGTTTAGATTTTCCTTGCGCTCTTAATAAATGGGAAAACAGTGTATTAATTGCTGTTGGAATGCCAAATATCACTACGCAATATAAGATATATGATCTAGCGTAACTAGAAGTTTCAGGAGATTTGTTTCCTGATAATAAATTAGATAAAGGATTACTAAAAATAAAAACTAATAGACAATAAATTAACGTTGTAATTAAACAAGCATAAAAAGCAAAGCGAGATGCATTTTTAGCTCTCCATGGATTATTTTTTCCAAGAGAACGAGATATAACACTAGAGGCACCTATCCCAAATAAATTTGATATAGCGCTTAATATCATATATACAGGCATACAAATAGTTACGCCTGCTACTAAAGCATTACCTAATTCCTTATCAGCCATGTTATTAGCGGCTAATCCAATAAAGAATGTATCGGTAATATTATAGATGACAAGAATAAGCTGCCCAATAATAGAAGGGATAGCTAAACTCAAAATCGCCTGGAATACAGGTTTATTTTCAAACAAATCTTTCTTTTTTGAATCTAAATTATTAGTCATAACAGTAATTTGGAAAAACTTTCGTATTTGAATTTAGTCCAAAAAACAAGAAAAAATAAATAAGAAAAACTTTCAATACTATAAAAAAAGTTTATAATTATATACATGGATACAAAATTGTTAACTCTCATCGAATTAAGCAAAGTAAATTCATTTACTAAAGCCGCAAAAGAACTAAATTTGACTCAACCTGCTGTTAGTCAACACGTCAAACAATTAGAAGAGGAATTTGATGCTAAATTATTTATTCGCTCAAACAATAATCTTTTCCTAACAAAAGAAGGGGAAATCGTGCTTAAATACGCTTTGCGTATTCAATCTCTTTACAACGATATGAATCGCAAACTAAAAGATTACAAGAAATGTGCTAATAATTTGACAGTTGGTATTACCCATACTTCCGAGAGTAACATCGCTCCAGAAATCATGGCAAAATATTCAGAAAGAAATAGTGGATCACATATAAGAATTATTTCTGACTCTATAAAAAATCTTTATGAGAAATTAAGCCTTTATCAGATTGATTTAGCAATAATTGAAGGAAAGATTACTAATAAAAAATTCTCCTCTATTTTGCTTGGCACCGATTCCTTGGTAGCGGTTGTTTCTTTAGATAATCCCCTTGCTAATAAAAAAGTGGTTACTATTAACGATTTGAAAAAAGAAAATCTTATTTTAAGAAATCTTGAAAGTGGTACCTCAACTCTTTTCGTTAATGAATTGGCAAAAATGGATGAAGATATTAACAATTTCCATTTATCTTTAGAAATGGATAATGTAGCTTCTATTAAAATGCTTGTGAGAAAAAATCTTGGAATTTCTATTTTGCCAAAGAGTGCTTGTTCTAGAGAAATAAAAGAAAACAAATTAGTAGGGCTCCCTATTGAAAATTTAGATTTGATAAGAGAGACAAACCTCGTGTTTATAGATAATAATATCGATAGAAATATTTTAGAAGACATAGTCTCTATTTATAGAGAATCAATATAATTCGCATAAACTATATTTATTATAAAAAAGTATAACTGTAATAGAAAAACTGAAAAACTTTGATACCCGTTAATGTAATTTTGTGAAAAGACTTATCGAAAAAGCCTTAAAATTGTTAGATTTTTAGCATTTTCGGTGTTAGAGATATGGAAAATAAGCATTTTTCGTGTTAGAGAAGGCCACTCTGAAAATTACCCGCTATAAAATTGCTCGAAATTCAAATAATCTCTGCAATTCGCGGGTTTTTTCTTTGCAAATTAACCTTAAATCCCAAGTAAAACTTTGGGTTATCGTCATACATTAATACTTTAGAAAGCGTGATTTTGACTATTTGAAATAAGTGGGAATAGTGGGAACCGTGCGCGGAACCCGCTACTTTTAATACAAATGATTTATGAAATTGATATAATCAAAATATGAGTTGGATCATTTATAAACACACTAATAAAATCAATGGCAAAGTTTATGTTGGACAGACCAAGCAATCAACAACCGATCGGTGGGCGAATGGAAACGGTTATAGACATAATCCATATTTTTATAGTGCAATTTTGAAATATGGATGGAATGAAGGCTTTAAGCACGAAATTATTGTTTCCGATATCATGACACAAAAACAGGCGAACGAATTAGAAATTTATTATATTAAAAAAGAGCACTCGTATATTGGCGATAAAAAATGCAACGGTTATAACTTGACAAAAGGCGGAGAAAATCATGACCATCTTGGTTTTCAAGTTGCTCAAATAGATAAGGTTACTCATGAAATAGTTCAAGTTTTTAATACAATTCGCGAAGCTGAAACTAAGACAAAAAATGATCACACGCTTATCGGAAAGTGTTGCCACAATACCGGAAGAGTAAACACTGTTGGAGGCTATTATTGGGCTTTTTTAGCGGATTTTAAAAATGGACAATGGAAACCAAGAAAAAAGAAAACATATCACGATAAAAAAGACTTTGGAGTCTATAGACTTGATGATGATTTAAACATAATTGCAAAATACCACTCTCAATTAGAAGCACAAAAGCTTACCGGAATTAGTGCATCTAATATTTGCAACGCTTGTAATCAGGTTCGCGGGTATCACAAACCCGGTGGATCTTATTGGTGTTTTGTCAAAGATTATGATTCGTTTGTGCCATTGGCAACTAAGCAAAAATTAACACCTATTGTCCGAATTAATATGAATAATCTGAACGATATAAAAATATATAAGAGCACTAAAGAAGCAGCGAGAGATAACAAAATTAGTGAAGGCGCGATTTATAATGCTGCAAACGGGACTACTATTTCATCGGCAGGATATTATTGGTGTTTTGAACAAGAATATACGAGTTCATGGCAACCGAGAAGCGATGAAAATAAAAGGAAAATTATATGCGTAGAAACTCAAACAAATTATGAATCTATAACTGATGCTTCAAATATATTAGGCATTTCAGCAGCCAATATTGGGAGGGCGTGCAGAGATTCTGGTTTAACAGCTGGTGGGTATCACTGGTCATACTTAGAGGATTTTGGCCCTACGTTTAAAATTAGGGAAAGAAAAACAACTTGTATTAAGGTTATTTGTATTGACACAAATACCACATATAAAAGCGCTACAAATGCTGCAACAGTTCTTAATTTAGATAACAGCGAGATTTCGAAATGTTGTAAAGACTACTCAAGGACATGCGGTGGGTATCATTGGGCATTTTATGAAGATTATATAAATGGTAAGTTTGTATCAAAAGCAAAGAGAGTCGGCAAACACGGAATGAAAAGAGTGTATTGTGTTGAATTGGATAAAATTTTTGAGTCACTTAACTACGCTTCACGACAATGTCATATTGATTCAAGTAGTATCGGTAGAGCTTGTTCGGGTAAGCAAACAGTTGCGGGCGGATATCACTGGAAATTTGTAGAATGAAAAAGTTTGTAGAAGAGAATAGTTTGTTTAACTGGTGTACAAAGAATAATGCCGCTTATCTTTTAGATGAATGGGATTATGAAAAAAACGGTAATAAAAATCCACATAATGTTTCATATGGTTCAAACGTGAAGTTTTATTGGAAGTGTAAAGAGGGACACTCTTATTCCGCGCCAGTTTATAGAAGGACAATTTATAAGTCCGGATGTAAAGTTTGTGCGAATTTAGAAGTTCGCAAAGGTTTTAATGACTTAAAATCAAAATGCCCTGAGTTAATGGATGAATGGGATTACGAGAAAAATACTATACTGCCAGACGAGATAACTTATCTTTCACACAAAAAGGTGTGGTGGAAGTGTAAACACGGTCATTCCTGGCCTACTGAGGCTCAATATAGAGCATCAAAACATAGTGGGTGCCCATATTGTTTGAATCAAAAAGCATTCCCCGGGTTCAACGATGTTGGAACATTATATCCAGAAATAAAAATATTCTGGGACTATGAGAAAAATGTAACAAAACCAGAAGATTATCCTGGTTTACATTCCAATAAAAAAGTCTGGTTTAAATGCGAAAAAGGACATTCTTGGTCTGCTCAGATAGCTGATTTTACGAAGGGGACACGCTGCCCTTATTGTTCAAATAGAAAAATTATTAAAGGGTTTAACGATCTCTTTACTATTGCTCCAAACTTAGAAAAAGAATGGGATTTCAATAAAAATATAATTGATCCATATCGAATATCATATGGTAGTAAAGAAAAGGCGTGGTGGAAGTGTCTGCGTGGGCACAGCTGGGAGGCAACAATTAACTCTCGAGTTCGAGGCAACGGGTGCCCGGAATGTGCAAAAGAAACGCAATCTTCTTTGCCTGAAAAAGCTTTATTTTACTATGTAAAACAAGTGTTTCCTGATGCAATAGAAAACCCAGTATTAAAAGAGATTTCAAATAGAGAGCTAGATGTTTACATTCCATCATTAAAAATTGGAATCGAATATGATGGCGTGAATTGGCACAAATCAATAAAAAGAGATTTAGAAAAGGATAGTCTTTGTGCTATCGCTAACATTACACTTATTAGGCTGAGAGAAAAAGGTTGCCCAAAGTATTTTAGTAAATCAATAAAGATTGAATGCGAAAGAATTCATTCAAATGTTCTTCTTATGGATAAACCTATAAATCTAATGTTCAAGGAAATTGGAAGAATAACAGGCAAAAACCATTCTATCTCAGCGGATTTAAAAAGAGATTTAACTCAAATTAATGAACTATTTGTTACATATCAAAAAGAGAATTCCCTTGCGAAATTAAGCCCTGATGTTGCGAAAGAATGGAATTATGAACGTAATGGTCAATTAAAACCCGACATGTTTTCAAATTCTTCCAATCAAAAGGTTTGGTGGAAATGTCACCTCGGCCATGAGTGGCAAGCCGTTATTGGATCACGAACTGGTATTCACCATCATAACGGATGTCCAGTTTGTAGTGGTCGCGTCGTTTTACCTGGATTCAATGATTTAGAATCGCAATTCCCGAATATTGCAAAAGAATGGAATTATGAGAAAAATGGAGATTTAAAGCCTAATAACATAACAGCTCTGAATGGAAAGAAAGTTTCCTGGATTTGCCCAAAAGGTCATCATTACGATGCGAGTATACGTTCGCGAACAAAACTGCATTCAGGATGCCCAATATGTTCTGGACAAAAACCAGATAAAGGCAAAAATGATTTTGAAACACTTTTTCCTAACCTTGCAAAAGAATGGGACTGCGAGAAAAACGGAGATTTAAAACCTTCAGATGTTCTTCCTGGTTCTGAGAGAGTTGTTTGGTGGAAATGCCCAAATGGCCATTCTTACGATACACAAATTGCCATAAGAGCAAAATATAATTGTTGTTGCCCCGTTTGTAGCAACAAACGCGTCGTGAAAGGAATCAATGACTTAGAAACGCTGCATCCAGAATTAGCGGCAGAATGGAATTACGAGAAAAACAAAAACCTTCTGCCTTCTCAAGTTGGAGGCGGCGGTGGTTCGCACAAAAAAGTCTGGTGGAAATGTAAACACGGACATGAATGGGAGGCAACATTAGCGTCAAGAATTAGTCTCCACACTGGATGCCCAACCTGCGCTATAGAACGAACTAGAAAAAAATAAAACTCGAATCAATACGGTACGGGTTCTAAAACTAGGTGGGAATCTACTAAAAACGAATAAAAACAGCCCAAATTCACCAAAAAATAGGTGGGAATGGGCTTTTTATGTGGGAATTGCATAACTTCAAAAATATCAGTCTTTATTTATGAATTCCCACTTATACATATTGAGTGTTCAACACTTATAAAAATAACCTTTTCTACGAAGCATCATATTAAAGTATCGATTAAATCGTTATTTTTATAGTTTTATCTTTAGATATGAATCTCTATACTAATAGACGAAGTTTAGAATGAAATTCATTCTTAATGACTAGAATCTCAGTCAAAAAGTAGCGGATACAGTCCCTAACGCTTCACCCAAATTTGAAGAGGATTGATACTGTGTCAATCCTTTTTCTTTGAAAAATCAAAATTATATGAAGCTAAATAACGAGTTTTGGTTCACAATATACATGAGGAAAAATAAATGAAAAAAGAAATTAAAACAACTGAAGCAATCTTCCCAATGCCAGTCTTATTAATCTCCACCTTTAATGAAGATGGTAGTGTTAACGTCATGAACGCCGCATGGGGAACAATGATTGATCGCGACATTGTCGCATTAAACCTTACTGAAACACATAAAACAGTGCAAAACATCAAAGCAAAGAAAGGCTTTGTTGTGCATATTGCTGATGCTAAGCATGTTGTTGAAGCAGACTACTTCGGAGTTGTCTCTGGAAACAGCACCAAAGACAAACTATCTAAGAGTGGTTTAACTTACGTTAAGTCTTCTCTAGTTGATGCTCCAATTATTAATGAACTTCCAATCGCAATGGAATGTGAATTCATTGAATTCCAAAACAAAGAATACGGTATCGGTGTTGTTGGAAAAGTCTTAAGAACATCAGTCGAAGAAGATAAATTAGTTAATGGTAAAGTCGATATCGATAAGCTAGAAGCGATCGCCTATGATCCATACACCTTTGGTTACTATAAAGTTGGTGGAAGAGTCGGCGATGCCTTCAAAGTCGGCCTTAAACTTAAATAGAATTTAATCATTAATGGAAGAACTCGCAACTGCGGGTTTTTTTATTTGACTTTGATTTATATAACCTTATAATTAAGTAAGAAAAGTAAGAAAGGTAAGACTATGGAAAAGAATAATAAAGATCGATTTATTGTCAGTGTCAAGGTCGGACCAAAAGGCCAAATTACCATTCCAAGTGAAGCCAGAAAGATGTTTGACATTAAAGAAGGCGAAACTCTCATGGTGATGGGTGATAAAAAAAGAGGCATTGCTTTACTTAAGGCAGATATGTTCTATTCCTTAATGGAGGATCGTTAAGATGGAAGACATTTTAAAGGTCGAACACCTCGATAAAGATTACCCATCATTTTCACTAAAAAATGTGAGTTTTGCGGTGAAACCTGGACAAATCATGGGTTTTATTGGTCGTAATGGTGCTGGCAAAACAACGACACTAAAAAGCATTATGAATTTGATTCATTATCAAGGTGGAACTATTACTGCTTTTGGTAAAGACATGACGGAGTTTGAACTCGAAAATAAACAACGGATTGGATTTGCGTTAAGTGATCTTAATTATTATCCAAACAAAACTATTCGCCAGATTATGAATGTGACAAAACGCTTCTACCATAATTTTGATGAAAAAAAGTTTGAACAGTTTTGTAAGTTATTTAAATTAAATATTGATAAGAAACTAGAAGAATTATCTAGTGGTATGAAAGTGAAATACAATGTCGCGATTGCTCTTTCACATAATGCCGAACTTTTAATTCTTGATGAACCAACTTCAGGATTAGATCCAGTTTCACGAGATGAAGTATTAGATATCTTTAGAGAAATTGTTAAAAGCGGTGAACGCTCAATATTGTTCTCAACCCACATTACTAGTGACCTCGATAAATGCGCAACCGGAATCACTTATATTCACGATGGATGCATTCTTTATACAGGAACAAAAAAAGACTTCATCAAACAATATCTCTTCGTCAAAGACGAAAAGAAGAACAAACTTCTTGAAAAAGAATACATTTCTTGGAAGGAACTTGATGACCACATTGAAGGTCTAATAAGCGTTGATAAAAAGGCGACCTTTGAAAAAGCGGGCCTTAAACCAGTTGAACCAGATTTAGAACAAATCATGGTTTATCTAGAAAGGAGTAAAGATCATGAAAGCTTTGCTTTATAAGGAATTTAAATTAGCTATGCACTACATCTGCTATATGTTTGTTTTTGTTTTTCCATTAATGATTCTTATTCCTGGTTATCCACTTGCGGTAGGTTTCATATACATTCTTAGCTGTTACCCAATTTTGTTCCTTGGAGCAAACAAAGGACAACAAAGTAACGATCTCCTTTACTCGGTTTTACTTCCAGTGAGAAAGAAAGATATTGTTAAAGCAAGAATTTTCACTGTTTTAATTATGCAAGGTACATTTATTGCTGTTATGTCGTTGCTTCTACCAATTGCGTTCTATGTTGGTTCTGGAACAAATGCTAAAATTCCAGGATTAGATTTACATGGATTTGTCTCCGTTGTATCAATCGCTATTATTGGCTATGCCATTGCCGATTTAATTTTCTTTTCAATTTATTATAAGAACGGAAAATCAATCGTTGCTTCAACTATTCTAACCATAATTGGGTTTGTTGTTTATCTTGGTGTATTCACTATTGCCATCCCTTATATTCCTGGTATCGGCGAAAGTTATATGAACCTACTCAACAATAGTGGCGTTGGAATTCAATTTGTCTTTCTAGCAATTGCATTGGGAATTTCCGCTTTATTACATTTTCTTGTTTATAAAATTAGTTCAAAAAAACTTGAACAAGTTGATTTATAAGCAAACAAAAAACTTCGCATTAGTCGAAGTTTTTTCATGTCTTTTTGAACGTTTCCAACTTGATCGATAATCAATTGTATCGATCTTTAAGAGTTTTTCCATATCTTTTTTAGAAATGACAAAGTTAAGTTTTGTATTGTCATCGATATGTTGTTTCGATGAAGCCTTTGGAATCGATATTGTGTTAAGTTGCAACGTGTATTTAATACAAAGTTGAGCCTCAAAGACACCATACTTTTTAGCAATTTCCTGAACTTCTTATTTTCTAATGCAAGATCGTGGGCGATTGGGCTATATGATTCAATAACAATATTATTTTCCTGACAAAACCTAATTAATTCAGTTGGAGTTTAGATAATGTGGCAAAGGATTTGGCTTGCATGAGGTTTAATTTTCAGTGATTCCGTTATGAATCTAATTTGACCCATTTTGTTTCTTTTTATTTTTCTTTGTGAGAATCTTTTTGATAACCCAAGTTTGAAATCTATCTGGTAAACAATTGAGCACCTTTAATAAGAAGTTTCGATTAATTTTGTAAACAAACTTGTTTTTCTTTTTTGAAAGAATTTTTCCAAATAGTTTAGCCAGTTTTTCTGGCGGAATCTTCTTTGATTCAACAGAATTGACAATCTCATCAAATTTTGTGGCATGTTCTTTAAAAATAACAGTGTTTTGCTTAAAATCCTCGAGTTTTGCTAGGGAAATATTTAGCAAACCAGTATCAATTGCGCCTGGTCGAACAACCACAACTTGGTGTCCAAGAAGCTGCAATTCCATTCTTAATGAATAAGCATATTTGTCCAAGGCCGCTTTGGTGATCCCATAGATTCCAGTAAATGGAAGAGGATCCACAGTCGCGAGCTCGCTTGTTGTTATAACAACTTTCCCCTTTTTATCTAATAAAGGAACAAAGCATTTATTAATTCGATAAACACCAAAAAGATTAATATCGTAACTACGAACAAAAGCTTCTTCGCTGATTTCAATCAGAGAATTTAAATCATAAATTCCAGCCAAATGGATAATCGCGTCAAACTTGACGCCAATTTGTTTGATTTGATTAAAGGCATACTCAATCGACTTTGAGTCACGGATATTAACTTGATAAAAATGAAAGTGTTCTAGTGGCGATGGTTCCTTAATATCAAAGCCATAGACTTCATAGCCTTGAGAAATCAAATGCTTAGCGGTGGCAAAACCAATACCGCCTGAAGCACCAGTAATTAAAACTGCTTTCATATACTAGAAATATAGCACATTTGCCAAGAATATTTTTATTTTTTCTCGTGGACAAACTTAACAAATGTCTTCATATCTTTTTCGTTTGTAAAAACTGCAAAGTAATATTCATCACCCATCGCTGCTCTAAAAGCATCTGGATAAGAGTCGTGTTCAACGATGTGCTCTCCAAATAATTGTTCGATCTCGTGGTTAGAATGTTGATAATTAAATTCTTTCTTTCTATTGACGCTTACTGCAATTCGGTTACTTTCATAAACTGGACAAACTTTGTTTCCCATAATTACATCAGCATATGTTTTGTAATAAGAAATATTAGTGGTGAGATTAAGCAAATCTGATGTATTACCACCTGGTGAACGTAAATTCGCTTCTAATGCGACAATATCACCTTTCTTACCTAATCCTTTCTTGTCCTTTGTTAATACAAAGAACTCGATATGGAAACAACGTTGTTGCAGTTTAAACGCCTTGACAACTTTGCATCCGATTGTATAGAAATCGGGATCCATTTTTGTTTTAGCATAGTAATAGACATCCTTATTCTTGGATACGATTTCCGCAATTGGTGTTGGGAATGTTTCATTAAAACACATCGCAACTTTGGATTTTGCGTCAGCGATTCCATCAAATGAGGTGATATAACCATCAAGGTATTCTTCCATGATGAATGGTTCACTAAGTTTTAATTCATGGAACTTTTTAAGCTCTTTGATATTCTTAATTTTAAAAGTATCGCTTGCGCCAACACCCGCATCAGGTTTAGCGAACACCGGAAAACCAACTTCTTTAGTAAATTCAATTGATTTCTTCAAAGAAGAAACAATGATATAACGCGCGGTCTTAACACCAGCTCGTTTAAAGAACCTCTTCATTGTTGATTTTTTTTGGCGTACTTCTAAATCAGACGGCCTCATTCCATTAGGAACATTAAACCATTCACGATATGTCGCATCATTTTTGAGCCAATATTCATTATTGGATTCAATAAAATCTATTTGTCCATACTTACTTTGTAAGTAACTAATCGTGTTAATCATCCAATCAACACGATTCATATCACTGACAAAACAGTATTCAGTTAAAGAACTTTTTAATTCATCTGATAAACTCTCAAATGGTTGATCACCGATACCTAAAACACGAACACCAGCGTTTTTGAGTTCACTAGCGAAGTGTTCGTATGTTTTTGGGAAGTTCGGAGAGATAAAGATATAGTTCATAATCGGAGTGTTATTTTATACCTCTTTCTAAAAAAAGAAAGAACTTTCTAATTTTTCTTAATATTACTAGTTTGTTTTGGTAAAATACTTGCGAGGTAAATAACTATGTCTCGTGCTGATCAAATTTTTGTAGAAAACATGAAGGATATTTTAGAAAATGGCTTCTGGGATACTAATTTAAAAGTTCGCCCACATTGGGAAGATGGAACTCCAGCCCACACCGTTAAAAAATTCTGCATTGTTAATCGCTATAATCTTCAAGAGGAATTACCAATACTCACGATTCGTCGTACAGCATTTAAATCATGCTTAGATGAATTACTTTGGATTTGGCAAAAGAAATCCAACAATATTCATGATTTAAACTCCCACATCTGGGATAGCTGGGCCGATGAAAATGGTTCAATTGGTAAAGCCTATGGCTACCAACTTGCTAAAAAAAGCATTTATCCAGAAGGCGAATTCGACCAAGTTGATCGTGTTCTTTATGACTTAAAACATAATCCACAATCACGTCGAATCATGACTAATATTTACAACTTTGAAGATCTCCACGAAATGGGACTTTATCCATGCGCTTACTCGATGACTTTCAATGTTAGCGGTGATACTTTGAATGGTATTCTCAACCAAAGAAGTAATGATATGCTTACCGCAAATAACTGGAACGTGCTTCAATATTCACTTCTTTTAATGATGTTTGCCCAAGTTTCTGGTTTAAAACCAGGAACACTTGTTCATGTCATCGCTGACGCTCATATTTATGACCGTCACGTTGATATCGTGAAAGAAATTATCAAAAAACCGCAACATCCAGCCCCAAAACTAATAATGGATAAGTCGATTAAGAACTTCTACGACTTCACAGTTGATAGTTTTAAACTCGTTGATTACGAGTATGAAAAACTCGATAAAAAGATTCCGGTCGCCATCTAATTAAATCTATGATTTATTCTATTCTTTGTGTCGATAAAAAGTTTGGGATCGGAAAGAAAAACGATCTCCTCTTTCATCTACCAAAAGATATGACTTTCTTCCGTGAGAAGACTAAAGGTCACGCTGTGGCGATGGGAGAAAACACCTTACTCTCATTCTCTGGTCAAAAACCTCTTCCAAAGAGAACCAATATTGTTCTAAGTCAAGACAAGAGTCACAATTATGAAGGCGTGATAAATGTCCATGACTTCCAAGAATTCCTTCGTTTAATTAAAAAACTTTCTAAAGAAGACGTGTTTGTGATTGGTGGGGCTTCGATTTATCACCAAACTCTTCCTTATGTCGACGGTGTCTACTTAACCAAAGTTGACGCTGATGGTGGAGCAGAGCTTTTCTTTGATAACATCGATGAAATCGGAACATTTGAATGTGTTTCTTGCTCAGAACCACTTGATGATAACGGATACAAAATCCGTTTCTGTTATTACAAAAACAACGCAAAAAAAGACATTGAATAAAGACAAGTAAAATTGGAAAAGACTTGTCTTTTATTTTTACTTGTATAATATAATGACCTTATGCGTCCCTTTATAAAGGAGATTCATTTATGAAAAAACCAACCGGTATTAGTTTAAAAAACAAAACCCTCGTTGTTGGATGCGGCCAACTTGGCGCAACCATCGCGAATAAGTTTTCTAAAGAAGGAAAAAACCTCCTTGTTGTTGATGAATCAGAAAAATCATTTGAACAACTTAGCGAGGACTTTTCTGGCTATAAGATTGTCGGAGAATGCACCGACTTAGAAATTCTTGAACAAGCTTTCATTAAAACTTGTAAAGAAGTTGTCATCGTTACTGGTGATGATTCAATTAACGTTCTAGTCGCCACAATCTGTAAGAAACTTTATAACGTTCCAAATGTGTATGTTCGTCTTTCTGATCCAGATAACGAAATCCTTTTAAAAGGATTGGGCGTGAAAGTTATCTTCCCACTTGAACTTTCCTTCGATAAATTTAACTTAATGAGAGGAGGTAAATAATTATGAAAATCGTTATTGCTAACGGAATGCATGCTGCTGACTATGTCATTGGCATCTATAAAAACCATAAGAAACACCAAATTATTCTCATTAATGATAATAAAGAAAGTGCTAAATACCTTGCTGACAAGAACAATATTCCAGTCTGCTATGGACACCCAAATAAAAAAGAAGTTCTTGAACAAGCCAAGATTAGAGATTGTGATATCTTTATGGCACTTGGCTATAAAGACGCCGACAACTTTGCTGCTTGCTTACTTGCTAAGAAAGCATTTGGCGCTCGTAAAACAATTTGTACCGTTTCTAACCCAAAGAACGTGACTCTCTTTAGAGACCTTGGAATTGACTCGGTCATTTCCTCAACTGCTCTTTTAGCAGACTCTCTGATTGCTGAATCTTCGTTAGAAGACTTTATTAAACAAGTTTCGATCGAAGATAACTCCATCGTGATGGTGGAACTAGTGGTAAAAGACACATACCACATTTCAAGACGTCGTATTATGGATATTGATTTTCCAAAAACCGGAACAATTTCCTGTATTTACCGCAAACCTCACGCGATTATTCCTAATGGTCAAACAGTTATCCTTCCAAAGGATAAACTTGTTATCGTGACCACCCCAGAAGAAAAGGACAGTATTATTAAGTTCATTCAAACTGCTGAATAAGTATGAAAAAACTTGCTAGTGGATATCGTTTAATTTTTGGTTACCTAGGAATATTTCTAGTTTTCATTTCACTCATCACTTTTTTACCTCTGGTAATGCTGATTTTTTATCCAAATGAAAGTGGAGTGTGGTGGAACTTTGCTCTTCCTGGTGGAGCCACATTACTCGTTGGTCTACTACTTTACTTTACGTTGATCTTTAAACGTGACCGAGCCCGTTTAGGCCGCCACCAAGACCAATTACTATTGGTTCAAGTTTGGGTTGTCGCTATTTTAATCTGTGCTGTTCCATTTGTTTTAAGTGGAAAGATGACTTTTACGGAATCTGTTTTTGAAGCAACATCTGGCTTTGCCACAACTGGTTTAACAAGATTTAACATGTGGGAAAGTCATGTCTTTATTTTCTATCGAAGTTTACTCCTCTTCTTTGGTGGAGTTGGTTTGGTTTTAATTATTACATCCGCTTTAAGCGATCGTTATGGACTACGTTTATACATTGCTGAAGGTCATAACGATAAATTAATGCCAAACCTGACTAAATCAGCACGTTTAATTTTAGGCATCTATGTCCTTTATATCTTCCTTGGAACAATCGCTTTAATTATTTCTGGAATGTCAGCATTCGATGCGATTAACCATTCGATTGCTGCATTAGCAACTGGTGGATTCTCATCTAGACCTGGTGGATTAATTGAATGTGCCGGAAACCAAGCAATGAATCAAATCATCATTTCAATTTTGATGCTTCTTGGTGGAACCAACTTCCTTATTCACCTCTTCATCATCACAGGAAAATTCAAACGTGTTTTCCGTGATTTAGAAGTTCGTTTCTTTGGAGTTTTATCTTTGATATTTATTCCATTATTCGTTATTACATTCGCCGTTGGAGATAACGCTCAACCATTTGGATTATCAGTTAGTTATGGAATATTTACGTATATTTCAGCGATTACAACATCTGGTTTTACAAACATTCCTGCCACATTTGCTGGCTTAAATCACGCCACAATGATGCTTGTTACTATAATGTGTATCATCGGTGGTGGCATGGGATCGACTGCTGGTGGATCTAAACAATATCGTTTTGCTTTAGCATGTAAATCTCTTTATTGGAATGTCCGTCGAATGAATTCATCTAAGAATATTTATTACCCGCATAAGATTTATCGTTGTGGACAATATCACGATGTTGAACATTACGAACTAGCTGAGGCCAATGGATTTATCTTACTTTACGTAACAACTCTTGGAGTTGGTGCATTTGCCCTTGTTTTATTTAGTGGTGGTTCATGTGATATTGGACAAGGATTATTTGAATTTTCGAACGCCATTTCATCAACCGGATTATCTGTTGGAGTGACTGCTAATGCTAATCCAGCAATGCTATGGGTTTTAATTCTTGGTATGTTTGCTGGTCGTCTAGAAATTTTACCAATCTACTATGCGATTTATCGCATTGGAAACGATATCTTTAGAAAGGAGATTGATTAACTATGTTAATTAACGAACTTGAACAAGCAAATATTGCTGCTTTAAAGGCACGTGATCAAGATACACGTGCAGTCTTAAGTGTTGTCATTAATCGCTATCGTATGAATGCGATTGAATTAAAAGCCCAAGGCAAGGAAGCTACGGATGCTGACCTTGTTAAAATTATCACTAAAGTTATTAAAGAACTTGATGAAGAAAAAGAAGGAAACATCAAGACTGGTCGAGTCGAAGCTGCCCAAGCAATCGACAAGCAAAAAGCCGTTATTGAAAAGTACCTTCCAAAGATGATGAGTGAGGACGAAATTCGTACTGTCATTGCTAAACTTGAAGATAAATCAATCCCATCTGTGATGAAGCATTTCAAGGCCAATTATGATGGCCAAGCCGATATGACTCTTGTGAGCAAAATTGCTCGAGGACAATAAAAAGTAAAAACAGGAAGTTAACCAAGAATTGCTGGTTAATTTTTTGCAAAAGTACCGCAAAACCTCAATATTTCTATGAATAAAAAATCACGGTCAATTCTAGTAATTTCTCTAACATCGGTTGTTAGTTTAGCACTCGGTGTTTTTGGTTATATTTATTTCTCTTTCCTTCATCATTACAAAGGTAAAACCGTTGTATGTGAATGGAATGAAACAGATACTTTTGACATTAACTCATTACCAACTGTTGAAGTGAAAAAAGGGCAAGATTTCAAGATCTTAAACTTTGCTGATATTCAACTTAGTGACCTGGAAAATATGTTCAATATGAACCGTATCCATAAGGAAATGTCATACTTAGTTAAACAAACCAAACCAGATTTAATCACTTTAACCGGTGATCAAACATGGTTTAATGAAAACCGCACTTCGCTACTTAGTGTCATCAACTGGTTGGATAGTTTTAAAATTCCGTATGCTCCAATTTTTGGAAACCATGATTTTGGAAATCCTGGTCATACAGCGGTGGCAACACCAAATTACTGCTGTGAGAAGTATGAGGGTGGAAAATACTCTTTATTTAGAAGAGGCCCAACTAACATAGATTCATTAGGTAACTATGTTGTGCGTGTCGTTAAGGATAACCGAACATTTTCATTACTTTACATGGTTGACTCTGGGGTAAATGATCGAATCAACGATAAACAAATCTCCTATTTCAATTGGATAGCTCAAGGTGTTAAAGAACATGATGGAGGTTTGCCAAAGAAAAGCTATGCTTTCATGCATAAACCTCTTCCAGAATACATTGATGCTTATGAGGCCCATGAAAAAGGTTATCCATATACTGAAACACGTGGAGAAATGTATAACTATTACTATTTGGGTGGTAGTGAACAAAATGGATTCTTTAGCTTTGCTAAGTCAATTGGAATTACCGATATCGTTGCTGGACATCAACATGGAAATTGTTTCTCTATTCGTTATCAAAATGTTTGGTTAACTTCCGCACTTAAAACTGGGGAATTCGGTGGATTTATTGATAAAGATGGCGTCTATTTAAATGGAGCATCCTTATTTACATATGATGGTTTTGAATCATCTTTACAAAATATTTTCGTTACGAAAGGAAAATTCTAGTTCTAGAAATATTTATTGAGATTGATAGATTTAATATCTATAATATTTTTCGCACCGGGGGTGTCGTACAATGGTAGTACAACGGTCTCCAAAACCGCTAATGTGGGTTCGATTCCTGCCACCCCCGCCCAAATTTGTATTAATAAATTAATACATTTCTAATGATTCTAACGGTATCCTAGCCAAGTAAAGCGCAATCCGTTGATAGCAACTAGTCTTCGTGGGAAACCCAGCTTTTTAGGAGAAGCGTCTAGTTGTAAATAAAAAAAGATCCAAAATTATGACTTAAAAGCCATAAAACGGATCTTTTTTGATTATTTAGAAAAATATTTTTTCTCTAATTCATCGATTGTTTTTTCATCTTCTTTTGACAAGTGCCAATTGTTATATGGCTTCGAAAATGCATTAGCTTCAGCATTTGACACTCTTCTTATACATAAAAACGATTCTGCATCATCATTAGGATTAGGATTTGCTTCCATTTTTATGTAGTCGTTAGGCTTACTTAGAACTCTTAATACAGAATGAGTAAACATGTATCCAGAGATATACATTTTTCCGTCAATTTCTGTTTCTTCGACTACTGCAACGATAAATGGATGAGACTTTCCCTTTTTATATATTCTAAAATGGTACTTGTCTGGCCCGTTGTAGTTTTTAAAAGACATATTAATTCCTCCTTTCTTTAGACAATTGCGGTGCCTTCAAAAGGAGATAATAAAAGCCATCACCATAATGAAAACACCTTTTGTAGTTATCGACTAAGTCCTGTAACTACTGGTGTTACATCATCCTTGTGATGGCCACATGCTCAATTAAATAAATAATTGTAGGGAGCGCGATGATCTATTTGGATATAAGAGCGTCTACATAGTCGCGACCTCTTCTACTTATATCCTCATATCACTACTGGGCAATACTTTCCCTATTACCACACCCTAACACGTAGTGTGATAGTCCACATACCCATTGGCCTCAGTTTACCTGCGTATGGTCGACTTTGCTAATGCTAGTTCATAGCGCCCGTGGTCTAAATATATGAACAAAATAATTTTACCATAAGTGCTGCACTTTTGTGATAGTCCATTTTATAAATAAAATTGTCAATATTTTGAAAGGAGTTTTTAATTTATTTTGTGATAATTAGAGAAAGATAATAGCTGAGATAAAGACCATTAGGTCTAGAACCATACAAGACAATGAAATAAATAATTCATCATCAATCTTATTTGATTTAACGGCTTTAACAAATCCTCCGGTAGCACATCCTCCGCCAATTAAAGAGAGAAGCAACAAAGCTACTGCAAGGAATGTGGAACCAATACCGATGAAGTTAAAGATCATCACGATGAACCAATAGCCAACTGCAAGAATTGACCAAAGTCCATAATTCTTACGTTTAATTAAACCGGAGAAATCAGTCTTCTGTCTTTGTTTTACAGGTTTTTCTTGCTTTGGAGCTTCTTCAACCTCTGGTTGTTCAACTGGAACTGACGCAGATGTAGGTGTCAGGGCTGGTTCTGGTTGAGGTTCAAGCTGTGGTGCAGGTTCCTCTTTTGCTTCCTCAACCGGAACGATAACTGGTTGCTCTTCAACAACTGGTTCTGGCTGAGGTTCTTCAACAGAATCTGGTTCAACAACTGGCTCTGGTTCTGGCTGAGGTTCGTCTACAAGCTCTGGCTCTGGTTCAGGTTGTCGTTCCTCTTTTACTTCTTCAGAAACAACATCCTTAACAACTGGAGCTTCTTCAACGATTGGCTCCGGTTCTTTTATAGGCTCTTCAACAACAGGTTCTTCAACCATAGGTTGTTCTTTCTCTGGTTGTCTAAAACCACAGTTAGAACAAAACTTCGCCTCATCTGGTAGAGGTGAGCCACAATTAATACAATATTTCATCGTTTTATTCTCCTCTCACCCAGTGGAAGACTTCTTGTCCACCTGAATATAATTTACCATTACTATTCACTGTCATTGTTGCAACACCAGAGTAGTAACCAGAATAAGTAATCTTTAAAGTACAACCTGTTTTTTCCCAGGTGCATTTTAAATTATCGGCGTATTTGTCAAAGTCACTAGCGTTTTTTGCATCTTCGATAGCAGCAGCATGACGAGCAGTACCATCCGACTTAATTAACCAGCAGTTATAGCCAACTTGAACCATGTTCTTGCTTGCATCAGAATATTGTTCGGTTGACTGGACATAGTAACCATACTTTAAGGTACATGATCCGCCTCCTCCGCCAGATTCTTTCGACGCTCTAACGGATAAGGAAATAACACCGATAGAAGTGACAACAAGGACTGATGCTAAAACAGTAAGGATAATCTTTGGTGACATCTTGGATGTCAAGATACCTTTCTTTAATAGTGTAAAGAAGGTAATTAATCCTGCTATACCTAGAAGTGAGAAGATAATTCCAATCACTAATGCTGCGGTGTTAGCGTTCTTTGCGCTCTTAGCAGCATCGCTAGCCTTCTCTTCACTAGTTTTACCAATAGTAACCTTGGTTAAATCTAAAACAATTAATGGACGAACACCAAAGTTATCAGTGCTTGCTGCTTGACTAAAGCCACCTCCTCCAACTTCGGTTGCACGTACATATTGCACGTGTAATGTGTCATAATCAGCTTTTTTAGAATTAAGCCAGAAGAATGACCAATCATATGAATGGTAGTGATAATGTAAGGTTCGACCTTTGGCGTAGTCAGATGCTTTTGTTTCAAACTTTGACTTATCTTTATTTGTGGTATAGTCATCGGCTGTCATTAAAGTAACTTTATCTTTAACTTTAATTCCAGAACTATTTGCTTTAGTGCTGTTTTCTAGGATAAAGTTTCTTTCATTTTCAGAGAAAGAATCATTGTAGAAATCTCCATTTAGGAATTCTCTCATTGTGGATTCTTCCCAATCATTTGCAGCAACACCTGGTTTTCCAGCAACGTGACCTTCGTTAGTTCCATCAACTTCGATATTTTGTTGGAACACTTTAACATCCATAATGTAAACAGCGTAAAGGTATGCTTTATTATTTGCCGTGTCTTTATTATATAAATGCCATTTTATAGGTTCGAATTTATAAAATGCTGGACCATCTTTTACGCTTGTACCATCTTCGTATTTACCTCCACCTTCTGTGGAGTGAATAGCAGGATAATAACGATACTTTTCTCCGTTATACTCATAGTCTTTTCCAGGAACAAGATCTCCTTTAGCTTTCTCAGTTATCTCATCAAACAAATCAGAAGACGATTTCACGACAGTTTGAGGATATTTTCCAACTTCAACAATATTGTCATTAACCTCTAATTCTGGATTCGCAGCATTGGCTTCTTTAACGACCGGTTTGACAGAACGTAAAAAACCTACTCCTAAAGCAATACATCCGATTGATGCAAAAAGGAGTAAATTAGATAACTCTCTCTTTTTCATAATGTTTGTTGTGGATTAACAAAGAATCCACACCTCTTGACCTTATTTATACATAACGCACAATAGAAAGCAAGACAATAAACTTTGGTATGATAAAA
Organism: uncultured Caryophanales bacterium; assembly: GCA_946414655.1. Lineage (GTDB taxonomy): Bacteria > Bacillota_I > Bacilli_A > RFN20 > CAG-826 > Fiminaster. Next base: position 114,037 of record CAMKPL010000003.1, on the reverse strand, counting down.
TATGGTCAAGAGGTCACACATGAATAAACATCTCAAAATATCATTAATTCTAAATAGCTCACTGGTTGTGATCTTTTTATTTGGAATGATTACTTCCTTATTAGGTTGGCAGTGGATGGGCATTAATGGAAACCTCACACCTGAAACTCATAATTTCCTTTGGTTCTTTACTGTTGATAGCAACATCATTTTAGCTATTTCTGCATTAATTCTAGTTATCTTTGAGGCACTTATTCTTTTAAATAAAAGAAAAGACATTCCTCATTGGGTTTACGTGGTGAAATATGTCGCTACTTGCACAACAACATTAACACTCATGACTGTCATTTTATATTTAAGCCCATTACTCGGTTTAGATTTCTGGAAGCTATTCTTAAATACCAACCTATTCTTCCATCTTGTTTCTCCAGTGATTGGAATTGCTTCTTTAATCTTTTTTGAAGCAAAAGAAGAAATGAGCTGGAAAGTTTCCTTCTTATCGTTAGTTCCGATGGGTTTATATTCCATCTTCTATATCACTAATGTCTACACCCACCTTAATAATGGACAAGTTGATCCAAAATATGATTTCTACTACTTTGCATCAAAAGGAATCTTCATGACACTCGTGATGATTATTGTGATGTTAGTGATAACTTATGGATCAGCAATTGGTTTATTTTACCTACGAGAAATTAGAAGAAAGAAACTTTCTCAAAATAAGTAAAATCCGTAGCAATTTATGAAAAAGAACCAGCAATTCCTGGTTCTTTTCGTTTATTCAAATCTTATAAGAAGAACAGCGAGAACGCGATTAAATACTGGGCCACATAATAAGTCACAGCATTTAATATCAAATCGATTGGTCGATCTTTTCCAACAGCAAAATATGTTCCAGATAGAATAAGATCAGAAATGACAAAGAAGAGAGCTGCTCCTAAAAGAACAAATAATGTGGTGGAGCTAAATCCATTTAGGATGTTTAATGAAACAACTAAAGAAGCAAAGCTGAACAAGAAACAACCATAAATAAAGACGACAAGTCGATATTCACCGAAGTTAAACTTCATTGGTTTTTCTAAAACAAGGTTTCCAACACTCATTAAGATTCCAATGATAATAGGGAGAACAATGTAGAGAATATTTTCTCCATGATAAAACTCCATCATGAGTCCGCTTATATAGAAAATATGACCAACCATGAACGCGACAAATCCAGCGTAAGTAAAATGTCTTTCATAATCACGTTTCACGTATTTAAGTTCAAGTAAGACATCTCCGGCTAATCCACAGATTAAGCCAAATAAAACAAATAATGGGAGATTTGTGTATGATTTTGATGCTAAAGAAACTGTTGCAACAGCAATAAAGAGGAGTGAAGCAACCGATTTAATTAGAGTCTCTTTTAAACAATATCCTTTTAATTTCTCGATTAAGAAATACCCAAGGAAGAACATCCCTAATGTAATAAAGAGGATTACTAAGATTAATGGAATCATTGTTAATCTCCTATTTTAAGAATCTGGCAAACATCTTCTTTTTCTTTGCTGTATATGGATGCTCTCTTAGTGAGAGATTAAAATGCGTTTTTCCAAATAAAACAGTGGAAGGATGAGTAAATTCTCTAAATCCCCATTCCCCATGATAAGCGCCCATTCCTGAGTGCCCAGTTCCATTAAATGGAACACCTTTGACCATGAGGTGAAGGCAAACTTCATTAATACAGCCTCCGCCATATTGTTGAGTCGACATCACTTTCTTTGCCCACTTCTTGTTCTTAGTAAAGATATAGAACGCTAAACCATGTTCTCTTCTTTGAATCACATCTAAAAGCTCATCTACCTTATCATCATCGTATTTAACGATTGGAAGTAGTGGTCCAAAAATCTCATGTTGAACAATTGGTTCATGAATATCAACTGGATAAATAAGAGTGGTGGAATATTTACAAGTGTTGATATCGCCTTCTCCACCAAAAACAATTCGATCGCGATATTCTTCTGCTTCATCACGAATCTTTTCATATGCCCTCTCAGCAATTAGCTTTGGATATTCTTCATTTAAATATGGTTTCTCACCAATTTGTCTAATGATTGCTTTCTTTAATTCTTCCACGAATTCTTCAGCAATCTCACTTGCAACAGCAACCTGGTTAATGTTGATGCAGATTTGTCCAGAATTACAAATCTTAAAGAAAGCAATCTTTCGTGCAGCATCTTTGATGTTCGCGTCTTTTCTAATGACGCACCAGTTCCCGGTTTCTCCACCTAATTCAAGAGTAACTGGAACTAGATTCTTTGACGCCATCTCCATAACGTGTTTACCAACATTTGGTGAACCAGTGTAAAAGATTTTGTCCACACGTTCTTCTAAACAGAAGTCCGCGACATCATGACCTCCATCAATCACTACAACATAATTGTCAGGGAATGTTTCAGAGATAATTTCTTTTAAAGCTTGTGTACATGCTTTAGATTTGGAACTTGTTTTAATTAATGCGGTGTTTCCTCCAGCAATTGAAGCTGCTAATACACCCATCGAAAGAAGAACTGGAAAGTTAAACGGAGAGATAATTAAAGAAACACCATACGGCATCTTATAGACTTTTGTGGTTAATGATGGAAAACAGGCTAACCCAGAGAAATGTCGTTCTGGTTTCGCCCATCTTTTTAATCCATGGATACATTCATTAATCTCCATGATGACGTCGCCAATATCACAGAAGAAAGCTTCGACATCGCTTCGACCTAAATCTTCATATAAAGCTTTCTCAAGTTTTTCTCTATTTTTAATAATGGCTTCTTTTAGTTTAACGAGTTGTTCTTTTCTCCATTTAATATCAAGAGTTTGATTGGATAAGAAAAACTCACGTTGTTTTTCCACGATGGAGTGGATCTCTTCTTTGGTGTATGACATATTAATGTCTCCTTAAATTTATTATACCAAAAAAGAGACCCGAATTAATCAATTATTCAATTTCCTTTAAGCGTTTTTGAAGATAGCATGGTAGTTCTTCTAATAGTTTGTATTTTGAAATGCCTATTGGGTTATTTATTCCTTTTAATGTTGTTTGGATTTCGTAGCTATTGGCGTTTTTACAAAGCAATATACCAACTGTATCATTATCTCCATCTATTTTTTCTAGATCGTTTACCGCATTAATATAAAATTTAACTGGCCAAAATCAGAAGGCTCAACGCAATCAAGTTTTACTTCGATAACAACATAGGCATGGATTTTGGTGTGATACATCAACAGGTCAATGTAGTAATTCTTCCCATTTGGCGGTGATAGTCGGTATTCCCTTCCTACAAGCGCGAAACCTTGTCCTAACTCCTGAAGAAACAAAATGATGTTATCAACAAGTCTGTCCTTTAAATCTTTTTCCGAATGGACATCTTTTTCACTAACAAAGTGTAGAGCAAGTGTGTCTTTGATGATTTCTTTGTTAAAGTTTTTTTCGCTCGCAGCTGGTTCAATAACACCACGTGAATAAGCATCAATTTCAAATTGCTTAAGCAAGACCGATCGAGACCATCTATTTTTGTATGTTTGATTGATATACCACAGCATTTCTTCTTTAGAAGAAGATTTTTGAATTATTTTTAAAATAGAACTCCATGGAATTTTTGGGACAGGCTGTTCCAAAATTTCATTTTTAGTAAATGTTGAAGCAAATTGGGACATTCTCATCAACTGATCAAAGGAATATCCTTTTCCATATTCTTCAAGTCCGTTTGCTAATTTTCGAACATAGCTCGATCCCCATGTTTTTCGTTGGTTGATTATTGAACCAATTTTGTAATATGTCAAAATGACTGCGCTGTTCACGACAACTAACGTCTGATTTTTAGCATCACGAATTGTTTCCTTGATTTTTTGTAAGTCATCAAGGTAGACTTTTTCAATTTCATTCATCTGTTTTTCCTCCTTGTGTTGAAATTAAACGTTTTCGTTAGAGGAAACTAAAAGCCGTCACCTCTATAACGAAAACACCTGTGAGTCAACATACTTTTCCAAGTATTTAACTCGTGGTGTTACGTCAACCTGAGTGACGGCCTCAATTCAAGAATAACTTGTGTGGAGCTCTGAGTAGATAACATTATGCTGAGCGACCGCTTTTGAGGTCGGTTGAGCTCCAGCGTTATCTACTACTGGGCAATGCTTTCCCACATTAATACGTTCTAACACATAACGTATCAGACCAAAATTCGATATCTTGGACATTTATATTCTAACATAGTTGAATATAATAATAAAGAATAATAAAATATAATTAAGGATGTAATATTTAAAGGAAACCAATAGTTGCGGAAATTCTAACTACAGTTGGTAGAGCAACCACAGCTAAATTTGTTAAATTAGTCTCGTAATCAAGGAGGTCGAAATAAAATGACTATTGAAATCGCTGATCGACTAATTAAATTAAGAAAGAAATACGGATACTCTCAGGAAGAACTCGCGGATAAACTCGGATTAAGTAGACAAGCCGTCTCTAAATGGGAAAGAGCGGAAGCTTCTCCAGATACAGATAACCTCATTTGTCTAGCAAAACTATATGGAGTCTCTTTAGATGAACTTCTCAACACTGATGATTCAGTGGAAAAGATTGTTGAGGAACAAGTTAAACCTCAACAAGAAGAGAAGAAAGAAGGAATCCACATTGTGGATGACGAAGGTAATGAAGTTCATATTAAAGATCACCATATTTATTTAAAGGATAAAGACGGTAATACAGTTGAGAAAAAGAAAGTCTTATCCAAACTTGAAAAGGTGAACATTATTATTTCCTCTGTCTTAGGAGGAGTTGCCTTAATCACTTATATCTTATTAGGCTGCTTACTTCATATGTGGTGGAACGCCTGGGTGGTTTTCTTTGTTCCTGAAATCATCGCCTCAATTGTTAGATGTTTCCAATATAAGAATGCCTCTAAATTCAATATGCCTTTCTTATCCTGCTTTGTCTTCTTCTTTGTTTGTATGATTATTCCAGGAGGACTTTGGCACCCAATGTGGGTCGTCTTCCTAGCCATTCCAGTCTATTACAGCATCACTGGTTCAATTAATAAAGTACTTGGAAAAAGTGATGGTGAAGACGAGGAAAAGTGTGATTGCGAAAAAGAGTAAAACCCTTGCAAAAATTAAAAATTCGCCAGCAATTCGCGGGCGAATTTTTTAATTAACAAAAATAATTAATGTTCGTGGTGGTGATGGTGATCTTCTAAACCAGAGTTATCTTGGAAGAGGAATCCTTCACCATGAACATAGGTTAGAGTAATGATTAAAGCAGTCATTAAGACAGCTAAGACAATAAAACAAATAAAATATTTATTCATTGCTTCTGATTTAGCAAGGTGGAAGGAAAGAATTCCTCCAGCGACTAAACAAATAATAAATAAAGGAATATCAATAAATAACTTTGAAACAATCGTGAAGCTTTGTGTAAAAGCAAAGCCAGTAATTGTTAAGCAAACGGAGAAGAGGCCGCCAACAACAAATGCGCCAAAATATTTCTTATCCTTTTTCATGATTGCTAGAACAATTCCAGCAACTAACATTGGATGCCATATCATCTTCATGTGTTCCCAACTACATTCATTGATTGGAAAGATTACACCTAAAATTTTGACGACTGTTTCATTTGAAATATAAGTGGTCACAAAATGCATTGCTGTGCCAACTAAAATCACAATTGTAATCGTAACAATTTCGAGCAAGTGTTTTTTAAACCATTGTTTCATGAAATACCTCCGAAACCCCCATTAGGAGTGGTTTGCAAGATTAATTATATATAGGAAAAATGTTAGATATAACTAATTTTTTGTATTTATATCTACGGTGTAGATAAAAAAATATTTAAAATTTCACTTACGAGCGCATATTATTTTTCTTATAATGTAATTTCAATTACTTAAAGTTGTTTCTTAGTGATTGATAAAGAGAAAAATATTTCCGGGTCTCTCACGATGAAACACAAAGTCTCCCTTGTCTTAGTATCTCTAGCGATGGTCTTTTCCTGTGGTCTCATCGGTGGAGTCCATTCAAATAAAGATAAAGTAGAAGAAACACACGCTAGCAAATCTTCCTATTGGGACTCTTGGATTTCTAGCAATAGTTCAGCTCTGAATACCGGTGGAACAACACTCGTATCTGCTCTTAAAAGTAAGATTACACAAGTTGCAGATGGTTCGTCAAACACCATAAGTTATAATGGGCTTTGGGATGCATATAAAACAAGCGATGCTGTTCCTGGATCAAACGGATCAAAGATCTGGGATATGTATGGTGGATTCCAGTTTTCATACCAAAGTGGAGGATCAAGTTATTCTAAAGAGGGCGATTGCTATAATAGGGAGCATTCTGTCCCAAAATCCTGGTTTAGCGAGAAAACCCCCGCTTATTCGGATTTAATTCATTTAGTCCCTACTGATGGAAAGGTCAATGGAATGCGTTCTAATTATGCATTCGGAGAAGTTTCATCAGCATCATATACACATTCATTTCAAGCAAAATCCTATAACAATGTTCAATATCAAAATGCCGGATCATCAAAATTAGGAACACCAAAAACAATTTTAGGTGTTTCCTCGGGGAGAAGTACTGTTTTTGAACCAGATGATCAATACAAAGGTGATTTTGCTCGTATTTATATGTATTTTGCTGTGAGATACGGAGGTGGAACTTGCTCGGCAACTTCTGGTGATGGCGGTGCAATTTTTTCATCCTCTTTAACAAAAGCAAATCCGTATATGACAAATTATGGACTTGCGCTAATGCAAAAATGGCATGTACAAGATCCAGTTTCAACAAAGGAAACAAATCGTAATGATGCAGTTGAGACTCTACAAGGGAATCGTAATCCATTTGTTGATTACCCTGAATGGGCAGACAAAATTTTTGGCACCAATTATTCATCATTACTTGGACCAGGTGTCACAATTTCTGATTCAACAAAATCTGTTGCTCAAGGAAGTACGTTTACACTTACTGCCACTGCCAGTGATAATAGTTCTATTACTTGGACAACATCAGATTCTTCAATTGCATCAGTGAGCAATAGTGGATTAGTTACTGGCGTTCAAATGGGAAGTGCAACAATTACTGCTACTGCAACAATTTCAGGACAATCTTATTCTGCCACTTGTGCAGTTACCGTTACTCAACCGAAATCATTGTCTTCGATAGCGGTTAGTAACCAAAAAACTTCCTATGTGTTAGATGAGGCATTTGTTAAGCCAACAGTAACAGCAACATATTCTGATTCAACAACTGATAATGTTACTGCCTCTGCAACTTTTTCTGGTTTTGATAATGAAACCGAGGGAGAACAGACAATCACAGTAAGTTATACCGAGGGTAATACAACCAAAACAACAACTTACACAATTACTGTTTCTGCTTCCGGTTCTGGCGGGGGGGGATCTGAACCTATTTCATCAACAATGTCCGCCGGTAGCAATAGCGTCGTTATTAATGTTTCATATAATTCCGGCAGTTTTACAAATGGTGTACGAATTGGTACGAGCAACAATAATGGTTCTGCTTCATTTTCCGTGCCGGTGAATACAATATCAGTAAGTTTTTATGCTGTTGGATGGAATGGCAAGGATACAACGATTAGTGTATCGATTTCATCCGGAACTATTGCACCATCTTCGATTGATTTATCATCAAATTCTGCTGCTAGTGGAACTATAAGTTCGAATGCGAATGTTAATATTACTGATACTGATGCTAATTGTTTAAAAACCTGTACAACCGCTAATGTCAATTCTGCCGCAACAGTTACGATTTCGTCATCTGGTTCTAACAGACGCTCAATTGTTTGGGGGGCGACCTATGTTATCGAAGGGTCTTCTTCTCCCGAAATAACTTCTATTGAAGTATCACAAGAACCAGATAAAACAATTTATACTGCTGGCGAATGTTTTGACCCTTCAGAGTTATTAATTACGGTTAATTACTCAAACAGTAGCTCGGTTAACGTTTATTATGATACAAATACTGACAAGTTCTCGTTTAACCCAAGTCTTGTGACTCCACTAACAACATCTGATGTTTCGGTAACAATAACCTACGGAGGAAAAACCTGCACTCAAAGTATCACAGTAAATTCTGCTGCAGTTACTTATATTATTGCGTCCGTAAGTAAAACTTACTATGTTGGCGAAACAATTTCATCATCCGATATTTCTGTAGAAGACAATAATGGAAGTGCGGTTAATACATTTACCTTTGCTAATGATGGATATCAATTTACTTATGACGATGCAGCAAGTGGTGGCGCATTAACTAACAAAACATTCACTAACGCTATTTCAGGCAGCAATTTAACTTGTTCATTAACTGTTCAAGTACAAAGAAAAGCACGAACCAACACTTTAACAGAAAACAAGAGTGTTACCTATACTGATCTTCCAACTAGTTATCAAACATCAACAACTGAAAGAACTGCTGCAAGCGGTGTGAAGTTTATTGCTTATAACCTTGCTAACTATTCAAGCAAGATGCAATTCAAAGCTAGTGGTGGTTATTTCCGAACAACTGAATCAATGTCTCTAAAGACATTAACAATTAATAATCGTGAAACAAATGCTTTAACTGTTTATGGTAGTACGAATGGAACATCATTCTCTCAAACCATTACCGGATCAAACGATGTATATGATTTAACGGGTTATTCATATGTTAAAGTCATGAAGAATGCTTCTGGCGCCGCATATTGTGCAAGCATAACTCTTACAATCGGTAGTTCGGATTCTGCTATTAATCTTGCAAACTATGTGATGTATGAAGACACAGATGGACAGTGCACGTCAAAATTTGATATTGCTAAAGGTTATTTTGAAGGGCTCTCAACCTCTGAGCGTTCGACATTTATGACTAACAATGATTACGTAATTTCAACTGCTCGCGAACGTCTACAAGCTTGGGCTGCTCATGAAGGAAAAACAATCACTCAAGCTAATGGTGATTACGTTGTTTCTGCTCCGGTGAATATTGTCTTAGAAAACATCTCTCAAAACTCTGCTGGTATTGCAATTATTGTTACAGTAAGCTTAATTACTGCTGCTTCAATAGGTGGATACTTCTTCGTTAAGAAACGTAAAGAAATCTAATCAATTTATAGTTATTTAAAAATCTCGTCAATTCGGTGAGATTTTTTGTATTTATCCAAAAATTGCTGGATATTTTAAATTTTTAGATCAATTGTTTCAGAGATGTAATAGAGGTAATTATATTCATCACAATACTCTTGGATTTCTTTCTTTAAAGTGTTGTCTTTTGTGTACTCGATAAAGAGAACATCCCCATAATATCTCATGAACTCTACAACACTGATAAGATATTCTTTTTCTTTTGCTTCTTGTCTAGAGAAGACATTGTTTTCATAATCTTCAATTTTGGAGAAGATACATTCTTGAGCATACGCTTTAATCTTTACTAATTCAGGACGATTTTCATCTTTCATTCTTTCAAGAAAATCAGTTCCTGAATTAATCATTAGTTTCATTCCGGTGGAACTAAGATCATTTAGCATCTTTAAACAACCTTGATAGATGTCTTCTTTATTAATATCGCTTCCTTGATAGACTTCGGATGCAATATAGTAGACATCAAAGTTATCCATAAAGATTCCATCTGCACCAAGATCTTTAAGTCTATTAGCTTCACTTAGGATATGTTTCTGCCAAGAAGAATTTGAAACATCAACCCATCTTTCATCTGGCCAGTTTTTATAATCCATAAATGTTAAATCTTTATACGTTTCATAATAAGAACGATATTTCTCTAGTGATCCAACCGATAAATAAGCATAAATAAAGCAATCACTTTGTTTGAGTGTTGAAATAGCGTTTGTATTAAAGCTATCTAAATCAATCGCGACATTTGGATAGTTTTTAATTTTATTAACACTACTTGAATCACATCCAAGAAAAACTCCATATTTCTGTGGAGCGGTGTATTCTCCTTTGGATGTTTTCTTTTTTGAAGGATTACACGCAGTTAAAGAAATTGTTAATAAAGGAATCAAAAACCAAAGTTTTTTCATGCGCCTATATTCTACACACTCGCACTATAAGTGTCCCACGAAAAAATTTTATATTTCAAAGAAATATCTTTTTAATAAATAAAAATTCCGAATATTAATCCGGAAAAAATAATCTATAAAAAATGAGAACCGAACGGGGCACCAATCGCCATACCTTGGATTCTCTAATTTATTTTAAGAGAATCAATCTTATTTTTCAATAAAGAAGATGATTCTGCCAAAGGGATTTGTCCGACACGTCGGCACTGGTATTGATATCAAAACTTATCTTCTTAGTCTGAAAAAATATTTTGCTTAAATTAATATTATTATTCTACCAAGTATATATATCTACCAATTAATAATATTAATTAAAGCAACATATACCCCCCTCTTGACAGATATATTCCCCTGCGTGCTTAAATGTGTGTTAATTCAATAAAGGAGTACAATATGCAAAATTTAGAAATTGTAAAATTCAATAATGGAGACTTTGAATTAGATGTAAGTGTGTCTCCAAGTGAAGATACGGTCTGGCTGTCTTTGAAAGAACTTTGCACGCTATATGGTCGAGATAAATCAGTAATATCTCGTCATATTAATAATATTTTCAAAGAAAAAGAATTAGATCGTGGTTCAACTGTTGCAAAAAATGCAACTGTTCAAATTGAAGGTGACCGAGAGATTAGAAGAGAAATTGAGTATTTTAATCTCGATTTAATTATATCTTTGGGTTATCGCGTCCATTCTAAGAATGGTATCTTATTTAGAAAATGGGCAAATCGCGTGCTAAAGGATTATTTAATTAAAGGTTATGTTGTTAATCCTAAAAAGATAGAGATAACCGTCGATGATTGGAATATGTTAAATACACATGTTAAATATCTCGAGAGTAAAATCACCAAAATTGAAGAAGATATTGATCGAGGCAATATCTCGGATAGACTGTTTTTTGAAGGTGAGTTCTATAACGCAAAGCATTATCTTAGCGAAATTCTAAATAGCGCTAAACATAGTGTTATTATTGTCGATCCATACTTTGATAAAGTCGCGTTAAGTTACTTAACTTATATAAATAAGGGTGTCAAAATTGAGGTTTTTACTTCAATTAATAAAATGAATAATGAATTAGAGGTAGAATTATTCCGCAAACAGAATGCGCTCTTTAAATTGTTTATTACCAATTCATTCCATGATCGATTCATTATTATTGATCAAAATAAATGTTTTCAAATCGGCACCTCATTAAACTCTGTAGGAAACAAAACATTTGGTGTGACTCAAATAAAAGATGCCGAATATATCGACATCCTTCAAAATCGAATCAATCAAAGTAAAATAGCTTAATTTATCTCGAGTTTTCTTTCTGCGTATATCACGCACTCATTTGCGCACACAATCATCAAAATAGTGAGTATCGCTCCCATTGAGACATCGCTTAAGAAGTGTGCGCCAACAAGAATTCTTGAGAATGAAACAAGAATCACCCAAACAAATGATCCATATAGCAATGGAAGTTGAATCTTTTCTTGTCCTTTTACAAAGTAAGGAACAAGTAATGCGAACATAATTGTTAGTGCGCTTCCTCCAGCGTGTCCGCTTGGGAAAGATTTAAATTCTTCACTAGTTAATCCAGTTAGAGACATCAAATCCTTATAGTTCTTGCATGGCTGATACCAGTTATGGAAATCAATTGATTCATATAAGGTTAGACTTCTATATCTTGGGCGGTGGAAGATACTCTTAAGAAGAGTTACCCCTGGAACAAGCGCCATAAAAATAAAGAAGGCACTGATTAATAAAATAATCCAAATTCCCTTTCGATCACTTTTGTTAAACAAGTAATAGCCAAGATAAGTCATCCCAGATGCAAACGGAACAACAATTACATACCCAAGCCATTTAATAGATGGATTATAAAATCCGTTTGGACCAAAGAACTCTCTTCCAGCAAAGAAGATGTTTAATCCAAAACAAGCCACACATAGAACAATAAAAACAACATTGTATCCAATCTTATATTGCTTTTTTAAGGCAATAGACAAGAATCCTCCTCCAATAAAGGAGAACAATAAATAACCTGGAAGTGTTCCAATGGATGAAACAAATAATCCAAAGGCGTTGTCTCGAGAAATGATTGCTTGTGAGACTTGTTCATCAAGGAACGTACCAAGAACAAACGTCATCACAAAGAATCCAAGAATAATGTATAGATGTAGACGTAATTTTTTCATAAAGAGACTCCGTAAATATTGTAATCAACAAACAAATTAAAAATAAATATGAAATAAGAAAATATTAAAAACATCCGATAGAATCACACAAATCGGTTAGATAAGGCTAACCTTACTTAAATTAATTATAAATTAAACTTTGAAAAATGGCTTGGAGTGGGGTTATAATATTCATTCTCTTCGCATAGGCTATTCGCGCTAGAGAAAACAAGCTCTCTAGCTACGGAAGAATCTCTTATGACACACTTACTTAAAATGAGCCGAGGTAAACTATATGCTGGTTTAGCCTTTTTTGGTGCTCTTATATTAGCAATTACCCTGATTTTAACTAACAGCAATCTCTCGATGGCGTTACTTCCAGGTCGTGCTACAGGTTCTGAATATTCTTTCGCATTAGATAACACTAACGCAGTTTCTTCCTCTGGAGATCATACTCATTATAACAAAAGAGGTTATCCAATTACCTTTAATTACTCTAGCGCATCTGCCGCTAGCGGAAAGCATGTTCATTTGAATTCAGATGCGACATTGAAAAATACAACCCAAATCACATCTATTACCAGCATTACTGCTGTCTTTTCTACTAGTGGAACATTCCAGTTCCGCGCATCCTATGATGGCGCAACATGGCAAGAATATGCCCAAATGACTAGTGGCCAAAAATATGACTTGGGCAGTATGCCTTATTTTATTGAATTCAAGGCGAATGGTGCTGCAGCTGATATTACATCTATTAATTACACTTATTCATGCGATCCAAACCCAGAAGCAAGCGGAGAATATGTTGCTGGAGAAACCGTTTATCAAAGAGTCACAAAATCAAATTCAATTGTTGCCGGAGATAAAGTTTTAATTGTTGGGCAAGATTCGACACATTCTTCTTACTATGCTTTGAAGTCCGAACTGCAAGCTACCTATTATACCAAGGCAACTGCTATTTCTTTATCAAATGATAAACAGACAGCAACATACACATCTCAATCTCTTTGGACTGTTGAAAATGGTTCTAACGGATCATTTAAATTTAAGAATGGTTCGAATTATCTTTATGGATATACAAGCGGAAGTTACGTTGATCTAGGATTCACTGCTAGTAGTTCTCAATCCGGTGTGAACTGGACTATTACCATTAATGATAGTAATCTTGTCACCATTAAAAATGCTGATGTGACAAGTAAAGACTTATATATTAACTATTACTATCACTCAAGCTCATCAACGCCTGAGTTTGCTGCTACTAAAAGTAATCCAAGTGGCGAACACTATCTCTTTAGAGAAACGACAACAGAAGGGCATTATGATTATGATACTCCTGTTGATACAATCGGATTCAACATTAGTGATTCAAAACAAACATCCTACTTACACGATGAAGTCTTTGATTCATCAAATGGTTTAACTGTTACAGGACGAACAAACGCTCCTACATCAAACACATTCCCAATCTCTAAAGGCGGGGATGATGGTTATTCTTATGTCGTTAAAAATAGTTCTGGAACAGCAATTGACACAAGTAAAGCATTTGGCGCAGAAGGCACGTATGATGTTTATGTCTCATACAAGAACTTCGAACCAATTCATTATCAAATTACTGTTGGTTATCACTTGTTATTGACTGGCATTGAAGTTAACAGTACAAACATTCTCTTTAATACTGCTCAAAAATTATCTGACTATACAAGTGGTATTACCGCTAACTTAACATACAATAATCCGGCTTACAATGAATCAAATGTTGCTTATAGCAACTTCGGTTCAAAAGGAGTCACATTAACTCTTATTAATCCAAGCTCTGTTGTAACACCAATTACATCATTATTTGGTACGGCAGGAACTTGGACAATCAAAGTTACATCAAATACCAACTCTTCTGTCTTTGGAACTGTTGCTATTACCGTTAATGCTATTCCAGTTACTGGAATTAGTGTTACTGGCGCAAGTGCAACTGTTGAAGAAGAATCTCAACTTCAATTAACCGCTTCTGTCACGCCAAATGACGCGACCGTTCAAACTGTTACATGGTCAAGTAACCATGAGAGTATTGCAACCGTTAATACAAACGGTTTAGTCACAGGTGTTAGCGAAGGTGAAGCACGTATTACAGCAACAGCTACAGATGGAAGCTCAGTTTATGGTTACATCGACATTACTGTTACTGCAAAACCAGTGCAAACTGATTTTGATGCCGATATGGCAGCCGGAACAAGCGCTATGGCTTGTACGGTTGACGGTAACGAAGGCGTTAAGGTTGGAACTTCAAAAGCATCAGGAAGTATGACAATTACTGTTGGTGCTGGTGCAACAAAACTTTCATTCTATGGAGCTGGCTGGGCTGGTAATACTTCTGTTATCAGTTTGTCTGGTGCTACACTTGGTACATCTTCATTCACATTAGAAGGTGATACTGGCATCTCTGGTAGTGGAAGTGCATATTCATTAGCCGGAACAGAATCGGATTATTATTGTGAAACGACACTTACAGGCGTAACTTCACAAACTGATATTACTATTACTGCAAGTACACGCTTTGCAATTTGGAAAGCTAAGTATTATACAACCCAAGTTGATCCTGTTTATCCAACTTCAATTTCATTAGATGTTGGTTCAACATCTGTTTCAATTGGTGGTACAACTTCAATTGATGTTAATTATTCACCAAGCGATACAAACGTGAAGAACGTAACATTCTCATCTAACGCAACGAGCGTTGCAACAGTAAGTAGTGAAGGTATTATTACTGGTGTTGCTGTAGGTAATGCAAGAATTACTGCAACAGCTGAGGCTGCAAATAGCGGGACGGTATCAGCATATGTTGATATTACAGTTACTGCTATTGCTGTTACAGGTGTCACTGTTTCACCTGCAAGTGCAAGTATTGCTGTTGATGCCACGCAACAATTGACAGCTACAATTGCCCCAAGTAACGCAACAAACAAGATTGTCACATGGACATCTAGCGTTACATCGGTAGCGACTGTTTCATCCAACGGTCTTGTTACAGCAAAAGCAGAAGGAACAACAACCATTACTGCAACTTCTGCTGCTGATAACACAAAGAAAGGAACATGTACAATAACCGTTACAGGTTCTGGTAGCCAGCAAGCCAATGAAGAAACATTTACAATTACAACATCAGATTTCGTTTCTGGTGGATATGCTAAGAACGATGGTTCACATTCGAAAACTGGTAGTGAAGGAACAACTATGTCCTACACAACATCGAATGTTTGTTTACAAAGTTCTGCTATCCAATTTAAGACAAATTCTGGATATTTGTACAATACAACCGCTCTTGAATTGCAATCGGTTACAATTGGCGGAATCGCGCAAGGATCATTTACCGTTTATGGTGGAACATCATCAAATCCTTCAACCGCTATTACAATAAGTGGTGGTGTTTATGATTTGACCGGATATACATACTTTAAGATTTCTGGCGGTAGTAGCACACCACAATGTACAACCATCACAATTGTAACTGGTGAAGCTGTAGAAACAGACCCAACATCGATTTCAATTGAGCCTTCTAGCCTTGAATTAGCACCTGGTGGTTCAAAGACTCTGGCTGTCAACTATAATCCTTCCAACGCAAACCACAATAAAGAAGTTACTTGGACGCGTTATAGCGGTAGTTCTAACATTTCTGTTAGTAGTTCTGGTGTTGTTTCAATTTCCAGCAACGCAATTGCTGGTAACACAGCTGTCATTCGCGCTACGCTTACAAATATTACAAGCATCTACGCACAATGTACTGTTACTGTTGTTGAACAAACACAAGATGATCAAACAATACTGATTTATCTCTGTGGATCTGACCTTGAAAGTAATGGTCAAACAAGTGCAAGTAGTGCATCTGGCTATGCATCTGGTGATATTACAGAAATCTTAAAGGTTGGTAGTCAACCAGATGATGTTAACGTCGTTATTGAAACTGGTGGTGCCAAGTGCTGGAAGACCACACACGGTATTAATAAGTCCTATCTTGAAAGATACCATGTCGCGAACAAGTCTCTTGTAAGAGACTCTCAAGAAACAAAAGCCAACATGGGCTTAACAAGCACATTACAAAGCTTCTTAACTTGGGGTGTCCAAACTTATCCAGCCGATAGAATTAGTTTAATTCTCTGGAACCACGGTGGTGCTATGCGTGGTGTTTGTTATGATGAAAACTATAGTTCAGACTGCTTAACTAACTCTGAAGTTAAGACAGCTGTCGCTAATACATTCACATCTCTTGGAAGATCAACATCTGACAAGTTTGAATGGATTGGCTATGATGCTTGCTTAATGCAAGTTCAAGATATTGCGGAATTTAATTCACAATACTTTAACTACATGGTTGCTTCTGAAGAATCTGAAGCCGGTGCTGGTTGGGATTATGATAACTGGATTGATGACGCATATGCAAAGAAGACTACACCAAATATCTTAAAAGCTATTTGTGATAGCTTCCTTGCCGAACAAGGTTCAAGCAGTGATCAAACACTCTCATATCTTGATCTCTCATATATGTCTGCATATAAGAGCGCATGGGAAACAATGTCATCAACCATTAACTCGATGATTAGTTCCTATGGAAAGAGCAAGTTCCAGACATTAATGAAGACATGTCAATACTACGGATCGGATAGTGATTGCGAAGGTTATAGCTACTTTGGTATCTTGGATGCTAAAGATGTCGTGAACAAGATACGTGCAACGTCGGCATTTAGTGGAGCATCAGCTCAGACAAGTGCGGTACTAACTGCATTCGCTAACCTTGTTGCATATAGCAAAGCTGGAACACAAGCTGGTAACTCATATGGATTATGTTGCTTCTTCCCAATGAAGGATGGTTCTGGATACACATGTAGCACTTCTAGTGTTTACACTTCATCTCAGACAAACTTCACGAACTGGAGATCCATCGTTAATTCATACGGTGATTAATCAAAACTCATGATTAAAGGTGAGACCGTTTGGCCTCGCCTTTTAGATTGAATTAATCAATCGAGTAATTAGGTAATATTTTCATTAAATCTTCAGGAAGAATCGCTGGAACTCGAGATTTCTTAAAGTCTTTCATATTTCTAGTCACAATATAATCAGCTTTAATTCTTGATGCCGCACATTCGATTAAAGCATCTTCGAAATCAACAAGATCGGATTTTAATGCACCATACATATCAATTGTTGATGAATCAGCACAATTGAGAATCTTTAATAAGTTATTAATCAATGATCGAACAACAACTTCATCATGATGAAATCTTTTTAAGAAGTAATGGATGTCACAAATGGTTTTGACTGTAATTAAACCATCAAAGTGGTAGTCACCAGCAAGCTTAAATAGCTTACGTGAATGATCACTATATGGTTTTCGATCCAAAAGATAATCTAAAACAACACAAGTATCAAAAATGATAACCATATTTTTTGTTGAAATATTCTGTTTTAGCATTATCTAAAGAGAAGTCAGCACCCTCACAACATCCTTGTAATTCATCAAGGATTTTGTCGACATCAATTGATGCTGGAACAAGTCTTGTTCGAACTCGTCCATTTTTCATGATTAAAATTTCCTGGTGTTCTCCGAGTTCTAAATATTTACCTAAGTTCTTTTTAAATTCGGTTGCAGTAATGCACATAACTGTATTTTTCATACCTCCATTGTAAAATTAAATCGCACGATTTACAAAACAAATCGTACGAATTTATAAAATCTAAGGTGGTCTAACACGAAATTTCCTCATATTATCTTTATTCGTAAAAAATGAGGAAAAGTGTTCAAAAAAAGAGAGAAATTTGAATTCTCTCTTCTTTAATTAACTAAGTTAATTATTTTTAATCAATTTTTCCAATGACGTTTTCAATGTGCTTCTTAATGATTTGCCACGTTTCATCAGAGAAGTCATGTTCTAATTTACACGCGTCTTCATAAGCCGTTTCTTCAGAGACACCAAGACTTACAAGCAACTTCGCGACTTTTTTATGTCTTTCATAAACTTTGGAAGCAATGTTGTAACCTTCTTCAGTTAGATGGATGTGTCCTTTTTGATCAATCTTAATCAATTTTTCATCAGAAAGTTTTGTCATAGCAATTGAAACTGAAGGTTTAGAAAAACTCATCGTCCGTGCAACATCAATTGAACGCACAAAATCTTTTTCATTAGAAACTTGGAGGATGGCTACTAAATAGTCCTCACGAGATTCATGTTTTCTCATATGGTGATTAGATATTAACAAATTTAAATTTTAAAACAAGAGTCTCTTTTATCCTCTCTTAACATTGAAATATTAATATTTCATACGTATAATATTAAGCAATGAAAAAAGCAGTTATTCTTCCTTTGTTAGTTGTTTCTCTTCTTCTAGGTGGGTGTAAAACAACACCGAAAAAGAAAACATCTAAAGAAAGTTCCATTCATTCTGAAACGACTTCTCGTGAAGGAGACTCATCTAGCCAAATCGCCCTATCATCTGGCACCTCTTTAACGACGCAAATTCCCCCAAGCAGTAGTTCCAGTGGAACTTCATCAAGTTCTTCTGAAATTGATCCTCCAGGTGGAGAGGTCTTTGAGGGAATTTTTATTCGTTGGTATCCAGAAACAGTTAAAGTTAGTTCAACAAAATCATCCGCTCCAATTGTTGATGTTGTTTATGCTGAAGGCCACTCTGGTGAAGAATTTGATAATCCTTTAACCTGGGACACATCTGATCACTCGATCGCAGAAGCTGACCAATATGGTCGAATTACCGCGAAACAAAAAGGAATTGTGACTTTAACATGTACAACAATTGTCGATAATTTATCTGCATCGTGTCGTATTGTTTGTTATAACAACGATTCTGATTTTAACAAAACTTGGAATCGACTTGGTGCTAGCGACAACCTTCAATCAGGAGACCAATTAATTATCGCTTGTCCAGAGTTTAATAAAGCAGCAACAACCGAATCTACTGGAAGTTATCTTCATGCTACCAGCGTTACATATAATAGTGATAAATCACAAATAACCGATGCTTCTGGTGCAGCAAAATTTATCTTAGGAGAGGATTATCGTGGTAGAGAAGGTTATAACCTTGAAGTTCCTGAACTTGATGAGCCTTATTTAGCGTTTACAAACGAAGCTAAAATCCACTGGGAAAACCAGCCAAAGAAGTCTAATACCTTATGGTATATTTCCTTTGATTTAGATAATAATGTTTGGGATATGAGAACTGTCACCATCGGTGATGGCTGGATGATGTATAACCATGATAAAGATGGTTTTGCTCCATACCAAAGTAGTGAAACAGAGATGATGAAAGTAATGACGCTTTATCGTCTAACTTATACATTAAAATAAGATTATTTAATTAATCAGAGAAATCCGTATCCTGCACAACAAAGAATGTATAAGCAGGATACTTTTCTTTTAATAAAGAAATAATTGAAGCAATCTTTGCTTGCGGTTTGTCATATTTAAAATCAAAGATTAAATCAAAAGTAATAAGTTTCTTTTCTTCGTCAAGATAGAAACCATGAACTTGGATAATATCTTGGTCTTTCTTAACTAAATCATAGACGAAATCTTTGATTTCCTTTACTTCTGGATTAGTTTCGTTTGTGGCATAGATTCCAACAGTAAGAACCGCGCCAGTTTCGGCATAAACTTTGGCAGCGATACTTCTAGTTAAGTGGTGGATTTCAACCGCGTTCATCTTGTCATCTACTTCAATATGAATCGATGCAATGATTCTTTCAGTACCATAATTATTAATAATTAGGTCATATGCTCCTTTAACTTCCTTAAAGGAACAAACTAAACGTTTAATTGTATCGATTTCTTCTTGGGATGCTCTTTCTCCAATAATGAGAGAAATTCCATCATGAAGAATTTCATAAGCTGTTTTAAGAATAAATAAACCGATTAAGATACCGATATATCCTTCAATGTTGATTCCCCAAATAAGAGAAGTTCCTATACCGATTAATGTTGCTACTGAAAGTAATGCATCAAAAAATGCATCTTTTCCGCTCGCTTTTAAAGGTTCAGAATTAACTTTCTTACCAATTTTTGTAAAGTAGAAAGAAACAACAATTTTGACGATAATTGCGGCACCAATAACAATTAGCGAAGCAATGCTATGCTCAACTACCGGATTTTCAATTAACGATTTAATGGATTCATAAATCGCCATCACTCCAGCAGCTAAAACAATCATCCCAATAATCAGACTTGTTAAATACTCAACACGTCCATGACCATATGGATGTTTTTTATCAGGTTTTTTATTGGACAATTTTGTACCAATAATCGTGATCGTACTAGATAAGGAATCGGATAAGTTATTAATGGCGTCAGTAATAATCGCAACACTATGTGCAATAACCCCAATAATAGCTTTGCCAATCACAAGAAAAATATTGGCAAGAATTCCAACAATACTGGTGCGAATAATAGTTTTCTCTCGATTCATAAAATTACCAGCAATTTTCGGTTATTTCTTTAATTCTGCAACGATTTTATCTTCAAAGGATGATGGTTTAGAAGTTGGTTCAAAACGTTCGACAAAATTACCATCTTTTCCAATTAAAAATTTGGTAAAGTTCCATTTCACTTTTTTCACTTTGCCCTTTTCATTTTGTTTACAAAGATAAACGAATAATGGATCTGCGTTATCTCCGCTGACTTCAATCTTTTTAAATCTTGGGAATTTGGTTCCAAAGTTTAAACTACAGAAACTATTAATTTCTTCATCGCTTCCTGGAGCTTGGTGAAAGAATTGGTTGCATGGGAAATCAAGAATTTCAAATCCTTGATCGGCATATTTTTCGTAAAGTTCTTCAAGCTCCGAATATTGTTTGGTAAATCCGCATTTTGTTGCGGTGTTAACAATTAAAAGAACTTTTCCTTTATATTTTGATAAAGAGCAATCTTCGCCCTTTTGGTCTTTTACAGTAAAATCATAAACGCTCATAATATTTCTCCTTTTGAACAACTAAATAATAGACAATATTTTATGAAAAATAAAATTAAACTTACGCGCACATTAATAATAATGTATATTGTTAGTGGAGACTAACTATGGAAAAGCATTCCTATACCTTTCTATCACTTATATTAATACCTCTTCTTTTAGCGTCTTGTGGAACAACCAAACGCCGAGTTAAAAGAAATTCCAAAGCAGAACACGATTCCGATCCTATCACTAGCATTACAAGTGACGAAACAAGTCAAACAGCAGAAGACCAAGAACATCAACAAACAATTGACGATGAACAAAGTCATATTGTTCCGACTGAGGATGAACGTGAAACAGTGGAAGGAACAGAAATCACGTCTGCCGGTAATTACACCTTAAAAGGTGATTATGATTATGTCGAGATTACTGCTCCAAGTAGTTCAGAAGTTTATATCTATCTTGATGGAGCAACAATCAATAGCTCAACAGGTATTGCTTTATCAAACAAAAATAAGGGTATTATTGTTCATTTAGTAGTTATTAATGGATCTACAAATTCAATTATTAATGATTTTGCTGATAAAAACGCCCTTCATATCAAAGGAAATTTGTTTATTTCAGGCAATGGAACATTGAATGTTGAATCAAAACAAAAGAGCGCAATTAAGGTCAGTGAAACTCTAACAATTAGCGGAGTCACAATTAATGCCACATCTGCTAAACACGCAATTACTGCTGAAACACTTGTTGCTAGTGGCTGTACTCTAAACTGTTCAGCTACAGACGGAGATGGAATTCAAACCGAATACGAGGCAGAAACATATTCATCCACTAAAGGTTATGTTTATCTTAAGGATGTTAACCTAACGATCAATGGTAAAGGAGATGGAATTCAAGCCAGCACTTACATTGATATTTATGGTGGAACTATTAATGTTTCTTTAACAGGAACATTTGTTCCTTATTCTGAAAAAGCAACATATGAACTCACTGATGATGATTACAAGTGGAATTCTCAATATAAACGAATCGCTAGTGATAGCCACACATCTTATAGTTCTCGTTATGCTCTAACTACCTCGGTTAAGGCTCTGAAAGCTGGTCCGATTAAATATAGTGATAGCGAAAGCGTTGAACACGAAGTTACCCCTGGTGATTACGCCATTACATTAAGAGGTTTATCAACCATCACACTTAATTCAACAGATGATGCTGTTCACACAAATTATGGAAAAGTTTCTATAGAAAGTGTGAATTTAACCATCACTACAAGCGATGATGCAATTCACGCTGATTACAATACAATCATTAACAATGCCTCAATCGTTGTTAATGACTCTTATGAAGGAATTGAAGGACAAAACGTTACGATTGATGGAGAAAATACAAACATCGTCGTGAATAGCCAAGATGATGGCATTAATGCTGCATCAGATTACGGAAATTCATATGTTTGCACAATTAATAATGGCTATGTCCGCTGCAAAGCAGGTGGAGATGGCTTGGATGCCAACACAACTTTAAATATCAATGGTGGAACGGTCATTGTTGAAGGACCAGGAAGTGGAAACGGATCTTTAGATGCAGACCGAATAAACATCAATGGTGGTATTGTTTTTGCTTGTTCAAATAATGGAATGTTAGAAAACATGACCGCTACGCAACCAACATTTATTTATTCAGGTTCATCACAAGCAGCTAATTCTCTAATCAGTGTGACTGATGCAGCTGATGATGATAATGCCTTATTTACATACACTCTTAAATTATCTTGCACGCAAATTATTTTCTCTGCCCCAGGAATGAGCGTTGGCAAAACTTATACTATCTTTAACGGAGAAAATGAAGTTGTTGATATTAATATGACTTCCTCCTTAACGAAAGTTGGTTCATCTGGTGGTGGGCAAGGCGGCGGACCTGGTGGCTGGCACTAAAAAATGATTGAAAGCGAGCATTGCTCGTTTTCTTTTTAAAAAGTATCGTTATAATATTTACGAAATGAAAAAGAATTCCGAGATAAAAATTATCTTTACAGATGTTGACTGGACCATTTTAAATCATGGACACGGAAAACACGTCTATGATAAGAAGAGTTTAAAAGCTCTTAAAAAAGCCCAGAAAAACGGTGTGAAAGTTTTTATTGCAACCGCTCGTCCTCACGAGTCTCTTAAGTTAACCGGATTCTTTGAAGAATTTAAGCCTGATGGAATGATTTTAGCTAACGGTGCTCTTATTTTTATTGGCGATAAAATCATCCATCACGATTACATGAAACCTGAATTAGTGCGCAAGATTTGTGACATCGCCAAGAAGAAAGATATCGTTATTCAATTCGTCTCAGAATATGAACGATGGATCTCCGAGCCAATCAATGAAGTCGCCCAACATTATTTCGATTTCTATTTTGAAAAAATACCAGCAATTCGCGGTTATAATGGAGAAAATATCTCAGGATTGCTATTGTTTTGCACAGAAGATAAAGATCCAGAAATTGTTGGTGAAATCGCTCATCCAGGGCTTGATGCTTTCCGTTTATTTCCATACGCTTTGGATATTCGTGACCACGTTATTCAAAAGAGTGACGGTATTCAAAAAGTACTCGACTATTACGGATTAAAGAAAGAGAACGCACTTGCTCTTGGAGATGATGTTCAAGATGTGTCAATGTTTAAACTTTGCAAGTATAGTGCTGCAATGGAAAACGGTGTTGAAAAAGCTAAGTCACATGCCTCATATGTCACCACACATATTGATTGCCATGGCGTAAAGAAAGCTCTAAAGTATTTCAAGGTTATCTAAATGTCAAAGTACGGGGTTTTATTAGCAGTCTCATCATTACCTGGTTCTCATGGAATCGGTGATTTCGGTAACCAAGCATATCGATTTATTGATTGGCTAAAGAAGAATGATTATTCCTACTGGCAAATCCTTCCTCTTAATCCAATTGGTCCCGGACATTCTCCATACATGTCAACATGCAGTGAAGCAATTGAACCAAGATACATTTCACTAGATAAATTAACTGAAATTGGTCTTCTTCCAAAGATGAAAAAATATCGCTCAACTTCTGGAAGAGTCAATTATGAGAAAGTTTGGTCATTTAAAGAAAAGTATCTTAAGATAGCGTTCAATAATGATGACCAAAAGATCCACTTTGTTAAGGAATTTGAATCATCCCATCCGTGGGTTAAAGCATTTGCTATTTTTTCATGTTTAAAAAAGAAATACAACAACACTTCTTGGAATACATGGAGCGAGGAAGACAAACATTTTGATTTATCAAAAGATATTCCAGATGATGAATGTCTATTTATTGAATGGTGTCAAGCTGTTGCTTATAAGCAATGGGAAGATATTTTATCTTACGCTCGTCAAAACGAGATCAAGATTATTGCCGATTGTCCATTTTATGTTGGTTTAGAAAGCGTTGATTGCTGGACACACAAAGATGAGTTTTTCCTTGATGAAAATTATCATCCAACTTTAGTTAGTGGTTGTCCACCTGATGCTTTTAGTGATGACGGACAGCTTTGGGGAACACCAATTTATAACTTCGAAAAGATGAGAGAAAATGGCTATTCTTTCCTCATTCATCGCTTAGCAAATCTATATAAAACTTGTGATATTCTTCGGCTTGATCACTTCCGAGCTTTTGATACGTACTGTGTTATTCCTGCCGAGGATGAAAATGCTCGTCGTGGTGAATGGAGAGAAGGACCAAGATACGACTTTTTTGACAAATTATACCAGCAATTTCCGGATATTTCGTTAATTGCAGAGGATTTGGGTGATATTTTTCAAAGTGTTCATGATCTAAGAAATCACTACAATTTGCCTGGCATGTATGTCACTGAATTTATGGTTTTTGATGAAAATTTAAAGAGCAATGAAAACCAAATTGTTTATCCAGGAACTCATGACAATAACACCATTAAAGGTTGGTTAAAATCACTGAGCGATGAACAAAGACAATTTTTAAAAAACAAATTCAAATGTCCATCATTGTCGGATGGATTTAAACATTATGTATGGAACCAACCATCAAAAATGACAATTTTCCTAATGCAAGATCTTCTCTCACTTAGTGGAAAAACTCGTATGAACTATCCAGGAACAATGGGTTCTCCAAACTGGGAGTGGAAATTAAGAAGTATGAGTCAACTATGTTGGCCATCATATCGAAGAGTAAAATAGTGGTGCTGAAACCGCTATTTTTCTTTATGACGCAGTTATGTGTGGTATGATTTTAATGATGTCAGAGCCTAAATTAATTTAGTGAAAGCATCACAAGGAGATACAAAAAGAAACTTATGGCATTTGGAATTCTATACGATTTCTTAATGGGACAGACTATCGAGGCCCACAACTATTTTGGGGCTCATTTTGTCGATGGTGGTGTCGTTTTCCGTTTATATGCTCCTTGTGCCAACGATGTTTCGGTGATTGGTGAATGGAATAACTGGGATGTCGGTGCAAACAAAATGAGTCGAGTTGATGATAGTGGAGTTTGGGAAGTTTTTGTCCCAAATCTAAGCAACTATCAAAGATATAAATACCATTTTATGAATGCTCAAGGACAATATGTTGATAAGATTGACCCATACGCATTCTATAGCGAACTTCGTCCAGAAACATGTTCTCGCCTCTTTGATATTCGTAATTTTTCTTGGCATGATGACGAATGGATGAAAAAAAGAACAAGAAACTTTGATTCCCCAATGTCCATCTATGAAATGCATCTTGGTTCTTGGATTGATCAACCATTCGATGGACACATCCATTCCTACGAAGAAATTGCTGATCGATTAATTCCTTACCTAAAAGGTATGGGTTATTCACACCTTGAAATGATGCCTCTCGTTCAACATCCGTTTGATGGTTCCTGGGGTTATCAAGGAACAGGATTCTTCTCCGTTGATTCTCGGTATGGAAATCCATTCCAACTCATGTCTTTAGTCGACCGACTTCATCAAGCTGGAATTGGATGCATCATTGATTTTGCTCCAGTCCACTTTGCTAAAGACAAATGGGCTTTATGCAAATATGATGGTTCATATTTATATGAATATTCTAATAAATACCGTGTTTCTCCATGGGGAAGTTATCAATTTGATTTAGGCAAAGACCCAGTCCGTAGCTTTTTGATGAGTGCAATGAACTACTTTGTTGATTACTACCATTTTGATGGAGTTCGTGTTGATGCTGTTGCGAACATTGTATATTACAATGGAGACTCATCAATCGGCACTAATGAAGGAGCGGTAGAGTTTATCAAACGACTCAATGCGAAGATGCATATCGCTCATAATTCAGTGATGATGATTGCTGAAGATTCCACAGCTTATAGCGGGACCACTCGACCAACTGAATATGGTGGGCTTGGTTTTGACTACAAATGGGACCTTGGATGGATGAATGATACATTAAAATATTATTCCAAAGACCCAGTTTATAAAAAATACGAACATAATAAGCTTACATTCTCTATGGCTTATTTCTATAGCGATAACTTTATGCTTCCTCTTTCTCATGACGAAGTCGTCCATGGAAAAGGAACTATTATTAATAAAATGTGGGGTGATTATCACGAGAAATTCGCTTTGATCAGAAACCTCTATACCTACCAATTTGGTCACCCAGGAAAAAAACTCAATTTCATGGGTAACGAGTTTGCGACATTTGATGAATGGAACGAAGCCCGTGGCCTTGCTTGGGGCGTGAAACAGTTCCCAATGCATAACGCTGTAACAAAATTGGTTCATGATTTAAATTTCCTCTACCAAAAGGAAAAAGCAATGTATTTTGAAGAGCATAATCCGGCCCATTTTAGATGGCTGATGGTCGACAATGCTGACCAAAGTGTTTTCGCCTTTCAAAGATGTGTTGATAACGACGTTCTTGTTTTTGTCTACAACATGACTCCTAACTTCTATGAAAACTATACGATTCCAATGCTCCATGAAGGAACATTTGAGGAAATCTTTAACTCCGATAAAAAAGAATATGGTGGAGATGATCAATATAATGGCTTACCTCTTCAAACAGGACCAGGAAGTTTTGAAGGACTTCCACATCATTTAACATTCAAACTTGGTTCATTTGCAGCGGCAATTTTTAAGCGTATTGATCCTAATAAAAAAGTCCTGCAAAAATCCGCTATTTATAAAAAATCGCCTGCAAAAACCAAAGGAAAATCAAAATGAGAACATTCTGGTATAAATACAAATCACACATTATTACATTCCTAGTTAGCCTTGTTTTTGGTGCCGGAATTTTCTGCCTTTATTTCTTTTTAAAAGATCAAAGTTTAAGAGCGGCAGTCGATGCTTGTTCGATCGCTGGAGTGGCCTTGATTGGCGCTGGATTAATAGTGATTATTACCCGTCTTGGAGCCTTTGATACGTTTGCTTTTGGTTTTAAACAATTGTTCACATCAATGTTTAATCGTGATCCAAATGCATACAACTCTATGGCGGATTATAAACTGCAAAAATACGACGAAAGACAAAAGAAGAAAAAGACCTATTTAATGCTCTTTTTATCTGGTCTTCTTTACCTTCTCGCAGTCGTTGTTTTAGAGATCATTTTAGGTCTAAATATTAAATAAGTTTTCACACAAATATGTGCTCACAAATGTGCTCGGGCACAATTTTTATTATTGCATACTCGCACAGTGGTATATATAATATACGCAATTACTATTATCGTGTACTCGCACGAAGGAGGTAATGTTATGAAGAAAAGTCGATTACTCTGCGGCGTAATTGCAACTATGTCTTTAGGAACAATCGGTGTCTCAACTGGTGCAATCAAGTCTGTTGAAGCATTAGAACCTGATACTCGGGTGATTGTTAAACTTAGCAAAGACATTGAGGATATTTCTTCTGAGGAAGCTATATCACAACAAGAAAAACTCTTTTCTCGTATTCGTTATGCCGTTAATCCAAATGTTGAATTGATTAACCATTTTAATGTTCTCAATAACGCGATGACCATTAAGGTTAACAAGGAAGATATTAAGAAAATCGAAGAACTTTCTGGTGTTGAAAAGGTCTACAAAGATAAATTTCACGTCAAGAAATCTAACGCAAAAGGTACTACTTTTAAGGTTAAGAAAGCCGCAACCGACGAAATTGATCAAAATGAAAACGTCTCCGCTCGAACTATGCGCAAGCCTGGTTATGATGACGGAACAGGTAACATTCTTCCAGGAACCACATATGATGGTGAAGGAACTGTTGTTGCTATTTTGGACAATGAATTTTACTTCCAAGGTGAAACAAGCGAATCTGCTGCTTGGCACCACGAAGTCTTTGAACCACTTGATAAAAGCGTCAAAGTCCGTTTCAAAGAAGGCGAATGGAACACAAAGTACAAAACTAAGTTCCAATTATTCTTAAACGCCTATAAGAACAGTGATACTTCTAGTGGTCTTAAGCTAGACCAACCAGGAAAAGAAGGATCCCTTTACTTTAATAGTAAGGTTCCATTCTATTATGACTATGGTGGTTCATCCGAAACTGGGAATAGTTCGGATGCTATTCCAGATTTTGATGTCCATAGTGATCTCGACTACCATGGTAGTCACGTTGCATCGATTACTGCTGCTAACGCTCCTCAGTACAAAGGAATCGCTCCAAAAGCCCAATTAGCTTGTATGAAAGTCTTCACTGAATACAAGGCTGGTGATATTGCTAAAGAATTAGGCTTTGGTGATAGTAACGGCGGTTACGATTCCTGCATTCTTCAAGCTCTTGAAGACTGCCGTACACTTGGTGTTGATGGAATCAACATGTCTCTTGGTAGCGACTTAAGCGAATTTGACGATGATGATCTCGCGATGGAAACCATTCGTAAGATGGTTGAAGAAGATAGCATCTTAACATCCATTTCTAATGGTAATGCCGGTAAGGATTCCTATGCCTTCGCTGGTGGATACGCTAACTGGACGAACCAAATGGTCGAAACCGGAATTCTTGGTAGCTATGCTAACAACCCAGCTTCGATGTCCATTGGTAGTGCTCACCCAGATTATATTTACTATAAGACCGGTATTAGATGTGAAGACGCCAATATCGCTTATGATGACCAAATCGTTAATAACGAACGTTATCCAAGTGAATATGATACCGAATTCAAGATGCGTGATCTTGTCGCAAGTCTTGAAGACAAACTTGAATGGGTTTATGTTCCAGGATTCGGTACTGTTAACGACTATAACAGCGTCAAAGTTGATGGCAAGATCGCGGTTGTTAACCGTGGATCCATCTCCTTTGCTGATAAATATGCGAACGCTGTCAGTAAAGGCGCTAAAGGTCTCTTCATCATTAATAACGACCCAACTGAAACAGATTTTACATTCCGTTGCTCGTTTGGTGATGACTTCTATCCAACAATGCCTTGCGCTGTTGTCTTATTTAAAGACAAACCATATTTTGAAACTAAACGTTCCGGTTCATTTACCTTTATTGAAAAAGAACTTTCTAAAGATAGTGCTGCTCGCACAATGTCATCCTTCTCTAGCGATGGTGCGCGTAGTGACTTAGATATTAAGCCAGAAATTACTGCTCCAGGTGATATTATCCGTGGTGCTGTTCCACCTCAAACTGCTGAAGATAAGGCAGATACGCCTTTAACAACATATGAGTACCTTTCAGGTACTTCTATGTCCGCACCAAACTATGCTGGTGCTCAATCTGTTGTTCTTTCAAAAGTTAGCGGACCACTCATCCAAGATGGTGAACTTAGTGATGCTGACTTAAAAGTTATTAAAGAAGAACGTAGTAAAGTGAACATGCGTTTAATGTCTACAGCTAACCCAATGAACGATGCTGAAGCTAATCCTGAAACAGGAAAAGTTAATTACGCTTCTCCACGCGTCCAAGGTGCTGGTATGGCGGACATTTATGGCGCACTCAACTCTAAAGTCTACCTTGAAGGATTTAAGGTTGTTAATGGAGAAGAAGTTGGTTTAGGTAAATCCAAGATTGAACTCCATAACAATGCTGATATCAACAAAGGTGACGTGAAACTCTCCTTCTATGCTCATAACGAAGGAACTGAAACTCTTAATTACAAAGTAAAACTTACTGTGATGCGTCCTGCTCAAGCCGAAAACAACAAGATCATTACAGATGATTACAATTACCTCGGAGAAGTTGATTCCTTTGAAAAACTTCCTGGCATTCAATACTACGATGACTCCTATAAGGAAGTTGTTTACACCCAAGGTACTGCTTCATATAAAGATGTTTATAAAGTTACTAAACAGTTGAAGTATTACCGCACCGAAGAAGACTTTAAGGCGGAAACAAATCCGGTCATCATTGAACCAGATACTTACTATGTAAGTAGCCAAGTTGTCGATGCCAGTGAAGGTGTTGTTTATGAATCACTTCCAACTCACAAATA
This sequence comes from uncultured Caryophanales bacterium, assembly GCA_946414655.1. Taxonomy (GTDB): domain Bacteria; phylum Bacillota_I; class Bacilli_A; order RFN20; family CAG-826; genus Fiminaster. The sequence goes on along the minus strand of CAMKPL010000003.1, from coordinate 83,452 downwards.
TTTATCCACCAAAGACGTCGTCTTAGATGTCATTGAAGGACAAAGTGTGAGCATTCAACCAGGTAAATCAAAAATCACGATTAACCCATACTCCTTAAAGGATGAAGATAAACGCGCCATCATTGAAGCCTACCAATATGGAACATACATTGAAGGCTTTGTTGAACTCATCGCCGATGGCTTCTATGAAGATCTTTCGATGCCATTCCTTGGTTTCTATGGTGGTGGAGACGTCATTAAAGGACAAACTTATAGTTCTGCTCCAATCGTCGAGGAATTCCAATTCGAAAAGAAATATGGTCAGATCTATCCAAGCGATCTAATTAATGACGCCGCAAAACTCCTTGTCGGTAAAGATAACACTGACATGGGTTCATTATGGATGGTCGGTTATGCTGATTCTCCAGATTCTATCTCCACAGATCAAATCTTAAAGAATGATCGAAACATTACCCAACTCAATGGATTCTATCCAGTTGGTACTGACCCACTCACCTTTAGTGATAACGACGCCGCGAACAACATATATGTTGGTAATGCTGAAAAGACCAACACAATGATTATTCAACAGTTCGTCTTACGATCAGTGAGAAATAACTACTTTACAATCACGAATAAAGAAACTGGCAAAGTCGTTTATCGTTCCGCATTAGAAGATATGCTTTATGGAACAACAAACGACGAGTACGCCTTATATAAGTCCCATCTTGAAGGTGGCTACCTCAGTGGTGGTTATGTCGCTCATAGAGCGTTCGCCATTGTTCCACTCTACGATGAATCGACTCGTGCAAGATTCCCAGATGGTCAATATGAGATTAAGTTCAATTATCAACTCAACGCCACTGGAGAATGGATTTCTAAATCCTATAACATGCACTTTGACAACACTCCACCAAAGGTGACTAAACTTTATCAACACGAAGGAAAAGTTCGTATTGAAGTCCAAGATGCTGCGTTATCTTATCTCACTGTTGGTTATACCAACATTCCAATGGAATATGATGAGAAACGCCAAGTCTACTTTGTTGATGTTGATCCAGATTTCATTGAATCAAGCATCAGTGAGCTTGGACGTACACTTGATGGACAATATCGTCTCTATTTAAGCCCAGTGGACAAAGCATTTGGCTCGAGTGGAGCGATTATCCACTTTAAAGAAACTGGCAATTATGACGACTTCACAATTGTCCAGAATCGTTATTTAAAATCCAACCACGACTTTAAAGTCGGTGAAGATGGTAAGATCACATTCATCGAAATCGATGATTATGGTATGGAGCATGTTGTGACCTTTGACTCAACAGTCTCTGTTGCTCAAGGTCATAAACCTGATGCATCCAAAGATCTCGCTGTCGCTATCACCGTTCCAGTTGTGATTGGTGCCGCATTATTTATCGGAGGCACGATTGTGATTACCAAAGGTCTCCGTCGAAAACGCTTAAGAAAACATTAATTAGGAGGTAAACGAATGAAAAAAACTCATATTATATCATTTGCTTTTGCTGCCCTAATGAGTGTTGCAGCTCTTTCAGGCTGTTCGAAAAATGGAAGTGATATTCCACTTGAGTTTGACTTCTCAATTGGTATTGAAGGTGATTATTCCGCGTTAGAGATCTCTGATCAAAAATATCGCCTTGTTGTCTATGACAACGGTGTTGATACCCAACGTCGTGAATACACCTACAAATCATCCAATGAAGCCTACGCAAGTGTTGTGCCAACCACAGGTTTTATTACCACACACGCACCAGGACGTGTCCGTTTTACGGTCACCGAAACTAGATCTGGTATTGAAGAATACAAGGTCATTAACGTTATCGAAGCCTCGGATAAAGCAACTGGTGGATATAACTATTCCGCAGCCGCAACAGAAGAGCAAATTGATGAACGTACAGAAATCCTTGGGAAACTAGAAAAGTATGCCATGGACACACATTTAACCGGTATTTCTCTATTTGAGAATGGTGGTTATGTCTGTTATAGCGATCGTTCCCATGATTTACTTGGTGATCGTCGTTATGTCACCGGCTTTGGTTATGGCCTACTTTCTGATAGTGATCCATTTACTGAACCACTTTCTGGTAGTGCCGTTGATAAAGAGTTTCCACTTTACTACCACACCGCAAGTAGTTCTGACCCATTAACAATTAATGCGTTAGATGCTTCTGGTAGCCAAGTTAGTGATTTATCTGGTTATATTACTTCAAGTTACTTCTCCACGAAGTTAAACAATGAAGGAACAAACGCCATTTGGTATCCGCTTTTAGCGGATCGTAACGCCCACGTTAACGATCCAGAAACGGATAACCCAATGATGTTCCATCTTGGACCAAAGAACGGTTCTGGTATGTATACTGGCTGGAGAATCTATGTCCGTACCGACTTAGCTTATAAGTATAACGGTACCTTAGCTAACCCAGATCCAGCTTACCAATCATTTAACAACTACCCAGTGAAGTTAGCTGACTACGAATTCGCCCTTCGTTTCCTTTTAACAGGTTCACATAACCTCAAACGTGGTAACGAAATGGCCGCTGATACTTCGTATGGTATTAAAGGTGCCAATAGCTACAACGCTTTGACCAAATCATCGACCAGTGACGCCTTTAATGAAACAACCTGGGAAAACATGAAGAAGAGCCGTAAGCTCGGTATTCGTACTGGTGAAGTCACTGCTGATAAACCAGAGGTTTATGAAGGTGAAGGAAGAAACTATCCAGTTGGTAAATACATTGAGTTTGAATTAATCAACCCAATTGACTCATTTACAGCGATGTATACTCTTTCCTCTTCACTTTATTCACCTCTTCCAAAGGAATTCATCCAAAAGATTGGTGCCCGTGCTGATGGTGAAATTGATGATGAATCAATCAAACGTGCTTCCAAACGTTATGGAACATTCAACAATAACGATACTGTTCCATCACAAATGAAGAACAACATTGTTGAATCAACCATTTGTTTAGGTGCTTACTACTTAAATAAATGGGATAAGGAAACACGTATTGTCTTTACCCATAACACTGATTGGTTCGAATACAAAGAAGGACGTTACCAAATCGAAGGTGTTCGTATGCGTATCAACACCTCGATTAACGAAAACCCAGACGCCTACTATAACGACTTTATTAATGGTAACCTCGACTCCTGCTCTCTCCCACAAAAACACTTAAAGGAGAAGAGTAACGTTGAATTACATTGTCGTAAGGTACCAGGGGACTCCGTCTTTAAACTAAATGTTAACTCTTGTACAAGAGAACAATGGGACGAAAGATTCGGCCCAAGTGGAAAGATTTCCGCTGGACACTCTTGGGATGTTAAACCTTGGATGTCTAACGATGCGTTCTTAAATGGTTTATTCTGGTCGATTGACCGTAAATCATTTGCTGAAAAACGTGGTGTTGAACCATCGATTAACTATTTCTCTGATAGTTACATGTCTTATCCACAAAAGAATATTTCTTATAACTCCACTCAAGCGCATAAAGATGCGGTGAAGTCATACCATAACGTGATCAACAAAGGTGGAGAACAAATTGATGACTACGGCTATAACAAAGATAAAGCCGTAACATATTTCAAAACCGCTGTTTCACAACTTGTGAAACAAGGTAAACTTAACTACGGTACTAGTGAAAATCCAACCGTGATCAAGATTGAAATCTGGTGGATGTATCAGTCAGATATTACTGATTATGGTACCGATATTAAGGGTTATTTTGAAACAGCATTCAATGATCCAAGCGTCTCTCATGGGCGTATTAAATTAAATGTTGTTAATAACGCTGTTACCGTGTGGGAATACGTTTATGACCAACACCTCCAAGTCGGTGAATTTGACCTCGGCTTTGGTGCGATTAGTGGTAACACATATAACCCATTAAACTTCTTAGAAGTTTTAAAATCAGATAACTCTTCAACATTCACATTGAACTGGGGTGCTGATACTTCCAAGATCGATGACCGTTATCCTCTTGTTTATAAGGATAATAAATATTCATTTGATGCTCTTTGGGAAGTTGCTGACCATGGTGGTGTTGTGAAAGACGGCGTTAACGTTAAACCTGTTGAAGAATGTTATCTATCAACATTCTCCACTCTTTCTAGCGGCTCAGCTAAGACTGATACTAGCGTCGAACTTGAATACAAGTTCGTTGAAGACGTTGGTGAGTCCGTCCAGTTTGCGATGGAATCCGTGTCTCTTTACGTTATTGGCGGCCAAATCTTCGGAGAAGATGATGGTGTTACATACGATAAAGACACACACATGATTACATTAACTTACGATGCCCAGAAAGCAATTGAACAAAGCATCCAGAAAGCAAATAAATGGGATGCTGCAACATACACGGGAGATGAAAAGTATAAAGATCACTTGACCCGTGAATGTTATAAGAAATACTGGCTCTTTGACGTCACGTATTCGATTAAGATTGGCGAAGGACAAGAAACACTTAACTCTGTTACCGCCGGTCGTACATCAAGTGATGATCCATATGGATATTAATAGTGAAAGGAGAAAATTGATGAAAAAGAAAACACATATTCTACTTCTTCCACTGATGTTCTTGTTAGTAGGCTGTAATAGCAGTGCACACCAAGAATTTTCACCAAGCGAATCTGGTTCATATTCACCTGTTTCGATTCAGGACCTCTCATTCTTTGCTTTAAAGGATGTCGATGTTTCGATTACTGTTGATGAAACATATGAATTACGTTCGATTTTTAATCCAGTGCTTTCACCTCTTCCAAGTGTCACATATGTTTCTAGTGACCCAAGTGTTGTTAGTGTCAGCGCTAGCGGAATCATCACCGGAAAAAGTAGCGGTTTTGCAAAAATAACCGCAAATTGCGGTCAATTTTCGAGTGAATGTACCGTTAGCGTAACTAAAGCTAACTCGAAAACTACCGCAGTGACAAATTTAAATCAGATTTTTAAGGAACAAAATAAAGAATCCTTTGTAAAACCTGATTATCTTGCTGTTCATGAACGATCCAATTATGTCCTTTATAAGGATGGTGAAATCATGAACGAAAGTGAAGGCTTTGAAGAGACAGTCATGTCCAAAGAAAACGCCTATATTTATATTAATGATACATACGAAAAACGCTATGGCGTCGTTGGTGGTAACCCAACTTACGCCGTTGGAATGTGGCTCTTCTATTGTACCGAGGAATTTGAAACGTTCATTTTCCATGAGACACATGGTGTTCGTCGTTATTTAAAGGTTGACTGTGCGAAATACATCGAGTCTGGTGACCGTTGGGGCGCGATTGGGGAAGTGATGGGTAACATCTTTACCAACTACTTCTCTATCTTAGAGCGTCAATACCTCACCGTGGCCGATGCAGCCACACTCAAATCAGAAGTGATCTCAAACGTCGCGGAGGCTCGTGCTGATGATTATGGCGGTGCCTATGCTAACAGCAAAGATGTCTATAAGAAACAAAAAATGGATTACGATTTACAACGTATTTTCGGTATTCCAGCTTCTGGTGGACTTTGTGACATCGAGATGAGCGATGAATACTACTTTAGCGATAACTACTGCAAATATTGTAACTTTGCCCAGGTTACAAGTTATAACTGGAGAGGGAATGACTATGTTTACGACCAACGTGGTTGGAGAGCATACGACATTGAAGCGAAACCTCTATATTATCCAGATATTAAAGCGGAAGGTTGGACCGAAGGAGAAGATATCTTTGATATCTAATCTAGTTATTAGGAAAGGAGAAGAAAATGCTTAAGTACTCAATTAAACGTATTATCCTAGCATTCGTGACCACGTTCATTATTTTGACGCTCACATTTTTCCTCATTAAATCACTTGGTCCAGCTAAAATCGCTTCTAGCAAACCAGCGGAAGTTTACTCCTTCTATGAAACACAAGTCGAATACGGATACTGTGTCTCCTTTGACTCAATTCATCCAGAACTAGGAAGCTTCTTAGCTAAGTATGATGTCCCGGGCACTAGTAAGGTCATCTACTATTATGAAAAACCGATTGTTGAACAATACGGTGAATGGATTAAAAACATTGTTACCAAATTTGACTGGGGTCGTTCCACACATATTGACCCAGGCGCTAGCGCCATCTATATCATCGCGGAACGTTTACCAGTTTCCTTAAAGATTAATATTATTTCTGTTGTTTTATCCGTTCCACTTGGAATCGGCTTAGGTATCTTAGCCGGTTTAAAGAAAAATACCTGGGTTGACCACACCATTTCCACATCTGTCATGGTGTTCATCTCCATTCCATCGTTCGTTGTTATTACCTTCCTCCTTTGGGGCTTAGCGTATCATGGCAACTTACCAACCGAATGGCCAACCCCTGATAAATCAGATGGAGTGAAAGCACTTGGTTATATTATTCCAGTCTTATCTCTATCATTTGGTTCGATCTGCGGCTACACCCGTTTCGTTCGTGCGGAACTTTGTGAAGTCATGTCGAGTGAATACTTATTACTTGCCCGAACCAAAGGCTTAACCAAACGTCAAGCCATTATGCGTCACGCCTTACGTAACGCATTCGTCCCAATTCTTCCATCGATCCTTGCCGAATTCATCGGTATCTTCTCTGGATCAATGATTCTTGAAAAGATTTATAGCATTGGTGGAATTGGAGACTTATATATTCGTGCTCTTTCCGCTGGTAATACCGCGGACAGAGACTTAAACGTTTTAATGGTTGATATGGCCATCTTCACGATTGTCGGATTACTTGCGGGAGTAATTCTCGACCTCTCTTATGGCTTTATTGATCCACGTATTCGTATGGGAGAAAAGAACTCATAATGAAAAAGAAAAATGATGAATTTGAACTTCTAAAAGATTTACCTGAAGCCGCCCGCGATCCTGAGATCAAGGCTGAAGATTTTGAACTTGTCGCCACAGATACGACAATTCATGAACAGAAGTTCCAAACTAAACCAACAACCTTCTTCCGTGACTGTTTAAGAAGATTCCGCAAAAACAAATCTTCTGTTGTCGCAACATGTATTTTAGGTGTCTTATTGCTTTTAGCAATCATTGTTCCAATTGCTTCACCATATGATGTTAGTGCTGATGCAACAAACCTTGACTTTGAATACCTTGAGCCAAAACTATTTGATGCTGGTACAGGATTCTGGGATGGAACAAGAAGATACGAAAACTACTCTGTTGACGTTAGTGCTAAACCGGACGCCAAAACTGAAGAAGAAAAACAAGAATACTGGTGGCCAAACAAGACTTTCTTTAGAGAGTCCGCCATTAGTAAAAAAGAATTCTCGGATGAAACATACATCAATTCCATCTCTGACTATGGTAAAGACGGATTTATCCGTCATACCTTAGTGAAGGATATGAAAGATGATTATGCTGAATTATCCACCCAAATCATCGAGGAAGAACTTGATTTAACAACAACTTCCATCAAAATTACTTCTTTTGATACATATGATCTAGACAAGATTAATCTTCTTCCAAAAGAAGAAGCTCAACCACTTGATAGTAACTACACCTTAACGGAAGCTGGTCTCTATCTTGTTTCGATTGATGAAGATAGTGAAGATCCAACAAAAGAAGTTAAAACTTATTATGAAATTGTTGAACCTAAGATGACTCAAGACATTGGTTCAGCTGTTTCAAGCAAGAAAACTGCGGCAGTTGATGTTGCTACTGCTTTAGCACAGCACGGTGAAACACGCACTTCATTTAAGAAGTACTACTTCACTGTTGGTATCGAAAACAAACACGAAAACAAGAATAAATGTACCTTAATTAAGTCTCTTGTTTTTGATGTTAGTGGAAACGAAGAAATTAAATCCATGTTGTGTGACTATGAAAAAGTTGTTGATGAACAAACAGTCCAAAACAATGGTGCTTCGTTTACTGATGCTTCTAGCTCCTTTAGAGAAGAACCAGAAGATAAGTACGATAAGAACAAACCAAATTATGCTTATTTAACTCATAACTCGAACCGTGGTAAAGGTATCTTTATGTCAAAGACATACCTTGTCTCATTCGTTTATGACACATATGAAGCAAAACTTGGTACACGTTTAACCACAGTTTCTTATAGTGACCTCAAAGCTTACTCTAGAGCCCATGCTTCTACCAGGAACAAATGGGGTAAGAAACTGATGAATATCAACATCGATATCACCGACGAAGGTGGTACATGGCATGTTGATAAATCAACATTCATCTGTGAAATCCTTGAGCCAGAACTTTGTCCTTTAGCGAAAGAACTAACGATTGACGATATCTGGGTCCATCCAGATGGTGATGGTTTCATCATTGAAGGGTATGTAACGATGTATAAGTACTATGGTTATAGTACAATGCCAAAATTTATCCTTGGTACCGATAAGAACGGTAAAGACATGTTTAAATACGTCTTTGACGGTCTACGTTGGTCGCTTCTACTTGGTATCATCTCTTCTGCCGTCTGCTTTGTCTTCGGTTTGATCTGGGGTGCCATCTGCGGATATTTTGGTGGTAACGTTGACTTAATCATGGAACGCTTTACCGATATTCTCTCTGGTATTCCATGGATTGTCGTGATGACATTAGTCATCATTCACCTAGGTTCGAACTTTATCTCGTTTGCGATTGCTTTGTGTCTAACCGGGTGGATTGGAACAGCGGCAACAACGCGAACGCAGTTCTATCGATTTAGGTCTCGAGAATATGTTTTAGCGTCTCGTACATTAGGCGCGAGCGATGCTCGACTCATTTCCAAACACATTTTACCAAACGCGATGGGTACAATTATTACCTCAGCGGTCTTAATGATCCCAAGTGTCATTTTCTCTGAAGCAACGATTTCCTACTTAGGACTTGGCTTTAAGAACTTAAGTTCACTTGGTGTTATTCTTTCGAATAACCAGACTGAGTTACAACAGTATCCATATCTATTGATATTCCCAGCCGTGATTATTGCCTTGTTAATGATTTCATTTAACTTATTTGGTAATGGATTACGTGATGCGGTAAACCCAAGCTTGAAAGGAGAAGGTGAATAATGGAACAAAAAGAAATTGTTTTATCCGTGAAAGATCTTCGCGTGAACTTCTCTACCGACCACGGTTATGTTCAAGCTGTTCGCGGTGTTTCCTTTGATTTATATAAAGGAGAAACCCTCTGTATTGTTGGTGAATCTGGTTCAGGTAAATCAGTCACCTCCAAAACAATCATGGGTATTTTAGCTGCTAACGGTCGCATCGTTGGTGGCTCCATCATGTACCAAGGTGAAGACCTCACCAAGGTTAGTGAAGATGAATTCCACCGAATTCGCGGTAATAAGATTGGAATGATCTTCCAAGATCCTCTTAGCTCACTCAACCCAATTGTTCGGATTGGTAAGCAAATTACCGAAGCAATGCTCGTCAACAATGACCGCATGAAACGTCTTTATGAGGAAAAGGTTGCTGATGAACTTGTTGCGTATCGTAACGCCCAAACTGAACTTCGTACTGGTTTAAATAAAGGCAAAGAACTAGTCAAGTTCTATAAGAGTGAGAAAAAGAAGGAAGTTGCTAAAGCAAGAAGCTATGCACATAACGAGAAAGAATCTCGTTTATACACCTTAAAACAAACTTCTGGGGCAAATCTATTTGAGATTCAAAATGATGATTCTTTAACGGATGCCGAGAAGTATATTAAGTCTCGTTATCTTGAAGAAGATACCATCGACGAAAAGAAGAAGATTTCGAAGTTCGCGAAAGAGCTTGATAAGTCCACCAAGGACAAAGTCGCTAAAGTCAAAGCTGAATTTGACGAAAAGATTGCTAAGGCTAAAACCGAAGCCAAAGAAGAAAAAGGTGATTTGATTGCTAAATACAAACCACTGATTAAGGAAAATAAGGCCAAATACAAAGAAGCTTCGAAGAAAGCGAAACAAGAAGTCAAAGAATACAAACACGAACTCAAAGCCAAATGCGATGAAGATATCGCCAAAATCAAACTTGATACAGACGATCGACAAGAGCAGAAGGAAAAGATTGAGAAACGTAAAGCCGAATACATTGCTTCAATTAAGATTACTAAAGCTGAAGCTAAAGCTAGAGCTTTAAAGATTATGGCTGAAGTCGGTATTCCAAACCCAGAAAAACGTTTCCGTCAATATCCATTTGAGTTCTCCGGTGGTATGAGACAACGTATCGTTATTGCGATTGCCTTAACCGCTGACCCAGATATTCTCATCTGTGACGAACCAACAACCGCTCTTGACGTGACGATTCAAGCACAAATTCTTGAACTCATTAACCGTCTCAAACGTGAGCGTGAATTATCATGTATCTTCATTACCCACGACTTAGGTGTCGTGGCCAACATGGCTGACCGTGTTGCGGTGATGTATGCTGGTAAGATTGTTGAATATGGCTTAGAAGAAGATATCTTCTATGATCCACGTCATCCATACACCTGGGCTCTACTTTCCTCGATTCCTGATATTGATAGCAAGGAAAAACTCGAGGCGATCCCAGGAACACCTCCAAATATGATTTATCCACCAATTGGAGATGCGTTTGCTTTACGTAGTAAATACGCCATGGCAATCGATTTTAAGAAAGAGCCACCTTTATTTAAGGTGTCTGATACACATTATGCTGCCACATGGCTTCTTGATCCACGTGCACCAAAGGTAGAAATGCCAAAGATTGTTAAAACTCGTATCGAGAACTCTTTAAAAGCAGCGAAGAAAGGAGCGAAAAAATAATGAAACTCAAACGTGAAGTTAGCTATCGCCCTGAACTCGTTGAACAAGGGGTTGAATTATCTGTTCGACACTTAAAGCAATATTTTAACTTTGGTCACGGACGTAATTCATTTAAAACAAAAGCCGTGCATGATGTCTCTTTCGACATCAAAAAAGGCGAATGTTTTGGTCTTGTTGGTGAATCCGGTTGTGGTAAAACCACAACAGGTCGTTCATTAATTCGTCTCTACCACATTACCAGTGGTTCCATTTATTTTGAAGGTTACCGAATTAGTGCTGGACGAAGATGGAACGATAAGGAAATTAAGTGGTCCCGTATTAAAGGACATAACAAGATTAAAGAACTTCGTCACGAAGCTAGCCTTAAACTTCAAGAAGAAAAGGATAGCGCTAAACGCAAAGAAATTGTTCGTAAGCGTGATGAAGAAATCAAAAAGATTAAAGCTCATATTAAATCAACTCGTAAGGAACAAAAAGAAGCAATTGCTCAAATTAAGTACGACAACAAACATGTCGATAAGAAATTAATGAGCAAGATGCAGATGATTTTCCAAGATCCAGTTGATTCTCTTGACCCACGTATGACGGTCGAAGACATCATTCAAGAAGGTCTTCGTATCCAAGGCGAGAACAATAAGTTCGCCAACTCTAGAAAAGTGGCCGAAGTTCTCGAAAGAGTTGGATTAATTCCAGAATATGCTTCTCGTTATCCACACGAATTCTCTGGTGGACAACGTCAGCGTATCGGTATTGCTCGTGCGCTCGTGATGAATCCAAGATTCCTCATCTGCGACGAACCAATCTCCGCTTTGGACGTCTCGATCCGTGCCCAAATCATTAATTTATTAAATGATTTAAAAGAAGAAATGGGCTTAACAATCATGTTTATTGCCCACGACTTATCTGTCGTGAAATATTTCTGCGACCGTATTGGTGTGATGTACTTTGGTCAACTCGTTGAGTTAGCCAGTTCTGATGAACTCTTTAGACATCCATTACACCCATACACCAACGCTTTATTGTCGGCTATTCCAAAGCCAGATCCAATCAGCGAAAAGAAACGTCAAAGAATTGTCTATAAACCAGATGAAGTTCACGACTATTCTAAAGAAAAGCCACAGCTTGTGGAAATTGTTCCAGGACACTGGGTTTTAGCCAATAAGCCTGAACTAAAGAAATATAAAGAAGTGATTGCTTCGATTGATAAAGAAGCACCAGTTGTTTCAAAAGCTGAAGAAAAGGCGAAAGAAAAAGCTTTGAAAGAAGCTCTTCGTAAACAAGAAGAAGAAGCTAAAGCGCTTGAAAGAGCAAAAGCCGCTGAAGAAGCTCGTAAAGCTCAAGAAGCAGCCAAAGCGGAAGAAGAAGAGCGTCGTAAACGCGAATACGCTCGTGCCAATCGTGATTCCAATCCAGATGTTCCAAGCATGTTTAAGTCTAAACCTGCTAAAAAGGCAAAAGAACCAAGATTTGCTAATGAAAATGAGCGAGAAGTGGCGGAAAGACTACGTCGTTATCGTCCTGAAGTTGAAGAACGTCCAGCCGTCTTAGACAAGAAAGAAGAACATTATGATCTTCCTCTCTTTACAAAGAAAGCCGAGATAAAAGAAGAGCGCGAAGAACTTCGAATGTTTGAGAAGAAACCTGTTGAGGCGAAGTTAGAAGCAAGTGTTAGTGTTCCAAAACTTGAAAGCAACAAACTTGTCCATCTAACCAAAAACGCCAAAGGTGAATATCAACTGAAACAAGTTGGCGAATCTAAACCAATTGCTGTCTTCAAGAGTAACGACGAAGCGATGAAATTCGCTTACGCCTTAAAACAAGTTAATGGTGTATCCGTTTGTGCTCGTGATGAAAACGGCAAAGTTTACAAGATTTAACTAATTTAAAAACCCAGTCATGAATTTAAGTGGCTGGGTTTTTTATTTGGTTAGAATGTATGATCAATTTTGTGAGCTGCTTTATAAGCGGTGATATCTGAGATAAGAGAAGAGACAAAACCAACTAGTAACATTAGCGGCGTATTAATCAAGAACGATAACAAGGCTGTTTCCCATCCTTTTTGGTAAAGGATAAAACAGTTTAGAATCGTTAATAGTGGTGAAATGATGATAAAGAAGATAAATGATGTAATTAGTGTCGCAAGTAAACGATACTGCATATTTCCTGTATAAGTATCATTTCTGACACCAAATAAGCCTGTAAACCAACGTCCAATACGTGTGAGCGGGATAAAGTTAGCAATGCACATGGCTAATACAAAACTCACACCAAAGTTAATGGCAAAATCTCTAAAGCTTAAAAGCTTAAACGCAATATGAAGTGTTCCATCACTAAATGTGGAACAAGCAGAGATGGAAGAGAACAAACACAAAAAGAAGCAAACTGGAATATTGCAGACAATAGAATAAACCAGTAGGGCAGTTTTTGACTTACGGTATGCGATTTTTTCCTCTTGCGTCATTTTCTTTTTCATAGGTTGAAAATTATATAGTAATCCGTCTATTTATCAAGAGGTATATTTAGAAAGCGATTTCAACTCATTAACTTTTGGCCACAAATAAAAGCCCAAGTTAAGTTATAGCCGCCACATGGACCATGCATATCTAAGACTTCTCCAACAAAGTGAACGTTTGGTTCAGACTTGCTTTCAAAGTTTGGTTTGACTTGATCGATACTTATGCCACCAATCGTAATTTGACTATTTTCAAAATCATAAAAATCTTTAAAAGTGAACTTGAAATTTTGTAGATCTTTAATGTAGTTTTTATCACTAATTCGCTTAGAAAAATATTCGACTAATTTTGGCGAAAAATAATTCTCCAAAAATTCTGTTTTAACTGAGAATTGCTGGTAATTTTTGTGCAAATCTTCTTTAAAATCTGGAAGAACATTTAAAACTATTTCGTAATTAAATGTTGGGTTTTTGATATGGTTTGATGCGTTGAAAATAACGATACCAGAAAGGCCATCTTTCTTAAATAAAACCTCACCGTCTTCATTGAAAACTTTTTTACCATTTTCTAATAAAGTAACGTTTGCTTTAACACGCAAACCATCAACCAGTTTTGTGTTCTCCTTTGTTTTAATTGGAACAAGTCCAGGATGGAGCGGAACGATGGTGTAATGGTGTTTCTTTAAAATTTCATAAATTGATCCATCATTACCAAGTCCTTTTGTTGATTTACCACCTGTAGCAATAATGAGTTTGTCAGCATCATAACTATCTCTATTTGTTTTAACTCTGACACCGTTTTTAATAACTTCGTAATCTAGGAAGTCTTCCTCAAGATGAATCTTCACACCTAGTTTGTCGGCTTCTTTTAACATTTGGTTACGAACTGTTTGTGCAGATTCACTGTATGGATAAATTAGATCCCCAATCGATTTTGTTTTAAATCCATATGATTCAACATACTCAATATATTCTTTAAAAGAATATAAACCCATCAATTCTGGATGATTATATTTGGAGATATCTAATTTCAGATTTCCTAAGTTACAACGTCCATTACCGGTTGCTAAAATCTTACGAAGTGCTTTATCACTGTGTTCAATGATGATGACATCGTCTTTTGGATATTTTCTTTTAATATTGATTGCCGAAGCAACACCAGATGCTCCAGCTCCGATAATGATGCATTTCATACAAATAACTTTAACATAATTTAGCTGTTTATTATATAATTTACTCATTAATTCGCCCCAATAGCGCAACTGGATAGAGTATCAGACTTCGAATCTGAGGGTTGTGGGTTCGATTCCTACTTGGGGCGCCAAAAGCACCGGTTTCGGTGCTTTTTTCTGAAAGAAAAACCTCCAAAAGGAGGTTAATTCTATTAGTTAATAAATTAAGCTTTTGTAACAGTAATTATGGCTTGCGATTCAGAAAGGGAATTAACAGTAAATGACCAACCTAGATCTTGGTTATTATTCATTTTACCAGTTTTAACAAACTGGTTAGCATAATATGACATTGTGAATGTATCACCTTGTTTAAACAGATCACTATTTGTCATTTGATTTTTTGGTTTATAATCCTCGTTTTTATCATTGCGGATAAATTGAAGGAGGTTGAAGTTATAATAACTTGAACCTTTAAAGGAAGCATAGTCTCCTCCATAGGAGTTAGCCATGACATGATAAACTCCGTAATCAGTTCCAGAATATGTTGGATCGCTAATAAAGTCATCAGACCAAATTATTTCATAAGGTTTTACTCCTGTAGCGTACATTAAACGTGCATCCACGTGCCATACACGAATACCAATGTCAGTTGGGCCGCGATCATATTGAGAATAACTATAATCACTATCGAATTTGTTTAATCCGGTTGGCGAATATAATTCAATAAGTAAATATTCATCAAATGGTGAATCAACACTATGATTTGCAAGCAAAATTACATCATGTGTTGCTTGGAAATTACGTATTAAGATGGTGGATGTTTCAGTTGGAATATAAGGTTCAGCCCATCCATAAGCTATTGTTGAATAAGGATCATGACCACCAATATTCCAGTCTTGCATACTAAATCCACCTGATGGGCAGTAGCGTGTTGATTCGTTATTGTCATAATAGTCTTCAAGACCAAGCACATGGCCCATTTCATGAATAAACGTATGCGCGTCAACATTACAATGGCTACAATCTCCAGTAGCGTAAATCGACTGCTGTGTTCTTAAATAAGCATTGTTGGAATCATACATAAAATCGTATGAAGCCCAGAAGAATGTTTTAGCAGTAGGATTGGTTACATCTGGATTATTATCTAACCAATAGCAATAGGCCCAAAGATTTGATCCTGCTGATGGATTAGCAGCGCTATCTGCGGCAGCATAAATGAGCATCACACCATCAAGATAACCATCTCCGTTACTGTCATAATCGGTACGTGATTCAGTTGGATGATTATTAAAATAATCAGTTGTAGCAGTATTAACTAGAGAAGTTGTTTTACTTAGATAAGCATCGTTTCCATAAGTGGATGAACTACTGCTAACGGTATACCAATCAGCAACAGTTGCCTCTAAATTAAGTTTGTTTAATGATTCTTCTTGATAGAAAGTTCTCACGCTTCTCCACCCAGTTTCTTCGTTTGTTCCAACATAAGCTTTTTCAATATCGGAACGAACACTTTCCTTCATAGAAGGAGAAATAAAATCTTCCGAATCAGAAAACCAGATTGGAATAATTAATAATTTTGGACTTCCACTAAGTGGACAATTGTCAGTTCCGTACGCACTATGAGAGTGGTAATCATCGTAATCATAAAGTAGCTTAGTCTTTTCAATCGATGGGTCTGGTTCAGGAATTGATGTCGAACTTGATGAAGTGCTAACACTCGCGGTTGATTTCTTTTTCCTTGAATTATTAGACGTTGTGCATCCAACTAGAATAAGCGTCAACAGCGGAATTATAAGAAGTTTCTTTTGAATTTTCATTTTTGTACTTTGAGTTATATATAACTAACACTGTTAGTATTTTATCAAAACTAAGATTTCTTTCATATAAGAAAGAGAAATTAATTTTTTCTATTTCATTATTAGTTGATTTGTGGAATGATATTCATGGTTTTGTATAACAAAAGATTATGAAATATCTCGTCATTGCATCAACATTATTCGTCATTGGATCCCTCTTTGGTTGGGTTATCGAACTTTTCTTTCGAAGATTTGTTTCCCAAAAGAAATGGATGAATCCTGGATTTCTTGTCGGTCCATATCTTCCAATTTATGGATTTGGAGTTCTTTGCTTATATGCGGTGAGTAATATTTCATTTGGAATTAGTGAACATTGGTTAGATGTTATTGTTCACATCTTTTTGATTGGAGTTTTAATGACGGTGGTTGAATTTATCGCCGGATTAATCTTCATCAAAGGTTTAAAAGTAAAATTATGGGACTACTCCAAACGAAAAGGAAACATCATGGGCATCATTTGTCCGTCATTCTCCTTAATTTGGTTAGTTGTTGGATCTTTGTATTTCTTTTTCCTTAATCCATCGCTTGTAAAAGTTATTGGTTGGATTAGTGAAAATTTAATCTATACATACTTTATTGGTGGAGTTATTGGAGCAATGATTGTTGACTTTGCTTACTCACTCCATTTGGGAATTAAAGTGAAACAGTTTGCTGAACTTTCAGGCCAACGTTTTGACTCAATAAAAAAGGAACTTATAAAAAAACTGGCTTCACTAACCAAAAAGCCTCAAGAAAATACGGAGAAAAATTAAGATGAAAGTTGCTATAACTGGTGCTAGTGGGCACATGGGTGAAGTACTGTTTGAAACACTACTTAAAGAAGAGAATATTGAACTAATAAAAGTCCTTCGTTTTCATAAGAAGGAAACTAATAAATTAATTAAAAAGAACCAGCAATTCTCGGTTAAAATCTCTGCAATTGACGGTTCAATCGCCGATGAAGAAGCAGTTAAAAAACTTTGTGATGGAGTTGATTATGTTCTTAATTTAGGAGCATTAATTCCACCTCATTCGGACCACAATCCACAAGGCTCAATTGAAGCTAATGAGATTGGTCCAAAAGTGCTTTGCAAAGTTATTGAAGAAATGGGTGAAAATCAACCAAAATTAATTCACATTTCAACCGTTGGATTATTTGGTGATCGTGACCAAAATCATCTTTTCGGAAGAGTCGGTGATCCACTCCTAGTTTCACCATTTGATATTTATGCTTTAACAAAGATGCGTGGCGAATTTACTGTTCTTGAGAGTAATGTCAAAACATGGACAGTTTTACGCCAAACCGCCATGCTTTACGATAAGCTTCTAATGGCGAATATTTCTGATGGATTGATGTTCCATACTTGTTTTAATTCTCCACTAGAATGGGTAACAGCAAAAGATTCAGCAATCCTAATTCGTAATATTTTGCGTCGTGACCAAGCTGGAGAACTAAACGAAGATAACTTCTGGAAACACTGTTTTAATATCGGCGGTGGTCCAAAAGGAAGAGGTACAGGTAGTGAAACATTTGATTTAGGTTTCAAAATGATTGGTGCATCCACCAAACAATTCTTTGACCCAAATTACAATGCGACGCGTAACTTCCATGGTGTCTTTTATAGCGACTCTAATCAACTTCAAGAACTCTTCCATTTTCAAGAATACAGTCTTGCTGGTTTCTGGGATGATGTCTTAAAAAGACATAAATATTTCAAAATGGGACGAATTGTTCCAAAGAAACTTCTCAAATTAATTATTATTAAACGTCTTTTAAGAAGTTCGAATGCTCCACGTTATTGGTACAAACACAATGATGAAGCAAAAATGCTTGCTTATTTTAACGGAAGCAAAGCTTATGAAGCTATTCCAAAGAGATGGGATGATGTTTATTTGCTCGCCGATGGCAAAGATAAATACGGAAACAAAATCGATTATGAGCAAATCAAAAACACGCCAACTTACACACATCTTCCTTTTGATATCACTAAGCCTCGAAATGAATTAGACAAAAAAGATCTTGAAGCATACGCTCAATATCGCGGAGGTAAACTTCTTAGTAAAGATTTCTCCAAAGGAGATATCTATCAAAAACTCCATTGGTTAGATCATAATGGAGTGGAATTTGTTGCTTCTGCTCACACTGTTCTTTACTGCGGACATTGGCACAATGTTTCATATGATAAATATGCTTGGGATTTTGATAAACAAGCCAAATTAGACCAGCTTTGCGCTGAAATTTGGTATGATGCCCACGATAAAAACGAAGATCGTTACTACTGGTACGACGAAAACTTTGTTGCCCACTATAAATCAATTCATGAATAAAAAATATAAGGCTCTTTTCCTTGATACAGATGGAACTCTTCTTGATACACTTCAAGATATTTTAAGTGCGGTTAATTACGCTTTAAAAGAATGTGGTTATGTCAAGCAATATCAATACGAAGAAGGAAAGAAACTCATTGGTGGTGGAGCATATAAGCTCGCCGAACGAGCAATTTCCTTTACAACCCCAAGTAAAGAAAAATATGAACAATTTCAAAATCTTTTCTTTGAAAAATATCTTGAAATGCAAGATACAACAACAAAACCATTCAAAGGAATGACTGAACTCCTTCTTTCTTTGAAAGATAATTACCAGTTATTCATTGTTTCAAATAAACCCCAATTCCTTCTTGATGACATCATTAAGAAAACATTTCCAGAAGGGTTATTTATTGAAGCCTGTGGTCATAAACCAGAGAACCCAGAAAAACCAAACCCCGTTTTAATTAATTATCTTGTTGATAAATATCATTTAAATAAAAAAGAATGTCTTTTTATTGGTGACTCTATCACCGACATTCAAACCGCGATTAACGGAAATGTTGACTCATGTTTAGTCACTTATGGTTATGGAGTTAACATTGATTCATTTAAAGAAAAAGCCACTATAGTGGCTAATTCAGTTGAAGATTTATCTAAGCTACTGAAGTAGTAGGTATTTCGTTTGCTTTTTGTAACGAAATCTTCGTAATCACTGGACCCAGGAGCTCATAGATGATTGTGGCAGTTAAGACAACTGCAAGAATCATCGAGCTCTGTTTTTCTAATCCTAGATGCGCTAGTTCTTGGCTTGCTGTCGTTGCTAAACCAATCGCCACACCAGCTTGTGGAAATAATGTAAAACCTAAATATTTTTGAACTGTTGGTTCAGAATGTGTGAGTTTTGCAGAGGAAAATGCACCTAAGTATTTGCCTAAACATCTGAAGATGATGTAGACCAAGGAGACAATCACAACAATTAAAGCGGAGTCACTTCCGAAGATCGTGATATCTAGTGAAGCACCAGAAATCACAAAGAAAAGCATATAAAGTGGTGGAGTGAATTGATCAACTCTTTCAATTGTACGCATTGCATCACTTCTAAAGTTAATAAAGATCGCACCAATCATCATACATCCTAATAGTGGAGAGAATGATAGATTTGTACCCAGGATTTGCCAGTGATTTTCTGTGCAAAGCATTGATAATCCGACAATGGTTAACACTGCGCATATAACCATAATCATTCTATTGGCACGTGATTTGAAGAATTTGCAACCAAGAGAAACAAGGAATCCAAGGATTGTTCCAACAACGAGTGAACCAATGATTTCAATAAGAGGCACAAGTAAAATTTCTACGGCAGAAACCGCACCATTTGCTGCAAAAGCCTTAGATAATGCAAATAAAACAGCAAACGTAATTAAGGCCACAGCATCGTCAAATGCGACTACTGGAATTAATGTTGAAACTAGTGGTCCTCGAGCTTGATATTGGCGAATGACCATAAGTGTTGCAGCAGGTGCAGTTGCACAGGCAATTGCACCAAGAGTGAGAATAATTGAAACAGGAAGTTGATCGCCTAAGAAAATACGGGCGATAAATAAACCACCGATGGTAAGAATCGCACCTCCGAGTGCTTCAAAAAGTGTAATTAAAACAATTCTTTTTCCAACCGCCTTCAAAGAAGAAGTCTTAAATGAAGTACCAATTGTGAAGGCAATAAAGCCTAACGCAATCTCGCTAATCCATTTAACCGCCGATAACTTTCCTTCATCCCAACCGCCAATGTATTTTCCAAGCAAAAACGGACCAAAAATAATTCCAGATAAAAGATATCCAGTAACATTTGGTAAACGTAAAACTTTCATCAATCTTGATGATAAAAGTCCAACCAAAAGAGCTAAGGCAATACAGAGAATTTGATTCATTTAGAAGCTGCCTTCGAAACTTTCTAGTGGGGAAGTGAACATTCCACCTTTGGTATTTGTGAAATTACCCGTCTTTTCACGGATAATTTGTTTCACTTCTTCAATATTTTTCTCATCCAAAATGAAATAAACAGTGGTGTTTTGCGTGAGTTTATGTTGGTCGATATGACTTAATGAAACGAACTGTAAGGTGTCTTCTCTTTCATCCTCAAAAACGTGTTTTAAGGAAGTAGACGCCATTACGGTTCCGTTAATCCCTTTTAAGGAGAGTTCTTTAATTAAGTCTGATGTTTCTTTTGTGTTTTCTAACACAACAAATAGTAAATATTTCATACGACTATTATAGACTTCTAATTTGCTAATTCAACAACGATAAAGTCGATATCGCTACTTAGTAAGTCAATGATAACTTTTCTTAAAAATTTAATTTTTAGTTGCGATATCTATAAATATACTTACAATAATATGGCGATTAAGACCTAGGAAAAAAGGAGAAACACTTATGCTTGAGTTAAAAAATATTGTTAAAGATTATGTCAGTGGTAACAATGTTACCCACGCTTTAAAAGGAATTAATATTTCCTTCCGTCAAAATGAATTTGTTTCTATCCTTGGTCCTTCTGGTTGTGGTAAAACCACAACTTTAAACATTATTGGTGGTCTTGATCGATATACCTCTGGTGATCTTCTGATCAAAGGTCAATCAACGAAAAACTACAAAGACCGTGATTGGGATACCTACCGTAACCACTCGATCGGATTTGTTTTCCAAACATATAACCTCATTCCACAAATGAATATTTTAGGTAACGTTGAGTTAGCCTTAACCATTGGTGGAATTGGAAAAGAAGAACGACAAGCCCGTGCTTTAGAGGCACTAGAAAAAGTTGGATTAGCTAATGAAGCTAAGAAAAGACCAAATCAACTCTCTGGTGGTCAAATGCAACGTGTTGCCATTGCCCGTGCGTTAGTTAATAACCCAGAAATTCTTTTAGCTGATGAGCCAACCGGTGCTCTTGACTCCGTTACATCTGTTCAAATCATGGAACTTCTAAAAGAAGTTGCTAAAGATAGGCTCGTCATCATGGTTACTCATAACCCTGATTTAGCCTACAAATATTCCACTCGTATTGTCACGATGAAAGATGGTGAAATCATCGACGATTCAAACCCATTTGCGGTGGAAGAAAAACCAGAAGCTGTTAGCGCTGAAGAAGTCGAAAAAGTCCGCAAATCTAAGATGAATGGTAAAACAACATTCCTTTTATCGGCGAAAAACTTACTTGCTAAAGCCAAACGTACAACACTCGTTTGTATCGCTGGATCAATTGGTATTATTGGTATCTCTGCTGTTTTAGCTGTTACTAGTGGTGTTCGTAGCTACATCCACGATATGCAAGACGATATGCTTAGCGGTAACCCAATCGAAATTGAAGAACAATCTTTAGATTTAGGCTCCTTAATTAGCTTTGCTTCGACTGCCCAAAAAACTAACGCAGTTAAAAAATCAATTAAAGATGGCAAGGTTAACATCGACTACATGATTGAATATCTTGCTGATACAAGAAATAAGTTTGAATCATCTTTAACAAAGAATGAAATTACAGCAGATTATGTTCAATACGTCTCTGAAATGCCTGAAGATTATTACTCCGCAATGAGATTTGGTTATGGAAATAATCGTAAATTAAATATGTTTACCGATTGGAGTTATTCTCATAAAGAAGGAGAAATTTACACAAATGTTAAAGTACCTCACATTTCCCTTCAGGAATTAGAAGACATTTATGTCTCTATCGTTAAACAAACAAAATTTGCCACATATGCATCCATGATTCCAATGTTCACTTCAACATTCGACATTGTGCCAAACGATGAAAACTATGTTCTTTCCCAGTACAACATCATGAATGAAGGTGGATATTTACCAACCGCTGAAAACGAAATGGCGATTGTTATTGATAAGAATCAAGAATTAACTGACCTATTCTTAGCCCAAGTTGGTTATTACTCCCAAGATGAATTTGCTCGTGTCATTTCTAAGTTTGCTAATGCAAGTGAAACTAGCAAAGATGATGAACATAAATATGATGGTCTTGAACCACATGATTTCGATTACTCAACTTTGTTAAATAAGAAATTCACGATTTATGATGATGACCAAATTTTCAAACAAGCTCCATTAGTAATTAGAAATTATTTCTCTGATTGTTCAATTAAGCCTTGTGAATATAACTACACTGGTCATTTTAAAGATACAGATAGCGATAAGCCAAAGAATGGTCGTGATATGAAAATCACTGCAATTCTCAAACCAAAGGAAGGTATTTCCTATGGTTGTTTAAAAACAGGATTTGCCGTATCGAATAGTTTTGACACCGGCTTTATTGAAAGAAATAAAACTTCTAATGTTGCCCAATATATCAAAGGCATCAGTAATTTCTTTAAGAATTCAACATCAACTGAAATCAATGATGCAATTGAACAATTAAAAACCAAAGAAAACACATTGGTTGATCTCCCACTTTTACCAGCAGACGTCAAGGTTGCATTAAAAACAATGCTCCAATCATCAACATTGATTTCAATTGTTTACTATACTTATTCAGAAAACTTTGATACTTCTGCTCTTGATTTCATTGATCCTGAAGCTAAAATTGCAACATTCTCTACTCCAGTTTCCGTAGGAACAATTGGTGAAAATGCCATGTCAATTATTCAAAGCTTAATGGGTTCTTACGATGTTCCAAGCCAATTATCTGCTGCATTAAGATCTGTTGGTGGTGAAACTGTTGCAAACGATTTAAGCATCTTCCCAAAGAGCTTTGATGAAAAAGATTTAGTTACTTCTTATCTTGATAAGTGGAATGGCGATGATTCAATCACGATTCATCCAGATGGAGTCGAAAAACAAGTCCAACGTGCTGATCGTTCCAACATCAAATACAGTGATAACCTCGAGATTGTCATTAATATGATTAACTCCTTAATCGATATTATCTCAATCGCTTTAATCGCGTTTACTTCCTTATCCTTAGTTGTTTCAACAGTGATGATTGGTATTATTACCTACGTTAGTGTTGTTGAACGTGTTAAAGAAATCGGTATTATCCGTTCTCTTGGTGGACGCAAACTTGATGTTTCTAACCTCTTTATCGTTGAAACATTCATTATTGGCGCAATATCAGGTCTATTTGGTATTGGGGTCACCTACTTATTATCTTTAATTATTAATATTATTCTAAAAGTTGTTGCTGGAGTCGGCGCCATTGTCGTTCTCCCATGGTACCTGGCCTTAGCTGTCTTAGCTCTCTCGATTGTCTTAACCCTCATTTCTGGATTAATTCCATCTCGAGCAGCCGCCAAGAAAGACCCAGTTGTCGCCCTTCGTAGTGGTGAATAAAGAAAAATGGAGACCTATTGGTCTCCTTTTCATATCTCATCACTTTAGATGAGATTGATATAGTTTACAACTAAACCTAATAGCGCACCCAAACAAATCATCAATATTGGGTGTGCTTTTTTCTTGAATACTTTTGTAATGATTAAATAAATAAACGCGATTAATAAGAAGATAAAGATGGATGTTCGATTAAATGAAATACTAACGGAACCAGTTGTGTTAATTGGGAAGAGGACATCGCTAAGAAGAATTAAAGCGGTGGACATGATTAAGGCAATTGCTACTGGATTAATTCCTTTTAAAGCGTTTTTGATGTGTTTTTGCTGACCAAACTTCTTTAGAAAGATCGAGAAAATAAGCATCACAATAAACGCTGGAAGAATCACTGCTAGTGTCGCGATTAATGAACCTAAGAATCCTCCAAAAGCTCCAAGAGAAGATGCACTTCCTTGTAAAGAGCCCACATAAGTCGCCATATTAATCGCGATTGGTCCTGGAGTGACTTCGCTTAGACCAATCATGTTGATAAATTCTGATTCACTGATCCAACCATTTTTTAAAACGGTCTCTCGAACAAGTGGAATCATTCCATATCCACCTCCAAAGGTGAATAAGCCAATCTTTAGGAACTCTAAAAACAAACGAAGAAAAATCATTTTTTGACTTCCTCCTGATGTTTTTGAGTTAAAGGAATAATCAGTGAATATACAAGCAATCCAAGGAATAATCCAATGAGGATAAAGTAGATCGCACTAAAGTCGATATTTAAGTAATGGAAAACAATCATCAAAATCGCAACAATTAAAAACAAAATCACCGCAAAACTCGAGGATTTTACGTGTTTTGCTAGGGAAATTGCGACACGTAAAATTAAGAAAACAACGGCACATTTAACGCCGATAAAGGCATATTGAACTGGCTCATATTGCATTAAATTACGGAAGAACATTGAAACAATAAACATGATCAAAAATGTCGGAACCATCACGCCAAGTGTGGCACACAACGCTCCTAAGAAACCATGTTTTCGATAGCCAAGATATGTTGCTAGATTGACCGCAATTGGACCAGGAGTGGATTCGCTTAAACCAACCATTTCCGTTAGTTCTTCTTCGCTCATCCAGCCATTCTTAGTCACAATTTCTTCTTTTATAAGCATGAGCATTGCTGGTCCGCCACCAAATGAAAATAATCCTAACTTCATGAATGTCAGGAATAATTTCCAATTAGAGACTTTCTTTGTTTCACTCTTCATAAGGCAATTCATTATAGCATAATGCCCTCTTTTTATATAAAATAATGTCCATGGAACCTCTCTTTAAATTCAAAGATGATCAATATCCATTCACTGGTGTTTCTCACACTCGTGAAGTCGTTCGAGCCATTTTTGTCGATGAAAATGACAATGTTTGTCTCGAATATCTCAAAGATGATGATGGATTTGGACCAAGAGATTATTATGAAACTCCAGGTGGTGGAGCCAAACCAAACGAAACCCATGAAGAAACACTTCATCGTGAACTCCATGAAGAAGTTGGTTATGAATCAGAAGTAATCTGTTTCTTAGGCGAAGTGGATGACTACTATAACCTCATCCAAAGAAAGAACCACAATTACTACTATCTTGTGCGAAGAGGTAAAAAAGTTCACCAACACCTCGAAGTTGATGAACAAATCCGAATAAACAAAATTATTTGGGTTCCAATTGATGAAGCAATTCGTTTATACGAAAAGATGCAAAATGTTCTAGTTGGTCGATTAGTGAAACAACGTGAATTACCAATTCTAAAACTTGCAAAATCTGCTTTACAAAGCATCAATAAATAGTTATTATTGATAACGCTCTGGCGAGTGTGGTGAAGAGGCTAACACAACCGGCTGTGAACCGGTCATTCGCGCGTTCGAACCGCGTCACTCGCCCCATACTGTTTGAAATGCTCCTTAAATAAAAGGAGTTTTTTATTATTTTTGTTCAAATCTAACTGCATACTTTTACAAAAAAATATGCAATTAAAAAGCATTGTCCTTTCCTTTTCTTTTTATATTTCTACCAATTTTTATATTTTTAATATAAAATTAAATCATGTCTATTCTACAAGAGATATTTCCAACTTATCATCCAATAAAAGAAAAATTAATTGAGTACGGTTTTGATTGTTTTAAGGATATTTATACTTATTCAATTAATTTTCATAACGATGAATTTAAAGCTTTAATTACAGTTAATGAAAAAGGTGAAGTCAATTTTAAAGTAATCGAATTAGCGTTTAATGAAGAATTCACGCAAATCAATAATGATTCTTATAAAGGTCAATATATCGGTGAGATTAGAGAGAATTGTCGAGATATCTTATTAGATATCAGAGATAAATGTTTTAAAAAAGAAAGATTTGTCTCTAATCAGGCGAATCGAATTGCCTCCATCATTAAAGAAAGATATCATGAAGAACCTGATTTTCCTTTTTCTGATCCAAAAATAGAAAATTATGGAGTGTTTCGATATCACATTAACAAGAAGTGGTATGGATTGATTATGAATGTTAGTAAGTCGAATTTCTTACCTAATAATAAGGATGAATTCGTCGACGTGATTAATGTTCGAATTGATGAAAATAAAAGAGAAGAGATATTAAAAAATAAAGGTATCTACCCTTCATATCACATGAATAAACAAAAATGGGTTTCTATTTTATTAGATGACACATTTACTGATGAAGAAGTATTGGAATATATTGCTTATTCTCGAGACTTTATGGTCGGAAAAACGAAAAGAATCTGACAATATCTAAAGAAGAGGCGAGTAAGATCGAAGAAATGATAAAAATCAACTAACCAGGTTTTCGCGATTTATAATCGAATTAACCGTAAATTGCTGGTGAATTTAATGTAAAACCCCAATTAATTAATTTGAAATAGAGAACCCATAAGTTGGAGTTCTCTTTTCTTTTAATTAATGACATTTAAATGTGCTATAATTGAATTATAGAAATTGAATTCATCATTCTAATTGCTGTTGGCGCACTACTTGTTGTATCAACAATTGTTTATTTCATTATGTTCTTTTGTTTCAACAAATGGATTATGAAAAACAACAAACCAATCCGTGTTATTCGATTGGGTCACAAGAAAGGCAAAGTACGTTTGTATCGTATGGATTGGGAATGCGAATTGCGTGATGAAGAAGAGATCTTTGATCACAAAGGAGATGCGAAGCAATAATGGATCAATTAATTAGGGAAACTCATAAAAAAACGAATATTGATTTACTTAAAATACGAGATAAACATTTTTCAATCGCTAGACATATCAATCTTATAGTTATATTCTGCGCATTTTTACCCGTTGTTGTCTCAACAATTTCATATGTTTTTATGTATATCGATTGGGTTGATAATTATCGAGACTTGTATGTCGGTGTTTTAACATTTTTAATGTTTATTTTGGCTCATTTTTTTCTAAAAAAAGTAATTGATAAGCATCTTTCAATTTCAAATGCATTCAGAGAAGAATATGATTGCCGTGTATTCGGTATCGAACATAACAAATTTGCTAAAAAAATTGGTAATCTAGATTTTTCTAAATCGGCCGACAAACTGATTTCTTCGAGAAGAGATCTGGATAAATATGAATGCTGGTATGGTGAAATACAATCGTCATCAAATAATAGTAATATTTTGATTGCACAGCTTGATAACATTATCTACACCTATTGTATCTATCGTTCTTATAGATGGCTTATTACTGTTGTTAGGTTATCTTTTGTCTTTGTTTCTTTGGTTCTTTCATTCTTGTTCGCACATTATAATTGGCGAGTTCTTATATTAACGTTTGTTGCTTCATTTACGATTATTCAATTATTAATTGAGGATTTTTCAGTAACAACGGAAATGATCAATAAAAACAAACATCTTATGGATTATTTAAGAGACGACGATGGACTAATTCGTGACATTATTGATGACGATGTCAAAGGAAAAGCTTTTATTCGCTCCGTTCAGGATCAAATCATTGACAACAGGCGAAATAGCATTTTTGTACCATTTTATATTCGAAAAATCTATCTGACAGGAAAAAGAAAAAAGAATTACTACAAAATTCTTCATGGTTATAGAGATATTTATTTTAGTAATAAAAAAGTTACACTTCCTTCAAGCGACATTGATATTGAAGTCATTTCCCAAAATGAACAAACGTTTACCAAATTAAAAATCATTCATGAACGCCTATTGCAGATGTTTAAAAAAGTCAAGCAAGCATTTGATCAAGAACATGTCACATATTTGCTTGATGGGGGCAGTTTAATTGGTGCTTGTCGTGAATCATATAACAAAAACAGCAATAATATTAATGGTGGATTTATCTTTTGGGATGATGATATTGATCTAGCGATTCCTTTTAATCAAATTGAAAAGGCCAAACAAGTGATTCGTAAACACTGTTCAAATTATCTTGATGTACAAGACTACAATAATGATGAATACTATTCGCCTCGCTTATCAAACTTCCGCATACGAGAAAGAACATCTTGTGTTTCTGAAAAAGATAGTGAACTTTATCGCCTATATAAGTATCGAGGCTTATTTATTGATGTTTACGCTTATGCACCAATCTATAAAAACAGATTGTTTGATAGAGTATATCGCAAATTGTATTTGCACCCATTACATCTTAGATTAGAAAAAATTGAAACAAAATATCCCGCCATTCTTGCCTTGGATAATAAAGATGTCACAAGAAATTATTTATCAAAATTTAGGCGGCTAAAAAGAATCTATTTGAAAAGAGTCGATTCATACATAAAAAAATCGAAGAACGATGCGTATTATGCATACACACCAAATTATATTGAAAATCTCAAAAAACCTGGTCCATATTTAAAAAAGGAATGGCTTAATTTAAGGGAAGCCAATTTTGAAGGAATATCTACTACAGTCCCTTCATCGTTTCCTCTTGTCCTAAGCGCATATTATGGTCCTAAATGGTTTAAACCACCTTTCTATACAACATCCCAAATGGTTCAAAACTATAAATCACGTTGGTATTACAGTGAAATTAATTTGGGAGTTACAACTATGAAACATATCTCAACTTTTGATGAAAAATAGCACAATTTTTATCATTGTATAAATAAATTAATACATGTAACTAAATTTGATGACAGATATTACTCGTTGGTTAAGTGTACCAATGAATGCATGTTTGCTTATACAAAAGGCAAATTGTTTATGTGGACTAGGAAAACCCGCTAACCGAGATAAGTACTTGGTGTTATGATCCAATGGATGCCACTTGGATCAAATTTTTATTTATAATTCATTAAAGGAATATAATTATGGCGAAAGTTAAGTATTATTGTGGAAATTTCTTCCTCGAATTTAGTGGAAACAAAATTAGAGAATACTGCAGAGCTTTTAATAATCGTGCCTTCATAAATTTTCAGAATTTAACCAAGAATTGCTGGTAAAAAAAGAATTCCTGGACTGCTTTAGAGGAATTCTTTTTTGTTTACCAATCTTCTTCTAATCTTTTCTTCCCATGGACGATTCTTAGAAGGAAGAAATTAATTAAGGTTTGATAGGGAATACCAGTTTCTTCAGACATTGCTTTCATATAGTCCAACACCTGGATGCTAATATTCATAGTTATTTGCTTTTTTAGAAGTTTTGTATAAGGATTCTTCTTTCCTTTGCTAAAATCATAATGATCTTTCATATTTTCCTTTCATAATTATAACATAATTATATAATAATTATCGAAATAATTTTTCATAATTTTTTGTTGATTTTTAATTTGTTGGTTTGTAACATAATAATGAGGATTCACCCGTGGTAGCTAATGACTACCGCCTAGTGGGAGTTCTCTTTTTTATTATTTTTTCAACTTTTTTGATGTCATTTGGATTAAGGTTATAGTTCAATAAAATTTCTCTTAAACATTCTTTTGGGTGTAAGCCAATATCAGTTCGTAAATAAGATTTTTTAGACCAGTTTTGAGGATTTCTGATCTCAATATTCTTATGGCGACCCCTCTTTTTTGAATGAGTAATACCAATATTTAGCATATATTTACCATCCAAAGAAACTCCAACTATTAGAGATGGATGTTTTCCTCTTTGCTGAGAAGAATTTCTTCTTTTTGAGTTATTACGAAAATGCCATGCTTTTTCATCAAGTATCCTAATTCTTCTTGAATTTTTCATAATGATATTAAATCTCCTTTTTTAATTGCGTTTTTGATAGGAGATTAGAAAAGCCGTCACCTCACAACAAAAACACGTGTGTAGTCTCGACATTATCGCAATGTCTCTCTACTCGTGTTTTCGTCATGCCCTATGACGGCCGTAATTCAAGATAATTCTTGTGTGGAGCATTCGGTACCACATTGCTTTTTAAGCACTAGGATGTGGGTAATAATTCGAAATCAATCCTAGTATGTAGTAGCCTTGGCGTTGCTTGACCACATCACACAAAGGTAACAACTCTTTGTATGGAACACATAACCAATAGCATCCGATGCTGTTTTGCAGTCCATCATTGCCTACCTATATATTCATAAATATTATAACATAGTTATAATTATAATTAAAGATATTGATATAAAATTTGTTTATTTTAATTTACATTGATCTAAAATCTTTATTAAGGATGCGAATCTTTGATTAAAAGAGTATAATAAATAGGTCAAATGAAGAAAAAACTAATCATCTTTGATATGGATGGAACAATCTATCTTGGAAAGAACCTTCTTCCTGGAGTTTTAGATACTTTCAAATATTTGAATGATAACAAGATTGATTATGTTTTCTTCACAAATAATTCATCGCATGATTTAGACTTCTACTTTAAGAAAATAAGTGACTTCGGGATTAAGTGTTCTTTAGAAAAAAACTTTTATTCCTCAACCGAAGTCACGATTTCTTATCTAAAAGATCAAGGGATAAAAAACATTTATTGTATTGGGAACAAATCCTTAAAAGACAAGTTGTCCAAGCATTTTCATTACATTGATCGATATGATTCAAAACAAAAAGTTGAAGCTGTTGTCTGTGGTTTTTCCACAGAGCTAGTCTATGACGAACTGAAAGGTGCTTGTTTATATTTAGAAACAAAAGACATTCCATTCATTGCAACTAACCTTGACTGGAGATGTCCAATTGAAGATGGTTTATACATTCCAGATTGTGGTGGAATGTGTGAATGGATTTATCGTTGCACTGGTAAAAAAGCCACTGTCATGGGTAAACCAAACCCAGCCGTGATTGAATATTTAGCCAAGAAATTTAATGTTGAAAAGAAAGACATTTTAGTTGTTGGGGATCGTTTATACACCGATATCCTTGTTGGAGTAAACGCCAACGTTGATACTCTTTGTGTTCTTTCTGGAGAATCTTCTTTAGAAGACGTCAAGAAATATGAACACCAACCAACATACCTATTAGGTTCGATCAAGGAGCTACCATCCTTGTTAGAAAAATAAATTTGGAGGCGTAAAAATGAACGCACAAACAAATAATGCAGACCAAGGGTTCAAACTGAATTATAAAAGAACCTTTATCATTGGTTTCGCATTCTTTGGCATCCTTTTGTTATGGCAAGTCTACGACACTTGGTGTCCAACATTCCTAACCGAATTATTTAAAAATTCCTTAGGAATCTCAAACGAAAAAGAAGTCCAATACTTAGTTGGTATTATGATGGCTCTAGATAATCTAGCCGCCTTAATCTTACTACCAATCTTCGGAAGGATTTCTGATAAAACACACACAAAAATTGGTAAACGTATGCCATATATTTTGGTTGGTACCTTTGTTTGTGCAGTTGCATTCCCATTTATTCCTGTTTTATTCCATTACTCTAATACTGTTGGAGTAATTATCTTAATGGCGATTGTTGTCTTATTCGCCATGATGTATCGTAACCCAGCTGTGGCTTTGATGCCAGATATGACACCAAAGCCATTACGTAGTAAAGCTAACGGTATCATTAACATTATGGGTTACCTTGGTGGTGCTTTTGCCACGGTGGTTGGCTTTGTCTTTATTCTTTCTGATTATTTAGGAACAAGCCAATACGCTGATGGAAGTTTAAAACCACACACCTGGGCTTATCAAAACATCTGGGCGATTGAAGGACCATTCCTTGTTGGCTCAGTCCTAATGCTCATCTCTGCAGTCGTTCTCTTTGTCTTAGTTAAAGAAAATAAGATTGCAGATGAAATGAAAGATGAAATGGCTCGTGGTGATGCTGTTTCTCAAACAACTGATAAAGTTGACGATGATAAACCAATGTCAAAAGCGAACAAAGTTATGCTTTGGCTCATCCTTGGAGCAGAATTCTTCTGGTTCATGGCTGATAATGGTGTTCGTACATTCTTAAATAACTATGTTATCTATGGAACACATTCCTCATCCGTTGGTACTGGTATCTTAACCATTATCGGCGGTGTTGGTAGTGTGATCGGTTTTGCTCTTGGTGGATTAATCGCCTCCAAGATTGGTCGTAAATACACTGTTTTAGGCGGCTTAGGATTAGCTGTTTTAGGTTATCTCATCTGGATTATTATGACATTTGCTGTTGGTCTTCCAAATGGAAGCTTACCAATCTGGCTCTTTGTTATCTGGTTTGTTAAGGACTTTGGTATGTCACTAGTTCATGTGAACTCCTTCCCAATGGTTGTTGAACTATGTAACTCGAAAAAGATTGGTGCTTTTACTGGTTACTACTACGCATCTAGCATGGCTGCACAAACAATTACACCAATCGCTTTAGGAGCCCTATTAATGGCACCAAGCTTTGACTGGTTCTTACTTCCAATTTATGCTGGCATTTGTGTTGCCATCTCCTTTGTTATCTTCTTCTTTGTGAAGAACATTAAAACCAAGAAAACAACCTTCTCAAAAGGTTTAAGTGCCATTGGAGAAGCCGAAGAATAATTATGAAAAAAGAAAAAGCTATCTCAAAGATCAATCCCGTATTCCTTAAAGGAATCGCCCATCGCGGATTACATAATAAAGAGTTTACCGAAAACGGTATGAAAGCTTTTCAAAACGCGATTGATCATGGAGTGGCTTTTGAATTTGATATCCATCTAACAAAAGACAATGAACTTGTTGTTTGTCATGATGAAAATCTAATTAGAACAACAGGTCAAGACGGAATCATCGAAGATTTAACTTTAAAAGAGATTAAAGAAAACTACCATCTTTTAGATGGTGGAGAAATCCCAACTCTCCAAGAGGTCTTAGACCTCAACCAAGAAAAAGTTCCAATGGTGATTGAGATGAAGGTGTTCCGTAAAAACTACAAACCTTTAGCTGCGAAAACCAAAGAAATGCTTCAACAAATCAAAGATAAACGAAACGTTCTACTAATTTCCTTTGATCCACGTTCATTATGGCCGTTTAAGCATGAAGGATTTATTCGTTCTCTACTTGTTGCTAAATCGGATGAATACACCTGGTTCTTTAGAAGAAGTGTGGAATCCGTCGATTTAGAAGATAAGTTATTCGAGGAAAAACGTGTCTTACGTTACACTAAAAAACATTTCACGAATGTCTGGACAATTGACTCAGAGGAGAAACTTAAAAAGTACGCTCCTTTAGTTGACACTGTCACATATCAATATATTGATCCAAGTATTGTTAAGGAGGCTCTCAAATGAAAAAGAAATTTCTTTTAATTGCTCTGATACCATTACTACTTACTGGTTGTGAATTTGAACCTGATTCATTGAATGATGATTTATCATCATCTGTTGTCATGACTGGATATGCCCAAAACTACGAGCAAGTGTTCACTTTAAAACACGACTGCCTTGACCAAAAATCTGACGTCTTTAATAAAGATCTCGCTTTATTTAGTTATGGTGCATCAGCGGCAAATAAAGATAAAGACAGCATCACGACTTTCTACCGTGACACAATGTTTTCTTGTTTAGAACTCTCTAAAGACTATGAAGTTACACCAGATAAACACACCATCGCTTATGCTATCGGTTCACGTCATGTTAACCGTCAAAATGTTGTTTTAGTCTCGATTCGAGGTTTTAACTATGGTGGGGAATGGAATTCAAATCTCAATCTTGGGTTAGAAGGTGATCACGCTGGATTTTTACAAGCGGCGAACACTTTAATTAACGATTTAGATGATTACATCAAAACATATCAACATCAGAACTCCAAATTCATCATTACTGGTTACTCTCGCGGTGGAGGCGTTGCTAATCTTGCAGCAAAGCTTCTTTTTGAAAGACAACACAAACTTGTCCGTGATGAAAACTTCTATGTTTATACATTTGAAGCCCCAAAAGGGTGCAGTGAATATCATGATTATAAAAACGTCTTTAACATAGTTAACCAAGCCGATTTAATTCCAATGATCGCTCCAGAAGAATATGGATTTTATCGTGTTGGACAAGATGTTATTTTAGATAATTCTAACGTTGAAGAAGTTTGTAAAAACTACGATGAATCCATCGTTATTCCGGAGTTTAATCCATTTACTTTGTCCGGAGAGGAAGTTACTCAAAACACTCTCCCACAAGGATTAATTGATATCTTAAGAACCCCATCATATGGCGAACAAAACATTGATACAAGAGAAAAATTCGTCAATGTTATTCAAGGAACAGCGGATTATTTCTTATCCATGTTTATGTCTCTTCCTAGCGAGATTACATCAAAACTTGGTGCGGCATTAACCGAGATGCCAACAATGGATGTTTTATATCTCATTGGTAATCCAGAAGGCATCGCTAACTTCTTAAAACCATTCTTAGATGAAGCTCATTACGCTTATGAAGATGCTGAACTTCTTTCTAATTGTGAGAAGCTTTCTACATTCATTGTTTCTGGCCCTGGAGTGGGTTTGATTATGCTTTATGGCTTCTTTGGTGATGACTTCTCTAGAATGATTCAAATGCACTATCCAGAAGTGAACTATCCATTAATTGAGGCTCTATAATTTATGCATCTAAAAGTTGATTCATGTTTATCTAACGAATATAAAGAAGGAATGACGATCCAAGATCTTTTAGATTATAGAAACGTTGAAGCCGTCCCTTGGCTGGTAATCTCCGTCAATGGAACATTTGTTCCACGTGCTAAATTTAAAGAGCACGTTTTAAATGACGGAGATGTGATTGAACTAATTTATGTTCGAGGCGGTGGATAAGATGTCTCGCTATGACCGTCTTTTAGAGCTCTCTACTTTTAGTAAAGAGAAATTAGAACTTCTATCAAAGAAGCGTATTTTACTTGTTGGTGTTGGTGGAGTTGGTCAATACGTCGCGACTTGTTTAGTGACAAACGGGATCCAACATCTAGTTATTGTCGATTACGATAAGGTCGAATTATCAAATCTCAATCGACAAATTCTTCTAAAAGAAGAAGATGTTGGAAAACTAAAAAGCGATGTTGTCTTAGCTGAACTAATTAAAAAGAATAGCGAAATCGAGATTTATGCTCGCAATATGAAAGTCACTGCCGAGAATGCTGATTCGATGGTGGAAAAGATTGATTTAATTATCGATGCGGTGGATAACTGGCCAACAAAACTTGTTTTAGGTGATTTAGCCAAGAAACACAATATTCCTCTTCTTCACATTGGAGTTGATGGAAATCGCGGACAATATTGTCTATTTAAAGAGAAGTCATTATCTGATGTCTTTGATAATAGTATCAAAAAAGAACCTCGTGATGGAGTGATGGGTCCAATGGTTGGAACTGTTGCTTCCTTAGCAAGTATGTATCTCATCAACTATCTAGTTGGTGATGCACCAAGTGATGTTCTTTATTACTTTGATGCGAAAGAAAACAAACTCGGTCAAATGAAGATATAAGGTTAGTTATGATTAACTAACTTTTTTCTTTTATAATCAATACTTAGAAGGATGAACTTATGAAAAAATATTTACCGACCGTTATCTCTGTCATTGTTATATTGACATTGTCAATTCTCTCACTTGTCTTTAGTGATTTACACTTAAGTCAAAACCAATCCGAAACAATGATTATTCTTTTAATCATCTGTGGTGCAAGTATGTTTTATGTCTTTGTTGTTGGTGAACTCACCCACAACTACTCCCAGATGGATAAACTTTGGAGTCTACTTCCAATTGCTTATTCCTGGGTCATCTGCGCCAAGGGTGGATTTGATTTACGTTTAATTGTTTATGCGGTGATTGCTACTATTTGGGGCATTCGTTTAACGATTAACTTTGGCCGAAAAGGCGCTTACACCTGGAAATTCTGGCAAGGTGAAGAAGATTATCGCTGGAAAATTGTCCATGGATCAAAATTCTTTAAAAAGAATATTGCCTGGTCAATGTTTAACTTATTCTTTATTTCTATCTATCAAAACGCAATTGTTTTAGCAATCACATTCCCAGCTTTAGCGGTGATGGATAGTCCAGCCGCCTTTGGCGTATGGGATTTTGTTGCTGCTGGATTAGCGCTTTGCTTTGTCTTAATTGAAACAATTGCTGATGAAGAACAATGGAAATTCCATGAAACAAAGAAATCCCTTCTTAAAGAAGGAAAGACTCTAGAAGAACTAGAAGATCCATATAATCTCGGATTTAACACCGTTGGTTTATGGGGCAGAATGAGACACCCAAATTATCTTGGCGAACAAGGTATCTGGATTTCGCTTTATATTATGACTATTGGTGCTGGTGTGGCAGTGAACGGAATCTTCCACTGGTCCATTATTGGTCCTTTATTCTTGATTCTTCTTTTCTCTGGCTCATCAACCTTAGCTGAATCAATTTCCAGTTCGAAATACCCACTTTATCAAGACTATATTGGTCAAGTTTATAAATACATTCCTTTTCATCGCTATAAAGTTGAAAAGAGTGAAAAATAACCGCAATTCTCCAATAATTTAACCGAATTGTTTTAGATATGCTAAAATCTAAAAGAGGTTTTAATTATGAACATATGGCATCGTGCTGACCCAAGTCGCATCACCCCTTCGAATTTCCTTGCTTGTATTGAAATTTCTAAGGGATCAAAAAATAAATATGAATTAGATAAATATTCCGGAGCATTAATTTTAGACCGTGTTTTATACACATCAACCCACTATCCACATAACTATGGATTTATTCCAAAAACTTATGCTGGTGATGGAGACCCACTTGATGTATTAGTCTTATGCTCTGAACCAATCGTTCCACTCGCTTTAGTTGAATGTTTCCCAATTGGAATGCTCGAAATGACCGATTCTGGAGAAGTTGATACAAAGATTATCGCTATTGCGAAAAATGACCCAGTCTTCAATTCTTTCCAAGATATCAAACAAGTTCCAGATCACATCCTCAAAGAAATCCAACACTTCTTTAAAGTTTATAAAGAACTTGAAGGAAAAGAGACTGTTGTTGATAAGATTCATGGTAAAGCTATTGCCATGGAAGTCATCGAAGCTTGCATTAAGGCTTACGAGAAAAAATTCCCAAACAAAAATTACGATTATAAAGTAAAGCAAAATTAACCGAGAATTGCTAAAAATTACCAGCAAATCCTGGTTAAAACAAATAAAAGTATAGAAATAAATCATCCGCAAATTGTAGATGATTTTTTCTTTTTTTAAACTAGAAATGATATTGTTCCAATTATTAAAAGAATGTTGTTTTCTTTACAAGAAAGCAAAAATCCCGTAATCTATTCATTGTGAAAAACAACGAATTCAACTTCGTTAAAGTATCTAACGAAGGAAAGAATCCTAATTACGAATACGGAAAAGCTCAAAATGTTGAGTACTCTTTTCAACCTGAAAATAAGAATCCAATCAAAGACGAATTAAACGATAACTCTGTTGTTAATGACAAAGTTGAAGATAATCTTTTAAAGAGCACGAAAGAACAAGAAGAGAAAAAACAAGAAGCCGAACAAGTTGAAAGCTCATCTTCTTCTACTTCAAGCGTATCAAGCGCCTCTAGTGGTGCTAGCGCTACTTCAAGTGGTGCTGCAAGTGGTGCGGCTGCTTCTTCAAGTATTGGAGCCACAATTACTACTGTTGCAGTTGCAGCTGTCGTCGCTGTCGGTGGTGCTGCCGGTATCTCCGTTCTCCATGAAGAAGTTGCTAAAGAGGAACTAATTGTCTTTACTTCGAGTGAAATCACATCCAATAGTGTTGATTTTTCATTCCGCATGTCTTCTAACTTACTTTTACCAAATGAAAATAAAGAAGAAGATGTTGAAGAAGTAGAAAGCGAAAAGACCGTTGTTTATTTAATTGAAAATTCAGACGGATTTAAAGTGGAAGATTATTTGGTTGAATATGTTGAAGTTGATGAAAACACTTTCGAATATACTGCTTCAATTAAGGATTTATTACCAAATACTAGTTATGCTTTAACATTGTATGTTAAAGAAGAAAGTCCATCTTTCGAACAACCAAATTATTTAGAACTAGCTACCCGTAACTTTACGACTAAACCAAGTGGAGAAGAACCAGTTGTTATTCTTCTTGATCGTATTGAAGTTAGTAACCCAAAAACCGAGTTTAAAGTCGGCGATGAATTTGTCTTTGGAGGCACTGTTGTCGCTTACTATTCTGATTCGTCCTCAAAAGAAGTTACAGATGTCAACTTCTCTGGTTATGATCTCTCTAAAGGTGGTAATCAAACAGTAACTGTTTCATATTCTGAAGGAGACATTTCTCAATCAACTTCATATGAAATTGTTGTTACTAAACCAGATGTTACATTCTCTACCCTTGATGCTGGATACGATAACGTCCACTTTGAATTACTTATTGATAAAGAAGCTGCTGAATACGATCCAACACGAACTGCTCCAATTCAATTCTGTCTTTCTGGACCAGATGGTTTCTATGATGAATGCTGGGCCGAAGAAGTCATTGAATATGATGAGGATGATCTCTTTACACAAGGTGATTTCAGTGGCTTAGAAAAAGACACCGAATACACTCTTACAGTTAAAGTATCTCTTGAACAAGAACTGAAAACACTTGGTGAAACAAAAGTAAAAACAAAATCAAGCGGATTTAATTTCCAACTCGTTCGTCCAGAAGATGGTGGTGTAACATTCACAATCTCTGTTCTTAAGGATTATATCGGTTATGTTGAAGGTGAAACATCGCCTGAAGTTATTGCATGCGTTTCTTCCGAGGGAGAAATCATCGCTGATGCGCAAGTTCAAATAAGTTCTTATGATAGCAAATATGCTGTTGGTACTGGTTTTGTTGCCGATCTTCCAAATGGAAAGACACTAAGCCTTGAAATCCATTATTATAAAACATCATCTTCAGATGGAGAGATTCTTGGTTCAAAAGAATTTACAACTGGCGGTGTTTTGCAATTTGAATTTGCTGATTCGACACTTTTCGATATTGGAGATGACCATCTCGACCTCCCATTTTATATTGATGCCGCTGAGGTAGAACGTTCAGCGACAAGTGACGATACAAACATTGCCATGATTATCGAGGGAGGTTTAGGTTATTCTGAACAATACGTTATTCCTTATTCTAGTTTCGAGGACCAAGGCGATGGACGATTATTTGCTCGCTATTCATTTACAAATCTAGATTCCCATATTGAATACACTATTTCTGTAAGAAATAATTCAACCGAAACCATTTATGGGTCGGAAATTGTTTCGACAACTGGCGAAGATAGTTCATTTGGAATCTACGAGGAAACAGTTGGTGCGACTAATGTGACCTTTGTTTTCTACTTAGATACAGCATATGTTCCAACCGGTTCAACAGTGACTGGTGTTGTCGCAACTCCTTCAGGACAAATTACTGGTCGTGGAACATGTGAAGAAGTTAGCCAAGAAGCGAGTACAGGAAAAACACAATACAGCGTTACAATTAATAATTTAACCGCCTCAACAAAATATATCTTTGGTGTATATGTGATGAAAGATGGTGCTGATAAACTAGCTGGTACTTATAATTTCACAACAGAAGAAAGTCCAAGTGGATTTAGTTTTAAAGAAATTGAAACTACCTCTGGTAGTGCTAAAGTCAATTTCACTGTGAAACGTGATTATATTGAATATGATACTGACCCAGAAGATGCAAAAGCAAAACTACTCGCTTCATTTAGTTCACAATCATCCGCGGATATAACAGAAATCACCTGTAATGAACTAACAATAAGTTCTACTGACAGCCAATACTGTGATGGTTATTTCGAATTAACAGGCGTTGAACCTGAGACTTTATTTACTTGTACTGTGACATACAATGGTGAAGTGTTAGACACGACCGAGGTTTCGACAAATCCAATCAGCTTCCAATTTAATGGAGTGAACTTTACTCATGATATTAGCTTTGCTAATCATGAAATTGAATTATCACTCGATTATGAAGATGATTCATATTATCCAGTTTTCGAAAACCTCACTATTCAATTCTATGATGGTGACTATAATGACGATAATAAAGTATATCTTGGCTCACCAATTTCACTTCAATCTACAACCGCTAATCAAACCATTACAATCCCAATGTCTTCGGACACTGAATATGAATTTGATATCGACCAAATTAAATCATTTGATATTTTAAATTCACAAGTGGTCATTTCTGATGTCGGCGGAAATGTGACATTTAATAACATTGATTCATACCCAGAGGTTAATCTCTCACAAAATAGTTTTATCGGTATGACTAATGATACCGATGGAGTATTTGTCTTACCTATTCAATTAGAATATGATGATCCAGGTAAAACATGTAAAGGTGGATTTATCTTAAGTATTAATGATATTTATACAGCGTCTTTAGATTATACAACTGATTACCAATACGCTGTCTTTAATAATTTCCAATTAGACGAGAGTGAAACATACGACATTACCGTTGCTCCGGCCAATGATACAAGTGAAATTATTGGAAGAGCACCACAAACTCAAATTTCCGAAGCTTCAACAAACATTGTTTACTCGGCTAAACTCTCTTCTGATCTTGAACTAAGTTCTGGTGATTGTTCAGTTAACTTTATCCTTGTTGATGTTTATGGTGATTCACAAAGCAATTTTAAGATTGTCTTTGACTGTGATGGCACACCTTACACATTTGATTTGTATGTTAATAAAGCCTCTGCTCAACTTGAATACACTCTTTACTTAATTGATGGTCAGTCATTTACAGACTATTATGAATTTAAACAAGTCTTTGATACCAAAACATTCAATGTTCGCATAGAAGGCACTTCATCACAATTAACAATTATAGAAGGTGCATCCTTCACCTTCTTAGATTGATAAATTTAAATACTGGAGGTATTTTTATGAAAAAACAAAAAGGAAAATTTAAAGTAGGAACCCTCATTTCATGGATTCTTTACGCACTCTTAGTCGGCGGTGTTGCGACTATTATTGTGTTTTGGAAGAGCATCTTTGGTGTTTCTCATGTTGATCCACTTACAAAAGCGGTGGTATGGGATTATGAACCGTTCTTCCACAACAAAGTAAGCGACAATACATTTGTGCAAAATTTATTCACAAATGTTATTCCAGCTGCATTAAAGATTGTTGTTATTGTTGGCGTAGCCATCACAATCGGCATTCTCTTACATTACCTCGGTAAGGTAAGAAAAGTTGGAAGCCAAAAAACCACAACAGTGT
The DNA here is from genome assembly GCA_946414655.1 of uncultured Caryophanales bacterium. Classification (GTDB taxonomy): domain Bacteria; phylum Bacillota_I; class Bacilli_A; order RFN20; family CAG-826; genus Fiminaster. Next base: position 42,038 of record CAMKPL010000003.1, on the reverse strand, counting down.
TCATCTTAATCGTGAACTTCTTAAAATGGGTTGTTGTGATCATTGCTATCTTCCTCATTCTCTCTGCATGTGGATTAAGCAGCGAATTCTCTGCTGCTGGTGCTGGTATCATTGCTCTTATTATAGGTCTTGGTTCACAATCGTTAGTCGCTGATATCTTAGCGGGTATCTTTATTGTTTTTGAAAGTGAATTCCAAGTCGGCGATATCGTGATCCTTGATGGATGGAGAGGTGAAGTCCAGGGCATCGGAGTTCGTACAACCAAATTAATTGACGCTGGTGGAAACGTCAAAATCGTTAATAACAGCGATATTCGTTCCATTATTAACCAAACAAAAGAATTATCGATCGCAAAATGCTATGTTTCGACAAAATATGAAGATCGTATTGAAAACATTGAAGCAGTTATTGCTGATAATATTGATGCCATCGGTAAGAAGATTCCAGCCATTGTTGAAGGACCATTTTACAAGGGTGTTGCTGAATTAGGCACCAGTTCAGTTGATTTACTCTTCGTTGCTAAATGTAAGGAAAGCGACATTTATCAAGTTCAACGTGATTTAAATCGTGAAATCAAAATCCTCTTTGATGATAACAATATCGGAATTCCATTCCCACAAGTTGTTATTCACAAAGGTGAAGATGATGTCAAGGCTACAGTCACTAAAAAGACCATTAAGAAAGCCGAAGAATTTACTGAAGAACAAAAAGAACTTTCCAAAGATATTGATATTAAAAAATAACTAATACCTCAATGATATATTTTGGCCACTCTCGAAGTGGCCTTTTTTATTTGCTTTATCCAAAGATTGCTGGTGATTTTCTAGCAAAACCTCTATATTTATACAAAAAAGTCGTTCCGATTTTGGACGACTTTTTTATGGTTTTTCCTTCTTAGTGTTTAGAGACAAAATCAGCTAGAAGTGATTCGAATTTAACTCCATATAAATGGGAGTCATCGCCGATTGTTTTCTTAATACATTCCACAACAAAATCAGCAGCACATTTAGCGGAATAGAATAAGTCGTTTGTCTTTAAATACATTCCAATAAATGAGGATGAATAGACATCGCCTGTTCCATGGAATGAAGTATTAATCTTATCGTGACAATAGTATCGGTATTTTCCATCATCAATTACGACACCAGTTTTACCTTTTTCATAAGAGACACCTGTTAAAACAACAGTCTTAGCTCCAACTTTTTTAAGTTCAGCAATAATGTCTTTAATATAGGTTTCATCATATTCTTCTTTGTATTCCTTATTTGCTAGGAAGCAAGCTTCGGTTAAGTTTGGAAGAATAATGTCTGCTTCTTTTAAGACAGCTTTCATATGTTCAACATAATCTGGACCAAAGGCTGGATAAAGCTTTCCGTGATCGCCCATGACTGGGTCAATCACAAATAAGGAATCCTTATTCATTAAGTTCTTCTTAATATCTAAAAGATATTCGAAGTGACGATTATCGCCTAAATATCCGGAATAAAGAACATCATATTTAATTCCTTCTTTTTTCCAGTGAGCAATGATTTTTGGAAGATCATCACTTAAATCATGGACAAAGAAATCTTTAAATCCAGCGGTGTGAGTGGAAAGAATCGCACTTGGAAGAATCGCTGTTTCAAATCCATAAGCAGAGAGAACTGGTAAAGCAACTGTAATGGAGCATTGTCCATAACAGGAGATATCTTGCATTGTAATAATTTTTTTATTTTTCATATTTTGAATTATATCAATTATTTGTTAAAACTAAATAATTTCTATTTCCCATTCTTAATTTTGTTTCTTTTGATAATCATAAAAATAAGACCAATTAAGCAAAGAACAAATAGTGGTGCACCCATGTATAAAAGTGTTGCTGTTCCAAAGCTCATCACACCAGCTAAGTTAAGGGCACCAATGACAGTCATTGCAGCAAAGCCAACAAGTGGTGGAACCATTTTGATTGGTTGCGGACCTTTCTTTTTTACTTCTGCTCGATAGTTTGGATCCTTCTTAAGTTTTGCTAATTTGATTGCTCCATAGATGGCATAACCAACTACTGGAACATGAATAACAACCATAAGGATTATAAAAATAACTGCATCTGTCATATTTGTTCCTCTAAAAACGTGAAAATTATAACAAAGTTGTTTAAATAAACAAAATAAACAAGAAAAGATTAGTTATCTCTAACGATAATCGTTTGACTTTAATTAGTGTAGTGATTATTCTTTTAACATAGTTAAGGAGATATCGTGATGAGGGCTTACATGGAAACTGGATTCTATCTAATCTATCTTGTTTCAACTCTAGTTTTCTCCATTCTTATAATCTTGCATTCAAAGAAACATAAAAGTTTCATTGTTTTAGGTATTGCATTTTTGTTTTTAGTCTTTGGTGATACGTTTCATCTTGTCCCAAGAGCAATTGGATTATTTACCGGTGAGTTAGAACATCCATCTGCTGATTTAGCGCGTGATTTAGGCACAGGAAAATTGGTTACATCTGTGACAATGTCGATTTTCTATGTTCTTCTATATTGGTTTATTTACCTGTTTACAGGTAAGAAACGTAATTATCTTGTAGATGTCAGTGTATTAGCTTTATTTATTGCACGTGTTGTTTTATGTGCATTCCCACAAAACGGATGGGCGGATAATTCTTATAATTTCACCTGGGCGTTCTTAAGAAATCTTCCTTTTGTTGCCTTAGGAATAATCGTTATCATTCTTTGTTTAGAGAAACTAAAAAACCGTAAATTGATGAGTTATTTCTGGCTACTAATTTCTTTATCTTTTGCATTCTATTTACCGGTCGTTTTCTTTGCCAACGCTAATAGTTGGGTTGGAATGTTTATGCTTCCAAAAACAATTTGTTATATGATTATGGTAATCTTTGCTTATGTTGAATTAAGACGTCTTCCGAAAGGAGAAGAATAATATGTTACTGAACCGATTTTTAAAATATGTGAAAATTGATACCCAATCTGATGAGAATTCTTCATCAACCCCATCAACCGAAAAACAACTCAATCTTTTAAAACTTCTTCAAAAAGAGCTCGAAGAGATGGGCGTTAAATGTGAACTTGATGAGTATGGTCGAGTTTATGGATGGCTAGATGGAAACGAATCTTATCCAAGAATTGGTTTATGTGCTCACGTTGATACCGCTAGTGAAGCAAGTGGAAAAGATGTTAACCCAACCGTCATTGAAAGATATAACGGTGGAGACATCCAACTTGGTAATAGCGGATTATTCTTAAGACCAACTGAATTTAAAAAACTTAGTGAATGTATTAATAAAACTTTAATCGTGACTGATGGGACAACATTGCTTGGTGGAGATGATAAATGCGGACTCGCAATTATTATGGAAACAATCAAAAAATACCAGCAAATCCCGGTTAAAGATCGTCATCCAATGTCTGTTTTATTCACTCCTGATGAAGAAATTGGCCGAGGTCCAGAACACTTTGATGTGAAAAAATATGGTGCCAAATTCGGCTATACAGTCGATGGAGATGACCCACGTAAAGTTAGTATCGAAAACTTCAATGCGAAAAGTTGCTCTGTTCAAATTACTGGTAAATCCATTCATCCAGGAGACGCTAAAGGAGTGATGATTAATGCTTCGTTAGTCTTAAACACTTTCTTATGTTATCTTCCGAAGAATAAGATCCCAGCAAAAACCTCAGGTCGACAAGGATTTATCCATGTCACCGAGCTTAGTGGAGAAGTTGAAAAAGCTTCTGCTCACTTAATTCTCCGTGAACACGATAAAAATAAACTTGAAAAGCTCGTTGATGCGGTGGCAATTGCAAAATATAAAGCATGTCAAAAGCATCCAGGTGCGATTATTGATGTGGAAATCAAAGACTCATACCGTAATATGATCGAAGTCATTAATGAACAATCAGAATGCAAAAATCATCTTGAAAAAGTTTATCAAAAAATGGGTCTTCCTTTGGAATATGACCCAATTCGTGGAGGTACAGATGGTGCGACATTCTCCTTTGAAGGATGTCCATCTCCCAACTTAGGAACAGGTTCATACAACCATCATGGTCGATATGAATTTGCTGTCCTAGAAGAGATGGAACTACTTGTCGATATTTGTACTGAAATATTCAAAATCTAAAAGATTTGTTTAGCTAATTCTTTTAAAGAAGCTTCCGAAAGTAAATCGTGAAGCTTTTCTTTTGAATCAATTACAACTTCTTTAGTTAAGAAATATAAACGATTAATGATCTTATCATTATCATTACGAGCTTTAAGGTAATCTTCTTCTTTGTAACCTTCTAATTGTTCTTCAAAAATTGTTAAAACTTGTCTTCTAAGCATACAAAGAATAGAACGTTCAATCCAATACATAAACTTGGCGTGCGGATATTCTTTTTCTTTAGCTTTGATTAATAGATAAAGTTTTTCTCCATCTCCAACGTTATGCCATAAATCAGCAAAGACAAAATCTGGTTCTTTGCCTTTTCCGATGTAGTCAATCGCATCGACTTCGATGATTTCAATTTTCTCTTTGTGTTCGAATTTTGGCAAAAGATTTTCTTTGAACATTTCAATCACGTTAGGATCTTTTTCAATCACTCGAATGTGCTTAACATCTTCTTTTAAATGAATGTGGTAGAGGTAGTAACCCAAACCTAATCCAAGAACAAGAACATCACCTTTAGCTTCCTTGATTGCTTCCTTCATTGTATTTATTTCATGAGGAATCACGCTCATCCAAATATCATCTTTTTGGATCACAGCAAAATATGGGAATTCTTCTTTGAAATAACCTAATGGTGTGTGTTCAGCATAAGTGTCTAAATCAACATCTAATTCATCATAGACAAAACCTTCAAATGGAGCGTAATAGAGTTTAGTAAAAATCCAGTCATTTTTCTGAAGCGAAATTGGACTAAATTTTTGATAAAAGAGATCTTTCTTAAACTCTTCTGGATTCAACTCTTTAATATCTGTGATATTACAAACTTCATTAATTGAGTTAAATTCTGGATCGTTTTTCTCAATTTTTAAGGCATGTAAAAATGCTTGGAAAAACACTTCATTTTCTGGATATTTTTTCGATAATTTTTCGATATCAAATTTCTTAATGTCGCGGCAGTGATAAGTGAGGTATTCGATGTAAATTTCAGCACTTGAAACATTCATTTCTTTAACATCGAGAAATTCTTTGCATCGAGCTAATTCTTTTTCACTAAGTTTCAAAACCATGCTCATATTTTAGTATGGAAGTTATCTAGCTTCAAATGTCGCTTTATTCTTTTCTTTGAGTTTGATATTATTTTGCTATGTCTAAAACAAGTTTTATGGAAAGAAAAGAAGGTAAACTTCGTCAAAAGCAGCTTTACCATGCATCTTACCTTAAAGCGTATGAATATCAGCTTCGACAAGAAGGCGATAATGAAATCGATCTTCTTTTAGAAGATAAAAGAGAAGAATTTAAAAAAGACGAAGATAAATTCCTTAAGAAAGCCATTAAACAGGATTATCAAAATAAGAACCGTGTTTGGGAAATTGATCTACTTCGAGCGATTATCATTATCGCCATGTTGATCGAACATCTTTTATTCGATTTTGCCGAAATGTTCCCAACCATCTTTGATAAAACTGCATATCTTGGAGTTCCGTTCTTTAATACAATGTATCGTTTCTCTTTGGATTATTGGGCTCATCCTGTTCGAATTGCTTTTAGGTTTATTGGTTTATTCTCGTTAGCATTGCTAATTGGTATTAATACTCGCTTCTCTAGAAACAATGTTCGTCGAGGAGTTTTACTAACATTCTGCGGCGTTGTAATGGGCGGAGTTTTTGCTATTGGAAATATTTTAGGATTCACCGGTCATGCCTACATGAACATCTTAATTAGCTATGGTCTATGCCTCTTAATCTTTTCTGGAATTGAAGCATTATTTAAGCGATATAAGAAGGCCTGGCCGTGGATTTGTCTAGGAATTGCCGTGGTTATTTTAGCTTCTTGGGGATTTATCCGCTATGCCGATCAAGCAAAATATGTCGTCGATAAGTACAACAATTTCTGGTTTATTTATAACGGTTATGCAAATTCAATTCCATATTTAGGAACTCTCAAAGACGCTTCATTCGTCGACATCTTAAGAGTGATTGTTGGTTTAACTTATTCCGGCGATGACTGGTTAGGCTTACTTCCAACACTAGGTTATATTTTCTTAGGCGCATTCATTGGTAACACCGTTTATAAAAACGGATTATCAATTCTTCATTATTTTGATAAAGAAGGCGAAGCAACACTCAATGAAAAATTCAATCGTGCGACCAAAGGTCTTCTTTTCTTTGGACACCATACGATTTGGTTCTACCTTTTACACCAGGTCGTTTACATTGTTTTGATGTTGTTTATTGCCGGATTAATTATGGGCATTCCATTAGGAGTTTAAGCGATGGTTAAGATTGTTCCTCATGAAAGCTTATATGAAGCCATTCTTCGTGCTTCTAAAGAATCCAAAAATAATGTTGCTTTATATTATTTTAACGAAAAAATCCGATGGGATCGTTTTATTTATCGTATAAATCAATTTGCTAATGGGCTTAAAAAAGATGGAGTTAAACAAGGAGATGTAGTGACTCTTTTACTCCCAAATATTCCTGAAGCAATCTATTTAATGTATGCCGTAAGCCAGGTTGGAGCGATCCTAAACCCACTCCACCCATTACTTCCAAAAATAGAAGTGATGCGAACCATTTCTGAAACTCATTCCAAGCATCTTTATTGTCTTCAAATTCGCTATGACGAATTCAAAGATGAAGATCTAATAATCTATGATTTCTCTCCAGCTCATGAACTGCCGAAATGGAAACAAATCTTTGCTAAACAAGAAAAATGTCATCATGAATGTCCATACTACAAAGAGGAACCTCTTGAAGAATTTGTTCATATGGATCTTGAAGATGCTCTTTATCTAAATAGTGGTGGAACGAGCGGACTTCCAAAGATTGTTCGCTTATCTTCTTTCTCTGTTAATTCACTTTGTGCAAACGCTCCATGGCTAGTTGGAGAAGTGAAAGATAATTCCGGAATTCTATGTGTGATGCCAATCTTCCATGGATTTGGTTTAGCTGTAGGAATTCATCTTTCTTTATCCCTTGGTTATCACGCCGCGTTAATGCCAAAATTCAACCGCAAAACTGCCACGAAAATGTTAAAACGTAAGCAATACTCCCTTCTTTTAGGAATTCCAATATTCTATGAAAAAATGCTGAGATATCCAGGATTTGCTGGTAAAAAACTGCGTCAACTCGACCACGCTTTTGTTGGTGGAGACTTTGCTCTTCCATCACTAAACGAGAAGTTTAACAAGCGCATGGAAGAAGGTGGAAGTAAGTGTCGACTCTATGAAGGTTATGGTTTAACTGAAACTGTTTCGCTCTTTAGTGTGAACACCAAATTTGAAAGCAAGGATGGAACAGTTGGAAAAGCATTGAAGAATGTTTCATTCAAAGTGCTTGATGAAAATCTTAAAGAAGTTCCAGTTGGTCAAAATGGTGAGCTTTATTGTACTGGTGACACATTAATGAATGGTTATCTTAACGCAAAAGATCCATTTGTCACGATTGATGGAGTAAAATATGTCTCAACTGGGGATAACGTCTATCAAGATGAAGAAGGATACATTCATTTCAACCAACGTATCAAACGAATTGTCAAAATTAGTGGAATCCCAGTATTCCCTCATGAGGTAGAATACTGTGTTTCAACTTTAGTTATAGTTTATGAAGCCGCGGCGATCGGTGTCGAAGATGAACGCTTTGGCTCATTACTAAAACTTTATATTGTTTTAAATAAACACTATAATGGAACTGTAGAGGAAGCTGAAAAGCTCATTAGGGAAGAAATTAAGAAAACAGTTAGCATCTACGCTAATCCAAAAGAAATTGTTTTCATTAAATCCCTACCTCATACCGAAGTCGGAAAAGTGGATTTAAAACAACTTAAATAGGAGGAAAGCAAAATGAAAGGACAAAAATGCCTTTGTAAAGTGTGTGGACAATTAGTCACCCCAACACCTGCTGGAACCTGCCCACTTTGTGGTGCTCCACGCGAAATGCTTGTTATGCAACGCGACAAAGATGACGAAGAGAACGATTTAAAGAAATGATTACATTGCTGAAGAATGCCCGCATCCTTTCGATGAAGGATGACAAAATCATTTTTGGTGACATTGCTGTTACTGACAATTGTATCTCCTACATTGGAGATCACTATGAAGGTCAAACTCCAGACCGAGTTATTGATTGTCAGCAAAACCTCTTAATGCCAGGTTTTAAAGATGCTCACGCTCATACAGCAATGGTTTTTGCACGTAGTGCAGCAGATGATTTACCTCTCCATGATTGGTTATATGAAACCATCTTCCCAATGGAAGCTCAGTTCCAATCGAATGATATATATCATTTAACTAAGTTAGGCATTCTCGAATATTTAACATCCGGAATTACAGCGGCCTTTGATATGTATTTCGTACCTCCAGAAATCATTAGAGCCAGTGAGGAAATGGGTTTTAGAACAGTCATTTTAGCAACCTCTGATAAAGAACCAATCTCGTTATTAAGAGAAAGATATCTTGGATACAACAAGGAAAACTCCTTGATTTCCTACCAATTAGGAATCCATGCTGAATACACAACATCTCCAGAAAGAATTAAAGCTGTTGCCGATCTAGCAAAAGAATTACACGCTCCAACATTTACTCACGTTGGAGAAACAGAAAGTGAAGTTCAAGGTTGCGTTAAAAGATATGGCAAAACCCCATTATCTTATTTAGTTTCCCAGGGATTTTTTGCAAATGGTGGTGGTGCATTCCATTGTAACTACTTCACCAAAGAAGAAATTGAACTTTGTAAAAAACTTGGCATTTATGTCGTCACAAATCCAGGTTCAAATGTGAAACTTGCTAGTGGTATCGCACCACTTGTTGAATACCAAAAAGCTGGTGTAAAATTAGCCATCGGAACTGATGGTGCAGCTTCCAATAATTCCTTAGATATGTTTAAAGAAATGTATCTTGCTTCTGTTTTACAGAAGGTTAGTCGAAAAGATGCTTCCGCAATGGATGGCTTTGATGTCTTAAAAATGGCCACGGTTGGTTCAGCTCATGTAATGGGTTTAAAAGATGCTGATGTGCTTGAAGTTGGTAAACTCGCTGACATCATTATGATCGATTTACAAAACCCAGCTATGCAACCAATCCATAACATCCCAAAAAATATTGTTTATGCTGGTAGCAAAGACATTGTGAAAATGACTATGATTAATGGTAAAGTTCTCTACTATAATCATGAGTTCTTTGTTAATGAGCCAATCGCATCCATTTATGAAAATGCCCAGCGAATCACGGATAGATTAGGTAAAAAGAAATGTTAATTGATGAAAAAGAATTAAAAGAAGAATTTCGTAAAGCCAAACTTGGTGCTCTTATTTTCTTCATTATTTCCATGAGTTGTTTTGGACTGACGATTGCGCTTGTGATCGTCTCAGTTTTTGTTGGAATGAACGATAGCTCAGCATGGTTCCCATACGGCTATTGTGCTGGAATTTGCATGTCTTTAGGATTTACTTTCCTCATTCTACGTAGTGTCTTCTTTACCGCAAAGATGAAACTCCTTTTAATGGTGGAACAAGAAAAGTCTCAACCTGTCAATAAAGAAACGGTGGATGCTAAACCAGTTGAAGCCTTTAAAGAAGAATCAAGTCGAGAAAATAAACTCTATCAACAATACGAAAACCTTTATAAGCAAGGTTACATTACCAAGGAAGAACTTGAACAAAAAAGAAAAGAACTACTTGGTAAGTAATTCTTTTAAGAATTAAAAAGTCCGGAAGACCGGACTTTTTCTTTTAGAACTTGTGAGTTACTTGAATGAGATAACTATCAAGGAAAGCTTGGATTCTTGGGAAGTAGTGTGCGCTACTAGCAGATTGATTCCAGTAATACTTTCCTTCCCATTCAACGACATCATTTGCGTTGACTTTCATACCTTCCATGGAAGGGAAGTTACGAGCATATTCAAGTGAGCTTTGACGAGCGTTAGAGAAGTAAACTTCACTAACTTCGTATTCATTTTCAACTTTTTCAATTGTTTCATTAAAGGCGACTGCACCAGAATGGAATGTTGTTGTTTCATTATTTCCGCTAACGAGGAAGAATGTTGGAACAACGCCGGTGGAATAACCATAGGTTGGGTTGTTGTCAATTGTTAGACCGTAATCAACCTTAAACTGAATCCATTCTTCTTCATTAATCAGGTTTCCTTTGTCGTCATAACGTCGCACTTCTTCGTCTCCATCAAAGACATAAAGTGTTTCGCTACGTCCGCGCATATACTCATATAAAAAATTAGCATTAATATATGAACAATCTCCGCAACTATTTCTAGCGAAGTAAATCAAAGATTTATTCGCGCTATGATACAAAGTATTTAAGTTCTCTTTGTTGATTAAATACATGTTCGGTTTTTCTAAGTATTTATCAACGTATTCAACAAATTTCGATTTGTTCTCCATAATTTCAGTGGAGGAGTTCGACGCGATTGATTGTTGAATAACGCCTTTATTAAAGATGGAGAAAGATGTTGAACCTTCGACAACTTTCACGCCTTTATTTTCGTTTCCTTTAAAGTCCGCAACATTCATTTTGTATAAAACAAGTTTGTTATCGCGGATATATTCTTCGCTGGCTCTCATAAATGAATCAAAGCAAGCGCATCCTTTTGGATCAACAACGAGAAGAAATGATTCTTTATTGTCAATCATTCGCTCAAAACGAGCATAAGAAATTTCATGGTATTTTTGATGAGCAATTTCTCCGTATGTTAATTTTACTTTTTGTTCATTCTTTGAACATGAAGTAAGCGAGCCAAAAACAACACACAATAATGGGAGTAAAAATGCCTTGGAAACCTTTTTCATTGTAATCATTATAAAGTCAATCAAAAAAATATCAAATCTTTTAATAAAAGAGGTAGTACAAAAATAATGAAAAAAATTATTTGATTTTTAAACAATAATTGATATAGTTTGTTTGACTTAAAAATCTTAAGTTTAATTCCGTTATTTATTGTATTTGGTTATGGAGGGTAGCTTATGGCATCCGAAGAAGTAATTATTTCCTTAAATAATGTCGTAAAACAATTCGACGATTTTAAAGCCGTCGACAATTTTACGTTAGACATTAAAAAAGGACAATTCGTGACCATTCTTGGTCCTTCTGGTTGTGGAAAAACAACCACTTTAAGAATGATTGGAGGTTTTGAACTACCAAGTTCAGGAACGATTCTCTTGAATAATCAAGATATTACGTTATTACCTCCCTACAAACGACCAATTAACACAGTGTTCCAACGTTATGCGTTGTTCCCACACTTAAACGTTTATAATAACGTTGCTTTTGGTCTAAAACTCAAGAAAGTTGAGTACAAAAAAACAAATAAGAAAGGTGAAGAAGTTGTAAAGCAACGTCATCTCACCACTCAAGAAATTGATGAACTCGTCTATAAAGCTCTCGAGATTGTTGATCTAGAAGAACTCGAAGACAGAGACATCTCCACTCTTTCTGGTGGACAACAACAACGTGTCGCAATTGCTCGTTGTATTGTTAACAAACCAGAAATCCTTCTTCTTGACGAACCTTTAGGCGCACTTGACCTCAAGATGCGTAAAGAAATGCAGATTGAATTAAAGGCGATGCACAAACGTCTTGGAATGACATTTATTTATGTCACCCACGACCAAGAAGAAGCTTTAACAATGTCAGATATGATTGTTGTTATGAACGATGGCGTCATCCAACAAGTTGGTACACCTGAAGAAATCTATAATGAACCAGTGAACGCCTTTGTCGCTGACTTTATTGGAGAATCTAATATCTATAATGCTCTGATGACCGGAAAGGAAGTCATTAAATTCCTTGGACAAGAGTTCAAATGTTTAGATGACTACCCAGTTAATGAACGTTATGACGTTGTCATTCGTCCAGAAGACATCATCTTAGGTAAACCTGGAAAAGGTAAAGTTGATGGAGTGATCACCCAAAAAGTCTTTAAAGGTGTCCACTATGAATACGTCATCATGGTTGGTAAAAACGAAGTCATCGCTAAATCAACTGTGGCCTTCGATGAAGGACCAGTTTCGATTGACCTTAAACCAGATGGTATTCACGTGATGAAGAAAGATAACCTCTCGAATATCTTCACAAATCTTGAAGTCAATAAAGATGACTCCGTTGATTTAAGTGATGGTTATCTTGATTTAGATTTAACTCAAATCATTAAAGATTCATCTAAAGATGAAGATGGTTACATCGTCACCAAAGGTGGCAAGAAATTCGACTTCACTGGAGCGAAAGTCTCCATTGAAGTTCCACTTGATAAAGTTGAACTCACTGATGATACCGAAGCCGGTACATTAGTTGGTCGAATTATTTCTTCCATCTATCATGGTGATCATTATCAAATCGTCGTTCGTTGCGCCGAAGACGAAGATTTCATTGTTGAAACCGAATACACCTTTAATGAAGGTGAGGAAGTCGGTATCAAGGTTGATAAGAAAAATATCAAAGTTCGTTTAAAAGGATCTGTTGACGACTATGAAATTTAAAAGGAAATACCTCGCGATTCCTTATGCGATCTTCTTGTCGCTATTTGTGATTATTCCAATCGGATTAATCATCTTTTACGCATTTACTGATGCTAGTGGTGCGCTTTCTTTTGATGCAGCGAAGAATTTCTTCACGAATAAAGGAAACTGGGATGTCCTTCTTGTTTCCCTCTTTATCGCATTAGAAGCGACATTACTGTGTCTATTAATTGGTTTTCCAATCGCTTATTTTCTCGCAAACAAGAAATACAACAAAAACGCTGTTCTTGTGATGCTCTTTATTATGCCAATGTGGATTAACTTTGTTCTTAGAACAACAGCCACACGTGACATCCTTTTTGCGATTGGAATTAACGGTGGTAACTATCCTTATCTCGCTACTTTAATTGGTATGGTTTATAACTACTTACCATTCGTTATTTTGCCACTATATACAACAATGCTAAAACTCGACAAGAGCCAAATCGAAGCCTGTGCGGATTTAGGCGCAAACCCAACACAAGTCTTCTTTAAATCAATTCTTCCACAATCTTTGCCTGGAATTATCTCGGCAGTGACAATGACATTTGTCCCAGTCATGTCATCGTATGTTATTTCTGATGCATTATCGGAAGGAAATATCGCTTTAGTTGGTAACTTTATTTACCTGAACTTTGCGAATAACCAATGGAATAACGGCTCATTTATGGCCTTTGTCCTACTCATCTTAGTTGCAATCAGCATGTTTGCCACCAAAGGTGAAAAGGAAGAAACGAGAGGTGGATTATGGTAAAGAAGATCCTCGCTCGTACTTATCTTTACATGATTTTATTTATCATGTATCTTCCAATCTTGGTTTTAATTGCCTTTGCTTTTTCAAGTAACGACGTTATCTCCTTTAGTGGAAACTATAACTTCTCATTTGTTTTATTTGAAAATTTGTTCTCAAACACCAAAGTCGCCAAACAAATTTGGACAGCGATGGGAAACACCGTAATCATCGCGGTTATCTCATCACTTATTTCCTTAGTATTAGGCACCTTAGGTGCCATCGGAACATTCTATCTTTCTAAAAGAAAGAAAAAAGCGGTGGAATTTGCGACCCAAATCCCAATCGCGAACGCTGAAATTGTTATTGCGCTTAGCTTAACAGTGATGTTTGTCTTCCTTGGAACCTATATTTTCAAAACCAAACTATTTAGTTTCTGGACTCTTTTAATTGGTCATGTGGTTTTATCGATTCCATTTGTCTATTTAAACGTCAAACCAAAACTAACCCAGATGGATCCACATATTTATGAAGCAGCCTTAGACTTAGGCGCCACACCAAACAAAGCTTTAATGAAAGCAGTGGTTCCACAAATCGCTTCTGGTATGTTTAGTGGTTTCTTATTAGCCATGACACTCTCCCTTGACGATTATATCGTCACTGAGTTTACTCGTGGTGCTGGTCTTCTTTCTGGAGACGCGGCAATTGAAACACTATCCACCTTTATTCAAACAAGCTTAAAGAAACACGCTGTTCCAGCTGAACTACGTCCTTTAACCTTATTTATCTTCTTATTTGTATTAGCTGCTGTTCTTGGTCTATCGATATATCGATACCATAATGACAAGAAAGGAGTGAGAAAAGATGTCTAATCATAAATTTGCTCTTTTTGGTGCACTCCTTTTAGGAGCAATCTCCTGTGCCGGATGTTCTTCATCTAGCAAAGATAAGATCATCATCCGCGTTTTAAACTCCGCTGACTATATTTACGAAGCAGACGAAGAAGGTGTTTACTGCGAAGAATGTGGTAAATATCTTTCTAATGATGAATACACTTCATCTATTGATGAAGAAACAGGTGAAGTTACCTACACCTGTAATGAACATCCTGATGCCGAAGTCTATTATGACTGCGACATGATGGAGCAGTTCGTCCGCTATATGGACGATCTATATAAAGATGAAGGACTTCAGTTCGAATATGTCTATGACACCTTCGACACTCCAGAAACCTGTTATAACGAAATGATGACTGGTAAATCGAACTATGACATCGTCAATGTCTCCGATTACATGATTCAAAAGATGATGACGAATGATTTACTCCGTCCTCTTTTTGAAAAAGATAACGAGCATGATGCCGATATCAAACAAAGTTTAAGAGACAATCTTTCTGATTACCTTTGGGGCGAAGAAGAATCGATCTATAACAAGATTTACTGTAAGAAAGCCGATTATAAAGACGGCGAAGATCCATACGATTATGAAAAAGGCGTTCTTGCTGACTACGCTGTCCCATACATGTGGGGAACAGTTGGAGTGATGTATAACCCAGCCTTCAAAGGTTATCAACAATTCACCCTAGAAGAACTCCATGAAAAATTCACCTCTTGGGAAGCTCTTTATGATGCTTCCACGAAAGGATCATTCTCCATTAAAGACTCCGTTCGTGACGTCTACGCAGTCTCCATTATTCATGTCTATCATGAAGAAATTGAAGCCTTAAAGGAGAAATATCATGTTGGTGAAATTGATGGGGATTTGATTGGATTTAACCGAGAAATGACGGTGATTTTCAATCGTTGTGATGAAGAAACACTCAAGAAAATCAGTGAAGATATGAACAAACTCAAAGACAACGCGTTTGGCTTTGAAGTTGACTCTGGAAAAACTGATATGGTCTCTGGAGAAAAGATTGGCGCTAACCTCGCTTGGAGTGGTGATGCCACATGGGCGATTTATGAGGCTCAAACTGAAAACGATGCGGAAATCTATTTCTCGGTCCCTGATGAAGGAACAAATATCTTCACAGATTCTTGGGCGATTCCAAAAGTCTCGAAAAACCATCAATATGCCTTAGACTTCATTGACTTTATGTGTCAAGAAGACCAAGCCATCGCTAACATGGATTACGTCGGTTACACAACCTCAACTTCCACAGAAGGTATCTTAGAATACATTCGTGACATGTATGATGTAAATGAATCTGGCGAAGACTTCACAGCTGATGATTACCGTGAATACGACATCCGTTACTTCTTTGAAGGAAGTATTGATGAAGCTCCAGCTGATCCAGAAGCCTATTGCCTTGATGACGCTATTCTTGAGGTCTGGACTCCAACAACAGAGTTAACCTATGAAGAAGAAATTGACGGCAAAATGACCACAATTCCATACGCTGTTTATGGTCGAATGATTACTGCTCAATTCCCAGAACAAAGTCAATTACATATGCTTTGCATGATGGATGACTATGGAAAATACAATCAATCTGTCATTGAGATGTGGCAACAAGTTCGTACAAACCCACTTCCATTATGGGCAATTATTGTTCTTGCTGTACAAGTCTTAGCAGTGGTTGGCTTCATTGTTTATCTCATTATTGATAAGAAGAGATTTAATAAAGCCAAAGCTCGTCGAGTCATCTCTAAACAATAGTAATTCTTAATTAAATAACAAAAAAGTCCGATTCGTTCGGACTTTCTTTTGTTTGGTCGGGATGACAGGATTTGAACCTGCGGCCTCTTCATCCCAAATGAAGCGCGATACCAAGCTACGCTACATCCCGATAGCCTCTAGCGCTTTGGATAGAGGTTGGCGCGCCTGACACGGATCGAACGTGCAACCTCATGATTCGTAGTCATGTACTCTATCCAATTGAGCTACAGGCGCATTTCGCTTAAATATCTTAATCTTTTGACTTTGAATATTCAAGCAGAGTTTTGGAGGTTCCAGTCAGAGTTGAACTGACGCTCATTGAGTTGCAGTCAATTGCCTTACCACTTGGCTATGGAACCAGCGGCAATTATCTTATCACTCAGTCGAGTAAATCTCAATAATATAATTGAAGAAATTATCGTATTATTTGCACTATTTGAAAGTGTGTGAAAAAATATCGCCATGAAATTAGGAAACGAAAACCTTAAAGAAGTTTTTGTAGACGGAAGTAAAAACCACTTTTACGTCAAAGATGAATCCGTTAATCCTAGCGGATCAGTAAAAGATATTCCGGTCTATTACATTCTTTCTTCTTTAAAAAAGGATGGTACGTTAACCAAAGACAGTGTTGTGATTGAAGCAACAAGCGGAAATACCGGCATTGGTTTAGCCTATTTCCAAAAAGAATTTGGTTATCAAGCCATCATCGTTCTTCCAGCAAGTGCGTCACAAGGAAGGAAAGATCTCATCAAAAAATATGGGGCCACATTGGTGGAAGTTAATGGTGGTGGGATGAAAGCTTGTAAGGAAAAAATCCAGCAATTACTGAATGAAATTCCTCATTCTTTCGAATTTAACCAGTTTAACCAGCCTCTCAATGTGGAATCACATATTGTGATTACTGCTCCACAAATTGAAAAATCACTGCCAAATCCTGACTATATTTTCGCTGGAATTGGTACCGGAGGCACAGTTACTGGAATTTCTAAATATTTCCATGATAAAGGAAACCCAGTGAAAGTCATTGGTATTGAACCAACTGAATCTCCACTAATTACAAAAGGCACCGCAAATCCCCACAAAATTGAGGGAATTGGTGCAAATTTCATCCCTTCAATTTTCTCCAAAGATTATTTAGCGGATGTTGTTACAGTTTCTTATATAGAAGCATTAGAAGGAGCAAAAATCCTTCACAAACAAGGTTACTTTGTTGGAGTTAGTGCTGGCGCTGCTTTAAAAGCTGCGTATAATTATAGCGTTAGCCATAATCTTACTAATAAAAAGATTGTGGTGATACTTCCAGACAAAGGAGACCGCTATCAATGGTAGAAAAAAGAAATTACGAACAAATCTTAAAACTTGTTGATGAATCAATTAAAGCTCTTTTTATTGTTTCTCATCCAAGTGAAAACGAAAGTTCAATTTCTAGTTGTCTATCATGTTTAGGTTGTCTAGATTCGAAAGACTTTTTAAAAGGTCTCGAATCAATTAAAAAAGATCTTCTTAAAGACCTATCTTTCTTTATGGAAAGTGATCCAGCAGTAGATAGTGAAGAAGAAGTTGTCTATGCTTACCCGGGTTTTAAAGCGATAGTCTACTATCGCATTGCCCATCTTCTTTATGAAATGGGCTACAAACTATGCGCCCGAATTATTTCTGAGGAAGCGCATAGTAAAACCGGGATTGATATTCACCCTGCCGCCAAGATTGGTGTACCATTCTTTATCGATCACGGAACCGGTATTGTCATTGGCGAAACCACAGTCATTGGTAAGCGTGCTGTTTTATATCAAGGAGTCACCTTAGGTGCGATTAGCGTGACACACGCTCCAGACATCCATGGAGTGAAACGTCACCCAACAATTGGTGATGATGTCACTATCTATGCGAACGCGACAATTCTTGGAGATATCCACATTGGAGACGATGTCATCATCGGATCGAACACCTACCTCCGTGAAGACGTACCACCTCATACAACGGTGAAAAATCCGAAACCAGAGTTAATCATGCGCTCTCACAAATGAGCGTAAGACCAAAATAAATTTCTGTTGTTTATTACAACAAACTATGTATAATTATTTTGCGCTGGGTCTGTAGCTCACCTGGGAGAGCGCCTGATTTGCATTCAGGAGGTAGAGAGTTCGATCCTCTTCAGATCCACCAAAATTTGGCTGAGTAGCTCAGCTGGCTAGAGCAGGAAGTTCATACCTTCAAGGTCGGGGGTTCAAGTCCCTCCTCAGCTACCAAAATACATCTATCTCTCAAACCAAAGAGAGATTTTTTTATGCGAAAAAATCGCTTAAATGAACTTCCAATCGGCCAATTTTGGTGAAAAAAGATTCCCACCTCAAAAAAATTAAAAATATTTAAATATTTTTATAAAAATTGTTTGAACATTTTTACTCATTTTTTACGAATAAAGATAGTAGAGCGACAAAAAACTGTTGTGTCGCTTAATTTATCACAAAGGAGGTACTCACATGAGTTCAAATAATGGTATTTTAAATGAAATCCAAATCGCTAGTTTAATTGATGGAAGAAAATTATCTCAGATCAATTTAAACTTACAAACAATGCTTCGAATGATTTTTCCAGATGCAAGTGGAAATGATGTAATTGAAGCAAAACACTTAGATGATGTCTTTAAACCAGATATCTATGTTCAATATAAAGGTAAAAAACGTTTTATCTCTGTAAAAATGGGACATACGACCGAAGTTCATAGCGAGGAGATTCATAGTGTTATTAATTTTCTAAAAATCAAAGGTGTATCACAGGAAACTCTCGATACAATACTTCTTCACCATTATGGTGATGGGACGCTTGATGGAACAGGCACAAAGCGTTTTAACACAATGGAACTAACATTTATGTACGCAGACCGCATCAAGCGCGCAAACGATGAATTAAACTCGTCTTATGACTTAATAATGGATGTTTTTCATCGAACAATGATCCAAGGCTTAGATCCTTTAGCTAATAGTGTCGACTATTTTTATTTTGGGACCCCTGATTATGGAAATCTTGTTTGTTATCACCAAATATCAACCTATATTCATAAAAAAGCATGGGGTTATTTCAATTGTTTACATATCGGACCATTTTTTCTAAAGCCTCGTGCTCGATATGTCGATAAAGAAATCGTTTCTGAATATAGAAGAAATCTTTGTGTGTTCTACTGGCCAAATTTAGCAGAAGACATTGATTATTTAGGCCATCGTTTTACTTTTGTGAATAAGAAATAAAAATGGTCGGAACGATCAGATTTGAACTGACAACCCCTACCACCCCAAGGTAGTGCGCTACCAAGTTGTGCTACGTCCCGACATTTTTATTATAAAGGATATTTCAGTGTTTTTTTTCACTGATATTTTTGGATCGACCCCCTTCCACGGACCCAGAGATCCTGACAGAAAACGAGGTAAGGAAAGCAAAAATTGTATAAACAAATACAAATTTGTGCTATATTACTTACCGACACAAGCTGGACCCATAGCTCAAAGGAAGAGCATTCGGCTCATAACCGACTGGTTGTAGTGTCAGGATCTACTGGGTCCACCCAGTGGAGATTTACCCAAGTGGCTGAAGGGGTCGGTCTTGAAAACCGATAGGGGATGCAAGTCCCGCGAGAGTTCGAATCCCTCAATCTCCGCCCGAACGTTAAACCCTGGATTCCCGGGGTTTTCTTTAATTAAATCCATGGAATATATCTTATTTGCCTTTCTAGCCTTGTTTGCTTCCGCCGGAAACACGATTTTTAATCGTCTTGGTGCAAATCGAGCTAGTGCCTTAACAAATGCAACAGTCAAATCCTTCTTTATTGTGATTACCTGTTTCCTTATTTGTGTCATTCACGGGAATCTTCCAGTTTTATATGACTTAAGTGTTGAAGATTGGATTTGGATTGCTGTAGTTGGTGTTTTTACGGCAGCGAATTGGTTCTTATATTTCTTAGCGATTAAAAGAACCCACCTTGAAACATTCACTAACTTTAATGCCGCAGATTTTTTATTCTTATCTAATTTATTATTCTTAATCTTTACCTTTAGTGCGGTCACTAATGGTGGTAAACCACTCAACATCGTACTTTATGTGACTGGTTTAGTTAGTGTTTTAATTGGGATTATTTATATTGTTAGAAACAAAAAACTCAACCCAAACACGAAAGCAATGTGGTTAGTTTATGCTTGTTTTTCCTGCGCTTTCTACGCTACTCTTGTTTTAATCGTTAAACTTAAACTATCTCATCTTCCAACAGATGTTATTTCATTTCATCAAATGATGGTTTGCTTTGGTTTAATGCTCATTGCTTCATTAGTAACCAAAAATATTAAAGAGATTATCCATATTCATTGGCGCGAGCTCATCTACATTTTCCTTGGAGCAGTTTGTAATGCTCTATTAACGATTTTTCGTTATACTGCGTTAAACGAACCAAACTCCATTCCAGCGATTGTTAACATCATTATTGGATTAGACTTTATTATCGTTTCCTTTGCGACAGTCTTCTTCTTTAAAGCGAAAAATAAAGTTCAATTATCCATCGCCGTTAGTCTTGTTTTTGCCGGAATGATTCTCAACCTGTTAGCAGGTTTGATATAATAAAAATAGAGGTAACTAAATATGGATTTAATGATTCGCAATAAATGGGTCTCTTTACGTGGTGGATCCGTTGTTAAAGATGTTAACGAACAAGATGTCTTAAAAGTAAAAGGAAAATTCTGGACTCTCACTAGAAAGAAATTTGTCCAAACACTTGATGGAGAAACAAAATATATTGTTCGTAACAAATTCTGGAGATTATTCGCTTATCGCGCTTATGTAGAAACTCCAGATAAAAAGAAAATTTGTCGTATTCGAAGAAAAATCTTCTCCTTCCATGATCGATATTTTATTACATCAGATCTTGGTGATCTTGAAATTAAAGGTAACATCTTAGGTTACGACTATCACATCTTACTTAACGGTCAAGAAATTGGTCATATTGCTCGAAAAATCTCTTTTAGAGATTCCTTCGTTCTTCACCTTGAAGAAGGTGCTGATCCAATGTTCTATGTCGCCTTAGTTATTGCGATTGATAACATTACCGATCAACGTAATGCTGATGCTTCGGCTTCTGCCTCAACCTATATAGACTAAATTAATTCAAAAGTCAGGTCATAATCACGACCTGACTTTTTGCTTGTCTTAATTTAAAAAGTTAGAGATGATTGGTTTTAAAACGTTAGTTACTACAGTGTAACCTTCTTTTGTTAGATGACCCCCATCAACAGAATATTCTTGTTTTAATTCGTTGGTGGTTGGATCAAGAAGCGGATTATATAAATCTGCGTAAACATAACTATATTTTGCCGCGATTTTTTGAATTTCAACGTTGTTTTGCCTGGCTTTTTCGTTGTTCTTCGCCCAACTAGACGTCATTGATGTTAAGGAACACAAAATAACCGAGGTTTGCGGTAGATTTTGTTTGATTTTTGACACAATTGTTTCATAGTTTGTCATCATCGTATCAAAGTTATTTGCGCCAATGAGCATCGAAATAACCTTTGGATGAGCATCATAGGCCGAGACTTGTAATCTCTTTTCTAAACCAATGGTGGTGTCACCTGAGATACCTCGATTAACAACAGTCCAATCTGGATAAAAACTTTTTAAGTCATAACCTTCTGTTAATGAATCACCAAGAAAAGCAACATCAATGTTTGTTAGATGTTTGTTTTCCTCACTAAAAAGATTACATCGGTCGTAATAATGGGTCTCAAACAATCGAACACCTAAATCGTTCTTTTCTTGGTCAGCTTTTTTTCGTTCGATCGCATGCGTAATAAAGTAGGTTCCTAATCCAGTTACTACTGGAAGAGCAACCAATAAAGAAATAAAAACAATTTTTTTCTTGTTCATGTCTAGCATTGTCGCACTTTGTATCTTCTAATTCAAATAATTGCTTTGTTTAGTTTAAGAAACTATAATTTTCTTAATGAAAAAAGAAAAGAAACAGAAACAATTATCATTAAAAATCCAACGTCAAATAGAAATCTTATCCAAGTATTACGACATTGATGTTGAGAAACGTATTATCACTCTTGAACTTGTCTTTGACAAAGTCAGTGAAATGTTTGATGACAATGTTGTCTCAACTAAAGTCATCAAATTTAAACCCGAAATTCTCCAAAGAGTATCCGAAATCATGGATAATTTCCCTTTGGAATTTAAGATTGATCTTCGATTTAAGATTGATGATTTTGAAGGATATAAACCAGACGAAATCATTAACTCATTTAAAGATTCTTTAGAGCTGTTCCATTATTCAATCTATAGAGAGAAGAACGGACGTTTACTTGAAGCGGTGGTCTTAGCACTTGTTTCAGTGGGAATTCTTTTTGTTCGTCAATTCCTCCTTGGCCAAGGATTCCTTGAGGATAATGGATTAGTCTCGGAAATGCTTGATATTACCGCCTGGGTCTTCTTATGGCAAGGTGTCACAGTTCTCTTCTTAACACCAAATGAATTACGTTCAATTAGTTTCAAAATTCTTACTCGATTAGATCTTGTTTCATTATATGAAAAAGAGAAATTAGTTTTCCAAATTAGTCAGGATCAACTCCAGGCCAACTGGATTCAAGTTTCGAGAGCTGAGATTCTTTCTAAAAGAACAATTATTATTGCTGGTGCATTTACCTTTGCTGCCGGAGTAATGTCTTTCTTGAATGGTATTATTAACTTTGTTACTACTCCATTTAGTGATGTTTCTTTAGCATCATTCATCTTTATGATTCTTGCTACTGGAATTGTTTCAATTCTTGGTGGTTTAGGCGCCATATCTGTTTATCGAGATAAAGGGCCATTCCAGAAACTTGTTCCATTCTGCGCTTATTTCTATCTTGTCGCTGATGCATTGATCATTGCATTTGTGGTCTTTATGGCTATTGATTTAGGAGAAATATCATTAATCATTCCATTATTAGCGACATTTGCTGCCTTCTTAGTTTCATCAATTCTCTACTTTATTTCGTATCAAATCATTCGTCATTTAAAGAAAGTGAACGCCAAAAGAAATGCTTAATGATGAATTAGTTAACCAACACCAACTCTCTCAAGGACCTCTTTTAGATGAAAACGGAAATCTAAATGAAGCTGGTTTTGCTTTGTCTTTGGTTCGTGATTATAACCGTGGACAAATCAAAGGATTAAAATCCCGAATTAAAGAATGGGATTATTATTACATTGGTAATTCCCATTTTGGTGTGGCTCTTACTATTGCTGATAATTCATACATGGCTTTGGCCTCAGTATCCTTTCTAAACTTTGATACAAATGAACAAGTTACGAAGTCAAAAATGAAGTTCTTTACCTTTGGAAAGCTCAAACTTCCTAGCTCCTCAAAAGAAGGAGTCACCAAGATTAATTGGAAAGGTTTAGAGATGTCTTTTGTTAATGAAAATAACCAGCGAAAAATCAATGTTTTATACAAAAACTTTACAAATCACAAAGATTTTCGTTTAGAGGTTGTTTTAAACGAATTTAACCAGGATTCGCTGGTGATTTCGACTCCATTTAAAAAAGAAAAACACTTCTATTACAACCAAAAAATCAATAATTTAAGTGCAAACGGATATTGTAAATTTAACGACCAATTTTATTACTTTGATGAGACCACTCAAGCTGTATTAGATTGGGGCCGAGGAATCTGGACCTATAACAACACTTGGTATTGGGCCAGCATGAATGGAGAATATCAAGGAAAGAAGATCGGAATGAACCTTGGTTATGGTTTTGGTGATACCTCAGCCGCCAGTGAAAACATCTTCTATATTGATGGAATGTCTTACAAACTAAACGATGTTCGTTTTGATATTCCAACATTACCAAATGGAAAGCATGAATACCTCAAGCAGTGGAAGTTCCGTTCTAAAACTGGAGACATTTCCTTAATCTTTGATCCAGTACTTCATCGTAAAGCAAACATGAACCTTTTAGTCCTGAAAAGTAATCAAAACCAAGTCTTTGGTCTCTTTTCTGGATACATTATCGTCAATGGTAAACAAGAATATTTTGAAAATATTCCTGGCTTTGCCGAGAAAGTCCACAATTTGTGGTAACTTTTAGTTGAAACTTACTTTATCTTCTTATAAGATATACACGCAATCGCGGAGTAGAGCAGCCCGGTAGCTCACCAGGCCCATAACTTGGAAGTCGCAGCGTTCAAATCCTGCCTCCGCAACCAAAGCATATTACAGTATCGAAATCGGTACTGTTTTTTATTTTCTCTTGTTGTAATTTGATTATGAAAAAAGGTGAAGACATTATTGCGATAGTCAAATCAGTTTTAGATAAAGACGATGTTATAGGATTATTTGCGCATGGCGCGAATGTAATAGTATTGCTTAAATGGTTGAGGATTTTATTATGAAAACAAATAACAAGAATAGTTTTGGATTTTTTGATTGTTACGCTATTTATCATTTTTTAGTTTACGTTAAACATTATTTATCAGTAACAATTTTTTTGTTAATCATCAAATTACACTGTTTAAGTTATTAAATTTGTTATATTGGATTTGCAAATAGTAAAATAAATTAGAAGGTTTAATATAATACATAAAACATCTAGTTAATACTTTTAAATAAGTTTTATAAGGAGGAAATATTGTGGCACTTGTAGTTGCATCTTCGATTATCGGTGGAATTTTTGGGTTAATATGGATTTTTTTAGATAATAGTGATTTCGGTTTAGGTAAATTTATTAGAAATTTAATATTTTTACTAATTTCAGCTGGATGTGGACTCTTGCTTGCCGTTGGCTCTAAAAAAATAGGAAACATTATGGAGGTTGACCTTAAATGGTGGAATATTTTCATCGATATTGGGCTAATTTTATTATTCTCATTAACAGGAAATGATTGTCACACAGAAGAGATTATTGATAATGATGGAGTTCATAAAATAACAAAGTGTGGATTAGGCGCAATGAGCTATGGTGGTGTTTTTATATATACACTTTTTATAACTTTTTCCCTTATCTAAAAACTTAATTTATAACAATCTATAAATTCCGGTCCATTTTTTAGTTTTAATTTAATAATTTTAAATCAAACATGTGATATTCAAAGCGATATTGATGCAAGAAAAACTTTAGCTAAAAATAAAGAATCTTTTGATCGAATTATGCCATTTCATTTATCAACTCTTAATTAATTTAATAATTTATTCTTTACAACAAAAACAATGAAAACAGATATGAAAATCCACTCTTTCAAAACTTTAGATGAGTTTTACGCATATTTAAAGGAAAACTTTACAAAAGAAAATGAGGTTTTTGTCGAGGTTTCTCGAAAAAGACCCGAGAATTGCGGTGATATTTTAAGTTATTACGACGCTGTAAAAGTGGCTCTATGTTTCGGTTGGATTGATTCTACTTTACGAAATATTGATGGAAAACTCGTTCAGCGTTTCTCTCCCAGAAGAAAGAATTCCCATTGGACAAAAACGAATATTGAGCGATGTAAAGAGCTTGATAAACTTGGCTTATTAACTAAAGAAGGTAAGAAAGCTTGTCCAAAGTTTTAAAAAAGTTAATGAATGGATCGATTAGATCCTTTTTTATTTACATCTTTAAAATAGCGATTATAATTATGTGGTTAGGTAATCCTAACTAATGAGGAAATTATTATGTACAAATATACTTTAGGAATTGATGGAATGGCCTGTGGTGCATGTGAAGCCCACGTCAAAAACAAACTCATCCGTCGTTTAAAATGTAAAAAAGTCAAAGCCAGTCACATCAAAAATAATGTGGTGATCTTCTCGGAAGAAGACTACAAGGAAGAAGATTTTAAAAAGATTCTTGACGCAACCGGTTATATCGTTACATCTTATCAATGTGATTTAGCTCAAAAGAAACTCTTCGGCTGGAGGTAATTAGTAGTGGAAGATTATGCTTACCCTTTTATTGGTATCCCTCTAATCTTTTTATGTACCACTCTCGGAGCTTTATTTGTTTTCTTTATTGGAAAGAAAGAAATCTCTCCCAGAGTAAATAAAATCTTTACTGGTTTTGCTGCTGGAGTGATGTTTTCCGCCTCTTTCTTTTCACTTATTAAACCAGCGATTGAAAGTGACGTTACTTACATGCCAACCTGGGTCATTGCAGTGATCTCGATTGTTTTAGGTGCTCTCTTTCTATGGGGCATTGATAAACTTGTTCCACACTTCCATAGTGCTGAACAACAAGATGAAGGTTTACCTTCAAGAAAACTTAGCAAAACATCAAAGATGTTCCTTGCAGTCACCATCCACAATGTTCCTGAAGGTTTATCCGTTGGTATTGCCTTTGGTGTCGCCTTAGCTAACCCAGGAAACCAAGCCTTACTTGTTGGAGCTTTACTTCTTTCCATCGGTATTGGTATTCAAAATATTCCAGAAGGTGCAGTGGTTTCTCTTCCTTTAAAAGCGGAAACTGGATCAAGTAAAAAAGCCTTCTTATTTGGTATGCTTAGCGGTGCTGTTGAGCCAGTTGCCGCAGTTATTGGTTTATTCCTTGCAATGCAAATCCAAGGAATTATGCCATGGGCCTTAGCTTTTGCCGCTGGTTGCATGATTTATGTTGTTGCTGAAGAAATGATTCCAGAAATGACAAGTGAAGGTCATGACCATTATGGAGTTTGGTCATTCATCTTCGGTTTTGTCGTTATGCTTGCACTTGATTGCATTCAGTTCTAACCTTTTATTTAAATAAAGTAGTATTATAATAAGAAATATGAAACGCTATGAATCCACAGAAGACTATTTAGAAAAGATCCTTCAATTATCTGATATAAAAGAAGAAGTTCACGCTGTTGATATTGCTCGTGAAATGTCTTTCTCTAAACCTTCTGTATCTGAAGCCATGGGAAAACTGAAAGACCAAGGCTATATCGAAATTGGTCAAAAAGGAGCGATAACTTTAACTCCAAGCGGAGAAGAAATTGCTAAGAAAACTTTAGAAAAACACGTTATTCTTACCCAGATGTTACTTGCTTTAGGAGTGGATGAACAAACCGCCTCTGATGATGCGTGCCGCATGGAACACGATATCTCTGATAAGACTTGGGAATTAATTAAGAAACATTACGAACAAAACAAAAAATAAACCAAAGGGTTTATCACATCTATAAAAAGTGAAAGAGTTAGGATTTCCTAACTTTTTTCTTTACTTATGTATTGTGAAGTCTATAATATTCTTGGTTAGGAAATCCTAACTTTATGAAGGAGGTTCTTCTATGCCAATCTGTTTAGCTCCATTAAATACGGATGTAAAGATTGTCCGAGTACTCACTGATGATAAAACAAAGAAACATCTGGAGAGTCTTGGAATTTTAGTGAATGCCTCCATCAAAGTCATCTCTTCGGTTAACGGCGGTGTAGTGCTCGCTGTCAAAGAAGGACGACTCGCGTTGGATCGCTCCATCGCTAACAAAATTCTGGTTGCATAAGAAAGGAAGGAATTTATGCTAAAAAAACTAGATGAATTTCAAATAGGCGAGACTGGCCTAATTAAAAAAGTAGAAGGTGAAGGTCGTCTCCGTCGTAGACTCTTTGACATGGGTGTTACCCCAGGTGCAACTGTCTATCTTAGAAAGAAAGCTCCTTTAGGAGACCCACTTGAAGTAACCATTCGTGGTTATGAACTCACCTTAAGAAAAAGCGAAGCTGCTTTAGTCCTTCTAGAAGTGGAGGAAAAGAAATAATATGAAACGCTTTGCTTTAGCAGGTAACCCAAACTGCGGAAAAACAACCCTCTTTAATAACTTAACTGGTAGCACAGCTCACGTTGGTAACTGGCCAGGTGTCACTGTGGAAAAGAAAGATGGTGTCTATAAGAAACTATCTGAACCAATCAAAATCATTGACCTACCAGGAATTTATTCCCTTTCCCCATACACTAGTGAGGAAGTCATCTCTCGAAACTACATTCTCGATGAAAAACCAGATTGTGTCATCAACATTGTTGATGCAACAAACTTAGAGAGAAACTTATATCTCACAACTCAACTTCTTGAAATCGATGTTCCTGTCGTTGTGGCAGTCAACATGATGGATGTCCTTGAGAAAAATGGTGACTCATTAGACGAAAAAGTTCTTGAAAAGAAACTTGGCGTTCCAGTCGTTAAGATCTCTGCTTTAGAGGAAGCTAACTTAAAAGAACTCATGGAACGAACTTTTGAAGCTAGTGAAAAGAAACGTGAAGGAGTCTCTATTTTAGAAAATAAAGATCTCAAACATCTCGTCGGAGATGTCAAGATTGCCTTTAAAGGCAAGAAAGTGGAAAATCCACTTTTTCACGCCATCAAACTCGTGGAAAACGATGAGATCGAAGCGAAGATGCATGAAGAACTTCTACCAATGGTGGAAGAATTCAAACAAACTCTCCACGATGAAACATTCGGTAACGATATCGAAGCCATCATCGCGGATGAACGTTATAACTACATCTCCAAAAACTTCTCCAAAGTCATTGTTCACTCTGAACTAACTGAAGAAAAGAAAGTCAAAGAAACCAAATCTGACCGCATTGATAAAGTCTTAACACACAAAGTGTGGGGTTTACTCATCTTTGCCGTCATTCTCTTCTTTGTCTTCCACCTCACATTTAGTGAAAACCTCTTCTTCCTTGGTGGACTCTTTAAAGATGCTGCTCCATCATTTGAAGGAAGTATTTATGAAGGATTATTCTGGACGGATGGAGGAATTAACTCTCCTGGCGTCATTCTCTTTAACTTCTTCGATATGTCGTTTAGTGCGATTATTGATGTCGTTAGTGGTGCCATGGCTAGTGGCTTAGGAGAAGGACACTGGTTAACCGGATTCTTATGCGATGGAGTACTCTCTGGATTATTCGCCATTCTTGGATTTTTACCGCAAATCTTGGTTCTTTTCCTCTTCTTCTCCATTATGGAGGACACCGGCTACATGGCTCGTGTCGCCTTCATTTTAGACCGTATCTTTAGAAAATTCGGTCTCTCTGGACGAGCATTTATCCCAATGATTATGGGATTTGGTTGCTCTGTTCCAGCAATGATTAATACCCGTACTTTAGCGGATGAACATGAAAAGGTTGCTACAATTCGAGTTATCCCATTCTTCTCTTGTGGTGCGAAGTTACCAATCTTAGTCGCGATTGCTGGTGGTGTTTGTGAAGTCTTCGGCTTTAGTAGTGTCGACCTCATCACCTACTCCATGTATGTTGTTGGTGTTGTTACCGCGATTATCGCTGTTCTCATTATGAGACACTCCACCCAACGTGGCGAAGCTGCTCCATTTATTATGGAGTTACCTCAATACCACTGGCCACAATTCCGTGCTTTAATGATCCACCTCTGGGATAAAGCCAAGCACTTCGTTAAGAAAGCTTTCACAATCATCTTAGCCTCTACAATCATTATTTGGTTCTTATCGAACTTTGGTTGGGATTGGCAGATGTGCGAAATGGAAAATTCCATTTTGGCTAGTATTGGTAAATTCATTCAACCATTATTTACCCCACTTGGCTTTGGTTCACAACTTTCAACCTTTGGTTGGGTGTTTGCTGTTGCCGCCATTACTGGTCTTATTGCCAAAGAAAACGTCATCGCGACATTCTCTGTTTTAGCTGCTGCCATTGTTGCTGGCTTTGAAGGAACAGAAGAAGGTGTTGCTGAAGCGGTGGTCATGATTACCAACACTGGCATTTCTTGGCCAGGTGCGATCGCCTTTATCGCCTTTAATATGCTGACTATCCCATGCTTTGCTGCATGTGCTACAGCTAGAGGCGAACTTCAAAAAGGAACATTTAAATGGACACTCCTCTTCTGGATTGTTGCCTCATTTATTGGTGCTTCCTTCGTCTACTGCTTCTTAAGTATGTTTAGCGTCGATACCCTTGCTTGGGCCATTCCATGCACCGCGGTGTTTATCGCGTTAGGTGTCTTAACTGTTTTCTATCTTCGTCATTACGAAAGAAAACAAGACGCTAAAGTAGCTTAATTACTTACACATAAGTAAGAGAAAGGAAAAAAGTAATGTTTCAAAATCAAAATACCTTATGGATTGAAATCCTCGTTGTTGTTATCACACTAGCTTTTTTCCTTCTCCTACTTGGAAGATACATCTACAAAAAGAAAAAAGGTCTTCCTGTAGGAGAATGTGCGTCTTGTGCTTTGAAAGGTAAAACCCTTCTAAATCAGTACCACAAATGCTACTGTAAGAAATAATTAATCTAGATTAGGCTGATCTACTATGGTCAGCCTTTTTATTTATCATTTTTGTTAGTAATAACTAATCAGTGGTATAATAACAAGCAATATGAGTGGAAATGCCATTTTTAATGCAACTGTTTGTATTATTGGAATTGGAATTCTTTTCATCCATGCGTTAAATGTCCTTGTAAAAAAGAACCGTGGAAAAGATGGAACTCGTCTATTAAACTTCCTTCTTTTTACTGTTCTACACTTCGCGACTTATCTCACATTCACTTTAGTTAAAGCGAATTATACAAGTGATCCATTCATCATCTCGTTTTACACTATCTTTTATATCTTTAATAACATTGAAGCTTTGCTTCTTTATCTTTATACGATTGAATACATCGATCTAGAAAAGAAGACGAAGCAAAGATTAAATGTCGTTAATCTCGCTCTGTTCTCCATCTTTGTTATTTTAGATATTGTAAACATCTTTACTGGAATATTCTTTACCTCTATAAATGGTGTATACACTCGAAGCAAAACAATGCTCATCTCCCAAGGATATCAATTTGTCTTATTTATTATTATCTTTGTGATCACCGTGTTTAATAAGAAACTTAATCTTCGTGAGAAACTCGCGTTTGGTTCATATTGCATTCTTCCTTTAATCGCGATTATCTTACAAAACACCTTTAAAGGATACGCTATTGCGTATCTTTCCATCATTATCGCGATTGAAATGCTTTTTTTGTTTTTAAACATGACCAGAAATATTCAATTAAGTGAGGCCCAAGAGAAGAACAAAGAAGCCCAGATTAAGATCATGATGTCGCAGATTCAACCGCACTTCATCTATAACTCTTTATCTTCGATTTCAACCTTAATCCCAATCGACCAATATAAAGCCCAGAAAGCCTTAGATGACTTTACCGAGTATTTACGACATAACTTATCTAGTCTTACCCAAACTAGTCTCATCCCATTTGAAGATGAACTCCGTCATATTCAAACATATGTTTCTTTAGAGAAAGTTCGTTTTAACGACCGTCTCAATGTTGTTTATGATATTCAAACAACGGACTTTTATGTCCCACCTTTATCTCTTCAACCTTTAGTCGAAAATGCGGTGAAACACGGCATTTTAAAGAAGGTTGAAGGAGGAACACTCATCTTTAAGACATTTGAAACAGAAGAAGCATACGTTGTTGAAATTAAAGATGATGGAGTGGGTTTTGATCCAAAGACAATCGACTTTGGTTCAAATAAACATATTGGAATCAATAACATTAAGAACCGTTTAAAAAGTATGTGTCACGCGGATTTAATCATTCAAAGTGAACCAGGTATCGGAACAAGCACAACTGTTAAATTTTATAAGGAGAAAAAATGAGAATTCTACTAGTTGATGATGAAGAACTTCAATTACTACGTTTAGTTAACACAGTCAAAAGTGTTCTTAAAGACGATGAGTTATTATCTTTTTCGAACCCTGATAAAGCGCTTGAAGAAGCAAAAAAGAATCGAATTGATCTGGCTTTTTTAGATATTGAAATGCCGCACTTAAATGGCATTCAGCTCGCTAAAAAACTCAAAGCAATTCACCCACAAACAAAAGTCATTTTTGTGACCGCATACGATAACTATGCTCTTGATGCATTTAAGGTTCATGCTTCTGGTTATGTGACTAAACCAGTCAATGTTGATAAGATCAAAAAAGAACTCGAACAACTCGAAGGTTTAGTGGAACTGAAACCAACAAAGAAAATCCAAATTAAATGTTTTGGAAACTTTGAAATTTTCTATCATGGTGAACCAGTAAAATTTGCTTATCAAAAATCCAAAGAAGTCGTCGCTTATCTAGTGGACCGTGAAGGTTCAATGGTTAATGTTAACGAACTGAACGCCGTTCTTTGGGAAGAAGATCATAAATCTTATTTAAGAAATTTAATCGCGGATATTAAAAACTCCTTCAACGCGATAAACTGTGGAGATGTATTCATCAAAAGACATAACGAATGCGCCATTGATATCAACAAAGTTGATTGTGACGCATTTGAATATAAAAAAGATAACCCAGATGCGATTAGAATGTATCGCGGGGAATACATGATTCAATACCCTTGGGCAGTGTTCAAGGACGAATAATTTATTATTAGTTTGAAAAAGTGTGGCACTTTTGTGACACTCTTTTGTTTATTATTTTTTTGTCTTGTTATTTAACAAATAATTCGGGAGGTTATTTATGAAAAAATTGCAAGGAATATTGTTAACTACGGCATTGCTTGTTGCCGGAGGAACAGCTGTGATTTCTCATTCTGTAAAATCTAAGATAACAGATGCGAAAGCCGCCGTTGATTGGACGGATTCAACCCGCTTACCTAGTACAAGCGAAATGGGAGATAACCCTTTCATTAAGTTACAAACCGATGTTGTTCTTCATGATAGATGGTCAGCCGAGACAACTCGAACCTACAAGTCTGCTGCCAGTCTTGATTTAAACGGACACTCGATCTATGTAGAAACAGGAGAAATTTTATATCCTGAGACTACATACAAAAATCTTATTGACATTAACCGTTATTTAGAACCATTTACCATTTCTGACTCTAATCCAGATTCTGTTCACTACGTATCGTATGATCCAGTTTATGGAAGAGTTAATCGAATTCAAACAACACCATTTGAAGGTTCTACAGAAATTAAAGGTGGTGTTATGTGTGGTGGATATTCTGCTAGTTTTACTGGTGGAATTGCGATTAACGATACTCAAGTTTATATGAAAGGTGGTACGATTACTGGTTGTACAACTTCGTTTACACAAGGCGCATCTGCTATTTATACCAACTATAATGGCGCTGACCTAAGTGTTTCTGGACTTGAAATTACAGGTGGAAGAATTTTTAAGAATACGGTCTATGATCCTTCTGAAAATGCTACACCTAAAGGTGCTGCTATTATTGTTACAAATAAATGTCCATTCGTATTAAAAGGTGGCGTTATTGAAGAGAACGAAGGTGGTGGAATCTTGGTTCAATACGTTAACAAAAAAGTCCCTACATTCGATCTTTATCAATCTGGTAATCCAGTTATCCGTAACAACACATTTAAAGGTGCTGACCGTAATATTGTTTTAGAAAACTCACTTAAGATTAATATTAAAGAAAAATTGACCAATACTGAACCATACGGCATTACTTACCTTGCCGGTACTGGTATTGTTACTAATGGTTTAAATGGTAAAGGTTCATTAGCAAATTTCGCATCTGACAATCCAGATTGCCAATTAATGCTTGAAAGTAACGAAGTTAAAATTGTTCCTAAGAAAGTTGTTACCTATGACGCTAATGGCGGAACTGGTTCAACTGTTGACCCAAATAAATATGAAGATGGCGCAAAGGCTGAGATCTTAGATAACGCCTTTACTGCACCAGAAGGAAAAATCTTCGGTGGATGGAACACTAAAGCTGATGGAACAGGAGATTCCGTGTTACCGGGTCAAGAAGTAACCATTCACGCCGATCTTACATTATATGCACAATGGGGTAAGCCAATTGTTGCTAACATTCCAAGCCCAGCTCCAAACTATGATGGCGAAGCACATAGTAACGTCATTGAAATAACTGATCCAGAAGATGGTTATGTTATAAAATATGGCGAAATTGCTGGAAATTATAACTTAGATGAGTGCCCAAGCTACACTGATGTTGGTGAACACGAAGTTTATTTTAAAGTCAGTGCTGATGGCTATGCTGACCTTGTCGGCTCATTCACCATCAATATTAAAGAAAACGATAAGAGCGAATTAAATTCACTCATTCAAGAAGCTGAAGCTTTAGTCGCAAAAATCAAAGAACTTGATCCTGAACTTGCTGCTCAACTTCAAGAAGCATTAGATAATGCGAAGAAAACTAGTGAAGACAAAAATGTGACTACTGCAAAAATTGAGGAAGCTTTACATGGTCTTCAAGTTCAAGTCAGTAAAGCTGATGAAGTAGTGAACAAGAAATCTGGTCTTCCAGGTTGGGCATTAGCCTTAATTATTGTTGGCTCACTTCTTGCTGTCTTAGGTATTGCTTATTGCCTACTCTTCTTTGTCTTTAACAAATGGATTAAGAAAGATGATAAAGCCATCCGTGTCTTCCCACTTGGAAAGAAAGGCGAACAAGTTCGCTTAATCTCCATGTGCTGCAAGGTGGAATACCGTAAGGCTGAAGAAGTCTTTAAATCCAAGTCTGAAGCATTAAAATAATTATATATAATTAATAATTGTCCGTAGAATTTCTACGGACTTTTATTTTATGTAGAAATGTGTATAATATATTTTGTTTTACAAAGGAGATCAGTATATATATGAAATTTCCAAATGCTCAAAAAGGTGTTACTAAACTCTGGGTTGGAGCTTTAGTCGGCATTATTGTTACAGCAATCGCCGTGATTGGTTCAATCTTATTAGGATTTAACAATGGTTCAGAGGTTCTTAAGAAAACCGGTGTTGGTGTTGTTGGTGCCGGTGGTATTGCTGGATTAGTTGTTTTTATCATCGAACTTATTGGACTTCATCAAGCAAGTGAAGACGATAAAAACTTCAATAGTGCTTTATGGATGGTTATTTTTGGATTACTTATCAGCATCATTGCTGGTGTTATCGGGGCCATCAATAATGATATTTGTACAACAGTTGCTAAATATCTAGGTATTCTTGGTAGTGCTACTTCATTATTTTCTTTAGTTTATATTTTCCATGGAATTATGGCGATTTCTAAGAAACTAAATAACGAAGACATGGTCAAAGAAGGACGAAGATTAATCGTTGTTATTTATATCCTCATGATCGCTGACATGGTCTTTAGTTTATTCGGTAATATCTTTGAAACAAACGCGGCTGACTGGATGAAAATTGTTGTTTCTGTTTTAGTTGTTGCTGCCGCCGTTTTAGAGGTCGTCGCCACAGTCATTACCTTCCTTTATTACACTAAAGCAAAAGAAGTATTTAAGAAATAAGGTTTATCTTTAAGATAAAGGGTGTCAATTTTGACACCCTTTTTCATTCTTTAATAACTTTAATTAGTTCATCTTTGACGTGTTCAATGAATTCTTTTTCTTCTTGTTTAAACCGAGAATAAATTGGAGAATCTAGATCAATCACTCCGATGAGCTTTTCTTCCTTAATTAAAGGGACAACAATCTCGCTTTTTGATAAGGAAGAACAAGCGATATGTCCATTAAACTGGTTTACATCATCAACAACGATTGTTTTCCTTTCCTTAGCACTTGTTCCACACACACCTTTTCCTAAAGGAATTCTAGTACAAGCAACATCACCTTGGAATGGGCCAAGAACAAGTTCGTTATCTTTGAATAGATAAAAACCCGCCCAGTTCACGTCTTCCATTCTAAAAAGAATTGCTGAAGTATTCGCTAGATTAGTGACAAGCGGAAGGCTGTCTTTCACAATCGCTCGAACTTGACTAAGTAATGTTTGATAACGGCTATTCATTGCGTCAATCATTTTATCATAGATAAGCATAAAGAAAAATTTTTTAACTCATGCGCGTCATTCAAGGTAAATGACCGCGCACGCGAGACAATAAATTGTCTTTGACTTAGTTTTGGTCAGGCTCTACAATAACTTCGAAAGTTAGGAGAAACAAAATGGAACAAAAATTATCAACCAAAATGATCTTCCAAGTTTTTTTCTGGGGAGCGTTATGGGGAATTGTTGAAGCTACACTCGGTACAATTCTTCACTTACCAGCCTTTGATGCTCCAGGAATCTACTTATGTAGTTCAACCATCATTATTCCAATTGCTTATTGTTTAATGGCCAATTGCTATAAGAGAACAGGATCCTTCTATAGTGTCTATTTAATGGGCGTTTTAGCTGGTGTTATTAAATTAACAACCGCCTTTATTATTGGCTTTATTAACCGTGTTTATATGCCAGCAATCTACATTGTGGTGGAAGCATTAGCCATGGGAACTGCTTTAGCAGTCTTTAAACCAAAGAATGTTCTATCTTTAAAGACATTCGCTTCAGTAGTTATTGCTAATACTGTTTACCAATTCATGTATTTAGTGATTCGTATCGCTGATGGTGGACAAAACGTCTTTGCTTCTTTAGAAGCTTGGAGAAGCGGTGCTGAAAAATACATCTTATCAATTAACTTTGTGGCCTGCTTCTATACTCTTGCTCTTGGTGGAGCAGTCTATGGCTTACTTAAACTTGCTGAAAAGAAGAATTGGAACTTCAAATTTAGTTTAGATAAAATCATCTATTCTCCAATTACAGCATCTGTTTCAGTTGCCTTAGCACTTGTCTTAACAATCACATTGAAACTGGTCTAATTTTAGAAACACATAAAAGAGAACCATTTAATGGTTCTTTTTTGTTATTAATTACTTGCAAATAGGTCGGTCAACCGATATAATATAGACATGACATTCCTCGATTTACTTAGTAACAAAAAAACAACTGTGTACGCTTTGTCGAATCTTAGTGGCGTTCCAAAAACAACTTTAACCGATATTGCATCTGGAAAAGCTGATATTTTGGAGTGTTCTGGAAAAACGCTGCAATCAATTTCAAAATGTTTAGGAGTGTCAATTGAATATCTTCTTTCTTTAGAAAGAGAGGAAGCTAAGACGTTATTACCAGAATTTTTGAATTATGCGATTGACGAATATCGAAAAGCAATTCGCAAAAATAGTTTAATGATTGATTGTTATAGCGACGAGTTAAATAGCACGATTAATGTTGCTGAAGTAGAAAATCTAATCACTAAAGAACAAGCAGATCGTTTACGCGCAAGATATTTTTAAAGAGGTGAAATATGATTAATTTTACAAATCTACCAACACGAAAAAAGGGTTATGGCGGAGCAAACGGAAGCAAATTATGCATTATTTATCAAAATGAACTTTATATGTTAAAACTTCCTAATCGTGCAAACAAAAACCCAAATCTTTCATATACAAATAGTTGTACCTCAGAATATCTTGGCTGTCATATTTTTAATATGCTTGGAGTCAAGGCTCAAGAAACACTTCTCGGAGAATATGATTACCACGGTGTTAAAAGAACGGTTGTAGCATGTAAAGATTTCACTACCCCTGAAACTGTCGTGGTTGATTTTGCATCGGTTAAAAACCAAATTATTGATTCTGCATCAAATGGTTATGGAACAGATTTAGAAGATATTTTGTTTACGATTCGCAATCAAACATCCATTGATTCCAAAATTTTAGAAGAACATTTTTGGAATATGTTTGTTATTGACGCATTTATCGGGAACTGGGATCGTCATAATGGAAACTGGGGGTTTCTTTATAACCAACAAAAAGATATTTTAGAGATTGCTCCAATCTTTGATTGCGGTTCATCGTTATTCCCTCAAATATCTGATGATTTAATAAAAGCTGTCATGACATCAAAAGCAGAAATGGAAGGTCGAGTTTATGAAAAACCTACTTCTGCCATATATAGCGAAGGCAGACGAATTAATTATTATCAGTTAATAACATCTTTAGATTACAAGGGATGTAATGAAGCTATTCGACGCATTGTCCCACGAATTAATTTGGATGAGATTAATAAATTAATTGATTCCGTTGAGCAATTAAGTCAATTAAAAAAAGAATTCCTTAAAAAGATTCTTCAATTAAGAAAAGAAATTATTTTAGATACAGCTTTTAAGTATTTAAAAGAAGTATTTCAGGTTAGGATAATTTAACTATATTTTTTACACACAATAAATTTTGTGTGGCAATTTTTAAACAAAATTTGTATTATGTAATTTACACAATTTAATGTGTAACTACAAAAAAGAGGAAACCCCTATGAAAAAAAGATCTCTCGGTATCAGCTTACTTCTTACCGGTTTTGCATTGACTCTAGGGGCTTTTTTAGTTCCTTCAAATAAAGCGGAAGAAACGTTAGGTTATTCAACCTCTTCGCTTCCAACAACAATCGACTTAAATGACACAAGCGAAGCCAATATTCGTTCGTATTATTCTTCTCTTAACAACAAGTCTCAAAGTGAAAGACAAGGAAATAATTTATTAAAGAATTTAAAGACTATTCTTAAGAATGGACAAAAATATTATTCCTACGATAGTGGTAATGCGATTTGGCAAATTTATGAAATTGCTGATCGTGATTGGACTAAATCACCAGCAAGTTCAACAACATATGGAACTTATAATTCCTCTACAAACAAAATTACTAACTATACATACGGAACAAGTTCTTCAAGTTCGAAGAATAATCCGTATATTCATGCTTTATACATTAACCGTGACGTAACAAACCAAACAACTGCTTGGGATGATCACCAACAAACCCAATGGGGTATTAACCGTGAACACGTCTGGCCAAAAGCGGAAGGTTTTGAAACAAGCGGTGCCGGTGGTGCTCGTGGTGACCCAATGCACTTAATGGCTGGTAATGGCTATGCAAACAACATCCATAGTAATTATTACTATGGTTATGTAAACACTTCTTCAAGTTATACCAACTGTGGTACTAAATTTAGTAACGTTTCTGGTAATTTACTTGGTAAATCTAAAACACTAGGTGGTTCAACAAATGTTTTTGAACCTCAAGACTGCGATAAGGGTGATATCGCAAGAGCAATCTTCTATATGGTTGCTCGCTATAACTACCTTTCGGGCAGTGATTCTGACGGTATTGACTCTAATAACCCAAACCTCGCTTTAACCCAATCACTTAGTGACTGGGCCAGCAGTGGTTATTCATCAACAACTTCTAAACAAGGTAAGATGGGTATTATGACCGACCTTTTAGCATGGCATCATGCTGATCCGGTCGATGAGTACGAAATTCATCGTAATAACCTTTTGTATACAAACTACACAAATAACCGTAATCCATTCATTGATTTCCCAGAATGGGCTGATTTCATTTGGGGCAGTGTGAACTACAATGGTTCAACATATGTTTCTAACGATACTACTCCTACTGGATATGCTACTCCAAGTAGCGATACTGTGAATGGTTATAATAGTGGTAGTGGTGAAACAGTTGCTGTAACAGGCGTTTCACTCAGTCCAAGTTCTACTTCAGTAGAAGCAGGACAAGATGTCACATTAACTGCGACAGTTAGTCCATCTAATGCTACAAACAAGAGTGTTACATGGACATCAAGTGATACAACTATTGCGACCGTTTCAGGTGGTATCGTCACTGGTGTTGCTGAAGGTAGCGCAACAATTACTGCTACAACAAGTGATGGCGGTTATACTGCAACTTGTTTAGTTACAGTCACCCCTTCTAGCGGTGGCGGTTCTAGTGAAGGTACCGATGAAGGTAGCGTTACAGCTGCCTCTGGAGCGCTTGAAGGTTGGACTCAATCGGGTACTGGCTCAGCCTATAGTGATGGTTCGGTTAAATTTGATAGTTCTAGTGATAATGTTTATAAAACTGATATTTTCACATCACAATCTGTAATCTCTGGAATGACATCATTAACAGTTACTATTAATGGTAAAATCAACGGAACGCCAACTGCTGCAAACTCATATAAGGTAGAAGCTCTTGATTCTTCCGGAAATGTTTTAGCAAGTGATGTTAAAACTGGTGCTGATATCGTTACAACATCCTATGGCGATACTATATTCACTATCGATTCTGGTCTTACCGGCTGTACTGGTATCAAAATCACTTATGTCACAAAAGGAGGAGGCAACTGGGGTGTTAAATCAGTTTCTTGGGTTGCCACTTATGAAGAAGGCGAAGA
This sequence comes from uncultured Caryophanales bacterium, assembly GCA_946414655.1. GTDB lineage: Bacteria > Bacillota_I > Bacilli_A > RFN20 > CAG-826 > Fiminaster. The sequence goes on along the minus strand of CAMKPL010000003.1, from coordinate 2,044 downwards.
AGAAGCAACTATAACCTCAATTGCTGTTAAAACAGCACCAACTAAACTAACATATACAGTAGGCGATGGTTTTGATGCGAATGGATTAGTTATTACAGCTAATTATAGTGATTCAACTACCTCTGACATTTCATATGAAGGTAACGAAGACGCATTTGAGTTTGATCCAGCTGATAACTTACAAACTTCCGATGTTTCTGTAACGATTACTTATAGCGGTAAAACATGCACCCAAGCAATTTCTGTTGGTGCAGCGAAGACTTTGTCTTCCATTACTTTAAATACTGATAACGTAACAAAATCATTCTATGTTGATGATGTTTTTGAATACGATAACTTAGTTGTTACCGCTCACTTTAGCGATTCATCAACAGATGTTGTTTCTTCATCTTCAACTGTTTCTAACCCAGATATGACAACAGCCGGAGACAAAACGATTACTGTTTCATACACCTATGGTGGATCGACAAAAACAGCGTCATACACAATTACTGTTTTGGAAAGTGGTGGTTCTCAAACAGGCAGTTATACCTGGGATTTAAGCATCGCTTCATATGAAACTCCAACATCAACATCATTAGTTACTTGGTTAAGCGATTGTGCAACACTGACAGCTGAACAAGGTACAGGTAAAACTGCTGCAAATAACTATTTGGGTGGAGATTCTAACGCAAGAACATCATCTCGGTTCTACACAGGAAACACAATGAGATTTGTTCCTGCGGAAAATTATGAGATTACTTCTGTTGTCTTTACTGCCACCTCGACTACTTTTGCAACTGCATTAGGAAATTCAACGTGGACTAATGCAACGGCTGCTGTATCTTCAACAACTGTTACAATTACACCAACTGATGGAAGTGATGAATTTTATGCTGTTCATGGAGCAAATGTTGGTGGTACATCAATAGTTGTAAATTATTCCTATACTCCAGCAGCGTCGCTTTCATCTATCTCATTAGATACAAGCAATGTTCAAACAACATTCTCTGTTGGTGATACATTTAACTATACTGGATTAGTTGTTACCGCTAGTTACACTGATGGTTCTAGCAAGGTTGTAACTCCAACTAATGTTTCAACGCCAAGTACTACAGCAACTGGAAATAAAGATGTTACAGTAACTTATACTGAAAATGAAGTTACAAGAACTGAAACATACACAATTACTGTTACCGCTAATCCATCCATTTTATGGACAGCTCCAACTATCAATACATATTCTGGAACAACATTAACTTCAACTGATGCTAACTCTTGGGGAGTTACATATAACAACGGATCAGGATCAATAACCTATCCAACCTATGGACAATTCTCTGTTAAATTAGAAGGAGCAACAATTTCTTTACCATACACCTGGCAACCAGGAGATGATGGTAAAACACTTGCTGTTTCATATAGCTCTTTAACAACTAATACAACAAATGTTAGCATTGTTCAATCCATACGGGCTGTTAATAAAGAGATTCCTGGCGAAGAGGCCACAAAGACTTGGAATGCAACTAATGGTTGTTTAGGAACAGCAATTGGTTCGGTTAGTGGCACTAAAACGGGTTCATTAACATTTGATGATGATTCAACAATGTCTTATACACGTACACTTGAATATCTTGCTACTGGTAAGTCAGATTATGTTTCATTCTCTAGTCCATATCAACAATTCGGCTCATCTAATGCTCTTAACACATTAGTGTTAGAAGTAAATAATAGTGCCACTATTTCTCAAGTTGTTGTGACATGTTGGGCAAAAAACGGAGCCACAAATGTTACAGTCACAGTTGGGGGTAATGTTTTTGACTCGGTTAAAGCTGCACCATCTGCTGCTGGTTCATTAACATTTACCGATTCTGCTTCTGGTAACATTGTTATTACAATGGAAAAGGCAACTAAAACATCTGGATGTGCTCAATACATTGCTTCTGTCGCTATCACATATTCGACTTCAACAACATCGCAGAATATTGCTAACGTTGCCGGACACGAAGATGCTCAAAGAGTTGCAGTGAAGTTTGCTAAAGCATTTAATGCAGCGATGGATACT
>CAMKPL010000002.1 GCA_946414655.1 uncultured Caryophanales bacterium | reverse complement strand
AAATCGATTGTATCGGAGCGACGACATTAAAAGAATATCGTGAATATATTGAAAAGGATCGCGCTCTCGAAAGAAGATTCCAACCAGTTCTCATCAATGAACCGACGGTGGAAGATACGATTTCTATCTTAAGAGGATTAAAGAATCGCTTCGAATCATTCCATGGTGTGAAGATTACCGATAATGCCTTAATCGCCGCAGCAAGTCTTTCTAATCGATATTTAACATCTCGTTTCCTTCCTGATAAAGCGATCGACCTAGTCGATGAAGCTTGTGCTTCCATTAAAGTCGAACTCGCCTCGATGCCTAGTGAACTCGATGAATTAGAGAGAAAGATTAGGCAATTAGAGATTGAAAAAGCTGCTTTAAAGAAGGAGAGTGATGAAGCAAGTAAGAAGAGACTCGCCGATGTCGAAAAAGAACTCTCTTCTCTTAATGAGAAGGACGGCGAACTCAAGAAGAGATGGAAACAAGAGAAAGATGAAATTCTTAAAGTAAAAGACATTAAAGAAAAACTCGAAAAAGCAAAGTTTGATTTAGATGTCGCTTTAAGTCACAGCGAATACGAAAAAGCCGGTGAATTACAATATAAGACCATCCCAGAATTAGAGAAGGCTTTAAAGGAGAACGAAAATTCTCATCGCGAGAAGAAACTCTTATCTGAAGTAGTGGATGAAGAGCAAATTGCCAAGATTATCTCTCGTATGACGAACATCCCTCTTAGTAAGATTGAAAAAGGTGATCGAGAGAAAGTTCTTGATTTAAAGAAGACTTTAGCAAAAAGAGTCATCGGTCAAGACGAAGCTCTAACTTTAGTTAGCGATGCGATTCTCCGTCAAAGAGCCGGCATTAAAGATAGCAATCGACCAATCGGTAGCTTCCTCTTCTTAGGTCCGACTGGTGTCGGTAAAACCGAAGTCGCTCGTGCTTTAGCAGAATCCTTGTTTGATTCGGAAAGTCATATCATTCGTATTGATATGAGTGAATACATGGAGAAGTATAGCACTTCGCGACTAATTGGTGCCCCACCAGGCTATGTTGGATATGAAGAAGGTGGACAACTCACAGAGAAAGTCAGAAGAAATCCATATTCAATCGTCTTATTCGATGAAATCGAAAAAGCCCACCCAGAAGTCTTTAATTTGTTACTACAAATGTTAGATGATGGTCGACTCACCGATTCTCAAGGAAGAGTCGTCGATTTCAAGAATACGATTATCATCATGACTAGTAATTTAGGTAGTGAATATCTCCTTAATAATGAAAGAGATAAAGTCGAAGGATTATTACATCAAACCTTTAAGCCGGAGTTCTTAAATCGTATCGATGAAATCGTCTACTTCTCCCCGCTATCGAAAGATACTCAATCTAAGATTGTTGATAAGATGCTTTCTAATCTTAATGAGAGATTAAAAGAATCTTATTATTCGTTCGAATTCTCTAACGCTTTAAAGAGTTGGATTCTTGATAGTGCGTATTCACCAACCTATGGTGCTAGACCAATTAAGCGATTCATCCAAAATAAAGTGGAGACCATTATCGCGAATAAGATTATTTCTGAGGAGGTTGACACCAAACATAAATACTTAGTTGACTATAACGGTAAAGAAGTCATCGTCAAACAAGTCTAATCTTAGGGAAGCCACCCTTTTAGGGTGGTTTTCTTTTTATTTGAAGATGATTATGTCACTCGCGGAATGATTCAACAATTCATCGTTGATGAACAAGAACACTTCAATTGGGTTAAACAACATTTAAATCTCATCAAAGAAATTTGATACGAAAATTATCTAGTTGAAATGTTAGGCTAATAATCAGCATAACTTACTTAGAGGGCTTACTTCGGTGCGCTTTTATTTACGCTAATTTTATTATTTTTTCTATATAAGGTTTTTTATTAATAAAGAGAAAAGTAGTTATATTTCCCAAAATCAAAAATTACTCTAAATTAATTTTGTCACAAAATGAACGAGATGAAAATCACCAGCAATTCTTGGTTAATTTATCAAAATTGCTGGGGATTTTTAATTTTAAAATTGATCATTCACATACGTGTGTGGCACTTTTGTGACAGTGTCTTTTTTAAAATATTAATTAACATTTTGTATAATTAAAATGTCTAATATGGAGGCAACCATATGAAACGAAATAAACTGACTCTACTATTGATGTGTGGCGCACTATTCCTTGGCGCTTGCTCGAAAAGTGAAGGCTACACACCACAAAAAGAACCAGAAGAAAAAGAAATCTTTGATGATCTTGACTTAGGTGAGGGAGAAGATATTTCCTTAACTCCTGAGCAAATTAAATATCATTCCAACCAAGACTATGACGTTGGTCAAGACTACAAAATAGATGTCAAGCTCGCTCGTCCTGAAGGAGTTTTTGCCACCTATTCGATGCTCAAAGAACAACTCATGGCTTCTCCAAGTGACATGCTTTCTGTCGAAGATCGCTTTGGAAACGTTGTTGATGTTCAATGTGAACGTAAAGAAGATGAACAAGGAGAAGAATACTTCCAGATTTATCCAACTGATGGAGTTTATGAGGAAGGTGCGATTATGTCATGTAGCCTTTCTAGTGACGCAGTCTATTTTAAAGACCGCGATCCAAACATGGATAAACTCTACTTTAATATTCCTCGAAAAGAATCAAGCCTCCTTTCCATTAGTAAAAACACGCCATTTTTTGACATTTACAAAGTAACTTATTTCCCTGTTGCTGATGGAGATTATCCGACATTTAGCGATATGTCGAGCCAAGAAGCCATTGATGCTTTTAATAACAATACATACCATTTTGGTTACCAAACAGACCTTCCATTACAAGTTGATCAGCAATTTGGTATTTCCATTATTCGTAACGGAGAAGTCGATTTATCTCACGAAAATACTTTCTATGGAAAGTTTGTCTCTTCTGTTCAAGAAGGTGACCATTATCGTATTACCTTTAAAAACGCGGATATCTCCGAAATTTTTAAAGATGATTCGACTGGAGATACGATGTTTGATTTCCAACAAAAAGAAAAAATCACTGAATTTAAAAACGTTAAACGTTTAATGAATAATGAGCAACTCAAAGACCACATCTTACAAAGTGAAGACTTTCAGCTACTCACCCAAGCAATCGCGGAAGGCACTGATAATGCTCTTCCAACGATTCTCAGTTTATTAACTGTTAGTCTAGATACTTCGAGTAAAGATGGTCAATTTAAGATCCAGCTGAAGCTTGCTGGACGTATTCCATATGGAAAAGAAGTCCATGGAGTAAAGGAAAACGCCATTCAAGTATCAATTACTTTCCAATGGACAATGTCTTTTGAATGTGAAGGCGGAGTCAAAGTCAAAAAGTGGTGGGGTATCCCATATGACATTGATGCTCATGGAACAGTCACCAAGATTACCGACTTTAAGCTTAGTTTCAGCATCCAAATGATGAAACAAATGACTCCTGAAAAACAAGATGAAGAAGCGAAAAAACCAGTCAAAGACCGGATCCAAGACGCCTATAAGAAACTAAAAGAAGATAAAAACTATTTCCGACCAGGAGACGATAAAGAACAAGTCAGTGGAAACCATTCCACAACAGATTTACTTATCTTTGAAGTCCCGTTTGGTTATGTTTTCTCCTTTAAAATTGCTCTTTCTTGGGAAATGACGATCGATATGAACGTCATGTTTAATTACGGTTATACCTCCCACACCGTCGAAAAAGCATTATCTTTTGACACGGATGATGGAGTGGAAAACACCTCGAATACCACGGAATGTAATTCCTCATCTCATAGCCTTGGCTTAGGTGGAGAATTATACGCCGAAGGCGGATTTAAATTATCCATCTCCCTTGGTATTGTTGGATTAAGAAAACTCTTCCAAATTGGTGGAGCCCTCTACTTTGGAATCTATTTTGATATTCACGCGATGGGTGGCATCACCTTTGGTGAGGGCCAACCAACATCCTTCTATGGAGGATTTAAATTTGAGGTTGGTCTCATTGGCAAAATCAATGTCTATTTAGACTTATTAATGGTCTTCCATTGGGAATATAATTTTGCTAATAAGAAGTGGCCACTAAAAGTGATTGATAGTGGGACATCGATTTTAGGTCTAAAAGGTGATGACTTCACATTAGAAGATTATCGAACAAGCACAAGTGAAACGCCATTACTTACGGTCTCCCAGTTTACAACGGATACCTTTAGTATTGATCTACATACATACAAAACTAGTGACAAAGTTATTTATAACAATGAAAAAATCTCTCCGTTAACTGTGACATCGAAATGTCCATATATCACGATTGATGTTGAATCGAGTGAAATTCTCGTTGATGAAAAAGCTCCAGCTGAATTTGATGGAGTCTTAACCGTCACCGTTCATCCGGATTTAGTCTGCTATGCGATGGAAGATGAACCAAGCAAAGACTACAACGTCCACTTTAGAAGTAAAACCGCTAATCGGTTATACTTTGGAGCTGATAATAGTCAATCCATCCTTGTTGAAGTTGGTAAAAAAGTTCAAATGCCAATGCCAGTGGACGATAGAACTCTTGATAAAAATGTGACATACACCGATATCCAGTATCGCACTGATACCGGAAGTGCGATGTTTAATTGTCACGTTAATTTACATACATATGATTTCCTCTACTATACAGATGGAATAAATAAATATACACGCGGTGATACTTTCGTGATGCCAAATCATGATGTACACCTAAGTGTCTCATTATATGAGATCACTTATTATCATGTCCGATTCTATAACGGATATGCTGATGGAAGTGATCCAGATTTAGGTCTAATTAAAGACTATGAGGTCCGAGAATACACGGCTGCCCCAGAACCTTCTTTAGAAGAATGCCAAATGGACGGCTATCTCTTCTATGGCTGGGACCGTGATTTCTCCTATGTCACATCCAACATGAATGTCTATGGAATTTATGTGACATATTACGAAGGGTAGGTGATGAACGATGAAATTAAGAAAACTCTATCTAACTACTCTATTAGCGATGTTTGCCCTCGCTGGATGTCAAACTCCTTCGCAAGATGTGATTGATCTTCTCCCAGAAGATAACGTTATCCAAAAAGAAGGACATAACATTAAGAAAATCGAATTTAAAAACATCCCAGAAGAGGGAATTCTCCGTGGAATGTTTGATTCGTATGACATTTATCTTCTTGTCACATATGATGATGATTCAACACTCGAACATCATCTCACGATGCGTTCTTTGTCTCCCGATATTCGCGATATTCTTGACACGGAAGGTGACCACGTTGTAAAAATTCTCTTTCGAGGACAAGAAGTGGTGGCCCATTTCAAGGTTGTTCCTAGTGGCAAACTTTATCATGTTGAATATCGTGATTACCAAGGTAATCTCTTACAAATCTTTGAAGTTGATCCAACTGAACAACTTCCGTTTATTCCTTCGGTTCCTGATCGAGAAGAAGATTACTATTGTATCTATGATAACAAACGTTGGTACCCTGATTTAAGTGGTCAAAATATCCATGATGATTATGTGATTTATCCGCAATATGATAAGAAATTTAAACGTTCTCACTCCTTCTCTAGTAAAGCTCAAAGTGATGCTTTCCAAAATCGTTTCTTAGATAAAACTTTAGATGGTAATAACGACGCAATGTATTTCCATTTAGGTCGCTTCTATCACGCGCCACTTTATGTGGCAAGGCTTGATCCAACAGCCGGAAGCGTCTACCACAAAACCACTTCTACTCCAGCATCATTTACTGCTAAATTTGAAAGCATTGATCTAACCCCAACTGGATCATATGTCGAATATGTTGGAATTGAACAGATGATGAAGTCATTTATGACAAGTCAAATCACCTTTGACGCTGGCCTTTCTCCAACCCAACTTAATCCATGGAATAACGAGGATGCGGTGCATATTCTCAGTGGAACTAGTGAAAAGTTCAAACCTCGGGCATATGAAACATTTGATGTCGAAACATTACTTCATAACCACACAACAACATATTTTGATAATTTGGAAGGAGAATATGAATTATTTAATACATATCTCGCCGATTATCTAATTGAACATGCTGATTATCTAAATGATTTAAAAACAAATGGCTTTAATTTCTCCATTCCAGCAAATTCAGACGAAGGTTATTACCGTGTTGTCTATGAATGTGATATGGATGTTGTTTATCGCCTAAGATCAAATTTCTTTGAAGATGAGCTAGAGCTCGTCACAGTTAGTCCGTATTTCCTTGTTGATCCAAGTAGTTTTAGTGTTCGTGTTGATTATGACACCACTGATCACTTTAATCCAACTCAGAAATTTGAATATTCCTTTAATGGAGCCTGCCAAGATTATTTATGGGCAAAGGAGCAATAGAAAATGAAAAAGTTAACTAAAATTCTCATTATTTCTATCTCTGGAGCACTTGTTTTAGGTGGTCTAGGCACTTTCCTTGGTATTTATTTAAGCAATAAAAATCAAGAGGATACATATCAAAAAGGGTTACAGCATCTATTAAATCGTGAACATAAAGAAGCCTATGATGCTTTCTCTAAAATCCCAAATTATCTCGATGCAAGTAAGAAACAAGATTATGCCTATCAACTCTACCGCATCGACCAAGGAGAAAGAAACTTCGAAGACATGATCAACGAAGTTGTTCTTTGGAATGGAAAAGTTGAGGTTTCGTTTGAAACAAACGATACGAAAGAAATTCCAAGTCGCATCATTGAGAGCAAAAGTGATACAAAATACATCAATGAAGTGCCATCAAAATCGTTCCAAGACTTCTTAGGTTGGACTTTGACTTATGGAAGCTATAACAAAGACGCTGACCAACTTTCATTTCGATTAAACGCCTCTTATTCGCATCACTATTATTCGATCGCCTATAGTCTAGATGGAGGTGTTTTACCTAGTAACGCTCCACTTCATTACACTTATTATTCGCCAGATGTCCATCTCCCCCAAGCATCTAAACCAGGTTATAACTTCCTCGGATGGGTGGAAGAAGATGAAGATGCACCGAGTTTAGATTATGTCATCCCATATCACTCCCATCGAGATGTGAGTGTTAAAGCTAAATACGAACCAAAAACAGTTCACGTTCTATTTGATGGAGATGGAGGTACTCCTTCTGAGACTGAAGGAGACTATGTCTACTTAAGTAAGGTTACCCTTCCAACTGCCACGAAAGAAAACTATAACTTTGATAAGTGGTTATATAAAGGTGAACCAGTTAATACTGATTCCTTTAATGTATCAGAAGATAACGCGACATTAGTCGCCTCGTATTTACCAAAAGAATTCTCTATTTGGTATGAATTCTCTAGTGGAGAATCATTTAGCGGTGATCATCCAACATCATATAATTATGATTCCGAAGATATTTTAATTCCTTATCCTGTCAAAGAAAGCGATAGTGAACATAGTTATCTTTTCGTTGGTTGGACTGTTCAAAAAGGTGGAGATCCTTTTGATGATGTGATCGAAATCAACAAAACCATCCCTCATCACTCAACTGGTGACTATAATTTCATCCCACACTGGTTAGAATGCGAAATTTCTAGCCATAAACTAATGAGTGTTGATGAAACTAGTTACCATAATTTAAACGATATTAAAGGTGTTGTTATCCCTCTTGATGTTTGGGATATCCATGAATCTGTTCGAACTCATGGAATCAATAAAATGGTTGATATTATCCCAATGGATGGACATTCGCGTTTTGTTAATGAAGACCATTTCTTAATTCAACAAGACAGCTTAGGTCAAAGATCACTTTTCTATGCTGCTAGACCAGTCTATTGTAGTGCGTCTTGCCCAGAAACAATTCACTTACCAAAGGTAAGTAAAGTCGTCGCGAATGCTTTAAATGGCTGTCAAGCAAGTCACATTATTACCACATCTTCACTTGAAGAAGTGGGAACAAATGCCTTTGCTAATGCGACTAATTTAGTCGACATTAAAGGAGCTAATTTAAAGCATATTGGCCCAATGTCTTTCCAAAACTGCACTAATCTAAGTGAGGATTTCTTTATAGATAATCCTAATATTGAAGTAATCGAGGAAAGAGCCTTTGAAAACTGTGACGCCTTCACTTCCATCAAGATTGATGGAAAGATGCAACAAATTGGTGCAAAAGCCTTCTCTGACATTAATAGTCTAACGACCCTCTTCTATTATGGAGAAGATGGACTCGAAGTTCATGAATCCGCCTTCGAGGATTGTCCAAGTTTAACAAAACTTTATTCGAAGGTTGCTTCTTTAGCAACAGCGTTAAGCTTAATCCCAAATTCTAAATCAACTTTAGAAGAGGTTTACCTTTCTGGTGTAGGTCAACTCCAAGATAACGCCTTTAAAGGTTATACGGCGTTAAAAAAGGTCGAATTTGCTCAAGGAGTAAATTTATCAAGTCTATCGTCATCTTGTTTCGAAGTAACTTCTTCTTTAGAGACATTACTTGTTCCTAGTAGTGTCACTCGTATTGAAGCTCACGCTTTTCGATATTCAAACATTAAATCATTAACATTTGAAGATATCTCCTCTTTAAAGAGAATCGAAGAAGGCGCCTTTGAATCATCAAAGATTGAAAGTATCGATTTTACTGGGGCAAAAAGTCTTGTTTTAGAAGATGACGCCTTTAAAAACTGTCATGAATTAACTTCTGTTAAACTAAACTACGAACAAGTGGAATCATTTAACGATGTCTTTGGACATTGTTCCAATCTTAGTGATGTGACCATTCACTTCAAACAAAAAAGTGATCATAAACTTATTCTTCGTGCTGGATATATGTCGAACTTTGCCTTCGTGAAGAATCTCACCATCATTTATGATGGTAACGAAGAAGCATCATTAAAACTTAATACCGGATGCTTCTCGAACTGTCCACTTTTGGAAGACATTGTTTTAGACAACTTACACATCTCTAAAGTGAGTGAATATGTCTTCGAAAACTGTGTTAGTTTTAAAAACTCATATGGTTACTTTAATGATTTAGTCACGGTTCCTCGAGGTCTCTTCTATGGATGTAAAAACATCTCTGTTTCATTAAATGGTACAACCTCGATTGAACCATTAGCCTTTGGACATTGTCGTTTGCTTGGAACGGTTTATCTACCGAAAACAATCACGAGTGTTGGTGAAGAAGCCTTCGCTTATTGCGAAGCTCCAATGTCAATTGAAGTCGAATACACTTCTGAAGAAATGGCGGATCTAGACAAATATGATCCAATTTACGGTCCTCAACCATGGTTTAATTGGTCAAAGAACTGTTTCTGTTCGATTACCTTTGGAGTCACACACTAAAAAATAATCATTGCTAAAAAGAAAGAGGTTTTTTACCTCTTTTCTTTATTCTTTGAATAACTCTTTATATCTCTTGTTAATCTCTTGATAAGTCTCAATATAACACTTAAAGAAACCTTTGGTTTCGTTTGTTATAATTGGACTTTTCAGTTCAATCTTTTCAATTTCTTTGAAGTTATAAGGCTTATTCACTCTCCAGGAGTTAAATAAACCCATCTTAATCGCGTCTTTTGGACAGTTCAAAGTGCAATAACAACACATTAAGCACTTATGATGAAACTTAATGTTTCCTTTCTTGTTAAAGTAGATGTTTTTCATCTGACAACCTTGAACACATTTTCCACACTTAATACATTTTTTCTTATCTACTTTGTAGAAAGAAACATTAATCGGTCCTCCGATATACATTAATCGTAACACCCTGTTACAAAAATTATTTCGGAAGGTATATTTCTTGATATTTGGAATCTCATCAACAATTTCTTTAACAAGAATGTCCATTAACTTTTCATCCATTGTTAGCATCTCTTTAACGAGACTTTCATCATAACGGAAGTGGATGTTATAAGGCATCATGAAATGATACTCATTCGTGAGATTGGCCTTCTTTCTTTTAATAATCTTTCGTAAGACTAAAGAAGAGGAATTATTGACGCGATATGTCTCACCCGAGTTTTTATAAATAAAAACACGTTGACCTTTTTTAAATTGTTGTTTCTTGAAGAACTTATGGACTTTGGATGGAACATTTAATCCATAGATTGGATAACCAATCCCAACAACATCATATTTTGATAAATTAATCTCTTCCATGAGAAGTGGATTGATACGATAAATATCAACATCAAAACCAACTTGTTCTAACTTTGGAGCAAGTTTTAATGTAACGTACTTTGTATTTCCAGTACCAGAATAATAAATTAACAAACACTTCTTATTCATGTTTCTTCTTTTTATATTCTTTATGACGGAATCGTTTTCCGTATAGACCTAATTCATCTTCTTTCTTTTCTTTGGTTTGTTTAATTAAGTTTGCTTTCTTAAAAGAAAGAAGATTAATTGGTCCTCTTAGTTCCGCGTATTCGTATCCCCGAGTATAGCCAATAAAGGAAATCTTCCAGTGTCCATCAATCTTTTGATAAGTGACGTCATAGACGGCACTTCCATGCAGTTGAATAAGAAACTTTTTGTGGTGAAGATGGTCTTCTAAGTACCATTTTGCTTTCGCAAGTGTCGGATTAATCCAATCAATCTCTCCTCCATGGATAAAATGACCACTTGGCATACTTAGTGACATTGACTTCATGAGAAAGTTCAGAATTTCATCTCTCGAATGAAAGACTTTCTTTCCATCACAATATGATGAACTAGCATCAACAGTAAAACACTTCGCTAGTCCATCGTAGTCACGACTATCTAGACATCGTTGATACTTCGCTTGGAGATAACGAATCTCTTCGATATCTTCTAAACGCTGAATTCTTTCCTCTAAAGTCATTGTGCGTTAATTGTATAAAACAATGAACGAAATATCAAATAATCATCATTGATTAGAAGGGGTTGAAACACCATTTATGATTCAAAGTTATTGTAATTTTTACAAATTTTCTGTAAAATATCGCCATGAATTTAGGAGCAAGATTTAAACGATTCCGTTTGAAAGCCGGTCTAACCCAAACTGAGGCCGCGGAAAAGATTGGTGTTAAAAACTATCAACTTGGTAACTACGAAACAAATCGAAGCGAGCCAAGTATTTCCATTTTAAAGAAAATGTCGGAAGTTTATGATGTTTCCATCGACCAACTCGTTTACAATGTTTGGCGAATGAAGAAAGATCTTCCACCCCTTCCAACTGGTGAAGAACAAATCGTCCTTGATGATTTAATAAAATCATTGAACGATATGGTTGATAAAGTTAACTCATATAAAAAGTAGGCTCAAAACCTGCTTTTTTATATAATAAAATCTATCCAATTATATTGTAATAAATACAAATAAATAAAAAATACATATTTTTGATGTATTTTCTTTCTTATTGTGTTTTAATATGTTTGCCGGGTAAAACCGGCAGGATGTATCCCTCTCAATCTCCTACACTCGTCAGGAGGTATGAGACAATGTGCTTAATAAAAAAGGCAATTATCTTACTCATAATTGCCGCACTACTACTGGTTTTGATGAATTAGCAAGGCCCGTAGTGAGAGGATACATCCTCTAATTCATACTATATCATTATTTATATTTTTTACAAGGCATTATGTTCATTTTGTATTAATGATATTAAAAGAATTAGTTTCTTTTTGAGTAAAAACCGTTATCCTTGTAATAGATGAAAACCATCACTTACCCAATCACTTTATATCAGGATCAAGAAGATCAATCTTTTATTAATGTCACGATCCCTAATATTTTAGGAGCCTACACCTTTGGTGAAGGCTATGACGACGCCATTTATATGGCAAAGGATCTTCTCAAACTCATGGTGGAGTCCTCTCCAGAGCAATGTTATCCTCCTGAAAGTATTGATGCTATTAAAAGAAAGTGGCCAAATCGAGATGTGGAAAACATTTCGATTGAAGTGAGTGACGAAGTATACCAAAACTACAAAGAGAAAATGGTTCCTGAACTAGAAAACGTGACGATCAATGTTGTTTTCTTAATTGATGAGAAAACTAAAGGCACCAAAATCATCTTCCCAGATTGTGATCTTGAAGATGACTATGCCGATGACCCAGATGAAGCTAGTGAAAAAGCAGAAATGATTCTTAAAATGGTCATTAAGGCCGATATTTCAAAGATTCACGCTCAAATCCATTCTCAAAGAGAACTTAGAGATCGTTACCCAGGTAGCGGAGTTGTTGGACTAGTCATCCCTATTAGCAAGGAAAACAAAGAAAGAATTATCAATAATTTCCCTCTCATCACAAACGCAATTAAGTCACAAGAAGAAGTTCAAATCATGATGGCGTTCATCTATTCTTTCTTCAAGCATCGTCAAGCTAATTTTAAAGCTTTGTCTCGTCAACTGATTCGTGTCTACGAAGAAGTTAGTGATCGAAAAATCTTCATCCACTTAATGGAAGAAGTCTTAACAACGTTCCCAAACCGATTGAGCGAAGAAAACCTCTTGGAACTACCAATTCCATTCTTGTTAACACTCAAACAATACAATCTCGCATATCAGCTTTTATCTTTTGATAAAAGAGATCCTCTTGATCCATACATCGCCCTACTTAAAGGCATCTGTCTTTATTACATCGGTGATTTTGCCCGAAGTAAATACTATCTAACATTGGCTAGCAAAGAGAAACGCTACAAAGAAAAAGTAAACTTATATCTAATTAAAGTCGAAAAGAAAATATCTCTCGCCTAAAAACATAAGTTTTTGGTAAAATATAAAATATCTAAAGTGAGGAATAAAAAATGAATCCAGCTGTTGAATCAACTTTAAAAGACGTCTGTCAATCAAGTTTCGAAACAAAAGTCGGAACGGCTAAAGAAGCTTTATCTCGTCTTGCTCGTGGTCTACATAATGGTGGAGTCAGTAATGACCAAATTAAGACTCTTTTTGTCTTATTTACCCGTTTATTTGTTAGCGGTGATAAAGACTGTTCAAGAGAAGAATATGAACTCTTCCGTATCGTCACGGAATCGAACATGACTTATGATGACTTTTATGAAATGACAAACGGTGGTAGTGACGCCAAATTCGTCGAACACTGCTTTGAGTTCATCTCGATTCTTAATCGTGATGACAGAATTGCTTTAATTATTTATGGTGCCTGTCTAGTCAGTGCTGATGGAGTTATTACTTACCCAGAAGCCGAACTAGTCGACCGCATCCTTGAATGTAAAAATGTACAAGCCTAATCCAATCGATACCCAAAGTATTGATCTTCCAAGTGATTTAAAACCTCTTGTTGAACTCATTGCGAAAAACGTTCACGATGTCTGGGCGAAGCAAAGAATTAAGGAAGGTTGGGTCTATGGAGAAAAGAAAGATTCGGAGAAGAAAACCACTCCGTGTCTTATTCCATATGAAGAACTTTCTGAAGAAGACAAAGACTATGATCGTCAGACCGCTTTAGAGACGATTAAAGTCGTTCTTAAACTTGGTTACAAAGTTGAAAAGAAATAACAATCATACTCCGTAAGGAGTATTTTTGTTAAAAAAATAACTCGCGACCGGCGAGTTATTTTTCAATAATTTCATCGATAAGACCTTAACTTTTGGCTTTTTTCTTACCTTCTTGTTCAACTTGAACAACATCTAACGTTTCAAACATCATTAACAACATATTAATGTCGTTATAGTATGTTAGTTTATCAACTTTTTCTGGGAACCATTCTGGAGCATCAACCTTGAGAAGTTTATCGCGCATTTTATGCAGTACCTCGTTTGTTACCATACAAGCATGTTTGGTTCCATCAGGTGAGCGAGTGTTAACACCTTTATATTCTTCGTCAACACAGTTAGCAAGAAATTCATCCATTTTCCAAACATCAGATTTGAAAAGTAGATATTCTGTTGCCATCCAACGGTTATGTTCTAAAGCAGCTAACTTAATAATGTCGTTTTTAATGTCCCATTCTTTTGGGAATGTTGACTTCTTCATGACTTGTTCGATTTCATTTGGCTGAATTTGTTTTCCGTCAAGTCGAGCAATCTTGTAGTCATTTGTTAACTTATAACCTAAAAGGTTAAGTTTGGCTTTAAGTGAGTATACGGTGGACGTATTCTTGGAAATTTTATTTTTGTTCTTCTTAAACCATTCGACTTGGGCGACATATTTTGGATCATATGTGTCACCTTCATTTTTGTTTCCAGCGTGATAAGCAATTTCACTAGCTAAGCCGAGTTTCATAATCGTACGTAAGTGATCCGAAATGTATTTGGACATGAGTGTGTTTTGTCCAAAGACAACAATTGGGACATCGATATGACCTTCTTCAAAGAGATAGCCTTCATTCAGTTTCTCTTGAGAAATAACCTCGTATTTATGGGTATCACAGAATTGTTTTCCGATATGTTCGTTTCCAATACGAACAAAGATAATTGCTTTGCTAATTCGTTCCTTATCTTTTTCAAAGATATTAAGAATCGCTTTTCTTAGCATCAAAGCAATTCGAATATCTGTATTTGTGTCACAAATCGAAACAACAAAGACTTCGAAACCACTCGATTGAAAACGATTATTGAAATGAGTTACATTCTTTTCATCCGGTTTGTTGTCTTTGATCTTCTTAATATAAGAATGGATGTATTCATATGATTTAAGATCTTTTCCATCTCCATCCGCATCAATGTGATATAAAAGAAGATCGTTTTTACCAGTGGTAAATTGATTTTCATAAGAGGTTACTAATGATTCGGAAATACGGTCCAATACGTGGTAATTAACTTTGTTAATATTGTCTCCCCAAAGCTGATAAGCATAGGACATCTTTTCAAAAATTGGGCGGTTAATATTGCCAAATCCAAAGAAGGTGACGTTAAAGTTCTTGTTATCTTTTATTTCACCAATTTCCTTCATGTTAACAAAGTTCGAAATCTGGTTATTTAAAACAAATTCAGATGAAATCATGTCGTATTCGGAAAGGGTAGAAACCATTTGACATGTTTCTTGTGAATAACCACTTTCCATATCAAAATCAGTTAAGTGGTATGTTAAGAAAACACGAATTTTTCTAAATTTTTCGAATTCTTCATTCTTAATTGTTTTGTTTTTTAGTTTTGTTTTTAAATCAATGAAGCGTTTGTTGCTTGTGATGGCATCCTTAAAATTACTTCCAAGTTCAACGGATGTTTCGTCATCAGAGAAAAGACCATAAACAAAGACTCTTCTTTTATCATAACCAAACAATCTTGTAAGAAAATGATATTGCTTATTGAAATGTTTATTAAAAATAAACTTGGCAATACCTTGGCTAAAACTCTCTGTTTTAACAACAAGACCTTTGGAGATGAGCATATCTTTATACTCGGTACCTTCCTGAGTTTTCTGGGAAGATCGAGTTAATAACATGACAACGATTTTTCCGTCATCTTTTAAAACAGTTCCGAGTTTTTGAGCAATTGTTACTTTTGGATCAGAAAAGATGTAATAGATTTCGGTGTCTCTTTTTCTAAGTCTCCAAACATTTGTTAAACGTGCCTTAAATGTTTTTAAGACGGAAAGGACAGTGGTAATCGAGGTGAAAACAAGGGCTAAAATTGACGCTAGTGCATAACCATAAGCGAAGCAACGGTGGGCTAACTCTGGAGATTCTCCATATGCGTTAATGCGGCTTTGATCAAAGGCCACAGCCATCATTCTTAAAGCATCGAACAAAGATTGGGCAATCGCGGCAGGAATGTTGATATTTGCACTTTCAAAATCGTATTTGACGGTTTTTACATTATTAACAATCTCTATTGAGATTGGACGGAAGTTTGCTGCTAAAGCAAACATCAAACAGACCAAATAAGAAACAATGATATAAAACACAATATTTCCGATAAAGTCATACTTTTTTAGTCGGATAATAAAGCGAAGCGCCAAAGCAATAAAAGAAAAAGCGCCAACCGAAAGTAAAATAATAATCCAAACATTATCCATAGAAATTACCTCTGAAAAAATTATACAAAATATTTCTATATTTAGCATCAGTTTCAAAATCAATTATTGAAATGATGCAATATAACTTGAAAAAGTCTTGTTTATCCGTTTCCTTTAGATGACAATTAAAGTACAAACATGGATCACGAAAAGCGCATCAAAATTTTGGAATGTTCTTTTACTATTATGGAAGGAATTATCTTAAATAGTTTCGTTGAAGAAATGTATCATTTATTTAAGGATTAGTTATGACAATATACGAATTTTTAGACGATCTAATTGATGGAAAACCACTTGGTAACACTGTCTTTGAGAAAGGACAAAATCCAGATGATTTATATGTTGTTGCCTCAAGGATGCTTCCGTGTTCAGCTCGTTCTTTAGCACTAGCTTTTTGCTATGCAAAAGGGTATGGTGTAAAACGAAGTAATGAGAAGTTTGAAGAAGAACTTCTTTCTTCATTAAAATACCAGGATTATCGTAGCTATCTTTGGCTCATTCGCGCCTACACAACTGGACTTCATCTTGGGGAAGACACAATCAAAATTGAAGGAAAGCAAGAAAAAGCCAAAGAACTAATTGAACTTTCTAATCCTCTTGTCGCAAACTACTATAACACCCAGCATCGTTATAAAATGATGGAACAACTCCAAAAGAAAGCGGAAGAAGAGGCTCAAAAAGAACGACAATACCAAAAAAGATTAGAGAGAATTTCAAAGACCGAATCAGAGATTGTTCATGACTTCAATAAACTAAGTGATGAAGACCTCATTGAGAAGCTAAATTATGTCTCACATTCAGACATTTTTGTTCTTGATTTTTTAAAGGAAACACTCGTGTACGCCCTTCAAAAAAAGAAGAGCGAAAAAGTCATTAAATTCATCCATGATGAACTGATTCGATTAACCGGCGATTCACCAGACGAAGAAAACCTTCATTATTTCCCGGTGATTAAACTAATGGAAGCGGGCTATTTTAAATACGCTTTACGAATGCTTGAACTAAGCGAAGATCCAGACTGTTCTTTGAATGGTGATGGATGGGTTTTCCTTCAACAAGGAATTTGTCACTACCACCTCGGAAACTATGATAAAGCCATCGGCTGTCTTTATCACGCTGCTAATTTAGGCGATTATAGTGAAATTATCGCTGAATACGAAGAGCTTTGTTATCAGGCTAAGGACAAGAAATAAATGCTAAAAATGTATCATATTAATTATCGTGATTATCCTTTCTTTGTTGAGATGGATAATGAGGACGGATACTGTCAACTTTATCTAAAGATAAACGGAAGAGAAGAAATTGATGAAGACCTTGTTCAATCAGAGATGAATCTCGTCTATCTAAAGATGTTTTTACTCGCTTATGGAGGCATAGAAAAGCTTCGACTTGGAAATGATTCCGATTTATCTTTTTATGCCGATTACATTTTTGATGCCTTGGAAAAAATTCGCGAATATTACCATCTTCCATATCAACGACCGCGAAAAGAAGAAATTATCCAAGAATTAAGAAGATTAATTAGTTAATATGCGCCTATGGGTGCGTATTTTCTTTTATATTATTAATATCTTTGATATTCTTTTAAGGTATGAGTAAAGAAAGAATCCATTTATCTGATCATTTTACTTTCCGAAAACTACTGCGTTTTACATTACCAATGATTTTGATGATGCTCTTTTCATCCATCTATTGGATTGTTGATGGAACTTTCATTGCTAATTTTGCTGGAGAAAACGAATTTGCCGGTGTCAACCTCATCTTCCCTGTGATCATGCTTGTCTCTTGTATCGGGTTTATCTTTGGTAGTGGAGGTGGAGCGTTAATTTCTAGGAAATTAGGTGAAGGTAAAAAGGAAGAAGCCAACCAAACATTCTCCCTCATCACTTACACTGTTATTGGTTCTGGAATCTTTTTCTCTTTGATCTTCTTTTTCCTTGTTCCTTATATCACTCAAGCATTCGCTAAAATCAATACTACACATACGACCCCAGAGATGATTGAAGCGGCAACGACCTATGGTCGAATCATGATTGCTGGTGTTGTTTTATTTGTCTTACAAGTTTATTTCCATAGCATTTTTGCTGTTAATGAAACAAATTTAGACGGTTTCTTTTTCACTTTGGCCGGCGGACTAACAAACATGCTTCTTGATTACCTATTAATTGGTGTCTTTAAACTAAGTGTCACTGGTGCTGCTTTGGCTTCATTAGCAGGCATGTTCATCAGCGGCATTGGACCAATCTTTTACTTTGTTTTTCACAAAGGAAACCTCATTTATCTTGGTAAACCAAGAAAATCCTGGTCTGATATTGGAAAGACACTAACGAATGGTAGTAGTGAATTTGTCTCTAACGTCTCTGGTAACATCGTTACTTTGGTCTTTAATATTCAATTATTGAAATATATCGGTCAAAATGGTGTTGTAGCTTATGGAATCATTTCCTATGTCTCATTCTTGTTCTTTGCCATTTTTATTGGCTATTCAGTATCGATTACTTCCACGATTGGTTATAACTTTGGTGCCAAAAACAAAGATGAACTGACAAATATTCTTAATCGCAGCTTTGTTTTGCTAGAGATTATCGGAGCAATAATGTTTGTCTTTTCGATTGCTCTTTCAGGTGTCTTTGCTAAGCTCTTTACAAACGGAGATCCAGAGATGATTGCTTTAGCAACTCGAGCAATGAGACTATATTCAATTTGCTATTTGTTTACTGGATTTTCGATGTTTGGTTCATCCTTTTTTACTGGTCTAAACAATGGTTTAGTTAGCGCTCTGATTTCATTTTGCCGAACATTGGTCTTTGAACTTGGATTTGTTTTCTTAATTCCGTTACTTCTCGGTGTTGATGGCATTTGGTTATCAATTGTTTTTGCTGAAATTCTAGCAATGGTAATGACCGTTTCGTTTATGTTTGCTTTAAGAAAGAAGTATGGTTATAAAATTTTGCGATTTCCAGCGAAACACTTTATTATAGAAAGTAGAGGTCAAAAGAAATGAAAATTCTCGTAACATATTTCACAGCTTCCTTTGGAAACACGAAGAAAATTGCTCAAGAAATTGCTTCTAGTTTAGATGCTGATTTAAAAGAGATTGAACCACAAGAAATCTACACTAAAGATGATTTAAACTGGATGGATAAAAACTCTCGATCCACAGTTGAGATGGAAGATAAATCATGTCGTCCAGCCTTAAAAGGTAAAATGGATCTATCTAGCTATGATGTCGTCTTTGTTGGCTATCCAGTGTGGTGGTACCGTGAACCATCGATTATCGATACCTTCTTAGAGTCGCATGACTTTAAAGAAAAAATCGTTGTTCCATTTGCCACAAGTGGTTCATCCTCGATTGGTAGCGAAGCCATCGCTCGCTTTAAAGAGTTCGCAAAAGGTGCCACTGTAAGAGAAGGACGCGTCATTAAGATACGTGAATCGCACGAAGACATCGCGAAGTGGGCATCTTCAATTATTCAATAATCTTTTAACAAAGTTAAAAAAACACGGTCGAGTGACCGTGTTTTTGATTGGGAACAGAATAATTATTTCTTTTCTTCAAGGATTTCTGCACGACGAACTTTGCAGAGTTTAGCGAGTTCGCTAAGAGCTTTACGAGCACGTCCAGCGGCAGCTTTATTTCCTTTTGAAACGAATTTTTCGTTTTCAGCAACGAAGGCTTCGTATTGAACCTTGATTTGTTCAACTGTTGACATAATTATTTTATTTTTTTAACCCACACATCTGGTGGATCCCTTTCTGGTATTAGGTTAACGAACAAATGAATGTTTTTCAATAATGAATCTTCTAAACAAATTGTTTAAATATTAATGTGTTTTTTTTATGAAATAATGTATATTATATGA
The DNA here is from genome assembly GCA_946414655.1 of uncultured Caryophanales bacterium. Taxonomy (GTDB): domain Bacteria; phylum Bacillota_I; class Bacilli_A; order RFN20; family CAG-826; genus Fiminaster. Next base: position 247,224 of record CAMKPL010000002.1, on the reverse strand, counting down.
GCGCTTATAAATAAGCCGAGGACAAATAGATGAAAAAACACTATCAATATCAGCCAAGTGGCGTTTGCTCCACATTAATTGAGTTTGATTTAGAAGACAATAAAGTTTATAACGTCAAATTTACGCATGGATGTAATGGCAACCTCAAGGCCATTGGAAAACTCGTTGAAGGAATGAGTGTCGATGAAATCGAAGCCAAACTCAAAGGTAACACTTGTGGTTTTCGCCCAACATCTTGTGCTGACCAATTCGCTATTGCGGTTAGAAAAGCATCTTTAGGAAAATAAAACAATGAATAAAACTCATCTTTCGATACAAAAAATTACCGGCGTTGCTCTTTTAGGAGCAATCATGATTGTCCTCCAAGTGGTGGGCAATTTTATTGCGATTGGTCCAGTTTCGATTAATCTTTCACTAGTGCCAATCGCCCTTTGTGCGATTCTATATGGACCTCTTAGTGGAGCTCTTCTGGGATTCTTCTCTGGAGCGCTTGTTTTGTTTGCTCCATCAACAGCTGCAGTATTCATGCCAATCAGTGTTATTGGTACTGTTTTAGTTTGTTTATTAAAGTGCACAATCGCTGGATTTTTAGGTGGACTAGTATATAAGCTCTTATATAAGAAAAATGTGATTCTATCGTATGTTTTATGTGCGATGACCATCGCGATTGTCAATACTGGTTTGTTTGCTATCGGAAGCATTATTTTCTTTATGCCACTACTTGAAGCAAACTCCCAAGCCTACGCTAATGCCTATGCATTTTTGTTCTTGGCCATGATTGGTTGGAACTTTATTTTTGAGGTTATTTCAGCTTCAATTTTTGTTCCAATTATTGCCAAAATCGTACTTCGCGAAAGAAAACCCCTCGAAAAATAATATAAGTTTGTATATCTTCAAAATTGAAGATTATGGTAGAATAAAAATTGTAAGGAAAAAAATTATGAGAAATGTATTAAGAATTTTTAATATCATTTTGATTGCTATCTCTGCTGTGGCGATTGGCTTCATTGTTTTGACACCACTGATGAAAATGAATGTGGATTATACTGTCCAAACAACAGATTTAGAGAATGTCTTTAAAGGCAAACTTGGATCTGGAGAAGATAGTATTTCTGATGAAGAACTCCACAATATCATTGTCGAAGGTACTGGCGGTGATGGAATCAAGTTTAGTTTAGAACTAAAACTCGAATCAAAAGGAATGAAAAAGATGCGTGACGGCACTAATGATGATCGTGTTCAAGTGCTTTATGACGAAGTCTTTAAACCTGTTATCCAACAAGTCATTGATAACGAAGAGATTAAAGGTGTTATTAACGAGCTTGCAAAAACAATGGCCAAGAAGATGGCCAAGAAAACTCTTAAAGAACAAATTAGAGAAAATCTTATTGGTGATGCTGATAAAGAAAATGATGCCTTTTTAGATGAAATCGGAATTACCGATGAGTTTTTAGACCATCAAACCGAAACCATTTATAACGCTCTTACTGGTAATGGTGGTGAAACTACCGCAACTGTATCGGGCGTAACCGATGCGATTGTTGATGTTTTGTCAAATACAATGGATGTATTTGTCCAAGCAGCCAATTCTAATCCTGATGAATACGGAGAATATGGGGAAGGTGGAACTAATTACCACGATTTTGAAGACGCTACTGAAGTTGCTGAATTAAAGGAAGAAATCAATAAGCAACTAGAGACAATGCTTGTTGATAATAATCTTGCTGAAAAAGATCCTGAAACTGGCGAAGTAACAATTGTTTCAGTTGATGAAGCTTTAGCGATGATTCTTGAACAAATGATGAATCAAGCAACAAATTCTTCCAGTTCTTCCAGCTCTTCGAGCGAAGAATCATCATCAATCGTCTTAGCTCACTATGCTGATAGCAGTGCTGAACAAGAAGCCAAAACTGAAGAAAATAAGAAAACTCTTTCTGAGGTTGTTTCTGAAGCAGCATGGAAACTTATTAATGATAACGTCTTTAAAGACGAAGCCACCAAAAACACCATTGGAGAGGCCCTTGGAATGGTCTCCAAATACGGTGTGATTGTCGAATATGTCTTTATGGGCATGTGGGGTCTTCTAGCAGTATTTGCCTTAATCAAGATCTTCTCAAAGAAGAAACCATACGTTTACATGGGATTCTTCTGGTGGTTCGCGATTGTCTTATTCGGCATTATCGAACTTGTCTTTGGTGCATTCTTATTCATCAAACCAATCTTAACTGCTTTAAAAGGTACGGTTGCTATTCCAGAAGCTCTTGCTGGTTTAGAGTTCTCACTCTATTCCAACTTATCAATTGTCTGGATTTGTAATACTGTTTTATTCTTCTTCTCGATTGCCTACGCCATTGTTGGCCACAAAGTGAAGAGAGACTATAAGATGGAAAAACGTGCTAGAAAGGCTGCTCAAGCTGCTTAATTAGGAGGTAAATATGAAACAATTTATTCGTAATATTGCCAAAACATTATCAAACTACAAACTTTTAGCGAAAATTATGCTTGGTTTATCCGCGTTTGTCACTGTTGTAGTTCTCGTTGCCTTTGTTGCATTCCAGCTTTCTAAAGGAACTGATGAATACGGGCAAAGTATTGTCGCCTTTGGCGTAATTGGTTTAGTTGATAAAACAACCAAACAGCCAATTCCTGATGCTCATCACCAAATGATGGGAATGTTCTGCTTCCTACTCTTCTTTGCAACACTTGTTCTTGCAATTGTTGTGATCGCAAAATCATTCAAATTTGCTTTTCCAAAAGAAAAAATGACACCAAGCAAAACACTTCCAGTTCTCTGCTTAGTTAATGCAGGTCTTTGCGTAGTTGATGCAGTCTTCTGCGTGATTGCTGTTGTTTATGATCATTCGATCATTCCAGCTTTCTGGTATGTGGTGATGGCTTTATATATTGTTGCGGCCCTTGTTAATGCTTGCATGGCTGTTCCAGTATTCCGTTCCCACTATTACATGCCAGAACTTGCTCAAAAGAAATAATATTTCTCTTTCTATATTTAAAAGTGCATCCACGCGATGCACTTTTTAATTTTTATATTCTTCAGAGATGATATGCCCCAGGCGAATTATTGTTGCGCCTTCTTCTATTGCTATTTTATAGTCGTGAGACATTCCCATTGATAACTCAGGAAGTTTAATCTGGAATTTCTTTTCAAGATGGTCTCTAACTTCTCGAAGTTTAGCGAATTGGTGGTGGAGACTTTCCTCAGTTGAACCATCAATGGCCATCATCATTAGACCTTTTAAATCTATTTTTGGATATTTCAGCACCTCTTGAACAAATTCATCTAATTGAGCGATTTTAACTCCATTTTTGTTCTCTTCTTCATTTACAGAGACTTCGATCAGCGTTGGTAGTTTATTCTCTCGAACTTCATTAATCATCTTGGCAAGTTCAAGGGAGTCTAATGAATGTAAATAATCAATTTTATTAAGAATTTTTTTGGCTTTGTTTCTTTGCAAATGTCCAATAAAATGCCAGCAAACACCCGTTGTTTTGAAATATTCATACTTCGGCAAAAACGAGTCGACTCGGTTCTCTCCAAAGTCTTTAATTCCATCTTCGACAAGCACCGAGAGGTCATTAACATCATAATATTTGCTCGCTACAACAAGTTTGACGTCATTTGGTATGGATTTTGCAAAGGTTTTTATGTCTTTTCTGATCATGACTCTATTGTATATCTCTTTAAAAAAATATGCGAATTTTGCTTTAAATTTTTTTGAAAATTTCCGATTTTAACCGAGAATTGCTGGTGATTTTTACTTTTGTCATTTTTAGACGCTTGTATACGTGGGAAATATAAATTGATTTTTGTTCTTTATAAGAATAAAATAACAACAGGAAAGGAGATTATCTATGAAAGCATTACATGTTTGGGAACGTATTTTCCATTATGTGAAGATTTGGCTCTTTATTTTAGCAGTCTTATTCATCGCTCTTGGTCTTTTTAGTTCAGCATCATTACTCGTATTTGATGGTGAAGCTATCGACTACACTCTCGTTGAAGAAGCTTCTGGATTAAGCGGAGCCGATGCCGTTGCTTATGTCTGGACCGTCTTTGCGGGTGGCTTAGCTGCTTTCTCATTCTTCCTCGTTGTTGGATCCATCGTTATGTGGGCATTCGAACACATCTTCAAGAAGATCCAAGTTATTCGTGGTAAAGATTCTTGCAAATGCTGCAAGGAAGAAGAAGGCGATGCTCAAGTTGAAAAGATCATGAAGTGGAAAGATTTCTACAATGAAGGAATCATCACTGAAAGAGAATTCATCCAAAAACGCAACGAAATTCTTGGTCTTCATAAATAATTTCACAAATTAATTTGTATTAAGAACCACATTCGTAAGAGTGTGGTTTTTAATTTTCTTTTCTATTTACACGCACGCATACATGAATTATAATACTCACGTTGTTAATACTTAGCGACTTTGTTGTTAAGTATTAAATTTAAGGAGTAATAATATGATTCAAGTCGTTCCTGTTGAAACTAAAAAACAACAACGAGAATTTGTTAAGTTCCCTCTAAAACTATATCCAAAAAGTTCTCTTTATGTTCCATCACTTTATGGTGATGAACTAAAGATCTTCACTGATAAATCCACTTATAGTGATGTTGCCCATCACAAGTGTTTCCTCGCCTATAAAGATGGCAAAATCGCCGGCAGAATCCAAATAATTATCCAACACCAATATAATGAAATGCATCATGAAAAACGTGCTCGTTTCTCTCGAATTCATTTTATAAATGACTTAGAAGTAGTTAAAGCTTTATTCAAAGCCGGTGAAGAATGGGCCCGAAACGAAGGTATGGACACGATGTGCGGACCATTAAACTTCTCTGATCTTGAAAGAGAAGGTCTTCTTGTTTGGGGTTTTGATCAACCATGCTGCTTCGAAGAAGAATATAACTACGATTACTATGAAGATTTAATCACTAAATGTGGTTATGAAACCGAAGTTGAATGGATTGAAGCCCAAATTCGTGCGTCAAAAGATCCGGCGATCGCGCCAAAGATTAAACGTATTGCTGATCACGTCACAAAAATTAATAATCTCCACTTTGTGGATATTAATTGCTCCAAATCAAAATACATTAACAAAGTTAAAGATGGTTTCTTTAAGACTTTAGACGAAACTTATAAAGATATTTATGGTGTTGTTCCTTGGACCCAAAAGATGAAGGATAGTCTTGAAGCCCAATTTAAACTCTTAATCAATAACAAATACCTACCAGTCTTAGTGGATGAAAAGGAAAATATCGTCGGTTTTGCCTTTGTGATTCCTTCCATTCAAGAAGCTGTGAGAAAATCGAGAGGTCACCTCACACCACTTGGTATCATTCGTATTTTAAAAGCTGTTCGTAAACCAAAAGTGGTTGATTTTGCTTTAATTGGCGTTGTTCCAGAATACCAAAGCAAAGGCGTCAGTGCAGTTTTCTTAAATAAACTGATTGAAATGTTAAGCAGTGGTGATGTTGATTATGGTGAGACTCTTCTTAACCTAACAACCAACCACCAAGTCTTAAGTCAGTGGCAATACTTCGATCGCTTTGAAAACAAGCGTCGTCGTTGCTACGTTAAGTCGCTTTAATTTATAAATAAATTAGAAAGGAAGAAATATGTATAAAATATTTGTTGACTCTGATTCCGATTTTACCTTAGAAGATGTTAAAAAGTATGACCTTGGAATGATTTCCATGCCATACGAATGGGAAGGTAAAAACGTTTATCCATATGTTGATTATGAGTCGATCGATTTCCATGCGTTTTATGACAAGCTTCGTAGCGGTGTTGTCCCATCAACATCTGCTGTTAACCCAGAAGAATATGTCGCCTTATTTGAACCATATTTTAAGGAAGGCAAAGATATTCTTTACGTGTCCTTCTCCCATGCATTAAGTTCCACTTTTAATTCTCTTCGCTTAGCTCAAGAGATCTTAAAAGAAGAATATCCAGATCGATTTATTGAAACATTTAATACCAAAGGTATTACTGGTTGCGCTTATCTCGCTGGTATCGAAATTATCGAATACATTTTAGAAGGAAATCACTCTTTAGAAGAAATTCGAAAATTTGCTATCGAAAACACTGACCATACCGCCTGCTATTTATACGCCGATAACTTAAAGTTCTTTGCTAAAAGTGGACGTGTTAGCGGCTTTGCCGCTTTAATGGGTGGAATCATCGGCATTAAGCCAATCATCTGCCTAGATAAAGACGGTAAGATGGTCACCGTTGAAAAAGCCCGTGGAAGACAAAATGCCATTGCCCGCATTATCCAAATCGTTGAAGACTTAGAAGAAAATATTGCTGATCACCGTGTCGTCATTACTCATACCGACTTCCCAGAAGGTGTGGAAATTGTTAAGCAAAAACTGATTGAAAAGTTTGGAAAACTCAACTTTGAAGTCCGTTGTGTTAACCCAACGAATGGATGTCACTCTGGACCAGACTGCGTTTCTGTCTCGTTCCACGCGAAACATCGTTAATCTTTAGATTAAAAATAAAAATTAAAAGTGTCTTAAAAAGGCACTTTTATTTTTTTCTTGCGTTCTCCTACGCGTGCATATAAAATAAACGAGCAAAAAGGAGGTCGGACATGGAAAAAGTAAATTTAATTTTATTAACTTGTGTCTTATTCATTGCTGCAATCACAATTGGATATGTTTTTCTCATTTATCACAAAATCAAAAAACTTAAAGTTGTGAATAAGGATGTTGCCAATAACGCCGCATACATTCGTAGTGGTGCGATTACATTCTTAAAGCGTGAATTTAAGATTATTGTTCCGTTCATCGCTATTGTTGCATTAGTTTTTGTTGGCTTAGGATTTATTCCTGCCTTCAAATCTGCTGAAGGAGTCGGATGGGAAAGTGCCATCTGCTTCGTTGTTGGTGCAACATTTAGTGCCCTTGCTGGTTTAGTCGGTATGTTAAGTGCCACTAACGCAAACTCTCGAACAGCTGATGCTGCTAACGAGCATGGCTTACCACGTGCTTTGCACGTTGCCTTCTCTGGTGGTGCTGTTTTAGGCCTTTGTGTTGTGGGCTTTGGATTAATTGGCTTAACTGGTTTATTCTTCGCTGCCTATGGCATCTTAAATGCTACAAATGGTGGTGATTCAATCAAAGCTGTCTTAGAAGCCAGCCACATTATTACTGGTTATGGCTTAGGTTGCTCAATGGTTGCTTTATTTGGCCGTGTTGGCGGTGGTATTTATACCAAATGTGCTGACGTCGGTGCCGATATTGTTGGTAAGATCGAAGCAAACATTGATGAAGACGATGCTCGTAACCCAGCGACAATTGCTGATAACGTTGGAGACAACGTTGGTGATATTGCTGGTATGTCTAGTGACTTATGTGAATCCTATGTTGGTTCCATTGTCTCGGCGATGACTCTTGCAACTGTTTTTATTCAAACTGAACTTGGAAAAGGACAAGATGCATTAGCTAATCTAAACATTCGTTTAGTCATCTTCCCACTGGCCTTAGCTGGTTTAGGTATTATTGCCTCCATTATTTCTGTCTTAATCATAAGATTAAGAGAGTGGAAAGATCCACAAAAAACACTCGACATTGCGACATATATTGCCGTTGGTATTGTTATTGTTGCTAGTGTCTTCCTTAGTGTCTTCTATCTAAGGAATGCTGACGGAAGCTTTATGTCCGTCGACGGACACGCTGCTCCATGGGCCATTGCTGCTGTTGCAGCAGGTCTAGCTTGTGGTGTTGCTGTTGGTAAGATTGCTGAAATCTACACTTCTGCCGATTATAAGACCGTCAAACATATCGCTAAAGAAAGTGAAACTGGACACGCCACAAACATCATTGCTGGCTTTGCCAGTGGTATGAAATCTACTGCCGCAACAGTGATCGCTTTATCAGTTGGTATCATCCTTGCTTACTTCTGCTTTGGTATCTATGGTATCGGTTTAGCTGCTGTTGGAATGCTTTCCACAGCCGGTATTACCATTTCTGTTGATGGTTATGGTCCAATCAGCGATAACGCTGGTGGACTTGCCCAAATGAGCGGATTACGTCCAGAAGTTCGTGAAATCACTGACCATCTTGACGCTGTTGGAAATACCACAGCCGCTGTTGGTAAAGGTTTCTGTACTGGTTCAGCCACATTCACTGCTTTAGCTCTTGTTTTGTCCTATGGACAAGTTAGTGGCTTAATTGAAGACATTACCGCAAACTCAGCCTACACAAACATGACCGTTGACGTCACACCATTTGTCATCGGCATCTTAATCGGTGTCATGGTTCCATTCTTATTCTCAAGTTTAGTCATCAACTCAGTCGGTAAAGCTGCGAATAAGATGGTTCTAGAAATTAGACAACAATTCCAAGAACACCCAGGAATTCTTGCTGGAACTGAAAAACCAGATTACAACCGTTGTATTGATATTGCAACACGCGCATCTCTAAAAGAGATGATTGTTCCTGGAATCGTCGCTGTTGTCACTCCAATTCTTGTTGGTGTGCTTCTAGGTAAAGCCGGATTAGGAGCTCTCTTAATCGGTGGCCTTGCCTCCTCTGGAATGCTCGCGATCTTCATGGCAAACTCCGGTGGTGCCTGGGATAACGCCAAGAAATACATCGAACAAATTGGTAAGAAGGGAACAGAAGCTCACCATGCTGCTGTAACAGGTGATACCGTTGGTGATCCTTTAAAAGACACTGCTGGTCCAACAATGGATATTCTCATCAAATTGATGAGTGTTATTGCCTTAATTATGGCACCAATGATCTCTAGCGGTTGGTCCGTTTGGAGTCTCATCGTTAAATAATTATTATTTAATCAATAACATTAATCGCACGTGTATATGTGCGATTTTTGTTATATAATGTTACACGTGAATAAGATTGAAGAGTTATTTGAACAAAAGAACTTTGATCTAATGATCAAACTTATTGGTGATTCTCATGATCCAAAAGAACGTTTTCTTGTGCTTAGTGCGCTTGTTCAGCAAGGTAAACGAAAAGAAGCACTAGATGAGATTGATCGATATCAACCAGTTTTGGAAACTTCTTATCCATTTCAATTAATGAAGATGCATTTTGAGCTTCTTTTAAGTGAGAAGCTTTTCGATGAAGCACGCATCAAATTACGTCATTATGAAAACCTTCCATATATCTCACAAGAAGTCGAAGAATTCTTACGTGAAATGAAGACGCGAATTGAGGATGAAGCACACCAGAAAAAAGGGTCTAATTTAATCCCTCTTGATGAGGTGTTTGAGACCCTTGAAACTGGTACAACTCCAAGTGAGATCGCGCAAACAATTTTTCAACTAAAGAACTATAACATCAATCTATTGATTGATAGTATTCGTGTTTTCTTAAAAAGAAGAGACGTTCACCCCAACTTTCGAACATATGTTTTGATCTGTCTTGTTGACCAAAAATATGACTCCGAAATCTCGATCGTTGTTCAAGACAAAATGGTGGTGGTTAACCCTGCTAAAATTACCCCGCCGTTTATGCATGAAGATTTTAATGAAGTCTGCCGTCAAATCACTCTGTTTTCTGATGGAGATACGTCGATTAGTGAGACCGCACTTCACTTATTTAATTGCTACATTTTAGATACTTATCCTCAAGACATTTATGAGGATGGAATTATTGAATTAGCCCAGGCGTTTGTTTATATCGCCATGGGTTATTTACAACAAAAACCGACATTCGACTCTTCTCTTGCATCAAAGATTCAAGAGATTTTAGATAAAACCCCACCAATCAAAATCTAATATAAATAATTATCTTTCTAGTTGCATTGAAGTGTATATTTACATATACTTTACAATGCTCATTCGAAAAGGAGATACTTATGAAAAGAGTCGTCAATAAATTAGAAAATTCCAAAGTCGAAGTCGTTTGCGACGTTGATGAATTAACTTGGAAAGACGCCCAATCAAAAGCGTTCCAAAAGTTAGCTAGCGAACTCGAAATCAAAGGCTTCCGTAAAGGCAAAGCCCCAGAAAGTCTTGCTCGTCAACACATCGATGCTGGAAAGATTTTTAACGAAGCGATTAATTTAATGCTTCAACCTGCTTATGAAGAAGTCCTCCGTGAAGAAAAACTTCAACCATTTGCTCGTCCAAGTGTTGATGTTACTAAAGTAAGCGACACTGAACTTCAACTTAAGTTCATCATTGTTCTTGCTCCAGAAGTCAAACTCGGCCAATACAAAGGACTAAACATTGAAAAAGCCAAAGTGAGCGTTTCTGAAAAAGAAGTTAATGAAGCAATCGATAAACTCGTTGCTGGAAATGCTTCCTTAGTCGTCAGCGAAAAACCAGCTAAAGTTGGTGACACCGTTGTCATGGACTTTGTTGGTAAAGTTGATGGAAAAGAATTTGAAGGTGGCAAAGCCGAAAACTATTCTTTAGAACTCGGTTCCCATTCCTTTGTTCCAGGCTTTGAAGAACAACTCGTTGGTAAAAAGAGTGGTGAAGTCGTTGAAGTGAAAGTGAAGTTCCCAGAACAATACGTTCCAGAACTCGCTGGTAAAGATGCGACATTTACATGCACTATTCACGAAGTAAAAGAAAAAGTTCTTCCAGAATTAAATGAAGAACTCATCAAAGACTTAAACATCCCAGAAGTCAAAGATGTTGAAGGTCTTAAGAAATACCAAAAAGAGCAAATTAAGGCCCAAAAAGAACAAAGTGCCACTAATGAAGCTCTCAATAAAGTGATTGAAGAAATTTCCAAAAATGCCAAGATCGAACTCGCTCATGAAATGATCGATGACGAAGTCGAAGGTATGAGAAAGAATTTAGAACAACAAGTTCAATCTCGTGGAATGACTGTTGAACAATACTTACAAATCACTGGTCAAAAAGAAGAAGATTTGTCCAAAAAGATGCATGAAGACGCGGAAAAGAACCTCCGTGCTATCTTAGTCATGGAACAAATCGCGAAAGAAGAAAAAATCGAAGTGAGTGATGCGGATGTCGAATTCGAAATGGCTAAGATCGCCGATCAATACCATATGGAACTTGCCAAAGTGAAAGAAATCCTTGGTAAAGATTTACCACGTTTCAAAGCTGAAATCCGTCAACGTCGCATTACTGATTTCTTATTAAATGAAAACATTGCTAAGTAATTTATTACTTAAGCATTTCTAAAAAGAAAGGAAAGGAGTAGTTATGGCTGATAATAACAAAACAAAATTTGCATTACCATTACTCATCACGAAAGCTTATACCCTTTTCCCAGGCACACACGATGAAAAAATCGATGCCGGAAGAGACTTTTCCATTAAAGCTATTCAAGCTAGCCGCGATAAAGAATCGTCTCTTTTAGTTGTGGTCTCCCAAAAAGACCAGAAAGTGGAAACTCCAACAATCAAAGACCTTTATAAGGTTGGAACATTGTGCCGAATTACCACCTATACCGACATGAAGACATATGTCTCCGTGCGTATTAATTCATCTGTTCGTGTCAAACTAAACAACATCTCGTTTGATCAATCTGGCTACTACGTTGCTGATGTTGAAGTCGTGGAAGATATTCCAGGTGACAACCAGAAAGTTTTATCCTTATTAAAGGATATTACATCAATGTTACCAAAGGTCCAACGTGTTGCTGGAGCAATTCCAAGAAGTGTTTACACATCTTTAAGTTCACAAGGGATGAATCCTGGCGAACTTGCCGATGCTTTAGCACCATACCTTTTCTTAAACGAACATGGACGTCAAAAAATCTTAGAAGCAATTAACGTCGAAGAAAGATTAACTCTTGTTGCTCAATCCTTAAAAGAATCCCTTGTGGAAGCAAAAGTTGATGCTGATATTTCCCGTGAAGTTTCTCAACAAACCGAGAAACAACAGAAGGATTATATCCTTCGTGAGAAGATGAAAGCGATCAAAAAGGAACTCGGTGAAGACCCAGAAAGCGCTAACGATGAGGATAATATCCTCAAACGTTTAGAGGAAAATCCTTATCCAGAACACGTTAAAACGAAAGTCAAACAAGAACTGAAACGTTACCAAATGATGCCACAAGCATCACTTGAATCTTCTCTAATCATGAGTTACATCCAAACATTAATGGATGTGCCATGGTACCAAGAGACAGAAGATAATAATGACCTCAAAAATGTTCAGAAAATTTTAGACGAAGACCATTTTGGTCTTGATAAGGTCAAAAAACGTATCGTTGAATATTTAGCTGTTAAACAAAAAACCAATAGCTTAAAGGCCCCAATACTCTGTTTCTATGGACCTCCAGGATGCGGTAAGACTAGTTTAGGTAAGTCCATTGCTCGCGCTTTAGGAAGAAAGTTCTTTAAAGCAAGTCTTGGTGGTATTTCTGATGAAGCGGAAATTCGTGGTCATAGACGTACTTACGTCGGTTCAATGCCTGGACGCATTATTTCCGGCATGAAACGTGTTGGTGTGGTGAACCCAGTTTTCCTTCTTGATGAAGTAGATAAACTTGGTTCCTCCTATAAAGGAGATCCAGCAAGCGCGATGCTTGAAGTTTTAGATCCAGAACAAAACTTTGCCTTCAACGATAACTATCTTGAAGAACCATATGATTTAAGCAAAGTTCTCTTTATTGCAACAGCAAACTATCTCGAGAACGTTCCAGCGCCACTTCGTGACCGTTTAGAACTCATCGAAGTGAATTCTTATACGGAGTTTGAAAAGATTCAAATCGCCAAAAACTTCTTATCTAAGAAGCAAATCGAGGCGAATGGTTTAAACAATAAGCAAATTTCTTTTTCGGAAGCCGCTTATAAAACCATCATTCAAGAATACACCCGTGAAGCTGGTGTTCGTGAACTCGAACGTTTAATCGGATCAATTTGCCGTAAAGTAGTTGTTGATTTGTTGACAAATCACGAAACTGAAAAAATCGCTATTACGCCAGAAAAAGTTCACAAATATTTAGGTACTCCAATCTTTGAAAATTCCAAGAAAGAAGAAAATGCCCAAGTCGGTGTGGTCACTGGCTTAGCTTACACTCAGTTTGGTGGAGATATCCTTCCAATCGAAGTTAATTACTTCCCAGGAAAAGGTAGTTTAATCCTGACCGGAAAACTTGGTGATGTGATGAAAGAAAGCGCTACTATTGCTCTGGACTATGTCCGCGCTAATGCTACAAAATATGCGATTGATTCGAAAGTTTTCGCTGAAAGTGATTTCCATATTCACTTTCCAGAAGGCGCTGTGCCAAAAGATGGCCCAAGTGCTGGTGTAGCCATTACAACCGCCATTATTTCTTGCTTAACCAATCGTCCAGTTGATAACAACGTGGCGATGACTGGTGAAGTAACACTTCGTGGACAAGCTCTACCAATTGGTGGACTCCGCGAAAAGTCTCTGGCTGCTTTACGTAGTGGTATTAAAACCATTATTGTTCCAAAGGAAAACAAGAAAGCAGTGGATGAATTACCAAAAGAGGTGAAAGACAATTTGAGCATTGTTTACATGCAGAATGTTGATGATGCTGTCAAAGTTGCCATTTTAAAATAAAATGATTGATTTCCGACGTGTTGATTTTGTAAAGTCAGCGCCGAGACTTGCTGACAAGCCAGAAAGAGATCTTCCTGAAGTTCTTTTTGTTGGTAAATCAAACGTCGGAAAATCATCGTTGATTAATGCTTTAACCGGAAGAAAAAATCTTGCTTACACATCCTCAAAACCTGGTTTTACGAAATTACTCAATTATTTTATAATTGATGATAAATTTTACCTTGTTGATGCCCCAGGATATGGTTATACCGCAAGTGGAAGTCGAGATGTCTCCTCATTTGGGGAGATGATGGAGAAATATTTCACTAATCCACATCTAAAACTTGTTGTCTTCCTTGTTGATTCTCGTCACAAGTTAAGTAAAGACGATGAAGACTTTTATTCCTTTCTAAAGGAATCAAATCTTCCTTATGTGCTCGTTAATACGAAGGTTGATAAACTTAATCAAAAAGATTTAGCCGCACTTCATAAGAGAATGAAAAACGAAGTACAGGAAGAAAATTATCTTGAAGTTTCTTTTAAGAAGAAAGAGACTCTTGAAAAACTCAAAGGCGTGATTACTCACGCTATTGAAAATTAAAACATTCATTGTTTATAGACAATGGTTTGTTATAATTAAAATATCGTTGACCAAGAGGTTAATTAGATCACTTTATCTAGAGAGAAGTTGGTTGGTGGAAAACTTCTAAAGTTCTAATTATTGTCGCTTGCGAGATTGAATAGGAATATTCCGTAGTTCTGCGATAAAGACAAATGAAGTGCTATAACAGAGTTATAGAATTAAGGTGGTACCACGTGAAAGCGTCCTTAAACGGAACGCTTTTTTATTTTGTTAGGAGGTCAGCTTATGTTAGATAAACGCTATGATCCAAAGAAAGTTGAACAAGGAAAATATGACTTTTGGAAGTCCAAAGGTTATTTTACTGCTGGAGATAAAACCAAAAATCCATTCTCGATGGTCATTCCTCCTCCAAATGTCACTGGTAAACTTCATCTAGGGCACGCTTGGAATACGACTGTTCAAGACATTACTGCTCGATATAAAAAACTCAAAGGCTACGATGTCCTTTGGTTACCCGGCATGGACCATGCTGGCATTGCTACGCAAGCCAAAGTTGAAGAAAAACTTCGTAAAGAAGGAATTTCTCGCTATGACCTTGGAAGAGAAAAATTCCTTGAGAAAGCCTGGGAATGGAAGCATGAGTACGCCAAGAACATCCATGAACAATGGGCTAAAATGGGTCTAATGCTTGATTACACGCGTGAAAGATTCACGCTTGATGAAAATCTTAGCCGCGCCGTTCGACATGTCTTTAAGACGTTATATGATAAAGGTCTTATTTATCGTGGAGAACGCATTATTAACTATGACCCAGAACTGAAAACTGCATTAAGCAACATCGAAGTCGAATATTTTGATGATCCAGGAAAATTTTATTACTTTAAATATCCAATCGTTGGTTCCAAAGAATATTTAACTGTTGCCACAACTCGACCAGAAACAATGTTTGGCGATGTGGCGGTGTTTGTGAACCCAAATGATAAGCGTTACAAACATCTCATTGGTCAAAAGGCGATAAATCCAGCTAATGAAGAAGAATTACCAATCATGGCTGACGAATATGTCGATATTGAATTTGGTACTGGAGCGATGAAATGTACTCCAGCACACGACCCAAATGACTTCGCTTTAAGCGAAAAATATCATTTAGCTCGTCCAAAATGTATGGATTTAGACGCTAAGATGAGCGATATCTGCGGAAAATACAAAGGTATGGACCGTTATGAATGCCGCGAAGCTTTAGTCAAGCAAATCGAAAAAGATGGACGTCTGATTAAAATTGAAGACATTGTTCACCAAGTAGGTCACTCCGAAAGAAGCCACACAGTTGTGGAACCAATGCTTTTAAAACAATGGTTTGTCAAAATGAGACCACTTGCTGACCAAGCTTTAGAAAAATCTAGTGTGAACTTTGTTCCAACTCGTTTTAACCATACTTTTAGACAATGGATGGAAAACGTTGATGACTGGTGTATCTCACGCCAACTCTGGTGGGGACATCGTATTCCTGCTTATTACAATAAGCAAACAGGTGAGATTTTAGTCTCCGAAGAAGAAATCACTGATCCAAACTATGTCCAAGATGAAGACGTTTTGGATACATGGTTTTCTAGTGCTTTATGGCCATTTGCGACACTTGGTTGGCCAGAAGAAACTCCGGACTTTAAGCGTTATTTTCCAAATTCACTCCTAGTTACGGCTTATGACATTATTTTCTTCTGGGTTAGTCGAATGATTTTTGACTCCCTCGAATTCACGAAAGAATCTCCATTTAAGGATTGCTTAATCCATGGATTAATTCGTGACTCAAAAGGGCGAAAGATGTCGAAATCACTCGGTAATGGAATTGATCCGATTGATGTGATTGATAAGTATGGTGTTGATGCCTTACGTTATTTCTTAACAACTGGTTCTGCACCAGGTCAAGACATTCGTTATATTGATGAAAAAGTAGCTGCTTCGAGCAATTATTTAAATAAGATTTGGAATTCGGTTCGTTATGTTCTTGAATCACTTGGTGAATCATATAAACCAGTTGATTACAAGTTCAATGAACTTGCTCCAGTGGAAAAACACATCCTTATTCGTTTAAACGAAACAATTAAAGCGGTGGATGGCTACATGAATAAATATGAATATTCGATGGCATCAAACTATCTTTATAATTTTGTTTACGATGACTTCTGCTCAAATTATTTAGAGATGAGTAAAGTAACTCTCCAAGGAGAGAATGAAGAATATAAAAATATTGTTCGTACAATCCTCATCGAAATTGTTCGTTCAATCATTTTAATGATTTATCCATTTGCTCCATTTATTGCGGAAGAACTTTATCAGGCTTTGCCTGAGCACAAGGAATCAATCATGATTGAGACTTATCCAGAGGCGAAAAAATATCAGGATGATGTCTCTGAGGTTGAACTCTTAATGAAGATGATTGGAGAACTACGTAACTATAAAGTCACGAACAAACTTGCGCCAAATTATGCTTTGAAGCTTGTTGTGGAAAGCGAAAATCAACCATTTGACGAATTTGAAACATATCTCAAACGTTTTACGTTTGCTAAAGAAATTGTCTTCACTAGTAAACATTACGATAAAGGAATGAAATACGCGTATGGAAAGATGACTCTTTATATTGAAGATGAAATTTCCAAAGAAGAACTCGAAGAGAAACGCGCTCGTGATATTGCCTTTCTTGAAAGCGAAATCAAACGCTGTGAAGGAATGCTGAATAATCCGAATTTTGTTGCTCGCGCTCCAAAAGAAAAAGTTGAGTTAGAACAAAAGAAGTTAGAAGAGTTCAAAAAGCGTCTATCAGACTTAAAGTAAATCCACCTTAAAAGTGGGAATTAGAGAGGGTTTCCTCTCTTTTTTTAAATTTTTTAAAAAAATTTTATTAATAAAATTATTTTAAGAAAAATCGTGTGAAAAATTTGGTCAAAAAAACTCGATAAAGATATATGTAAGGAGGTGGACAACTATGGTCAAAATTATTATTGCGATTGTTGCTCTCACGGTTGTTGGTATTTTAGTGTTTAAAGCCATTGATCCGACACAAGAGACAGCTGGCGGAAACGCCCCAACAACTTTGGTCAGTGATGATTCAAAAACAATTTCGTGCCGTATTTCTGGGGAAGTTGGACGTCCGGGCACGTATAAGTGTGATCTCAATTCTACTTTGGGTGATTTAATCTCTTATGCGTCAGGGGAAACGAGTAACGCTGATGGACTAGCTTACGATACATCTTATGTGTTACAGCAAGGCCTGGAGTTCTATATTGCTCCAAAATACAAAACGGATAGTATTTGCGCGACTGATCCAATCGTAAAATTTAACGTCAACACAGCCTCTGAAGAGGAAATGAAAGAAGTTGGCGGAATTGGGACAGCAATTGCGAAAGCTATCGTGTCTTACCGACAGAGCGGAAACACTTTTAGACGTATTGAAGACATTAAAAATGTCTCTGGCATCGGTAACGCCACTTTTGAGAAGCTCAAAAACATCATTCGTTTGCGTGACGAATGAGCTATCTTTTTGCGCTGATCTCTCTAATCTTAGGTCTTCATTTTTTAAAAGATAACCTAATCGTTAGTCTTGTACTAACACTGCTCTTTGTCATCTTTATCATCTATCGGTTTGGTTTAAAAAAGAGCGCTCTTTTTTTATCGTTATTCCTTATCGGAGCACTTTTTAGCAACATACCACGATCGTATAATACCCCAAATCAAACATATAGTGGAGTAGTCATTTCTAGCAAGCAAAATTACTTCCTCTTGTATAGCCATGGCGAGCGTTTCTATGTCTATGAAAAAGACAATGAACGTGAAGTCGGAGATTTTCTCGTAGTTAGTGGTGAAGTAGCGACGAATTCATTCACAACATACGAATCACAAAGTGATTTTAATGAATATCTTTCAAGGAAAGGCGTTTCAAGAGGAATCAGTGCTAAAAATATTCACCCTTCTTTTCATAATCCAATTCGCCTAACAAATCTTAGGAAAAAAGCCTTACAAAAGCTGAATGGAAATGCTGCTCCGCTTGTGGATGCAATGGTCTTTAATACGAAAGATTATAGTAGTAGTGTTGTTCAAGTTGCAGAAGATATTTATCTAATATTTTTATTGTCAACGACAGGCATCTATTTCTCGTTTTTCTTCCGCTTACTAAAGAAGGTTATCTATATAAAATTTGAAGAACGTGAATCCCATCTATTATCTTTACTTATCCTATCTCCATATGTTGTCTATTCCTTTCCTAAGATAGGTGTCCTACGTGTCTTTTTAGTAAATCTACTAAACTTACCTCCAAAAGGAGAAGGTATTAGACCAAGAGGTAACTTCCTTTCTAAAAATTCCATAACTCACCTTTTGCTCTTGATTCTTAATCCTTATTGGGCGTTTGATACGGGTTATCTAATCGGTTTATCTTTAACGACATTCCTTCACTTTTTCCGTATTTCATATAGAACAAAGATGTCCATAAGATCGCGTCTTGTGACACCTATCTTGGTTTATTTGTTTATTCAACCGGCTTTCATGTTTCAAAGTGGCCAGTTACATTTATTAACATTTTTCGAACAAATGGCACTAATCCCAATAAATGAACTTTTTATTTTTCTTTCATTTTTGGGTGTGCTTGGCCTACCTTTATCGCCTTTAATTAATTTTTTAGGTAATTTCATCTATGAATGCTTGCGGTTCTACCAAAAAATCAACCTAACTATTCCATTTTCTGGCTTTGGATTCATTTATATTTCTCTCTTTTATATTTTTGGTTTAATCGCCCTCTATTTCTTTGAAGCAAAACGCTATAAACATTGTCGGCTAATTTTGTTATTAACTTCCTTTCTTTTATTAATTGGCATAATGCCAATCCAACCCTCAATTGTTAGTGGTGTTTACTTTGTAAACGTAGGTCAAGGGGACTCCATCATTATTCAAGATCATTTTCATGCGGTAATGATCGATACTGGTGGAGTCCTAAACTTCGATATGGCCAAAGAAACATTGATTCCGTTTATGAATAAAAAACAAATTTATCACCTCGATGCACTAATTACGACACACGAAGATTTTGACCACTCTGGTGCAGCCGATTCTCTGATAAAGAATTTTAAAGTTAAAACCTATCTAAAAAGTAATGATGATTTCCCGTTTGATGTGGGAAAAATTCATCTCGAGAATTTGAATCATTATGAAGCGAAAGATGAAAATATGTCTTCATTAGTTTTATATATGGATTTTATGGATCAAAAATATCTTTTTATGGGCGATGCCCCTAAAGAAATTGAAAAGCAGATTATCATAGATAATCCAAATCTAAAATGTGATATTTTAAAAGTAGGCCATCACGGTTCAAAAACATCTAGTGACGAATCCTTTATCCATCAAGTCCAGCCGAAAGAAGCAGTTATTTCCTGTGGTAGAAACAATAAATTTGGACATCCAAACCAAGAGGTTTTAGATGTTTTATATCGATACGACGTTAAAATACGTCGAACGGATATAGAAGGGACGATTTCTTACTTATCTTATTTTCGATACTAGTGTATAATTTTAGGCATGAATTACATTCTCTATGGCGAACAATTTCCGATGATCAAAAAGCGATTATCGAAAATCCTAAAAGAACGTTTAGGTGAACCAGATAATTTTAATGTGGTAAAGTTCGACCTAGATGAAACAGACCCTCATGAAATTGAAAGCGAAGCTGAACTTCTTCCTTTAGGATATGAAAGAAAAGCTGTCGTCGTTGATCACTGTACATTTTTAGGTAATGGCGGAAACAAAGAATTAAGAGAAATTTTTACCAAATTAATTCAAAATTCTTCTGATGAAATCGATTTAATTCTCATTCATCGTAGTTCAACAATCGATGATAAATTACCACTTGTTCAAGAGGTTAAAGAAAATGGGCAAATCTTTAATTTTGTTAATCTCAAAAAAGAAGATTGGCCAGTCTTTATTAAAAAATATTTCAAGGATCAAAACGTCGAAATTGAACCTGCTGCAGTTAATGAACTCGCTTCAAGAGTTGATGGAGATTTATATCGCTTCATGAACGAAGCTCAAAAACTAGTTCTATATAAAGACAAAATTACGGTAGCGGATGTCTGCTTAATGGTGAATAAACCTCTAGAAGATGATGTGTTTCAAATCTCTAACGCCTTAATGCGTGGAGACAACGCAACAGCATTATCAATTTTCCGTGACTTGCAAAAACTTGGCTCAAGAGCCACGGACACTTTGATCCCAATGCTTGGGACACAGTTCCGTTTCATTTCTGAAGTCTGCTTTTTAGACGAAAAAGGTCTCGAAAAAGGGCAGATTGCAAAGCAACTTGGCGTTAGAGAGATTCGTGTTAAGATTGCTTTAAATAATTCTCGTTATCTTTCAAGAACGATGATTGCTCACGCTCTTGATGACCTATATCAACTCGATTACAACATAAAAAGCGGCCAGATTGACCGCTTCTATGGATTTGAATTATTTCTAATCAATTTTCCAAACTAATCTTTTATTTAACTGAGTTAACTAAACGTTGAAGATATGATTTTTTGCGTGCAGCTGTATTACGAGCATAAACTCCAGCTGTAACAGATTTGTCGATTAATTTGCAAGCAACAACAAGTTGTTTCTTGGCTGCTTCGACATCTTTCTTTTCAACAAGAGCAACGACTTTTTTGCTTTCGGTAGCGATACGGCTACGGACAGCGACATTACGTTGACGGCTGCGTTCATTTGTTTCAATACGTTTAATTTGTGACTTAATTTGTGCCATTTGTTATCTCCTATAAAAGATTCGCACATAAGTTTAGCAAACTTAAGATAAACTAACAACTATTTTTTCTATCATGTATGATTGTAAATCATTCGCTAAATCAATATAATTGAACACATGAAACTAATTAACGAATATCGAATTGTATACATGGGTACTCCTCGTTTTAGTGCCCAAGTTCTTGAAACAATGATTCAAGATGGCTTTAACATTGTTGGGGTTATTGCCCAAGAGGATAAACCGGTCGGGCGTAAAAAAGAGCTTGAACCAGTCCCAACAAAACAGGTTGCTCAAGCCCACAATATTCCAGTGTTTCAGCCACATAGAATTCGCAAAGACTTCGAATTCGTCAAAGACTTAAAACCAGATCTGATTTTAACAATGGCCTATGGCCAAATTATTCCTCATGAACTAATTGTTCTTCCAAAATATGGTTGTCTAAACCTCCACGCTTCCCTTTTACCAAGTTATCGTGGAGCAGCACCAATTCAAAGAGCCATTATGAATGGCGATCAACAAACTGGTGTCACCTTAATGGAAATGGTTGATGAGATGGATGCTGGCAAAATGTATGCTAAAGAAACTTGCCCAATTACTGACGAGGACACAATGACCTCCATGCAACAAAAGATTGTCGAATGTTCAGTGAAACTTATTCGTGATAATTTGCTTGCATATTTCAACGGAGAACTTGAAGGCGAAGAACAAAACGAAGATGAAGTAACATTCGCAAACAAGATTCATGCAGAAGATGAACATGTCCATTTGGAGATGTGCGTTAACGAATTTATTCGTTATGTTCATGCTTTAAGCGAAATGCCTGGCGCATACGTTATAGTAAATGGTAAAAAATTAAAACTTTATCACGTTGAACATTATTCGGATGATGTTAAATACAAAACTGGTCAACTTATCATCAAAAAAGGGACATTTATCCAGTTAAATAATGGAATTGTTAAGGTTAACCAACTTCAATTAGAAGGCAAAAAGAAAACCGATGGCGTCTCCTTTGCAAATGGTAACGCCAAACTTGATAAGAAAATTCTTCAATAAAAGGTCTTAATTAAGGCCTTTTTTGTTATAATCTAATCGTGGAAAAATACGAGTTAGTTTTATCGGTGCATCAACTTGTTGATTTTTTGTTGCGCACAGGTGACATTGATAACCGCATTTATAATCAAGAAACGATGCAAGAAGGCACTTTTTTGCATTCAATGCACCAAAGTAAACAAGGCAAGAATTATCTTGCTGAATACCCGCTTCGAGAAATATTCCATGTTCAGGGAATTGATATTGTTTTAGAAGGACGAGCTGATGGAGTCTATTTTGATGGTCAAGAATATGTCCTTGAAGAAATTAAATCAACCATTGTTAATTTGGATGAATATTATCTTTCCCAAAAAGAATGGCACCTCGGTCAAGCCAAGTGCTACGCCTTGATGTTTGCTCACGAAAGAAAACTTGATTTTATTAACATTAAAATAACCTATTATCATCAATTAGATAAATCAAAACTCTTTAAAGAGTTTCGCTATTCATTAGAAGAACTCGAAAAAGATGTGGATGAATTGTTCAAAGAGTATTTAAATTTTTATCGTTTCATCATTGATCGTACTGTGAGAAGAAATAAAAGTGCTGCTAAATTAGAATTCCCATTTGAGGATTTCCGCTTTGGACAGCGCCAAATGTCAAAGTATTGTTATGCAGTGGCCCAAAACGGCGGAACACTCTTTGTTGAAGCGCCGACTGGAATTGGTAAAACAATTTCTGCTCTTTACCCATCTGTCAAATCTTTTGCCAGCGAAGAAAATGAGAAAATTTTCTATCTTACAGCAAAGAATTCCGGGAAAGAAATGGCTTTAGAAACCTCTAGGATGCTCATAGAGCACGGATTAGAAGCAACCCCGATTGTTATCACAGCAAAAGAAAAGATTTGCTTCTGTCCAGGCAAGGCGTGTAATCCAGATGAATGTCCATACGCTAAAGACTATTACACGAACATTCGCAAAGTCCTAGAATATGCGTTAAAGAATTACCAAACATTTGATTTTAATACTCTTCAAGAAATCGCTGGACACTATGCTATTTGTCCATTCGAATTCTCTTTAGACCTTTCACTGTTCGCTGATATTATTATCTGCGATTACAACTATTTCTTCGATCCAATCGTTCATTTACAAAGATATTTCGATGAAGAAGCATCAGATAAAATCGTTTTAGTTGATGAGGCTCATAACCTCATTGAACGTGGGCGTAAAATGTATTCTGCTTCACTTAACTATCGTCTTTATAAAAAGGTTCAACATTCGTTAAGTGGTTTAAACCACAAAAAGATGAAGAACGCTTTAAAAAGAATCTCCAAAATGTTCAATGAGTTTAAAGAACTCGAGATTGGAGATCATGAGATTGCTTATTTAGAACAAACTCATCTGAATGGAATTGAAGCGTTCTTACTCGCAAGTAAAGATGTTTCTCGACTACATCATGAATTTGTGACAGATGAACTAAAAGATTTCTCCATGGAACTGAATAAGTTCTTCCGCCTATATGACTATTTTGATGACTCCTTTGTTTTATATGTCTCAAAAAACGGAGAAAAAGACCTCTCAATTAATCTCTTCTGTCTTGATCCAAGTGAACATTTAAAGATGAGTTTTGACAAAGTCAAATCTCGAACTATTTTCTCAGCAACACTCTCTCCAAGTGATTATTACATTAAATTTGTTGGAGGAACAAAAAATGATGCTTTCCTTCAACTCCCATCTCCGTTTGAACTAAGCCATTTAAAGCTGATGGTGGCGCCAAAGATTTCCGTTAAATATAAAAACCGTGGAGAAACTCTTTCAGAAGTCGTTTCCTATGTCCATACCTTACTCAATTCTAAAATCGGCAATTATTTCGTATATGTTCCAAGTTATGAATACTTAGACAACATCGCTCCTCTTTTAGAGGATGAAAATTACGACTTGCTCATTCAAAACCGTGAAATGACGGAGGGCGATAAAGAGAATTTCTTAAGTGCGTTCGAGGACCATCCTAAGCGTACAAAAGTTGGTCTAGCCGTGGTAGGTGGTGCTTTCGGAGAAGGAATTGACCTTGTGAGCGACCGGCTTATTGGCGTGGTCGTTATTGGAGTTGGAATGCCACAAATTTGTTATGAACGTAATCTTATAAAAGATTATTTCAATAAAAAAGATCAAGAAGGCTATAACTTCGCCTATCTTTATCCAGGCATGAATAAGGTTATGCAGGCCGTTGGAAGAGTCATACGTGGTGACAATGATCGAGGTGTAGCTCTTCTAATTGATGACCGCTATCTCACCAAATCCTACCGCGATCTCTTCCGAGGTGAATGGAAAGATTATACCGTTATTACTTCTTTAGAAGATCTCAAAGAAGAATGTGAAAATTTTTGGAGAAATAACAAATAAAGTTGTTATAATACACTCATTGTTATGAAATTTGATCGTGAACATATTCGTAATTTTTCTATCATTGCCCATATTGACCATGGTAAATCCACTTTAGCGGACCGAGTTTTAGAATTAACCGAAACCATCTCTAAAAGAGAGATGCACGACCAATTCTTAGATTCAATGGACCTTGAAAGAGAACGTGGAATCACCATTAAACTTAATGCTGTCACAATTAAATACAAGGCGAAAAATGGAGAAACATATCTTTTTAATTTGATCGACACTCCGGGACACGTTGACTTTACATACGAAGTATCTCGCTCCTTAGCCGCTTGTGAAGGTTGTCTTCTAGTTGTTGATGCAACTCAAGGAGTTGAAGCCCAAACCCTTGCTAATGTTTACTTAGCCGTCGACAATAACCTCGAAATTGTTCCGGTAATCAATAAAATTGATCTTCCTAGCGCTATGCCAGAAATGGTGAAAGATGAAATCGAAAAACGGATTGGTATTTCTTGTGTTAACGCATGTGAAGTATCAGCAAAAACTGGCGCTGGTGTTCCAGATGTCTTAGAGGCTGTTGTAAAATATATTCCATCTCCTAATGGAGATGATAATAAACCTCTCCAAGCATTAATCTTTGATTCATACTACGATTCATATCGCGGCGTTGTTGTTTTAATCTGTGTCAAAAATGGTTCGGTCAAAGTCGGAGATAAGATTCGATTAATGGCCGCCAATAAAGAATACGAAGTTACTGAAGTTGGAATCCGCACTCCAAAGGAGATTAAGGTTGATTCCTTGTCTGCAGGAGAGGTCGGCTATCTAGCCGGACAAATCAAAGACATTCGAGATGTCGTTCCTGGTGACACGATTACGAACGCTATTCAACCTTGTGAAAAACCTCTTCCTGGCTACAGGAAGATGAACCCAATGGTTTATTGTGGCCTTTATCCAGTGGACTCTAAAAAATATCTTGATCTAAAAGATGCTTTAGAAAAACTCTCGTTAAACGATGCTTCTTTAGTCTATGAAGCCGAAACATCACAAGCTCTTGGTTTCGGCTTTAGATGTGGCTTTTTAGGCCTTTTACATATGGATGTGGTGCAGGAAAGACTTGAACGAGAATATGGATTAGACCTGATCTTAACTGCTCCAAGTGTTATTTATCATGTTTATCTCCAAAATGGAGATATGATTAAACTTGATAACCCTTCTAAGTTACCAGACTTAACGTTAATAAAAGAAATTCAAGAACCATTTGTGAAAGCTGAAATCATGACTCCTAAGGAGTATGTTGGTCCAGTGATGGAGCTTTGCAAAGAAAGACGTGGTATTTACCACGACTTACAGTATTTTGATGATACAAGAATGATTATTACTTACGAACTTCCACTTGCTGAAATTGTTTACAATTTCTTTGATAAGTTAAAATCATACACGAAAGGTTATGCTTCGTTTGACTATGAATATAGTGGCTACTACGCTTCAAATCTCGCCAAGATGGATATTCTTCTTAACGGAGAAACAATCGATGCTTTAAGCACCATTGTCTATAAGACAAATGCCTATGAGCGTGGCTCAGTTGTTGTTCGCAAACTCAAAGAAATTATTCCGCGACAACAATTCGAAGTTCCTGTCCAAGCTGCCATTAATGGCAAAGTCATTGCGCGTGCCGATATTAAGGCTGTGCGCAAAGACGTTTTAGCCAAATGTTATGGGGGAGATATCTCTCGAAAAAGAAAACTTTTAGAGAAGCAAAAAGAAGGCAAAAAACGCATGAAAGCAATTGGTTCTGTCGAGGTTCCTCAAGAAGCATTTATGAGTGTTCTCTCGATTGATGACGAATAATTGTTTAGTAGCCGATTGGTAAATAATTAGTAAATCCTTATTGTAATAAGAAATCGCAAATGTTAATATTAATGTAAGAGGTATCGTTTATGGGTTATCAAAATTTACCATTTCGCTTTACAGAAGAAAAATATGCAACAAGATTAGAAGTTGCCCGCGCACTTGGAACAAACTTAATTGATCCAATTTGGGCTGAGATTTTAGCTTATCGTGAAAAGTCGAGTCAAAAGATTAACCTAGTTGATTTTACAAAGACGCCTTATAGCATCTGCTTCTGTCAACTGATCCAAAACAAAATTGGAAATGTTAATACAGAGGGCTATAACTATAAACAAATCTTTAAAAATATCTCTCAAGAAACGCTTGATTATCAAAGAATTGTTAGTTCTTTAATCAGCAAATGCTTAAAAAGCATTGCTAAAGCAAATAACAAGAATGTTGATGATGTTTCAATTAGCAATATTCTTCGCGAAGAAAACATTGATCCTCAATTTGCGTATCTGCAAAGATACCTCAAAGCTTTTGATCGCTTAAATTTAGAATCTTTAAATATTGATGAAAACCTCTTAGCTGATTTCTATAGTTTACTTACTGGAAATCCTGAACTTTCTGAGTTCTATAGAACTACAGACATCGAACAAAAGAATAACGTCTTAATTGGACGTGAATACGTTGGCTCACCAGCAAATCTCATTGAATCCCAGATGGAATCATTATTTCGTTTTGTTGAACGTCGCGACCTACCACTTTATGTTCGTGTCGCCATTGTTTGTTATGTCTTTAACTATGTTAAACCGTTCTCACGTTATAACTACGAAATGAGTATCTTACTATGTAAGGCAATTCTTGTCCGTGAGATCGGCGAATGTGGTGTTTTCTTACCAATTGAAAATCTTCTTAGTGAACAACAACTTTTAGTTGGCACTCTTGCTAAAGAAGTTCAAAGAACTCATGACCTCACCTATGTGATTAATGTTTATTTAGATATTCTTCTTCAAACAATTGAGGACGCTAGCAATGTCTTTGTGTCCCATTCCTTAAATCAACTTGAGGAAGACTTTAAAGAACACGTCGAAGAAGTAAAAAAAGAATCCGTTCATTATGAACCAGTTGTTGAAGAGACAAAACCAATATATAAACCTGTTGTTGAAGTCGAACAACCAAAGGTTCATGTTGAAACATTTACTAAAGTAAGTGAACAAACTTTAAGTGAAAAAGAACTTCAAAAACTCACTGAAGAACTTTTAGAAACTGACCCAACACTAAAGAAAGGTCAAGCCCATTTTTATATTCGTCACCGCGAGAAAAACCATTTCTATACCATCGAACAATATCGTAAAGCCGAAGGCTGCGTCTATGAAACAGCTCGTACTTCGATGGATCACCTCGTTTTACGAGGTTATTATCGCCGCGAAAAGGTTAACAACAAAAAGTTTGTTTATACCCCGATCTTTAAGGACTAAGAAAAATGATTCACAAAATTGCTGTATTAACAAGTGGTGGTGATGCCCCAGGAATGAACGCTGCTGTTCGAGCCGTGATTCGTGCTGGTTTAGTCGCTAAAAAAGAAATGTACGTCATTTATGACGGTTTTCGTGGACTACTTGAAGGAAACATTAAACAAGTTAACAAAGATTTTACCCAAGATATTATTAATCGTGGCGGAACAATCATTCGTTCAGCTAGGTTAAAAGAATTTTTAGAAATTGAAACACAAAAGAAAGCCGCAGAAATCTTAAAAGATTTCGGTATTGACGCTCTCGTTGGTATTGGTGGCGATGGAACGTACCGTGGATTAGCCGCTTTAGCCAAACAAGGTGTGAAAGTTGTTGGTATCCCTGCCACAATCGATAATGATGTTGGCTCAACCGATAAAACGATTGGTTTTGCCACAGCCTTAAACACCATCTGTGAATGTGTTGATAAACTAAAGGACACATCTTCATCCCATCAAAGATGTTCTCTCATTGAAGTCATGGGACGTCATTGTGGAGATTTAGCCCTCTTTAGTGCTCTAGCAGAAGGTGCAGAAGGCGTGATTTGTGTCGAACATCCTTTGGATGAAGAAAGCTTATTCAAACGTCTTCGCAAGATGAAAGATGAAAAGAAGGGCCACGCGATTATTATCGTCAGTGAAAACCTGCTTGATATTAACGAGCTCGCTAAAAAGGTTGAAAAAGAAACTGGATTTACCTCTCGTACAGAAGTTCTTGGAAGACTTCAACGTGGAGGCTCCCCAGTGGCAGAAGACCGAATTCTTGCAGCTCGTTTCTCTGCTCACGCAATTGAGTTGCTCGTCGATAACAAAGTTAAAAGTGGTCGAATTGTCGGCATGAAAAAGAGTGTTATTGTTGATTACGATATTGAAGAAGCAATCCAAATGAAGCATGAAACAGCTTCTGGATTACCAGAACTTATTGAAATGCTCCAATAATAAGATACAATTTGAAAGAGGAAAAAGTTATGTACATTCTCGCATCTGATTTACTACCTTTATGGGTCCTTCTTGGACTTCTTGGATTTTTTGGTTTAATCGTTTTAGGCGTGATGCTAGCGAAAAACAAAATCAATTTCTTAAAAATTAAGAAACCGGAGATTGATGAAAAGCAAGCTGCCAAAGAAGAACTTGATCGAATCTTAGTACCAATTGAGGATGAAGAAATCCAAAAACAGATGGATCAAGCCAAAGAACATGACGAATTCCACCAACAATAAATCCTTATATATTCATATCCCGTTTTGTGAACATCTTTGTCCGTACTGTGACTTCACAAAACTTTTTTATTTTGAGAAATTCTCGAAACCCTACTTAGAAGCTCTTTTTAAAGAAATCGATTCTTATCATCTTATAAAGATGGACACCATCTATATTGGTGGAGGCACTCCAACATCATTAAGTGATATAGAATTCGAATCACTTCTAAAAAAGGTCTCAAATCTATTAAATAGGGGTGGAGAGTTTACTTGTGAAGCTAATGTAGAGAATCTAACAAGTCAAAAACTATCTTTAATGGCTCGTTACGGCGTGAATCGTCTTTCGATAGGCATTCAATCCACCCACGATGAAAGACTTTCTCAAATCGGCCGTTTTCATACGTTCGAAAAAGCGCGAGATGTCATTAAGAATGCTCGCGATGTTGGATTTAAGAACATTAACGTTGATCTGATGTATGGATTTCCGGGTCAGACATTAGACGAAGTAAAAGATGATGTTAATAACATCCTTAGTCTAAAAACTGAACACATCTCGATCTACTCTTTGATTGTTTCTCCAGGTACCTTATTCTTTAACAAGAATATCAAGGAGCAAAACCAAGATGACTCACGATTGTTTTATGACACAATTTTACAGATGATGCGAGAAGCTGGATACGAACGTTATGAAATTTCAAACTTCTCTAAACCAGGTTATGAATCTCGTCATAATCTCGTTTACTGGCATAACCAAGAATATTATGGAGTTGGCCTAGGCGCCTCTGGCTATGTTAATGGAGTGAGATACAAAAACACATCAAACTTTGAGAAATATTTAGCAGGAGACTGTGTCTCCGAAAGAGAAAAAGTTGACCAAAAACTTCTTCGCGAATACTTTTTATTGACGCACCTTCGTCTTAAAGAAGGCTTTTCACTAAGTGAATATAAAGAACTTTTCAACAAAGACTTCCTACAAAAATATCAAACAAAAATTGATGAATACGCCAAGAACAATTTCGTCAAAATTAGTGACGGAAATTTTGCTTTCACGGATGACGGATTAATGGTCATGGATCGCCTCATTTTGTCGTTTTTCTAAGACATAATCACTAATTTTTCAAAAAATTATTACCATTGATGGTAATTTTTTTATTTTTTTACAAATTTTAGCACTTAAGTGTTGACAGTGCCAAAATTCCAAATATAATGTTGTTAGCACTTGAGGAATGAGAGTGCCAAAAGGAGGTTAAAATGAATCGACGTGATAAAGTCCTAAAGCTCATTGTTGAACACTTTATTAAAACTGCTCAACCAGTCGGAAGTCATACGCTCATTGAAGAGTATGGGCTTGAATATTCAAGCGCAACAATCCGTAATGAGATGAATGCTCTTGAACAAGATGGTCTTCTTGAGAAGACTCACACATCGAGCGGACGCGTTCCTTCTTCTAAAGGATATCGATATTACATTGAAAACCTCCGCGAAAGAAGTGTCTCGGATGAATTCAAATACCAGATGCAGTCGATCTTGGAACAAAAAGTTCAATCAATTGACGATGTCATTAAAGAGAGCTGTGAAATCCTCTCACAAATGACGAATCTGGCGTCGATTGTCCTTGGGCCAAATGTAAATGAAGAAAAATTAGTTTCTGTTCAAATTATCCCTCTTTCCAAAACTAGTGCCACATGCGTCTTCGTTACTGATCAAGGTTATGTCGAAAACAAAACCTTCGTTATTAACGAAAAGACCAAATTATCTGACATTGAATCGTGCGTGAAATTATTAAATGAACGCTTACAAGGTACACGCATTAGTGATCTTGTTCCAAAGATGGAAGCGATTCGCCCATTACTTAGCGACTATGTGATTGACCATGATGTGGTTTATCAAACAATGCTTGAAGCGTTCCTAGGCTTCGCTAAAGACCGATTAAGTGCTTATGGAAAAGATGTCTTATTCGATCAACCAGAGTTCGCTAATGATGCCAGTAAAATTAAAAAACTTCTCGATTTATTCGAGTCTCCAGAGATCTTCCGTGAAGTAGAAGAAGACACTGATGACGAAATCTCCATCCACATTGGTGGAGAAAGTAAGGAAGATGACGATGTCTCCATTATCTCTGCGAAAGTAAAAATCCCTGGTCAAAAAGAAGGATCGATTGCGATCGTTGGTCCAAAACGAATGGATTACGACAAAGTCGTTTCTTCGATGGAATACCTCGTTCGTGAGTTAGAAAAAACTTACAACAATCAACCAAAAGTTGAAGACGAGAGAAAGGAAGAAAATAGTGAAGGAAGAAAAGAAACAAGAGAAGGTGCAAAGCCAAAAGGAAAAGCACCACGAAGAAATCCAAAAGCTACAAGCTGACTTAGATCATTGGAAGAATGAATATTATCGGGCTTATGCGGATATGCAAAACCTTCGTAAGAATGTCGAAAAAGACCATCGCGAAGCGATTAAATACCGCGCTGAAGGATTCGTTGATAATCTCCTTCCAATCCTCGATGGATTCCACCTCGCACTAAGTGTGGAGACTAAATCCGAGGAAATGAAAAACTTCCTCGTCGGATTCCAGTTTATCTATCGTAACCTCGTGAATGTCCTTGAACAAGAGGGCGTAAGCGAAATTACCCCAAAAGTCGGTGACAAGTTTGATCCAACCGTCATGCAAGCCTTAGAAACAAAGTTTGATGAAGGTGAACCAAACCGAGTGCTCCAAGTTAACCTGAAAGGTTATAAACTCCATGAACACTTAATCCGACCAGCAATTGTGGTCGTCTCCACAGATAAAAAAGACGAAGACAAAAAAGAAGAAAATAACGATTCTCAAATAGAATCGAAAGAATTAGACGCCTAAAGGAGGAAACAAATTATGGCAAAAGAAATTATCTTAGGTATCGACTTAGGTACCACAAACTCTGTTGTGAGTTATTTACAAGCTGATGGATCAGTGAAAGTCATTCCAAATCCAGAAGGAACAATGACTACACCATCTGTCGTTGCTTTCAAAGCAAACGGTGAAGAAATCGTTGGTAACGCGGCTAAACGTCAAACTGTTACTAACCCAGACACCGTCTCTTCGATTAAACGTAAAATGGGTACTGCTGAAAAGGTACACATTAACGCGACAAAGAAGGATTACACTCCACAAGAAATCTCCGCGAAGATTCTTGCTTACATGAAGAAATATGCGGAAGAAAATATTGGACATAAGATTGAAAAAGCTGTCATTACTGTTCCAGCCTACTTCAACGATGCCCAAAGACAAGCGACAAAAGACGCTGGTCAAATCGCTGGTCTAGAAGTTGTTCGTATTATTAACGAACCAACTGCTGCCGCCCTTGCTTATGGTCTAGATAAAGAAAAATCTGAAAAGATTTTGGTCTACGATCTAGGTGGTGGTACATTCGATGTTTCCATCCTTGATATTGGTGATGGTACATTCGAAGTTATCTCCACAGCCGGTGATAACAAACTCGGTGGTGATGACTGGGATAAAGTCGTCGCTGATTGGATTAAAGCCCAAATCAAGATTGAAACTGGCTTAGACATCACTGATAAGATGGCAGAGCAACGTTTCTTAGACGCTGCTGAAAAGGCCAAGATTGAACTTTCAAGTTCACTTGAAACAATTATTTCTCTCCCATTCATCGCGATGGGAAAGAATGGCCCAGTCAACTTCGAAACCCGCTTAACTAGAGCTAAATTCCAAGATATGACCAAACACTTACTTGCTCGTACAGAAGAACCTGTCCGTCGTGCATTAAGCGATGCTCATATGAGTGCTAGCGAACTTAACCAAGTTCTCTTAATCGGTGGATCAATTCGTATGCCAGCCGTCCAAGAACTTGTGAAGAAACTCACCGGAAAGACTCCAAACCTCTCTGTTAACCCAGATGAAGCAGTCTCGATCGGTGCCGCTATTCAAGGTGGTGTTGTCTCTGGAGACATCAAAGATGTTGTCCTTCTTGACGTCACCCCACTTACCTTAGGTATTGAAACCTTAGGTGGAGTTATGACACCACTTATTAACCGTAACACAACTATTCCAACTACGAAGTCTCAAATCTTCTCGACAGCTGCGGACAATCAACCAGCTGTTGACATCATGGTTTACCAAGGTGAACGTCCAATCGCTCGTGATAATAAATTACTTGGTCACTTCCAATTAACTGGTATTAAACCAGCTCGTCGAGGTGAACCACGTATTGAAGTCACTTTCTCAATCGACGTTAATGGCATCGTGAAAGTTCAAGCGAAAGACTTAGATACTCAAAAGGAACAAGAAATCACTATTTCCGGTTCCAACGGATTATCTAAAGAAGATATTGACCGTATGGTCCGCGAAGCGGAAGAAAACGCTGAAGCGGATAACAAGCGTAAAGAAGAAGTTGAATTACGTAACAAAGCGGAACAATACATCAATAGCATTGATCAAGCTCTCCAAGAAAAAGGTGACTCCATTGATGCAACACAAAAAGAACAAACCCAAAAACTCCGTGATGAACTCAAAACAGCGTTAGACAATAACGATATGGAGACATTACGTAACCGAATTTCTGAGCTCGAAAAAGCTGCCGAAATGATGGCTCAAACACCAATGGGTGGTCAAACTCAACAATCAAGCGAAGGCAACCAAACTGCCGACGATGTTGTTGACGCTGATAGCACCGATAAAAATTAATCTATTTCATTTATGAAATAAATATTCTAGCAAAGCGTTGGAGCAACTTGCTCCGCGCTTTGTTGGTTAGAAAGGACGATTATGGCTGCAAAAGATTATTATGCGACCTTAGGAGTCAGCAAAACTGCTACTAAGGATGAAATTAAATCAGCTTATCGAAAACTCGCCAAAAAATATCATCCTGATTTAAACAAAGAACCAGGAGCGGAACAAAAATTTAAAGAAGTCCAAGAAGCTTACGACATCCTTTACGATGATCAGAAGCGTCAAACATATGACCAATTCGGTAGTGCGGCCTTTGAACAAGGTGCATCGACTGGTGGTTATGGTAACCCATTTGGTGGTGCCGGATTCTCTTCACAAGGTTTTGGCGGAGTCGATTTAGGTGACATTTTTAGTTCGTTCTTTGGTGGTGGTTCTTCAAGAAGACAAAGAAGTTATGGACCACAACGTGGCGGAGACACTCTTCAACGTATTCGCGTCCAATTTATGGACGCTATTCTTGGTCGAAAAGTGACCATTCCAGTCGAATATGATGAACAGTGTTCATCTTGTCACGGAACTGGCGCTAAAAGTGAAAACGATTTCCATACCTGTTCGAAGTGTGGTGGAAAAGGTTATATCAATGTTCAACAACGGACAATTTTTGGTGTGATGGAGTCCCAACAAGTCTGTCCAGATTGTCATGGATCGGGCAAGATTATTTCTAACCCATGTCCAGACTGTGGCGGAAAAGGATTTACCCACATTAAACGCAATATGGAAGTAAACATTCCAGCTGGTATTAACCAGGGACAACAAATCCGCATTCGTGAAAAAGGTGAACGTGGACTCAATGGTGGACCAAATGGAGATCTCTATTTAGAGATCGTTATTGTGCCACATCCATACTTCAAACGTGATGGAAACGATATTCATCTTGATGTTCCAATCTCGGTTGTTGATGCAATGCTTGGTAAAAAGATTGATGTTCCAACAGTTTATGGAGAAGTGGAAGTAGAAGTTCCAGCAGGAACCCAACCAAACCAAATTCTTCGTTTAAAAGGACGCGGTATCAAAGATATGCGTAAAGGAACACCAGGTGATCAATATCTACACATGATCGTAAAAACACCAACAAAACTAAGTAAAAAGCAGAAAGAACTGCTTAACGAATTCCAGAAAGAAGAATCACCAAGCGAATCCATTTTTACAAAGTTTAAGAAAGCTTTTCATGCTTAATTAAGAGGGTTATTCCCTCTTTTTTTGTTAACTTTTACAAATCTATAATTACATAGTAATTAAATCGTTAATGAGAAAAAGCAAAATTTATGTTATAATATTTTGCGAGGTATTGATATGAACAAATACATGAGAATGGCAATTAATGAAGCTCGAAAAGGAATTCATGCTGGTCACGGCGGTCCTTTTGGTGCGGTCATTGTCAAAGATGGTGAAGTTGTTGGAAAAGGACACAACCAAGTTGTTAAAAACAATGATCCGACTTGCCATGGAGAAATGATGGCCATCCATAAAGCCTGTAAGAAACTCGGCACATTTGACTTAAGTGGATGCGAACTTTATACAACAGGTGAACCTTGTCCAATGTGTATGGCAGCAATTCTCTGGGCTAACATTAAGAAAGTCTACTATGGTTGTAACATTGTTGATACCGAAGGTATCGGATTTAGAGATAAAGTCTTCTACGAGATGCAAGGTCACCTCGATGAAATGGTCATCGAACTTGATCGTAAGGCTTGCTTAAAGCTCTATGCTGAATACGCTGCAATCGAAGACAAAACAAATTACTAATCAATAAAAAAGTAAAAACGATCATAATTGGTCGTTTTTTCTTTGCCTACATGTGCTATACTTTTACACGTATTTATGCCGAAATGTCGTTATTGTCACGAATCAATCTCTCGACTCGACAAAGAAATTTGTCCATTTTGTGGTGGTAAAAAGCCACTCGAAGGTATTGATGATTCGACAATCGATATCACAAAAGTGTTTGATCCTGTTGAATTAAAAAACCAAAACCTTAAACCACGTTCTAAGAAAGCGGCAGGAATCTTTGCTATCTTGCTAGGAATCCTTGGAGTAGAAGAATTCTACATCTATCGCTATAAACACGCTTTAATTGCTTCAGCAATTACATTAATTGCAATAGGTGGTTTTGGATCAATTTTATTCTTCTTTGCCTTACACAATGTATTCGGCTTTTTAATTCCGTATTTTGTCCTCGAAATTTACTACATTTTCAAGGGTGTTTATATTCTAACTAGTCCAACTGTCAAAGATGGAAGAGGGGAGTTTTTGAAATAATGCAACGTTATTTTGGTCGAATTGTCGATAAACAAGTCATTTTAGATGAAGGTGATCAATTTCATCTTGTCAAAGTTATGAGAGTTCGCACTGGCGACCAAGTTGAGGTTGTCTGCGAAGGAAAGCTCTTTCTATGTACAGTTTCATCGGTTAAGCCACTTAGAATAAGTGCAACAGCCCAAATTAAAGAAAATAACGAACTCAAAAACGATGTTGTTCTAATTGCCTCTCTTTTAAAAGGCGACAAACTTGATTTAGTTATACAAAAAGCAACCGAACTTGGAGTTGAAGAAATCGTTCTTTTACAAAGCGAACGTTCGATTGCTAAAATTCGTAATTTAGATCGTGATTTCAAATTAGAACGATTTAATAGAATCGTCAAAGAAGCAGCAGAGCAATCAAAAAGAACTCGTCTGCCACTTCTTTACCGCATTATTCGCATGAATGAATTACCAGAGATTAAAGCCGATGTAAAACTGATGGCTTATGAAGGACGCCAAGGAAGCACTTCCTCCTTCTTAAGCGCTGTAAAAACCATCAAATCTGGTCAAAGAGTGGCAATTCTAATCGGTCCTGAGGGTGGATTTAGTGATGACGAAGTAAACGAAGCTATGGAATATGGTTATCAAACCGTATCTCTCGGTCGAAGAATCCTTCGTGCAGAAACCGCATCATTTTATGCCTTATCTGTTTTAGCAGCTCATTTAGAAAGAAAATAATGATTAAGGTTATCTCTTTAGGTTGCAAAGTAAACTCTTATGAAGCAAGCGCGATTAAAGAGCAACTTTTTTCTTTATATCCTGATAAGGATATCGTATTGATAAATACTTGTTCGGTTACATCTGTTGCAGACCAAAAATCGCGTCAGATTATCCGCCGCGAAAGAAAGAAAAATCCAGAAGCAATTTTAGTTGTCATGGGTTGTTATTCCCAGAATAATGCGGACTATGTTTTAAAGGAATGTGGTGCAGACATTGTTTTAGGAACATCTAATCGTTCTAAGGTGGGAGCTTTAATTAATTCTTATTTAGAAAATAAAAAGAAAATTGTTGAGATTGATCCGGATACAAGACACTTTTCATATGAATCATTTAAAAGTTTTGCTGTTCCAGATGCCACACGAGCTTACATTAAAATTGAAGACGGATGCAATAATTTCTGTTCATATTGCACGATCCCATACACCAGAGGTGTATCGCGCTCTAGACCAAAACAAGAAATTATTGATGAAATCAAATCTTTGATATCAAGAGGATATCTCGAATTTGTTTTAACAGGAATTCATACTGCTCACTATGGAATTGACAACAAGGAATGCTCGTTTTCTGATTTAGTTGAAGAACTCCTCAATCTACCTGGATTATATCGATTAAGAATATCTTCTATTGAAGAAAGTGAAATTGATGAGAAGCTAATTTCGTTATTCCTAAAATATCCAAATCTGGCACATCATTTACATATGCCCCTGCAAAGCGGATCATCATCCGTTTTGAAGCGCATGAGACGCAAATATCGCACGGAAGACTTTATAAATAAAGTCAATAAACTAAGAGATGTTTGTCTAGACATAGCGATTACAACTGATGTAATTGTTGGCTTCCCACAAGAAAGTGATGAAGAGTTCCAAGAAACGGTGAACTTTATTAAAAGAGTTAATTTCGCCGAAGTTCACGTTTTCCCATTTAGCGCTCGCCCAGGAACAGATGCATCAAAAATGGATGGACAAATAGATCCACGGATCAAACAGCAACGAGTCCAAGTTTTATTAAACTTGTCGAAGCAGTTACAATTGGACTTCAAGAATCGTTTCCTTAATCAAGAAATGGAGGTCATTCTCGAAGAGAGAAACAAACAAAGCGGATTAATGTCTGGATTCACGTCTAATTATATTAAATTAGATGGTGATTTCTCTGATGATTATAAAGGAAAGATTGTAAAATTAAAAGTTCGATAAATTCGATAGAAAATATAGAAAAATTAAACATTGTCTAAAATTTTATTGAATTGATGAGTAATTAAGATATAATCTTCGTCGGAGGATTTAGATATGGCAGTACCATTTAGAAGAACTTCAAAAACAGCAAAAAGATTACGTCGTACACACTTCAAATTATCTGTTAGTGGTTTAGTCACATGCCCAAACTGTGGAGCTACAATTAAGTCCCACAACGTTTGCCCAAAATGTGGTTACTATAACGGTAAAGAAGTTGTTAAACAAGTCAAAAAGGCTGAAGAAGAAAAATAATAATTCGGAGAATTAAACATGGAACTTAACAAACTCATTGACCACACCTTGTTGAAACAAGATGCTTCCCCAGAAGCAATTGAAAAACTCTGCAAAGAAGCTCTTGAATATCATTTTATGTCCGTGTGTGTTAACCCAGGATTCGTTCCACTAGCTGCAAAAATTTTAAAAGGCAGCGATGTCAAGGTTTGCACAGTTGTCGGATTTCCACTAGGTGCCACACTTCCAGAATCAAAGGCTTATGAAGCTAAATTAGCGATCAAAGCTGGAGCAACCGAAGTTGATATGGTTCTCAATGATTCAATGGCGAAAGCCCATGACTACGAATTTATTGCTAACGAAGTTAAGTTAGTCAAAAAAGCATGTGGAAAGATCCTTCTTAAGGTAATCTTAGAAACATGTTTATTAACTGATGAAGAAATCACGGAATGCTGCAAAGCTTGTGTTAAAGGCGGTGCAGATTATGTTAAAACATCAACCGGTTTCTCCACAGGTGGTGCCACAACTCACGCTGTTAAATTAATGCGCGAAGCTGTTGGACCAAACGTTGGCGTTAAAGCCAGCGGTGGAATTCACAATCGTGAAGAAGCAATGGCGATGGTTGAAGCTGGAGCATCTCGAATTGGTGCTTCCTGTGGCGTCAAGATCGTCAAAGGTGAATAAAAGAGGAGGTGAAAACATATGCCAAAGACAATCGTTCGTGAAAACGAAAGCTTAGATGAAGCTCTTCGTCGTTTCAAACGTCAAGTGAACAAAAGTGGCGTCCTTCTCGAAGCACGCAAACGTGAGTTCTACTTAAAACCAGGCCTCAAACGCAAAATGAAAAGCGAAATGGCCAGACGTAAATCTTATTAATTATAAAAACATCAAAATTAGTGATCGCTTGTCGGTCACTTTTTTTGTTGTTTTAAAAAATTTTTTGAACACTTTTGCTCAATTTTTACGAATAAAGAATATGGAGGGACAAATATGAAAAATTTTTGTTATCAAGGCAACGAACATGATTGTGGGTTCGCTGCACTAAAGATGCTCTTCTCAATTATTTCGAAGAACCAAAACTATCTTTATTTGCAAAAAGGTTCACAAAGTGAACACTATTCGTTTTTGGACTTAATTGAGATTGCAGCGACACATCAAGTTAATCTTGCTGGTTATGAACTAGAATTTCAAAAAATGAAAGAGCAAAAGCTTCCAATTCTAGTCCAATTAGCTGGGAATCATATGGTTGTACTAAAAAAAATTAGAAAAAATTATTTCTACGTTTTGGACCCAGCTCGAGGCAAACTAAAAATCCATGAAAACGACTTTCTGAAAGTCTATTCCGGACATTGTTTGGTTATCGAAAACGAAGAACTCGACCGAAAATTTAAAGCGGACAAACCACGACTAATGCCCGTTTCGTACGGAATCGTTCATCTAGTGGTAGCAGCAGTACTAATTGGAATGCTTGGACTCGACTTTTATTTAATGAACATGAGCGAAAATGTTCCGTTCATTTTTATGCTGATAATGTTCTTAATTTTGGTCGAGGTTTTTGAGAATTGGTACTTGTTAAAAATGAGCGACTATTTCGATGCTCATTATATTCCGCTTTTCTTTAGAAAAGAAGCCAACCAAAATTATGATGATTATAAAAAATTTCTTGGTGTTAAAGTGAAGCTTTTCCAATCATCAAAATCGATGGTCGTCTTTGCTTCACTAGCGATAATTTTGGGAGTCTTAATTTCTCTTAACGAGCCAAAGAATCTTCTCGTAATTGCTTTAATTGCGATATATAAAGCGGTAGAAAAATACATTACTCAACGCCATGATGATGAAGCAATTCAAGAAATGTCACACCAAGAATCGGTTGCATTTGACCATGCCGACCAAGCAGTTCCAACCTTGCTTTCTTTGAATAAAAAGAGCAATCAATTTGGTATGGCAATTACAACAAGAAACTGTTTCTTTCAACTGATTCTAATGTTATTAACATTATTCATGATGATTTTGTCGAACAACATGTCTGCCAATTTTGCAGTTTTCCACTTTGGAATTTACTTCGTTATCGGACAAGGAATTTCACTGATATTCAACCATTTAACTAATCGACAAGAAGATCTCAAAAATCTAGCTCAATTTTATGATAAGTGCGGCTTATAGACTAGTTTTATAAAACATGTTATAATATCGGCCCAATGATTGAACTCGACTACATCAACCAAGGTCCAAAAACCTATGACGAGTACGACTCCGTCTTTAATGACCTTGCGAAAAAAGTTTTTAATCACCTTCATCTTAAAGATGAATACTTAGTTGATGTGAATATCGTTGATAACAAGTTTATTCATCAAATAAACAAGACTTATCGCGGTGTTGATCGTCCAACTGATGTCATTAGCTTTGCTTTCTTAGATGACAAAGACGAAACAACTCTTGTTGGTCAAAATCAGATTTCATTGGGAACAATTCTCATTTCGTTTGAGAAAGCCGAAGAACAAGCTAAAGAATATGAACATTCTCTAAAAAGAGAATTCTCATTCCTGTTCGTTCATGGTTTGCTCCATTTACTTGGTTATGACCACATGACAAAAAAAGACGAAGTGAAGATGTTTGCATTACAGGATGAAATCCTTGGAGGTCGAAAATGACAAAAGAAGAACTAATCGAAAGAGCTAAGGAAGCCCGTAAACTTTCTTATTCTCCATATTCCAACTTTGCTGTCGGAGCCGCTTTACTTTGTAAAGATGGAGAAGTTTATGTTGGAGCAAACATAGAAAACTCTTCTTACCCACTTTGCATGTGTGCTGAAAGAAACGCTCTTTATAACGCCTATATGCACGGAAAGAAAAAAGAAGATTTTGTCGCTATGGCACTTTGTGCCGCTTCAGATGATCCATGCTCACCATGTGGAGCCTGCCGCCAAGTTTTAAGCGAAATTTTCCCAAGTAGTGCTCCAATTTATATGTCTAATCTCAAAGGGCAAGTTGAAGAAACAACAATCAAAGAACTTCTTCCATATGCCTTCTCTGCTGACGATCTCAAATAATGAAAAGTGGCTTTGTCGCAATTATTGGCCGACCAAACGCTGGTAAATCAACAATCATCAACGCTCTTTTAGAGCGAAAACTTTCAATTGTGACTGAAAAAGCCCAAACAACTCGCAATTCCATTAAGGGGATTTATGATGATGACGAATACCAAATTATCTTCATTGACACTCCAGGAATTCATTTAGCCCATCATTCCCTTGGACGATATATGAACCAACAAGCCTTTGCTTCAACTAAAGATGTTGATGCGATCGTGCTTGTGGTGGATGGTTCAAGAAAATTTGATGCTGGCGACCAAGTTATTGAAGACAAGATTGATAAAAAGACACCTTTGTTTGTAGTAATTAATAAAATTGATTTGTTACGTTTACCAGAGGTTGAAGAAATCAAAGCAAAATATCATGAAGTCTATCCAAAAGCAGTAATTATCGAGATGTCTGCAATCGAAAACTTTGGTATCGATTCTCTTTTAGAGAAAATTAAACCTCTTATCAAAGAAGGACCGCGATATTTTGAAAAAGATGCTCTCACCGATAAAGATCCATCATTCTTTGTTTCGGAAGTGATTCGTGAAAAGCTTCTAAAACTTCTC
Source organism: uncultured Caryophanales bacterium (assembly GCA_946414655.1). Classification (GTDB taxonomy): domain Bacteria; phylum Bacillota_I; class Bacilli_A; order RFN20; family CAG-826; genus Fiminaster. The sequence continues at coordinate 205,559 of CAMKPL010000002.1, read as the reverse complement.
AAAGACGAAGTTCCACATAATCTTGCTGTTCGTGTCGACGATATTAAGAATCAAAAAGACAAATGTATTATTCGTTCAACTATTATAGTTGATAAAGAATCGCACAAAGGTATTGTGATTGGCAAAAATGGCAAGCGAATTAAAGCTATTGGAATGAAAGCTCGCGAAGATCTTGAAGAGTATTATGGAAAGAGAATCTTTCTTGAATTATTCGTTTCTGTAAAAGAGGATTGGCTCAATAATCAAAGATTATTAAAAGAATTAGGATACAAATAATGGAAATCGATGGTCTTGTTCTACGTCTAAATCCATTCCGAGATTATGATGCAATGGTCAACGTTATTAACGAACGATCATCGTTTTCTTTTTTAGCTCGTGGGGTTCGTAAAATCCACTCAAAGAATTCTTTTAGTTTACTTCCTTTTGCCGAATCACACTTTGACATCATGAAAACCAAAGATGGCCTGTCATTAAAGACAGGAAACGTTGTGAATTCTCATTCAAAGCTTCGAGAATCTTATCAAGGCTTACTGATGTTTGATTATTTAAGCGAAGTGACAATTAAGTTTCTTCCGGAAAAAGAACTCTATAAAGCTTATAAACCAATCAAACGCATTGTTGAACTTTTAGAACAAGGTTTTGATCATTATACTTTGGCAATTATCTATCTGGCCTTCATTTTGAATGAATCAGGATATGGCTGGAACATTAAAGAATGCCAAAAATGTGGTCAAAAAGACGACATAGTGGCGGTAAACACTTCAACTGGAGGATTTATCTGTCGAAATTGTTTTGATGGCCAAAACGGGGCTAAATTATCACCACGTTTATTAAAAATAATCCGTTATATTTTTATGGTCCAGCCCGAATTGTATGACCATATCTCTTTTGAGAAAGATGAATGTCTCGTTATTCTCTCTCTACTTGAGGAATTCATTCTAGGAACAGTTGAATTTTCTTTAAATTCACTGAAATTACTTCAAAATTAACTAAAAATTCACTAAAATACACTCATAGTAGGTTGACAAGATGTGCTTTCAAACACATTATATTTAGCATTCAATTTTATTGAGGTAACCAAAATGGAAAAGAAATTTGACGAAATCGTAAATCATTTAATCACGAGCGGTTTTGTCTACCAAGATAGTGAAATCTATGGTGGACTATCCAACTCCTGGGATTTCGGTCCTTTAGGCGTTGAATTAAAAAATAACATTAAAAAGCTCTGGTGGAAAAAGTTTGTTCATGAATCTCCAACAAATGTTGGAGTTGATGCAGCGATTCTAATGAATCCTGGCGTTTGGAAAGCAACGGGACACGTTGCTACTTTTGCCGATCCGTTAATTGACTGCAAGGAATGTCATGCTCGTCACCGTGCTGACAACCTTATCGAAGAACAATATCCAGATGTTGATGTTCATAAGATGAACAATGATCAATTGATGGCATTTATTCGTGAAAAGAAGGTTAAATGTCCAGTTTGTGGAAAATCAAACTTTACTGACATTCGTCAGTTCAATATGATGTTTCGCACACACATTGGAGTTACTGAAGCAAGCGAATCACTCGTCTATCTTCGTCCTGAAACTGCTCAAGGTATATTCGTTAATTTTAAAAATGTTCAGAGAACATCTCGTCGCAAAATTCCATTTGGTATCTGCAATATTGGTAAATCATTCCGCAATGAAATTACTCCAGGAAACTTCATTTTCCGCGTTCGCGAATTTGAACAAATGGAAATGGAATTTTTCTGTAAGCCTGGAACTGATTTAGAGTGGTTTTCCTATTGGAAAGAATATTGTTTACATTTCCTCGAATCATTCAATATTAAAGAAGAAAATCTTCGCTATAGAGATCATGAACCAGAAGAGCTTGCTTTCTATAGTAAAGCAACATGTGACGTTGAATATAAGTTCCCATTTGGTTGGGGAGAGATTCTCGGCGTAGCCGATAGAACAGATTATGATCTAAAACGCCATATGGATGCCAGCGGACAATCACTCGAATATCTCGATCCAGAAACGAACGAAAAATATGTTCCATATTGTATCGAACCTTCAATGGGTGTCGAAAGAATCTTCCTTATGCTCGCATGCGAAGCATACGATGTTGAACAACTCGAAAATGACAAACGTATTGTGATGCATTTCAGTCCAAAAGTTGCTCCATATTTAGCAGCGGTTCTTCCATTAAGCAAGCAGCTCAATGAACAAGCAAAGGAAGTTTTAGCAATGCTAAATAAATACTTCTCTGTCACTTATGATGAAACCGCAAGCATTGGAAAACGCTACCGTAGACAAGATGCTATTGGCACACCTTACTGTATAACAGTAGACTTTGAAACTGCTAACGATGGATGTGTGACTGTACGTGATCGTGACAGCATGAAGCAAGAAAGAATGCCGATTGAAAAGGTTAGAGAATTCTTAGAAAGCAAAGTTATTGATTAGTAATTAATTAGTAAATATTTAGTAGATTATAAACATAGTTTATGGCAATTGATTATGATGTTTTAAAAGAAATTAAAGAACGTGCTGATATTGTTGATATCATCTCGTATTTTTTGCCAAGCGTTCAAAAGAAAGGACGCAATTATGTTTGTATCTGCCCATTCCATGATGACCATAAGCCATCAATGCAGATTTCTAAAGAACATCAAACATTTAGATGTTTTGTTGACAATATTGGTGGTGATGTTTTTACATTCGTACAAAAGTATGAAAAATGCACCTTCGAAGAATCGGTTCGTAAAGTAGCCGAAATTATTGGTTATGATGATCCACGTCTTCATAAGAAGACATATCAAAAACCAGTCGATACCGATTTAGTTCCAATCTATAACTGTATTACTGAACTTCATAAGTTCTATAAATATTGTTTAATGACTGATGAAGGTAAAGTAGCTCGAGATTATCTCGAGAAAAGACAAATTAGCAATGATCAACAAACCAAATTCGGATTAGGTTATTCCTTAAGCGATGGAAAACTAACAATTGACTACTTGAAACAAAAAGGATTTTCTTTTAAGAACATCCAAGATACAGGTATCGCTTTACTACAAACTAGTGGCATGAGCGACAATAATGCTGGAAGACTCATCTTCCCAATCTGCGATAAGAGCGGACAAGTTGTCGGTTTTTCAGCTCGTAAAATGACCAGTGGAGATGATGCTCCAAAATATGTAAATTCCCCTGAAACGCGAATCTTTACCAAAGGTAATGTTTTATACAACTATAACAACGCTAAACAGACTGTGAAACATGATGGCTATATCTATATTGTTGAAGGATTTATGGATGTTTTTGCTCTTGATAGCATCGGTGTGACCTCATGTGTTGCTTTAATGTCAACAAAGTTGACAACCCAACACATTAATGAATTACGTAAGCTTAATGTAGAGGTCCGTGTCTGTCTAGATGGTGACCGCCCAGGCCAAGAAGCAATGATGAAAATCATCTCTCAACTTAATGAAGCACGTATCCACGCAAGATATGTCAGCAAAGCTGGAGAGCTTCGCGACCCTGACGAAATCCTCAAACAAGATGGACCAGAGGCTTTAAAAACATATGTTAATTCGTTAGTTGATCCATTTGATTTCATTATCAACTACTACGAAACAACATCACCTCTTGGCTCGAGCGAAGATAAGAAGAAAGTGATTAATCACTTTGTCCCAATGATTGCTACACAAAAATCTGAACTTGATGCTGACAATTATATTTATAAACTAGAAAAGATTACTGGTTTCTCATCACAAGCGATTCGTAATCTTGTCCAAAAATATAAAGACGGTAAAAAACCAGTTCAGATGAGTAATAAAACTGATGTGATTATTGAGAATAAAACCAAAAATGTTCCAAAGGAACTCCGACGTTTAGAAATCGCTGAAAGTATGGTCATTGAACAAATGATGGTTGAGAAGGACGCTGTTATTTTTTTCGAAGAGCATATTAAGTATTTCTATAATGAAACGTATCGTGTGTTAGCAAACTTCATCGTGGACTATGTCCACAACTATCCTGATGCACCAGTTTCCCCAAGTGCGCTGATTGACATTGTTTCACTATCAAATGTTGATCTTAAGGAAGACGTGATTAATTTGTTAACAAAGTTATCGTTTAAAATTTCCACAATCAAATATTCTTTAGAAGCACTAAAGGATTGTGAAAAAATCATTGCTGAAGAAAGAACGAAAGTCTATGAGAGAAACACGCTACTGAAAGCTTTTGAAGGAAAAAGCGCTCACGAGCAGGCACGGCTCATGGATGAATATATCAAACGAACCACGAAAAACGGCAAATAAGCCACGATTAAAGGAAGGAAGAGTTATGGCAAAGGAAGAAACAAAAAAGGCCGCTAAAAAGGCCAAAGCAAAGAAGGAAATTAAACCAACCAAGGCTAAGAAAGTTACTAAATCTTCAGAAGATGATGGTGAAGAAGACGTTGATCAAGCCCACGTTTTAGAAGCAATCAAAAAAGATCTTCTTAAAAAGGCGAAAGAAAACGATAACACCATCGAGCAAGAAGAAATCTATGACGCCACATCAATGCTTGACCTCACCGATGAGGATTACGAAGGTATTATTACTTATTTCCAAAACAACAAGGTCAACGTTATTTCTGATGAAGAAGGAGATATGGAAGATATCGACTTTGATGAATCAAAAATGAATGAAGCAGGAATGGATCTAGCTGATGATGACATGCTTGGAGAGGAAGAAATCGATGAAGAAGAAGTTACTGCCGACTTATCCAAGATGATTGTTGGAGATGTGAAGGTTAATGACTCTGTAAAGATATATCTTCGCGAAATTGGCAAAGTCCCATTATTAACTGCTCAACAAGAAACTGAACTAGCCAAAAGAATTGCTGCTGGTGATGAACAAGCCAAGCAAGATCTCATTCAAGCCAACCTTCGTTTAGTTATCGCTATCGCAAAGCGATATGCTGGTCGTGGTATGCCTTTCTTAGACCTTATCCAGGAAGGAAATATGGGTTTAATCAAGGCCGTTGATAAATTCGATTACACCAAAGGATTTAAGTTCTCAACATACGCCACATGGTGGATTCGTCAAGCGATCGCTCGGGCGATTGCTGACCAAGCCCGAACCATCCGAATTCCGGTTCATATGGTGGAAACAATCTATAAGATTACCCGCGCTCAACGTCAACTCGTCCAAGAGTTAGGACGTGAACCAACCGCAGAAGAAATTTCTGATCGTCTTGAAGGGGCATTAAGTGCTGACCGAATTCGTGAAATTCAACGAATTAACCAAGAACCAGTCTCTTTAGAGACTCCAATCGGGGAAGAAGACGATTCCCACTTAGGTGATTTTCTTGAAGATAAGGAAGTTGAAACACCAAATGAATACACAACCAAATCACTTCTTAAGGATGAACTTTATGAAGTTATGTCTGATCTCACCGAAAGAGAACAAAAGGTTCTCAAACTTCGTTACGGATTAGAAGATAACCATCCAAGAACTCTTGAAGAAGTCGGTAAAGAATTTAACGTTACTCGTGAACGTATTCGTCAAATTGAAGCGAAAGCGATCAAGAAACTTCGTCATCCAAACCGAGCTAAAAAGCTCGGAGATTACCGAGGATATCGTTCCTAATGAAGTTAAGTCAAAGACTTTTTACGATTGCTTCTTTAGTTAAAAAAGGAGCAGTGGTGGCCGACATCGGCGCCGACCATGGACTACTGTCGATTTATTTAGTCGAAAACAAGATTGCTCAAAAAGTCTTTGCCGTTGAAAATAAAAAAGGTCCGTTTTCTAGATTAGAGAAAAACACGAAAGAATACCGCGAAATCACTGCATCATTCAGCGATGGAATTAGTAAAATTCCTGATGATGTTGATACGGTGATCATAGCTGGAATGGGTGGCATTCTTGTTTCCGACATTCTTATAAAGAATGAAGAGAAACTAAAAAATGTTCAATACATCATTGTGGATGCCCATCGAGACCTAATCTTAGTTCGTCAAACACTTGAAAACCTCGGATACGAATTTGAAAAAGAGATTCTTATTAAAGAAGGTGTCTTCTATAACGTGATGAGTGTTAAACGAGGCCAAAGTAAACTTGCTCCAGCCGATTTAGAGTTTGGTTATCACATCAATAAAGATCCACTTTTTAATGAATATCGACAAGCTCTTTTAGAGCAATATCAAAGAAATTATAACTGCAATAACTCAAATGAGTTAGCGCACAAGATTGAAAGGTTAAAACATTTATGAACACGATTAGACTATTAAGAAATCTCGCCAAAAGATTTCCAAAATCCCTCGCTGATCATGGCGATCATGTTGGACTAATGACTGGACGCTTAAAAGAAGATACACATCGTGTTTTACTCTGCCTTGATTTTGACGAAATCGTCTTAGAAAAAATTCTTCAAATGAAGGAAAAACCAGATTTAATCCTCACTCATCACCCGTTTATCTATGGTACAAAGTACCATGTATTTAAATATTGTGAGTTTAAACGTGTTTTATGTGAAAAAGTTGATGCTTTAGATATTCCTGTTTATTCAATGCACACCAATTTTGATAAAGGCGTTGGCGGAATGAATGACGCGCTAGCTGAAGCGCTTGAACTAGAAGACGTCAAGCCTTTAGATACTTGTTATATGTGCCGCGGTGGAAAGCTCAAACAACCAATGAAAATTCGTGATTTTGCACACTATGCAACAAAGAAGTTTAATCTTGAATATTCTCACCTTGTTCATGGCGGAAAAGATATCATTGAAACAGTTGCTGTTCTAGGTGGTGGTGGTTCTTATAAATATAAGAACGCGATGGATGAAGGTTATGATATCTATATTTCTGGAGACACTCCACATCATATTCGTCGCGATGTTTTAGCCCAGCACTATAACTATCTCGATGTTCCCCACGAAGTGGAAAAGATTTTTATTCCACAAATGAAAAAAATCCTCTTATCAATCGATTCTTCGTTAGATGTTATTGAAGTCGATCATGAGGATTTACCAGAATTAATTCATTAACAATTTGATTTTTTCTTTAACTTTAATTGTAATCTCTTTTGGAGTTGATGCTCCAGATGAGATTACGACATAATCAAGACCTAAAAGGTCTTTTTTGTTTATTTCCGAAGCATTCTGAATCATATGAACAACAGCGTTTGGATGCGATTCAGAAGCAATTTCAAATAATGTTTTTGTGTTATTGGAGTTTTTTCCTCCAACAACATAAATCAATTTAACATCTTGCGATAATTTTTTGAGGGCATTTTGTCGTAGTGTTGAGGCATGACAAATTGACTCCACAACTTGGACATCACTCATTTCATTTTTTATAACATCAATCGCACTAGCGATTTCTTCATTAGAAAATGTCGTTTGGCTAATAAGTAACGGGCGATTATATTTCCCGTCTAAATGAATGTTTTTTGGCTCAATTAAATGAACTTTATTACTGATGGAAAGCGCTGCGTTAGCCTCAGGATGGTTTCTTTTACCTAAGTAAAGAACATCACGGTTTTCAAAAACAGCTTTTTTAATCATGTTTTCGGTAAGGGTAACAAAAGGACAAGTCGCATCCACAAATGGGATTCCGAGTCGTTCTAATTTTTCCTCAACCGCACGAGAATGGCCATGAGCAGTTAAAATGACAATTGCATTTCTATCGACTTTGTCGATTAAATCTACTAAAGAGGTCTTTTCTTCATAAATAGTTTCGATTCCCGCCTTTGAAAGTTCATTCAAAGTATCTTGGTTGTGAACAAGCATTCCAAGAACAACAACCTTCTTGTTTGGATTATCTTTTTTGCACTTGTAGGCCATCGAGATTGCCCGGTCCACACCCGCACAATATCCAAATGGTTCGAGAATTTCGATTTTCATGTCGTTATGATAACACGAATAGAATTTTTCGTGTATAATAAAGCGCGGTAAAAATTATGCCTTTTAATGCGATTAACCTTTCCGACAAAATGATTGCTAGCTTAAAACGCCAGCATTTTTATCATCCAAGTGAAATTCAACTTCGCGTCATTCCAAAGGCCTTAAAAGGTGAAAATTTACTTATTCAATCAGCTACAGGAACAGGTAAAACCCTCAGCTTTGTTATTCCAATTATTGAGCGAATTGATTTAGAAAATCAAAATGTTCAAGCGATTGTCGTTGCTCCAACTAGAGAACTTGCTCAACAAATCTTTGACACATTTGTCGAATTTACAAAGGATTATTCAGAACTGAAAGTTCGTTTATTTAAATCTGGTACTGAGCGAGATAACTCAACTAAAGGTCTCTCTGTCGCTCCACACATAATTGTCGGAACTCCAGGAAGACTTGCAGATATCTTTGATCAAAACATTGTTTCCCTCACTAATGTGAAAACAATTGTACTTGATGAAGCTGATATGCTTCTAAAAGAAGGTTTTTTTCCTGATATCGACCGATTCGTTTTACGAATCAGTCATCCGCAATTCCTTGTTTGTTCCGCTACGCTTGAAGCTAACCTCGGTCACGAATTAGAAAAGTACATCGGTGCTGATCAACTCGTCATCAACGAAGAAATTATGACTAGTAGCAGTGTTGAGCATCTTCTTGTCGATGTTGGTCACCAAGATATTAATCATGCTGTTTTATCTATGATAAAAGAAATTCATCCTTATCTTCTTTTAGTGTTTGCTTCAAAGAAAGAAACCGCAAACAAAGTGTATGAATTCTTGAAATCAAATGGTCAACCAGCTGGTTTACTAACCGGAGACTTATCTGCTCGTGAAAGAAAGAATGTTCTTAAACGAGTTAAAAACGGCGAGATTTATTACCTTGTGTGCTCCGATATGGCGGCACGAGGCCTTGATATTGAAGATGTCACCGACATTATAAATGTTGATTTACCAGAAAATCTTGAATTCTACTATCATCGCGCTGGTCGTACCGGACGCTTTGGTAAAGAAGGAAAATGTTATACATTCTACAATAACGAACACACTTCTAAACCACTCACTTTAAAAGAACAAGGCGTCAACTTTAAATATCTCACCCTTCGAAATGGAAAACTAAGCGAAGGGCACGAGATTGTTAAAGCGCATCCAACTAGTAAAAAGAAAGATAGTGAACTTGATCAAAAGATCCGTAAAGTAGTAAATCTTTCCAAAGGAAAAAATAAGAAAGTTAAACCAGGATACAAGAAAAAAGTTCGCTTAGAAGTCAAGAAAGTTAAACAACAACATCGACGCGAAATCATTAAAAAAGATATTCGTCGTCAACGCGTTGAACGATACAAGAAAGAAAACAGACAAAATGGATAAAGAAACACTCTACATTGGCTCACATGTTTCCATGTCAGCACCAGATTACTATCTAGGATCAATTAAAGAGGCCCTTTCATATGGCGCTAACACACTCATGTTTTACACTGGCGCTCCTCAAAACACATTTCGTCTTCCTCTTGAAAGACTAAAAATTAATGAAGGACGTGCTCTTTTAAAAGAGCATGGTATCGATGAAAGCAAAATTGTCGTGCATGCCCCATACATCATTAACATCGCTAACCAGCTTAACGAAAATGTTTATGATCTAGCCAAGAAAGCCTTGGCAATCGAATTAGTGCGTACAGCAGCTTTTGGTGTGAAAATCATGGTCCTTCATCCAGGTAGTCACGTTGGAACAGGCGTTGAAAATGGAATTGACTCAATCGTCAAAGCCTTAGATGGGGTGTTGGATAAAGATACAACTGATGTGAAAATTGCTCTTGAAACAATGGCTGGAAAAGGCGGCGAAATGGGTTCAACATTTGAACAACTCGCTGAAATTATTTCGAAAGTTAAACACCCAGAAAGAATCGGTGTTTGCTTGGACACATGTCACATTTCTGATTATGGTTACGATATCAAAGATATCGACACCATCTTAAAGCAGTTTGACCAAACCATAGGTTTGAACAAACTTCTTTGTCTACATATTAATGACTCAAAAAATGAACCAGGTTCACATAAAGACCGACACGAAAATCTCGGTTATGGAACAATCGGATTTGAAGCATTAAACAAATTTGTCCATCACCCATTATTAAAAGATCTTCCAAAGTTACTGGAAACTCCATATGTCGGTGAAAAACCTCCATACAAGGAGGAGATTGAAATGTTAAAAAAATCCCAGTTTGTGAACTGGAGATAATTTTATAATTCTAAGATTAGTTTAGTAAGTTCCTTATAAATGTCTTTATCGGGAACTTTTTTAATTATTTTATCTTTTTTAAAAATAACCCATTCGTTTTTTCCACCTGCACAACCGATGTCAGCGCGTTTTGCTTCGCCTGGACCATTGACAATGCAGCCCATCACAGCGACGGTTTTATTAATCTTGTTTTCTTCTAGAAACTTCGAAATCTTGTTGGCAAGCGGAACAAGATTAACTTGTGTTCGACCACATGTCGGGCACGAAATCAGATTTGGATAATCGCTTCGGATTCCTAAATCTTTTAAAAGACGTCGACAGGCACGCACTTCTTCTTCTGGTTCATCACTAAGCGAGATACGAATTGTATCTCCGATACCTTCACTTAATAATGGGGCTAAGCCAGCAACGGAGCGAACAAGTCCGATATCCTTTGGTCCAGCCTCAGTGATTCCAATATGAAGTGGATATTTAAATTTCTTACTTGCGAGTCTATAAGACTCGATTGTTTCAAGAACATGAGAACATTTCAAAGAAATGACAATGTCATAGAAGTCCAAATCCTCAAGAATTTTTACCATTCTTGAAACAGATTCAACAAGTTCTTTGGCGGTAACAATGGCGGTGTTGTTGTTCACTTCCTTATCGATTGATCCAGAGTTAACACCAACGCGAATTGGAATGTGTTTTTGTTTACATGCTTCGACTACTTTTTGGACATTCTCTTTTGACCCAATATTTCCAGGATTTAATCTGATTGCATCAACACCAGCTTCAATAGAAGCTAAGGCTAATTTATAGTCAAAATGGATATCAGCAATTAATGGGACACTAATTCGTGATTTAATCTCTTTAATCGCGTGAGCATCATCCATGTCTAAAACACTAACACGCATTAAGTCTGCTCCTAGAGCAGCACAAGCGTTAATTTGTTCAGCAACTTCAATGAAGTTGGATGTTTTAATATTACACATGGATTGGATTAAAACTTTGTTCTGTCCACCAAGAGCAATCTTTCCAACATGAATTTGTTTTGTTTTTTCTCGAGCTAATTGAGCCATGAATTGATTATATCATTCTTAAAATATCTTGTAGATATATTTTTAGCCTTGTGGTATTATCTTACTTGCTTAACGGAGGAAATAACTATGCCAAGAGATCATTTCACATTAAAATGCACCGTTTGTGGCGAAGAAAACTACATCGCCGATAAAAATAAAAAAGAACATCCAGACCGTATGGAAACCAAAAAATACTGTCCAAGATGCAAAAAGCACACAGTGCATAAGGAGAAGAAATAAGGTTCATCCTTATTTTTTTATATATGATCGATTTATTTCGTTCTAGAATAGCCTGCACATCATATTTGATGTGGAAAGATAAAAAACATGCTATTTTAGTCGACCCTGGTTATAACATTAACAATTGTTTACTCGATCATATTAATCACCTCGAATTAACAATCGAGGCAATCCTTATCACTCATGTCCATTTTGACCATATTGATGCCTTAGAAGCGGTGGTAAATGCTTTCCCAAAAGCCACTGTCTTCATTTATGAAGACGAAGCTAAGGAAATCGATAATCCAAAATATAATCTTTCTAGTTGGACTGAATACGGAAACAAGAATCTTGTGTATCGTCCTAAGAACATGAAAGAATTAATGGATGGAGAAGAATTTGAAACATGCGGATACACTATTAAGTGTATAGCAACTCCATTTCATACTCGTGGATCAGCAGTTTTTCTTGTCGATGAGGAAAACGCGATGTTTAGCGGAGACACTCTCTTTTACACAACTGTGGGAAGAGTTGATCTAGCAAGCAGCGCTCCTCGATTAATGTCTTCAAGCTTATTAAAGCTTGTGAAACTAGAGAAAAATTACAATATTTATCCTGGTCATGGGCCAAAAACTACTCTTGAAAGAGAGAAGAAATATAACTCATATTTACGAAATATCTAATTTTAGATATAATTGTTAGCGTTTTAGGAGGAACTAAATATGAACGTTACTGAATTACGTCCTGGAAACTATTTCATCGACGAAGGTAACCTTTATCAAGTGCTCGATATCTTATTAAATAAGACAGCGATGCGCAAGATGGTTGCTAAAGTCAAAGCTAAAAATATGCGTACAGGAGCAATCATTGAACTTGCTCGTAACTCTGGTTATGATGTCGAGAAAGCAACGCTTTCTAAGAAGAAAATGGGATTCCTTTATGATGACGGAGTTAACTTTGTCTTCATGGATAATGAAACCTATGAACAAATCGAAATTAATAAAGACCGTTTAGAATGGGAAAAGAACTTCCTAGTTTCAGGATCTGAAATCGAAATTCTCTTCTATGATGATGAAATTCTTGGAATTTCTCTTCCATCAACAGTTGCTTTAACAATTACCGAATGCGAACCAGGTGTTCGTGGTGACACTGTTAATAAAGCAATGAAACAGGCGGTTTTAGAGACTGGTCTTAAGACCAAAGTCCCATTATTCATTAACAATGGCGAAAAGATCCTTGTTCGCACCGACACTGGTGAATACGACGGACGCGCCTAAAAAGGAGATTTAAATTATGGATATCTCAGTCGGCGGCTTCATTGGAGCCCTTATTGGTGTCTTAATCGTCGGTCTTGCGGTGGGCTTCTTCCTCTCACGTTGGTTCTTCAAACGTGAACTTCAGAAGAATCCTCCAATCAACGAAAAGATGATTCGTGCTATGTTTCAACAGATGGGAAGAAAGCCATCTGAAGCTCAAGTCAGAGCGGTCATGAACAGCATGAAAAGAAACGGGTAAGACAATTCCTCACCCAAGCAAATTAAGCGCCTTAAACGGGCGCTTTTTTTGTGCCCGATTTTGCTATATAAAAATTTTGAGCAGTAGTGGTAGTGGTACGTTGACGATTTTAAAAAGTGTCAATGAAAAACACCCATCAAATCGGAATAATTTGTTTATCCACAATAACGATGAGTGTTTTATCAACAGTGTAATTATCTACTAATTTGCTACTAAACAACTACTAACTTAACCACTTAATTTTTGATTCTTCATGGTTGGCCAATCGTTTGATGTTTGCGCGGTGTCTATAGATTAATAACGCCGCTCCGAATGTCATCACCCCGGCATACTCAAATCCGGCAACAACATAATCGCCCCAACCATACATTCCGAAGTTTGCAAATGAGACTGGACCAAAGTATTTAACGATGACCATAATCCAAGCAACGAGTGTCACGGCAATGATTGTTACAATTGAACCAAGTGAGACATACTTTTTAATTTTTAGAACTATAAAGAAGACTGCTAAGCCGAGAACAGAGAGTAACCAAGATGTCGCAAGAACAAATCCTGCGACAGTTGCCACAGCTTTACCTCCATTAAACTTCGCAAACACAGGATAACAATGTCCAACCATTGCTCCTAAAGGAGCAAGATAAATATAAAGGACTCCGTTGTTCCATAAGCCTGAACCAAAGTTGTCGACTAAAACTTGATTTAAGGAAGAGAATTTAATAATTGACCAAACAATTATTAAAGGAATCACAGTTTTGATCATATCGAGGATGATGCAAAGTAAGCCAATTTTCTTGCCAAATAGTCTTCCGACGTTCGTTCCACCCGAGTTTTTTGACCCTTCTTGACGTGGATCACGATGAAAAAAGACCTTTCCAAGAATGATTCCTGTTGGAATAGAACCAAAAAAATAACCTAAAATTAATGATAAAAAACCGACGATTATATTATATAAAATAATATCCATTTCAAATCTCCTAAATACGTCATTTATTCTAATAAAAAACTCCGTGCTTTTTCAACCTTTTGTTTGCTATAATCAATTTCTGGAAATTGAATTAAGTATATGTCAGAAACAAACAAAAACACGTCTTATACTGCTGCCGATATTGACCTTTTAGAGGGTCTTTCCGGTGTGCGAAAAAGACCAGCTATGTACATCGGCTCAACTAACCTCAATGGACTACATCATTTAGTGTGGGAAATTGTTGATAACGCGGTTGACGAAGCACTCAATGGTTATGGTAATGAAATTAACATAACCATCCATAAGGATGGTTCTTTATCCGTTTTAGATGGTGGTAGAGGTATTCCAGTCGACATTCATAAAGCTACTGGAATGCCAGCTGTTCAACTCATTTTTACCACCCTCCATTCTGGTGGAAAATTCTCGAATAAAGCCTACCAAAGTAGTGCTGGTCTTCATGGTGTCGGAAGCTCAGTTACAAATGCCCTTTCTGACTACTGTGATGTGACTGTTTTTAGGGATGGAAAAATCTATCATATTCGTTTTAAAGATGGTGGAAAACTTGAGACTCCACTCGAAGTTCTTGGTAACACCAAGAAGCGTGGTTCTTTGATCAGATTTAAACCTGACGCACGAATCTTCTCTAGTGTAGATTTTAAATACGATATTATTGCCAACCACATTCAAGAAAGTGCTTATCTTCTCCGCGGTGTAAAATTCACTCTTCATGATGAAAGAAGTGGTCAACATTCGGAATTCTGCTATAAAGACGGAATTAAGGAGTATGTGAACTATCTCACCGAGAAAAAACAACGTATTGGTGAGTCGATTTATTTCGAAGGAAAAGAAAACGGCATTGCTATTAGTATTGCTCTGCAATACTGTTCCGATGATTATCAAGAAACAATCTATTCTTACGCGAATAATGTCAGAACCCGTGACGGTGGTACTCATGAACAAGGTTTACGTGCTGGGTTAACTAAAATTGTGAACGATTATGCCGAACAAAATAACCTTTTACGTAGTAAACAAAAACTCGATGGAAATGACATTCGCGAAGGTTTAACCGCGATTATTTCCTTAAAAATACCTGAGGAAAAGCTCGAATATGAAGGTCAAACTAAGCAAAAACTTGGTACTCCTGAAGCTTTACCTCTTGTAACTAACTTTATTTATAATAACTTTAGTTATTATATGAACGAACACAAAGATTTTGCTGTTTCGTTAATCCAGAAATGTTTGAAGGCTCAAAGTGCTCGTTTAGCCGCTAGAAAAGCCAAAGAAGAGATCCGTTCTAAGAAAAGTATCAAACAAGACATAGTCTTGTCTGATAAACTTACTCCAGCAACATCGAAAGATTATGATAGTAACGAATTATTTATTGTTGAGGGTGATTCTGCTGGTGGAACAGCGAAAAACTCGCGTGATCGAAGCCATCAAGCAATCTTACCACTACGTGGTAAACCACTAAATACTTTTGGACTTCCTTTAGATAAAGTTCTTAAAAACGAAGAATGTGCGACATTAATTAACACCATTGGAACTGGTGTAAATGAGTCATTTAATATCGATCATGCTAGATATGGCAAAATCATTATTATGACTGATGCTGATACCGATGGAGCACACATTCAAACACTTTTAATTACCTTCTTCTATAACTTTATGCCTGAACTCATTAAGAAAGGCCGACTCTTTGTCGCAATGCCTCCTTTATACCGAGTTCAAAGAGAAGTGAATCATAAAATGATTCATCGATATGCTTGGGATGATGTTGGATTAGAACAAGCCAAGAAGGAAGTAGGCCCTGGATGCAAGGTTTCCCGCTATAAAGGTTTAGGCGAAATGAACGCTGATCAACTATGGGAAACAACCATGAATCCAGCGACAAGACAATTAACTCAAGTCACAATCGAAGATTCCTTATTAGCAGCCCAAGAATTAACTATTTTAATGGGTAATGACCCAGCTACAAGACGTCGTTGGATCGAAGAAAATATTAACTTCAACGAAGTTGATTCGTTTATTGATGAGGTGAAGTAAGATGGCGAAGAAAAAAGAAGTTCAACCAGTCGAAATCATCGAAAACATCCATCATGAGACGATGGAAGAGATTATGGGAAGTCGCTATGCGACTTACGCCAAATATGTCATCCAAGATCGTGCGATTCCAGATGCTCGAGATGGTTTAAAACCAGTTCAAAGAAGAATCATTTATGCCATGTACAAAGATGGCAATATTTTCACTCGTCCAACAAGAAAATGTGCACACACAGTTGGTGCTGTGATGGGTACTTATCACCCACATGGTGATAGCTCCATTTATGAAGCTCTTGTTCGTATGAGCCAAACATGGAAAGTAAATAACCCATTAATTGACTTCCAAGGTAACAACGGATCCATCGATGGAGATGGTCCTGCTGCTTATCGATATACCGAGGCCAGGCTCAGTCAAATCGCTGAAGAAATGATCCGCGATATTGATAAAGATACAGTCGACATGGCGCTCACATTTGATGATGAAAATTTTGAGCCGGTTGTTGTGCCTTCTCGCTTTCCAAATTTACTTGTTAATGGTAGTGAAGGTATCGCTGTTGGTATGGCAACAGAAATCCCAACACATAACCTCAAAGAGGTTATTGAAGCAATAATTTATCGCATTAATCACGTCCGAGTTGAACCAAAAGACCTCCTCCAATTTGTTCCCGGACCAGACTTTCCAGGCGGTGGTTTAATCATCCGTTCAAAGGGTCTTGAAGACATCTATTTAGAGGGTCGAGGAAGAATCGAAATTCTCTCAAAAACCGAAGTGATTAATACGGAAAAAGAAAAGAAAATTATCGTCACCGAAATTCCATATAAAGCAGTCAAAATTGACATTGTTCATGAGATCGATATGCTCCGACACAACAATGTTTTACCAGGTATTGCTGAAGTTCGTGATGAATCTGATCGACAAGGTTTACGCATCGTTATCGATGTCAAAAAAGAAGCGAATATTGACGTTATTCATCAATACCTTTTAAGTAAGTCTGGATTACGTTCTTCCTACTCGGCGAACATGGTCGCGATTGTTAATGGTTCACCAAAAACAATGAATCTTTTAGATTTCATTGATTGTTATATTGAACACCAAGTTAACGTCATCACAAGACGCTCAAATTTTGAGCTCAATAAGAACCAATCACGTCTGCATATCGTTGACGGTTTAATCAAAGCCATTTCGATTCTTGATGAAGTCGTTGATTTAATTAGAAAATCGAAAGATAAAGCGGATGCGAAGAAGAATTTACAAGAAAAATTCGGTTTTAGTGAAGCTCAATCTGAAGCGATTGTCATGTTACAACTTTATAAGTTGTCTAACACCGACATCACAACTCTTTTAAATGAGAAAAAATCATTAGAAGAGAGAATCGAATTCCTAAAAGGAATTCTTGAAGACAGAAATAAACTTAATCGTCTACTTATTAGTGATCTTCGTGAAATCTCCAAAAAATATGGCTACGAAAGAAAAACACAAATTGTCGATAAACATGAATCAATAGCCATTGATAAACGTGATTTAATTAGCAAAGAACTTGTTAAGCTCGCGATTACTCGAGATGGTTATATGAAATATTCCTCCTTAAAATCATATCGTTCAAGTGGTGAAAACCCACTTCCAGGTATGAAAGCAGGAGACGTCCTTGTTTATAATGGAGAAGTTTACACAACTGACTACCTCATTTGTTTTACAAATGAAGGTAACTTTCTTTATATTCCAGTGCACCAATTAACAGAAAATAAGTGGAAAGAAGAAGGTCGTCACATTAACTATTTAATTTCTTTAAATCCTAATGAAAAAATAGTGCGTGCATATGCGATAGATACGTTTAGAAGTGACCTATTCTTTGCTCTTGTCACTAAAAACGGGCAAATTAAACGACTTCCAGTCTCAGATTTCCAAGTTGTACGTTATTCTAAACCACTAATCTGCATCAAATTACTCCAGGATGATGAATTAGCTGACGTCACATTAACTGATGGAGATTCTAATTTAGTCCTCTTCACTAGTGACGGAAATTCAACAATGTTTAACGAAAATGAACTACCAACAAGTGGCATGCGAAGTGGTGGTGTAAAATCGTTTGCTAAACTAGGTAAAGCACACATCGTAAATGTCCTTGCTTATCCAAAGTATAACACCAAAGGAAAAGTCGTTGTTATTACCAATAAAGCCTGCGTCAGAATTTATGATGTGGAAAAGACCGAATTAACCTCTCGTTTAGGCCACTCTTCATGTGTCTTTAAATCATTTAAATCTGATGTCCATGAACTTGTTTACGCCTTCAAGCTTAACAAGGAAGAAGAATCGAATGCGATTCGTTTCTTAGACAACATGCAGGAGATTCGTGACATTGTCGTGGATGATTATCATCTCACTCCAATGGATCGATACGCTAAACAAAGTGTCGAAATGAGCGCCAAAATTCGCTTAATTACGCCATTTGTTGAATCAAGCGAATTTGTGGATGATAAAATCGTTTCTCACTATGTTAAAAAAGAAGAAGTTCCAGAGTTCTCTAAACATAGCGAAAAAGAAGAAGCTTCTTTAGAAGAAATTAAGGAAGAAGAGGAAAAAGGTTATACCCAAATCTCCATCTTTGATGACGATATTCTGGATGACTAATTAACTCCAAAATTAACAAAAAACGCTGCGAAATCAGCGTTTTTTTCATACATATGCGAATTATTCTCACTTTTAGTTAACTAAAGAATGTGTATAATTAAGATATGTGCAAAGTTTACACTCCTTATGCTCATGCGAAATCAATATTCGAAATCGAAATTGATTTTTATAAAAAGCATGGGATTAAGACCGTTTTATCGGATCTAGACAATACTCTAGATTCGTATAAAACAAAAACACCGAGCGCAAATGTTGTTTCATTTAAGCAGCTTCTTGAAGAAAATGGGATTGAGTTATTCATCATCTCTAATAACACTGGCAAACGTGTCCAAGAATACGCTAATGCTCTCGGAGTTAGATATGCCTCAGCAGTGGGCAAACCATTTGCTCGAAAGCTGATTCGTAAACTAAAAGAAGCACAAATTGATTTAAAAACAGCGGTGATGATTGGTGATCAAACGGTCACGGATATTGCTTCAGCGAATCGTGCTAGAATACTATGTATTCTCACAGATAAAATTGTTAAGGAAGACCAACCAACAACCCACTTTAACCGCTTGTTTGATCGCCCAATTCGTCGTCATTTAAAACGAAAAGGCAAATTAATTGATTGGAGGGAAAGATAATGGCAAAAATTTCTCAAATTCGTCGCTGCTATAGTTGCGGCGCAGTCTTACAAAGCGAAGACCCAACAAAAGAAGGTTACGTTAAGAAAGAAACACTCGAAAACGCATCACAAAACTTTTTGTTCTGTGACCATTGTTTCGAACTCGAACGTTATCGCAACAAATCCAACGAACCAGAAGTCAGTGAAGACTATCTGAAGTTTGTCATGGATGCAAAACGTAAAAACGCTCTTCTTGTTTACGTAGTAAACCTCTTCTCTTTTGAAGCAAGTTTCTCTCTCCAAATCAACGCGATTATCCAAGGTATGGATATTTTAGTTGTCGGTAACAAATTTGACCTTTTGCCACCAACATGCACCGAAGAAGACACCAAAGAATATGTCGCCCATCGTTTCCGTGCATCAGGAATTAAATTAACCAAGGACGATGTTGTTTTAGCAACCGCAACAACCGATGAAAACGCTAAACATATTCTTTCAAGAATATACGAACTCCGCAACGGAAGAGATGTCTACGTTGTCGGAGCTTCGATGAGTGGTAAAACCACTCTTGTTCAATCGTTCCTTCGTGTTTACTCAAATATGAGTAAAGGAACTATCTCTACACATCTATATCCAAAAACAAAATTATCAGTTATGGAGATTCCTCTTTCTAGAACAACATCATTATATGATGCTCCAGGACTTTCCATTAATAACTCGATTCTTTATAACCTCGACAAGGCCACACTTAAACAAATCTATCTAACCAAGGCCGTTGAGGCCAAAAAAGTAAGCCTCGAGGAAGGCCAAGTTCTCTGCTTTGGTGGAATTGGCTACATCCAACTCCTAAAAGGCAAGAAAACCGAGTTTAAATGCTATTTCCACGACCATGTTGAATTAAAAAAGATTACCGGACAACATGTCGATGAGAAATTTATTCAATCTGTTTTACGTAAACGTCTTGTACCATCACTTCCTAGAATTCACTCTGGGCATGATTTAGACGTCTTTGAAATTACAATTACTGAAAGTAACTATCGTGATATTGGTGTTCAAGGTTTAGGTTGGATCAACTTTAAAGCCGCGAACCAAACATTCCGTATCTGCATTCCAAAAGGAGTGGCGATTTATTCGTCAAGACCAAAGGTCTTAACCAAATAATTAATGGCTAATTACATCATTTACGGTGGATCATTTGATCCAATCCATAATGGTCATCTTCGGATTGCGCGTGCTGCATCGCTTAAGCTAAACGCAGACGTCATTTTCGTGCCGGCACGTTCTCCACGATGGAAAGAATGCGAGGCCAGTGGTGAAGACCGTTTAAAAATGATGAAGCTAGTTCTTCGCCTATACGCTCCTGCCGGGTCACAAATCAGCGAATATGAACTGAAATCCACAAGTGAAGTGAATTATACAATTGATACCGTTAGTTATTTCTATAAGAAATACCCAAAATCAAAACTCTACCTTTTAATTGGTGGAGACCAGGTTAATAAATTCCCAGAATGGAAGGATGCTGAGTTACTATCAAGACTAACACAGATTGTCTATGTTCCTAGACCAGGTGTTCTTATCAGCGAAGATATTGTTTACAAATACAACATGATTAATCTGAACTATTTAGAAAGCGGTGAAGTTAGTTCAACTGCAGTTCGTTTAGGGATGTCTCTTGATCTTCCAAAAGAAGTTTTAAACTATATTGAAAAGCATCGTCTTTACTATGTAAAGAAAGTTAGCGAATATGTTGATGAAAAACGATTAAACCACTCCATCGAAGTCGCAAAGTTAGCATACCAAATTGCGGTGGTTAATAATCTTCCAAATCCTGCAAAGTATTACTTTACCGGATTATTCCACGATATTGGTAAACTCGCAAGCTATGGAAAAATTGATCCTGAAAAAGTTATGAAGGAAAAATACAAAGATTATTTAGATATGCCTCGTTTTGCTTATCACCAATTTATTGGTGAATATATTTTAATAAACGATTTCCATATCAAAGACAAAGAGATTCTTAATGCGGTGAAGTTCCATTGCACAGGCTGCGCAAATATGAGTGAACTTGGAATGGTGGTCTATGCCGCAGACAAAATCGAACCAACTCGCCAATTTGATTCTCGTTTTTTAATTAATTCGTGCATGAAAAACTGGAAACAAGGATTTTTAGATACTTTGAAAGATAACCGCAAGTATTTACTTGCGCATGCTAAAGATATTAAAAATCGTCTGACAGACGAATGTTTTAAAATGTATTTAGGAGATTAACAATGGATAAAGTTGTTCAAATGGTTAAAAAAGTTCTTTCTGATCATAAAGCAGAAGATATTTCAGTAATTGATGTCTCAGAAAGAACGCCTTTCGCGGAATATTATGTTCTTTGTTCAGCGACAAACGTTCGTCAACTCGGAGCATTGGCTGACGCTATCATCGATAAGCTCGAGGAAAAGAAAGTCAATTACTCGCACAAAGAAGGAACTCCAGAATCTGGATGGATTTTGATCGATGCTTATCATGTTATTGTGAATATTTTCTCCAAAGAAGAACGCGAGAGAGTTTCCATTGAGCAAGTTTTAGAAAGTCCGAAAAAGAGATAACTTCGCATAATAGATATTATGTTAACCAAATACCAAGAAAGAGCGAATTAATCGTTCTTTTTTATTTATTTCCTTTATATCAATTAACTAAAGAAAAAGCCCTGAACTAGGACTTTTCCACATATAAATGAGTGGATAACAACTACTAATTATCTACTAATTCCAGCTTTCACTGCCACTTTATTTCTTAAGTAAGATGCCGGAATAGAAACAATGATCATCAATATAATTGCGATTAAAGAATATGCAAAAATGGCTGCCATATTTGTTGGGTCATTGATTTGCACAGATTTAATCAAACTTCCTAAACCGTTACGTGTATATCCGGTAACAATTTCAGACATGATTTCTATCTTAAAAGATAGAGAAAACGACGAAATGATACCGACAAGCAGATATGGGAGCGCTAAAGGTAGTTGAACACGAAAGAGCTTTTGTATTCCTTTACCACCATCGATTTTCACAGCATCAAGAATTTGAGGATCAATATTTCTCATACCGTTAACAAGCGATTCATATAAGATTGGTAATGATAAAATCATTACAAGAAAACATGGAGCATATTCGGCATCCACTAAAACAACGAACAAAAAGACAATCGCTGCTGTTGGAATGGCTTTTAAGGCTGTAATGATTGGTGAGAATAATGTGTACAAATGGTCATTATCACGCACAATAAGTGCGAGAATAAACGCCACAATAAATCCCAATCCAAATCCGATCAACATCTTCAGCACAGAATAAGCTAAACATTGATATGTATAGCCAACCCCTAAAAGTTGAATTAATGCATCAAAAGTAACAATCGGAGATGGAAAAATCATTGAGTTCTTATCAAAGATAAGCGTTGCTAAAAACCACAGTCCAAATAGTAAAACTATTCCTGAAAAAATTAAGAAATACTTATTTGTAATAAATTTCTTCATTAGTCTCCGTCATGCCAAAGATTTTTAAGAATGTATCAATCTCGTGTTTGTGTTCATAGGCAACTTCATAACCGATACCGATGGCATTATCTTTTTTAATTGCCGCCACAGTTGCTGCAATATCAATTCCTAAAGTTGTTTCGGCGTTTGGGTCTAATTGTTTTGCATTCTCTAAAAGAGAAGGATTAGCTTTTAAGGAAGAAACATAGGATTTAATACGACCTAAATAAGGATCAACTTGCTCATGAGATAATGAATCACGAACAAAAATTGAGGCTTGAAAGATTTGTTGATTATCGTACTTCGTCTGATATTGTTCTTGAAGATTAGCATAAATGCTAAAGTCAGTTCCGATAGATTCTTGTTTGCTAATAGCTGGTTCAGCCATTAAGACATAATCAACATCTTTGCTATTCACAACATCGCGTTTTAGTTTTAAACACTTTGCAGCTTCTTGGGCATTTGTTGCGTAATAATCAACTGCTACATCATAAACAGCCTTATATATTTTGTCTGGAACAGCATTTTCCTGGAATGAGACGATATAATCGTCATCACCCATAACGCCGTCTTCATCTAGTCCAGTCGAACAAATAAATAGGTTTCCAAATGTGATTGTTGAAGCAATTTTGTACTTGAGACCTTTTGCAATTTGCTGAACTCCGACGTTTGTTGGTAAAACAGCGATATCGACATTTTCATTGACCATTTGGGCAATAATATTCGCTGGTTGATCAATGACTTTGAAGTTAGAATCGTTTAAAAACGATGCAAAAACGACCGCTGGAGCGCCCGTTGGAGTAAGAATGGATAGTTTTTCCTGACTATCGATAGAGCAGCCAGCTAGAAGGAGTGCTGGGAGTAAAAATAATTTCTTTGTTTTCATAGACACATCATACTTTATATGATTTAATTAAAATGTGATTTGAATCACGAAATTATGACTTTTATACAAATTTTGGAAGAACATGGATACACGACAAAATCTTTTCCTAAAGGAATGGTTCTTTTTCATGAAGGAGAAGAATGTCATTATGTTGGATTAGTTAAATCTGGCTTTATTCGTATTCAGTCGTACTCCTTTAAAGGGACCGAGATTGTTTATAACGAAATTAAACCTAACGACTTCTTTGGCGTACATCTTGTTTTTGGAGAAGATAACAAATTTAAAGGCAACGTTACGACAATTGATGATAGTCAAATCTTTCTTATAAAGAAAGAAGAGTTTAAAAATCTTATGAAAGATCCGCAGTTTTTTGAGGAATATATGAAACTTGAATCGAGTTTTGTGAAACGTTTGAACCACCATATCAAACTTTTGTCTTTAGAAAGTGCTGAGGAACGTTTTCTGTTCTACCTTCAATCTAACAAAGGACAAATTTCATTTAAGAGCATCACCACTCTTGCACAAAGTGTCCATTTAGAACGTGAGACTTTGTCTCGTCTTATTTCAAAATTAGAAAAAAGGCATCTCATAAGACGCCTTTCTCATCAAATAATTTTACTAAATTAGTCTTCAAGAAGCTCTTTGATTGGTTTACCAATCATTGTATCGGCTTTCTTAAGTCCAAAGTTTTGAAGGATAGTTTCACCAATGTCAGCAAAGCATTCACGTTCTTCAAGGTATTTACCATGTTTGAAGGACTTGCTATAGCAAATTAGAGGAACTTTTTCTCTGGTGTGGTCTGTCCCGGTATGAGTTGGGTCATTTCCGTGGTCAGCAGTCACCATAATCAGGTCATCTTCTTTAGAAGCTTCCATTAATTCACCAAGTTGAACATCAAATTCTTCAAGAGCTTTTCCGTATCCAAGTGGGTTACGACGATGTCCGTATTCCGAGTCGAATTCAACTAAGTTGATGTAACATAAACCTTCGAAATCGTGGTGCTTACATTCATCAATCGTCTTTTCCATTCCGTCTTTATTGGAGACAGTTTTTTGGGTTTTAACAACCCCACATTGATTGAAGATATCACCAATCTTACCAATACATGAAACCATATAACCATTCTCTTTAAGAATGTCCATAGCAGTAGTACCACTTGGAGAGACGGCTAAGTCGTGTCGATTTGGTGTACGTTTGAAGTTGGATGCATCTGTGCCAACAAACGGACGAGCGATAACGCGGCCAACATAATATTCTGGACGTAAGCAGATTTCACGAGCGATTTCGCAACAACGATAAAGTTCAGGAACACCAGTTACTTCCTCGTGAGCGGCAATCTGTAAAACAGAGTCGGCGGAAGTATAAACAATTAAGGAGTTTTCTCTCATCTGCTGTTCACCTAATTCTTTAAGAATTTCGGTTCCAGATGCGGCTTTATTACCAATTAACTTATGACCAGTTTTTTCAGCTAATTCATCCATTAACGATTTTGGGAATCCAGTGTCTGTAAAGGTAATAAATGGTTTTGTTGTATAAATACCCATCATTTCCCAGTGACCAGTCATGGTGTCTTTTCCATTACTGGCTTCTCTTAATCTCATGCTATATGCATGTGGATGACTAACTTTACTAGTACCTTTCACTGGAGCAAGATCACCAATGCCTAATGCATTCATATTTGGAACATGCAGTCCACCGCACTTTTCCGCGGTATGAACCCAGGTGTTAGTGCCTTTATCACCAAATTTTTCAGCATCTGGCATTTCACCAATACCGGCTGAGTCTGTTACAATGACGAAGATTCTTTTAAATTTTTTCATAATTTCACTCCTAAATCGTCCATATTCTAAACTATTTTCGTTTGCTATACAAATCATACGCTTCAAGGATACGTCGCGTAGAGATATTTAAATAAATCTGGGTTGTAGCAATATTGCTATGTCCAAGCATTTCTTGAACAGTTCGGATATCCGCACTGGATTCAAGAAGGTGGGTTGCAAAACAATGCCGTAATGTATGAGGTGAAATATCTTCTTTTATTCCGACTTGTTCGGCATACTTTTTTACTTGTAAAAAGAAGTATTGTCTAGATAATGGTTTTCCATATCGATTTAAGAAAACATAGTCAGTTCTTGAACCAGGATTCTTTTTTCGAGCATGGTCAATATATTGAACAAGATAATCCTTTGCAAAATCTCCAAAAGGAACTTTTCTTTGTTTATTTCCTTTACCAATTACCGTGACAATATTTCTCTCGAAAGAAATGTTTTTCATTTTTAATGAAAGCAGTTCACTAACACGGAGTCCCGATGCATACATTAGCTCAAGCATTGCTCGATCGCGAACTCCTTCGTCCTTGTTTAAATCAGGGGCATCAAGAAGTTGCTCAACTTGTTCAATACTAAGTACTGATGGCAAATGCTTCACTCCTTTTGGTGTTTCGACATCCCTCATTGGAAGATGAATAAAATCTTCTTTTTCTAGGAAAATGTAGAAGTTTTTTAAAGAAGATAGACGACGAGCAATCGTTGCTGTGGCCATCTTGTTTTTACTTTGAATGCGTATAAAATCGCCAATATCTGTTGGAAGGATATCTTCAGTATCTTTATATTTGAATTCTTTAAAGAATTCGTTAATATCGTAAGCATAGGAAAGAACAGTATCTTCAGAGAGACCTTTTTCAACGCGAAGATGTTGGAAGAAGAGTTCTTTAGCGCGATTAATGTCCATTTCTCTTCTCCTTAAGGATGTCCGAGGCTCGCATAAACTTGGCTCCCTTCATCTTCCGGTTCAGTTCACGAATTAAATCTCTTGTCGCATTCTTCTCGTCGTCTTCATAATTATCAAAAATTGATAACTGTTCAACATAATCAGAAGCATAAATCAGATTTTGTAGCGTTACACCACATAGACGAATTTCTTGACCATTAAGGTTCTTTTCTAAAAGAATCGAAGCCTCATTATAAATTGTTTCAAAATCGTTTGTTGGTTTAGGCAATTTGACTGAACGATTAATTGTTTTGAATTCGTTTGTCTTTAAGACAAGTTGAACATTAAATCCGATTTTGCCTTTTTCTTTGGCTTCATCGGATACTTCTTTAGCAAGATCTTTTAAATAACCTCGGATTTCATCAAAATCTGTTGAATCGCTGACAAATGTTGTCGAGTGGCCAATGGATTTTGGATCCCATGGTTCGACATCAACTTCATCGCTACCATATCCGTTAATCCAATCCTTAATGACATAGTAAAATTTGCCGAATGCTTGCTTAACTGATGGTTCATCAGAATTAATTAGCTTTGCTAAATCACCAATTGTCTTAACGCCCATTGCTTCTAATCTCGGAGCAGTCTTTTTACCGATTCCATAGAAGGAAGAAATCGGAAGTGGATCAAGCATTTTACGAACATCTCGACGGCGAATAATGGTGATTCCCATTGGTTTCTTCATATCGCTTGCCATTTTGGCAAGGAATTTGGTTGGAGCAACGCCAATTGAACATTTAAGTCCAACTGTTTGAAGTAATTTATTTTGGAATTCTTTTAGATACGCCACAACATCTTTCACATTTGAAAGCTGCTTTGTCATATCGACATAACATTCATCAATGGAGGCTTTTTCGATGATTTTAGAGTACTGCTTAACATAGTTAAAGAACTCTTTTGATTTACGACTATAAAGTTCGTAATGTCCATGAATAACAATCGCATTTGGACAAAGTTCGAGAGCTTTAAATGTTGGCTGACCACTATGCACACCGTATTTTCTTGCTTCATATGAACATGTTGAAACAATTCCGCCACGACCGCTATGACCAATAATAACTGGCTGGCCTTCTAAGGATGGATTAACAAGTTCTTCGCAACGAACAAAGAAGGTGTTGAGATCAATATGCAAAATGATTTTACTCATACTTCTATTCTATAGAGCATAAAAAAATCATTCAATATTATGTTAACCATAACACGAATGACTTTTTATTTAAGTTCTTCTAAAATTTGTCTTGGAAGCAATCCAAAAGATTCGAGTTGTTCCGTGATTGTTGCTTGCTTGACAAAAACGTTTGGTACACAACGAGCCGAAATAAGCCCTTTAAATTTTAGTTGCGATAATTTAAGCGTCACGAGCGAAACAAGGCCTCCTTGGGTGCTATACGCATCGTAAATGACGATTTTATCATATGAGAGGAGGCTCTTCAAAGCATCCTCATCAACTGGATTAATGAAAATAGCGTTATAAATTGTGCAATCTAGACGCTTTTCCTCAACCAGTTGATTCAACTCATGAGTGAGATGTCCAACAGAGATCACCGCAACTTTCTTTGATTTAGATTCGCGTACTTTAATCCATTTTCCAAAGGAAAGTTGTTCTTCTTTTCCTTCCTCAATGCATGTGGCACGTGGATAACGCATCGCAAATACACCGTGATTGTTGAATGATTCGCTATATAGGTATTCGGCTTCTTTACGTGTCGAAGGCATTGTAATAACAACACCTGGAATTGTTGATAAAAACGCTGCATCATAGATGCCTTGATGAGTTTCACCATCACGTCCAACTAGTCCGGCACGGTCGATCAGTAGTGTCGCATTCGCTTTAGTACGTGACATGTCATGCGATATTTCATCGTAAGCACGCTGCATGAATGTTGAATAAATCGAAATAATGGGGTGATAACCACCGCGAGAAAGTGCTCCAGAAAGTGTTGCGGCATGTTCTTCGGCAATGCCGACATCAAGACTTCTCTCCGGGAATTGTTTTAAAACCTCTTCCATTTCTGCGCCCACAGTTGTCGCTGGAGAGATTAAAAATGCATCTTGATGTTTCTTCATCTCTTCAAGAGATAGGTCAGCAAAGACTTTCGACCAACTAACGTGATTTGATGATTTTAAAGGTACACCATCTTGAATCTTGAATGGGGCAACTCCATGCCATGATCCGGTGTTGTCGTTTTCAGCTAATTCGTAGCCTTTACCTTTGGTAGTACATACATGAACGACCACTGATTTTTCAGTGTTTCCAATTCGTTTAAATGCTTTTTCAAGCTTTCGAATGTCGTGTCCATCAACCGGACCAATATAGGCAAAACCAAGATCGGTAAAAATATTTGGGGAAGTAAGATGGCGTTTAAACCAGTTCTTAATTCTTAAAGTAAGATTATAAATCTTCTTACCGACTTTGGTTTTAAACATTGCTCGGCGATATCCGTATTTAATACGGTTATAACCTGCTGCAGTTGAAATTCGGCCAAATGACTTTGATAAAGCACCAACAGGTTTAGAAATAGACATACCATTATCATTTAAAATGATAACAACTTTATTTTTTCCACTAGCAATGTTATTGAGTCCTTCAAAAGCTAATCCAGAAGGAATAGATCCATCGCCAATTAGAGCGATGACATTATAGTTTTCACCTTTTAAATCACGAGCAATGGCAAAGCCATTTGCTACGGAAATTGATGTTGAAGAATGTCCAGCATCAAAACAGTCATAGGTTGATTCATCGATTTTCTGGAAACCAGAAATACCGTTTGTTTGTCTTAATGTTTCAAGAGGACGTCCAGTTAAGATTTTGTGTGTGTAACATTGGTGACCAACATCGAAAATTAGTTTGTCCTTTGATAAATCAAAGAAATGTTCGATAGCAATGGTTAATTCCACTACTCCGAGATTACTAGAAAGGTGTCCACCATTCTTGGCAGTACAGCGGATAATTTCTTTACGAATATCGTCAGCAAGAACGTTGAGCTCAGCATACGAAAGATTCTTCAAAAATGATGGATCTTTGATTTCGTTTAAATTAACGTGTTT
Organism: uncultured Caryophanales bacterium; assembly: GCA_946414655.1. Lineage (GTDB taxonomy): Bacteria > Bacillota_I > Bacilli_A > RFN20 > CAG-826 > Fiminaster. Next base: position 176,149 of record CAMKPL010000002.1, on the reverse strand, counting down.
AACATTGTTAACTTTCTTTCTAGACATTTACTAATAATCTACTAAATAACTACTATTTTAAATTTCTAACTTTTAAGTTATTTTTGTAGTTCTCCGATTTTTGCTTCAGCTTCCTTTAAGGCCTTCTCTAAGGTCGAAATAACCTTCTTTCCTTCTTCATAGAGTTTGATAGATTCTTCCAAAGGAAGGGTTTCCTTTTCAATCTTGTCGACAATCTCTTGCAGACGTTCGAGTGATTTTTCGAAATTAATTTGTTCAGTTGCCATTTTTATTTCTCCTTCTTAATCACTTTGGTTGTTATACAACCATCTTTTAATTTTGTTTTTAGTTCTTGGTCGATACTAACTTGCTCAACGCTCGTCACAACTTTTCCATCTGGTGTTTGCATGATTGCAAATCCTCTGGTTAGAACACTATCAATAGATAGTGATTGAAGTTGCTTGCTCATCATCTCGACTCTTTCTTGGCGAGACTTAATCTGGTAGAGCATCGCTTGTTCGAGACGTTTCTTGGAATTATCCACTTCAACTAAAGTTGTTTCATACATTGAACGTGGATTAATGAAGAATGGGCGATTCTTTAACGAATCAATCTTATGACGTAACAACGTCATTCGATTCTTCATTGCTTCATCTAGCCTAGCAGAATCGACATCGACACGTTGCATCACCTCACGCATATCAATAGTTGATAAGACTGCTGCTCCAGTTGGTGTTGATGCTCTAGCATCAGCAACATAGTCAATGAGTGTGAAGTCAATTTCATGACCGACTGCTGCAATAACTGGAACTGGGAATGCAGCTGCTGCGCGTACAAGTGCCTCATCATTAAAGGCTGATAAATCTTCACTAGCACCGCCACCTCGACCGATGATCAACGTATCAATACTTGATATTTCGGCCTTTTTAAGGGCTTTTAAGAGCTCTTTTGGCGCTTCACTACCTTGGACAAGGGATGGGAAGATTTTAAGCTCTACAAACGGGTTTCTTAGACGAATATTCTTTTCAATATCGCTTAGAGCTGCGCTATTTGGTGCACAGATGACACCAATCGCTCGTGGGAATTGTTTGATTTCACGCTTGCGTGACTGGTCAAATAATCCTTCGGCAGCGAGTTTCTTTTTAAGCATCTCTAGTTCAAGGAGTTGCTGTCCGGCCCCGGCAAGTTCAATCGCTTGGGCGTAGAACTGGTACTCGCCACGTGCTGGGTAAGTCGACACATACCCAACCGCAATAATTTCATCACCGTCTTTAATTGGTCCTTGGATATACTTTGTATATTCACCAAACATTACTGCCCTTATAGAGGAGTTTTCATCCTTGAGGGTAAAGTAGATGTGGCCGTTACTATAGGGTTTAAAATTAGAAACTTCTCCCTTAAGTTTAATCCCTCTAAGAGAAGTGTCCGAATCAAACTTCTGTTTGATATAACGGTTAAGACTAGTGACAGAATATAAAGTTAGATTCACAGCACATTATCCAAGATCGCGTTTACGAATTTATAGTCCGATTCATCAAGGTATTTCTTTGATAATCGCACTGCTACATCAATAATGACTCTTTTAGAGTCTTTTCCCTCAATCTCAGCTTGGGTGTAGCTCATTAAAAGAATTGCTTGTTCAAGTCGGTTTAAGCGTGAGAATTTCCATTTTGGCATTTTCGCTTGGTAAACTGACTCAATTTCGTCAATGTTTTTTAGAGATTTCACCACAATTTGCTTAGCAAAGAGAGAAATATTTTCAAAAGGTTCTTCAAAAATGGACTCCATTGTCTCTTCAACTGAAAACTCATCTCCCAAAGAGATGTGTGTTAATGCATCATAAATGCATATCATCACAAGTTCATGTTCTTTATTGCGAGAAAAGGAAGGCATCAGATTAAAGTCCTCTTTTTACAAATTCAGCAACTTTTTCAGCCGTAAAGCCATAGGCTTTGATTGCTTCTTTGGCTGGAGCGCTAGTTCCGAATGTATCGACGCTCATAACATGATCAGCGTATTTGTACCAACCAAAGCTAGAAAGCATTTCGACAGCAAAGACTTTGTCTTTACTAACTCCAAAGACAGCTTTCTTGTATTCGTCTGGTTGTTTTTCAAAATCAAACCAGGATGGCATGGAGACAACACGGACATCAACGCCTTGTTCTTGAAGAAGCTTCTTGGCTTCAACTGCTAAAGCAACTTCACTACCTGTTGCAACAATAGTTGCATCAACATGTTTTGCTTCTTTATCAATCACATAAGCACCTTTAGCGACTTCATGATACTTGCTACCTAATAAAGGTAGACCTTGACGAGAAAGAATTAATGCAGTTGGTGTTTCGGTTGAACGAAGAGCAATTTCCCATGCCGCGTATGTTTCGTTCACATCACATGGACGAATAACGTTCATATTTGGAATACTTCTTAGCATAGCTAAGTGTTCAATTGGTTGATGGGTTGGTCCATCTTCGCCAACAGCGATTGTATCATGGGAGAAAAGATAAATGGCTGGTAATTTAGAAAGAGCAGCCATACGGATAGCAGACTTCATGTAATCAGAGAAGACTAAGAAACATCCAACATAGGTCTTTAGACCTCCGTGTAAAAGCATCCCGTTTTGGGCGCTCGCCATTTCAAATTCACGGATACCCCAGTTTACATTACGACCCTTTGGAGTTCTTGGTGTGAAGTCAACACCGCCATTAATATGAGTCATGACCGAACCAGCAACATCGGCAGATCCACCCATTAAAAATGGAATCTTGTTGTAAAGCTCATTAAGAGCTTTTCCAGAACTAACACGGGTTGAATCAGTATTTTCGACAAATTTTGGAGTTTTCTTGAAATAGCTAGAAACATCACCACTTACTGCACGCTCAAATTTCTTGGTGGCGCCTGGGTGAGCAGCTTTCCAAGCTGACACTTTCGCGTCATACTCCTTGTGTGAAGCAATACCACGTTTAGCAAATGAATTTTTAAATTCATCGTAAACTTCTTGAGGAATAGTGAATGTTGGATAATTAAATCCGTAGAAAGCTTTTGCTTTCGCACCATCTTCTTCACCAAGTGGGTTACCATGAACTTTTGAGGTTCCTTGTTTTTCACTACCATAACCAATCACGGTATGAACAATGATTAATGTTGGCTTTGATTTGGAAGTTTTTGCTTTTGCTATTGCTTGATCAATTGCTTCCACATCATTTCCATCCATCACTTCTAAAACATTCCATTCGGAAGCTTTGAAACGGTTTTTAACATTTTCGGAGAAGGATAAATCAAGTCCTCCATCAAGTGTGACAGCGTTGCTGTCATAAATGAGAATAAGTTTATTTAACTTATGATGTCCAGCAAGAGAAATCGCTTCTTGTGAAAGTCCTTCTTGGAGACATCCGTCACCACATAAGACATATGTGTAATGATCGCAAAGCACTTTGCCTTGTGGATATTGGTGACTAACAGCGCGTTCCGCCATGGCCATACCGACGGCTTGAGCAATACCTTGACCTAAAGGTCCGCTGGTCGCATCCACACCACATGTGTGCTTAAATTCTGGATGTCCTGGAGTTAAGCTTCCGAGTTGGCGGAAGGCTTTTAAGTCATCCATGGATACGTTGTATCCAGACACATGAAGCATTGTGTAAAGAAGGGAACTAGCGTGTCCGGCACTTAAGACAAAACGATCACGGTTAAACCATGTTGGATCTTTTGGATCAGCAACGAGGTGGCGTGTCCAAAGAGTATAAAGGATTGGGGCACTGCCTAAGGCCATTCCTGGGTGACCAGATTTGGCTTTGTTCACCACATCGATACACATGGATCTGATTGCGGCAACTGAGAGTTCTTTTTGATTCATCTTTTTTCTCCTTAATTAATAAATTATTCTTCGGCAATTTTGATACCGACATCTTTTAATTGAGCTTCATCAACTGGCTCTGGTGCATTACTCATTGGGCATGTTGCTTTGAGGTTCTTTGGGAAGGCGATTACATCGCGAATGTTATCGGTTCCACAAATAATCATTGATAAACGTTCTAATCCAAAGGCAATTCCACCATGTGGAGGAGTTCCATATTGAAACGCCTTCACAAAATAACCAAATTTTCTGGCAATATCTTCATTGGTAAAACCAAGAATGTTGAAGATTTTCTTTTGCATATCTTGGTCATAAATTCGAAGAGATCCACCGCCTGCTTCATAACCATTTATGACTATGTCATAAGCGGCTGACAAAACCTTACTTGGGTCACTGTCTAAATATTGGGCAGTTTCAGGTGTTGGACGTGTGAATGGATGGTGTAATGGTTTATATGAACCATCATGAATATCTTTCTCGAAAAGTGGGAAATCCACCACCCAGAGCAAATCATAAGTGTTTGGCTTCACATAACCGAGCTCGTGAGCGTATTTAGAGCGTAATGCACCAAGCGCAAAGCACACCGGGTCATGCTTCCCAGCAAGCACAAGAATAAGATCTCCATCTTTCGCTTTTGTTAAAGCAACAAATTCTTTCATTTGTTCTTCATTCATAAACTTTGCTAAAGAGGATTCAACTGTGCCGTTGTTTACTTTGTAAACACCAATTCCACCAAACCCAAACTTTTTCGCTTCAAGTGTTAAATTATCAATCACTTTTCTTGAAGTTACTGGAGCAACTCCTGGAACAACAAGAGCTTTAATAGATTCAGCGGATTGATAACCACTAAATTCAGTTTTCTTTAAGACATCTGTTACTTCAATAAGATGCATTTCAAATCGAGTATCTGGTTTATCGCTACCATAAACATCAACTGCTTCCTTATATGGAAGACGACGAAGTGGAAGCTTTAGATCAAAATTAACAGTTTCCTTAAATACCTTCTTCAAGAAGCCTTCCATAATAGTTAAGATTTCGTCTTGGTCAAGGAAAGACATTTCTAAGTCAATCTGAGTAAATTCAGGTTGTCGATCTTGTCTTAAATCTTCATCACGGAAGCAACGGGCGATTTGATAGTAACGTTCAAAACCACCAATCATCAGCAATTGTTTAAACAATTGAGGTGATTGAGGAAGAGCATAGAAACAACCGTGACTCACACGAGATGGCACGATATAATCGCGAGCGCCTTCAGGTGTCGAAAGAGTTAAACACGGAGTTTCAACTTCGATAAAACCGTTCTCATCAAAATATTGGTGAGCGGCTTTCACGATTTGGGCTCTTTTTTCGAGATTATGTCTCATCACTGGTCGACGAAGATCAAGATAACGATATTTTAATCGCACATCTTCCAAGGCATCTGTATCATCAGCAATGATTAGAGGAGTTGGATTAGCTTTACTAAAGACTTCGATTTTCTTTGCCAAAACTTCGATTTCACCAGTTTTTAAGGCTTTGTTTGGAACATCCTTTTTGTGGACTGTTCCTTCAACGCGGATCACGTATTCATTACGGACATCTGGGACACTGACGCCTTCTTGGACAGTAATTTGGATGATTCCGCTACGATCTCTAAGATCGATAAATTGGAGAGCGCCAAGATTTCTCTTTTTACTCACCCAGCCAACTAGGCTAACTTCACGACCTTCATCTTTCAAAGAAAGATCTGTATTATAACAAGTTCTATTCATTGCCGTGCTCCTCGAAAAATTTCATTTCTGCTGCTTCATAATATTCCTGAAGCATTGTTCTAAGTGAGTTCGAAATATCTTCCCCACGAACTTTAGTTTGGACTTGGGTGGATAAGTTCTTCACTGTAAATTCACCGTTTTTAAATTCGTCTTCACCAACGATGATGGCGAATTTGGCTTTCTTACGTAATGCACTCTTAAATTGTGATTTGAAGGATTTTGGTTCAAATGACATATCAGCAATCATTCCGCTAAAGCGGATTTGGTTAAGTAAAACAGCACAATCACCAATATATTTAGCATCCATTGGCATAATGTAGAAATCTAAACCAAAGGTGTCTGGTAGTTCTTTATTGAAGTGATTAAAGACATGATAGAGTCGTTCAATGCCTAGTGACATACCAACTCCTTCATAATCTGGACCACCGACATCTTTTAAAAGATGTGCGTAGTGTCCTCCACCACCCAAAGCACCAACTTCGGCTAATCCTTCAATTTCTTCAGCGTGGTATTCAAAAACAATACCAGTATAGTAATCTAAACCTCTTACGAGGTTATCATCAATTTCCGCTTCAATGTTATAGGATTCTAGAATCGCCATCACTTCTTTAAGGTATGCTTTAGCGTGACTAGAAAGATAGTCTCTTAATTTTGGTGCGCCTTTAACAATTTCGGCGTCTTCTGGAACTTTACAGTCAAGGATACGAAGAGGATTAATCTCGTAACGACGTTTGCAGTCGTCGCACATCTTGTCAATGTATTTAGCAAAATACTTTTTTAGAGCAGTTCGATAGTTATTACGACTTTCTTCGTCACCTAGAGAGTTAATTTTGACTTTCACCGGAACGCGGATTGAAGAGAAACAATGAAAACCAAGGTTAATCACATCGGCGTCTAAGTAAGCGCTTGGTGCACCAACGCATTCCACACCAAATTGATGGAATTGACGGTACCTTCCAGCTTGTGGTCTTTCATAACGGAAGCATGGTCCAAGGTAGAAATACTTTAATGGAAGATCAGCTTCCGCGTAGAGTTTATTGGAAACAATGCTACGCATTACTCCGGCAGTCATCTCTGGACGCATAGTCACAGAACGGCCACCTTTATCGTCAAAGGTATACATTTCTTTATGAACAATATCGCTTGATTCTCCAACTGAGCGTAAGAAAAGTGGGGTGTATTCTAAGATTGGAGTACGAATTTCATCGTAGCCAAAAATTGTGGCCACTGTTTTTAGACGTTCTTCAATTTCAGTATAGAAAACGGCTTCTGTGCCAATAATATCGTGTGTTCCTTTGACTGGGTTTTCCATAATAAAAACTCCTTTATTAATCGTTCATATTATAGAGAAATAACTCTATAAATGCAATTGATTATAATAGGAGTCAAAAAATATGATTTAAATTAATGGAAAACTCGGCTTACTTCATAGACCGATTTAACGTTTAATAAAACGTTCATTACATCGCGAAGTTGAGCAGCATTTTTGACATAAATTGTGCAGGCAATCGATGTTGTCATGGTCGAGGAATGGAGTTGACAATTAAGCGATGTAACAGAGACTTTTTGAGACGAGAAAATTTGCATCACATCGGTGACTAAATTCGCTCGGTCATAACACTCAATTTTGAGGTCAACAGGATAGGTTCCATCCTTAAGGTCATCTTTCCAAAAAACATCGATCAGTCGCTTCTTTTCGTTGATAATATTTGGACAATTTTTGACGTGAACTGTGATGCCTTTTCCCTTGGTAATATAACCCACAATTTCATCTCCTGGAATTGGGGTACAACAGGACCCTAAAGTGATGGCAATTTTGCCAGCATTTGGGACATAAACCGGGCAGTGATCGTTGTCATTTTTCTTGACCTTGTCGACCTTGATTTCTTCCTTTGGTCGAACGTTAAGAAAATCAATGATTGCTGCCGGGATTGGGTTCTTGTTGGAGACCGCTAAATAAAGTTCATCTAAGTCCTTCACACCAAACTGTTTAAAAACCTTATCTTGGTTAGCTAAACGTTCCATGTCGGATTCACCAATACCGATCGTTTTAAAGGCATCAATCATCGCATCTTTGCCTTTGGCAATCTTATCATCTTTCATGAATTCCGCGTTCTTTTTAGCCAGGAATTTACGAATATGAGATTTAGCAAAGTTAGAGGTCGCAATATTTAACCAACCTTCATTTGGTCCAGTAGCGTTATTACTTGTTTTAATCTCCACCACGTCACCAGTTTTTAAGGCGGTGTTTAATGGGACCATCGAGTTATTGACTTTGGCTCCGACAGCCTTTTCAGCAACCTTGGTGTGGATCTTATAAGCAAAGTCAATCGGGGTTGCTCCTTGAGGAAGGTCGATGACCTTACCTTGTGGAGTAAAGACGTAGACATTCGCATTAAAAATATCATTGGACAATGTCGACATGTATTCTTTAGCGTTTAAATCTTCTTCACTAATCGTGACAAAGTCACGAAGCCAGTGTAAACGTTCTTCAATTTCTTTTTGTTCGCGGGAGGCATTATAGTTGGTGCCTTCTTTATATCTCCAGTGGGCGGCAACACCGCTTTCAGCGACTTCATCCATTTCTTTTGTTCTGATTTGAACTTCAAAGATGTTTCCATCACCAGAAAGAATACATGTATGTAGTGATTGATACATGTTTGGTTTTGGCATGGCGATATAATCTTTGAATCGTCCAGGAATTGGTTTATATGTGGCGTGAATAATACCTAAGATTTCATAACAGTTTAATTCGGTTTCGGTGATGATTCTCATCGCTAAAATATCAAAGATATCTTCGAATTTATGATGCTTTTGATAAATCTTACGATAAATCGAGTAAATCGATTTCACACGTCTTTCCATCTGGAAAGGAATACCTTTTTCAAAGAGGTCATCAGCAACCTTCTTCGAGAAAGTCTCCAAAGACTTCATGGCGTTTTTAACTTTTGAATTAACGAGTTGAGTAATCTCTTCGTATTTCTCTGGTTCAAGGTATTTTAGCGAAAGGTCTTCCAGTTCAGATTTGATCTGGTTCATACCTAAACGGTGTGCAATTGGAGCGAACACTTCTAGTGTTTCGCGGGCCAGTACGACTTGACGTTCAGGTGCTAAAGCACCTAAGGTACGCATATTATGTAATCGATCAGCAAGTTTAATCAAAATAACACGAACATCTCTAGCCATGCCTAAGAAAATCTTACGATGGTCTTCAGCAACGAATTCTTCTTCGGTTCGATGCGAGAGTTTTAAACGTTGAATCTTGGTTAAACAATCAACAAGATAGGCAATATCATCACCAAATTCTTTCTTAATGTCTTCAACGCTGGTGTTTGTATCTTCGACAACATCGTGAAGAAGTCCAGCACAAAGAGTAGCTGGGCCAGCTTGAAGCTCTGCTAAGATATAACAAACCTCAATTAGATGATGAATATAAGGTTCGCCAGATTTACGAACTTGTTTAGCGTGTTTTTTCTCGGCATACTTATATGCTTTCTCAATTAAATCACGTGATTTTTCATCACGAATATAAACATAGAAAACATCCTTGACTTCGTCAAAGGTGTGGAGTTTATTTTCATTAGAAATATTCACTTGATTTGCCATCTTGCTAAATATTATACCAACGTTCTTTAAAAAGAAAAGCGAAGTAATATAGGCATAAGAAAAGAGGCCAGATGAACTAGCCTCTAATCAAATGTTCATTAATTAGGCAACAAATTCAAGACTTAAGATGTAAATACTAAAGTTTCCGGTTGAATCATCTTTAGATGACATCACAAATTCAGTTGTGCCACTAGCAATATCAAACTCAAGAGTTTGTGTAGTAAGATCACCTGGACCAGCTTTAGCTGTAACAGCTTTTTCAACGCCATTAACGGTTAACGAACCATCATCACGTTGTCCAACAACTGTTAAAACTAATTTAGAGAATGAATATCCAGAGCCAATGACAACTGTTGCCTCGCCTTTTGCTTTACTCTTACCAAGTTTAAATGCATCGACAATGGTGAATGCTGTATCACCAGAACCACCGTTTCCGCCGAAATAAACGTTAGCATTATAATCTTTGACCTCGGTAATGACATTTGCTCCGTTTGAGACAAAGCCGGAAAGAATTTGGTCTGCAGTTAATTCAGAGAATTTCTTACCATATTGATCGGCTGGATTATCAATCGTATATTTGACTGATTGAACAGGTGTTGCTTTTTCTTTCCATGTTGCGGTTAAGGTAACATTGCCTGTAACAGTATATGGGAATGTAACAGCTTCGGTTCCAATGACCCATTTATCAAATTCTTTTCCAGTTGGAGCAGTAAATGTGCAGGTTGGTTCGCTAATCTTACCACCTTCTCCAACTTTGACTGGATCCATTGTGCCACTACCTTCTCCTGCGGAGAATGAAACGGTATATTCGTTTGCCCATTGAGCATAGAATGTCACAGCAGCAGTTAAGTTATATGTTCCACCAGCTGGGATTAAGTCACCAGTATTATTGGCTTTCCAACCGGCAAAGGCTTTGCCTTCTGGGGCAACAAATGTTGAACCTGGAAGAGTATAACTTCCCTCGGATGCTTCAACATCGGACATGGTTCCTGTTCCTTCACCACCATCAAATGAAACAGTATATTTCACAGAAGATTTAACATTAATTGTGTAGCTTGCTGTGACCGTCGTTGTTTCATCTACAGAATATGAAACAGTAATTGTTTTTTGACCGGCTGTAGTCATGTCTGGAGATGTAACGGTGAAATAGTATTCAATGTCTTCTACAGAATCAAATGACATGGTGTCACCATCTTTAAAGTTAACTGTGACAACTAAGCCTTCGTAACTAAATGTGTCACCAACATCAAATTCAGTATTTTGAGTTCCACTCAATGAAAGTGAAGTGACTGGAGAATACCATTGCCAAACAACAAAAATGTTTCCGCTAAGATCACCACCTACATAGCAAACAACATAACCCGTGTTATCAGTAGGAGTCTTATGCTTCTCTTCGTATCCATCTGCATCATAGGCGATTTCCCATGTTGAATCGAGGCCATTATAGTAGGCATCAGCAATTGCTTCGGTTGTTGCTTTTGAAACGAAATAACCATACTCTGCTTGAGATTCTTCTGAATCAAGCCCAACAGAAAAATAAGCTGGGACAATACCGTGGAACGCTGTACTAAAAGCAGATGCTTCAGCAGAGGACCAATCTGTTGGAGCTGGTGTCGAACTACTTCCGCTTGGTTGAGAGGTATTGCCACCGCCACCTTGCGAGGTGTTACCACCACCACCTTGAGAAGTGTTTCCTCCTGAGGTTACAGAAGAAGTAATCACTGCACTAGAAGATTTTTTCTTCCTGTTAGATTTTTTTCCTCCAAGTGTACATCCCGCTAACAAAAGAGCCGAGACGATTGGAAGAATAAGGAATTTTTTATTCATATTAAAACCCTTCTTTCACATAATATTTTATATTATTTGAAGAAAAAGAAAAAGAGAGGATTTATAATCCTCTCTTGGTTGTAATAGAAATTAACTTATTAGTCTTCCCTGATATTAAGCAATAAACGTAACGGTATCAACACGAGCTTGATGAGCGATGTTGGCGTACTTAATGCTGCTTGCAGCAGATTTAAGTGTGACGGTTGTCTTCATGTTTGTTTGATCCATCTCAAATGTCGCATTATCATTTTCGAAATTAAATGCGTATTTAGTTGGCTCATCATTGAAGCTGAACCATTGGATTTCAAGCTTGCTGAATGCAGATGGGGCGCTAAATGTAACGTCAAATGCCTTATACATTCTAAAAGAATTTTGTCCAGTTTTACTAACACAATCTTCAATGGTGTTTTGGGTATTGCTACCTTGTTCAATTAGAACAGTATAACCAGAATTTGAGAATGTAACTGAAGTTGTATCTTGAGCGCTTTTATCAGCGTTAGCTTTAAGGGTAACAGTGCCGTTACCGCCGCCTCCGCCGCCTCCGCCTTGGGAAGTGTTACCACCACCACCTTGGGAGGTATTGCCACCGCCACCTTGGGAAGTGTTACCACCACCACCTTGAGATGTGGTTTTGGAAGTAACGGTAGCACTAGAAGATTTTTTCTTGTTTGGCCTCTTTGCGGTTGTACAACCAGCAAGAAGAAGTGCACCTAAGACTGGGAGTAAAACTAAAGTAGTTTTTTTCATAAGTAATTTATAATCTCCTTTCTATTACTAATAGAAATGAAATCGTACGTTTTTCACTTCTATATTAAATATTATAACAAAAAGGACTTCGTGTAGATAACGAAATCCATTTTATTTTTAATAGATAAATCTATTCTTGCTTGTTCGACTAGGCAAGACGATAGAAATCAACAGGTTCTGGAAGTTGACTTGCCTCACTTGTCACATCAACAAAAGAGAAATATCCAGATGAAGTTAAACCAAAAACATATTCGTATGTAACATAGGTTCCATCGTCTTGTTTTTTGTTTTGACTATAATGGATATCAAATCCGCCTTCATTTTGAACAAGGAACAAAGAGACATTACTTGAATATGAGAAGGAAATCTTACCACTGCTTGTCAATCCATTAATAAAGTATTCGGAGCGACTATCAGCACGGAAATGATTGCTTGTAGTTGATGTAAATGTGAAATAGGAATAATCAATTTGGTAACTTCCATCAATCATATTATCGGTGTTCAAACTAACAACAAAATCCGTTGTCCCGTTTTGCATCTGTGTATTAGTTCCGATTCCAGAAAAACACTTATGTGTTTCACGTGAGACAATTAGATATTTTCCTTCTCCCACACTGGTCGCTTTTTTCCATTGTTTATTTTCGTGTTGTTGAACTGTAATGCCTTCATATGTCAATGCACCATATTTTGATGTTCCACTAACACTTGTATCGCCTAAACTAAGGGCATTCCAGCTCAGAGAATCTTTAACTGTCTTAAAGTTTAAATCATTTGAGTTAAGCATGATTGGCATTAGATTTGGATTCGTAAAATATGCATTCACAGCACATCCGCGATCTTTAAATGTATCACGATATGTTGTTGACTCATAATCATACGTATCTTGTAAGACATGACCTTCAATTTCCATCTTACTAAAGGAAGCCGGTGTAACAGCATCAGTAAGTTCCACTTTTAGTGAAACTAATCCTAGAAGATATCCACTTGTTTGAGTTTGAGCATTTTTGATTTCTACCCAGTTTGTACCAAGGTTTAAATTTGTTAGTTTAACATTGTTTTCTTTTGATGGGAAATTATCGAGAATTGCGTCGGCGTTAGTATAGGATTCACGAGTGGTAATGTTATTTATAATAACAGTACCGGCTTCTTTTATAACTTTTCCATCTTTATCAACTTCGTCTTCTGGAAGTGTGTATTGGGCAAATGTGGCATCAACACTCTTAATTGTTTTTGTTTTATCAACAGGTGTGATGATTAATGTTGAGTTACCACGCATGGCGTAATGATTCTCCACAGCAGCATCCTTTTCTTTCATATATGAAAGAGCAACATTAACAAGATTATTGGCGTCTTTACAGGTATTGGCTTTAAATGATGAAGAAGGTGTGGTCGTAAACGATGCTTCATCAAAATTGATGTTTGCGGTCGATTCATTGCCGCTTGGGAAAACACGATTTGCGTAATTAATGACAATTGATTTAATACGGATATATCCAGCAGATGCACCAAGCTTAACATGGAATTCACCTGACATATTCTTACAATCAATGATATGATCACTACAAGTAGCGTCATCAGTTCCGCGAGCAGTATGTATCGCACTGGTTGGTGAATATTTTGTTCCGTTAATAGTAATATCGAAATGATTTTCACCAATCCATGAATCAATTGTTGAACTTCCGTAGGATGTATTAATCCCTGTTGATGGATCAGTTTCAGGAGCGCTGGAGCAATTTAAAATAACAGATTCAACAGGATATTGGAAAACAGTTGATAATTCAAATGATCCTTCTGGGGCGTTTGCACTACCAAAAGCAAGCGCTCCACCATAGGTAGCAATCTTGGATGGTTGGGATCTAAGGAACTTCCAGAAGTTTCTTCCGAGCTGAGTTACACCAGCACTATCGCCATCAAAATATCTTTTATCGACCCAACCAAATTTCTTTTTATCATTGTTTGCATTCGTGCCAACTTGATAAAAATCGGTTGAATCGGATTTTTCATAAACTGTTAAGACAATTTCCCTTTTAAATCTCTTTTCAAAAGAATAAACCGTAATTGTTGTTTTTCCAGGAGATAAACATGTCACCTCGCCATCAGGTCCTTCATCAAGAATCTTGACAGATGCAATAGATTCATTTGAAGATGTGTATGAAAATACTTTCTCTTCTTCAGGAATCGATGAAGGTGAAACTGATGAATCGATTGTAAAAACATCACCAACATAGGCTAAATGCGTCTTATTTGGAGATGCAGAAATAGATTGAATATGGTTTTCTCCAACTCCTGGTGTGCCTTCATATTCACCATAATCAGGCAATCCATCATAAGATGGAATTTTTTGTTCACTTGGTGTTGGCGATTGGCTAGTTCCGGATTTTTTACTCGTTTTCTTCGAACCAGAATTACAGCCAGCTAAAAGAAATAATGCTACTAATGGAAGAATTATTTTCTTTGTGTTCATAGGCGGGGGTTCCTTATAAATAATTATCGCACAGGTGCGCTAGATTGGTGAAGATTATATTTTGAAATTCGAAATTCAAGCGTCTTTGCGCCTTTAAATGAAGAGAGGTTAAAGTGGCCTTCAATGTTCATTAAAGACGCTGACTGAATCTCATCTTTACTCATATTAAAACCGAGTAATTTTGATTGGATTGTTAATGGTGTGGAGAGGTGTTTTCCTTCACAGATAAATGTTAGGCCTCTAGTTGGAATATTCTCAATAGAGAATAGAGGTTCTTCAAAACCCATTCCAAATGGAGCAAATTTGCGAACAAGTTCATAGTTCGACATGGTGATTTCAGAAAGGGAAATATCGATGCTTGGATGTTTGCTTTCTTCAATCCTGTATTGCTCACAAAGTTTGAGGAATTCTTTTTTAAATTCTTCAAAGTCGTTTGCTTTGATGGATAAGCCTCCAGCAAAGGAGTGTCCACCACCAGTAACAAGATATTTTTCTAGGGATTTAAATGCTTTTGTGACATTAAATCCTTCTTTTGATCGAATTGAACCTTTTAAGATTTCAGGATGTAAAACATCCTTTGTGAAAACTAAAGAAGGAACGTTATATAAATTTAAGAACCGATTGGCAATCAAACCAATAATGCCTTCTTTTGTATCAATGTTGACACAGATACCAGGTAAACTAGAGAAGTCCTCTTGAAGGTTATCGACGGTTTCTCGTGTGATTTCTTTTCGCTCAGCGTTGATACGGTTAATCCAATCACATAGTGAATAAACATCTTGGTCATTATCTGTTGTGAAATATTTCACAAGAAGATTGGCCTCGTTTTTCTCCATCAGACGTCCAATCGCGTTAATTTTCGGCGCGATTTCCATCGAGAATGATTTCTCAGAAATGATTGGAGATTCCGCTAACAAGCGGAGAGGAAGGTATTTATTCTTCTCAAAATTGTTCACAGCGAGTCGAACAAGGTCACGATTTTGACCTTTTAATTCCATCATGTCGGAAATGACACTTAAACCAGCAATTGTCACTAAATAATCATCATATGAACCAAGAAGTGCAGCTGAAACATATAACGCCATAAATCCGCCTGAACCAATAATCTCTGAAATTTCGGAAACAGTTGGATGAATAATCTCGTACGCTTCAGTTCTTACTTCAGGAACTTCATGATGGTCAATAACGATAACGTCAATACCAAGTTCTTTGGCACGATGAATCGCTTCATGTTGAGAGATGCCGTTATCGACACAAATAATTAGTTTGTAGCCGGCTAAAGCAATCTTTTCAACGTTTTGGACATTAAGTCCATATCCGTCTAAATAACGTGATGGAATGTAATAAGAAACATGGTAATTGAGGATTTGGAATGTGCGATACATGATTGATGTAGCACTGATTCCATCACAATCATAATCACCATAGATAATAATCTTTTCGTTGTTTTTGATTGATTCAAAAATACGTGACTTAACTCGATTCATTCCCTTAATCGAAGTTGGTTCAATTAGATGAATCTCTTCTAAGGGACATGACATCTTTAAAAACTCATCTTCAGAAAGGTGATAGTAATTGAGAAGTTCGTGATATAAACGGTCCATATTTAAGTAAATTAAAGGGCTATTTAAATAGCCCTATTAAAATTAGTCGTTAATACCGATAAAGATTGTTTCTTGTGGTTCACTTGTTTTTGGTTTAAGCGAATGTTGTTTGTTTTCTTTATGACGGCGTAATTTTGGTAAGCGAACCTTGCTGAATAAGCGATCAAAGACACTAGCAAGTGGACCCATAAGTGAGAGCACTGCAAGAACAGTTAATACTGTTCCGACAATCACTGCACCAAAGAGGATTGTTAATTCAACTGGTCCAAAACCAAAGAAGTTAATCGCTAGGTATCCACCAATTAATGCAAAAGTGAATACTGGTAATGCACTAAGTGAAGCAGCGCGAGCAACAAGTGCGCTTCGCTTTTCAGCATCATAGGCCTTTTCTTCTTTATCAAGTTCTTTCTCTCTACTTAAGTAGAAGAGAGCAGTTAATAAGGATGAGATGGCAACGATTGGAAGTAAAATTGCGCTCACGGATGATGTGGCTAGACGTGTAAGTGTGAGTAATCCGTATGTCACGGTTGTCACACCAGTGCTCACAACAAGTAAGCTACAAGCACGAGATAAACGATAGCGGAAAGCGCAGTAGACAAATGCGGCTGCTAAAGTAATGCCGGTTGCTAAAGCAATTTCGCCTTGATTTGGAGTTGAAACAGTTTCACCGGTGACACGAACATCGGCAGTGACACCATTTTCAATAATTTCATATTTTTCAACAAGATTAACTACCGCATCTTGTAAATTCTCCGCATCTTTTAAATCTTCTCCATCCTTGTATTGGACTTTATCGTTGGAGAGCACATTATCGAATTTAGCAACATATTGATATGTTGTCTTTTCGAGTTTTTCATCAAGATCGTAGCTCTTTGTTTCTTTAAATTCGACAGAAACATTTTTCACGTTAACGGCTTTGCCGTCGATAACAATCTTGGCTAAGATTTCATCACTAAAGAGTGTGGAATTTAATCTGTCATCATCAGCTTGAATTGATGTATAGATGACTGAGTGATCATCTGATGCTTTCTTGGTGTTAATTGGTGAACCATTTAATACACCAAAAGTGATGATACCAGCTAAGGAAGCAACCAATAAGACGCCACCAACAATACCTAACGCTTTGCGTTTCTTAGTAAAATCGGTTTTCTCATATGGGCTTTCAAAGTTTGGCTTTTCATCAAGAGCAATGTTTGGAACTTTGCTTTCGTCAATATTAAACAAACTATATTTA
This sequence comes from uncultured Caryophanales bacterium, assembly GCA_946414655.1. Lineage (GTDB taxonomy): Bacteria > Bacillota_I > Bacilli_A > RFN20 > CAG-826 > Fiminaster. The sequence goes on along the minus strand of CAMKPL010000002.1, from coordinate 159,084 downwards.
GTTTGAATATTTGTTGTATTGGCTAAAAGCCAATTCAAAATACGATAGACAATGTGGAATAAAACAAAGGAAATAATTGCACCAAAGAAAGCGATCACTCCGAATGATTTTAAAGCTTCACCTCCAAGAAGGTAGAAGAGTAATCCACTTGCACCAACTAAAACTGTTCCATCAAGAACAATTAAGTTTGAACGTCTAAATGCTTCAGTATTAGCTTTCTTTAAACTACGTCCTTTATAAACTTCATCACGGAAGCGATGCATATAAACAATTTCACCAAAAATCGAAAGGAGAGCAACAACAATACCTCCAACAATGGCTGCAACATTAAATGTTGGAGTCATGGCGAAGAATAGTAAATACGTGAAGAACAAGCTTAATAAACTTGTTGCAATCGCGGCCAAAGATTGTAAACGGAAGAACATTGCTAAAAGTAAAGAAACAATGACGACACCAATTAAAGTTGCTTTAAGTGTCGCTGACCAAGCAAGCTTAGTGCTATTTCCTTCAAAGGAAATGAGGTTTTCATAAGAAGCTTCAACAGTGAGATAGTTATATTTAATCCCACCATCAACGGTGACGTCTTTAAACTTGTTTTCAACAGCGACTTCGTATTCTTTTGCGTTAAACATTCCTAAAAGGAATGATGCTTGTTGGTTCGCTTTCTTTAAAGCGGTTAAATCGTATTCACCGGATTCATTGGCAGATCCACAGAGGAAACGTAATTCAGTTTCGGCTTCTTTTGAATCTGGGTTCCAAATGTTCTCGTGGTTCCAAGAACAAATAACCTTCTCGGCTGAATATGGGTTTTCAGATGCTTTTTCAATGGAGTCATCATCACCCCAGTTTCCACAAAGGAAAACATCTGGATTCTTTTGTTCGCCTTCTTCTTCGCTTTCTCCTTCGCCTTCATCAGCTTCAGCGAATTTTGGAAGTAGGAGACTTTTTGCTCCAGAATCTTCTGATTCTTCATCTTCACCGCTAACAACTTTTAAGAAAGTTTTGACGGCTTCACTATCGGAAACAGGGAAAATAACATAAGGAATTGTGCCTGAATCACGATAAATATAAGCTTCAACGTCTTTAAAGACGTTTTCAGCAAAGGCTTCATCAAGGTTTCCTCTTAAAGAGAAATCCTTACCGGAGAATTCAAGTAAACGAGAAACATAGTTAAATAAGGTGTCGTCTTGGGTTGAGAAAGAAACAGAAATCGTATCTGCATAAACTTGGCTTGGGTCGTCTTTGTTTGTGCCAATCTTAACAGAATAGTCTTCGACATTCATGAGGTCTAAACGTTCCTTCATGATATCGGCAACTTTTTCTGCGGCATCTGCTTTTACTGGATCAGCTTCATTTTCTTTATCCTTAAGGGTAAAGACAATTTCACGACCAGAAGCGAATTCACGACCTTCTTTCATTTTGGTAAATGTTGGAGCAAAAGATACGCCAACACCGATTAAGATGGCGATGACCATCGAGATATAAGCAATTAAACGACGCATAACTATGTTCTCTTTCTTGTATTTTCTAGACCTTAATTAAAAATTAAGTTTGCTTTTAAAGAATACTACTACTCCTTTGCTTAAGCAAGGAAAGTTTTAAGAAACGTATTGGATAACTATTATCGATTGTTTCAAAATATTGAAAAATCAATAATATAGAATAAATAGAAAATAACCGATAAAATCGACTAAATTTGTTTAGAAAGTCTCTCTGAATGATGTTTTAAAAAATACTCTTTTCCAACGAGAGTGATTTCTCTTCCACGAGGTGTTCGGTTAATTAAACCGATTCCAATCAAATATGGTTCACAAATCTCTTCTAGAGTTGATGGATCTTCACCAAATGATGAAGCTAATGTATCAAGACCCACCGGACCACCATTAAACCTCGAAATAAGTTGTGTTAGATACATCAAGTCCATCTCATCGAGTCCAATTTGGTCAACTCCAATCCTTTGTAAAGCATCTTTTGTGATATCGATTGTGATTGCGTATTTGCCTTGATCAGTCGCAAAATCACGTACTCGTCTTAACAAACGATTAGCAATACGTGGTGTACCTCGAGAACGAATGGCAATTTCATGTGAAGATTCTTGGTCAATTTTGTTACCCAAAACAAAAGTCGAACGTTTAGTGATTTGTTCAATTTCTTCTACTCTGTAGAAGTCGAATTTAAAATTAATGCCAAATCTTTGCCTTAAAGGCCACGATAATGAACTAACTTTTGTTGTCGCTCCAACAATGGTAAATGGAGGTAGATCAATCACAATATTTTGGGAATCTTTATCATGTTGAATAAGGATAGAAATTTGGTAATCTTCCATTGCTCCATAAAGAAATTCCTCCACCACTTTTGGCAGTCGATGAATTTCGTCAATAAAAAGGACTTGTCCGGGTTCTAAAGATGAAAGAATGGAGGCCATATCACCAATCTTTTCGATTGTTGGTCCACTAATCGAAATGAGCTTTTGTTCTAATTCGTTTGCAATAACGTGAGCTATCGTTGTTTTTCCTAGTCCAGATGGGCCATATACAAGAACATGGTCCAGAGCTTCGTTTCTTTTCTTAGCTGCGCTAATAAAGACACGGAGATTCTCTATAAGAGAATGTTGCCCAAAAAACTCATCAAAAGAATGTGGACGAAGAGTGTTTTCAACCTGCTTTTCTTCTTTGCTTTCAACTGTGCTGCGCATAAGGTCTTAACCTCCTTAATGCCTCTTTGATGATTTCTTCGTTTGAGGCATCTGGTATGTTGATACCGGACAAAGTTGAAACAATATCTCGGTTTTTATATCCAAGACGTTTTAAGGCAAATTGAACTTCTTCATACTGGTTAACATTGATGTTTTGATTTAGGTCAAAGAAACCACGAAGATCAAGAAGAATTTGGGCTGATGCTTTTTGTCCAATCCACTTAATACTTCTTAAAAAGAAGAGATTATTGCTTTCAATAGCTTTCTTCAGATCTTGATAGTTACATTCACTAAGAATTTTTAATGCTGTTTTTGGACCAATTCCATTAACCGAGTTAAGCCCGTAATAAACTTCTCTTTCTTCGATCGATGGGAAACCAACCAAATAATAACCGTCTTCTTTTAAAAGGTCTTGCACATAAACTTTAGTTTCGTCACCAATTTGGAAAAGTTTAGGTTTTGAAACAAAAATGTAATAACCAATCGCGTTTGTTTCAAGCACGATGGCGTGAGGTAGGACACGAGTGACGCATCCAATAAAATAGTCAAACATAGTGACTCCTTCCTCGTTATTCCTTATATATATCTTTATCGTAAAAAAAGCGGCAAATTTGCCACTTTTCTTAAAATTTTTTTATTTTGTTATCTTTTTGGAGGCTTTGGAGAAGGGATTTCAACACGCTTATGTTCACTAATTTTATGGAGATGTTCGATACGTTTTTTTGCTTCTATATTGACTTCTTTACCTAAAAGGTAATTATCTAAGTCAGCATAGGAGATTCCCATTTCTAATTCATCAGTTTGGCCTTCGAAAAGTCCGGCAGATGGAACGCGATTATATAAATCTTCAGAGATTCCCAAAATTTTTGATGATTCCCGCACTTCTTGTTTGGTCAGATGCACAATTGGAAGGATATCGGCGGCACCATCACCGTACTTTGTGAAATAGCCGACATAGCGTTCGTCCCAATTGTCTGTGCCTAAAACAAGACCAGAGTGTTCTTGAGCATACGCAAATAATGCACACATGCGCATACGCACTTTTAAATTAGATTTAGATAAACGTAAAAAGTTTTTGCCTTTTAAATCCTTTAGATAACAATGATAAGTCTCAGTCAAAGAGATGACTTCGAGGTTAACATCAAGTTGCATAGCAACTTTTTTAGCATCTTCGATATCTTTTGGATTGGATTCAATGTCAATACAATAGCAATAAAGTTTATCTTTTCCAACAGCTTTACGGGCTAAGGCTGCAACTAAAGAAGAATCCACTCCGCCGCTTAAACCCAAAACATAGGCTTTGCAGCCAGATTTATCTAAATAATCCTTTAAAAAGGATTGGATTTCTAATAAATAAGCTTCTAAATTCTTCATTATTCTAAATATTCGAATTCAAAGTCACATAAGAAGACACTGTCTCCATCTTCGGCTCCAGCTTCTTTTAGCGCTTCTTCAACTTCGATTTTCCTTAAATAGTTTATCAGACGCATCAAACCTTCATCAGTAGAAATGTTGATCAATGAATAAGTTCGTTCAATTGATTCTCCGACAAGGCGATAGACATGATCTCTTTCTTTAATAACCTCAAAGATTGGTTTTTGATCTTTATAAGCATTATAAACTTTAGTTTCGACTTTGTCTTTAGTTCCCATTAATGGGAATGGATCAGTTTTTGAAACTAGTTCATAACATTTTTTAACAAGCTCATTAATTCCATCGTGTGTTAAAGATGAGATTGGAATAACTTCCGTTTTAACTTTTTTCTTAAACTCTCTGAGTTTATCTTCTGCTCCATCCTCATCCATTTTACTTGCCACAATAATTAATGGACGTTTTTCTAATCCCATGCCGTACTCTTTGAGTTCGGTTTGAATTTGTTTAAACGATTCATATGGATTTTCATCACTCATTGAAACAAGATGGACAATAACTCGACATCTTTCAAGATGTCTTAAGAATGTTAATCCTAAACCCTTACCAAGGTGTGCACCTTCGATTAATCCTGGTAAATCAGCCATGACAAAAGTTTCATATTTGGAAACGTTTACCACTCCTAAATTTGGAGCAATAGTCGTAAATGGATAATCAGCAATTTCAGGATTTGCATTACTTACAACACTTAATAGTGTTGATTTACCAGCATTTGGAAGTCCGACCAATCCGACATCAGCTAAAAGTTTTAACTCTAGGATAAGACGTTTGGTTTCGCCTGGTAAGCCGTTTTCAGCAATACGCGGAACACGGTTCTTATCAGATTTAAAAGCAGCATTGCCTCTTCCACCACGGCCGCCTTTAGCGACAACAACTTCTTGACCGTCTTGGGATAAGTCGCAAAGGAACTCGTGATTCTTCTCTAAATAAACAACAGTACCTAAAGGTACATCGACATAGACATCATCTGCACCGCGTCCGTATTTGTTTTTGGTTAAACCTTTTCCACCATCTTGTCCAATGATGACTTTAGAGTGACGGAAATTAAACAATGTGTTAATTGATTTATTCGCACGAAAAATAATCGAAGCACCACGACCACCATTTCCACCACTTGGTCCGCCTTTAGCGACGTACTTTTCGTGGAGGAAGGCAATCATGCCATCTCCGCCTTTACCGGATCTTACTTCAACTACTACTCGGTCAATAAACATACACTCACATTATATACGTCAGATAATAAAAGACCACTTTTTTGTGGTCTTAATCGTTTAAATAAAATAAAAGACCTCCTAAGAGGTCTAATATTTTTCAACTTACTTGGCGTAAACGCTAACGCGTGTTTTAGAACGTCCAACACGTTCATACTTACAAATACCAGAGATGGTTGCGAAGATGGTATCATCTCCACCACGTTTGGTATTCACACCTGGAAGAATTTTTGTTCCTCTTTGGCGGTAAATAATTGAACCGGCTGTGCAATATTCTCCATCAGAGACTTTTGCACCAAGACGTTTCGATTCGCTATCACGTCCGTTTTTAGTTGAACCAACACCTTTTTTAGAAGCAAAGAGTTGGATATTTAATCTAAATAACATAACTAATTTCCTTTCTCGATTACTTGAACGAATTTAGGATATGTTTCCTCAATAGTTTTTAATTGAGTAAGCACAGTTTCTAAGACGTTGTAATCGTGCTCATTCGCCGTTTTTAATTCTCTTATTTCGAAGTAACCTTCATCAGTTTTGAATGTATAACATTCAGGATGAGTGATGGCGTTTGCTCCACCAATGATGATTGAGCTAACTCCAGCACAGATGAGGTCTTCTCCTTTTGGTGCAGAATTAGAATGGCCTTTGACTAATATACTTTTAATTTTTTGTTCTGCTTTTATGACAGTAACTTTGATCATAAATTAAGCAACGATGCTTTCAATAACAACGCAAGTATATGGTTGACGATGACCAATCATACGACGAGCGGAATTATGTTTAGCTTTGTATTTGTAGATGCGAATCTTTTTACCAAGTCCGTTTTTCACGACTTTTGCGGTTACTTTCGCTCCTTCGACATATGGTGTACCGACTTTAACTTCTTTGTCCGCGACAAGAAGAACCTTCTCAAAGCTCACTGCTTTGTTTTCTTCTACATCGAGTTTTTCAACAAAAACCTTTTGTCCGACTTCGACGCGAACTTGTTTTCCACCAGTTTCAATGATAGCGTACATAAATATACCTCGACTTTCTCACTCAAGACTCGCTATTAAGGTCTATTACTATGAGTAATAAGTTAGTTACCTTTTCTATGCGGTTGTAGCTTGTGAGGCGACAACGCTTATTAATATATTATTAATGAAAGTGTTTGTAAACATTTTTTTACAAATGTAAACCATATTTTAGCGAAAATGGCCTTGTTCTTTGAACGAATAGAAACCATTTTTGAAGATGATTACATGATCGTAAAGCTTCATTCCGAATTCTTCCGTTTTGTCTTTAAGAATCGAAGTCGAGATGACATCGTTCTCGCTAGGTAAGTGTGATTCATCTGGATGATTGTGCACAACAATGAAAGACGTGCATTTTGAATCCAATAATTCGGATATAATTTCTTTGAAATTAAAGAAACATGAATCATATGTCCCTTTATACTTAGTGACCTCGCGAATGATTTCTTTTTTCCGATTCAGCATGACTAAAATAACAACCTCATAATCAAAGTTTTCTAGATAACGAAAACGATCGACTATTTGATTTGTCTTAGTTATTTGCTCTGGTAAGGCATATTTCGTTGATGAAAGGCGTCTATGTAATTCAAATGCGGCGATCAATTTTAACGCATTTACTCTGTTTAATCCTTTTTGCGCTATAAGCGCACTTAATGAAGCCGTAGAGAGGTGAGGGAGTGTAATGAAGGTCTCTAACAAGGACCTTGCAATCTCAATCGCTGAATGCCCCCTCACCCCACTTCCGATGATTAAAGCGAGTAGTTCTTGATCGTCTAATTCACCAATGCCATAACAGAAGGCTTTTTCACGAGGCTTTGCCTCCTTTGGTAAATCGGCAATTTTCATTTCCAAGTAAATTTCCAACCACCAGGGACAGTCGAGCTGCCTTCTTTAGACATGAATAATTTATAAATTACTACTGCCATCAAAGAAACAGCCAGAACAGTTAATACTGCTGTTAATGTGAGCTCGCCAGTCTTAATCTCGGCGAGTTCTTCTCTAGTTAATTTGCGCATAATTTGTCTCCTTTCACTATCTATATGCGTAAAATAAAGACAAATTTTTCGCACGAATTAAAAAAGGTACCATAGGTACCTTAATTTTTTTGGGTGGGAATCTTATTTACCAGTTGTAAGCTTTAAGATTTCGACTTTATATTCGCGAGCAACACGCACAACACAAACATCACCAACTTTTTTACCAATAATGGCTTTTCCAAGTGGAGAGACATTGGAGATCAATCCTTTAGTTGGATTAGCTTCAACTGTACCAACGATGGTATAGGTTGCCTTGGTGTTATCACTAAGATCTTTGATTTCAACTGTTGAACCTAGAGCGACAAGTTTACTTGTTTGTTTCTTTTCTTCGATAATTTTAGCATTTGCTAAAATATTTTCGATTTCTTTAATACGAGCTTCAACTTCAGCTTGTTTATTACGCGCTGCATCATAGTCAGCGTTTTCGCTCAAGTCGCCTTGTGCACGAGCGGCAGCAAGTTGGTCCAAGACTTCTGGACGATCAATATCAATTAAGTGACGAAGTTCTTTCGTTAACTTAGCTTCGCCTTCTTTTGTTAATTCAATTTTTTCTGTGGCCATCTTTTAAAGCCTCCTAAATCGCAATAAAGAGTTTACCAATCATATTTAATGTTGTAAACAACAAATTATTTAATTTCCTTCATTTTTGGGTCATCAAGGAAGCAATTGAAAACTTCTTCAACTTCTTCAAGCTCTTTTTCGTCTTCAATGACCTCAATTGAAGAATCCTTTTCGTTTATCGAAACAGGAACGACATTATCTTCATCCCCTTCTTTATATAAGAAGGCATACATTTTATGACGTTCTTCATTCTCGTATGTGAAGAGAATTTTCATCACTTGTTCGACACCGTTTTCATCGGTAATTAAAATTTCGTCTTCTAACAATGGGTTTTTCATTTCTGTTCCTCCAGTTTTCTAAGATATCTTTCTAGAATCACGACAGCAGCGTACTCGTCTACAAGCGCTTTGCGTTTTTCATAAGACAAATTCATTTCTTTTAATTTTTCGTCTGCATCAATCGTGGAGTAAGATTCATCAATTTCGTGAATAATTAGTTTGCTATTTGCTATAAGCAAATCATTTTTAAATCTTAAGCAACTTTTAGCATGTGGAGATAGGTCGCCTGATTCGTAATATGGAACACCAATAACTAATTCATGGATGTTTTCTTTCTCGCAGATTTCTAAAACATGCTCGCGCGCGCTTTTAAAATTTCCTTTTTCAAACCGATAAACTTCTCTTGGATGTACTGCGATGCTTAAAGCATCGGTAACAGCAATACCAAGCGTTGTCGTTCCTAAATCAAGTCCGAGGATTTTACTCATTGAAGAGTCTCCTTGAATAACTGAATAGCGGATTCAATCCTTGTTGAATCACGGCCCGAACCGTTTGCCATATTCGGGCGTCCTCCGCCACCACCACCAAGTTGTTTAGCAACTTCTCGAACAAGATTTCCGGCCATATTTTTTCGTAACGCTGAGCCACCAATAAATACTGAAATTGGCAGAGAATCTCCATCTCCTCCTATAAGGAGGATAGCATAATCATTAAATTTGACTTTAAGGTCATCACCCATGGAATTTAGGTTTTCCATTGAGGCGCCCTTAACATATTTTGTTAAAACCTTATATCCTTTAAGATCAATAAATTGTTCAAGGGCATCATTAGCGCTTGAGTGAGAGATTCGATCCATCAGCGATGATAAGCGACGATTAACTTTGTTGAGTTCCTCTAACATATTATGAATCTTATTTAATGCATCACTGGTGCTATAAGCACCAACACTCTCAACAATTTGTTTTAATGTGTCTTGTCGTTCTTTTATTAATTCATAGGCACCAACAGATGAACGCCCTTGAATTCTTCGCACTCCAGATGCGATTGATGATTCACTTTCAATAACAAACACTCCAATTTCAGAAGTGTTCTTAACGTGACAACCACCACAGAATTCAATTGACTTGTTGCTATAAGCAACAACACGAACTTCATCACCATATTTTTCAGAGAAGAACGCTTTAGCACCAAGCTTATTTGCATCGGCTAAAGACATGATTTGGATGTTTGCTGGAATAGCTTCAGCAATCATTTTATTTACCTCAGAATCAATTGCTTTTAATTCTTCGCTAGTAATTTTACTATAATGAGTGAAGTCAAATCTCATATAATCCTTACATACGTAAGAACCCATTTGTTTAATGTGGTTTCCAAGCACTTTATCCAAAGCAGCTTGTAAAAGGTGTGTTGCAGTATGGTTTCTTTCGATTAATCGACGATCTTCGATATTAATTTCAGCTCGAACTTCATCACCTTCTCTAATAACACCGCGTTTTACTTTGACAGCATGAAGATGTTGCTTGTTTGGTGCTTTAACAACGTTAAACACCTCTAGAGTTGTAGAACTATTGGAAATTTCGCCTGTGTCTGCAACTTCGCCACCAGATTCGGCATAGAAATTTGTTCTCGACAAAATGATTTCGCCTTCGTCAGAAATCTCTTTTACTCGGACTCCATCTTTAAAACATCCAATAACAACCGCTATAAGCGGTTCTGGTTCATAAGTAAATTCAGATGGAGTAACAAATTCGAGCAGATCCTTGGACTGTTTATGCATGCTTTGCGCATTTGAGCGAGCTTGACGAGCACGTTCTTTTTGCTTTTCCATCTCTTTTTCAAAACCATCTCGATCAACTTTAACACCTTTTTCAGCACAAATCTCAATTGTTAAATCAATTGGGAAGCCGAATGTATCATAGAGTTTAAAAGCATCAATTCCAGAAAGTTCTTTTTTGCCAATAATCATTTCACGAAGCAAAGCTTCGCCTGTAGTCAATGTCTCAAGGAATTTTTCTTCTTCGGCTTTAACCATCTTAGCGATACTTGGTCCTTTAGAAACATTTTCTGGGTAGAACTTAGCATAGATGTTGATAACAACATCAACAAGTGTGTACATGAATGGTTTTTCAATACCAATTTGCTTTGCAAATCTCATTGCACGTCGGACAAGTCGACGTAAAACATATCCGCGACCTTCATTTGAGAAAATTTCGCCATCAGCAATCGCAAATGTCACAGCTCTAATATGATCAGCAATAACTCTGTAATTGGTCAGGTATGGAGGTTTATATGGTTGTTGAGCTATAAGCTCAATCTTTTTAATAATTGGTAGGAACAAGTCTGTTTCAAAATTCGTTTCTGTTTCCTGTAATACGCAAGCAATACGTTCCAATCCAGCGCCTGTATCAATGTTCTTGCTTGGTAATTCCTTATACTGACTTCTTGGTGTTCCAGGAACGGCGTTAAATTGTGAAAAAACAATACCCCAGATTTCGATGTATCTGTCGTTTTCAATTTCTTCACGAAGTAGTCGAACACCTAAATGTTTAGGATCATACTTTTCACCACGGTCAAAAAACACTTCAGTGTTTGGTCCAGCTGGACCTTCGCCGATTTCCCAATAGTTTCCTTCTAAAGGAATTAGATGTGACTCTTCAACACCTTCTTTTAACCAAAGTTGATGTGTTTCTTCATCAATTGGGTTATATGTGAAATAGAGTTTATCCTTAGGCATTCCAAAATATTTCTCACTAGTGAGAATTTCGAATGCAAATGGAATAACTTCCTTTTTAAAGTAGTCTCCTATGGAGAAGTTACCAAGCATTTCAAAGAATGTGTGGTGTCGAGCAGTAAAACCAACGTTTTCAATATCGTTTGTACGAATTGACTTCTGGACATTGGTGATTCTTCGGCTTGGTGGTACTTCACTACCGTCCATGTATTTCTTTAAAGCGGCCACACCTGAATTAATCCAGAGTAATGTTGGATCTTGGTATGGAATTAAAGAAGCACCTTTTTCAACATGGTGACCTTTGGATTTAAAAAAGTTTAACCATGTTTCACGAATTTCTTGACCGGTCATGTATTTCATATCTTGACCTCCTAAACAAAATAAAAAAGTATCTCAGAGGAACGAACTTATCGCGGTACCATCCTCTTTCAATACTTTGTATTGCACTTAATTATTTTCTCTTTAACGCAGAGACACGATGATTCTTCATCATCTCCAAAGGAGTGGCAAGTTCCTTTATCGGAGCACAATAAATATATCACAAATACGAATAATTAAAAGAATTATTCAAGAATTTCTGGGTATTTTTTCATGATGTAGTCGAGATCTTTATCTCCTCGTCCACTTAAATTGACAAGGATTGAACCAGAATGACGAGTACGAGCAACACGAATAGCATAAGCTAGTGCATGAGCTGATTCGATTGCTGGAATAATACCTTCGAGTCTTGAAAGAAGCTTAAAAGCTTCTAACGCTTCCTCATCAGTCACACTATCATATTCTACTCGACCAATATCATGAAGGAAGCAGTGCTCTGGTCCAACGCCTGGATAATCTAAGCCAGATGCAATGGAGTAAGCATTTGCCACACTACCGTCTTTATTTAATAAAACACGGTTCTTAAATCCATGGAGAACATAAGGTTTGCCGAAAGTCATGGATGCGGCATTTTTGCCGATTTCCTTTCCGGTACCCATTGGTTCAACACCAACAATTTGGACTGGATCATTTAAGAAAGCCTCAAACATACCGATAGCGTTACTTCCACCACCGACACACGCACAAACAATATCAGGCAATTCTCCAGTCATTTCTAAGAACTGTTCACGTGCTTCTCGACCAATAATTTCCTGGAAATCCCTAACAATTAGCGGATAAGGATGAGGTCCGACGGCCGATCCCATAAGATAGAAAGCATCTTTAGATTCTTTTAAATAATTTACAAAAGCAACATCAACAGCTTCTTTTAGAGTTTGAGTGCCTTCATAAACTGGAATAACTCTTGCTCCAAGCATTTTCATGCGGTTCACATTTGGTGCTTGTTTTTCCATATCAACAGCGCCCATATAAATGTCACATTTTAGACCAAAATAAGCTGCTGCAGTTGCCACAGCAGAGCCGTGAGAACCAGCTCCAGTTTCGGCAATTAACTTAGTTTTACCAAGATATTTTGCCAAAAGAGCTTGTCCCATGCAGTTATTTAGTTTATGGGAACCATTATGGTTTAAATCTTCTCTTTTCAAATATATTTGAACTTTTCCAAGGTAATTCGAGAGACGTTCACAGTGATAAACTGGTGTTGGTCTTCCTTGGTAATTCTTGCGGATTTCACGTAATTCGTTGATAAATTTCGAGGATTTGCAAATGGTGAGGTAGGCATTATAAATTTCCTGGAAAATCTTGTTTGTTTTTTCATCAAAATAAGACCCACCATATTCACCAAAATAACCGTCTTTTGTCGGATATTCTTTACGATATGTCGCGAAATTTATTTCTTTATTCTTATTAATTTTAATCGGATTTGTTTTGCCTCTTCGATCAAGTGGTTTTGGTGCATTATCTGGAATAAGATAAGCTTTGCCTTTCTTTTTTAAACCTTCGATACGGTTTTCTTGGCATAAAAGACGAACACGGCGTTCATTAATTCCCCACTTTTCTGCGGCTTCTTTGACTGAAATATACATTGTTCCGTTCCTCAACTTTCGGCACAATTATAAAATACCGATAATGCGATTTCAAGAACATTTGGAATTTCATAAAAAAATTTTTATATACAATTTTCATTAAATTTTGTAGAATTTAAGCACCGTTTAAATTTCAGATAATTATCAAATTATTAGAAAACTTTCACCAAATAAGGTGAATTAAACATAAATAGAAAGTGATTAGAGGTAAAAATTATGAAGAAAGGTTCATTACTCCTCGGCGTTGCCGCGATTACTGCTTTAGCAGGTTGTGGAAAAACTGACATTAAAGTTAACCCAGACAAACAAAAATATGTTGTAGGTATTGCTCAGTTCGTTCCTCACGTTGCTCTTGATGCAGCAACAAACGGTTTTAAATCCAAATTAGCCGCTCTCCTTACTGCGGAAGGACGTGAAATCGAATTTGTTCAAACCGATGCTGCTGGTGATCAAGCTAACTGCCCAACCATTATTTCGACTTTAGTTAGTAAAGATGTTGATTTAATCTTAGCTAATGCTACTCCATGCTTATCTGCGGCTTACACTGCCACATCTTATATTCCTATTTTAGGAACATCTGTAACTGATTTTGGTGTCGCATGTAGTATTGAAGTTGAAGGTGGAAAAACAAAAACTAATGTTTCTGGAACAAGCGATCTTGCACCACTTGATGGACAAGTTAATGCAATGAAAGAACTTTGCCCAGATGCAACAAAATTTGGTATTTTATACTCCGCTAGCGAAGCTAACTCCAAATTCCAAGTTGATGAAGTCAAGAAGCATTTAGAAGATGCTGGTAAAACAGTTTCTACTTATCCAATCTCTGGATCCGACACATTAACATCAGTTTGTAATACTGCCGCTTCTAAAGAAGATGTGATTTATATCCCAACAGATAACTTCTGTGCTGATAACACTGCTTCGATTAACCAAGTATTTGAAGGTGCTGGTGTCCCAGTTTTTGCTGGAGAATCTGGCATTTGTAAAGGTTGTGGCTTTGCCACATTATCCATTGATTACACCCGTTTAGGTGAAATCACTGGTGAAATGGCATTCAACATTTTACTTGGTAAAAAAGATATTCGTGAATACGAAATTCAATACGATACCAATGTGAAGAAACTTTATGTTCCTTCCCGTTGTACAGCTTTAGGAATTGATGTTCCTGAAGATGCTGGTTACGAAGTCTTACCACTCGAATAATTTTTAAGCAAATAAAATGGCTGGATTTTTTAACACACTACCATCTGTTCTAGACCAAGGCATCATTTGGGGAATTATGGCCATTGGTGTTTTTATCACATTCAAAATCTTGGATTTTGCTGATTTAACTGTTGATGGATCATTTGCTACTGGAGGATGTTTATTTGCCATCCTTACAGCGGCTGGTGTTCCTGTTCCACTTGGTTTTCTTATTTCCTTCTTTGCTGGAGCTGCGGCTGGTTTAATTACAGCCTTACTCCACTGTTATCTAGGAATTCCAGGGATTTTGGCTGGTATTTTAACTCAGTTAATGCTCTGGTCAATTAACTACAAGATCTTAGGTCAAGCATCAATGCCAATTAATTCACGTGACGCACTCATTTCGATGAATGCTAGTTCAGGTGTTTATACGACAATTCCAATTGTTATTGGCATCGCTGCCATCCTCATTCTAGCATTGTATTGGTTCTTTGGAACCAAATATGGGTCATCTATTCGTGCGACTGGTTCAAACGAAGCGATGGCCAAAGCAAACGGTATTAATGTTAATGCCCGTAAAATCATTGCGTTAATGATTTCCAATGCTATTGTTGCTTTTGCCGGAGCAGTACTTGCTCGTTTCCAAGGTTCAGCTGATATTAATATGGGTCGAGGAGCAATCGTCATTGGATTAGCTGCCATTGTTATTGGAACAACTTTATTTGGTCGTTTATCAAAGAATTTTGCACTTAATATGGGATTTGTTACTGTTGGCGCAATTATCTATTTCTTTGTCTTCCAATTCATTGTCTATGTCACAAACGAACCAGAATTATTAAAGATGCTTTCAGCAATTGTTGTCGCCATCTTCCTTGCTGTACCATACATTAAAAATGTATATATTAAGAATGCGAAGTCAAAACATCAACGAGCAAAGGAGGCTAAATAATGTTATCTTTTAAAAACGTTACAAAAGTCTTCTACAAAGGAACAGCTGATGAAAAAGTTGCTTTAAACAATGTTTCTTTCACCATAAATGATGGCGAATTTGTCACTATTATTGGTGGAAACGGAAGCGGAAAATCAACTACATTAAATGTTCTTACTGGAAATATGAATCCAGATCAAGGCGCTGTTTTACTTAACGATGTTGATATTACCAACATGCCAGAGAATAAACGCGCTAAATACTTCGCCCGTGTCTTCCAAGACACGAACAAAGGTACTGCTGGATCAATGCAAGTCATTGAAAACATGGCGATTGCCTCACGTAAAGGCGGACATAATGGTTTAGGTTGGTACATCAACAAAGAACAAAAACAAAAATACATTGAGATGTTAAAGAGTTTCAATCTTGGATTAGAAACACGTTTAACAACTAAAACAAGTGTTCTTTCTGGCGGACAACGTCAAGCATTAACATTGTTAATGGCAACATTAAGAGCTGAACCATCGCATAAACAAATCATTAAAGATTATTCGACTTTCTATATTGGTGATAAAGAAAAAGCCAAACAAGAAGTGACGAGAGTTTATAATGATGCTAAACAAGCCTACAAAGAGGCTTTAAAAGAACTTTCTAAGGAGAAACTTTCTTGCAAAGAAAAACGCGCCAAAAAGCGTGCTTTATATGATGAATTTGATGCCAAGATTCGTAAATACGATCTCACAAAACAAATTCTTCTTCTTGATGAGCACACTGCAGCGCTTGATCCAAAAACCGCCAAGAAGGTTCTTGCCTTAACAGAAAAGATTGTCCGTGAGAATAAACTAACCACCCTCATGGTCACACATAACATGCGTGATGCGATTACTTACGGTGACCGCTTAATCATGTTCTATGAAGGAAAGATCATTCACGACATCTCCGGAAAAGAAAAACAAAATCTCACAGTTGAACATCTGCTCAATATGTTTGATGAAGCAGAAGCTAAATCAATCAATAGATAAGAAAAGACACACCTTATGGTGTGTTTTCTTTTAGTCTATTCGTTTATCATCTCGATAAACTTCATCGATTGTTCCAGAGGCAATTAGTAATCCGTCTTTATTATAGAAAACGGCTTCTTGTCCAGGGGTGACTGCTTTATAGCAGTCGTATGTACAAATAATCGCATCTTCTTTAAGATCTATTGTTGCTGGATGATCTAGTTGACGATAACGGAATTTTACTCCGACTTTTTGAGGGAACTTCTCATTCGGATTAATAATATTCAGCTTACGAACAACACACTTATTAGACATTAAATATTGTTGTGCGTCTCCACGCGTAACATAAAGGATGTTTTTCTTAGCATCCTTTTTAACAATGAACCATCCTGTCGCTGTTTCGCCTGAAATACCACCGATTCCTAGTCCTTTATGTTGACCAATCGTGTAATAGTAAACTCCGCGATGTGTTCCAATGATTTTTCCTGTATCAATATCAATGATATTGCCATTTTGTGCAGGAATATAGTTCTTTAAGAATTCACGGAAGTTTCTTTCTCCGATAAAACAAACTCCTGTTGAGTCTTTTTTATCCATCACTGAATCGAGTTGTAATTCATGGGCGATTCGTCTGACTTCAGTTTTGTCGATGTTTCCTAATGGAAATAGACATGAACGAATTTGTTCTTCATTAATCTGGGATAAGAAATATGTTTGATCTTTGTTTGTGTCGGCGCATTTCTTTAAGTAGAAATGACCATCTTTTTCTTCTCTAGATGCATAGTGTCCCATTGCGATCATGTCACAGCCATGCTCCTTAGCAAACTTTAAAAAGGCATCAAACTTAATGTATTTGTTACACAAAATATCAGGGTTCGGTGTTCTTCCGTGTTCATATTCTTCAATGAAGAATGAGAAAACATGATCCCAGTATTCTTTAATAAAGTCTACTCTTAAGAGTGGAATACCAAGTTTAGAGGCAACTTTTTGGGCATCTTGATAGTCTTTTTCTTGTGGACATTGATCATCATTTACAGTTGGATTACCAAGGTAATCTCCATTTGCCATAGCGTCCCAATTACGCATAAAACAACAGACAACATCATAGCCTTCCTTCTTTAGAAGGTATGCGGCGACGGCAGAGTCAACACCACCACTTAAGCCAAGCATGACTTTCATTAGAAAAGCTCCTTTGAATCAAGGATGGTTGTAAATGGGCCATCATTGACTAAATCAATTTTCATCATTGCACCAAAAATACCAGTTTCTACTTTATATCCAGCATCTTTTAGACATTGATTAAAGTAATCGTATAATTCACTAGCTTCATTTGGATTAAGAGCATTAACAAAGCTTGGACGACGTCCATCTTTAACCGATGCATACAAAGTAAACTGCGAAATCGAGAGGATTTCTCCGTTAATATCTTTCAAAGAAAGATTTGTCTTACCATTTTTGTCATCAAACAAACGTAACGAAAGAAGTTTATTACTCATCTTTTCAACGAGCTCTTTATTATCTCCATTGGTAAAACCAACAAATAGACAAAAACCGCGGGAAATACTTCCCACGATTTTTTTATCAACCTCACATGAGGCTCTTGTTACATTTTGAATAACAATTTTCATTATTAATGAATGTAATCGTGAACAGTTGGAGGAACAGCGACAAATTCATCAACAATATGGAAAGCTTCTTCAATATCCTTAAGAATTTGAGCATGATCTTCAACATTGGTGTGAACTGTGCAAAGAACATCACCCTTCTTGACCTTGTCTCCAACCTTCTTACTTAAGACAATACCAGCAGACATATCAATGACATCATCAAATGTTTCTCTACCGGCGCCTAAGCGCATAGCGCTTTCGCCGATTTCAAGGGCAACAATGCGCTTAATATAACCATCTTTAGCCGCTTTGACTTCAACGACATATTTGGATTCTGGGAATTTTTCTGGATGATCGATATAGGAAACATCACCACCTTGGGCGATAACCATTTGACGGAATTTTTCAAAAGCACTGCCATCAGCAATAACTTTCTTGAGCATTTTCATGGCTTCTTCTTCTGATTTAGCAATCTTGGCTTGCTCAAGCATGATTGCGCCTGAACGTAAGCATAATTCAGTAAAATCTTTTGGACCGTGTCCATGTAAGGTAGCAATTGCTTCTTTAACTTCTAAGGCATTGCCTACGGCAAAGCCTAATGGTTGTTCCATATCAGTTAAGACTGCGCGAGTATCACGTCCTAGTGCATTACCAATCTTGCACATCACAATAGCAAGTTCTTTAGCAGCTTCAATATTCTTCATGAAAGCGCCATTACCAAACTTCACATCGAGTAAAATACAGTCTGATCCACTAGCAAGCTTCTTTGACATAACCGAAGAAGCAATTAAAGGCATTGACTCAACTGTACCAGTAACGTCACGAAGGGCGTATAACTTTTTATCAGCTGGAACGAGTTGTCCGGTTTGTCCGACAACTGCGCATCCAATTTCAGCAACTTGTTTTCTAAATTGTTCATCAGAAACAAACACATTCATACCCGGAATTGATTCAAGTTTATCAAGTGTTCCACCGGTGTGACCTAAACCACGACCGCTCATTTTAGCTAAAACAGCACCACAAGCGGCAACCATTGGCCCAAGGGCCAAGGTAGTTTTATCTCCAACACCACCTGTGGAGTGTTTATCAACTTTTACTCCCTTAATATCACTTAAATCCATAACATCGCCACTATGTTCCATACGGTCAGTTAAAGTGACGATTTCACGGTTGGTCATGCCTTTAAAGACGATGGCCATTAAAAGTGCGGAAACTTGATAGTCTGGAATTCTACCAGCGACATATCCGTCAACAAAGAACGTGATTTCTTGGTCGGTTAATTCCTTACCATCACGTTTTTTTGTAATAATATCTACCATTCTCATAAAAATAAAACCTCATTATAATCATACCAAATTAGTATGAATTATAATAACAATTTTTAAAACTCGTAATTGTGTTTGTTTTATTTAATAATAAAGATATGGATTTTACTAACCACTTAAAAAAGTATTTAACAGAAAGTGAAATTTCTGGTCTTATTTCATCTTTCGATGAAAAGGAGCACAAAGGCGTTTATTTAAACTTTAAGAAAATGAGCGATGAGGCTTTCATTAATCTTTTTCCTCGTCTTAGAAGACATCCGTTCGTAGAACATGCCTTCTTGTATGACCAAAGTAAATATGACTTAGGAAAAATGATTTATCACGAACAAGGCGCGTATTATATTCAAGATCCTAGCGCCGCTATTGTTGCTTCCCTTCTTCCTTTACAAGGAAATGAAAGGATTCTTGATCTTTGTGCGGCACCAGGAGGAAAAACTGTTCAAGCTTCATTAAGACTCAATCAAAACGGGATTCTAGTTTCAAACGATTTATCAAAACCAAGAGCATTAACTCTTCTTCAAAACGTTGAAAGAATGGGTCTTGATAATGTTGTTGTAACATCACTAGACTTCTCAAAAATATCTCAGAATTACCTGAATTATTTTGACGCAATTATCCTTGATGCTCCTTGTAGCGGATCGGGGATGTTTCGTAAAAACGAGAAAATGAAAAAAGATTGGACTTATGAAAAAGTCTTAAAATATTCTGCCATTCAAAAGGAACTAATTTTGATGGCCTTTTCCATGTTAAAAGAAGGAGGAACTCTCGTTTATTCAACCTGCTCATATTCATATGAAGAAGACGAAGAAGTCGTCGAATATCTCCTTCAAAAAACACCAGCAAAACTCAAACGAATTCCAGAAATCACCGGCAATTTCCGCTCAAAAAAATATCCGGAAACCATACACTTTTTTCCAAACATGTTTCCTGGGGAGGGACACTACATTGCCTTAATTACAAAACCAGGAATTTTAAGTGAAAATCGGGTCGAAGAAATTGACATCAAACGTGTTGTTCAAACCAAAGGAAACTCCAAAGAAACGCAAGTTTTTCATTTAAAAAATAAGATTGATGAACGCCTGATTGAATTATCTATTCGTCCAGGATTACTAACAAAGTCAATTATTAATAACAAAGAGATTCCTTCCCACCACTTCTCTCATGCCGTCTCAGCCAGAAATAGCATCGAACTTACTCGAGAGGAAGTTGTCCAATACCTAAGCGGAAATCAAATTAGAAAAAATAACCCAGAGGGCTATTATTTCGTTTCGTATCTAGGAATGAATCTTGGATGCGTTCATTCCGTAAATGGAGTTCTAAAGAACTTATATCCGAAGGGATTACGCATTAACGCGAAGATCGACGACAGTTTCTAACGCTTTGCGTTTGACACTAACTTTCTCTTCGTAGATATATTTCTGATCTAAAACTCGCAATTGATCGACTTGTTCGGTCATTTTTTGTCTAATTTCAGCAGCTAAATCAATCGTGCTCTTATTAGCAAACATCTCTGGTGTGATTGGACCATTAATCTTCCACCAGAATGGATATTTTTTAAGATACGAATTAAGCTTTAAGATACGGAATGTTCCATACATTGTTGCTGGAACAATATTACAATTTGCCTTATAGGCAATTTTTAATGTTCCAGGATGGAATTCAAGAAGATCGCCTTCTGGTTTTTTGTTTCTGGTACCTTCAATAAAAATGACAACGTGTGGTTTGGTTTCATCTTTTAGATATTCGCCGATTTGTTGCAATGTACGAACTTGAGAAAGAACGTTTTTACGGTCAATCGTAAACACTTGGAGCATCTTTAAGATTTGACCAACAAATGGCATCTTTAAATTTTCTTTCTTTGATAAGAAAGTAATTGGACGTTCACTACTAGCAATGAGCATGACTGGGTCCATTAAACTATAGTGGTTTGAAATGACTAAGCAAGGTTTTTTAGCTTTGCTAAGTGTTTCGTAGCCTTGAGCTTGAACATCGATATGGAAGCGGCGTAAAACAAAGTTGATTTCCTTACGCACCATGGCATATCTTTTTTCAAAAGGATATTTCTCTGGATGACGAGTGTATTTTAAATAACGAAATAAATTAAAAAGAATAACTGGGCCACACATGAAGACAACTTTTAAGTAAATAAAGAATTTTCTCATAACAACATTTTAATCCTTTAATAAATAAGTACAACGGAAAGGTGGAAGATAAATTGTTTCTTCTACTCGATTATTATTCTTTGAATAATTATAGAAACTTTCACTATTTGGCAAGGCAAATTCTTGTTTCGTTACATTGAAACAATATTTATATTTTCTTTCCCCATTCCAGGTCGCGATTAGCACACCTTCTTTAGGAGACGTAAAACTAACATTGTTTAAATCTAGATTATCTAAAAAATCAGCATGCTGACGAGCGAGGTTATAGTGTCTAAATGACTGTGCCATGTCATAGCGTTCATCCAAAATGTCATAATCCATTTGATTATAATAATCACCTAAATTATATGTATTTCTTTGGTTGTGCTTGGTTAAACCGATTTCTTGTCCCATATGAATAAATGGGATACCAACCGAACACATGATAACTTTATTAAATAGTTTCACCATTCTTAAAACATCAATATCTTCGGTTGATTCATTTATAACGTCATAAAGCGTTGCGTTATCATGGCACTCAACATAGTTGATAGATTGACTTGGGTTATCAAAAAGCTTTGGATATGTTAAGTTTTTTGATGATCCAAGATAAGCAAATTTAAAACCTTCGACATACGATGTGTTACCCAAAAGAAATCCGTTATCGTCGAGTTTAGCGTGTCCACCATGGCCTCTCATAATGTCACGATATGTGTCATTAAAGAACGAAACGTCAGGCAATTCGTGGCTATTTTTGATTGTGGCGAGTTTTTCATCTTTAAAAGTGATGGCGTTCATATCCCAACCTTCACCGTAAACAAGGGCTTCTTTTTTGTTAGATAAAATGAGATTTGTCACTTCTTTCATTGTCTCTAAATCAATTAGACCCATAAGATCAAAGCGGAAGCCATCAACATCATAAGTTTTCATTAAGAAATCGATCGATTCTTTAATTAGCCGACGAGCCATTTTTCTCTCGCTAGCAAAATCACATCCGCACCAAGAATGATTAGCAAGTTTTCCATTTTCTTCTCTTAAGAAGTAATGTGGAGTAATAACATTTAGATTTTGTCTCGCCCCATTGTAAATGTGGTTATAAACCACATCGAGATTAACTCTCAATCCTGCTTTATGTAACGAATCAACAAGTTCACGGAACTCCACCATTCTTGAAAACGGATTATTTGGATCTAAGGAATAGCTTCCTTCTAAAGTAAAGAAAGATACTGGGTCATAACCCCAGTTATAACCACCTTTAATTTCATCCACTGTTTCAAAATCTAGCACCGGAAGAAGTTGAACATGACTCACGTGAAGGAACTTTAAATAATCTAAACCACAATGATGATTCTGTTTTGTAACGCGATTTTCCTCGGTTAAACCTAAATATTTTCCTTTATGAACAATGTTGGTTGTTTGTTGAATCGTGAAGTCACGGACATGTAATTCATAGATACTGCTTTTAAGTTTGCTATATGTCTTTTCCACGACGACATTTTTAAATGAACGCATTAAGCGAGATAGATTAATTACGGCAGACTCTTTTCCGTTGGCATTACTTGATTTCGCGTATGGGTCGGTTACGACGTGTTTTTGACCATTCACGGTTACTTCATATTGATAAAGATGACCATCTAAATCACCATCAACACGAATTTCATATACACCACGGTCTAAACGCTGAAGTTTATATGAGGCGTTATCTATAGATAAAACGACACTTGAAGCAAACGGAGCCCATAATCGAAAGATCGTGTAATCATCATGACAGATTGGTCCAAGCTCAATATCAGTAGCGTAGATATCATCAAAGTCCAATAAAAGAGCAAGTTTTGTCACATCGACATGCTCTTGTTGATCACCATATTTTAAAATGATTTCTTTATCAAGAATTTCATCATTTCCTGAAATGTTATAATATAAAACCTTGTCAGTATTACTGACAAATTGACATTCTCTTTCTTCGTTATTAATAAAAAGAGAAAAACCAGATCCGAGGATGTGGTTAGGAATGCATATTTCGTGATAATTTGATAAATAACTATTCATCTACTGGATCGACTTCAGTATCATGGCTAAAACTTGAATCATCACTAGATTCTTCAAGTTGATCATTTGGAATAAATTCAGATTGCTCAATTGAACCGTTTTGTTGTGGCTGAGAAACAGTATGAATTAAGACTTTTGAACCACGAGCATCACCCTTGTCAGCAACATATCCATCACAAACAA
Source organism: uncultured Caryophanales bacterium (assembly GCA_946414655.1). Lineage (GTDB taxonomy): Bacteria > Bacillota_I > Bacilli_A > RFN20 > CAG-826 > Fiminaster. The sequence goes on along the minus strand of CAMKPL010000002.1, from coordinate 135,747 downwards.
GTTTATTGAAAAGACGTCCAGCTTTTGGGAAACCAATTCCATAACTTCTCGTTAAAAATGAGATGGAACAATATTCACGAGAAGAAATATCTTCTTTAATGATTTCGTAAAGCTTTTCTTCTTCAAGGTTTTTATCAACTTTTGTCACCTCTGGTTCGTTTGATTTAGAGATGCCACCGACTGGTTCATCTGGATCTTTTTCTAGATCCATAAAGAACGGATCATATTGTGGTTTATTTTCACTACGAATGTAGTTACAGACATTATGAATTTCGCTACTAGAAACAAAGCAACCTTGGACACGTGGTTTGTTGCTACGAGAAATAAGAGAACATTCAACGAGCATATCGCCGTTTCCAAGAAGTTGCTCCGCGCCACCTTCACCAATAATTGTTATCGAGTCAGTAGCACTTGATGTCATTAATGCCACGTGAACAGGCACGTTGGCCTTAATTACGCCATCAATAACATTTACGCTTGGGCGTTGGGTTGCAATAACTAAATGGATACCAGCACTGCGTGCTTTTTGAGCGATACGAACAACTGGTGTACGAATATCCTTACAAGCTTCACTTAAGTCTGCGTATTCATCAATAAAGACACAAATAAATGGGAGTGGTTGAATGGCATTTGCTTTAGCATAATCATTAAATTCGCCAATATCACGAACGCCCGAAGCCTCAAAAAGGTTATAACGACGTTCCATTTCAATAACGAGTTTTTTGAAAGCAAAATAGGCTTTTTGTGGATCAGAAATATTTGGACAAAGGAGATGTGGAATCTCTTTGTAATAGCTCATTTCAACCTTCTTTGGATCAACAAGCATGAGCTTTAAATGTTCTGGTGAATTACGCATAATCAACGATAAAATCGTTGCATGCATAAAGATTGATTTACCAGAACCGGTTGTACCAGCGACTAACATGTGTGGGAATTTTGTTAAATCAGCCGTAATTAATTCGCCAGAAATGTTCTTGCCAAAAATAATTTCCATTGGTTTACACTTCTTCTCTTCCATAACATTGATGGATTCGAATAAACCGACATTTGTACGAACGGCATTTGGGATTTCTAAACCAGAAGTTGGTTTACCAAAAACAATTCTCTCGAAACGGCATGGAACACCGCCAAGACGAATGGAAATATCATCAACATATCTTAGCATTGTGGAAACCGAAACATTAGCATTCATTGCGACATCAAAACGAGTGACCGAAGGTCCGATTGTGTGTCCAACGATTTTGGCGCCAATCCCTAGGTCAGAAAAGACTTGATTCATTAAATCAGTACGCGAAGCGCACGATTCATCATTTTTCGAAATATCATCTGCTGATTCATGCGGAGTTAAAAGTGATTTTTCTGGGTAAATATATGGTTTTTGAATCACCGCTTTTGGTTGCGGACGATGATATGGATCACTCACAACTTCTTCCACTGGTTCAGCTGGAGCAAGTGGTGTCTTTTCAACAACAGTTTCTTCTTCAACTTGTGGTTCTTCATTTTCAGCAGAAAATGCATATTCACTTTCAACAGGTTCGCTTGGAACTTGTTCGGTCTCAACTTGTTGATTAAACACAGGTTGTTCTGGATTGAATTGACTGGCTTGGAATGAATGTTGTTCAAACTTGGTTTCAGTCTCTTTTTCTTCAGCAAAGTTAAATGTTGCTTTTTGGAATCCATGTGTATTGTTAAAACTATGCATCACCATTGAACGAAGTGCTGCTTGATCTTCATCACTTTTATCTTCTAAATTAGTTCCTGAAGATTCTTCATTAACAGGTGTCTCAATTTCTTCGATCACAGCTACTTCAGAACGAACTTCTCGTTTAGGAGTTTTATTCTTTCGGTTTTTAATCATTTTAAAGAGTAAAACAACTTGCTTATTAAAGATTAAAACAACGCCAACAACAAAGAGAATCCAACAAACAATGGATGTCCCAATGATTGTTAGTGCGCTATTTAAAATTCCTGCTAAAACATAGCCAATAAATCCACCACCAATTGCAGTATTTGCAAACGGATCAAATGGCTGATGTTGGTTTAATAAAGTAATGCAGTTTGTAAAATTAATAGTTTCTGTATTGCCCCAGTTTGATGTAATCACAAGCAAAGAAAGAACGACAATAAAGATTCCCCATAAAGATAGTCCCAGTTTAAATTGAACTAATTTTTTGCGGAAAACAATGTATAAACCAAGAACAAAAAGGAATGGAGTTAAAATCCAGAAACCAATGAATCCTAGAGCGGCACAAATCGCTGTTGTTAAGAATTCAAAAGGTGTTCCGTGCGAAAGTAAAATAACCAGCGCAAAAAGGGAGAGGGCTAGCCCACCAAGAATGATGTTAGTCGAACTTTTAATGTTTAACTTCTTCATTTTAAAATCCTTTGCAAAACTAGTCTATTTCCTTAATTGATACGAGAATTAATGGGGTTTTTAATGTTTGACGACGAATTAGGCTCAAAACCGAATTTTTTACTTCGTCAACAATCGATTTCATAGCAATTCCTGGTTCTTTTAGTCTTGTTGACACAATCTTTACAAACAATGTCTGCATATCTCGAAGTAAGGCATCAGAATTCTTAGCGTAGAAAAGTCCACGGGTTTGAATATCAACTCCGCCAACAATTTCTTTTTTTGTCTTCGAGATGACTGTTCCTAAAATGACCACGCCATCATCGGAAATTTGGCGACGTTCTTCAACAATTTGTTCCGAGAAGTTAGAAGCGTCTTTTCCATCCACCATCACATTTCCAGAAAGAACTTTTTCGCTGGAATATGAACAGATTGAATTTTGGCAATTAAGAATCATGCCGTTATCAACAAGTAAAACATTTTGATGGTTAAGTCCGATTCCCATGTTCACAGCAGTATTAGCATTAGCAACTAAACAAACAAGATAACCGCTCACTGGAACATAATATTTCGGTCTAAAGATGGTTAACATTGTTTTAATATCTTCTGTTGATGGATGCATTTTAATGAATTCGTTTTTACGAATGCTAATAACATCCACATCAGCACGATATAAATCATCCATCGCATCGAAATAATCGATTTCAATGTCATTGGTAAAATGGTTTCCTAACACAAATGTATCGGTACTATTTAAGGTGATAATCTTGTTATCGTGTAAACCTTTCGCCAAAAGCGAAATCTTATGGAGTAAACGATTCTTAAATCCAGTAATCAATACCACGATTTCCGACGCTGGATATCTATTGATATCCTCCGCTGGAATAAATGTTTCTTTTGGAACACTAATCACGCCAACCTTAATCAAACGATAAACAAGATCACTTGTTGCTGTATCGTATAAAACGATACGACGATGGTTCTGAGAACAAATACGGTTAATATCAACGATGTTATAAACGTCTGGTGATTCAACGCCGACAAAGATTCTTCCCTTAACGTCTTTAATTGACTCTCGAACCACTGTGCGAAGTTTATACATTGGGTTTGAGTATCCAGCACGTTCAGCATTAATTGAATCGGCTAGTAAAAGGAGAGTTGGGTTATCCGCAATAACACCCATCTTTTTAATATCAGTTACAAATGATTTAGTCATATTGTTATCAATGACATAGTTGAGCGCAAAAATGATATTTCCCTGGTCAGTGTCGAAACAAACCCCAAAGGAGTTTGCCATATTCGAACAAGTTGAGAAAAGACGAATTAAGTGACCAGCAATGGTTATATCATCACTTGGTTCAACTATTTGGAACTGATAATGGGATGGATTGATATTATTGTGTTCACAGAATGTAAATAGGAAAATGCGAGTGACATCTGTACAAACAATTGGTGCCGGAATCTTATCAATAATGAATGGCAATGCGCCGAAAATCGGATCGTTTCCATCAGTTAAAATGTAAGCACGAACACGATCTTTATTTGTAAACAAATAATCATACCTCGGAATAATATAGTCGATACCACGTTTATTCTTGTCAGGAAACGAACAACCAGCTTCAACAACGAAAATATCACGGTCAATTTCCACCGCAATCATGTTTTTAAAGCGTTCATCTTGTCCGCCGAGAAAGACGATTCGGATATTCGACATATCTACTCCTTATTTTTCAATATTTTTTGTGGCAACAATGTTCACACCTGTTTGGGCGACGTTTTCAATAATCACGTCACCAATATGAACAGGAGTTTCTACACTTACTTGATCCAGTTCCTTCACCGCGTCAAAAACCTTTTCCTTTGGAAGAGGCTGACTCGATTTAACTGGCAAACGTCTTTCTAAAGTACTTTGTACTTTGACAGTTGAAGTTAATGTGCGAACTGGATGGGTAAGTTCGTTTTTCGCGTATATTACGCCACGTGGACAGAAGTTACCGGTGACATTCAAATCATCGTCGACTTTTAAGCGACAACCACGAGGACAATTAATACAAATTAATTCTCTCATTTCTTCTCCTCCACGCTAACTGTGATTGTATGATCTTCCTTTTGGAAAATCTCTTTTGGAAGATAGACAATTTCCATTTCAGAAGGAACGATCGCTGGTTTAATAATTTTCTTTAGCACACGTTCACCTTCTTTAATGTTAATCACAATATCTTTAAATGGTTTTGCGACACGGAATTTGAAGGATACTTTATCACTAGCATCATCAATATTAAGAACTTGTGGAACAACGTATCCAATACCAAATCCTTGTTTAATTTCATAGGCAAAACCGGCATGTTTTGTTGTTTTGCTTAGATATTTTACAGCACCAACAGCAGCTTCTCTAGCTTCGCTAACAACATAGTCAACAAGGTCATGAACATGAAGGACATTACCAGCAGAGAAGATACCTGGAATTTCTGTTTCCATATCTTGATTAACCACTGCTCCTCTTGTTTTGGAGAACTTAATTCCAAGGTTATTGAACAAGTCGTTATTTGGAATAAGTCCAACAGAGAGAAGAAGGGTGTCACAGTCAAACTCCATTTCCGTGCCTGGAATAAACTGCATTTTTTCATCAACTTTAGCGATGATTACTTTTTCAACACGGTTCTTACCACGAACTTCTTTAACAGTGTGTGATAAGTAAAGTGGAATATTAAAGTCTTGTAAACATTGGACAATATTACGGTTTAAACCAGCGGAATATGGCATTAGTTCAGCAACACCAAGGACTTTTGCTCCTTCAAGTGTCATTCTTCGAGCCATAATTAAGCCAATATCGCCACTACCAAGAATAAAGACTTTTTTACCTACTAGGTAACCATAGCAATTTAAATAAAGTTGGGCTTGTCCAGCAGTATAAACACCAACTGGTCGATCACCAGCAATTTGAATTGCTCCAGCATTACGTTCGTAGCATCCAGTTGTTAAGATGATTGCGTCAGCTTTTACTTCAACTAATCCATCTTCTTCACTAGAATATGTAATCACTTTGTCTTTCGTCATCGAAAGAACATTTGCGTTAAGTCGATATTTGATCCCGAGTTCATTGACTTGTTTGGAAAAACGAGACATGAATTCTGGACCAGTGAGTTCTTCTTTAAACTCGTGGAGACCAAAACCATTGTGAATACATTGGTTCAGAATTCCACCAAGATAATTATTCTTTTCAAGAATAAGAATATCTTTTTCTCCAAGCTCGTAGGCTTTAATAGCGGCCGCCATACCGGCAGAACCACCACCAATAATCACTAAGCGATGATGAATCATTTTTCTTCCCCCTTAGTGGTATATTTGCAAATCTGACTACCAAGCTTGTCGTAATTAATATCAGAGAACTTCACGCCATAATGTTCAGCTAAGATTTGAATCACGAGAGGTTGACAGAAACCACCCTGACATTTTCCAAATCCAGCGCGAGTTCTTTTTTTAAGAGCTTTGACACTATGAGGTGGGACACTACGAGAAAGTTCATCAAGGATTTCTCCATATGTTACTTTTTCGCAGTTACAAATGATGCGACCATAGTGGTCATCTTTTTTAATTAAAGCGTTACGTTCATCTTCACTTAGTTCATTTAAATGAACTCGTGGACGAACTTTACCACTCCAATTTTCTTTTTTAACTAAAGTTAGAACTTTAGACACATAATCATTCACTACTGCTTCGGCAATCGCTGGAGAGGAAACAAGTCCTGGAGACTCAATTCCACTAGCATTAATAAAGTTTGGATATTTCTTCGACGTACCAATGACAAAGTCATGGGTTGATGGAGTTGGACGATTACCAGCAAAAATACGAATGACTTGGTTGAATGGAATGGATGGAACCATTGCTTGTGCTTGAGTTTTAACATTGTCTAATGTTATCTTATCACAAGAAACAGCATCCTTATCTTCACTCCATTCACTAGATGGACCAACAATATAGTTTCCACTTGTTGTTGGCGAAACCAAAATACCTTTACCCTTTTCACTTGGAAGAGGGAAGATGACATGGTTCACAAGACCTTTAGCATAGTGATCGAGGACAAAATATTGTCCTTTACGAGCTTTAATGTTGTAATCAATTGGTTCAACAAGCGAATGGATTTTATCTCCATAAATGCCCGCGCAGTTAATCACAACCTTAGTTTCGTAAGTTCCTCTTGAAGTTACTACTTCAAAACCACCATTTTTCTCGTGAATATCTTTCACTTCTTCATTTAAATGAAGTTCAACTCCTTGATCAACAGCGTTTTCCATCGCGTGTACAACAAGCGTGAATGGGTTAACAATTCCTGCGCTTGGAGCAAGTAAAGCGCCTTTGACTTCTGGTGAGATGTTTGGTTCTAATGCAAGGACTTCTTCTTTACTTAGAAGTTTCACTTCTACACCATTTTGTTTAGAACGCTCAGCAAGCTCTTTAAGCATTGGAAGCTGTTCATCATAAAGAGCAACAGTTAATGAACCAATTTGTTCAAAATGAACGTCGAGGTCTTGACAAAGTTCTGGATACATCTTGTTACCAAGGACATTGAATTTTGCTTTCAAGGTTCCTGGAACAGGATCATAACCAGAGTGAACGATGGCGGAATTAGCCATACTTGTGGCGTTTCCGACATCGTTCTCCTTCTCTAAGACGAGGACATTGAGGCGGTATGCGGAAAGTCGACGCGCAACAAGCGCACCAACACAACCGGCACCAACAACAATGACGTCAAACATAGTTTGTAACCTTTAATTAATTATGATGTTTATGTGGTTTTTTACCAACTGGAGTTGGTTTTTCAACGTATCCAGCTGGTTTTTCGATGAATTCACGATGTGAAACTTTCACTTTACCGTGGTCATCAATTTCGCAGACTCTAACTTTTAAGATATCTCCGACTTTGACTTTGTCACTAGCTTTAGCAACATAGCCCCAGTCTAAGCGAGAGACATGGCATAAACCTTCGGTTGTTCCGAATAATTTCACAAATGCTCCGTATTCTTCAACACGGGTGACTTCGCCTTCGTAGACTTCGCCAACTTTGGCTTCTCTAACGATGTCTTCAATCATCTTCTTGGCTTTGTTAATCATTTCACGGTTCATGTGATAGATGACGATTAAGCCATTATCATCGATATCGATTTGGACATTATCGCACTCAGCAATAATTTCATTAATGACCTTACCACCAGTTCCGATAACATCACGGATCTTATCGACATCAATTTGCATTTTATCGAGTTTTGGAGCAAATTCGCTGACATCTGGACGTGGAGCAGCAATGGCTTTGCTCATGACAGCGCGGATTTCTGCGCGGGCCTTGTGGGCTTGAGCTAAAGCTTCACGTAAGACTTCACGGGTAACACCAGCAATCTTAATGTCCATTTGAAGAGCGGTAATACCGACTTCTGTACCAGCAACCTTAAAGTCCATATCACCGAAGTGGTCTTCAAGACCTTGGATATCGGTGAGAATGGTGTATGGATTTGTATCAAGTGAGCCAGTGGAAATTAAGCCCATAGCGATACCGGAGACCATACGACGGATTGGCACACCAGCGGCCATAAGAGACATACATCCAGCACAGATACTAGCTTGGGAAGATGAACCATTTGATTCATAAACTTCACTAACAACACGAACTGTGTATGGGAATTCTTCTTCGGAAGGAATAACGTAAGAGAGAGCTCTTTCGCCTAAGGCACCATGGCCGATTTCACGACGAGCAAGAACACCAATCTTACCTGTTCCACCAACACACCATTGTGGGAAGTTATAGTGATGCATGAATCTCTTAGATTCTTCTGGTGTTAAATCATCAATGATTTGTTTATCACTTAAAGGTCCAAGTGTGGTTGTGGAAATAACTTGGGTTTGACCACGAGTAAACATCGCAGAACCGTGAACTCTACGTCCGAGGATGTCGACTTGGGCATCAAGTGGACGAAGTTCGTCTGGTTTACGACCGTCTGGTCTAATCTTATCTTCAGCAATTAAGCGGCGAACTTCTTGGTGAACGATGTCTTCTTGAATCTCATGGACTTGTTGAACAGTCTTTGGATCAGCACCGTTTTCAGTGTATTCAGCTTCAGTAGCCTTTTCAATTGCTTCAATTTTTTCTTCACGTTCAAGTTTGTCTTTTGTAGAAACAGCTTTACGTAATTCTTTGTCAACTTTAGCAGTGACTTCTGCACGTAATTCTTCTGGAATAACCTTGAATTGAATGTCTTTGTTCTTTTCAACACCAATCTTCTTGATAATTTCCTTTTGGAAACGGCAGAGTTTCTTGACAGCTTCATGACCAAACATTAAAGCGTCAAGCATATCTTCTTCGCTAACTTCGTTAGCACCTGCTTCAACCATGTTAATGGCTTCTTCTGTACCAGCGACACAGAGGTCGATGTCAGACACTTTACGTTGTTCAACTGTTGGGTTGATGACTAATTTTCCATCAACACGTCCAACATAGACACCAGCGATCGGACCATTAAATGGAACATCAGAGATGCAAACGCAAAGGGAAGAACCAAACATGGCGGTAATTTCTGGGGAATTATCGTAGTCGACAGCCATAACTTGGGAGACGACTTGGACTTCATTACGGAAGCCTTCTGGGAAGAGTGGACGCATTGTTCTATCGGTAATACGACTTGCTAAGATAGCATGAGAACTTGGGCGACCTTCTCTACGAAGGAATCCACCAGGAATTTTTCCGGCAGCATACATTCTTTCTTGGTACTCAACACTGAGTGGGAAGAAATCCCAGTCAACAGTGTGTTTGGACATTGTCACGTTTGAAGCAACGACAGTGTCGCCATAACGCACCAAAACGCAACCACGTGTTTGTTTACCGATTTCACCGGCTTCAACAACGAGTTTGCGGCCATCGAATTCTAATTCGAATGTCTTTTTCATTAATTTCTTTTCTCCTTTTTGAAAACTATTAAAATTTTAACATAAATGTTAGTTGAATAATACAAGAATTTGAAAAAAGAAAACACCATACAAAGTATGGTGTAACTTTTAATAAGATTTAACTTATTTACGAATGGATAATTCAGCCAAGAGCTTGGCATAAGCATCACGGTCAGTACGATTTAAGTAATCGAGTAAACCACGACGTTTTCCAACAAGCACGAATAATCCACGTCTACCGGAAGCATCTTTTTTGTTTTTCTTAAGGTGCTTTGTGAGTTCGTTAATTTGTTCAGTAAGAAGAGCGATTTGGACTTCGACAGAGCCGGTGTCTTTTTCGTTCTTGCCGTACTTATTAACGATTTCGGCGACTTTTTCTTTGGATAACATGTTGTATCCCTCCTTTAATTAGACTTGACTTAATCCAGGAATAGCGTCGGAGTGCTCGCTAATCTTAGAAGAAGTTGCGATAACTATTATATAAGAAATCAAAATGATTTCAACACTAATTTAAACTCCAAAAACAAACTTAATATCAGATTCAATTTGTTTCTTAAGTTCTTCTAATGAAGAAAACCTCTTCTCATCACGGACAAAGTCGAGGAATTCGAGTTGGATTGATTCAGAATAGTTTTCTTTCGTGTAATTCATGACGTGGATTTCAATCGTGACAACTTGAGAATCATCAATAGTTGGTTTAACGCCAACGTTTGTAATGGCACGATGTGGAATTCCATCGATATAGGCGATTGTTTTATAAACGCCAAATCGAGGAATGACATAGGAATCAGATGGTTTTAGATTCATTGTTCGAATGCCGATTTTTCGACCAATTCCAAGACCATGAATGACAGAGCCAGACATTGTGAAATTATGACCAAGTAAACGATTCGCTTCCGGAATGTTTCCTTGAGTAATGAGATATTTAATATCTCTAGAACTAACTTTAGTATCATGATCAATGATTAAATCAACAATTTCTGTTTTGAAATATTGCTTCAATAATTCGGCTTTCCCAAGTCGATCTTTTCCGAAGCAAAAATCCGATCCACAGAAGACTTCCTGAACATTCATTTTCTTTAATAAATCAATAAATGCATTTGGAGATAAATTAAGGAAATTTTCATCAATATCTAAAACATAGAATTGATCAATTCCCATCTTTGATACAATTCGGAACCGATCATCTAAAGATGTTAGAATTGCTGGTGTTTTTTCTTTCTTTAAAAAAACACTAACAGGTTTTGAAAAAGTCATCAAAACAGTTGAAAATTTGGCGGTTTTACGTGCAGTTTCAATTAAAAATTGATGTCCAAGATGAATTCCATCAAAGTAACCTAAAATAATAGAGATTGGTTCCTTGTTTTCTGGTAGATGATATTGATCAAATCGTACTAGTTTCATCTTAAACCTCTTAAACAATGATATACCTTACCGCTTTGCAATTCATACATTGCAATTGGTCCTTCTTCATCTTTGACCACCACAAGTTTATCTTTTTGCTTAATTAAGCAAAGCGATACACCATTTTTAGCTTTTTTAGCATCTTCACCACTTACAAATTCAGTCGGGAAATCCTTGAGCATTTCATCCACACTAATTAAATCTTCTACTTTTGTATCATTAGCTTTGACAGAATTCTCTAACGAATATTTTCCGATTTTAACTCTAGTTAATTCAACTAAATGACCAACACAGCCAAGTTTTGCAGCGATATCTTCAGCTAAAGTTCGAACATAAGTTCCTTTGGAAACACGACAAATAAAGGTAATTTCATCAGACCCGTTAAAATTAACTAATCCAATTTCAAAAACTTCAATTTCGCGTTGTTTTAATTCAAAATCAACATTCTTTCGAGCAAGAGCATAAGCTCTTTCTCCGTTAACTTTTAGTGCTGAATATTTTGGTGGGGTTTGTAAAGATTTACCCAAAAATTGCTGGAGAATTTCATTAATTTTATTAATATCCAAAGCGGGGACTTTAGCTTCTTCAATCACAGCTCCATCTTTATCACCTGTATCTGTTTTTTGACCAAGTTTTAGCCTGGCTAAATATGTTTTATCAAGTTGCTCAATAAAAGGGGCAATCTTTGTTGCTCGACCAGCTAAAACAATTAATAAACCTTCAGCAAAAGGATCAAGAGTTCCAATGTGCCCCATCTTCTTTTCATGAAGAAGCTTTGAGACAGTATTGACTTCTTGACGAGAAGTTCTTCCTTTTTCTTTATTAATTAATAACGCGCCCGTAATCATTTTCAAAATAATGTAAATATTATATTATATTTAGCATGAAAACCATACGAACCATTTTAGGTCAAATCAGAAAAGCCGATCAAAAGTTCTCTTTTTTCAATGAAAAAGATCGCATTATGATTGGCGTTTCAGGTGGAAAAGATTCGATGGTTCTTTTGTATGCCTTAAATCAATACAAACAGTTTAAATGCGCCAATTTTGAGATTGTTCCAGCAATTCTTGATTTAGGTTTTCCTGGTTTTGATTCTTCAGAAATGGAGAAATATGTTGCTTCATTAGGTCTTAAACTTCATGTTGTTGATTCAAAAGAGGTTTATCAAATTCTCAAAGTTCAACAAAAAGATGCACCACACCTGCCATGCTCAATCTGTTCAAGAATGAAAAAAGCAGCTATCAATAAGACTGCTCATGAATTAGGTTGTAACAAAGTTGCTTTTGCCCACCATGGCGATGATGCCGTTGAAACTTTAATGATGAACCAGATTTTTGGTGGTCGATTTGCAACATTCCAACCAAAAATGTTCCTAGAAAGAAGCGGAATTGAGTTCATTCGACCACTGATTCTTTGCCATGAAGATCAGATTATTAGATGTGCCAAAGAAGAAAGCATTCCTGTCTTCCCATCTCATTGTCCAAATGACGGTAATACAATGCGTGCTGAAATGAAGCAAATGCTGAAAGAAATTTATGCTAAGTATCCAATGGCAAAAAAGAACTTTTTCTCGATGCTCGAAAACCACGAAAAAGAAGTTCTTTATTACCAAGATTATTTCTTCAAAATTGAACGAAAAGATTTGTCTCTTCATCCAGTCATTTCAGCTAAGGATGCTTTGCTCGAACAACAAATTAGAAGCAAACTAAAAATCAATAATTTTGATGATGATAGACAGCGTTTTATTATTTACAAAACTAACCAACCTATTGGGGTTTTGTCGATGAAAACAACCAGCAATTCTCGGTTAATTTGCGATTTAGAGTTCATTCGTGAATCAAAGAAAAATCGTCAAAATATCATTCATTACTTAGAAACAACGATTGAACATTTTGATCTAGCTGAAGCAGTTATTTTAGAGAAATCTAGTCACACCGAATTTTACAAAACTTTAGGTTATAAAAAAGCCCGCCGAGGCGAGCTTATTAAGTATCTCAAATAGAAGAATCATTTCTTCATTTTTTGGAGTTGTTCAAACTCCTTTTTTAATACCTCATCAAGATGGTTCATTTTTTCATATGTTTCATCTAGATAGAAGGTAATTTCTGGAGTTTTTCTAATATCGATTTTCTTCGCTAAAGAAGAGCGAACATAACCACGAGTTTTGTTAAGCTCTTCAAGGTTCTGTTTTGGATATTTTGCGCCTAAAAATGTGACATAAACACGTGCGTAAGAAAAATCGCTACTCACCCAGACTTCACTAACAGTACAAAAACCAATTCTTGGGTTCTTCAGTTCAAACTGGATGATCTCAGAAATATTCTTTCCGATAATTGACTGGATACGTTGTGTGCGATCAGCCATTATTCTTTCTCCACCATTTCGTATGCTTCGATGACATCGTTTTCTTTAATATCGTTAAAGTTTTCGATGGTCATACCACATTCAAATCCTTCTTTAACTTCACGAGCGTCATCTTTAAATCTCTTAAGAGAATTTAACTTGCCTTCATAGACAATCACACCATCGCGAAGAACGCGGACACTACAACCGGCTTTAATCACGCCACTAGTGACGTATGAACCAGCAACGGTACCGACTTTAGAAATCTTAATTAAAGAACGAACTTCGGCTTGTCCAATGACTTTCTCCACTTGTTCTTTCTTATACATACCCTTAATGGCAGCTTCCATTTCCTCTGTTAAAGCATAGATGATTCGATGTAATCGAATTTCAACGCCTTCTTCTTCAGCTTTGGCTTGGACCATTGCGGTTGGGCGAACGTTAAAGCCATAGATAATCGCATTAGATGCACTAGCAAGCATAATGTCGTTATTGGTAATTGCTCCTGCACTACTATGAATGACATTAATATGAACTTGATCATTACTTAATTTATCTAAGGATGCTTTCACAGCTTCAGCAGAACCTGTGGTATCAGCTTTAAGAACAATGTTTACTTCTTGAACTTCACCATTACTTTCAGTAATTTTGCTGTAAAGTTTTTCTAAGGTTGCGGCTGCTTGAGCGCCTTGTTCATTTTGTTTCTTAATTAAAGCACGTTTTTCCGCGATTTCACGAGCTTGCTTTTCGGTTGGGAACGCCATGAATTTATCGCCAGCGTTTGGTACTTCACTTAAACCAATAACCACAACAGGTGTAGATGGTTTGGCTTCCTTAAGGATTTTCTTATGTTCATTCGTCATACGACGAATTTTTCCATATGCTGTACCAACGACAACATAGTCTTGGAAAGATAATGTGCCATTTTGAACAAGAAGAGTTGCTTTTGGACCTTCGCCTTTATCAAGTTTAGCCTCAATAACAGTACCAATCGCATATCGATTTGGGTTGGCTTTTAGTTCTTGCATTTCCGCGACTAAAAGAATTGATTCAAGGAGTTCCTTAATACCAATATTCTTCTTTGCGGAAATTTCACAGCAGATGTTACTTCCACCATACTCTTCAGCAATAATGTCATAAGACATTAATTCAGTTTTAATTCGGCTTGGATCGGCTCCTTCCTTATCAATCTTGTTGATGGCAACAATGATTGGAACGCCAGCAGCTTTAGCGTGGTCAATCGCCTCAATTGTTTGTGGCATGACACCGTCATCAGCAGCAACGACAAGAACAACAATGTCTGTTACAGCTGCGCCACGACTTCTCATCGCGGTAAACGCTTCGTGTCCTGGAGTGTCAAGGAAGGTAATCTTTTGTCCATTGATTTCTTTTTGGTAAGCACCAATGGCTTGGGAAATACCACCAACTTCACTATCAACTAAGTGGGAAGAACGAATCGCGTCGATTAATGTTGTTTTACCATGGTCGACGTGACCCATAATGGTGACGACTGCTGGACGTGGGAGAAGGTCTTCTGGTTTATCAATGATTTCAACTTCTTCAAATTGTTCTTCTGAAACAATCTTTTCTTTCTTAAAGTCGAAACCAAATTGAAGACAGATTAATCCAATTGTTTCGTCATCCAAATTTTGGTTAATTGTCACCATCATTTTCTTTTCTAGGAAAAGAAATTTAATGATATCGTTCACGTTGATGCCAAGTTCTTTGGCAAGCTCAGCAACGTTCATTGAACGAGTGAAAACAAACACACCGTTATTCACACGGTTGCTTTGATCTTTTTGGTTTTGAGATGTTGGGATATTGCTTTGTCGATAATCTTTTTTCGCCATATCTAACTTCCTCCTTTCCGAATGTGACTACACGATATTATTTATCGTCGTCGTCATAGTATTGGTCGTATTCGTCGTAATCGATTTCTTCTTCGTCGTCGACATAATCGTCTTCAAAGAATTCATCTTCTTCCTCCATACGAGCCAATTCCTCTTCGGTATAAATAGACATTTGTGGTTTCTTTTCCACTGGTTTAACTTCTTCGGCCTTCTCGTGTTCGACTTCGTCTTCAGTAATCTTACGTGGACGTTTAGATGTCTTTTGAGTAGCTTTGAAAGCCTCTTTCTTTTGTTCCTTATCAAGCTCGGCTTCTAAGGATTCAAGAGTAGTTGTGGTACGAACCACTGTTTCTTTAACAACAGGTGTTTCTTCAACAGGTTCAACAACCTTTGGTTGTTCAACTGGTTTTTCAATAGCGACTTCTTCATCAAGAATTTGTCTTGGTTTGGCTTTTTCTTCGCCAGCTTCAAGAGAAGCTTCTTGTTGACGAGCAGCTTTGACTTGGGCGAGATACTTCTCGTATTTTTCTTTTTGAGAACGAACTTTTTCTTCTTCGTTGATCTTCTCGAGTGATTTAAATTCGACTCCAAGATCAGCCATTTCGTGTTCTTCTTTAATATCAATGTTCCAGCCAGTAAGTTTACAAGCTAAACGAGCATTGGCACCTTTACGACCAATGGCTAAAGAGAGTTGTCCTTGTGGGACAATTGCAATAGCTTGTTTTTCTTCTTCATTTAAATAAACGTATGTCACGCTTGCTGGGCGAAGAGCGTCGATAATAAAGAGGGCATCATTTGGAGAATAAGAAATGATGTCGATCTTTTCTTTATCGCGGCTATTACCAAGTTGAGCGACAATTTTTTGAATAGCTGAACCATTGACACCAATACAGGCGCCAACACAGTCAACATTTGGGTCGTTGCTATAAACAGCAACTTTAGCACGGATTCCGGCTTCACGAACGAGGTTTTTGATAATAACTGTTCCGTTATAGATTTCGCTAACTTCTTCTTCAAAAAGACGACGTAAATAGCCAGCATCACTACGTGAAACACGAACCATTGGTCCTTTTTCGGATGTTGAAACTTGGCTCACATATAGGCGAATTGGATCACCAATATTGAACATTTCATCACCAATGAGTTCACGACGGGAAAGATACATTGAGGTACGACCAATGTTAACAATCGCTCCGCGATCATCACATTTTTCAACAATACCAGTAATCATTTCACCGACTTTATCTTTATGTGATTCATATAAAGCAAGTTTTTCAGCTTCGGCAAGTTTCTGTCTTAAGACAGATTTGACGATTAAAGCAGTTAAACGTTTTAAATCTTCGACGTTTACTTCTTCGTGATATTCATCACCTGCTTTAAGTTTCTTATTTAATTTCTTCGCATCTTCTTCGGAAATTTCAAGGTAGTCATCTTCGACTTCTTTGACAACTTTCTTGACAAGTTCCATTTTGATTGCGGCTGGATCTTCGGTAATTTCCACACGAATATCCGCATCATCTCCACCACCTAATTGTTTGGCATAGGCTTTACGGAGTGATTCTTTAAGGGCATCAATAATTGATTGTTTTGAGATTCCCTTTTGGGCTTCGAGTTCATCGAGAGCTTCTAAGAATTTTGTTGCATCCATTGTTTATTCTCCTTTATAACAAATGAATTAAATTAAAATTTAATCGCTAGTCTAGCATCGTCGATATCCTTTCGTGGGATTTCGACTTTAACCAAACGAGTTTTCACTCTGAAGGAGAGTTTAACGATATCAGAGTTAACTTCATCGAGATCTCCTTCAAGAATGTTTTCACCCTTATAAGGGTGAGAAAGATGCAAATGAACATACTTTCCAACGTATTTTTCTAAGCATTCAACCTTAATTGGTTTTTCTACCCCAAACGAAGTGACATCTAAAACATATTTGTTTTGGATTAAATCAGCTTTGTCTAGAAGTGGACTAACTAGATCGTTTACGGCGATGATTTCTTCTAGGGAGATCACTTCTTCCTTATCAATCATCACGCGTAAATAAAACGTTCCCATTTCTTTCTTATAAGTGACAGCAACATCGCTATAACCTAAGGCAAGAATTGGCCCCTTGATTAGTTCTAAAACACGTTTTTCAATAGTCATTGCTAACCCCTTTAATAAATTAAAGAGTGCCGACTGGCACTCTTAACAACAAGAGTTACTCACCGAAGTGAGCATCATTATGATAACAAATACAAACGAAGTTGCAACTATTATTTATTAATAGAGTCCTTTTTTGTATAATCCTTTTTCAACAAGTTTCTTTAAAGAAGCAACGACAAACTCTTTGTCTTCTTTATATGTCACCCCAAACCAAACATCTGGAGTGGAGATTAATTTAAGGGATGCTTTTCCTTGTTCAACAAGTTCAGAAACAACTTCTGGGATGAGATATTCATCTTTGAGTGTTTCTCCATGTTCTTTTAACCAAAGTGGGAAACCTTCACGAAGGTAATCAATGATATCTTTGCTAAAAGCAAATAAATTCATCGAAACAAGTTGATTATCTGGGACAACGAATGATTTAGAACCATCAAGTGGCGTACATTCAACTTCACCTTTTTCGTTTCGAATAACGCTTGATTCGACCATCTTCGTAAGATAATGGTTTTTGTCGTAGAAACAAACTCCACGTTTAACTGACCCATTTTCGGTCATCGTGTTGGCGACTTCAAAGGCAATGTTTCCATATTGACCTTTCGATTTTGGATCAAGAGATTTTAGATATTCGTGGGCGATTTGATAGGTTTTTTGACCGTAATAGTCGTCCCCATTAATGATAATAAAATCTTCTTTAATATATTTGCGAGCCGCATATAAAGCATGGGCAGTTCCCCAAGGTTTGACTCTGTCAACCGGAGCCTTAAATCCTTCTGGGAGGTCGTTCATTTCTTGGAAAGCATAATGCGTTTCAATAATTGGTTCGACGCGTTTGCCAATCGTTTCGCGGAAAATGTCTAAATGTTCGCGCTTAATCACGAAAATCACTGACGAAAATCCAGCAAGTTTTGCATCATGAACAGAGAAATCGAGTAAAAAGTTACCGGCTTCATCCATTGGTTCCATTTGTTTTAATCCGCCGAAACGAGATCCCATTCCAGCAGCAAGAATTACTAATTGCATATCTTTCACCTCAACGAGACATATTGTAATCTATTAATCGCGATTTTTCTATTATAGTTGCAAATATGTTGCAAAGAAGTGCTATTTTACATATAATTTACGTGCTTTCTAAGAAAGGTTAACAAAAATTATGCGCAAAATTTTAATCCCAGTTATCTCTCTAGTTTGTGTGATTCTTGTTGCAATTGCCTTTGGCATTTCTGCTCAAACAGTTGCGACACGTGTTGATGGTTCAAATTTCGGAAACTATTATCAACTCGTTTTCGAACGTGGAAGCAACGTTTTCGCACTTGTGAGTTTTATTTGCTTAGTTGTTGGAGCAGCCTTATTAGTGGTTTGCTTAATCCCAACCAAGTTCCGTAAGTTCGTTCTTCCAGTAGATGCCGTAGCTTTACTTGCTTCTGGTATCTTCGTTCTTTTAGCTCCTAGTAAAGCCGCTGAAAAGATTACCGCCACGGGTACATTAACCGCAACAGCAGTTCTTCTCATTGTTGCTGGTGCCTTAGTTTGTGGTTTAACAGTTCTGGCTTTCTTAGGCAAAAAAGAATCCAAATAATTAGAAATTGAAAGAAGAAAAACTGCATCAATAAGGATGCAGTTTTTTCTTTTGTTTAACCAGGAATTGCTGGTGATTTATTTTCAAATCCCAATTATTTTTTCTTGCTTACTTCTTTGAGCCCATAGATGAATTCAACAAGACCATAGACGGCAATTAAAATACCGACAATAATCCAGAATATGCTACGGAAATCAGTAACAGCAATGTAAAGAACTGAGACCACCACTCCAACGATTCCGAGAGCTAAATTCATTAGTCCAGGAACTGTTTCTTTCTTTATTAAAAGATAGATCCCATAACAAAGAATTCCAACACCACTACCAAGGATGACAATGACTAAGAAATTGATTAAAGCTCCAACGGTAAGGTAGTCTGTGAAAAGAGTGATACCAACTGCGCTTAGAACAAATCCAAGAATAAGTGCTGTTGATGGAACTGGTTGTTTCTTGCTCAGCGCATAAACACTATAAGCGATTAAGCAAAGACCAGACACTAAAGCGACAACACCAAAATAGATATCAAGGACCTTTTGACCACCAAAGATGGCGATTAAGACACCAAGGATAATACAGAAGATGCCGCTAATTAAGGTTTTATTTTTTTCGTTCATTTTCTTCTCCTTTCAAATTTACGAGATAACTTTATACCAATCGTAGATTGAAATCAATAAAAAAGGCTCCGTAGAGCCCATTTATTGAGTTTTTTAGTTATTCCTCTTCCTTGAGTTCAATGTACTCGTCTTTGACCTCTGTTGGAATGAGCCAACGGCACATCCCAATAAAGAGGAAATAGACGCTACAAGTTAGAATGACTGCACCGATAATATCGGTTAGCCAATGTTTCACTGCTAAGAGTCTGGTCAGGACAATTAAACAGGTGAGAACGACGGTTGATAGATGAATTAATGTTTTAAACAAATCATCTTTCACCCATAAGAATTTCAGAAGAACATAACTGTTCAGTAAGAAGAGTGATCCTCCCACGAAAACGTGGGTTGATGGATAGGAAGCTTTTAAGCTTCCAGCAACACTATCTGGAGAGTAATTAATATGCACAAGCTCAAAGAATACATAAAGTATTGCGATGAGAAGATACGCTCCAGCTAGGAAATAAAAGATCGGATTCACCTTCTTGAGTGATTTGTATTTGATGAGTTGGATGAGAGCGACTACGACAAGAATCAATGTATATCCTAAGGATATATAAAGAAGAATGCCGGAGACGACTCTCATGAATTCATATTTACCGAATTCGGTAACCAAATCACCAAACTTATAATTGAGATGATAAAAGCCAAGCTTAGTGCCGTTATAAATTGTTTCCACATCAACAACTTTCACCAAGATTGTCCAAAGGACAAACAAAGCGAAGAAGGAAACTGATAGCCAGAAGAAAACTTGCTTTCTAACGTTCATAAATTATCTTGGAGATTCCCAGTTATAAGTGTATGGGTTATTGGCGTTATTATAGTAAGAACTATTTTCTGTCGCACTAATGACTTTTTCATTAATGTCTCCACTTAACGCCGTCAAACGAGATTGTCCGTTTGTGTTCCACTTTTCAAGTGCTTTATCCCTATCAAGTTCAGCATCATTCACGGTTGCTGTAAATGAAACATTGATATCAGCAATGAAGTGGACACGAAGAGAAGCAACTAATTTACCAAGGATTTCCATGGTCTTTTGTTCATTGTTATGAGTATAAGTAACTTCTTTAGAAACAATTGTTGCTTCAAGTTCACGAAGTGCGTCAATGCCAACTAATTCATTGAGGTTAAGACCCAAACGAATAACGTTTGCTTCAACACCTTCATAGTTTTCACGACCACAATTAAATCCTGTACTAGTAAATGTATTGGTGAAATTACCAGCTGGTGTTTCACTGCTGCTTGAAGACATATTTCCAAGCAACTTGGAATTAAGGTAGCTAGATTTAATACCGATCACACCACCTAAGAGATATGTGGCAATGTTATCAAGGAAGTTACGGCCATCACTACGATAATGATAGGTCTTATTATCCCAGTATTTTTCGGTACGGTAATTGAACCATCCTTCACGAATTGTGCGTGATTCTGGAGAAGATAACGTACGAGAAATATTGAAGACACCAGAGACGCCGTTATGTTCATCATCATTATATGTTTCAAATGTGAATTCGGCAGACATCTTCTTGGAACCAAGAATTTCACCAAATACCGGTGTGACGTCTTGGGTATAAGCACCATCAACTGGGATGTTACCAAACTTACCATAAACCTTCGCTTTTTCGCCATCAACATAAATGTAGAAATCAATATCTGTTAAATCAATATTAATGATTAAAGCGTTCACGTGTGCGCTTGCTTTTAAGTGCCAGTAATTTGGTTTGGTTGTGTTGATGCCTAAGTCTAATAAGACTTTGATACCATCAAGGTTCATATATTTTTCATTAGCAACGTTGGCGCGATTAATGACGGATTGATAATTTTCGTCATAATCTTCGAGTTGGAAATGGAAATTGAGGAGTTTGGCGTCATCTCCTGTTCCCATAGCAAAATTAACAACGTCTAATGATTTCAATGTTTGATTACCGGTTTCATTGTCACCATTGAAAGCAACTTCGATTGTAATATCGCTTGGTAAACCAAGCATTACTTTTGAAATGACAACACGAAGTCCACCTCCGTTATTAATCACGGAGACTTCTTGTAAAAGTTCGTTACTAGCGAGCTTAACATAGTCTTTTGAATGAATAATGTCACCTAAAGTTCCAAAACCCATTAATTCAATGATCGGTCCAAGGAACTTGGTGAATTTTGGATCGGTTCCATAATCACCAACGAATGTTTTCACGATATCTAAGATATCAGTGAATGTTTGTAAGCGTAACTTACCTTTAATATTAGCGGCATTTGGATCGCCATAGACAAATAAGGCTTGGTTGTTGTTTTGACGTTTATAAGTAACGCCGTTTTGTTCATATGCTGGAACAATATTACTTGCAACGTTAGCAACATCAACAGCCATGTCGTGTTGTGCCCAAATTGTGTTAGCGTGATATTTATATTCGTCAATGTGCATAGTTCCATAACCACGTTTAACTTCGTCGTTATTGTTTAATTGACCTTCACCACGGAATTCAGTGCCTAAACCAGCACTATCTTTCATGGAACCAGTAACCTTAAATCCAGTTTTCTTACTTTGGATAAAATCACTGACCTGATCAATAACATCTGGAATGAATTGCACGGATTGATAATCACCCTTGTTACCAAGGTCAACAGCACTAAACTTAGCTGTTCTAGCGCTGATATTAGCAACATAATCTCCAAAGGAGATGTTGTTTGCCTCAACTGATAATTCACTTGTGTTGCCTAAAGCTTCAAATTCATTGAAGGCGTTAATTCTTTCTTCGTCAGTAGTTAAACCTTCGAAAATTTCTTCAACACGGCCAACGTTTGGATCATTTTGTAAATTTAAAGTAACACGAGCGTCTTTACCAATTCCAAGTGAGGAAAGGTTTAAACCAACGTGAATACCAGATTCATCACTTTTGAGTGTTTCAAGGATATCTAAAATAAATGAGAAATCACCTTTTTCTACAGATCCAATTAAATCATCCGTTAAGAAAGATTTCAGAGTTTCAATAGAATCGGTGCTTTCTTCACCACTAGTTGACTCAATCATATCAGGAACCATATTTACGATACGGTTAGTGGTTTCGGTATCCATTTTGAGTTTCATAACTGCTTTTTTGTTATGATTAACATCTTCTTGTTCGTTAAAACGAACATAACCTGTTCCATCGGCAAATCCGAGGTCAAAGTTAGCGTATTCATTGTCATTTTGACCGATTAAATCAACTTGTAAGTTAAATCCTAGTTTATTGATTGCTTCCTGAAGACTTAAATCTTCTTTTTGAGCTTCAACTGATTCGGCTCCAACAACATATTGACTTAAGTCAAGTAATTCATCAAAGTTAACATTAACAGATCCTTCAATACGAGCGATATCGATGACCTTTGTAACATCTTTGATCTTTTCAACATTGTCTAAATCAAGAGCAAATTTGAAACCGAAACGTTGATGCTCTCCATCTTCTTTTAAAATAGAGAATAATTTATTAGTAACACCTGTGAAGTTAAAAACTTCAACAAAGTCATTTCCACTGGCTGGAGAAACGAAATCTTCATAATCGCGAAGATTAACATTGATTCCACCACTAATGGTAATGTCTCCAAAGGAGATTGTTCCTAAATCAACATATTTTAGTTCGAATGCTTCGTTAGTTGTAATCTTAATGCAGAAATCACTATTTTCTCCACCAAGAGTAAAGAGCCATTCGTTTCCAATGTGTTCTTCTTTTGGTCCGCTGCTTAGAAGTGAAGAGAAGTCAAAACCTCCGGCTTGAACATCTTCAATGCCTTTGGCATTAGATGGTTCTTCTTCTTCGCTTGAACCATTGATTAATGCTTTGAGAAGTCCTTCAATCTTTTCGCCAGCGAATTCACCAATACTCTTCATGAATTTTGGGAAATCCATATCTGCATAAACAGCGAAAGCGTACCAATATTCATCAACGAGTTTTTCGCCGGTGAAATCAGTCATCTTTAACTTGAGGTCTTTTAATCTAAAATACATATCATCTTGGAAACGACCTAAAGTTAATGGAAGTTGTTTTCCATTGTAATCTGCAACCGCATCAACATTGAATTCAACACCGCTAAGTGAAAGAGCGGACATTCTGAAATCAATGTTGCCTTCCAAACCAATATGGTTTGTGAAAGCAGCATCGCTTGATGTTTTGTAAGTCATTTCGAAATTATCGAACTGCGCATTTAAGTATTTGGCGGCAGTATCGTCTTCGTCCAAACCAATGTCTTTTGTAATTTTTGTGACAAATTGACCAAAGGCTGTTGGTTCAGGTGTGTCGACTGAAACATCAATGTACTTTGTACGGTTTGGGGTAACCATGTAACCACCAATGAATGTACCAGCGAATGCTAATACGCCGGTAGAAATGATGGCTGCACGTTTAAGGGCTTTTTTCATTTTTGGTTTCATTCTTAAGCCTCCTTATTTTTAATCGAGAAGTCGAATTCTTCATTCCATGAAGGGATTTTCATTTCTCCAACATGGTAGTAGTATTCGAGAACGTTGTTTGTTTTAGCTGGGACAGGAATTCCTTCCTTAGTCGCAGTAAACGTTTCATCAATGGAGAGGTGCTTAAGAACTAGATCTTTACTCAACGTATAAGTTAGTTTCACCTCTTCAAATGGTGGGAGATTACTTAATCCAGAGAGGTTCAGCATCTGTGTCTTGTAATAGAAGGTACTGAGATTCGGATTAAGATTCATCTTGATGACAACATCATCTCCGCGTGTTGTTCGTGAACTGTCTATCGTTGTTTTATCAGAGATAACGTAGATAAACATTTCATCAAGAGTTTTACCGAGATATTCCTTGTATTCCTCTTTTTCAAATGTTTTTGTAGGCGTTTGAGGATACGTGGCGTGCTCGGAATCCCTTGGACTTCCATCATGGACGTCAACTTTTCCGTCCTTACCGTGCTGGTAAGATCGTTTCGCTAACGCGACCATTGAGGAGAACGAAATTTGATCTTCGTAATACTCATCTCCATTTTTAATGAATGCATTTCGAACGGTTTGAGTAACGATTGTCTTCGCATCTCCAATCGAGTAGAAGTAGCAATTCGGCATTCGTCTGAACTTTTCAAATGCAACGTTCATGACATCAGCATCAGAGAAGCTCTTCACTCCGTTGATGGATTTATCCGATAAGGCTTCATACTTTTTCCAAATAGCATCAACGTCTGGCGAGAATTCTTTTGGATCGAAGCCTGGTGGGTAAGTTTCGTCAATCGGGCCAATGGTCTTTTTAAGGATGATGCCAGTTGAGACACCAGCCACAGCACAAATCCCAATTGTTAGGATGTAAGTGAGAAGTAGTTTTTTCATAATTTTCGAAACTATTTAGCGCTTTTCCTCCAAAACTTCCGACCATAATAATAAATTATGTCAATGTAAAGGTAACCCTATTGTGTGCGTACCAAATAAATAGAACTTAGTTCTCCCAAAAATAGAGCGATTTTTCAAGTTCTCTTAAAATTAGAATTTTTAATTCTTGTTGCAAATTCTACACAACAGTTCTATTATAAGTTCATGAAAAACATTCGAGAAATTATTGGCGAGAACCTTGCTGAACTAAGAAAAAATGCTAAATTAACACAGCTTGAACTGGCTGAAAAATTCAATTATTCAGACAAATCTATATCGAAATGGGAGAAGGGTGAAACCATCCCAGATATCGTTACTTTAAATGAACTTTGTGAGTTTTATGGAGTCTCTTTAGACTACCTCACACACGAAGCTACACCGGAAAATAAAAAGAAATATACAAAAGGAAATGCGCTTGATCGATATAACAAAGTTATCATCACTTCCTTACTTGTTTCCGTTGTATGGATGATTGCGACAATTATCTATGTTTGGGCATTAATTAGATTTGATGCCAGTTGGTGGATTGTCTTTGTTTGGTCAGCACCAATTTCGTTTATAATGCTGACTGTTGCAAACCACCGCCATTTCCATCGAAAAGCTCTTTACTATGGGTTTACATCAGCATTCCTTTGGTCCATTCTTGTCGCAAGTTTCTTACAGTTCTTGAGCGACCGAGTCTGGACAATATTCCTACTTGGGATCCCGATGCAAATAGCCATCATCTTATATGGCAAAATGAAACATTAAAAAAGAACCCAATGGGTTCTTTTATTTTCCATATTTTTTAATGTTTTCGACATGTTCTTGTCGACTCATTTTGACTCTAGCTTGTTCTAACAAGGAATAGATGCGATGCATCTCTTCTAAAGAGATAACCTTTTCTGCAAATGAGGACATGTAAGAACGGAAGTCGTTGAGGTTAATTACGCCATCAATTCCGATTGGACGAGCGTTATTCTGTGCCATCACTATTACTGATGTAATATGAGGCTTTTTACCGATAATATCGTGAATAGCGCGAATGTGCGTATCGTTTTGGAAACATGGGTTGCGACGACTGTTTCCGTTTGAGGACCAGTATTTGTCTTGCCTTCCTCCACGGATGTCTCCAGCCCAGTTTTTAACTTCAATGCAGAAGATTCCTGTTTCTCTGATTTCTATGAAATCAATCTCATGAGACATTCCATTAACATCCACAAGATAAACATTCTTTAATTCATAATGAGGGACTCGGGCAAAAGGACCTGGATTAAGATATGAATGAATCTTTTCTTCAGCTTCAATTCCGCGAAGGTTATTTTCAACATCACGAGAAATTTCTCTTATGCGGGCACGATTTGTTTCCGAAATTTGTGGTCTTGCTTGTCTAGCCTTTTCTTTTTGCTCTTCTTCCCATTCTTCTTCATAGCGGCGTCTTGCACGCTCACTATCGGCCCAGACTGAAGCAATAAACCACATATCTTCGAAGTTGTTTCCACCAAAAGACATCTTTTCTCTCCTTATGCTGCCAATAGTTGAACAAACGTTTCAACGACAGAATAGACACAAACACCAATTCCAACCAGTGGAATTATCTTATCAATTAAGTTATCTTGATAATCTCTTGAATAAGAGAAGAGAATAATTAATGGGAAGATAAAAATTACCGTGATTGTTTTGCCAAGTCCCGATTTCATCACGATATCAACTCCAGTTTCAACATCAATACCCATCTTTGTTGCAATTGAGACGCTACAGATCGAGGCAATAATGATATCTAAAATAATCGCAATAAATAAAACGATACAAGTAATGATAGAGAACGATAATGAATTCGCGTTAGTCTTTAAATAACGATCATATTCATCTTCTGTATGACCGTTCATTAAATATCGTTTTTTGCGTAAAGCAGAAATAAGCACGAGTAAGAAGAATGCTAATAAGAGTAATGGAGGTTTGGTTGTTAATAATGGGAAGACATACCATGGAATCATAAACTCTGGGGTTGATAAGGCGTGCAATTTAACATAAATTGAGCCAAGTTCATAAAGAATTGGAATTAAAACCAAAAGACGGAAAAAAACAATCTTTTTACCTTGGAAATATTTCTTTGGTTCATAGGTTAAGAATGTATAGGTCAAAGAGCAAAGGAATAAATCGATAAAAACATTTAAATAAACAAACTTGGAAGGATTAATATTCAGTAATGTTTCAATTACATCCTTACTATCAACATACTCTAATCCAACAAATCTCATGGATAAAGTAAAGTAGTAGCGGAAAACTATAAGATAGGCGACGGCCATTAAACCAAGAGCTGTAAAGCCGTGTAACATTAGAATCTTCTTATAATTCTTATGGCTTCTCATAATGACAGAGAAGTTCGCAATCAAGAAGACTGGTAAAGCCAAAGTACCAATCCAAGAGAAAACATCTGAAGTTATTCGATAAGCGTTTTTAACGTCATCTGGTTTACTAAATAACGGGAATTTAACGAAGACGCTAAAAACAACGGACATAGCCATAAACATCATAAAAACCCACGCTATAATGCGCAGATGTCGGTATGAAAGAGGACCACGAAATTCAATGTCGTTATTCTCGTCATGAAGATGATGCTTAAATAAATGAAACTTATTTCTTTTTTTCTTTTGTGTTTCTTCCATAGAAATTATTGTAAAGCAGGTATCTTATTTTATCAATTCACTTTATTAATTAATATAGTGAAGTATAATTGTTATTATGAAAAAGATTCTACCATTTCTTGTTGCGCTTCTATTAATCTCGGGATGTACCACAACAAATAAGAAACCAAGACGTTCTTCATCTCTAGATGAAGGAAGTTCTAAAATTATCAGTTCAATAGATTCAGCTACCACAAATATTGAACCAACTAGTCAAGGTGGAACGAGTGCTGGAACGAGTCACACTAGTGTTGCGCCAACATCCGCTGGATCATCAACGACAAGTAAACCAAGTAGTTCATCTACTTCTTCAAAACCGACATCATCTTCTACACCAGCCGGAGATGAATACATTACATTTGATGATTATCCTTCTATTTCCTTAAGGAAATTTTTGGCACCAACCAATGAACCTATAGAATTAATTACTCATTTAAGTGAACACCACTGGTGGGAAAACGATCTAAGAGACGATATGCCAAGTACTGATTGGACATTCATTTATGGAAACAAGAATAGCCGAGGAGATTTCGGAGATGATAAGGTAAGTCCATCATTTTATTCCGTTGATCAAGGTAAGCCTGGTGGTTTAAGGATGGATCAAAAATGGAAGGGAATCCAAACTCCTTTATTCCATCACACCGGAGCAAAACTTGAAATTAATATGGTCATTTCTCAAGTAAACAACAATACAGATAAACCTGAAGATTCGTTGCCAATTGGTTTCTTCTTGTTCTATGACAAGGATGCTAACTATCTCGAAAACTTAACTCACGAAGTATCTCGTGGGCAAATTACCGCGAATACAACACAAGTTCGTTTCTACTGCACTGGTTCAGGAACAGAAAACGTTGCCTACTTTGAATTTAGACTTGTCGCCCTTCCATCCAAGAACAGCCAAGCATACAATTTTGGTATCGGAGAATTGAATGTTAACTCTTGGGAAAGAGCATAAAAAAATCCAGCAATTCCTGGATAATTTCAAAAACTGTCCGTAAATTGCGGACTTTTTTTATACCTTTAAATCTCCATCTTTTATCCAACCTAATTTACGGAATAAAAGATCGAAAACAAAGACTAAAGCAATTGGAGCTGCAATCTCTAAAACAAAGATTCCAACCCATGTTTGCCAGGCACCAACCCCCATTGAAGCAATGGTACCAATTTGGCCAACTAATCCAGCAGTTCCCATACCGGCAGCACTGCCTAAACAGCACATCTTTAATGCACAAGTAGCAATTGGACCAAGGATGGCAGAGGCAATTATTGTTGGTAGCCAAACAATTGGTTTACGAACAATATTTTTAAACTGGAGCATGCTTGTGCCAATACCAATGGAAAACACCATACTTAGTTTATTATCTCTTCTAGACTGAATGGCAAAGCCAACCATTTGAGTAGAACAACCAACAACAGCAGCTCCACTAGCAATAACTAGACCAGTATACTGTGGATCTGCGAGGGCTGCTGCAACACTCATTCCTTCTGGAATAAGGAAAATCATTGCTGCAATAGCAGCAGATGAAATTGGGGCGGTTAAAGCCATACCCATTAAGACCGCCACAATAATTCCCATAAAGAACGGAGCAGCGTTAGTTCCACTGTTAACTAACCATTGCATAGCATAGGTGACATAAATTAAAGGATAACGAAGTCCTAATGAAAGAAGTAAACCAGCAATAACACCGCATAATGGAACAATAATAATGTCTGCACTAGTTTTCTTCTTTAAGACGT
The DNA here is from genome assembly GCA_946414655.1 of uncultured Caryophanales bacterium. Taxonomy (GTDB): domain Bacteria; phylum Bacillota_I; class Bacilli_A; order RFN20; family CAG-826; genus Fiminaster. The sequence continues at coordinate 106,739 of CAMKPL010000002.1, read as the reverse complement.
ATTTAAACAATAAGACAACACCTAAACAAACAAAGTAGATTGTTAAAGGATCACCGATTTGGAATGTGTCACTAACTGGATGAGAGGCTTTAGTGACAAAGAACGTGGTTAAAGAGAAATAACCCGCGATTTGACCAACTACCCCAAGAACAACTGTCTGAAGAGGAGTAAGTTTCATGGCTAATGCCATGCCAACACCAATTCCAGCACCAGTAAGAACTTGTAAAACATAGGAAATACCGCTCTTCGCGGCCATGCCATTTCCTAGACAATGAAACATAAATGCCCCGAATGTACCTTCACTAGCATCTTTAAAGAAGCCACCGATCGTGGCAAAGATTGTGCCAATGATTAATGTGGCAAAAAGGCCATAGGCCATTCCATTAAGCGTAGTAATAAACAGTTCTTTAACTTGTTTAGAGAAACTTGGTTTATTCTCTTCCATGTGTATTATTCTTTGCTTTTTTCATTAGAAAAGCAATAAAAAAGGACCGCTTGGTTGAACATGATGATTTGGCGGTCCTTTTAAGAAACTGTTCGGGTTTCGTTATATATACAATTAATTTTTAGCTTTTATTGGACTAAAGAACAACATCTGTAACTCCTTCAAAAGAGTAGACGTGTTTTCTAGCACGTGTGCTTGTATCGACACGAAGTTTGATCCCAGAATATGTGGTTTCGTTTTTGCGGTAGTCAACACTAATGAAATCGTCGCCACTAATATAGGAGAAGGAACGTTCTTTTGTCAGTTCAGATAATCTATCATCGTTTTTAAACGATGCGGAGAATTTTTTTCCTTTATTAAGGAGACTAACACTCTTAATTTCAGAAATGTCATCATTGATCTTGATTTGATGTGTAATCGTTGTGACTTCATCACTTGTCTTTGTTGTCAAAGAATGAATATAGGAAGAAACACGATAAGTAAACGTGGTTGAAACGACGTTATGCGATACTTGGGCATTAATCTCACATGGATAGCAAGTATCGCTGACACGAATCAATCCTTCATAGACACCTTTAGATTTGATTTCCGAGAGATTATCTTTAAGATAAACTGTTGTGTTATTGACCGATAATTCATATCGGTAATTCACATCATCATAACTAAAGACAGATGAATCAAAAGTGTAATTAAGTCCTTTAGTATGAACATAGTAATATGAGTATGGACTATAAACCGCATCCACATCCATCGCGACTTGGTTAAATTCTTCTTGAACGATTGGAGCGGCAAAAATACGGTTTTGTTCATTGCTAACATCTTGGGTGTAGTAATGTAAGGAAAGATTACCGACAACAGAAGTTAAGACAGTTGAACCATCGTTAAAACCTTTGGTTTGTCCTTGAATATGAATTGGACGTGGTGATAAGGCAAAAATGACGGCAACAGCAGTTGCTGAAGCAAGGAGGGTTGTAATTGTAGGAATAAAGAAAAATCTCTTTTGAATGCGACGTTTATGTTTAACTTCAAAAGTTTCTAGGATTTGGTCGCTAGATTTAGAAATTGTTTGAAGCCTTCCTGCTTCAAGAATTTTCTTTTCAACATCATTCATTTTTACTTCCTCCTTTCGATAGTTTTTTAATCGCGTTGTTGTAGGTCCATGTAACAGTACCTAATGGTATTTTTAGTAATTTAGAGATTTCGTCATGTTTAAGATCATTGACGACATGAAGAATAACAATTGTGAATTCTTTATCACTGAGCTTCTTCTTCATGAGTTGGAAGACCTCAGTGTCTTTAAGACTAGTGATATCAGGATCATCCTCTCCACTGATTTCTTCAATGTACTCGACGCTACTTCGTTGCTCTTTCTTTAGATAGTTAAGAGTAATGTTTTTACTCATCTCAATGAGATAAGACATGATGTTTCCATCTGGTTTAATGCGTTTTGGTTTTTCCAAAACTTTTATATAAACCTCTTGGGTGATGTCTTCACTGCTAGCTTCATCTCTAAGAAGAGAATAGGCCATAAAGTAGACTTTTCGGTGAGTTAAATCATAAAACTCATCAAAATAATCTAGTTCGTGATTTTGCAGTTTAGTAAGTAAAAACTGTAGGCGTTCCATGTTCAACCATATTATATACAAAATATAATTTTTGTTTTATTTGAAAATTTAAAAGAAAAAAAGGCCCACAAACGTGAGCCTCCCGGGTTAGATAAACTAAATTATTTAGCTTTTCTGAATAAGAATGCTGCAACAGCGCCAAGAACGGTCCAAACTGGGAAGATAATCACACCAGCACCGATCTTCACAAGGTCTTTAACTTCTTCTGGGACTGTAATGCAGAAACCACAGATTGTAGCAACAACGGCCATTAAAGCTGTTAAGCAGAGTAAGCAAACAACACACATATTGAGGTTGAATTTGACTTTTAATTTGCCAGCAGCTTGTAAAGCAGCACCGCAAGCACCTAAAACAGATAAACCACCAAAGATAATGCTAAGGAGCATAAAAACGTAACGAGCGTTATAAGCACTTTGAGCATTTTCAGCAGTTCCTACTTTAAGAATGTCGTAACCTGTTGTTACACTCTCACCCAAACCAAAATTAACAACGGAGAAAGCAAGAGCTAACCAGGCAAACATTAAGCCGAATGTTAAAACGGCAATGCAGCTAACCAAATATTTTTTCATTTAGTACCTTTCCTTTCGCAAGTATTATAGCAAATATTTTACAAGTAAATATCTATTTATTTTATCTAAGAAAATAGAGAGCATTACATTAATGTAAATTTAACCGAAATTTGCTGGTTATTCTTGATAAAACTTTGCTTATTCTATTTAATGTAAAATATGCGAAAAATTATTTTTGTTTGTCATGGAAATATCTGTCGATCTGTTGCAGCAGAATTCATTGCAAAACATCTCTTAAAAGAGAAAAATGACCAGCAAATTACGGTTATTTCTCGCGCAACTTCACGTGAAGAAATCGGAAATGATATTTATCCACCAATGAAGAAAGCGTTACATCGCCATGGAATCGAATTCTCGCCTCATGAGGCTAAACAAATCACTCAAAAAGATTATGAATGGGCGGATGAAATCTATTACATGGATCAGAATAATTTAAACTATCTTTCCTATCTTTTAGATAACCACAAGAAAATTATTTATCCTATTAGCAAGTTTACTCCGGATATCAATGAGATTGATGATCCTTGGTACACTGGAGAATACGACATTGTAATTCATCAGTTACAGGAGTGCATAGCAGATATATTAAAAAAATAAGAGCTTATGCTCTTTTTTATTTTATTAAGTTTGGTACTCGGGTGACTTAACCATTTTTATACCTACTCCAAGTGAAATAAACATTTCAAAAACATCACTCTTTCTAATATGCTTTTCGTTAACACCATCTAATTTGTTCTTCGAGATACTCGTTTATGATAGTTTCATCTATGAAGAATAAAAGAAAAATTCAGTTTAAACTGAATTAATCATTTAAGTAAGGGCGCCCTCGAAACGACTCGAACGTTCGACCCACTGCTTAGAAGGCAGTTGCTCTATCCACCTGAGCTACGAGGGCAGCGTTATAAATATATTCTATAAAAAGAAAGATTTCAACGAATTATCACTTTGCAATTGCTTGACGATAGACATTGTTTTTTTGCTTCAGCATTTTACTAAGTGGGGATGTACCATTTTCGATATCGATCATCATTTTTAAAAAATAGAGTTGTTCCTCAACAGAATGATTAATTGCAAAAAGATATTTTCCGATTGTTTCTAATGTTGGAACTTTTTTTAAATTTTCGATTCTAGATATATAAGATTGTTTGACATTCATTGCGTCAGCAATCTGCTTCTGTGTTAAATGATATTTTTTGCGTTTTTCAATTAAACTAGAGACAACTTCTCCAACAAAAAGACCAACAAAATAGTTTCTTTTTTGTTCTTCATTGAAAGATTCATACATTAATCGTTCTTGCTCGATTAGTTTTTCTTCATCACTCATTTTCATTGTTCCTTTCACTTAGATATTGCTCGATTCGCTTATTATTTTTTGTTATCTCGTTTGGCGGTGTTTTTCGACTTTTCTTTAAGAATGTTCCTAAGAAAACAAATGTATCATCATTAAAGATAAAATGAATAACACGAATTTGATCAATCTTAATTTCTTTTAGACCAGTGTTATTGTCTAATGATCTAATCTCGTATTGTTTAACTAAATCCAAATAGGAATCGGCATTAACAATACTCTTTTCAACAACGCGATATCTTGCAGCATTAATAATTGAAGACGAACAAATTGGTCCTTTTTCAAGAAAATATGTTGAGTAAGAGTTTTGATGATAAACAAAGTCAAAATTCATGACTTTATATTAAATAAATCAAAAACTCTTGCAACATCATTATATAACCTTTAGGACATATTTGCAAGATTACATTAAAATATAAAGGATAGATTTGGGAATCCTTTTTATAATTCTTTAAGTTTTAAAACTAAATTTTCAGCAACTTCCGTCGGAAGGAACTGGCTAAGTTCTTCGACAGTAGCTTTCTTTAACTGATCGATATCCTGATATTGTTTCAAAAGCAGTTGTTGACGTTTACTTCCCAATCCTGGAATATCGTCAAAGAATGATTTTGTAAAGTTTTTGCTTCGCTTTTGGTGATGGAAGGAAATCGCAAAACGATGAACTTCATCTTGCATTCTTACAAGTAAGAAGAAAAGTGCTTTATTGTCGTCTAACGAGATAACATTTCCTTCATTATCCATTAAACCTTTTGTTTGATGGCGGTCATTTTTAAACAAACCATAGACCGGAATATCTAATTTGAGTTCGTTTATAACTTCTTGTCCGGCATGGATTTGACCTAATCCTCCATCAGTTAGAATTAAATCAGGCATCGACTCATTGTTCTCTTTTAAGCGAGAATATCTGCGAGTCATAACTTCTTTCATCGAGGCATAGTCGTCACGTTTTTCTTTACCTTCAATGTTAAACTTTCGATACATCTTTTTGACTGGTTCTCCGTTGATGAAAACCACCACAACACCAACAGGTGCATCACCTTGGATATGGGAGTTATCAAATAGTTCAATTCGATATGGAGTTTTTATACCAATTTTATTTCCTAAATTCTCCAGTAATTCAAGGTTGGAATCACTTAATCGAGCAGACATAAAATGAGAGTCCAAAGACTGCTGGGCATTCAGGTTAGCTATGGAGACAGCTTCCATGTTTTTACCCCTTGAAACAGAGAGAACTTTAACATCTAAAACTTCACTTAAAATATTAGCGATTTGCTGGGAATTAACCACGATTTGCTGGGGTTTTTGATGATTTTGATAATATTGGAAAATGAGGTTAGAAACCTGTTCATCAACATCATCAAACTCCTCAACAATAAATGACTCCTGACCAAGCAAAATTCCTTTACGATATGTGAGTACAGAAAGACTTAAATAACCATCACGAATTGTGTAGCCAAAAACGTCTTTAGAAACGTGTTCTTTATCTTCAACATTTTCTTTGGAAACAATGTGCTCAATGGCATCTAAAATTTCCTTACATTCCTGAGCTTTTTCAAACTCCAGATTTTCTGTTGCTTGAGCCATTCTTTCTTTGTATTGGTTTTTGATATCGTTACTCGTGCCATTTAAGAACGATTTAATTGATTCGAAAAGCTCATTGTTCTTTTTTTCGCTAATCTTGTTTACACATGGCCCAAGACACATTCCCATGTGGTAATAAAGACATGGAGTGTTTGGAATGTGTTGACACTTTCTTGTTGGAAAAATCTTGTTTAAAAGATTAATGACTTTGTAAGCATAGGAAGAAGTTGGATAAGGCCCAAAGTAGTAATAGTTTGGATCTTTCTCGTCTCGGCTTATCTTTAGATATGGGTCATTTTTCTTCTTTAATGCAATGTATGGATAATGTTTACCATCCTTCAAAAGGATGTTATATCTTGGATAGTATTGGTGAACAAGATTCATTTCGAGAATGAATGCTTCTTTATCTGAATGAGTAATAATTGTTTCAAAATAATCAACGTGGGAAACCATTGCAGCTACTTTACCAACATGTGGTCTAAGGAAGTACTGAGAAACGCGGTTGTAAAGATTCTTGGCTTTGCCAATATAAATTACTTTGCCGGATGCATCGTGCATCAAATAACATCCAGGTTTCTTAGGAAGAAGAGGGATCGCTAATTTAACTTTCTCTGTCATTTTAATGTGACAACGGTTGCGCCCGTTCCTCCATCATATGTTGAACCATAATGAAAATCTTCAATGAAATCGCACTTCTTTAAGTAGGCATGAACGGCTGCTCGAAGCTGACCAGAACCCATTCCATGAATGATTCTTACAGTCTTAAAATGTCGTAAACGACATTCATCAAGATATTTGCTAACTGCTTCAATGCCTTCATCAATGTGATAACCGATAATGTTGAGTTCTAGTTTGACATCGGTTTTAATTTGCATTTCGTGATTGACACTACTTTGAATCTTTTTGTGTGTTAATGGTTCTTCCGTTTTCACAAGTTGATCAAGTTTTGTTTTCACATCAAAACCATCTTCTGTAACGACTTGGACTTTATCTCCATTAATCTTTTTAACTTTGCCGACTAAACCAAGTCCTTTTACTTCGACATAGTCATCAACAGCTATTGGTCCATTATCAAGATAGATTTCTTCCTCTTCTTGAGATTCAGCCAGATCTTTTAGTTCTGTTTTTGCATGAATAATTTCATGAAGTTTCAGATGATCTTTGTCGAGGTTTTTCATGATCAAATCAACTTTTTGGGTTGTTCGATCGATGATTTTCTTTTGTTCGTGTTTTACATCTTCAAGAAGTTTTTCTTTCTTTTCCTTTAGGACTTCTTCTTCGTGATGAACATGTTTTTCTCTTCCATTTAGAAGACGTTCTTTCTCTAAAAGAGAACGTTCTTTTTGTTCGTTCTCGTTTACAAGATGGTTGAGACGATCTAAAACATCGTTAAAGCTTACTTCTTTATCGTTAGAAAGATAACGTTTCGCCTGGTTAACAACCTTACTATCAAGATGATAACGTTCAGCCATTTCAAGACCATAACTACGCCCGCTGCTACCAATTTTTAATTTGTAGGTTGGGAGAAGTTTTTGCTCATCAAAAATCATCATCGCATTAATAACGTTCTCCTTTGCATACGCAAATTCTTTCATCTTATCAAAGTGCGACGAAATAACTGAGAAGACATGTTTCTTTAATAAAAAGTCAGAAACAGCAAGAGCAAGTGCTTCCCCTTCACGAGGAGATGTTCCTGTTCCAAGTTCATCTAGCAAGACTAAATCCTTGCCGGTGACAAAGTGGGTGATTGTACTTAAATTTGAAACGTGAGCAGCGAATGTTGAAAGGTTATCACTAAGTGATTGGTTGTCACCAATATCAGCATAAATCTTTGGGAAATAACCGAGATTTGCTGGTTCTTTTGTTGGAATAGCTAATCCAATTTGAGTCATCATCACCATTAATCCAAGTGTTTTTAAAGCAACTGTTTTACCACCGGCATTTGGACCAGAGATAATAATCATTGACTGTTTTTTATTTAATTCAAAATCGTTATCAACGACAACTTCATCATTAATTAATGGATGGCGAGCGCCTTTAATAGAGATTACTTGTTCATCACTTAGAGTAGCAACGAGACACTTATGTTTGATTCCATAACTAGCTTTTGCACTGATTTCATCAAGTCGAGCAATGACATTGTTATTTGAATTAATTTCGCTTTCGTGCAATGCAACTTTCTCAGTTAGCATTTTTAAAAGACGATAAATCTCTTCTTTTTCTTCAACTCGAAGAGCATAGATTTGGTTTGATAATTGAACAAGTTCTTGTGGTTCAACGAATGTTGTCGCTCCAGTATCAGAGATATCATGAATCATTCCTGGTACTTTCGACTTATAGCTTGTTTGAACTGGTAAAACAAAATGATCATTACGGATTGTAACAGATTTTTCAGAAAGATATTCGGCGTATTTTACCACTAAACCACGAGAAACATCCTGGACAGAACTTGATAGTTTTTTAATTTGCTGACGAATTTCATATAGATCACGACTAGCTGTATCAAGTACAACAAGATTTGGTGAAATGACATAACGAATAATTTCATTTAACTTTGATAAATCAAAAAGTTGTTCCTTTAAGTCAAAAATTGATGGGTAAAGATGTCGATCTAGACGAGAAAAATATTGGTTTAATTTTTGGCTTGTCTCGATATCTAGGGCAATGTGATCAAGCTCGTGAATGGAAAGAACTCCACCCTTTCGAGCAATCTCCAAAAATTTTTGTAAGTCAAATGAGGATTGAATTGGCAACGAATCGCGTTCGTTTAAAAGACGCATCATCTCATCAACTTGTTTTAAACAAAGACGTATTTCATCTTTATTTTGAAGCATACGCAAAGATAAAATCTTTGCATGAGCGACTTCGCTATGTGTTTCTAAAGCAATTTCATCCAAAACCTTTTGGATTTCTAACGTGCCATAAATATCAAGCATAGCGCTATTATAGCACAAATAAATTAGACCTTAACTAGTGAAGGTCTTTTTGATTTGTAAAACTTTTTTGAACACTTTTGGTGAAATTTTACGAATAAAGAATATAGAGGGGTTTGTAGCTAAATAGATAAATTATCGTCAATTTGTATTTACAGCGTAATTACATTGTAATATACTATGGTCGAGCTACATTATGGCATTACTACAAGTAAGAATTGATGAAAACGAGAAAGAACAAGCCTCCTCAATTTTTAAAGCCCTCGGTTTAGATTTATCAACCGCGGTCAGAATGTTCATCTGTAAATCAATCATTGAAAAAGGATTACCTTTTGATGTGAAAACAGAAAACAAGAAGGAGGAAAATTAATATGGCAAATCGTGTCACAATTCAAGGATCTCAAGATCTAGTTGAACAAATTCGTTCCTTTTATAAAAAGAAAGAGAAAGAAAATAAAGGAGAATACATTGTTTTCTTTGCTAAAACAAAAGATTTGGCAGTAACCGTGTATTCCTCAAAAAAGAGTGACGAATTTAAAGTTGTCTTTGTCGGCGAACATGCATTAAGCGAAGCAAAACGTTTTGATGGAAATGCTGAGCTAACAAAAAAGAGTCAAGGCGAATCAGAAACTAAAGAAGTTCCAACAAAAGCTTGCTGGTTATCTTTGAAAGATCAAATTGGTTCTGATGAAGTTGGCACCGGAGACTTATTTGGTCCAATCTGCGTTTGTGCAGCTTATGTTAAAAAAGAAGATATTTCGTTCTTAAAAGAACTTGGAGTCGATGATTCAAAAAGAATCAACGATAAGAGAATTCGCGAGATTGGAAAAGAGCTCATTAATCGCATTGAATATTCTCAGGTTAGCCTCGATAACAAAAAATACAATGAGATTAATGAAAAAGGCCTCAACATGAATGAAATGAAGGCTAAAATGCATAACCAAGTTCTTAAGAACTTAAAGAAGAAATATCCGAAGGTTCAAATGACGGTCATTGATCAATTCTGTAGTGAAGATACTTACTATCGATATCTCTTTGGTGAACCAGAGGTCGTCGATAAAATTACCTTTAGAACAAAGGCAGAAACATATTTCCCGTGTGTTGCTGCTGCAAGCATTATCGCTCGTTATAGCTTTTTACAAAAAATGGATAAGATCTCCAAACAATATGGAGTCGAAATTCCATTCGGTGCTTCACAAACTGTCACCGAATTCGCCAAGAAATTTGCTGAAAAATTTGGTGTCGAAGAATTAAAAAAGATCGCCAAAGCGAACTTTAAAAATTTAAAAGAAATTCTATAATTATTTCAAGTCTTTGAGAAAATTCTCAAAGTAAGAAGGCATTGGAGAATCGAAATCCAATGCTTTTTTTGTGCGAGGGTGAATGAATTTGATGTAGTGAGCATAAAGGAGTTGGCCATCATCATAAATTGTTCGATTTCCTTTTCCATATAAAGGATCTCCGATGACTGGATGTCCAATATAGTTCATATGCACTCTAATTTGGTGGGTACGACCTGTTTTTAAAATGCATTCTACTAAAGTAGTATTAGAGAATCTTTTTAAAACTTTGAATGTTGTTTCAGCTTCTTTTCCATTGCGAAGATCCACCGCCATTTTTTGTCGGTTTTGCTTGTCTCGACCAATTGGAGCAATAATTTGTCCGTTATCTTCGCTAATCACACCTAAAACAAGAGCATAGTATTTACGAGATAAAGTATGGTCAACAAGTTGTTCCTGGAGTTTAACGTGGGTAAAATCGTTTTTTGCAACAACAAGAAGTCCAGCTGTATCTTTATCTAATCGATGAACAATACCCGGACGAAAATCTCCGTTAATTGTTGAAAGATTGTCGCTATGGAATTTTAGCCCATTTGCTAATGTTCCGCTTTTATTACCGGCACCTGGATGAACAACTAATCCTTTTGGTTTATTAATGACCATTAAATCATCATCTTCATAAACAATATCAAGAGGGATATTTTCGGCATTTAAGTCGGTTTCCTCTTTTGGTAAATCATTAACAAAAATCACATCATTTTCTTGAACTTTATACGATGCTTTTTGAGGCTGATCATTAACTAGAATTAGACCCTTATCAAGATAAGTTTTAATCTTCGTTCTTGAAACATCTAAAAGAAGTTCAGATAACGCCTTATCTAAACGTAGGTTTTCAATTCTTTTATCAACGAAAAATTTGTTCATTTATTCAACTTTTTCTTGTTCTTTCTTGCCTTCATTTTGACCAGGAATTGCTGGTGATTTTTCAATTTTATCCGGGTTTTGCTGGTCTTTTTTTAACTTTAATTGAGCTTCTTCATTTTCGCTTTTTTTCATCGCATCTTTAATGATGTCAATAATGAGCAAAACAATGAGAATTCCAACACCAACAACAAGGGCAGAATCAGCAATATTAAACGTTGGGAATTCACCAGTTGGAAGATAGAAATCTAACCAGTCAACAACGCCAGAAAATCCGGTTGTGCTTTCCCAATAAAAACAACGGTCAATTAGGTTACCAACAGCACCAGCAATCATTAAGGAAAATGCTGCTCTCATCCATCTAGTCATGGACTTCATTTTTATCGCATAATAAGCGATTAAGCCGCCCGATAAAACGACAGAAACGACAATCCAAAGTACACGTGAAGAACTGCCCATTGACCAGGCTGCTCCCTCATTTGTAACAAAGGTGATATAGAAGAAATCTTTAATTACTTCAACGCGTCCAGAATAGCCAGCATTGTTTGCTCCAAAATGGTTAATAACGATCCACTTTGAAACAATATCGAGAACAAAGATTAGGGCAGCAAGCCAGATAAAAGAGAAGAAGAACTTTTTCATGTTCTCTTTCGTGAAAATTTTTTTGAAAAACGACAAAACCTTGTTCATGTTATCTACCTAATGCGTGTTTACAACGTGCGCAGACTGCAGTTTCTTCATCAACTGGATAAAGTTCATCGACATAGTTCCAACAACGAGGGCACTTTTTCGCATCAATATGGTGTGCTTCCACTTCACCATTCTCAACTAATTCAACTTTAGAAACGATGAATAAACGAGCTAATTCACTTAGATCATCACATAAATGTGATTTACTCAAGAACTCACTCTTTGGAAGCACTAATAAGGCTTCTTGAGATGAGCCAACTAAACCTTGAGCTCGAATTATTTCAATAGCTTTATTTGCTTCTAGACGAAGCTTCATAAATTCTTTATATTCATCAAGAACTTCTTTGGAGAATTCATGGCTTTCTTTTGGGTAATCAAGTAAAGCGACAGATTTACCATTATAATCTGGCATATTGACATGCACTTCTTCCATTGTAAATGGTAGAACTGGGGCAAGTAGTCTCATCAATGTTGAAGCAACTTGATAAATGACGCTTTGGACTTGTCTTCTTCGAGGTGAATCCACCGCTTCACAATAAAGAATGTCTTTGGCAATATCTAAATAGAAACTAGAGAGGTCAGTCGACATAAATGTCATCACGCGAGTAGTCGCGTTAATGAAGTCAAATTCATCAAAGTGATGAATCACGTCATTTTTGACGTCCTCTAATGTGGCTAAAATGTATTTATCGACCGGAGAAAATTCCTTCACTATATCTTTCGTTGGATTAAATGGTTTTCCTTCTCCGTTAGCCAAGTTTCCTAAAAGGAACTTAAATGTGTTACGAATCTTACGGTATTGATCAGCAACTTGTTTCAGTAAATTTTCCGAAATACGAACATCTTGTTGATAATCGACTGTCGCAACCCATAAACGAAGAATATCAGCACCAAAGATGTTACACATCTTAAGTGGATCAACACCATTACCTTTCGATTTATGCATTTGTTCGCCATGTTCATCTAAAACCCATCCGTGTGAGACAACACACTTATATGGAGCTTTATCATAGCAAGCAACAGAAACAGTTAAAGAAGAGTTAAACCATCCTCGGTACTGGTCGCTACCTTCAAGGTAGAGATCAACTGGGAATGAATGGCCGTTTTTCACCATGACGGCGTCAAAGCTACTACCAGAGTCAAACCAGACATCCATGATGTCTTTTTCTTTGGTGAATTCTCCATTAGGAGAATGGGAATTTTTATATCCTTCTGGAAGGAAGAATTTAGCGTCCTTTTCGTACCAGATATCGCATCCGTATTCCTTGAATACTTTAATAATGTGGTCAAAGACATCTTGTTCAATAATTGGAGTTTTGTCTTCATTATAGATGATTGGAATTGGCACACCCCAAATGCGTTGACGAGAAATACACCAGTCCGTACGGTCTTTAATCATATTCGCCATGCGCTCTTTACCCCAGGCTGGATCCCATTTGACAACATTGATTTCTCGTAAGAGTTCGTCTTTGATTTTTCCAATCGAACAGAACCATTGTGGAGTAGCACGGAAGATAAGTGGTTTTCCTGTACGCCAATCGTGTGGGTAAGAGTGTACTATTTCATCACATTTTAAAAGACTTCCATTATCTTTGATAATGTCAAGAACAACTTTATTGGCATCTTCATAGAAAAGTCCCGCTAGTTTTTCACCGCAATCCTCAGTCATTCTTCCCTTATCATCGACTGGGCAATATGGTTGAATGTTATATTTTTGACAAACAGTAAAGTCATCCACACCATGTCCTGGAGCAGTATGAACTAAACCAGTACCACTTTCGTTGGTAACGTGTTCACCAACAATGATCACGGATTCACGGTCATAGAACGGGTGTTTGGTTTTCACAAATTCAAGGTCCTGACCTTTAAATGTTTTGATTTCTTGACACTCACTTAAGCCAAGTTCTTCAACCAAACGATCCTTGAATTCTTTTAAAAGAATTAGGTCTCCGAGATTAGTGTGATACAAGGCATACTCAAATCGCGGATGAACACTAATCGCGAGGTTTGCTGGAAGAGTCCAAGGAGTTGTGGTCCAGATGACAGCTTTACTTCCATTTGGTACAACGCCTTTTCCATCAGTGACTTCAAAAGCAACATAGATGGCGTAAGATTTAATGTCTTTATATTCAATCTCTGCTTCAGCTAAAGCTGATTCGCTTGACCAAGACCAGTAAACTGGTTTAAGTCCTTTGTAGATTAAACCACGAAGAGCCATCTTGGCAAAAACAGAGATTTGGTTTGCTTCAAAGTCTTTATTTAAAGTTTTGTACGCATTTTCATAGTCACCAAGAACTCCTAATCGACGGATTTCTTCTTTTTGTTTAGCAACTTGACCTAAAGCGTATTCACGACAATATTTTCGAAATTCACTAACAGGAGTTGTTTTACGATTAATACCTTGTTTAATGACTTGGTTTTCAATTGGAAGACCATGTGTGTCAAAACCAAAGACGAATGGAACATAATAACCAGACATGGTTTTATAACGAACAATCAAATCCTTAAGGATACGGTTGAGCATATGGCCACAGTGGATATCTCCGTTGGCGTATGGAGGACCATCATGGAAAGAATATTCTTTTGAACCTTTTCGATTCTTAAGCATTTCTTCATAAAGATGTTCGTTTTTCCATTTCTCAACAAGAACTGGTTCTTTGGTTGCTAAATTACCACGCATTTCAAAGTTTGTTTTTGGCATAAGTAATGTTGTTTTAAGTTCCATATTTAACTCCTTTAGAAACGCAAAAAGCGCTCCTATATAAGGGCGCTTTCACGCGGTACCACCTTATTTCTATTAATAGATTAATAGCTCTTGATTCATTCGTTAACGGGAATGAGGCGAGAAACTTACTTTAGATTTGTTCAGTTTCTATACTCTAGAAGTGATATTTCATTCTTCTTTGTATTAGGCTTCCACCGTCCCTAACTCGCTATCACTAGTTTAGAAAGAACGTTGTCTTCTAGGTGACTAAGAATTAGTCAATATTTCTCTCTTTAAGGAAGTTTGGTAAGAATCCTTTTTCTTCCTCAACAGGTTTTTCTTCTTCGTGAACTTCTGCTTCACCCTCTTCTGATTGAACAGGTTGCGATTCATCGCTACGGTAAGCTGGTTTAACTGGCTTATCGTAGGTTGGAACAGCTGTGAAATCGAATTCTTCGGTGAAGTCACTGGCAATGACACTGACTAGAATCTGGTCAGTAAGTTGGTCATTAATCGAAACACCAAATTTAATATCAACAGTGTTTCCAGCGGCTTCAATGATGCGGTCCACTGTTTCCTGAGCTTCATATAATGAAACTTCTGATCCACAGGTGACGGCGCAAATAGCGCGGCGTGCGCCATTGATTGATGCCTCTAAGAGAGGCGAGTTAATGGCGTTTTGGGCGGCATCAGCGGCACGATTTGGGCCACTGCCCATTCCAAAACCAATTAAGGAAATACCAGAATCTTTTAAAGTATTTCTCACATCAGCAAAGTCAAGATTAATGAAGGCTGGCATTAAGATTAAATCTGTGACAGTCTTCACACTTTGTGCGAGCACGCGGTCGCTCTCGGCAAAGGCTTCGCCAATTGGCTGAGTACCATTGACCATGAGTAACTTATCGTTTGAAACGATAATGATGGCATCAACGGCATCCTTTAATTCGTTTAAGCCTTCGACTGAATTAGCAATTCTCTTTTTACCTTCAAAGGTAAATGGACGAGTGACAATGGCAACAGTTAATGCGCCACTATCTTTGGCAGCGCGGGCGATAACTGGCGCAGCGCCTGTTCCGGTGCCTCCGCCCATACCTGCGGCGATAAAGACCAGGTTTGCTCCTTGAACAATACGATTAATTTCATCAATCGATGCTTCAGCGGCTTTCTTACCAACACTTGGCTCACCACCAGCTCCTAAACCACCGGTGATTTGTTCTCCAAGAACAATTCGATTGGAGGCTTTTGAGGTAGCTAAAGCTTGACGATCGGTATTAGCGACATAAAATTCGACACTCGAAATATTTTCATCAATCATTCTGTTTACGGCGTTGTTACCAGCACCACCAACACCAATGACGACAATTCGAGCTACTGATTCAAAGTTTTCATAATCGTCCATAGTTTTTCTCCTTTGCTAATTACTTATCAACGCGTTCAATATTATTGACGCGATTCTTTTGGTCACTTAGTGCGCCTTTATAATGTGTGGCGCACATTAATCCACCTACCAAAGGTAGGTATTTTGGATGACGAACACCAAGAACATCACTATTTAAGAAGATAATTTCTTGTTCTGGATATTTCTCTTTAATGAGTTTTTCTAAACCACGAAGTTTGGAGAATCCTCCACAAACAACAAGTGGGAGTTTTAAAACTTCAGGCGGATAATCTTTCAGCATTGTCATTAATGCGTTATCAATTTGTTTGAAATAGTTATCACGGAAGAAGAGATCGATGACGTGATCCAAATCTTCGTTATAATAATCCATCTCTACTCCTTCCGCGTTGACGGCACGGATCAGGCTCGGTTTAA
The DNA here is from genome assembly GCA_946414655.1 of uncultured Caryophanales bacterium. Classification (GTDB taxonomy): domain Bacteria; phylum Bacillota_I; class Bacilli_A; order RFN20; family CAG-826; genus Fiminaster. Next base: position 90,830 of record CAMKPL010000002.1, on the reverse strand, counting down.
ATGCGAGTTCGTGTTCGAACTTACCAAATGTTTCTTTCAGTTTATTGGCTTCTTCGACACTACAATTAAACTTTTCGGCAATAGCAAACGATAAATCGTTTCCTCCAACAAGAATATGAGTTGTTACAATTGGAGCATTATTTCCAACAAGAGTAATGTTAGTAATTTGAGCTCCCATATCAACAAGAAGATAATCCTTGCTCACGCCATGTTTATGAGCATACACGGATAAAGCGTTTGGACTAACGCAGATCCGACGCACTCTCATACCAGCGCTTTCAAGTAAGCGACGGTATGTGTCAGCGTACTTACGTAACATAACATGTACTTTCGCATGAACATAAACAGAGTTAGATGTTTCCCCTACAGGAGGATCAAGGAAATAACGTTCTCCTTCGAGTTTGAAATAATCTGGAATGATATCAACAATCACTTTGTCGGATTCAATTGGTTCTTTTTGGACCAATGAAATCACATTGGAAATATCGAGTTTATCAACAATTGAAGAAGGAGAAACAACTAAAGTTGATTTTTCTGATTCATAAATTTCTAATCCAACTGGTGGGATAACTAAAGTAACATCGTTTAATTCATATATTAAGTGAGTCTTTTCATCCTCGATGTCTTTGAGTTCAGAAAGAATCGAAACAATTTTTTGTTCATCTAAAATTTCTCCGCGAGAGATTAAACCGGAGATTTGACGTTCAGCTTTCTGAATAATAGCTGGTTCACCATCAATAGAACCACCAATAATAACTCGAACGGAAGTGTTTGAGATTTCGACTATTGCAACACAGTTTTCCATATTATTAACGAATATATTTTATATATTGAGTCGTAATATCGCAATAAAAAGATAAAAATAAAAAGGCGAATTAATTCGCCTATGTTCATTTTCTTTGAGTTTATTGTTTTAAAACAATATTTGCTTGATTTACTTTTGTATGAGCGCGCAGTGCAAGCGGTATTGTGATTGACAAAGTCAGACCAGCAACTAATGCAAAAATAAGTGCTACTTTTTTGATTAAGAAGTAGCGCGGATTTTTATGATGTTTATAGAGTTTATCTTTCATCATTTGATCCTTTCAATTGCTCTTAGTTTGGCTGATTTGCTGCGTGGATTTTCTTCCTGTTCTTTTTCGCTTGGAAGAATGACTTTATTGTTGACTAATTTGAAGTCTGGTTCGTCATCCTTACTTGGAAGAGAGAACACATTTTTTCTGCTACCTTCAACTTTTGAAACTTCGTTAAACATCACTTTAGTGATACGGTCTTCTAAACTGTGGAAGGTGATGACCACAATTCGTCCTCCAATTTGAAGAACATTTAAACCATCTTTTAACGCCTCTTTTAACGCTCCAAGTTCATCGTTAACTTCGATGCGTAATGCTTGGAAAATTTGTTTTGCTGGATGACCTTTTTTTGCTAGCTCTTTTTGCGGTTTACTTTCCTTAATTATTTCAACCAAATCAAGAGTAGTTTCAACAGGTTTTTGCTGGCGTTTTTCAACGATTTTGCGTGCGATTTGGTAGGAATATTTATCCTCTCCATATTCACGGAAAATTCTCGTCAATTCTTGGATAGAATATGTGTTTACAACGTCGTAAGCAGTAAGCTTTTGACGTGTATCCATTCTCATATCTAAACGTGAATTTTCTCTATATGAGAATCCACGGTTTCCTTCATCAAATTGAGGAGAGGAAACACCAAGATCAAGAAGGATTCCATCAACCTTTTTAACACCTAGTTTATCCAGGTTTTGATGGAAGTTTCTGAAGTCATCACGAATGATGGTTAGAGAGTGTTCATATTCTTTTAGATTTTCCCTTGATTCTAAAATAGCTTCTTCATCCTTATCAAAAGCATAAAGATGACCATTTTTTAATCGTTTTAGAATTTCCTTTGAGTGACCACCACGACCAAGTGTTAAATCAACATAAATTCCGTCTTCTTTAACATTAAGTAAGTCAATAGCTTCATGAAGTAAGACAGAAACGTGCTTACTCATGATGACTCTTTTCTGCATTATCTTCATAATGCTCTTCGGCTTTGGAAGAATATTCTTCCCATTTATCAATCGACCACACTTCAAAATGGTCGATAACTCCGACTACTTTAACACTTTGGGAGATATGATATTTTTTGGCCAAAGTAGTCGGAATTACCACACGGTTAACCTTATCAATTTCCAATGAGAAAACTGATGAAAGAGCGAGACGAATGTTTTCTCGATCCTTACTGGATTCAAAATTTTTCGCCTCTAGTTTGGAGATTAGTGCCTTAAAAGAATCTTCTGGATATATCGCAAGACATCCATCATACCCTTTTAGGATATAGAGTTTATCAGACAATCCAGGTAAAAACTTACTTGGAATAACCAAACGGTTTTTATTGTCTAATTGGTGATCATAACTACCAAAAAACATAAACTCCCACTTTCTCCCACTTAATGTAATTCAATTATACAAAAAGGGCTTAACTCTGTAAACAGAGAATAAAAAAATCTCAGAATTAACCGAGATTTGTTGGATATTTTGATGTTTTATAAATTAACTAAGACCGCATGCGGCACGTGTTTTATCATTTGTTGCACCCCAAATTTTGCAAGCGTATTCAGGATGATCAATAAATGGGTTTCGATTTCCTTGTAAGTATTGCGCTCCGGCATTACGGCGTTGTTCTCTTTCAAGAACCGGATAGCGTTCATTCCATGAAAGCATATCACTGATAACACCCATTTCATTGTTCTTAGTCATTGAACTTCTTGATTGGTCATCAACGAGAACTAGATTTTTAGTAGCAATCATACAATAGAAAATAATTCGAGCAGAGTCTCCACGATAATCCTCTTTACCAAAGTCTTCCATCGCTGGATCCCATCCCTCGTTCTTCTTTGATTTCATGCCTTCTACATAGAAGGAATGACCACGTGAACCATTTTCAGCAGGAATTGTTGGACGTGGCATATGAATATCATGTTCAACCAATGAACCACCATGAGTATTTGGCCAAACGTGTTCACGGTTAAATGACGTCATTGTATTACCACTATAGAATGAAACAATTAATGTTCCATATGGCTGTCCATTTTCATCATATCGAACACTACTTGGATCGTAATCAGTGTATTTGAAAGCGCCAGAAGCAGATGTGCCCATTGAGCTATAACCGACTTCTCTTTCTTTGTATTTTTCGTTTAAGTCTCTCAAAGCATTAAGTAAATCAGTACCACTTAGTGAATCATCGATTTCGTCATAGTAGGATTCAACATCAGGTGGTAAAGATGTTGTTGAAGGTTTACTTGTACTAGATCCGCTTGAAGGATTAGCACTTGTTGGATTTACATTTGTCGATTGATTCCCGCTATCACTTGTAATAGCAGTTGTTTCACTTCCACCATACGAAGAGGATTTCTTTTTCTTTGATGGTGTACCTTTACATGATGTAAGTAAGAGAGCAATTAATGTAACAATAAAAATGGAGGAATTCTTTTTCATGTCTCTATTATAACACTCTTTTTATAAAAGAGATTTATAACTAATTAAAAACCTCACCTTTTTTAATTTTGATGAGGTTTTGCTGGTTATTTTTAGTCAATATCAAGATCTTTTAACTTATCAAATCGTGGATCAGTTCCTTCTTCTTTTTCTTTGTTATATTCATCTTCTGAAATAACGCGGAAGTTTTTTCCAGAAGATGGAAGTTTTGCACCGGGGGCTTTTGGCGAAGTTGGAACGGCAGCACTAAGTAAGTTATAAATGTATGGATCTAAATCAATTAAATTACCTTTATAAATTTGAATATCATCTCCACCATCATCATAGCTAGCAAAGTGAATTTCATCTTCATCTTGAAGTTTAAAATCAAATGGTTTTAGAGTGTAAGAACATTGTAAAACAACATCAGCTTTGATTAATAAATCAACATCAATGAAATCTTGATATCGATGCACTCTTGCTTTGGCGTGAAGTTTTTTCACTTCTAATAAAGGAGGAAGAAGATGAAATTTTTCTTCGTTTAAAACGACATCTTCTTCAATGATGTTTTCTTTTGTTGAAACAAGTTTAGCAACATCAATTTTCATTGACGAAGTTTGGCTCCAAATTTAACAATAACGACTTGTTTAATCTTTTCTTCGATTGCTGATAATTCTTGTTCGTTAAGAGTCTTTTCGTATGATCCAAGCGAAACTGTAAGCGCTAAGGAGTAGAAGCCTTCTTCAATGTGTTCTCCATGATAAACATCGAACACTTGAACATCTCTAATTAAAGCTTTATCTGCTTTACGAATTTCAGCAATTACTTCTTTTGAAGTAACATCATTAGCTAAGATAAAGGCGAAGTCTCTTGAAACAGTAGGATAGCGAGAGATTTGTTCCATTGTAACAGGAGATGTTTTAGTTTTAAAAACAGCAGCTAAATCCATCTCAAGAGCAATGACTTTGTCTTTCCCAAATCCATATTCTTTGGAAACGGTTGGATGAAGTTCACCAAAGATAGCAATAACTTTTCCATCAACCTTCACTACGGCAGATTTACCTGGATGGAATTCTTTTTCATTAGCGCGTTCAAATTGCGCACGCTTTCCATCGATGTGATAAAGTCCAAGAACTTCTTCCACAAGTCCTTTCATGTGGTAAAAGTTATATTCTTCTCCACTCATTGAGTGGCGTCGAAGATCACTACCTGAAAGAGCAATGGCTAAATGAATTTGTTTGGCTTGGTTTTGACCATAAAGGTCACTCACTTCAAAAATCGCGACATTTTCGTTACCATGGTTCTTGTTATAAACAAGAGTGTTTAAGACACTTGGTAAAAGATTTGTACGAACATACTCATGTTCATCCGTCAATGGATTCATGACTTTGTATGGTTCAGCTTTATTTAAAATGGTGAATGATTTCACTTCTTTTTCTCTAACAAGAGAATAAGAGATAATTTCATCAAGACCACGACCTCTAAGGTATGAACGAACAGAACGCTTGTTTTGTAGATCTGGTTCTAGTCCACCTAATGAAACCTGAACAAATGGAAGTTTACTTTCAATGTGTTTAAATCCGAGGATACGGATGACTTCTTCGGAGAGGTCTGCTGCTTCACCAATATCAATTCTTGAAGCAGGAATATGACAAATAATTTCTTTTCCTTTTTCTTCAACTTTGATGAAGGCACTTTCTAAAGCTTTCTTGATTTCTTCATTATTAAATGAAGTACCAAGACGATTATTAATGAATTCATACGAAGAAGTAATCACTTTTTCTTCATATTTTTTCTCTAGATATGTCGTCACTGGACCAACTTCTTTAGCTTCGGCTAAGGAGAGCAATAAATCCGCAGTTAAATCCATGACATAGTTATATTGGTTTGGATTAATACCTTTGACGAATCTTTGGGAGGAATCGGATGAAAGGTTAAGTCTAATTGATGTGCGTCGAATGGAAGCGTAATCGAAGTTTGCGGCTTCAATAACGATATTTTTGGTCTTTTCATCGACCGCACATTCTAGTGCGCCCATCACCCCGCCGAGGCACATTACTTTACCGCCAGATGTAATACAAACATCTCCGTTTTGAAGGTTGTATGATTTTTCATCTAGTGCGACAAATTCGCCTGGACAGTTGTCTTTGACAACTAGTTCTTTCTTTGGAAGCTTATCGAGGTCATACATATGAAGTGGTTGGCCTGTTAAAAGCATAATGTAGTTACCAATATCAACAATGTTATTAATACTGCGAATTCCAGACGCCATTAAGACATCTTTCATCCATTTTGGAGATTCTTTTGTCACAATACCTTTCACAACACGTGAAGAGAACTGTGAACAACGTGATGTTTCACTATTTACTGGGCAAACTTCTCTTGAAGTTTCTTTAACTGATACTTCTGGAAGTTTGGCCTTGCGTCCAAAGAGAGTTTCAATTTCTTTAGCAACATTAATGACGGCGTACATGTCACTTCTATTGGCAAGAAGTTTTAAATCTAAAACTGTGTCATCAAGACCTAAAAGATGTAAAACATCTTCTCGTCCAACTTCGGTATCACTTGGTAGTTCTTCAATACCTTTTGTTTGTTCTTCTTTAAGGTATTTAGCATCGACACCAAGTTCAAGAAGCGAACAGCACATTCCTTCAGAATCGTGTCCACGAACTTTTCCTTTGTGAATTGTTCCACCTGGGAGTTCTGCCCCATCAGTCGCAACAATTACTTTTAAACCATTTCTAACGTTTGGTGCACCACAAACAATGTGGAGAACACCGTATTTAGGACCACAGTTAACTGTGGTTAAATGGAGATGGTCGCTGTCTGGCATATTCTCACAAGTGAGAACTTCACCAACAACAAGTTTGGTTCCTTGACCAAGTTTTTCAATTGATTCGACTTCAACGCCAGCAAAGGTAAAACGATGGGCGATTTCTTCTGGTGTTAAACCATTTAAATCAACAAATTTTGAAACAAAATTTAATGAAACTTTCATTGTTTTTCCTCCTTAACGACGTTTGAATTGTTCGATAAATCGAACATCACTTTGGTAGAACTTACGGATGTCATCGATTTTGTATCGAAGCATAGCGACGCGTTCGATACCGATACCGAAGGCAAAGCCACTGACTTTGTCTGGATCATATCCGCTCATTCTTAAAACATTTGGATGAACCATGCCGGCACCAAGGATTTCAATAAATCCAGTTCCTTTACAGGTTGAACATCCTTTTCCACCACAGTTCATACAAGAGATATCCACTTCCACACTTGGTTCGGTGAATGGGAAATATGAACCACGGAATCTAACTTCTCTTTTCTCTCCAAACATCTTCCTCACGAAGAGTTCGAGGGTGGCTTTTAAGTTGGCCAGGCTAATGCCTGGACCAACAACAAGGCCTTCAACTTGGCCAAATTGATGGGAGTGGGTCACATCATCATCATCTCGACGGAAACATTTCCCTGGACAAATCATCATAAGAGGTTTACCACCCTTTTCATCCATAGCGTGAGCTTGTTCTGGGGAGGTATGAGTTCTAAGAAGTGTTCTTGGATCAATGTAGAAACTATCCTGCATTTCTCGAGCTGGATGGGATTCAGGAATGTTCATTCGTTGGAAGTTATATTCATCACTTTCAACATCTGGTCCTTCTTTGACTTCGTATCCCATGGAAACGAAGATGTCCATGATTTCATCTTGGACAAGATAGAATGGGTTAATTCCACCAACCTCATAGTTCATACTTGGTAAAGAGATATCGATTTTTTCTTTCTCGAGTTTTCTTTCCAAAATCTTCTGGTTGATTTCATCAGCTTTCTTCTGGAAAGCTTCTTGGACAGCGTTTCTGGCGTTATTGACGCTTTGACCGAACTTCGCTTTCTCTTCTCCAGCGAGTTCTTTAATATGGCTCATTAAGCCATTTAACTCGCTTTTCTTAGAAAGAAATCTTTCTTGGAAGGATTTTAAAGATGCTTCATCAGAAATTTTTTCTGATTCATGAAGAATCTTTTGTTTAATCTCTTCAACTTGATTAAATAGACTCATAGATATTTGACCTCCTTTAAATAAAAATAAAATGGTCCACTAGGAACGAGTTTCCCCGTGGTGCCATCCTTCTTCAATATATACTTATATTGCTCTATGTTCGTAACGAGAACGACGCTTATCATTACAATAAGATGCTCCAAGGTGAATTCCCTGACTAATTGAACTTGTGGGTTCCACTATTCCACATTCCCTATTTCAACTAGTTTCTTCAGGTACTACTTCTTATCAACGCACACTCATTATAACGCGTTATATTAATAAATAACAAGATTTATTGTGACTTAATAAGACACAATAAAAGACCCATCGTCTTTCGACGGGTGGGTCTTTATTAGATAATTAATATTTAATTATTCAGCTTGTTGTTCTGGGACGACACCGACATAGTATGAAAGACCAATGTATGGATCTTCCGTATCGGTTGAGTTATCAGAAATTTCAATGACAGCAACTAAGTTACCAGCGACTGACATATCGCCACAGATTAACTGATATGAGCCTGATTCTGTATCTGCATCGACAGTCCATGATTCAGTGCTAAATCCAGCAACAAATGTTGCGAGTTCAGCTGATGTTGCGCCATAGACATAAATGTCGAAGCCTCCTTGTTTATATTCGAATAATTCGAAATAAGCTTCGGCACTAGCAACAGCGAATTCGTGAGCAGCTGGAACAACAAGATTCTCTGCGGCCCAGTATGCATCAATGTATGAAACTGGTAAAGAATCGTATGTTGGTAAGGAAGCATAAACTTGGAATTCAACATAAGCATACTCTTCTGCAGTTTCTTCATAGAAAGAAGCATAGAATGTATATGAACCATCTTTAGCAGAAACTTGATAATAACTAACACCTTCTTCGGTTTGTTTTTCTCCAACATTAAATACTGCAGTATCTAAACCAGCAATGTAGGTTGTAAGAGCTTCCTCAGACATATTGCCGTCTTGGAAACATGTGACAAAATAGCAATTATCAAAGTCTTCAAAGTAATATACAGTATCTTCACTTGGAGCAAATGCAGGGAATGCTGGTGCGCTTGGTTGATAACGATCTAACACGCCTTTGAGGTATTCAGATGGGAATGCGGTTGTATAGTTTTGGAATGGAACAATATAAAATACTCCATAGCTAACCATATAACCAACTTGTAATCCGAGTGAGCCTTCTTTTGAAGCGAAATAGTAAGAGCCTTGATCTTGATCGTATCCAAGATATTCGAAATCGCTATTTGCATCATTTAAAGCATTTAAATATGTTTCTGCTGCAGTGCTACTGCAATAAATATCAATTTCGTCTTGGAATGCATATGGTGATGGTGAATAACGCACACCATAAGCAAAATACATCGACGCATAATATTCATATTTAGCTAGATCGCTAATCATAACACTCATATGGTCGATTTCAGTGAATGCAGGAAGTTCGAGTTCATAATTTGATGCATGACCAATGGAAGCAAAGTATGAGAAGTAATAATTAAGTTCTTCTCCGACATCTTGGTCAGTCCAGCTATAGTAGTATGGATCGGAAACTTCTAAAAAGAATTGCCCGCTTCCATCCTCTGTTATTGTTTCTTCTGTTGAATCATAGCCGGCACAAATGACTTGGACATATCTTTTACCATCATCTGTTTGAACAGGCACTTCAGCAAAAAATCCGACTCCAGATCTAAAATCAGTGACTTCCCAAACAGTGGTATCGAATCTTGCTTTATAAGCAGCAATTTTTTCTGCGCTAGATTCTCCACCATAATAATCGCCAGCAGATCCATAAGAATCTAAAGCAAATGTATATGTGCCTTCATTTGGAAATGGAATCTTGGCTCCATGAGCGGCCGTTTCTAATACTTGAACATCAGCTGCTGACCAGTCAGCTTTACTAACTGAAACAGAAGCAGTTTTTCCTTCATAAGATACCGTGACAGAAGTTGTGCTTTCTGCCATGACAGATGGTGAGAAAGTGCATTGACCAGTAACATCTGAGGTTGAACCATCGCTATATGTAGCAGTTACAACCATGCCGCTTGGATCAAACGATTCGCCAACGGCATATGAAGTCTTGGTTGGATTAGTAGTGACCGCAATACTACTAAGTACTTTCTCAGGTTGGGAACTTGTGACAGAACTAGAAGTTTTTTTCTTACTTGGCTTCGAATTACAAGCTCCGAGCAGCAATGCGCTCGCGCAAAGTGCTGTAATGAGTAATTGAGTTTTCTTCATAATCAATTTCTCCTTTCTTTTGCGTATATTTTACTACTTCATACACACACGTAAAGAAAAAATTCACTTTTTTTGTTAGTGAATCTTTTGAATGAGTTAATTTTTAAAAACTAAATATGTTTTGAAAAATGGTGCATGACAATGCCTGCGGCTACGCCTACATTGAGTGATTCAATTTCGTTAATTTCGATACGGACGCGAGCATCAGAAATAGATAAGATTTCTTTGCTAACTCCGTTTGATTCATTTCCTAAAACAAGAATGTGTTTTTGATTTGGTTTAAACGAATCTAAATCAACAGATCCTTTGATTTCTGTTGAAACGATTTGGTAACCATCATTTTGAAGTTTTGATAAATTGTATTTATCATGTAGCGAGACTAAAAAGATGGCTCCTTGAGATGCTTGGATCGCTTTTTCGTTATATGGAGAACAGCAGTTTTTTGTCAGTAAAATATCTTTGTATCCAAACGCTAATGCGGTTCGAAAAATAGTTCCTAAATTTCCCGGATCAGAGATGTCGTCTAAAAGTAAAACTTTATCCGATGAGATAGGTTTTTCTTCCATCATTTTACAAACAGCAACAACTCCTTGTGGATTCTTAGAAAAAGCGATCTTTTTTAAAATTTCTTCTGTGACAAAAAATTTTTGCACTTTTTCCGGTAAATCATCTCTTCTCTTCGTGAAATAGACCTCTAAAACAGCATTATTTTGGAGCGCCATTTCTAGAAGATGTTCACCTTCAACAAGAAATTTTCCTTCTTTAGAACGAAAAGATTGCTGATGTAATTTTAAGCAATATTTAATTTTCGAATTTTGTTTAGAAGTGATTTCTTGAATCATTGATAGATCTTTGTTCTTAGTTTCTTTTTTAGTTCGTAATAGTTCGGACAATATTTTAACACACAGGAATAAAAACCTCTCTGGTGATTACGATAGAATTCATGTGCTAACTCATGGACCACCACCGAATCAATGATCTCATAAGAGAAATGAACTAAATCAAGTTGGAAATGAAGTCGATGTGTTTTTTGGGAATTTGAACCATAACGAGATTTCATCTTTTTAACAGAGATTTGATATGGTTTTGAAATGGACATTAATTGTTCATATTTTCGGACACTTTGCTCAAGATATTTCACCAGCAATTTACGGAGATTTTTTTCTAAATCTGAAATATCTTTAGCAAAAACCGTATATTCTTCTATCCGAAATTTGTCGGAGATTTTAAGTCCATAGAATTGTCCAAATATATAAATATATCCTTCTTCAAAAGAGTAGTTTTTTTGAACTGGTTTCTTTATCCTTTTAAGTAGCTTTGGTCCAAATTTTAAAACAAAATCAATAATCTTTTTTTTACTTGTTAAAGAAGGACAAGTGACATAAAAGTCACCATTTTTGTATCTTAGATAAGCATTTCTTTGGTACTTATATGTCACAAAAACGTTGTAATTTTTACCTTCTAATTCGACTTCAAATAGATTTGTGTGCATATTTGATAAATATTCTACACTATGTCTAACATGTTGTAATAAAATATCTTCATGGAAAAAATTCTCATTAGTGCATGTCTTGTTGGTGACAAAGTCAATTACGAAGGGAAAGCTAATGCTTGCCCTCAACTTGATCTATTAAAAGAAAAGTATGAATTACTTGTCTTCTGTCCAGAAGTTGAAGGTGGACTAAAAATCCCGCGTCTTCCAAATGAAATTCGTGATGATAGAGTGATTCGAAAAGATGGAAAAGATGTTACAAGAGAATTTAATGAAGGCGCTCATAAAGCACTTCAACTCTGTAAATATCTCGGTATTACCAAGGCTGTTCTTAAAGAGAACTCCCCGAGTTGCGGAACACATAAAATCCATAATGGTTACTTCACCGGAGTAAAGAAAAACGGCATGGGAGTGACTGCTAAACTTCTTAAAGAAAACGGCATTGAAGTTTACTCCGAAAACGAAATTGAAAAATTAATTAAATAAAGAAAAAAATGCGAATCAATCGCATTTTTCTTTTAATAATTTGTTTCCTGACGATGATAGTTTACTGCTAGTTTTGATTTATAAGCATTGACGATATCGTCAGCACTAGAACCAAGATCCACTGCAAGGTTTAAATACTTCTGGAAGCAGTCTTCATAGGCTTCTAATGTGTAATCATGAAGTAGTCTTGTTGCTGCTTGATATAAATGATGGAATTGTAGAGTTAGGTCTTCGCCTGTCCCTTTTAATTCATATTTATATTTACGCGCACGTAATGGAATACCAAGTGACAACAAGAAGTGTAAACCATCGGCGTATTCGTCCATGACAATTTCTTTTGCGCTTGGTCCTTTGTTGGACCAGTATTTGAAACAACGAGTTTCATTGGCAAGTTCGCCGAGTTCCACAATTAAGGCTAAAAGCCTTCTTGAATGCGTGGATTCGTAAGTTACACCATGTTTTTCAGCAATATCCTGGTCTAAACCAGCTTGGAGTTTGTAGAGTTCTTCAAGATTAATTTCCATTTATTTAGTCTCCAACTTGTCAAGGTGCCAGATATCACGAATATATTCTTTGATGGTACGGTCACTAGAGAAGTACCCACTACCAGCAATGTTCATAATACACATCTTGGCCCATTTCTCTTTATTTTGATAAAGTTTGTTAATTCTTTCGTGAGCTTCAATGTAACTATTCAAATCTTTTAAGATGAAATAGCAGTCGTTATTGTTCATGATTTCATCAAAGATGAGTTGGAATTTATCTGGTTTTGTCGCCCATGGACCATCGAATAGGGATTGCAAAACGTCATGAACAACTTTGTTATTATTAAATTCATCCCATGCGCTATAGCCACCATAAGCGTAGTAATCCAAAACTTCTTTTGATGTTAATCCGAAGATCACACAGTTTTCTTCTCCGGCGAGGTCTTTAATCTCAATGTTGGCACCATCTAAAGTACCAAGTGTCACCGCACCATTCATCATAAATTTCATGTTGCTTGTACCACTTGCTTCTTTCGAAGCAGTTGAGATTTGTTCACTAACATCAGCCGCGGGAATAATCTTTTCAGCTAAGGAGACACCATAGTTTTCAACAAAGACGACTTTCATCATCTTGTTTACATCTGGATCATTGTTAACAACATCGGCGACTGAAAGAATTAATTGGATAATCTTTTTGGCATAAACATAACTTGGAGCAGCTTTCGCACCAAAGATAAAGGTGTGTGGATAGATGGTGAAAGTTGGGTCAGCTTTCATTCTCTGGTAGAGATAGATAATGTGGAAAACATTCATCAGCTGACGCTTATAAGCGTGAAGTCGTTTGATCTGAACATCAAAAATCGATTTTGGATCAATCTCGATGTTCATCTTTTCTTTTATGTATCGAGCAAGAGCATCTTTGTTCTCTTGCTTAATTTTCATCACTTCATGTTGGAATAAAGGATCATCAGCGAATTTACGCAGTTTAACCATCTCATCTTCCATATCAGTGGTCCATTTACTACCGATTCGTTTGGTGATGGAATCAGCTAGTTTTGGATTAGAATACATTAACCAACGGCGTTGGGTCACACCATTTGTTTTGTTATTAAACTTCTCTGGGAAAAGAGAATAGAAATCCTTGAATGTTTCATGGATTAAGATATCTGTATGTAGCTTTGCTACACCATTAACGCTAAAGCAAGCGACAATGGCTAAATTAGTCATGTGAACTTGTCCATCTTTAATGATTTGAACTGATTGACGAACATCGTTTGTAACATTCTTTTGCGCTAATTCTTGATTAAATCTTCTTTGAATTTCCTCAATGATCATTAAGCAGCGTGGACAGACTTGACGAATAAAGTGGACCGGCCACTTCTCAAGTGCTTCGGCCATAATAGTGTGGTTTGTATAAGCGAAACAACTTGTGACAACGTCCCAGGCTTCATCCCACCCAAATCCGTACTCATCCATCATGATGCGCATTAGTTCTGGGATAGCAAGTATTGGGTGAGTGTCATTGAGTTGGAACACAAAGTGTTCACTGAGGTTTTTAAATGTTTGATAACGTCTAAAGTGACCTCTTAGGGCAGATTGGATTCCACTGCTCACAAGGAAGTATTGTTGATGCAAACGAAGTAGTCTTCCTTGTTCGGTGGAATCATCTGGGTAAAGACCATGAGAAAGTTCCTTTAAGGTGTTTAAATAACTTTCAAAAGGAATACCTTTTGGAAGATTTGTTTCGCTTGGTTCTGCACTCCATAAGCGAAGAGTGTTGACGACTTTGTTATGATAACCAACGATGGAGACATCATATGGAACGGCTTTAACATGTTGTCCGTTAATGGTGTGCATGCCATAACTTCCATCTTCTTTAATGTATGTTTCAACATTTCCTCCAAAAACAACTTCCACGGAGTGTTTTGGTTTTCTTACTTCAAAGACGAAACCATTTGTTAACCATTGATCTGGGACTTCGAATTGACGTCCTTTCTCAATGAGTTGACGAAAGAAACCGTATTCATAACGGATACAGTTTCCTTGGACAGCATATCCTAAAGAAGAGATGGAATCTAAAAAACAGGCCGCGAGTCGACCTAGACCACCATTACCAAGTCCGGCGTCACTTTCTTCATCCTCTAATCGATTCAGATCGATTCCGAGTTCATCTAGACCTCGTTTAACGATGTCATAGATGCCGAGGTTTTGAAGATTGTTCGTTAATAAACGACCAATCAAAAACTCCATGGAGAAGTAGACTAAAGACTTTTTACCTGCCACAGTTTGGTTACGAGTGTCTCGCCAATATTGACCAGCGTAGTCTCGAACCATTCCGCCTAAAATATCGAATTGTTCAGAAATATGTGCTTCTTCGACACTATTACCGTATTTGGTAAGGAGTCGATCGGTGAATTCTTTTTTAAATGTAGCAACGTTATGAAACATAAGAGCCTTTCTAGTCATTTCCTACGTATTTTTGCGTGAAATGACAAACAAGAACGTTGCTATTTTAGCATGAAAAAAGGCAAAAATCACTCTAAAAATATATCGAAATTAGTGAAGATTAGTGCTATAATTCTTGACGTTGATTTTAAAGGAGAAATTCTATGGATAAAGTCATGGCAGTTAATGCTGGTTCATCTTCATTAAAGTTTAAACTTTATGAGATGCCAGAGGAAAAAGTACTCTGTTCTGGTAACGCGGAAAGAATCGGTCACGAAGATGCGATTTTTGGCATTAAATGGGGAAGCGAAAGTGAGAAAAAAGTTCTTCCAATTTTAGACCACGCCGCCGCGGTTCAATTAGTTGTTGATGCATTAATCGAAAAGAAGATTATTCACTCAATGGATGAAATCGTCGCGGTTGGACACCGTATCGTGCAAGGTGGAAAATATTTCTCACATAGTGAGCTTTTTAGTAAAGATACCGAAGACAAGATTGAATCATTGATTCCTCTTGCACCACTTCATAACAAGGCTCACCTTGTCGGATTTAGAGCATTCAAAAAGATTCTTCCAAACGTCACAAGTGTCGCGGTTTTTGATACCGCCTTCCATCAATCTATGGAACCACAAGACTATGTCTTCCCAATCCCATATGAATACACAACAAAATATGACTGCCGTCGATATGGTGCGCATGGAACAAGCCACCAATATTTATCCCAAGAAGCGACTAAATATTTAAAAGGAAATAAGCACCCACGCATTATCTCCTGCCACATTGGTTCAGGTGCATCCATCACCGCCATCAAAGATAGCAAATGTGTTGCCACTTCCATGGGTTTAACTCCACTTGGTGGAATTATGATGGGAACAAGAACTGGTGATCTTGATCCATCAGTGATGAATTACCTTTGTACTTGCACTGGAAAATCAGTTGAAGAAATGTATCAAATCTTTAATAAAAAGAGCGGATTTTTAGGTGTTAGTGAAGTTAGTAACGACTCCCGTGATGTTCTTGCTGCCGTCGATGAAGGTAATGAAAAAGCCATCTTAGCGAATAAATTATTTATCCGACGTATCGCCGATTTCATTGGACAATACTATGTCCGACTTGGTGGAGTAGATATGATTATCTTCTCTGCTGGTATCGGAGAAAACTCTTATGAAATTCGTGAATCAATTTGTAAAGAAATCGAACCAGCTCTTGGTTTAAAAATTGATTACGAAAAGAACAAAGGAAAACGTGGTGTGGAAGTTGTTATTTCTAAACCAGAAAGTCCAATTGTTGTCGCAGTCATCCCAACTGATGAAGAAGTGATGATTGCTCGTGATACTTATCATTTCTATAAGAAATAATTAAGCAAAATCATAGAAGAAAGCGCAGAGCGCTTTTTTCTTTTGCTTGATTAGATTTAATAAATAATATATTATTTACTATCCATGAAAAACAAACTCATTGCCGAAAGGTTAAAACCACTACAAAAAGAGATCAAAAAGTTCTATCAAAAAATTGAAGAATTTGATCGAATTGTCATCTATCGTCATAACAAACCTGATTATGACGCTTTAGGAACACAACTTGGATTAGTTGAGTTTTTAAAAGATAACTATCCAAAGAAAGAGGTTCATTACGTTGGTGATGACCATGTTTCTTTGACTGGTCGATGCTTTCGAAGCATGGAGGTTTTGCCACGTGAGTGGTTCAATGAACCATTCTTAGCAATTTTTGTTGATACCTCCAAATTTGACCGTGTTGGTTTAGCTGATGAATTTGAATCGTTTAAAAAAGCGGCTTATCAAATTAAGATTGACCACCACCCAAATGTTGATCCGTATGGCGATCTTCAAATTGTCGATACATCAATGGCGGCGGCTGGTGAATTAGTCGCCGATATGTTGCTTCTTTCAGAAAAGAAGATTTCAAAGAAATCTGCGACCGAACTTTATAAAGCAATCGTTGGAGATTCCGGGCGATTCCTTTATGACTCGGTGAAGACTTCGACATTTGAGACCGCGAAGCTTCTACTTGAAAAAGGTTTAAATCTATCGAAGATTTATGCGGAGATGTATAACCAGAAACTTTCTGATTTAGAAATCACGGCTTATGTGATGAAAAACTACCGTGTTACTCCACATGGAGTGGCTTATTACGTTCTTGATGATGCTGCATTACAAAAATTCCATCTTCCTCCTGAAAGAGGAAAAGACAACGTTAATGTCTTTGCTCACTTTGATGGAATTCATGCTTGGTGCTCCATCACGGAAGATAAAAAGAAAGGTGAATGGAGAGTCTCAATTCGTTCAGCGAAAGACTCCATTGAGGAAGTCGCGATGCGACATAACGGAGGCGGACATGCTCAGGCTAGCGGATGTAAGATTAAATCGTTTGATGAAGTCAAAAACTTGCTTAATGATTTAGACAAATTATTCGCTTAAATTGTAAAAATGAAAAAAGATGTCTTAATTGAGATATCTTTTTTTCTTTATTTTGGTATCATATTAATATGACTTTTGTCCCATTACGTGTTTTTAGTGGTTATTCGTTTACGAAATCTGGTTTAAAAATCGACCAGTATTTAGCTATGGCCAAAAAACTTGGTTATACCAATGTGGGGCTTTGTGATTATCGAAGTTTATCTGGTGCTCCTTCTTTTTATAAAGAAGCAAAGAAACTTGGATTAAAGGCTATTGTTGGTGAAGAAGTAGAAATCGATCATCTTCATTTCTGCTTATATCCACTTAACGAAAATGGTTATAAAAACTTTTTATCGCTTTGTAACCTAAACCAAAAAGGTGAGACCACCATTCAAACTCTTAAAGACTACCAGGAAGACATCGTAGTTGTTTTACCAAGCGATAACGATGCTTTAAAGAAATCTTTTTTAGAAGACCGTAATAAATTCTCTTTGTCTTTAGCAAGATTGTCTCGCGGATTAGACCAATTCTATCTTGGATTAGAAAAGTCTAGCCAAAGCGAATTTATTAAAGACTTCCGTCAATTCGCCTTTTCTCGCGGTTATAAAGTTGCGGCTTTCCCACACATTAAATACGTCAAAAGTGAAGACGCAATTATCTTAAAAATGATGGAGTCCATTGACAGCAAAGAGGTCTTAAATGAAAAGAAAGCTATTGGCGAAGATTATTTAATTTCACCAGCAGAAGCTACTTCATTTTACAAAGAAGACGAAATTAAAAACTCTATCGAAATCAGTAATTTATGCAACTTAGATTTCATCGCAATTCGTGGACAAATGATTCATTTTGAAAACGAATTTGGATTATCTAGCGATGAATACTTAAGCAAAATTACCCATGAATTGCTGGTGAAAAAAGGAAAAAATAATCCAAAATATTTAGACCGTTTAGAGTTTGAATTAAAAACCATTCGAGAAATGGGTTATAGCGATTATTTCTTAATCGTTCATGACTATGTTCAATATGCTCGTGATATGGACATTGCGGTTGGTCCTGGTCGAGGATCTGCTGCGGGTTCACTTGTGGCCCATGTTTTAGGTATTACTGTTCCAGACCCAATCGAGAACAACTTACTATTTGAACGCTTCTTAAATCCACACCGTCAGACAATGCCAGACATTGACGTCGACTTCTCTGATATTGATCGAGAAAGAGTCGTCCAATATCTAAAAGATAAATACGGAAATGACCATGTTGCAAAGATTATCGCTATCCAGAAGATAGGGGCGAAACAATCATTACGTGATGTTGGAAGAATCTTTAATTATCCAAAACACGATATTGAACTATTCACCAAGCTTATTTCCGATGAAAAAGATGATAAGCTCTCTTTAAGAGAGATCTATAAACAAAACAAAAAGTTTAGAGACCTTGTTAATGATGATAAGTACTACTTAGAGATTGTTACATTGGCTTCTAAAATTGAAGGATTTCCAAGACAAGCAAGTTTACACGCGGTTGGAGTTGTTTTAAATGCTGAGCCTTTGGATTCCGTTATTCCTTTAACATGTGGACTTGATATTGGCTATGTTGAGCAATTTGAAAAAGACTACCTTGAAGAACAAGGCTTCTTAAAGATGGACATTTTGGCGATTCGTAACCTTTCGCTTATTGACCACTGCCTAGCCTTACTAAGACAACGAGGTATTAATCTTAATCGAGATGAGATTCCTTATGATGACCCACTAGCCATTAAACAAATCGCTTCAGGTAAGACAATGGGCATTTTCCAACTTGAATCTGTTGGTATGAGAAACGCAATTAAAACTGTCCAACCAACGGTGTTCGAAGACATCGTCGCGATTCTTGCTTTATATCGTCCAGGTCCAATGGATAACATTCCTTCTTTTGGAAGAAGAAAACAAGGCAAGGAAAAAATCACCTACATTTCTCCAGTATTAGAGGAAATTCTTTCTCCAACATATGGAATCATGGTTTACCAAGAACAAGTCATGCAAATTGCCAATAAAATGGCCGGATTTTCCCTTGCTGAAGCAGATCTTTTAAGACGAGCTATTTCTAAAAAAGATCCTGCAAAAATCGCTTCTTTTGAAGAGAAATTTGTTACTGGAGCAATTAAACTCGGATACAAAGAAAAAGAGGCCCGTGATGTTTATGAGATGATTCGTAAGTTTGGCGACTACGGCTTCAATAGAAGCCATGCGATGGTTTATGCCATTTTCTCTTGCCGTATGGCTTATTTAAAAGCCAAGTATCCACAAGAGTTCTATGCTTCCATTTTATCCAATGCTTCAAGTGATGAATTCCACACCACACTCGCAGAAATGAAAGACATTGGACTAAAAGTCTCTGTCCCAGACATTAACAAATCGACAATGTCATTTGTTTTAACAAATAACGAAATTATTTTCCCACTTCAAGCGGTTAAAGGTATTATGACTGCCTCTGCCACCGCCATTATGAAAGAAAGAACAGAAGGCGGATTATTTAAAGACATTTTTGATTTTGTCTTACGTATGGCGAAATACAAACTCAATAACGTCCAGCTCATCAATTTAATTGATGCAGGAGCGTTTGATTCTTTAGAAAAATCAAGAATGTCTTTAAGAGGAGCAATTCCGGCAGCATTAACATATGCCGAAGCAATCGTCAAAGACGATGGTTCCATGGTTATTGATCCAAATATGTTTCCAAAACCAACATTTACAAAACTGGAAGATGATTATATTGCTAACCTCAACCGTGAAAGAGATGCGCTTGGTCTAATGATCAGTGGATCACCACTCGATCTTGTCCAAGATACAATCAAAAAACTTGGTGCAGTAACAATCAAACAAATTCCATCCACTAGAGGTGATGTCAAACTTGTTTGTATTCTCAAATCATCAAGACAAACCAAAACAAAAAAAGGACAGGCGATGTGTTTCATCACTGTCTATGATGATACCGGGGAGATGGAACTGACTGTTTTTACGGAAGCCTTTGAGAAGTCATCAATGGCTTTAAAAAAGAAAGAAAGTGTTATTGTCATCTCTGGTTACTATAGTAACATTAGAGACCAATTTAATGTAAAACTCGTTGAGAAGTTGGAGGATGTGAAAGATGCCTAAAGCGTATATTATCGATGGAAACTCACTTCTTTTTAGGGCTTACTTCGCCACTGCATATGGACCAAATCCACAAATCTTAAGAACCAAAGAAGGCATTCCAACAAATGCGATTATGGCCTTTTCAAACATGGTTAATAAAATCTTACAATCCCTCAAAGAGGGAGACGCCATGTTTGTTGGCTTTGATACTGGAAAAGCCACCTTTAGGCATAAGGAAGATGAAAAATACAAAGCCAACCGTAAACCAACTCCTGAGGACTTGGTTAAACAAATGCCAATCGCTCGGGAAATGCTAAGAGCTTTAGATATTCCAATGTTTGAGTTAGAAGGCTATGAAGCAGATGACTTATGTGGAACTGTTGCTAAAAGACTAGGATCTAGTGGATACGAAGTTTTAGTTTATACATCCGACAAAGACTTCCTCCAGTTAATTGATAACCATATTACTGTTAACTTGTTAAAGACTGGTATGTCCAATATGGTCGTAATGAATGAAAAGACCATGCCAGAAGCATTTGGTTTTCAACCAAAACAAATTGTTGATTACAAAGGCTTAAGAGGTGATGCTAGTGACAATCTTCCTGGTATTCCAGGAATTGGAGATGTCACTGCTGTAAAACTGATTCAACAATATGGAAGTTTTGAAAAGATTATTGAAGCTGCTCCAACAATGAAAGGCAAGATCAGTGAAAACCTCATTAATGGAGCCGAGCAAGGTCGTCATTGCTATGAGATGGCACAGATCTTAACTAATGTTGAACTACCATTTGAAAACGACCAATTTGTTTACAAAGGTTATGAATTTGAAAAAGTTTCTGAATTCTGTCACAAATACGAACTCAAACAATTCTTAAATCGTTTACCAGCTAATCTACAAAAGAATTCTTCTAGTGAAGTTTCGGTTGATGGAAAGGAAATCACCAGTCTTAAGGACATTGGACTTGGTGATAAAATCTACCTCTATATTGACCGCGAACCGGGAAACTATCATTTAAGTGAGGTCTATGGTTTAGGACTTTATACAAAAGGCAAAGCATACTACATTGCAAAAGAACATTTTAATGATGAAACACTTTTAAGTGTTTTAAAAGACGAAAAGATCAACAAAGTCACTTATGATTACAAAGCTTTAATGGTGTGTTTAAACCATCTTGGCATTGAAATCAATGGTCTAAGTTTTGATTTATTATTAGCAGCTTATATTGTTGACTCATCTTTAAACAACGACATTAAAGCTGTTGTCCAATATTTTGGATATCAACTCCCAAATCAAGAAGATAACAATCTTTCATTGTTTGATAACTCAGATAAAGCTGGCGCAATGAATGCGGCTTATGCGATTTCTTTAATTGAATCAAAAGCTCTAAAAGAGCTTGAATCTCTTGGAGGTCTAGATTTATATCGTAACGTCGAACTTCCTTTAACGATTGTTCTGGCAAAGATGGAAATCGAAGGATTCCCACTCGATGTCAATAAACTAGAAGAATTTGGTGAGGTGTTCAAAGAACAACTTAATCTCATAAAAAAAGAAATCTATGATTTAGCCGGAGAAGAATTCAATATTGATTCTCCAAAACAAGTCGGAGTCATTCTCTATGAGAAACTTGGGCTAAAAGGAGACAAAAAAGGTTCCACATCAGTTGATGTTTTAAAGTCATTAATTAATGTTCACCCAATTGTTCCAGAAATTCTTAAATATCGAAAATACGCGAAACTCTTATCCACGTATGTGACTGGGTTAGCTTCACATATTCATTCTGATCAAAAGATTCATGCCATCTTTAACCAGGCTCAAACAGCCACAGGAAGACTTTCCTCTAGCGAACCTAACCTTCAAAACATCTCTATTAGAGATGAAGAAGGCAAAATGATTAGACAAGCCTTCTATTATAAAGATGAGAATTATTCCATTCTTTCACTCGATTACTCCCAAGTTGAGCTAAGAATTTTATCTCATTTAAGTCACTGCAAAAAGCTGCAAGAAGTCTTTGAAAAAGGCGAAGACATTCACGCTGCTACAGCAAAGAAATTATTTAATGTAGAAGAACCAAGTGATCTCCAACGTCGCAAGGCTAAGGCGGTCAACTTTGGAATTATTTATGGTATCTCGGACTGGGGACTTTCTGAACAAGTCGGAATGAGTGTCAAAGATGCCCGATTAATGATTGAACGTTTTTATGAAACCTATCCAGAGGTGAACGATTACTTCAAACAAGTTGTCGCGGAAGTCACGGAAAAGAATTATGTCACAACGCTTCTTGGAAGAAGACGTTATCTAAGAGAAGTAAATGATACAAACTACCAGGTTCGTGAATTTGCTCGTAGAGCGGCAATGAATGCTCCAATTCAGGGCACCGCTGCTGACTTAATTAAAGTTGCGATGATTGCTGTTGATAAAGCATTAAACGAACATCATTTAAAAACAAAATTAATCTTACAAATCCACGACGAACTTTTATTTAAAGTTCCAAAGGAAGAAAAAGATGTTGTTTATCCACTTGTGAAATCAATCATGGAAAACGCTCTAAAATTAGAAGTTAAACTAGAAGTTGATGGAGGTTATGGTCGTACTTGGTACGATTGCAAATAAATATGCCAGAACTACCAGAAGTTGAAACAGTAAAAAACGTTCTTAATAACATTGCTAAAGGAAAAACAATTTCCTATGTCGAAGTCATTCGCCCACAAACTGTTCGTAGTGATGTTAATGAATTTCAAAACGTCTTAAAAGGAGCCACAATAGAGGAATTTTCTCGTTACGGTAAATATATAATTTACCATTTAGATCGAGATTATGTTTTAGTCTCGCATCTAAGAATGGAAGGAAAATACTTCCATCGCGACGAGAAAATTAAACCAAATCACAATGATTTAATCTTGTTCCACTTTACTGATGGTAGTTATCTTGCGTTCAATGATACGCGTCGCTTTGGAACAATGGAGTTAGTTAAAAAAGAAGGTTATTTACAACGTGAGCCTTTAAATGAGATTGGACCAGATCCATTCATGATGAAAGACTCATCTCGTCTTTATGAAGCATTCAAAAATAAAGGTGTCGCGATTAAACCATGCTTACTTGACCAGTCAGTGATGTCTGGGTTAGGCAACATCTATGTTGATGAAGTCTTATTTGCGTGTAAGATTCACCCAGAAACACCTGCTAAACTGATCACAAATAAACAATTTGATGAGATTTGGTATTGGTCAAAAGACATTATGGGTCGCGCCATTCAAAAAGGTGGCACCACCGTTATTTCTTATCACCCAACCGAAGGCATTGATGGAGAGTTTGTCAATGAACTCAAAGTTTATGGTCAAAATGGAGGCAAATGTGTTAACTGCGGTACACCTCTTGTCAAGAAATTTGTTGGGGGTCGAGGAACAACATTCTGTCCACATTGCCAAAGAAATATTGCTCGTCCTTATGTTCTTGGTGTGACTGGTCCAATTGGATCAGGTAAGTCTGAGGTTTCTAAATATCTTGAAACCAGAGGTTTCACTTATTTAAATTCTGATGAAATTGTTCATCACTTATATGAGCTAAAAAGTGTCCAAGAAGGGTTAAAAAGATTTGTTCCTCATTTAAAGATTAAAGATGGAAAAGTAGACCGCGTTTCACTCCGCGATGAAATCATTGCTAACCCACGCATTAAACGTTATGTAGAACGCTACATCCATGAACTTGTTATTGAAGAACTTGAACGACAAATCAAAAAGCACGGACCAAAAGAAAAAGTCGTCTGTGAAGTCCCACTTCTTTTCCAATCTGGATACAACCTTTACTGCGATGAAACCTTAATGCTTGAAGTTGATGAAAAGAGTCAAATCGAGCATTTAAGCAAGAGAAAAGAAGACATTGAAAAAGCTCTTCGACTCAATGCTCGATTTAAACTTGATAATAATCAAAAAGCAACATACACCATTGTTAACAATGGTTCAGTTGCCTCTTTACATCAAAAACTAGACAAAATTATTTGTAAGAAGTGCCAGTAAGATCGAATTCTTCTTCGCACATCTCACGTAAAATATTACCTAATTGTTTGCCGCGGATTGGTCCGCTTGTTTTTCCAACAGCATAAAGTTGTTGTATCTCGTCGAACGTGAATGGGGAGGTAAACCAGGTTGGTAGGTTTTTACGTTCACGTTCGGCGAGAATTGGGATGACGATGGAATCGCGAATATATTCGCTCTTATATTCCTCACCAAACCCATCAAGAATCAAGAGTGGTACATCTCCAAATAAGGAGATTTCATTAGCGAAGATTTCTGGTTCTTTAACAGAAAGGTCAGCTAACTGTTTGATTCTTTCAACGCAGTTTATAACTGCGACTTGTTCATTTTTAATCGCGGTAAACTCGTTAGCCATGGTCACTAAGAGGTGGGATTTTCCGACTTTGTGGTTACCAATTAGATACAACCAACGATTTGATTGTCCTTTGATAAGCTTAGAAAATTCCTTAATGATTGGACGACGGTTATCTGTTAGATCCAAGTCTTTTAAAGAAGATAATTTCCAACTATCTGGGAAGTCATGGATCATATAGCGAGAATCGCGACGGATTTGTTCAACGATTTTGTGACATGGTTCATATTGAACTTTGACAAATCCATCTTCTTTCTCAACTCTCATCGAGATATGAGGGGTTTTCTTATTACAGGCACTAATACCTGGGCATTTTAAACAATAGTGATAATCTTCTCTAAAGTCATTGAGTTTAGCGATGTTATCACGAACGTCTTTCATGGTTAAATGAAGCTCTTTGAGCTTCTCATAGACCGGAGTGTCTTCACGAAGTTCATTAACGAGTTGGTTAATATAGGCCTTCATATCAAGGTCTTGTTCGGTGCCTAGTATTTCATGGCTATCGAATTCTCTTAATGTCATTTTGCTTTCCTCCTTGTCTTTTGATTATCTAAATCAGCGAGTAAATCATTCATTTCATCATCACTGATTTTAGTTTTGATTTTCTTTTCAGTTGGTTTTGATTCAACCTTTACTTTTCGTTCCACCGGCGAATCAATTTTGCGTTTAATTTGTTTACGATTGAGTTGATTCATAGCATCAATGGCTGTTTTCACATTTGCACGAGCTAATGAAGAAGCAACTTTCTCACAGTAATTTAGATTAAGTGTGTTATCACACATCGCGAGTGCATAGTCGATAATCGCGTTGATAACTCCGTTGGTGAATCCATAGTTTTTCGAGAGGGATTCAACGATTTGTAAGTCGGAGTTACTCACCTTTGTATTATTTTGAAGTATTCTCAAATATTTAGCGGGGCTTGTCGCATCCATTAAGCGACATTTTTCACTAATTGGATCATTGCCATTCATCACGTTCATCTCTAAAGAGATGTTTGGCTTGCCTCGAAGTTCCTCTTCGGCCTTCAAAGCTAACTTAGCAAAGTCAATCTTTGGAGTGGCTTCATGGTTATAAACCGAAGCAACCACTGCTGCCATTTGTTTTTCACTAAACCCAAATAGTGTGGAATAACGGGCAATCTCTTTAAGATCACGTTTACCAACCGTTAATTCAGGATTACCTAGGGTATCAGATAGATACTTTGTAAACAAATCATCATTAAAGTTAATACGAATACGTCCTTCATCGTGACCCACAAAAGAATCCTTGAAGTTCTTTTTAAAGGCAGCATCGTCATAGTTAGGATGGAAAATATCCACAAAAGATGCGCTAACTTCATTAAAACCTTGTTCAATTTCGAGGTTAATTTTATAAAGAGAAGCAAGCTTCTTTGTTTCTTTTTCCCCAATCGATTGAATTAGAAGTCCTTTAAATAAGACATCATCAAAGAAGTCTTTTGGGTTTTTTGGAGCATACAATACATAAATGTATTGACGAGCATCATTGCTATAAGATCTTAAAAGTCCAACTCCCTCAAGCATTCGTCGAGCTGACAAAAATTGAGCTGGGGTAAATTGAAGAATGTTTAAAAGATGGGTTAATTGATACTCATTTTCTTCATCTTCATTTCTCTTTTGTTTTAACAATGTTAAATAAAGAATTGTCGCGTTTGCTCCAACAAGTGGTTGGTATAGTTCAACCATCACATCTTTATCAACATTTGAAACAAGGGAAGCTAATTTAATTTGGTAGACATCGGACTGTAAGACGTATTCCATAGTGCGATAAGAATAACACTAATGAATATTAGTTCCAAATCAAAAATTCGATAAAATCGATGTTTTTTACACTTTGTGTATAACTTATCCACACCTAAAATGAGAAAAGATTTGATTTCATCGAAGAATTAAATAATTCTCCACCTATCTTTTCACAACTTATCCACATCTTTTAAAAATTGTATTCTTTGAATATAATTGTTTACATGAGAAAAGCTCTAGCCATCGATATTGGCGGAACCAATACTCGCCTTGCTGTTGTCAACGAGTCTTTTCAGATTGAACAATGTGTGATTAAACCAACCATTTGTTACGACAAAGACAAATTCATGCAAAACATTATTGATGGAATTAGAGAACTTAACCTCAAAGATGTTTGTTGTATCGGTGCTGGTGTTCCTGGTGTTGTTGATCGAGAAAAAGGTGTTGTTTTAGAACTACCAAATGTTCATGTTCAAGGCATCGAATTTGCTAAAATTTTAAAGAAAGAAACTGGCTTAGAAACATATCTCAGAAACGATGCCGAGGTTGCTTGCTTGGCCGAAGCTTATGCTCCAAAAGCCAAGAAATTTTCGCGAGTTTTCTTCATTACAATTTCAACTGGTTTAGGTGGTGCGCTCTGTGTTGATAAAGTCATTCAAGATTACGTTACAGAAGTCGGTCATACAATTGCAAAATTTGATGATCTTTACGAAGAATTTTCTATCGTTGCAGGATCAAGATTTCCGGTATTCGCAAGGTATTTTTGTGAGCCAGATTTAACACCTCAAAAAATGTTTGAATTGACACGTCAAAAAAACGAAAAATACCAGCAATTTACGGTTAAATGGCTGCAAATCCTGAATAAATTTATTCGCTTAATGATTGACTCATACCATCCTGAACTTGTCGTGTTTACAGGTGGATTTATGAATGATAAAGATGTGTTTTTCTCTCAAATAAAAAAGGCACATAAAGATGTTAAGATTAAAGAAACTTACTATGGCAAAAATTCTGGTCTAATCGGAGCAGGATTATACGCTTTAATTTCTAGTCAAAAGGAGACTAAAGAATGAACAAGATTTTAAAAAGAGTACTCATCATTACTGGCTGTGTTGTTGGCGCAGTTGTTGTTGGAGCAGGAGGATACGTTTTGTATGTTGTTTTATCATACAATCGCATCGGAAATGTAAAACTTGATATTGATCATCATGCCACAAAGGAAAAAGCTGTAGTCGGTGAAACTTATAAAGCCCTTTCCTACAACATCGGATTCGGCGCTTATTCGCAAGATTATACATTCTTTATGGATACCGGTTATGACGAAAACGGAAAGGAAACTTGCGGACATTATTCCACCGCTCGTTCAAAAGAAGAAGTTGAATTTAACACTAGTGGTGCCATTAAAACTGTTGCTGATAACGCTCCAGATTTTGTAATGTTCCAAGAAGTTGATACTAAATCAACCAGAAGTTACAAAATTAATCAAGATGCCAAGATTCAAGAAGTTTTTAGTAATTTTGATCATGTTCATTGTGTGAATTTTCACACCGCATTCCTTCCATATCCTCTTTATGATATGCACGGAAGCGTTAATGGCGGTTTAACAACTCTTTCAAATATTAAAATCCAGAATGCAGACCGCAAAGAATACACTGTCCCAACTGGATTGAGTAAATTCTTTGACTTAGACCGCTGCTTTGCTGTCCAAGAGATTACTGTAGACAATGGCAAATCCTTATTTATTGTTAACTCACACATGTCTGCCTATGATGAAGGCGGCAAAGTTCGTACAAAACAAATCGAAGAACTCAATGCTTTCCTAAAAGAAAAGCATGATTCTGGTGATTACGTTGTTATTGGTGGAGACTGGAACCATGACTTATTAACAAATAACCCAGAATTCCCACAATACACCAAAGAAAACAAACCATTCGGCGAAAAGAAGAAAAATCCTGATTGGGTGAACTATTATTTTGATGACGAACACAAATCACCATTAACAGAAGGCTATTCCGTAGTCGCTTCCGATAATGTTCCAACATGTCGTAATAACGACATCGAATGGATTCCAGGTAAAACTTATACATGTGTGGTTGATGGATTTATCGTCTCAGATAATGTAACCGTGGTTTCGCATCAAAACATCCAAACAAAACAAGGTAAAAAGGGATTAGATGGTTTCGCTTATGCTGACCACGATCCAACCGTGCTTGAATTTAAGCTTAACTAAGATTTATTTGTATATTTATTCAAATAAGTCTATCATTATTAATGCGTTGATGAAGACACGCTAATAAGATGACTTTCTTAGCGAGGGAACGATGGTGCAAGGTTCCTGAAAGAAACTTATTAGTACCACTTCGGAGCTTCTAGAAACCAATCTAGACGGATCTCCCGTTACGAGAATAATGAGTGTATAACATTGATGTTATAAATTAAGGTGGTACCACGTGAAAGCGTCCTTACGTAGAACGCTTTTTTATTTATTTTAGGAGGTAACAAAGATGGCGTTAGATTTCAAAACACTTAACCATTCCACATCACACTTGATGGCGGAAGCAATCGCTAATCTTTATCCAGGAGCCAAATTTGGTTTTGGTCCAGCAATTGATGAAGGGTTTTATTACGATATTGATTTCCCAACTCCAATCACCGAAGCTGATCTTCCAAAGATTGAAAAGGAAATGCATCGTATCGCTTCAAGAAACGAAAAATTTGTTCGTGAAGAAGTCACTCGTGAACAAGCTCTCGAACTTTTTAAAGATAACGAATATAAGATCGAATTAATTAATGGTATCGAAGGTCCAATCACTATTTACCGTCAAGGAAAATGGTTTGATCTTTGTGCTGGTCCACACGTTGAAAGAACTGGTCAGATTAATAACTTTAAGCTTCTTTCCATAGCTGGTGCGTACTGGAGAGGTGACTCCAAAAATAAGCAATTAGTTCGAATCTATGGTACTTCTTTCGAAAAGAAGGAAGAACTCGAAGAACACTTACGTATCCTTGAAGAACGTAAGAAACGTGACCACCGCATTTTAGGTAAACAACTCGGTTTATTCATGCTTTCTGATTATGGTCCTGGACTTCCATTCTGGCTTCCAAACGGCATGATTATTCGTACCGAGATTGAAAATATGTGGAAGGAAAAGCACCGTCGTTATGGCTACATGCTTGTCGATACTCCAATTATGCTTTCTAAAGATCTTTGGATTACCTCTGGTCACTGGGATCACTATAAAGACAACATGTACACCACCTTGGTTGATGAAAATGAATTCGCCATTAAACCAATGAACTGCCCAGGAGCAATTCTTTGTTATAAGAACGATTTACACTCCTACCGTGAACTTCCTCTCCGCTACGCGGAGCTTGGTCATGTCCATCGTCACGAAGCTAGTGGCGCACTCAATGGTTTATTCCGTGTGCGATCCTTCACCCAAGATGATGCTCATACATTTGTTCGTCCAGATCAAATTGGAGAAGAAATTATCTCAATCTTAAAACTTTATGATGAGATTTATTCTCTCTTTGGTCTTAACTACAAGATTGAATTATCCACTCGTCCAGAAGAAGGCTATATTGGAGACATCAAGATTTGGGATGAATCCGAAAGAATCCTTGAAGAAGTCTGCCGTAAATCTGGAAAAGAATTTAAGATTAATCCAGGAGATGGTGCCTTCTATGGACCAAAACTTGACTTTAAAGTCAAGGATAGTATGAATCGTATCTGGCAATGCGGAACAATCCAACTCGATATGAACCTCCCAGAAAGATTCGATGTTAGTTACATTGATGACAAAGGTGAAAAGGCTCGTCCAGTGATGATTCACCGCGCTTGCTTTGGTTCAATTGAAAGATTCGTTGGTGTTATTACCGAACACTTTGCCGGTGCTTTCCCACTTTGGTTAGCACCAGAACAAGTGCACGTTCTTCCAGTAAACGATGAATTCCATTTGGAATATTCAAAGAAAGTTGTTAAGGCTCTTGAAGAAAAAGGAGTACGAGTTAAACTCGACTCTGCCGAAGACAAACTTGGTTACCGTTTACGTAACACCCAAGTGAAGAAAATTCCTTACACTTTAGTTATCGGTGATAACGAAAAGAATGAAGGAACTGTCACTTATCGACACTTCGGAACCAAAGCTCAACATACTGTAAAACTTGAAGAATTTGTGGAGATGATTCAAAAAGAAATCTCCAGCAAATCCCTACCGGTTTACGAAGAATAACCGAGAATTGCATTACATTTTAAGTCAGCGTTTATAAACGTTGACTTTTTATTTTCTAACTCATTGTGTATACTCATAGAATGAAAAGAAAATTCTTAATCAGTTTAGTTGCACTTTTTGTTTTAAGTGCATGTCAGAGCAATAAACAAAATAGTAATGGTTCAAAACCAACGTTTTCAATAACCTCTGATGCACCAGTAAGTACAACCTCTGAAGGACCTTCTTCAGTCGCTCCAACAAGTGCAAGTCAACCTATTGGAAGTAGTTCTACTTATAACCCGACAAGTTCAGGTTCTAAATCGACAGGTTCTAGTTCGAACTCTATGAGTTCTGTGACACCAAGTAGTTCTAGTTCCTCTTCCACTACTTCAGCCTCTATCACACCAACTCCACCTGTCGAGTTTAGTTTTTCTAAAACGGAACTGACAATCGATATCAATTCAACTTATACTGCTTCTTTAAGCGTTTTTAATCCGGTTAGTTCAACTGAAAAGATTTCTTGGAGCGTTCCACATTCCAACATTATTCGTCTTGAAAAAACAGAGACCGTTAGTGAAGAAACAAACACGATTAATGCCATTACTGTTGGTAGTGTTCGCCTAAAAGGCGAAGCAAACGGAAAAACCGCCTTCTGCGATATTAATGTTATTAACTCAAAAGAAAAACCGACAAGCGGGACTCAGAATATTGCTATATATGCCATTAATGACTACCATGGCGCAGTCACAAATGAATTTAGTATCAAACATCTTGGAACATTAATTAAACAAAAGGTTAGTCAGAAAAACACTTTATTCTTAGACCAAGGTGATACGTTCCAAGGAACACTACAATCAAACTACAACTACGGAAGAATGATTACGGATGTTTATAATGCGTCTGGAATGTCTGCTCGTACTGTTGGAAACCATGATTTTGACTGGGGAGGAGCACGTTTAGAAGCGAATACAAATGCTAATTATCACGGCTACTCCACTCCTGTTTTAGCAGCAAATGTCTATGATTATGACTTTTCAACAAAGACAA
This sequence comes from uncultured Caryophanales bacterium, assembly GCA_946414655.1. Lineage (GTDB taxonomy): Bacteria > Bacillota_I > Bacilli_A > RFN20 > CAG-826 > Fiminaster. The sequence continues at coordinate 59,247 of CAMKPL010000002.1, read as the reverse complement.
TGGGCAACGAACAACAATCTGAAATTGGACAAGAATATACGACTTTTACATTGGAATCTGGAATTAAAGTTGGTGTAATTGGTCTTATTGGAGAAGAATGCATCACCAGTATTAACTCTCAGTTTGTTGAAGAGTATGGATTTAAAAATTCAGCCCAAATCACAAAAACAATTTCCGACAAACTACGTACTGAAGAAAACTGTGATGTTGTTATTGCATCAATTCATGATCGTTATAATAGTGACTATGCTTCTCAAGTTACCAGTGAATCTCCAGTATCAAACAAAAAATATGTTGATTTAGTCCTTAATGGCCACACCCATAAATGGGAACTAGAAACATATAATAATGTTACCTTTGCTCAATTTGGAGAGAATGGTAAAACGATTGGAAAAATCAATTTAACCTATGACTTCGCAACAGGTTTAGTAAGCAACACTGCTGTTTATAACTTATCTAGCTCATCACTATTAAGTGATGTCCCAGTGCTTGATCAAGAAATCGTGGACATCGTTGATTACTACGAAGATCAAGTAAATGACATCAAAGATGAGGTTTTAACAACGCAACTTAGTGGTGGATTTGATGAATACGAAACTTTACCAAACTATGTTTCTAAAGCAATGTATCATGCTTCAATCAGTCAAGGTTATGATGTTTCTTATGCCATCGTTAATAACGCACGTGAACCACTTTATGGACCAACTGTCACTTACGAAACATTATTCCATTCATTACCATTTGATAACGTTATCTACATTATCAAGGTTCTTGGAAGTGAGATTCGTAATGAATTAGGCTGGAGTTCCAATAGTTTTTACAGAGGAAATAATGCTAATGCATTATCAGCTCTAGATGATTCGAAGATTTATACAATCGCCTGTATTGATTATTTAGCATTCCACTGTAACTCATATCGTGATTACAACTATTTCCCTTCAGTTACCTCAATGGGATACCTCACCAAAAACGATCAATATTACACTTATCGCGAGATTACCGCGGATTATATGAGAAATACGTCAGGAACGATTTCATCTAGTTCATATAGGGATAGTCTGGACCATTTTAATCCATACAGACTTTCCGAAAGTATCACAAACGAATAAAAAAAGATTTGACAACACATTATATGTGTAGTTAAATATCACTGCAAAACGTAGAAAGAAGAGCGCCCGAACGCTTCTCACCAGATCGATGAATCGATTGGTACATTGCTACAATAAAGATGATTTATGTTAGTAGAACGGGCGCACTTCGTGCCCGTTTTTATTACTTGTAAAGGAGATAAAAGTTATCAACTATCCAATTAAACAAGGACCACAACGTCCAAACAAGCAAAATGCTGATCTCATCAACGAAAGAGTTCGTTTCCCAGAAGTGCTCTTAATCGGAGCGAATGGAGAACAACTTGGTCGTATGTCTTCCAAAGAAGCATATGATTACGCTGTTCGTGCCGAACTTGACTTAGTCTGTGTTGCACCAAACGCTCAACCACCAGTTTGTAAAATTATGAACTATGGTAAATACCGTTTCGAGCAACAAAAGAAAGCCAAAGAAAACAAAAAGAAACAACATATTATTGAGATCAAAGAAGTTCAACTTACTCCACAAATTGGAATCCATGACTTAGAAACCAAAGCTAAAGCAGCTCGTAAGTTTCTAGAAAATGGAGACAAAGTCAAAGTTGGTGTCCGCTTCCGCGGTCGTCAAATGACTCACTTAGATATTGGAGAAGAAACGATGAATCGTTTCATTGCTTGTTTAGAAGACATCTCAGTCGTCGAAAAGAAACCAGAAATGGAAGGACGTTGGATGAACGCCGTTATTGCACCAAAAAGAAAGTAGAGGAAAACACACATGCCAAAGATGAAAACAAAAAGAGCATTAGCAAAACGTGTGAAAGTGACTGGTTCTGGTCAACTCAAACGTCATAGTGCTTACACATCTCACCTTGCTCCACGCAAGACCACAAAACAAAAAAGACATTTAAGAAAGGCTTCACTCGTCTCCAAAAGTGACTACACAAGAGTGAAAACCTTAATTCAATAAGGAGGTAGACTAGAATGGCTAGAGTTAAAAATAGCGTGACAACACATGCACGTCGTAAAAAAATCTTAAAAAGAGCTTCTGGTTACTTCGGAAGTAAACACCTCCTCTTCAAGACTGCTAAAGAACAAGTCTTAAGAAGTCTTCGATATTCTTATATCGATCGTAAGCAACTTAAATCTGATTTCCGTAAATTATGGATTAAAAGAATTAATGCTGCTTGCCGCTTAAATGATATTTCTTATTCCCGCTTTATTAACGGCTTAAACAAAGCTGGTGTCAAAGTCAATCGTAAGATGCTTGCTGAACTTGCTATCAACGATCCAAAGGCATTCGCTGATTTAGTTGCTATTGCTAAAAAAGCTAAATAAGAAAAAAATCAAAAACAAAGGAAGGTTTAAACCTTCCTTTTTTTATAACAATGAGTCTTCTTTCTTAACGTAGATTACTTCAACATGATCAAGAGCTTCATTGATTAATGTTTCATAATCAAATTTTGATTCATACTCAATCGCTTTAGATAGCGATGGTTTTGTTTTTGGATTTTTTGGAGCAAAGATTGTGCAGCAATCCTCAAATGGCCTAATGGAAATATCGAATGTATCAATCTTGCGAGCTAATTCAATGATGTCGACTTTATCCATGGCGACTACTGGTCGAATCACTGGTAACTTTGTTACCTCATTAATTGTAAACATTGATTCAAGTGTTTGCGAGGCAACTTGGCCAACGCTTTCTCCAGAGGAGATGGCTGGGCAACCGCGACGATGAGCTAGTCGATCAGCTAATCGAAACATCATTCGTCGCATAATCGTGATGGCATAACTTTCATCACTCACCCGATAAATTTCTTCCTGAATTTTGGTAAATGGAATAATGTTTAATCGAATTTCTGGTTGATATTTATTAAGCTTACTTAATAAGTCTTTTAGTTTTTCAATTACTCCAACATTTGTGTATGGAGGTGAAGCAAAGTGAATACATTCAATCTTGATACCGCGTCTCATCAAAAGATAAGCTGCTACTGGAGAATCGATTCCTCCAGATAGCATGTGCATAATTTTGCCTCCAACTCCTAGTGGATAGCCTCCACAAGCTGGATATGTTTTACAAAAGACATAAGCGCCTTCTTGTCTAATCTCGATTGATAGAAGAATGTCAGGATGATGGACATCCACTTTTAGTGATGTGTTTGAAAGAATGTTACCAGCAACATGTTTAATAATCTCATCAGAAATAATTGGATAAGATTTATCGGCACGCTTACATTTAATTTTAAATGTGTGGCCTTCTTCTTTCTTAATTAATTCCAAACTAACTTTTTTTAAATTTTCAATTTCCGGATCAGTTTTATAAACAAGAGATAAAGAGTGAATTCCTGAAACATCCTGTAAAACCTCAATAACAGGTTCAGGATCATTTCCGTTTAAAACGACATAAATATGATCAAATCTTGTTTCAATTATAAGATTAGAAAACTCTGATAAAGCGTTCTTTATATTGCGAGCTAAAACACGGATAAAATCTTTCTTGTTTTTACCCTTGGTTGATAACTCGCCAAAGCGAACCATAATGTGGTCGTATATCATCGAATGTTCTCCAATACTTTATTTAATTCACGCGCGAAGAGTTCTGCATCTTCCTCGGTGTTATCATCTCCAAACGATAGGCGAATGGTGTTGTGTGAAACAACACTATTTTTGCCTAAAGCTTCAACAACATAAGACATTGCCTCACGTTTTGAGTTACAGGCACTAACTGATGAAACATAGATGCCCAAATTAGATAAAGCTTCTACCACAACACTAGCTTTCTTATGTGTTAATGAAAAGTTTAAAATATATGGACTTCCATGTTTATTTGAGTTGAATTCAAGACCATCGATTTTTTCTAAATTAACCAAGAATTGCTGGTGAATTTTTGCAATTCGTAAGGATTCTGAAGAGATTTTTGATTGAACAGCAGAGATGGCTTTTGCAAGCGAACACGCTAGTGCGACAGGAACAGTTCCGCTACGTAATCCATCTTCTTGACCACCGCCAAAAACACGTGGTTCTAAGTCGACGTTCTCTTTTAAAATGAGACATCCCGAACCTTTCAATCCATGAACTTTATGGCCAGAAACAACAAACATATCAATTAAAGAAAAGTTTACTTTATCCTTACCAATTGATTGGGTTGTATCAGAGTGAAAAACCGCTTTTGGATATTGGTGAACAATCTTTGAAAGTTCTTCTATGTTATTGATTGAGCCAATCTCGTTATTAGTGGACATCAAAGAAACCAAAATTGTTTTGTCAGTCATTGCTTTTATGAGTTCTTGTGGCTCAACAACACCATCTTTATTCACTTTTAAATAAGTAACCTCAAATCCTTGTGATTCAAGATATTTAAAACACTCTAAAACGGATGGATGTTCAACATTTGAGGTAATAATGTGTTTTCCACGATGAGTGTGTTTTAAGCAATAACCAAGAATTGCCAGGTTATTTGCCTCTGTAGCACCAGAAGTAAAAATTACTTTGTAACCTTTATTTAATCCAAGTGATTTCAAGATTAATTCACGTGCTTTATTTAATAAAGAGAGTGCATCAATACCTAATCCGTGGATAGATGAAGAGTTACCATAGTGTTCAGTTTCAATCTTCGTAAATAAAGAAACCACCTCATCGTATGGTTTGGTGGTTGCTGCATGATCAAGATAAATACTCTTAACGTTTTTCATTCGCGTGAACACGCTTTAAGGCATCTCCAACAGTTGTATAGGCATTTTCAAACTCGCCAGCACGGAAGTATTCCTCGGCGTGTTTAACGAGTTCATTAATATCACTTAAATGGAAACGGTCGCTATTAGCGAAAACAATGGCATTTTCGGCAAGTATGGCCATATTGAGATCTTGCTTAACTTGTCCTTCTTCTCCAAGAAGAGAATTAGAAAGTTCCTTAATTTCAGCGACCTCACGATTAACTTCTTCAACATTGATTGGTTGGACAATTAATCTGTTATAAACAGAGTTTAGTAATTCATAAAGGTGCGTGAATGGAACTTGATATTTTTCACTAACTGATTTGATATTGATTTCATCAACATCCTTCTCAGCTTCGACAATTTTGTTAAAGAAATCATAAACTAAGTTATAAGCGTTTTCAGAATCTTCTTTCAAAGAAAGAATATAGTTGTTGAAATCGTCAATTTCACTAATAATTGATTCAGATGAAGATTTCAGTTCGTTCATCTTCTTTAAAAGAAGAGAATATGGTTGTTTTGTTGCACTATGAACAAATGTGTCAAGTGTTCTTTTTAAAGCGCCAACACGATTAATTTCGGATTGAATATGATTAATCTTGTTGTGTTGTTCATCGCTAATAACAAACACTTTTGAGACTTCAGGAATTGTATTACAAAGCTTTATAAAGCTTTTTTCAATTGTACCAACGTTGTTATAAACGTGTTCATTGTTTTGTTCAAAATCGACGCGAGCCGCTTTCTCTTCTTCAAATAGTTTGAAGTACTCATCAATTTGAAGTGAGATGTCATCAAGTTTGTTTCTAACACCATCAAGGTCGAAACGTTTAATTCGTGTTGTTAAAAGAGAAATCTCTTTCTTAATTTCTTCAATAGATTGTTTAACGCATAAATGATGAAGTGGATAATGGTCCTTGCTCATCACTTCATAAGCGTTCTCTAAAGAGATCAGTTTGTCTGGCACAACAGATGTGACAAGTGTGCAAAGTTCAGGAATGGCAATTAAAATCTTTGCCAGTTCTTTTACGATGTCTTCAATCTTCGGAAGAACAGCATTTGCTTCATCATATTGAGCGGCTTCAACATATGCTTCGAATTCTTCAAATAAGGAATCGACATACTTAAAGACTTCAACAAACGAATCGTTAACTAAAGTGAGATCTGATTGCTTTGCGTAATAATCCTGACGGATACGACGAAGTTGTTCTTTCAAAGAAAGTGAGGATTGACGGCAGTTTTCTTCTGGTTTGATGACTTTTAACAAGTCATTATTGAGAATATTGACTTCCTTTTCATACTCTTCGACAATCTTAAGGACCTTTGGAAGTTCTTGACGGACAAGTTTAATCTTGTGGTCATAGTAAAGGTCCTTAATATCGTTTACTTGACGTTGTGCAGATGCGTCGAGGTGGTCACGAATTTCCTTGAAACGTTTGACGAATCTAGTGTGGGTGTCCACATAAAGAAGATTTGTTCTAGAAATAATTTCTAGACGTTTAACATACTGGGCGTCTTGTCCAATTAACAAAGCATGAAGGTATTGGAAACGACGGTCCATATCGAGGATCGTATGCTTCAAAGTGTTGTGTTTAATTATTAATATAATTACAAATACAATTGCGGCAGCAACAATAACTGAAGCAATGATAATTAGAGCAAGAATTCCACCATTCATACGTTGAATATTATCATATTTAACTCTTGTTTTCTACTAAAAACAATGAAGGAATATGTCTGTTTTTTGTCACTTTGATTTAGATAAATCTCCTAATATAAAATATTAGATGAGTTGGTATTGACAACCATTTTTGATTTCTTTATTATATAACTCGCATTGTTGAAGCATGTAAATACTGCTTGACTGATGTCTCAACTATCGTGGATGAGTAAGCTTAGCTCAAGGCCGAAAGTCAATCTGATGACATCCGAAGCAAGGAATTTACACCTCAAGCTAAATGATGCATTTAGTGAAAGGAGTCATAAATCATGAGATATACTGGTTCAGACTACAAACGTTCACGTCGTCTTGGTTTTTCCACTTTGGAATCTGGTAAAGAACTTGCCAAACGTCCATATGGTCCAGGCCAACACGGTAATGATCGTAAGAAAAAACCTTCTGAATACGGCAAACAATTGCTCGAAAAACAAAAGCTCGAACAAATGTATGGTGTTAATGAACGTCAATTCCGTCGTTTATTCATCCTTGCTAAGAAAAGCGATGAAGTTACAGGCTTAGCCTTCTTCCGTATCCTTGAATCCCGTTTAGACAATCTTGTCTACCGTATGGGATTTGCAAGAACTCGCCGTGCGGCTCGTCAACTTGTTAACCATGGACACATCACTGTCAATGGTAAAAAAGTTGATATCCCATCATACCTCTGCTCTGTTGGTGACAAAATCGCCATCAAAGAAGGTCATGATCTTGCCATTGTGAAGGCTTCACTTGAAAGCAAACCAGCCTCTGTTGGTTATGTCAAAGTCGATGCTGAAAAATTATCCGGAGAATTCGTCCGCGTTCCAGAACGTAGCGAACTTCCAATGGATATTAACGAAGCACAAGTTATTGAATACTACAACAGATTGCTGTAATTCAAAATTGAGCAAAACAAAAGGAACCTAAAGGTTCCTTTTTTCATACATCTGTTAGGATATTTACAAATTCCTGCTTATATGAATTAAACTCTTCGACAAACCCTTTATTAATATAAAAAGTGAGAATTTGTTCTTTCGATTCGTTGATCAGACAATAAATATATTGGATTTCAAAATGAATGTTTTCCCTTCTTGGGAAAGACCAGATTGGTTGAAATTCAGCATACTCAGAATAATTGTTGTCTAAATCTTTTGCTAAAACCCAAGAAAAATTTTTATCGCTCATTACCTTTGTAGGCAAAGAGAAATAAAGTAGGACTCCTTTACCAATCAATACCGACATTCCCCGTTGGGTTAAAATATGTTTCTTTTGAGAAATTCCGCCAGTAACATACCGACATGTGACATCCCAGCCAGAAATGTAATAACTGAATGGGCCAATCTCGGGATGAACTTTTTCAATATCTATAGTTAGACGGTCACCAGAAAAAACGTATTTGTTTTGATAAGACCAAGCTTTAACCATCGCCGAATAGGAATCATAATTGATTGTATTTTTATATAAGCCACCAATTTTATTGTTTTTCTTCGTACAACTCGGCAGACAAAAACTAATGAAAAGAGTCAATAAACAAATTAATGAACGTTTCATTGCATCTTTATGATATCTCATAAAAGACTGTTTGAGCAATATTACTTTTTTCTTTTATTTTTTAGAAGTCTGGAATATTCGGTTCTTGAGTAGAAACCTTGTATCTAAAATCAATTGTTGTAACGGAGTAGTCATCTTTATCAACAACGTTATAAATTAAGGAATCATGGAACTCATAACTTTTGTAGCGAATTACTTTTCCTTCATTTCCGTAACGTTCGATTTTGTGGATTAATGAACCACTGTTTTTGGAACGAAGATCGATTTTTGTTTGATCCGTTTTACTTTTGATTTCGTTTTTAATTCGAACAAGATAAAGAGAGTTGGTTTTTCTTACTTCCTCAAAAGCATCTTTGATTCTTTCTTCCCACACTTCTTTTTCAAAAGTGTAAGCGTGAAAACTTTTTCCTTTAGGGTTATCTTCAGCATCTTCGGTGGTCACATCGTAAATCATTTTGTCTTTAATAAATGACCATTTTTCCACTGCTGTACTATTGGCGACATTTTTTAAATCTTGATAGATGTTATAAGAATGGAAAAAGTTATCTTCAAAAAAGACTTGGGTTAAGCTAACAGAACGAGAAGTACTTGTTTCATAAACCGCTTTTCTTTCATAGAAAGAGAACGATGTTTTCTGTTCTAATTTTGTTTCGAATTCATTGATCATGCTTAGGGCTTGGTCGGTTGAAATTTGTGCGCCAGAGCAAGAGCACAAGAAAGGAATGATTAGAAGTAAACCAAGACCTTTTTTCATGTTATTTTAAATCAACTAAGTAGTAGTTTTTCTTACCACGTTTTAAGACAATGTATTGTCCAAAAAGTGCATCATTTTTCGTGAAAACCCTGGCAATATCCGTACATTTTTCGCCGTTAATTGAAACTGAGTTTCCATTAATAAATTCACGAGCTTCACGTTTTGAGTTAGCGGCATGAGCGGCGATTAAGAGGTCTTCAAAAACTAAACCACTCTCCACTTCTACACGTAGATCACCAAAGAGTTCTTCAATATTTTCTTTTGTTAGTTCCTTTGTGGAGCCAGAGAATAAAGCCTCACTCATCTTACGGCATTCTTCGGCTTTTTCTTTGCCATGAACTAAACAAATAATTTCATAAGCTAAAGCTTTTTGAGCAACACGGGCTCCTAAAGCTTGATAATGTTCTTCAATAATTTTGTTAATTTCTTCAACAGATTTAAAGGAGAATACTTTTAAATATCGAGCAGCATCGTCGTCGGAAACATTGATGAAGTATTGATAAATCTTATATGGCGAAACAAGTTTCGCATCAAGGTAGAGAGCACCATCTTCGGATTTCCCGAATTTTTTACCATTTTCATCTAATAGAAGTGGGACAGTAAAGCATCCTGCTTTAGTATCAACACCTTCAACCTTACGGATTAATTCTAATCCAGCGGTTAAGTTTCCCCATTGGTCTCCACCACCAATTTGAATAGTAACACCTTCTTTTTGATATAAATGTAAGAAGTCAATTGATTGAAGGATCATGTAGGAGAATTCGGTGAAAGAGACACCGCTTTGTAAACGTGATGCCACAATATCTTTTGATAACATGTAGTTTACTGGGAAGTGTTTTCCATAGTCTCTAAGGAAATCTAAAACAGACATTGATCCGATCCAGTCGTAGTTATTTACAATTTGACCTTTTTCAGGATCGCTTAAATCGATAAATCTTTCGAGTTGTTTACGGATGGAATCTGTATTCGCTTTTAAAGCTTCTTTTGTTTGGAGATTTCTTTCTTTGGATTTACCACTTGGATCACCAATCATGCCTGTAGCTCCACCAACGACAGCGACAATTTTGTGTCCAGCTTGTTGGAGTCTCATGAGCATGGAAATCATAACAAAGTTACCAATATGCATCGATGATGCGGATGGGTCAAAACCACAGTAGATGGTTTGTTTTGTATTAAGTAATTCGCGAACTTCTTCCTCATTTGAGAAATCTTTAATTAATCCGCGCCATTTTAGTTCTTCAACAATATTCTTCATTTTTATTCCTCGGTTGATTGACGTTTCTTGTATTCCGGTTCAATGCGGTAGACTTTGTTCTCTAAGGCATTTTTACTTAGATCAACGAGCATATACATTGCTCGACGTCCAACGTCTTGCATGTTAATATTCATCGTCGACAAAGTCGGTCGAGTAATATTAGCATATTTTGTTCCAATAATCGAGAGAACTTCAACATCTTCCGGAACTTTTAGTCCAGAATCTGTTGCGGCATTTGTAATTGCAGCAGCAATCGAGTCACGATAAGCCACCACATATGCCTTCTGATGTCGTTCATCTTTGAAGTAGCCTAAGAAGTCGTTATAGGTCCTCGTATAAGAGTCATCAACATTGAGGATACGATGCTCTTGTTTTTCTTCATCACAAACATTTATAAAGGTTTTTTCAGTTCTTTCAAGGAGTCGACCACAGTTGTGGACATGAAGGAAGATAAAGCGTTTTTTACCTTTGTTTCGTGTAATTGCTTCTTTCAAAACATCTTTGAAATTACGTTCCATTGCAAAGACAATACAGCCAACTCTTTCGCCTTCAACTTTGTTATTAATAACAATTGTTGGAACGTAGTAAGAATTTAATTTAGCGATGTCGTTTTCATCAAGTTCATCATCAAAGATGATTGCCCCATCAACATGAGAAGTAATAACTTTATCAAGTTGTTTTAAGGCGTCATCTCTGGAATGAGATGTGATGAAAAGCGAAAGGTTAAAACCTTTTTCTTTGGCGATTTCAGTAATTCCGTTTAAGACGGAAGAAATGTAAACATAGTTTGCGCTTGGAATCACAACACCAATAGTTGTCGATTTGTTTGTCGCAAGAGCCTGAGCTAAACCAGATGGTTTATAACCAAGTCTAGCAATGGTTTTTTGAACTTTTTGTTTGGTTGCTTCGGTCACGTTTCCTTGGTTATTAATGACACGGGAAACAGTTGCTAATGAAACTCCACTTGCTTTAGCAACTTCATATATGGTGACTCTGTCTTTCAAATTTTCCATGAAAAAACTTCCTCTTTTATATAAGTTCATTATAAATGAAACAATTTACATTTATCAAGGAAGTATTTTCATTAATAGATTGGATAAGGTACTTTTTTAAGTCTAGTTGAAGGAATGTTTTTCCTTCCTTCTTTAGCCTCTGGCTTACCATCTAGTTCAACTAAATCACCGGTAAATCCACAGGTCATATTGTTCACAAATGAGGTACCGACACCATAGGTGTCTACTGGAACTCCAAGTTTTACCCATTCACGAATTTTATCCTTATTAAAACTGGAAGAAACAATAATTTTGACCCAGTTAAATCCTTCATCATCAAGCGCTTTTCTTAAAGCAAAGATTAATTCTTTACAAACTCCATGAGGATCAAATCCTGAAGTGTCTTTATCATCAAAGTAGTGATCAACAAGAGCTTTGGATGTATCAACGCGAACTGCACGTAAAGTTTTACCTAAGTGTCGAGCAAGCATGAGCGAGTCATGAACGACATTGTTGTGATAGTCAATTAAAGCTGTGACTTGTTCATTTGGATAGGTTTTGTGATAAATGTCGCTAGCCTTACAAATATCTCCACCGCAAAGTTCGATTAAGGCATGAGGCATTGTTCCAACACCTTTTCCACCCCACCAATAACCTTGGGCATCAGTTGAAACTTTTCTAATTCCAGCAACATAGGAAGCATAGCCATCACCGATTTGGGTGTGGTAATCATCTTGGCGATCAGCCATCGAGAAAATGTCAGTTCCATTAAGTTCTTTCATCACCCAATAAACATTTGTACAGACACTTGTTCTACGAGCAAGAATTCCATCAATCATTGACTCTAAAAATCCGAAGTCTTCATAGCGTCCAGTAACCTTTAAAACTGGCTCGTTTGCTTGAATAATATCTCCGTCATTTAACGCATAAATATCCAGGTTTTGCGGTGATTTTGCAAAAGTATGGAGCAAAGCAATCGCTTCATCAACACCACATAATTTTGCATCATCAGTGCGTTGGAAAAACTGCATTGTAACCTTGTGATTTGGAGCAAATTTTTCGATGATTTCACGAGACTTTAAAAAATAGTTTGCGGCATAAAATCCTTCACCTAATTTTGGATCAAATTGGAAAGTTTTATTTGTTAATCGAGAAATCTTTCCTTGCTCTTTTAGTGTAACTTCAAGTTCCATAGTTACTCCTTTTTTAAAACGATTCGATGAATCTTTTGACCAAGACCTCGGAACTTACTTTCGTATCCAGTCATCGCATCGTTAACTTCATCAAAAATATAATCTTCTTCACTCAAAACCAATTTAAATTTTGAAAGAGGAATTTCCTCTAAAGTAAACTCAAATAGTGAGTCGTTATCTGATTTAAAATAGACACTTCCACCAGGTTTAAGCATACGATAATATTGCTCTAAAAATGCATGGAATGTTAGTCTTCTTTTGGCATGTTTTTTCTTTGGCCAAGGATCGACAAAATTCAGAAAAATCGCATCCACTGATTTTTCTGGGGTTTGTTCGAAAACAACTTCGCCATCATATGGAAAAACACGGACATTTGTTACTTCATTTTCTTGAAGCCTTTTAGCCATAATTCCAGCAATGGTTTGTGCTCTTTCAACAGCGAGAAAATGACAATCTTTATGCTTCAAAGCATAATCAGTTATAAATTCTCCTTTTCCAGAGCCAATTTCGTAATAAATTTTATCTTTAAAAAATGGGTCGTTAAAATCGATCTTATCAATGACAATTTCAGGATGTTCTTTTAAGTAATCAACAGCCCATTGTTTAAAGCGAATTCTCATAATTTTTTACCAAGTAAATCAATTGCTCGAGCATAAATAATTGCTGAGAGATAGAAGTCTTCTAATGGCATTAGTTCATCAGGTTCATGCATAGTTGATGTACGTCCTGGGAAAAGAGCACCAAATGCAATGGTGTTTGGAGCGTGTTTAGCATATGTTCCACCACCAGTTGTTAGTGGAGCAGTGTTGTCTTTAGTTTCTTTTCGATATGCCTTAAGAAGTGTTTTTACTAATGTTGATTTTGGATCATACAAAAGAAGTGGAGATGGTTCTCTAGCTTCTGATTTAGTAGCAAAAAACTCATCAAATTTCTTCATGATTTCTTTTAGGTTGGTTGTTTCTCCATAACGGAAATTAACTGTAAAACTAAGCTTTTCTTTCTCATAGTTAACCATTCCAACACAATATGTCGAATCTCCAAGAAGTTTGGAGTGGTTGAAACAACCAAATTTCTTACCAGATGTATCGCTTAAGTTATCACCAATTTTGGATAAACTTTCTACTTTGTAGAAATCACCTAACGCGGATAAACAAATTAAAGCAGCATTTACACCAAGTTGCGGAGTTGATCCATGGCAAGATTGTCCTTCGAATACGAGTAGTTTTCCATCTTCTTTGAAGTTAATGTTCTTTTCTTTGAGATAATTAATGAAGTCTTCATCACGTTTCATTTCCACTTCAACATGGTCACAAACAGCGTTAGTCGCAACGCCACCTTTAATCGACTTCACATTTGGAATTTTCACAGCAATTTCCGGATAAAAGTCGACAATTTCCTTTTCTCCATAAATTAGTGGGAAGTCAGAATCTGGGGTAAATCCGTAATCAGGACCTTCCTTTTTAAGAGTATCAAAATAGTACTCTAAACAGGATGAACCACGTTCTTCATCACCACCAACAACAATACGAACTTTATAATTTTTGATTAGACCTTCTTCATATAAAGCTTTTGTAGCATATAAGGCAGAAATAAGTGGTCCTTTATCATCGCTTGAGCCACGAGCATAAATATTTCCGTCACGAACAACTGGTTCAAATGGATCGTTTGTCCACTTTCCAGATGCTGGAACAACATCGGCATGAGCAAAGATACCAATCATCTTCTCTCCGCTACCAATTGTTAATTCCGTGGCATAGCCATCGCAATATTCAACTGAGAATCCAAGCTTACGACCTAATTCGCCAATAAAATGGAGTGCTTTATCAACGTTTTCTCCAAATGGTTTTTCTTTGGTTTTTGTTGATTCATCATAAACTGAAGGAATCTTGCAAAACTCTTTTAAAGTTTCAAGCATTTCATCATTATATTTTTCTAATAGTTTCTTATAATTCATAACTAGATTCCTTTCTTTAAGATGAGGCGAATTTCATTCATTCCTTTAACTGTTAATAAAGGATCATAGATTGCTTCACCGATATCTTCTTTAATGACCTCGGAATATCCACCAGTTACAACAGTTTTAACACTTGGATATTTCTCTTTTGCAACACTCATAAAATGTTTTAATGACGCAACTGTTGAATAGTAAACACCCGATTTCATACATTCGATAGTGTTTCTACCAATTGCTTCTTCCGGTTTTTCAATTCTTAGTTTTGGAAGAAGTTCAGTTTGTTTGGTCATTGATTTTAAAGATGCATCCATTCCTGGCATAAATGAGCAACCAACAAGTTCCTTCTTTTCACCAATGAATATGAATTTTGTGACTGTTCCTAAATCAGCGATTAGAATTGGAGCGCCATAAAAATTCTCAGCACCACAAATGTCAGCTAATAAGTCAGAGCCGATTTCGTTTGGAACACCTTCTGGAAGCTTTTTGGCATCATTAATATCAAAGATATAAGTTTTCAGTTTAAAGACTGATAAAACAAATTTTTGAATAGTTTTGTTTAGACTTGGAACAACACTAAAAAGAATAGCATCTTCAAAATCTGATGCTTGAAGTTTATTTTCTTTCAGCATTTCAATTAATGTTGTTTTTGTCTTTAAAAATGATTTGTCATCAATAACGATTTTTGTTTGACAAATAAATTTTTCACCAGCAAAAACAGCATATTTTACGCTTGTATTGCCTAAATCAATAACTAACGAATGTTTCATTTAAATAGCAACAATGTTGACAATTTTTCCTTTGACGATAATGACTTTCTTGATTTCTTTGCCTTCAATTTGACGTTTAACGTTATCTAGAGCAAAGCATTTTTCTTTTAATTCATCGTCAGAGATTTCTTTATCAACTTCGATTGTGTCACGAAGCTTTCCATTAACTGAGACAGCCATCTTCACTGTGTTAAGAATGAGTTTAGAGGCATCATAAGTTGGGAAGCGTTCGTAATCGATTAATTCTTTTCCTGTTAACTCTTGATAGAGTTCTTCACTCACAAATGGGCAGACACAGGAGAACATCTTTAAGAAATTAACCATGTAAGGTTTATATATTGAATTTGCTTTATAAACCGCGTTAATGAAAATCATCATTTGTGCAATCGCGGTATTAATCTGCAATTTCTCAAAGTCTTCGGTGACTTTCTTAACTGTTGCATTATATGCAAAGTCGAGTTCTTTGGAGTTTTCATCGCTAAAGCGATTAACAAATTCTGGATCAGTATATAGACGATAGACACGTTCGATAAATCGACGTGCACCAGCTAATCCTGTTGTTGACCAAAGGAATCCTTCTTCAAGTGGGCCAGCAAACATTTCGAATAAACGAAGTGCATCGGCACCGTATTCTTCAACCACGTCATCTGGGTTAACAACGTTACCTCTTGATTTAGACATTTTTTCACCGTTTTCACCTAAGATCATTCCTTGATGGAATAGTTTCTTATAAGGTTCGTTACAATAGACGACGCCTTCATCATAAAGGAACTTGTGCCAGAAACGAGAATAAAGGAGGTGCAAAACAGCGTGCTCAGCACCACCAATATAAAGGTCAACTGGTAACCAGTGTTTAATTAACGCTGGATCAGCAATGGCCTTGTCGTTTTGTGGATCAATATAGCGAATGTAATACCAACAAGATCCAGCCCATTGTGGCATGGTGTTAGTTTCACGTTTCGCTTTCTTTCCATTAATCACAACATTAACCCAATCTTTAGCATTTGCTAAAGGAGATTGTCCATCACCGCTAGGAGCATAGACATCAAGTTCAGGTAATGTGAGTGGGAGATCTTTTTCTGAGAGAGCTTCAATTGTGCCATCTTCATATGTCACAACTGGAATTGGCTCTCCCCAGTAACGTTGACGGGAAAAAATCCAGTCACGTAATTTATAATTAATTTTCTTATGGCCAGATCCCATCTCTTCAAGTTTCTTGATGATGGCTTCTTTAGCCTCTTCAATATTTAATCCGTTCGCAAAGTCTGAGTTAATGTGTTTGGCATCATCTTCCATGGCATGCTGAGAAATATCTCCTTCAAGAACTTGGATCATTTCTAAACCATGTTTCTTAGCGAATTCGTAGTCTCTTTGGTCATGAGCAGGAACAGCCATCACAGCGCCACTACCATAACCATAAAGGACATAGTCTGCAGCATAAATTGGGACTTCTTTACCATTGATTGGGTTAATAGCATAAGCACCAATAAAGACACCTGTTTTATCTTTATTAAGTTCCGTTCTTTCCATATCAGATTTCGACTTCACTTCATCAAGATAACCAAGAATTGCTGGTAAATTTTGAGGTTTTGCGAGCTTTTTAACAAGTGGGTGTTCTGGAGCTAAACAGCAATAGGTGCATCCAAATAGAGTGTCGGCACGTGTTGTAAAAACAACAAATGATTCGTCACTATCTTTGACTTTAAAGGTGATTTCCGCACCTAAAGATTTACCAATCCAGTTCTTTTGCATGACAAGTGTGGATTTTGGCCAATCTAAACTAGATAAGCCATCAATTAATTTGTCAGCATAATTAGTAATTCTGAGCACCCACTGACGCATTGGCATCTTAATAACTGGGTAGCCACCACGTTCACTTTTACCATCAATAACCTCTTCGTTAGCTAAAACGGTGCCAAGTTCTGGGCAAAAATTAACTGGAATATTTGCGACATAGGCTAAATCCTTTTCGAAAAGTTTAGTGAAAATCCATTGTGTCCATTTATAGTAACTTGGATCACAAGTGGCGATTTCCTTACTCCAGTCATAAGAAAATCCTAATGACTTAATTTGATGACGGAAGTTATCAATATTGGCTTTCGTAAACGAATATGGGTGTTTATTGTTTTTAATCGCAAATTGTTCCGCAGGCAAACCAAAAGCATCCCAACCCATTGGATGTAGGACATTAAAGCCCTGCATTCTTTTCATACGGCAAACAACGTCACTTGCGGTATAGCCTAATGGGTGACCAACATGTAAACCTTGTCCAGATGGATACGGAAACATATCCAAGCAATAGTATTTTGGCTTACTAAAATCATAAACATCACAGAAGAAAGGTTTCTTTTCTTCGTAAATGTTCATCCATTTTTGTTCAATTTTCTTATGGTCGTAACTCATTTGGAAAGAGCCTTCTTATAAACCTCGACATATTTCTTTGCTGAAACTGTCCAAGAGCGATCTAATTTCATTGCATTAGCAATAACTTTTTTCATTTTGTCTCGGTCGGCGTAAAGTTGCCATGTTTGTTCAAGTTGTTGGCCTAACGCCATTCCATTAAACGGAACGAAACTAAATCCTGTTGCTTTCTTAGCGTTCTTACCATCATAAGGAACAATTGTATCTTTGAGACCTCCGGTCTCACGAACAATTGGAAGTGAACCATATCGTTGGGCAATCATTTGTCCAATACCACATGGTTCAAATAGAGATGGCATGATAAAGAAGTCACTACCAGCATAGATTTGGTGAGCCACTTCGTCATTGTAACCGATGTAAATTCCAACATTCTTTGGATACTTTGCACGAATCTTTTCTAGACGTGCTTCGATTTCCTTTTCACCAGAACCTAACACTAAAAGCGTTCCGTTATTCTGCACTAGATAATCGACATTATCAAAGATGAGATCGAAACCTTTCTGGCTAGTTAAGCGTGAAACAACTCCATAAACAGGTCCACGACGATTGGCTAAACCAAAGCGTTCGAGAACTTGTTTTTTATTAGCGATTTTTTGCTTTGCAAAACCATCGGCATTATAACATTCAGCAATGTATTTATCATTGCTTGGGTCGAATTCCACCACATCGATTCCATTAAGAATACCAAAGAAATCTTCTTTACGGAGTTCTAAACAGTAGTTTAGACCTTGAGAAGTATTGTAAGTCAATAATTCTTCTCGGTGGGTTGGAGAGACTGTTGTTAAAACGTCAGCATAATAAATCGCTGCTTTTAATGTGGAAACCATCCCTTCAAAACGGACATTACCTTTATCGTAAATGTAATCATTTAAACCATAGAAATTATTTAAATAATATTTGTCCATGAAACCTTTGAAGGCTGGGTTATGAATTGTTAAAACAGTTTTGATGTTTCCAAAGAACGGATCCTCACGGAAACGCTCCTTGATTAAACACGGAATCATGCTGGCTTGCCAGTCATGAACGTGAATAATGTCTGGATGAACTTTTAATTGTTTTAATGCTTCAAGAGCAGCAAGTGAGAAGAACGCAAAACGTTCTGCATCATCATAATGTCCATACAGTTCATCACGATTAAAGTAGTATTCATTATCTAAAAGATAATAACGAATACCATCAATTTTTGTTTGGAAGATACCACAGTATTGTTGTCTCCAGCTCATCGCAATGTTAAAAGAGGAAACAAACTTTGCTTTACATTTTGGGTTATTTTTAATGACCTTGTAGTAAGGCAAAACAATAATGGCTTCTTCGTCAATTTTGTTTAATTCTCTACTTAATGAATAAGTAACATCGGCAAGACCACCACTTTTACAAAGTGGATTGGCTTCCGAGGTGACCATTACAATCTTCATTTAATCACCTTTCCTTGGGCAACATAGACTGGTTTGTCTTTACTCCCAATAACATCTTTATAAATTTTGGCGTACTTATCGACCACAGCATATTCGACCTTCACACCCTTACCAATGACAGCTTGGGTAAGAATGATTGAGTGATCAATTTTAGCCTTTTCTTCCACGACTACATAGCGTGAAACAATTGAGTTTTTGACACTGCCATCAAGGTGTCCACCATTGGCAATGTAGCAGTTTTTGACACTAGCGTGCTCGCCATAATCGGCTGGAGGAGCGCTATGTGTACGAGTATAAATAGGCGCACCTGTATCAAATAATTTGGTTGCGACCTTATAATCAAGTAGTTCAAATGAATATTCGATAAAGTGTTCAAAGGAATCAATACAACGAACGTATCCTTTATGTTCATAGCCGAACACTTTTAGTGATTGAGAAGCAATGATTTTCTCCATTAGCATTCTAATGCTTAAAGCATCACGATAATCTTTATGACGAATAATCTTTAAAAAAGCATCTTGAGACATAATGTATGTTCGCATTGAAACGGCAACATCATCTTTCTTTCCTTTGTTTGGAGCAAAGAAGACGACTTTGTCGTCCTTCACTTCTAAAACGTTACTGGACAAGAAAGCTTTGGAACCATCTTTAATCTTGGTATAAACCAATGTAATGTCAGCGTTCTTTTCTTCGTGGAATTCAAGAACTTTACGATAATCAATGACGGAGATAATATGTGCTGGAGCAATGATGACATAGTCAGCATCAGCTTCGAAATAAACCCAGTCGTTTTCACGAATGGCGTTTAAATCAGAATTATATTTTGGATCACGAATACCACGCTCATTCATCAGAATATTTTGACGACCGATCTTGGTATTATTGACCCAAGTTTTTAATGTACCAATGTGCTTGGCCACACTTCGATAGTTGTCTTTGACAAGAATATTGATTTCGTCGATATTGGAGTTAGTAAAATTCGACAAGGCAAAATCCATAATCGCATAGCGGCCAAGGAAGGAAGTTGATCCGAGGGTACGTTTCTTAGTTAATTCACCAAGAGACGGTGAATCATATAGATTCAACAAACCTAAAACTTTGTGTCCCATCGTTATTTCTCCTCTCCAGCATAAAGCTTAATATGTTTTTGATCACCTTGGATTTTGGTGCCTTTTTTGATTTCGACGTCAGGCGCAATCACAGCATAGGAAAGTTCGGCTCCTTCGTGAATTGTAACGTTACCCATTACAACACAGTGGTCAACCTTAGCACCTTTTTCGATAATAACTTGTCGTGAAACGACAGAGTGCTTAACTTCACCATGGATTACGGTACCTTGATCAATTAAGGAATCTTCCACCACAGCTTTTGAACCGATGTATTGTGGGTGACATGGTTGATCCTCGGTGTAGATTTTTAAACCATTAAAGATTTCCGTGAGGTTGGTTCCTTTTGTTCCATCAAGAAGATCCATGTTGGCTTCATGAAGGGAAGCAATTGTACCAACATCTTTCCAATACCCTCGATACTTATAGGCAAATAAACGAGCACCGCTATTTAACAACATTGGGATAACGTCTTTACCAAAGTCATGGGAACTTTCTTTGTTTTTAGCATCTTTAATAAGGGCTTCACGAAGAACAGAATACTTGAATAAGTAAATGCCCATACTAGCAAGGTTACTGGTTGGATGAGCTGGTTTTTCGTGGAACTCAACAATACGGTTGTTTTTATCCGCAACTAAAATACCAAATCGAGATGCTTCTTCGATTGGTACTTCATAGACACCGATTGTGCAGTCAGCGTTATTTTCAACCGTATCTTCTAACATCTCATCAAATGACGTGGAGTAAATGTGGTCTCCAGAAAGGATGAGAATGTAATCAGGATCAGTCGAATCCATAAATTCAATGTTGGCATAGATGGCATCAGCGGTTCCTTTGTACCAGGATAAACCTTCATCAGTTTGTCTTGGAGCAAGAGTTGTTGTTAAGGAACGCACGCCATTAAGTCCCCATTTTTCTCCATTTCCAATATATTGGTCGAGATAAACAGATTCATATTGGGTCAACACTCCAACTGTTGTAATGTGTGAATTGGCACAGTTACTTAGTGGAAAATCAATGATTCGATATTTCGCACCAAATGTCACAGCTGGTTTCGCATTTTTCTTTGTTAAGGCTTGTAGTCGGCTTCCTTTTCCACCGGCTAGAATCATTGCGACAACTTTTTTCGACATTGCTAACTCCTTTAAATAAAAAGCGAAATTTATAATTTCTGTGAGTATTGTAGCACATTAGGTAATTTATGCATTAAGTTTAATATTTTTCCTATCGATTTATTGATGAAAAAATGTTAGAGTTTTGCGAAAAATATATCAGTTTTAAAGGTTATTTTTGTCTTCAAAATTGACATTTGATAAAATAGAAAATATGTCGAAGAAAAACAAAGACTTAATTGTTCGTTTATCGAACACAAAATTGATCCTTCTTTACGTTGGAACTTTTGTCGTTTTTGAAGCGATTTTCTTCTTCTCATTTACGATTGGAAATCTTCTCCAAAACGGTCAACTTGACCTTCCATTTTTTATTTACACACCATTTTTAATGGTGCTTGCAGTTATTTTGTGTATTATTTCAATCAAAAATACATACTACATTTTGAATGATTCTCGGGTCATTCATGTTCGTCTTGGAAAAGAGGTTTCTTACGAGTGGTCGCACATCATTTATATCAATGAAGAATGGAGTCAAAAACATAAGACTCTTGACTTCTTCTTGGAGAGTGGAAAAGAATGCTTCCTTGCCTTTGATAAAGATGGCAAACTTTATGAGTATGCTTTACGAAACTGCAGATTGCTTGAGCAAGAAGAATTTCTGAGACGTTATACAAAAAATAAACTTTAGTTTGAAAAGACTAAAGTACTTTGATAAAATAGCACTTGCTTTTCGATAGATAAGAGAGGTAAAAACGATGTCAAGAGTTTGTCAAATTACAGGTGTCGGACGTAGATCCGGTAACAATCGTTCCCACAGTAACATTGCTACCCGTCGTGTCTGGAACGCTAACTTACAAAAATACAAAGTAAACATTAATGGAAAGATGGTCACTGTCCGTATGACAGCTAGAGCCCATCGTGCCTTAGTGAAGAACGCTAAATAATTTATTATTTAAGCAATAGAAAAAACCGTAATTGACGGTTTTTTTCGTTCTTCACATTTATCTAATTAGAGAAACTAGAAAGACAATTTCTCCAAGAACATTAATCAAAATAATCAGCCATTCAGAGAATGCAAGCGGGAAGATTTTTGGTCGAGAATAAACAACTTCTTCACCATTTTGTGATTTAACAAGTTGAGCCCAATCTTTCAGTTTTGGGTTAAGTGTAATAACTAATGTTGCAATCGCTAATAAACCAGCAACAATAGCCATCGATAAAGCAAGCGGACTTCCTTTATCAAACTTGTTCCAAGTTGTATAGGTAAGGATGGCATATAACGTTGTTAAAGCATTTACAAGGAACGATCCAGCCATAAAACCTGTCGATAATTTTGTGTGTGTATTCGTATAACGAATATTAAACAAGAAAATTGAAACCATAACGATTCCTTCAATTCCGAAAAGGAAGGAAACAATCATTGCGATGGCACCTAGTCCACCAAATTCATCTAACAATGGGAGAACAACAAAAACTGGTGAAAAGCAAAGACCACTAAAAACATAAAGGAGAGTGCGATAAGCATTTGCTCCAGGAATCTTATCTTTAATCAATTCACATGGAAAAAGTCTCATAAATGAACGGTTTTCTTCTTCGACATGTCGCATTCTTAAAATTGAAAGAACTGTTAGAGCAACAAACACTCCAATAAAAGCGACTAGAAAAACAATCCAAACAAGATTAATTGAAATCATCGGAGTGACTCCATTCTTTCTTTGACATCATCGTGTCCATAAATGTATGAACCCGCAACCAAAATATCGGCACCTGCTTTTCGGCATTTTGCTCCAGTTTCAGCATTGATTCCACCATCAACTTCGATTAAACAATTGAGGTTATGCTTATCAATATATTTACGTAGTTTTTTGATTTTCTTTAATGCGCTTGGAATAAATGCCTGTCCTCCTTTTCCTGGTTCAACAGACATGACTAAAACGAGGTCAACTTTATCAAGCCAAGGAAAGCAAGTTTTTACATTTGTAGCTGGTTTAATTGAGATACCAGCCTTACAGTTTTTAGCATGTAAGTCATTAATGACTTTAGCAGTACATTTTGGACAAAAATCAACGGCTTCCAAATGGAATGTAACTAAATCAGCTCCAGCATCAGCAAAGATTGGCGCCCACTTCTTTGGGTCTTGAACCATAATATGAACATCATTCACCATCTTATGGCATTTTGCATATTCTTGAACTTGCTCAGGTGTGTAGGATTTGTTTGGAACGAAAATGCCATCCATTACATCCCAGTGAATCCATTCAGCACCGAGTTTTTCAACCTTCAAAATTTCGTTTTTGAGATCGTTTTTATCAGCAGATAATAGACTTGGAGCAATATAGTTTTTCATCATTTATACCTCTCTTGTCGATATTCGAGTTCGTTCAGTAATTTCTTATAAATTTCGTGAGCTTCTTTCGAAAGATTTCCCTTTTCAATTTCCTCTTTAATTTTACATTGTTTTTCGTTTTGGTGCAGGCAATTCGAAAAATAACACTGAGTGTAATATTTTTCATAGCCAGGAAAATACTGTGCTAAATCTTCTTTATAAATCATTAAATCAAGCGAGGAAAATCCTGGAGTATCCGCTAAAAACGAATTCTCATATGGAAGTAAAATTGCTTCTTTTGTCTGGTGTTTTCCTCTTCCTAATGCATTTGAATATTCACCGATTTTACGGTTAAAAGCTGGATCAATTGCATTTATTAGACTAGATTTACCAACTCCGGTTTGACCCATGAATAAAACAACTTTTCCTTTTACTAAGCGGCGAACTGCTTCTTTAGAAGACTCATCGTCTTTTGAAACAAAGAAGGTTTCTATTCCTATCTTTGCCAAGTCAGATTTAATTCTTTCAATTGTTGAACAATCTTTTAACGCGTCGACTTTTGTAAACACAACTTTTGCTTCAATATTATGCATTAAAACATAAGTCAAAAATTTATAGACCAGTTCTTCGCTTAATTCAGGTTCAACAACGCTCATTGTAACCAAGACCAAATCAATGTTGGCGCATTTTGGACGAATAAGTTCGTTTTTTCGTTCAAGAATTTGATTAATCACAAAGTGTTCATCATCAAAATCAACATTGTCGCCAACGCAAAGATGCTCGTGGCGATATTTAAATATTCCTTTTGCAAAAACATCATAGCTTACGCCATTTGCATAGATACGATAAACACCACCACAAGTTGAAACAATCTTTCCAATCATTATTTGAATCCGAATATTTTTTGGAAGATATTTCGACGAACTTTGAGATTATCTTTGTTCGCCATTGCAGTAGCAATATCATCCATCATTTCCTTTGCTGTTTGATAGCGATCCTGCGGTTTTTTAGCACATGCTTTTTGAATAATTTTGTCAAAAACACCAGCAATTTCCGGTTGGAATTTTGATAAGTGTGGGAAATTACGTTTTACGTGAGCGGCAGCAATATCCTTTGTTGAGCCATCCTCAAATGGCAGATGTCCAGTTAAGAGTTGGTAGTAAGTAACACCGCATGAATATATATCCGATTGAGCCGAAGCGGATTCACCGCTACAAACTTCTGGAGCAAGATAATAGACCGAACCAAAAACTCCTTGGTATGGTCCTTCTTCATCAATACTTTGGGCAATACCAAAATCAGCAAGTTTCACAGTTCCGTTTGCCAAATAGAAAATATTCTGTGGCTTGATATCGCGATGAATAATTCCTTTATTGTGAATATAATTCACTGCATCAAGGAGTTGTAACATAATTTCTGAAGCTTCTTTAACAGAATAAGTTGTCTGGAAATCAAGTCGATCAAACAAAGTTTGACTCTTAACATATTCGAACACTAAATATGAACAGCCATTAACTTGTCCTTGGTTATAGACACGGACAATATTTGGATGATTAAACGAAGCGCAAGCTTCTGCTTCGTGTTCAAAACGAGCCACGCTCTTTGGATCGTTGACAAGTTCTTCCTTGATGATTTTCACGGCAACAGTTTCTTTTTTTATGAAATCTGTTGCAGAGTAAACCTCAGCAGTACCACCGGTTCCGATACGACCTGTTATTCGATATCTATTTGAGAGAACATCACCAATCTTAATCATTTTTAATTTTCTCCCATAATGAAATTGCCATATTGTCTGATCCACCATTCGAATTAGCAACAGCAATTAATGTATCAACTTTTTGTTCAAGTCTTTCTTTTGTTAATAAAATATCCGCAATTTGACGGTCATTCATATTGTTATAAACACCATCTGAACAAAGAAATATTGAATCAAAATCATTTTTTAAAATAACAAGTGAATATGAAATTGTTGGATAAATACCTAGAGCATTCATTAGTTTATGTCTATCACTAGATATTGACATTTCCTCTTTCTTAATTTGACCTGTTTTATATAGATAATCAACATAGCTTTGGTCTTCGCTTAATTGAGCAAAGGCACCATTCTTTAGTCCATAGGCTCTTGAATCGCCAGCATAGGCGATGTAGACCCTCGATTTATGTAATAAGGCAAGAACAATCGTGCTACCCATATCTTGATAAATCTGGTTTTTTTCAGCGGTCGAGTAAATCTCGTGATTCATCATTTTTAAAACCCGTGACAGGAAGATTCGAATCGAAAAATAACCGTAAAATTTCGGTTTTTTTCTAAATTCGTCTGCCAAAATGTTTAAGGCAAGTTGCGAAGCATAGTCCCCTTTATTATGGCCGCCAAGACCATCGCAAACAGCAAGCAAAACGTCTCCTTCTGGATTGACCATTGAAAGAGCTCGGTCCTCATTAACAACACGAACTTTTCCTATATCAATTTGAGAAATAAACTGTCCCTTAATGTGATTCATGTTGCTCCTTTGCACGTAGTTGACCACATGCGGCATCAATATCATTTCCGAATTCTTTGCGAACTGTTGTTGTTATTCCGTGCTGCATTAAATATGAGAAGAATCGATGAACGTTTTCCTCATCACTTCTTCTAAAAGAATTTTCATCAACCGGGTTATATGGAATTAGATTTACGTAGGCTTTTGTTCCACGAATTAGTTTAACTAACTGACGAGCACATTCAATGGTATCATTCACATCCTTTAACATGATGTATTCGAAAGTGACACGGCGGTCAGCTTCTTTTTCATAATACTTCACCGCTTCCATTAATTTATCCAAAGGATAAGCTTTTGAAATCGGCATTAATGTGTTACGAATTTCATCATTTGGAGCGTGAAGAGAGATGGCCAGATTAGTCTGCATTCCTTCATGGGCATATCGCATAATGCCTGGAACAAGTCCGCAGGTGCTCACAGTGATATGGCGTGCGCCAATCGCAAAAGCTTTTGGATGATTAATGATGCGAATAAAATCTAAAACATTTTCATAGTTATCAAAAGGTTCACCTGTTCCCATGACAACGACATGGCTCACACGTTCGCCTTTTTCTTTGAGAAGTTGATTCATGACATAAACTTGACCAACAATCTCATGTGTTTCTAGATTTCTTTGCTTTTTAAGCAAACCGGATGCACAAAAGGCACAAGCCATATTGCATCCAACCTGGGAAGAAACACAAATCGCATTTCCGTATCGATATGGCATTAAAGCCGTTTCGACTTTTGCGCCATCTTCCAGTTCAAGTAAGAGTTTGATTGTTCCGTCCTTAGACTCCTGTTTTTTATAAATCTTTGGAAGCGAAAGAGTAAAATCGCGATTTAGTTCTTCTCGAAAACGGAGTGAAATATCACTCATATCATCAAAAGACAAAGTCTCTTTTTCATAAATCCATGTGTAAAGTTGTGTAGCACGGAATTTCTTTTGACCGCGCTCGATCATCATTTGTTCTAATTTAGAGATTTCACATCCAAGTAAGTTAATCTTCGACATTTTTCTTCTTTAACCTTAAAACAGCATAGTATAAAAATGAGTTGAGTTTTTTATCAGGAATAATTTGTTCATCCTTAACCAAAACAAACGAAGGATGGGATTGTAAAAATGCTTCGACAACGCCTTTTGTTTCTTTGTGGTTCAGGGTATTTACAATGTAAACTAAATCGCCACCATCACAAATAAATTCAGAACAATCGTGAAGAGCTTTCTTTTGATTTTCGACAAAGGCGTCAATTGACGTGTTGCGGAAACGAACGATGTAGTCAGGGTATTTATTAATCAATGCATATGAAGAAGATCTTGGGTAGCAATAGAAGAGTTCTGTTTTTCTAGATATGCCAGTCTTCATTGTTAAAACATCATTGGCTTTAAAAACATTAATGTTTTTCGCTTTTTGTAAACGTACAGAACGAACAAGTTTGGTTCTTTCTTCATACGTTGGACAAACAACATTGATTCCAAGGTTATTACGACTTCGAGCAAGTTCTTCTAATGGCAAGGAATCATCTTCATCCGAATAAATGCAGACTTCTTGGATAAGAGCGTTTTGAATTTGATCAACAATGCGTTTTAAATTTGGATCAATCTCAAAAAGTAGTTCACCTTTGAGTTCTGGTCTTTGTTGAAGAACTTTTCGTGGAATTTCAACAACTTGTTCCAAAATTTCATTAGAAACTACATCTTTGTTTTTATTCAAAACTTCTTTTGCGTATTCGTTAAATGGATTGACTCGATAAGTTGTGTTTGATGGGCGTGAGAGATGATGAATCGCTCGATATGTTTTTGATAAACCAATTTCTTTAACCCAAGCTTTTAGAAGCCATTTTGGTAAATTGAAGCGAATTGATAAAAAATCAAAGCTTTTTTTATTAATATTGACATAGTCAAACAAAGAAAATTCTGATGAAAGAAGTTCTCTAACATTTGAGAATTTTTCTTTGAAAAGATCTTCAATGAATTTGTTAATTTCACCGATGTTTAATGCTTTTAGATAATGATTGTTGGCTAAAGCAAGATAAAGATATGTTCTCTCGTCAAGCGTTAACTCAATGTGTAATTTGTCTAAGACTTTTTTAAATAAAAAATGATGTCTAAGTTCACATCCGACAAGGCCGGAAACAACTTTTTTATATTGGGAATATTCTTTTTTAGAAAAACATTGGTCATTCAAAGAACGTTTGAAAGTCTTGTTCTCATAGAGAATGTCACTTAAAACGTTTTTAGAAACCAATAGTTCAGTCATTAATGCTTGTGCTTACAGTCACAGTGTTCACCGTCGCAGTGGTGATGTGCTTCTTCATACTTTTCCTCAAATCCTTCGAACATGTTGCCTTCGTAGATTTCATCACCTTCTTGGTATTCTTCATCTTCGACATTAACAACATTTTCTTCAGAAATGTAGCGTGGATATTCTTTGTTCACAAATTCATAACGATGATGTTTGTGATAATAAGAAAATTCAACAACCAAATGAATTGAAAACTCTTTTAGAGTTTGAATTAAATAATTAGCAACTTTATCTTCAAGTTTTTCACATTCTTCTGGAGCATTAACTTTAACAATTGTGTTCCAACTTGTTTGTTCAACTCCATTATGGAAGACATAAGCATTTGGAGAATAGAAAACTAGATCATCTTCACCCACCTCTAAAAGGCTGGAAATGTTTGCACTGTGTTCTTTAGAATAACGTCCAACAACGTATTGGTCTAAACCATAAATTGAGATTGTAACCATGTTATTCTCCTTTCATCGCATTAAGAATGATTTGACGAACTTCATCCACTGCTTTATCTAATTTGTCATTTACGACAACAAATTTATATTGGTCTTTAAAACCAAATTCGTGAGTTGCTTTTGCAACCCTCGATTTAATTACTTCTTCTGTTTCTGTTCCTCTTCCACGAAGTCTATTTTCAAGTTCTTCTAAAGAAGGGGGAGCAATAAAGATTGATAAAACACCATCATCATGGACTTTTTTCAAAACTTGAGCTGTACCATTAACTTCAATTTCGAGCATGACGTTTTTACCTTCGTTACGCATTTGTTCCACTTTATCTCGAGGAGTTCCATAACGATTGCCGACAAACTCCGCCCATTCTAAGAGATTATCATTAGCGATATTACGGTCGAATTCTTCACGACTTACAAAGTAATACTCTCTTCCATTAACTTCGCCAGGACGCATCCCGCGTGTGGTCATTGAAACAGAATAATGAAGATTTAAGTCGTCTTTCTTCATCAATTCTTCACGAATTGTACCTTTGCCGACACCACTTGGGCCGGACATAATAATTAATAAACCACGTTTTTTCATGTGTTTAATTATATTAAAGTCAAGATTACATTTCAATATATCTTCCTTTATAATAAGAAAGATATGCGATTCACTCATGCTTCAATCGAAAAATATCTAAAAGAAAATGAACACTTATTCTTAGGAAAAGCGTTCTTTTCTCCTGTGGTTTTAAGCAAAGATACATTGCTCTTTTTTAGTACTGAAAAAAATCGTCAGTTTATCGCGTTGGACTTATCAACGAAAAACCCTTGTTTCTATACACATAAAACCGAAAAATTTTTTGAATCATTAAATTCAGTTTTCGCATCGCAACTAAGAGCAATCTCAAATGAATTTATGATTGTTTACTATGAATTCAAAAAAGATGATTTTGTTCTTAAGCTTCATATGGCCACATCAAATAATCCGGAAGAAGATTTGTGTTTCTATTTTGAGATTTTTCCAAACCATCCAAACCTGATAGTCACTGACATTCACAATAAGGTCATTGCTTCATTCTACCACAGCAAAAAAGGTGAACCAGAAAATGGATCAAAATATCTTCTTCCAAAACAAGAAAAACTTTTTGATGGAGAGATAGTTTTTAACCAAGATTTTGCGGTTAAATCTTTCGAAAATTCCATCCAAAAAAGAAGATTAGAAAAGTACCAAGATTTTATCTCTAATTTGCAAGGTAAAATCAAAAAATGTCGAACCAAAATTCTTCACATTGAAGAAGATAAAAAGAATGCTGAATTGCAACAAAATTACCAGCAATTTGCGGATAATTTACTAATTTCTGGTATCAATTTAAAACAAAGATTAACATCAGTACAAATAGACGGAAAAACTATTCAACTAGATGGGTCAAAAACCATCAGTGAAAACATTCAAATTTTCTACAAAAAAGTTAAGAAAGCTAAAGAGACAATTCGCCTTGTCGAAACTAACCTCGAAAGAGCCAAAAATGAAATCGAATTGTATGAATCGATTTTACAGCAACTTTACGATGCTCCAAACGAAAAAGAGGCTGATAAAATCGTAGCTTCATATTCCTTTAAAAAGAAAAGAGAAATCGCCGTTACTGAATTCAATAAACCTTGGAGAATTAACTATCAAGGTGTCTACTTTTACTTCGGGAAAAATTCTTCCCAAAACGACTATTTAAGTTTTGTTATGAAGCAAGACCGACAATTCACCTGGGTTCACATTAAGGAACGTTCTGGTTCTCACATTGTTATTGCTTCAATAAAACCAACCGACGACCAATTACTCTTTGCTTGTGAGCTCGCTTTATATCTTTCAAACATGAAAACTGGCGAAGTTCAATATACCAGAAAGAAAAACATTCGCCGAGGTCATTCCTTGGGTGAAGCAATCGTTAAGAATTACTCTTCAATCAAGATCAATAACATCCGCGAACATTCAATAGAATTGTTCAAAACAGCTACACGCTGTAATTAAATTCGATATTTATGAATCATGTCAAAACTGGCTAGGCCAGGAAATTTTTGTTGTTTTAAAACCTCATAGACAACGATTGCTACAGCGTTTGATAAGTTTAAACTACGTGCTGTTGATAGCATTGGGATTCTTAAAGTATCGTCTTTGTGTTCACTTAGAATTGTTTTATCAATTCCTGTTGATTCTCGACCAAACATCACATAAACATCTTCGGTGGGATTTGTGAATTGTTCTTCACAATATAAGTGCGTTCCATATTTGGTCACATAATAAATCTTTTGATCTTTGAATTTACTATTAAATTCTTCATAAGAAGAATAGTATTCATATTTTGCGTCCTTTAAATAATCCATCCCAGCTCTTTTTAAAGACTTATCAGATAGTTCAAAAGGAAGCGGTCCGATAATATGAACCATTGAGTTTGTTGCCATAGCGGTTCTTAAAATGTTGCCGGTATTTTGTGGAATCTCTGGATGATAAAGAATAATATGAACCATATTAAATATGTTAATATATTAAAGATTGAAAATGAAGAAACGTTCTCTTGTTAGTTTAATCATTCCACTTTGTGCTCTTTCAGGGTGCTCATATAATGGTGATGCAAAACCACTTATGGATGGAGATCTCTTGTTAAGAGAAAGTTTTGTTGTACGTGACGATTCATTTACTACGATTGATTCCCACATCAAAGCAAATGACACGTTCTGTTTATATATCTCTTTAGAAGGATGCGATTCCTGTGCCCTTTTTGAAAACGGACTAAAAAAAGTTGCTGAAGAGAACAAGGTTTTAACATTTCACATGGAAACTCCCCAAAAGAAAGATGATATTCTTTCTCTTACCACTGCTTATCCAGCTTTTGATATCCAATATGTCCCATCATTCTTTATTGTGCAAGGAACAAACATTGAAAAAATTCCTTACGAACAAGTCAATTCTGAAAGTCGATTAAGAAATACTCTTAAAAGAAAAATCACATTAACAAATAACTATTATTTTGAATCAGAGACAGTTGATTATGTTGCTGCATTAAACAAGGCAAATTTAAACGAAGCAACACTTATCCAACTAGACTTTTCAAATGGTGATCAAGTAACCAAATATCAAACTGTTAAAAACGAAACGGATGGACCACTATTCATCCATCAAAAACCTGGATTATCTAATATTCAAATTTCCAAAGTTACCAAATAAAAAGACCTTCAATTCTCTGTGATTTAACCAAGAATTGATGGTCTTTTTTAATTCTATTGATTGACTGTATTGATTCGTGACAGTGCTCGATATAAAGCTAATTGAGCACGCTTAATATCAATGCCATTATCTTTATTTTTGAGTCGTCCTTCAGCACGTTCCTTGGCTCGTTTAGCACGTTCAATATCGATCTCATCTTTTCGTTCAATAGCATTGACCATTAAGATAACTTTTTCATTGGTTACATTGATTGCACCGCCATGAAGAGCGTAGTGAATTGTTTGACCATCTTTTACAATATGCATTGGAGCATAGGCAATCGCGCCAATTAGTGGAGCGTGTTTTGCAAGAATTGTACGATATCCACTAGAAAGTTTGATTGTTAAAGATTCCACCTCTTCATCAAGGTAGCATCCTCGTGGCGAAACAATTACTAAACGAAATTTCATTATTTCATTCCCTTAGCTTTCTCTTCAACATCCTTAATTGTACCTACGTAAAGGAAGGCACTTTCTGGATAAGAATCATATTTACCATCTAGTATTGCTCTAAATGATTCTACGGTGTCTTTAACTGGAACATAAATTCCTTTAAATCCACTAAATCCTTCGGCAACATGGAATGGCTGAGATAAGAAATTACGAATACGGCGTGCACGATTAACAACACGCTTATCTTCGTCACTAAGCTCATCCATACCTAAAATAGCAATGATGTCTTGAAGCTCTTTATAACGTTGTAAAATCTTTTGGACCTCACGAGCAACATTGTAATGTTCTTCTCCAACAATATTTGGATCAAGAATATTTGATGTTGAATCAAGTGGATCCACTGCTGGATAAATGCCTAAAGCTGCCGTATTACGATCCAAGACAGTCTTCGCATCAAGGTGTGAGAATGTTGTTGCTGGAGCTGGGTCAGTTAAGTCGTCAGCTGGAACGTAAATGGCTTGAACGGATGTGATTGATCCATCTTTAGTCGAAGTAATACGTTCTTGAAGTTGACCCATTTCTGTTGCAAGTGTTGGTTGATAACCAACAGCACTTGGTGTTCTGCCTAGCAAGGCAGAGACCTCACTACCAGCTTGGGTAAAACGGAAAATATTATCAATAAAGAGAAGGACGTTTTGATGTTCTACATCACGGAAATATTCCGCCATCGTTAAACCTGTTAATCCAACTCTCATACGGGCTCCTGGCGGTTCGTTCATTTGTCCAAAGACAAGTGCTGTTTTAGATAAAACTCCAGAAGCACTCATTTCATGATAAAGGTCGTTTCCTTCTCTGGAACGTTCGCCAACGCCAGCGAAAATCGAGATACCTTTTTGTTCAGTGGCAATGTTGTTAATTAATTCCTGAATTAAAACAGTTTTGCCAACACCAGCACCACCAAACAAGCCAACTTTTCCACCTTTTAAGTATGGGCAAAGGAGGTCAATGACTTTAATACCGGTTTCGAGCATTTCGGTCGAAACATCTTGGTCTTTAAATGCTGGTGCTTTGCGATGAATTGGCATCTTTTGTTTCGTTTTTACAGGACCTTTTTCATCAATTGGTTCACCGAGAATGTTAAACATTCTTCCAAGTGTTTCTGGACCAACAGGAACGGAAATTGGTGCGTTCGTATCAATAACATCAAGTCCACGGATGACTCCCTCTGTTGGACCCATGGCGATACAACGAACAATGTCATCACCAATGTGCTGCGCTACTTCAAGAGTTAGTTCATTACCATTAGGTAAAGAAACTTTTAAAGCAGTTAATAGTTCCGGAAGATGTTCATCTTTGAAACGAACATCAATTACCGGACCAACAGCTTGGACAACAATTCCTTTATTATCATTCATAAGTTTTACCTCCTTAGAGCTGACCAGAGACAATTTCATTAATTTCTTGGGTAATAGCGGCTTGTCGAGCCTTGTTATATTCGATTGTTAATTGGTCAATCAATTCGTCTGCATTATCTGTGGCGTTTTCCATAGCGGTACGTCGAGCGGTTTGCTCAGAAACGATTGATTCAACAACTTTTTGAAACAAAATGGCATTTATGTAAACGGGAACAAGTTCATCGATTAAGGTCTTAACATCGGTATCAAAGATTGGAGGATACCTGAAATCAGGAGCTTGTTGATCGTTTACAAGTGGGAATAAGACGAGGTCACAAGGAACAAATTTAAGCGAATTGACATAGTGTGTATAAACAAGATGGATCGAACGATAATGACCATTCACAAAATGGTTTGTTAATGTTCGTCCAAGTTTCATAATTTCGGATGTACTAACTTGATCAGCGACATGAAGTAAATCTTCGTTCGTTTTATATCCTTCCTCGCGATAAATATGTTGTGATTTAGTTCCGACTAAAAATAGAACAGAACATTCTTTATTTACATTCTCTTTAACAAAGTTAAATAAATTATTATTATATCCGGCACAAAGTCCAAAATTCGAATGTAATACAACATACAAATCTTTCTCCGCTTTTTGTTCTTTTGTATAAATAATCTCTTCATCATTAAGACGCGCGAAAAGCGCTTGAATCAAGGCAGCAATTTCGTTGCTGTATTGTTCATTGTTTTCCATTAATCGACGGAATTTTTTTAGTTTCACTGTGGAAACAAGTTCCATAGCTTTCGTAATCTTTTTCGTCGAATTAATGGAAGCGATTCGTCGTTTTGTTTTGTGAAGAGATTGTGCCATTATTTGCTCGCCTCAAAGAATTTGTCGCAAACAGCTTTTAAAGCTTTTTCGTTTGCTTCAGAAATAACACGTTCCTTATATATTTCATCAATAATCTGATGATGCGATGAGGAAACATGTTCATAAAGTTTCACCAGCAATTCGTGGATATTTTGAATTTCGACATTTTCAAGATATCCATGTTTTACGGCGAAAAATTCGATAATCTGACGGTCGACTGGATAAGTGTCATATTGCTTTTGTTTGAGCACTTCCATAAGGACACGACCATGATTTAAAATACGTTTTGTTTCCGCGTCTAAGTCTGAGCCAAACTGTGAAAAAGCTTGCAGTTCGCGGTAGTTGGCAAGTTCAATTTTTAATGAAGAAGCAACTTGTTTCATTGCCTTAATTTGAGCAGCACTACCGACACGGGAAACGGATAAACCAGAATCAATAGCTGGCCTTTGTCCGGCATTGAATAAATCAGTCATTAAGAAGATTTGACCATCAGTAATGGAAATGACATTTGTTGGAATGTAAGCGGAAATGTCTCCTGATTGAGTTTCGATGATTGGTAAGGCAGTAATTGATCCACCGCCATGTTTTTCATCTAACTTGCATGCACGTTCAAGTAAACGAGAATGTAGATAGAAAACATCTCCTGGATAAGCTTCACGTCCTGAAGGACGTTTTAATAAAAGTGATAATGTACGGTAAGCGACAGCGTGTTTGGAAAGATCATCAAGAACAATAAGCGTATCTTTGCCCTGTTCTAACCATTCTTCCGCGATCGCCATACCAGCGTATGGAGCTAAATATTGAAGTGGCGCTAATTCACTAGCTGTTGAAGAAACAACAACGGTGTATTTCATTGCACCGGCTTTTTTTAGTTTGTCGACAATCGAAGCTACTGTTGAGTTCTTTTGACCAATAGCTACATAAACACAGTTTACGTTTTGGTCCTTTTGGTTAATGATTGTGTCAATGGCAATTGCTGTTTTACCTGTTTGACGATCACCAATAATGAGCTCACGTTGTCCGCGTCCGATTGGAATCATTGCATCGATTGCCTTAATACCTGTTTGAAGAGGTGTATCAACACTTTTACGATACATGACACCTGGAGCAATACGTTCCACTTCACGATACTTCTTTGAAGTAATTTCAGCTAACCCATCAATTGGTTGACCTAGCGCATTAACAACACGCCCTAAAAGTTCATCACCAACTGGAACTTTAACTACTTCTTTTGTTCGTTTAACCAAATCGCCTTCTTTAATCTCAGTGTCACTTCCAAGTAAAACACAACCGACATGTTCTTCTTCAAGATTCATGACCATGCCATAAATATGTCCAGGAAATTCGACGAGTTCGCCAAGCATTGCTTTATCAAGACCATAAACCAAAGCAACACCATCACCAACGGTGATAACTGTCCCAACATCATCGGATTCAACCTTTGATGAGAAGTCTTCAATCTGCTTTTTAATTAAGGCACTAATTTCAGAGGTTTTTATTTTCATACGGCTCTCCTTTCTTTTAAGTTTTGTTTCATTGAATCAAGTTTGTAGA
The DNA here is from genome assembly GCA_946414655.1 of uncultured Caryophanales bacterium. Classification (GTDB taxonomy): domain Bacteria; phylum Bacillota_I; class Bacilli_A; order RFN20; family CAG-826; genus Fiminaster. The sequence goes on along the minus strand of CAMKPL010000002.1, from coordinate 23,190 downwards.
GAATTGAACCATCAAAAACATGGTCATGGACAACAACCTTAATTCCGCCAATCAATCGTTCATCAATGAGATTCTTCAGTTCAACTTCCACGCCCATTCTTTGAGAAATAGCTTTCGAAATAGTTTCAATTTGCTTTTCACTAAGTGGTTTTGTGGAATAAAGAAATCCATCAGCAATATGGAGTTCATCGTTTAAGCCAAGAACAATTTCTTTAGCAATATCGTGAAAATGATAAATGAGGTGTTTTTTGGTGAGTAATTTAATGAAGTTTTGCAAATTTTTCACCGCAAAATCCACACAAATTTCATCAATCAGACGATATTTTTCTTCGTTTGACACAAAATATGAACACAAAAATTTCTTGAGTTCTGCATTAGTTTTTAAAAGCTCGTCGATTGATCTAATGGCTACTTTGTATTCCAAAAGTTTGCCTTCATCACGGGCGATTGAAACTAATGCATTAGCATATTTTGTGGTCGTAGATTCCATTATTCTTTCTTCTTCAAATCTTCAATAAATTGATCGATTAGTTTTTCGTTGTCTTCATCTTTTACTTCCCTAGACAACACTTTCTTGGATGCATCAAATGCCACATCCACGATTTGGGAATGAATTTCATCTTTGCTCTTTTCGATTTCTTGTTCGATTTCAACTTTGGCACGTTTGACTTCTTGGTCGGCGTCTTCTTTAGCCTGCTTTCTAATCCGCGCTCTTTCTTTTTCAGCGTCAGCTTTAGCTTGTTCAACAATACCTAAAGCTTCTTGATGGCTCTTTTTAACCTCAAGATTAGCTTCTTCGACTTTAGCTAAAGCATCTTTCTCGCTTTGTTCAGCGTGGCGGAGTTTACCATCCACATAATCAGCGCGTTTCTGAATCAGTCTTTTGACTGGTTTATAGGCAAAATAGAAAACAACAATTAGTAGAACGACGAATGCTAAAAAGACCGCTAAAGCATCCCAAGGATTTGGGAACAACTTATCAATAAAGCTTTCTTTAGTGATTGCTTCGTCTAGAACGACAAGGTTTTTCATAAGTGCCTCCTTTCTTTAAATCGAATTAGAAAACGAAAAGTAACAAGATTGAAATAAGTAGGGCATAGATACCGCAAGTTTCAACAAGGGCACAGCCGATAATCATTGAGGAACGTAGTTTTCCATACATTTCTGGATTACGAGACATTCCTTCGATTGCTTTTGAGCAGAGCATACCTTCACCAATACTTGATGCACCAGCGCTAAGAATAGCAATGCCAGCAGCTAAAGCAATTAATGGATCTTTCATGCATTCATCTCCTTTCTAGTAGCTAAAGCTACTTCTTGTTCAACTTCTTCTGGACGTTCTTGAGCAACAAATAGACACGTCAAGAAGACAAAGACCATGCTCTGGATGAATCCAGAGACAAGGTCAAAGTAAGCGTGGAAAACCGGTGTAATAATCGGACTAATAAAGATCGAATTTAGACCGGCTGGAGCAAACGAGAAAATCGCTGCTGAAATATTTCCAAGCAAACTATTAATCAAAGAAATTAAAACCCATCCAACAATCGCATTGCCAAACATACGAAGAGTCATCGAGATGAGTGGTGCCCACATCGATAACAAGTTGATTGGAGCAAAGATTGGAATTGGGTCAATATAGCGTTTAAAATAGCGCCATTTTGTATAACGAATAGATGTGTAATGAATTAAAATAAAAGTCACTAAAGCTAGTGATAAAGGCACAGCTAAATTAGCCATCGGAGTTGGTAAACCAGTAATACCGATCGTAAACGAAAGGAAAAGAAATGGGATGATACCTAAAAGAATCCCGCCAAAGTTATCAAAGCCTGGGCCCATCGTGTCCTTTGTAAAAGCATCAAGTTTCTCAACAGCCCATTCCGCAAGAAGCAGTAAACCTTTTGATTTCTTTTTGAAATCGGCTTTTTTAGCAAGAATACCAATGATAATTGCAAAGACAATTAAAACACCAATCAAGATGAGGGCCATAATGATCTCACCGGTTGGATTAAATGTTTTAAAAGACTCGGAATTATAAGGCATTATTTGAGCTCACCAATGTTCATTAAATTTTTACCTTCCTTAGACATGACAACACAAACAATGATCACCGTTGGAAGATACGCAATTAAAAGTCCAAAGACTGAATAGGCAAAAGCAGATAGATGAAGTTTAAAATCAAGGAATGCTAACAAAACAGTAAAACCAACATAAAGAAGCATTCTTAGAAAATAAAAAAGAAGAAAAAGCGATGCTTTTGAAGCATTTAAAACAAAGCTACTTCCCTTGAACAAAAGCACAACGTTTACAAGTGAAACAAGAGTTCCAATAGAAACTCCAATCAGCCAACCAAACTGACCGAAAATAATGCCGATGCATGATAAAATCATTAAGATTAAGCCTAAGGCTAACGTAGAAATGACCAGTCGCGCCAACTGGCTTTTGTTCGATAAGAACTTTTTCATACGCATATAATACGAACGCAAAAAGAAAAAGTCAATCCAAAGGACTGACTTTTTTGTGTATTTTAATTATTTCACAAGCACACGTTTAAGAACGCATGATTTAATGATTCCGTTTTCCATTTGAACTGGAATCTCACCTTGAATAAGAGGTAAGCAGTATTCACGGAATGATGGGGCCATTTTAGAATCATCAACCATCATTGATGTTGGAACTTTCTGCTCCACATTAGCGATTAAAGAGATATCGACTGGTTCATAACTTACTTTGTAAGGCTTGTTAGAAACTCTTTTAATCGCAATCATGTGTCCAGTCATGCCTTCAAGGGCTTTTTGGACAGCGATTGTCCCACACATTACTGCTTCATCAGAGTCAACTTTACTTGTTAAGAATGAATAAGCGCGTTGTGGTAAGGAGAGTTCAATGGCACGGATTGGGTAACCTAGTTTGTTTTCAACAATCTTGGCTAAATCAGCTCCAGCACCACCAAGTTGCATGTGTCCAAAAGAGTCAATACGCGCATTTGAAGTGTCTCTTTCGAAGGTTATACCTTCCGAGATACAGACAATCGCATTGCCTTTCTTCTTGTAAAGAGCATCAACTTTCTTTAAGAAACCTTCCATATCGAATTTGTTTTCTGGAAGATAAATCAAATCTGGACGAGCTTCTTCAGGAAGAAGGTCCACAGCAGCTGTTAACCAGCCAGCATTACGTCCCATTACTTCAATAATATAGACTTTGCCTTTCGCATAACAAACGGCGTCAAGAATGATTTCTTTGACAGTGTTAACAACATATTTTGCAGCACTACCAAATCCAAGCGAATGATCGGTAATTGCCAGGTCGTTATCAACAGTTTTTGGAACACCCATAACCTTGATATCTAAACCTTTCTCTTTACATAGTAAAGAAAGTTTATAACAAGTATCCATGGAGTCGTTTCCACCATTAACAAAAACGTAACCAATATTATGCTTTTGACAGGTCTCTAAAATCTTGGAATATTCTTCATCATGGAAGTCTTTTGGAAGTTTGTGACGAGAAGTGCCAAGAATTGATCCTGGAGTTTGTTTTAAGAGTTCAATTTGTTCTGGATCTTCTTTACCAAAATCAATAATTCGATCGTTCAGAAGTCCTTCAATGCCGTTAAGTGAACCATAGATATGGGAAATCTCAGGATGCTTTTGAGCTTCCTTGATTGCACCATATAAAGAAGTGTTAATAACACTTGTTGGACCACCGGATTGAATGTAAACCATTGCTTTAGAATTCATCTAATCAGTCTCCTTTTTCTTAAATTTAACAAATACGCTATAATTTTATTTAAATTATATAATCTCGTAAAGAGAAAATATTAAAACATGCGTATGTAAGCGCTTGAATAGATATTTATTTTCATTTAAAATAATTAGCGTGATTTTTTAAGGAGGAATCCCGATGTCATTTACACTCAAATATTTTGACAAAGAGAAATCTTTTAACTCAAAAGTAAAACTACTCGACCTCATTGAAAACAATGATAAGTCCTACATCTGTGCTCGAGTCAACAACCGTGTGAGAGAACTCACATACGAAGTCTATTACGATGCAACAGTTGAATTTTTAACCGTTAAAGATAACGACGCAATTCCAACATATGAATCTTCATTAAGATTCGTTCTTGCGATGGCAATCAATCGTGTCGACCCATCTTTAAAGGTTCGCTTCTGCTATAACGTTTCACGTTCCATTTTCGTTCAAATCCTTAACGAAGGTGTTAAAGCAACACCAGAACTCGTTGAACAAGTTGATGCAGAAATGAAAAAGATTATTGCTGCTGATTATCCACTTGAAAGAGGTGTTTACACCAAAGAGGAAGCAGCTCAAATCTACCGTGAACATCACCTTGATGATAAGTTGGCTATTCTTCAATATCGTCCAGAGAAAACTGTTCACCTTTATAACTGTGACGGCTACATGAACTATATGTTTGCTCGTATGGTTCCATCCACTGGTTATCTTAAATCATACAAATTACGTCACTATGCTCCAGGAATGATTGTTCAATATCCACGAAGTGAATGTGGAGGCGAAATTCCACCATTCGAGGATGCTCCAACATTTGGTAAGACTCTAAAAGAGTCTCACAACTGGGGAAAGATTGCTGGCGCTGATTCAGTTGCCGGTATTAATGAACACATTCACCGTGATGGCGTAATCGATTTCATTCAACTTTGTGAAGCCCGCCATAACAGAATGTTAACCACTCTTGGTAACATGATCGAAAAAGATATCGAAGACATTCGTTTAATTTGTATTGCTGGTCCATCCAGTTCTGGAAAGACAACTTTTGCAAATCGTTTAAGAGTAGAACTCTTATCAAGAGGAATTAAACCTATTCGTATTTCGATCGATGACTACTATTTAACAAAAGCCGAAGCTCCAAAGGATGAGGATGGAAAACCAGATCTCGAATCAATCGAAGCTCTTGATATTCCATTATTCAACCAAAACATGCTCGACTTAATTAACGGTAAGGAAGTCCAATTACCAAAATTTGATTTTAAACTTGGTAAACGCGTTCCGGGTCGTGTGATTAAAGTTGGTCCAACTGAACCAATCATTATTGAAGGTATCCATGCGTTAAATGATCGTATGACCACACTCATTCCACGACACCAGAAATTCAAAATCTTTATTGCCCCACAAGCACAAATTAATCTCGACAACGTGAACCCAGTATCCATTACTGATCTCCGTTTACTCCGCCGATTAGTTCGTGACTATAAGTTCCGTGCCGCAAGTGCCGAAGAAACATTCAGCATGTGGCCAAGTGTCCGTCGTGGAGAATTCAAATGGATTTATAACACCCAAGAAGGTGCTGATTATGTCTATAACTCCATGCTCTCATATGAACTTTGCGTGATGAAGAAATATGCGATGCCACTTCTTGAAGCAGTTGACCGTGAAGACAAATACTTCCCAGTTGCTGAAAGACTCATCCGCATGCTCAAATACTTTGATGACATGCCAGATGAATGGGTCCCATGTAACTCACTGATTAGAGAGTTCATTGGTGGCTCTTGCTACGAAGGCGCATAATCAAACCAAAAACAAAAAGAACCAGGATTTGCTGGTTCTTTTTTTATTTTTGTGCAGTTTTTGAATAGGTTTTTGAGAAGCGTTTCTTTTCTTTGTCGTAGATGAAAAATAAAATGGAATAATATGTTTTTTTCATTACCGCGTAACGTTCTGCCTCTTCTTTGGAAATGCGTGATAAATAGAAATCTGAGAAGATCTTTTCATAACGGAAGAAGCACTCGTAAACTGTTAACAAAACAAGACGTAAATAATACTCGTCTCGAGAATAAATAAGAATTGGGGAGGAGTGAGAAATTTCCGAAGCCATCTCGTAAAGTTTAGAGTAGGCTGAAAGTTCGGCAAGACGCTCAACACCATCACGGAAATTGAATTTGAATTGCTTGTCTTCATTATAATTTGGAATAGAAGTCAACCATCCATATTCAATAAACTTCTTCATGTCTTTACTCTTTAAATCGAGAGCTTTCATTTCTTCTTTGAGTACAGCAAAAATCTTATCGTTTTCCTCTTGGTTCTTTATTCCTCCACGGAAGGCGACACCATATTTAAGATGTTTTACGTAGGCATTTTGAACAGGTGAACCATATTTATTTAAAAGATAAAGAATACACTCGTTTTCATGCAAAGTTCTCCATAAGGAGAAAGCTTCTGTTCCAAATCCATCAACAATAAGATCTAAGATGGATTTCATAATTGAGAATCCTTTATGCATCACATCCAAAATAAGAGTCTCATTCGGATTGTTTTTTGGGAAACGCGAAAGCATTCCAAGCATAAAGTTCAAATATAAATCAAGATTAGAAACAATTGGTGAGTACTTGGAAAGAAGACGAACATTTTTGTAGTTTAAGTGTTCGTTCGTAAAGTACTTGTCCACTGCTAACGAAATAATACTTTGTAGTGCTACTTCGTTATTTTTAAGAGTCTTGCATTCCACTTGATGAGAATCTAGATAGAAGCCAAATTCATTAATTAAATAAAGTAGCAGAGGTAGTGAACTAACTGGAACAACCTTACCAAAAAGGTTTGATTGGCTTAACTCAATCGCTCCTTCATAAGCAACTTCATATGCTTCAAAAACAACTTCTGGATCAATGGCTGGATTGACTTGGAGTTGATTATATAGATTTAGAAATTGCTCGTGATTTAAAATGTTTTTCATTCTTAATTTTTAAATTTCATCGCGCATTTGACGGCGTTTTCCCATCCTTTGTAGAGTTTTTTCGCTTCTACTTGATTCATCTTTGGATGATAGTTTTTAGCAATTGTGTGAGCATTACTAATCTCATCTAAAGATGAGAAGAATCCTGAACCAAGTCCTGCCATAAACGCAGCACCAATTGCTGTTGATTCCAAACAAGTTGGCTTAGAAACAGGGATGTTTAAAATATCGCTTTGGAATTGAAGCATGATGTCAGAATTTGTAACACCACCATCAACATATAGACGATTGATTTTGATATTTGACTCTTCTTCCATCACGGAGAAAACATCTTTACATTGGAAAGCGATTGCTTGAAGCGTTGCTAAAGCAATATGATCTAAGTTCGTTCCAGCACTCATTCCAAAGAATGCACCGCGAACATCATCATCCCAATATGGAGTACCAAGTCCCACGAATGCTGGAACAAAATAAACTCCACCAGTATTAGGAACTCGTTGCGCCATAATGTTGATGTCATTCGAATGACGGATAATATGCCAGCTATCACGTAACCATTTAATCGCCGATCCACAAACAAAGACACTTCCTTCTAAGGCGTAAGAAACCTTGCCGGAAATATCCCAAGCTATTGTTGTTAATAAACCTTTCTTTGAAAGAACTGGTTTTTCACCAATATTCATTAACATGAAACAGCCAGTACCATATGTTGATTTTGACATTCCTGCTTCGAAACAGTTTTGTCCGAATAAGGCGGATTGTTGGTCACCGATAACACCAGTGATTGGTGTATCTTTATCAAGAAGAGAAATTGTTCCAAAATTAGCATCGCATGACTTAACTTCAGGAAGCATACTTCTTGGAATATTAAAAAGTTTTAATAATTCATCATCCCATTCTTTGGTGTTAATGTTAAATAACATTGTACGGGATGCGTTCGTAATATCAGTAGCATGTACCTCACCTTTTGTTAATTTATAAATTAACCAGGAATCAACGGTACCAAACATCAGCTCACCGGATTCTGCCCTTTCTTGACCTCTAGGTAAATGGTCTAAAATGTAGCGAATCTTCGAAGCAGAGAAGTAAGGGTTAATGATTAATCCTGTCTTTTGATGAATTAATTCTTCGTGTTTCATCATTCGATCACAGATTGATTGTGATTGACGAGATTGCCACACAATTGCTTTCGATACTGGTAAACCAGTAACTTTCGACCAAACAATTGTTGTTTCACGTTGGTTGGTAATACCAACGCACGCAATACTATCCCAGGTAACATTAGCTTTGTTTAAAGCAGTTTCAATGACTTCCACCACTCCAGCAAAGAGCTCGTTAGCATCACATTCGACGTAACCTGACTTTGGATATTCGACTGGAAGTTCTTTTTGAGCAAACGAAACAGTTAAGCCACCTTTATTAAAAAGGATGGCCCGAGAAGAAGTTGTTCCTTGGTCTACAACAAGAATGTATTTATTCATGATGAGTCCTCAATAATTTTTCAATATCGCTGACTTCTTTAATCACGTCATTTGATAAAACTTCTCGTCCGCTTTCAGTGACTAAGACATCATCTTCAATGCGAATTCCGATTCCATATTCAGCAAAATATAAACCTGGTTCACATGTCACAACATTACCTGCAACAAGTGGGCTTGTGCGGTCATTTCCATCATGTGTGTCTAAACCAAGATGGTGCGAAACACTATGATAATAGACTCTAGAAATTTCGTCTTTAGAAGAAATCAATCCTTTTGCAACACATTCTTCAGCTAAGAAGTTCTTCGCAAAATCATTCATTTCCACAAGAGTAATACCTGGACGAATAAAATTGATTGTTGCTTTGTTGCACTCCAAAACAATTTCATAGATCTTTCTTTGAAGTTCATTAAACTTTCCACTAATTGGGAAAGTGCGAGAAATATCGGCCGAATAATGTGATTTAGCTGCGCCAAGATCAAAGAGAACTAAATCTCCATCTTGAAGCATATCTTTGGCTTCTGGATAGTGAAGAATGACACCGTTTTTGCCCGATGCAATAATGGTTGCGAAGCCAAGTGTGGTTCCGTATTCTTCCATGATGGAATATTCAAAAGCATTACGCAAATTATATTCATAACGACCTGGTTTCATTGCCGCTAAGGCATTACGAATTCCGAGATCGGTTGTTTCAATTGCTTCCTTAATACAGGCGACTTCTGCTGGTGATTTTACCATTCGTTCAGCAAGCACTAATTCATTCAAATCTTGAACTTTTGCATGGTATTTCTTTTCTAATTCTTCACTGAAATGAATTGTTGAAACACATTCACCAATCTTTAGTTCTTTTTCAAGATCTAAATAAACATGTTCGATCTCGCCAAAGTGAGACATATCGTGAGAAAAGATTGCATCAATTTTTCCTTCAAATGTCGAACGGAGTAAAACTGTTTCAATACCAGAAATTTCTCTTGCTTCTTCAACAGTCATTTTAATGCCTGTCCATTTTTCAACTTTTTCATTTTTTTCATCAATAAAAAGATATTCAGAAACTTCTCCGTCACATTTTACTAACAAAAGAACAGAATTTTCTTGTTCAATGCCGGTAAGGTAAAAGAAGTTACGATTAACATCAAATGGGAAAAATGCATCTCCACTTTTCTTTCTGGCTTGGCCAGCAAAAAGAACGGCGATAGAATTATTTTCTAACTTTGTTAGAACCTTATTTCGTCTATTTGAATATTCGTTTGCGTCAATCATTTTTCTACCTTCTTATCTTTGATAAATCGTTTTGGTTCCAACAACCTCTAAATGAGCATGTGGGAATTGGTTAACAAGTTCTTCTCCAAATTCCTCTGGAGCCAAAACATCAACTTTAATTGTATCTTCATATGCGACATTTTCCAATGAAAATGAATTCATTTTGGCGAGATGTTTTAATTCATCAAATTGAGAATAACTTAATTCCAAACGATAAACATAGACTTGATGAATATTCAACAAGTCTGCACTTTCGACAACTTGGACACCGGTTTCCAGATATGTTGACATTAAGCGTGATGCGCCAAGAAGAACTCCACCAAAATATCGCACAACCACCAGCAAAACCTCATCCATTTCCTTTTTTTCAAGAAGATTCATTAAAGGTCTTCCGGCGGTTTTTGCAGGTTCTCCATCATCACTACATTTTTTCTGCCCGTGAATAGAGTAAGCATAACAATAATGTTTTGCTTTCGGATATTGTTTCTTAATCTCAGATAAGTATGTTTTAACTTCGCTTACATCTTTGACATGTAAAAGAATTCCAATAAATGATGATCTATCACGAATTAAAGTGATTTCTCGACGCTCTAAGATTGTTACCATGCGATTTATTATACATTTTTATTAATAAATTGTATAATCAACTTACTTATGTTGAAGAAGTGTCCATATTGTGAAAAGGAATATCCAGAGGTCAGTCGCTACTGTCCGTACTGTGGTTCTCCAAATCCAAGTTATAAGCCAAAAGAAGAAAAGATGATGAACTACAAACGTCAACTACTTTTGTTTGGCGTTGGTTTCATTGGTTTCCAAGTTATTGGCACACTAATCGAACTTATTTTCTTGTTGATTGGAAGATCACAATTTGGATCGGATAATGCTGCAATTTCTTCTTATCTACAAAGTGCTCCAGTATCAATGTTTGTTAACTCGATTGCTTACTGTTTAGTCTTTTGTATTTTGCTATTAATAGCAAAGCCTTCCATTTCTAACATATTTAAATCATTTAAAAACAAGAAAGCTTACCTTGGGGCTTTGCTAGCGTTTGTAATTATTTATTCATTCACAATTTTTTATTCAATTTTTATTCAACTGGTTGGCCCAAAAATAACCGACAACAATAATCAAGAAGCACTTACATCGATTGTTAAGGTTTATCCGCTCATATCGTTAGTTGTTTTTGGCATTATTGGACCAATTTGCGAAGAATTAACCTATCGTGTAGGATTCTTCGATTTCTTTAAAAGAAAAAATAAAATCGTTGCTTATATCGCAACAATCGTTATCTTTACGTTAATTCATTTTGATTTTGCTGCATCAAATATTGTGAATGAATTATTAAATATTCCTTATTACGCAGCTGCTGCTTTTGCATTCACATTTGTTTATGATAAGTTCGGCTTTGCTGCAAGCGTTACTGCCCACATCGCCAATAACTTATTCTCTATCATTGCATCACTAATTTAATATGACACAAAAGTTTCGTTATCACATTTTATCGTCTTTCTGGATTAAGGTAATTGCCTTATTTTTGATGACACTAGATCATGTTGCAAAATTCATGTATTTTAACGAAATATCACCGCAAATCGCCAATATTTTAGAAATTTTCGGACGTCTCGGATTTCCGCTTTTTATTCTTCTTTTGGTTGAAGGTGTAAGGCACACATCTAACTTTGGAAAATATGCATTAAGACTGGGAATTTTGGCTGCTGTAATTCTTGTTGGACAGATTGTTATTCACCATGCATTCATGGATATTTATGGTTTCTATTCTCCGATTATCGATCTTCTCTTGTGCGCGGTGATTTTGTATCTACTAAAACAAAACAACCGTAAATCATTCTGGGCCATTCTTCCAATTGCTTACATTATTCTTTCATTTATTGTGATGTCGATTGAAGACCAACGAGGAATTGAAATTTGGTGGTTCCCATTCTATTTAAGAAGCGGATATAACATTTTTGCATTACTCCTCTCTCTTGGCTTCTTCTATTCCTATCCAATTGCTAAAGCAATGCTTAAAAACTTTGGAAATGCTGCAGAAAATTTAGAAGGGACACCATACGAAAGATTGCTTGTAAACACTTTAATGTGTTTTGCACTTTTGCTAGCCGTTGTTCTCGTTTATTTAATCGGTTTACTTCCAGGCGGAGACATTTACAACATTGCTCACGAAGCTTATGCAATGTGCGCAGTAATATTTATCTTTTTCTATAGTGGAGAACTCGGTTACAATAAGAAGTGGTTTAAGTATGGTGCTTACGCCTACTTCCCACTTCATATAATTATTATTTTCTTAGTCTTTTTATTCGTTTAGGAGGTTCACTTATGATTAAACATTTAGAAAAAGAAGCTGATTTTTCTAAGGAAATTGCTTCTGGAAAAGTTCTAGTCGATTTTTATGCTGATTGGTGCGGACCATGCCAAATGCTTTCACCAGTCATCGAACAACTCGATAAAGAAATGGAAATTAAAGTCATTAAGATTGACGTTGATTCTCTCCCAGGTATTGCTCGTGAGTTCCGCGTGATGGCTATTCCAACACTTCTTCTCTTTGAGAACGGCAAAATGGTTAAACGTGAAACAGCGTATATGCCAATCGAACATTTACGTCGATTTGTTTCTTAAAAATTACTCTTTTCAATGTAGTAAAGATGTGATAACATTGTTTCGCACTGAAGGACCGTTGGTATATCGGTTTATTATGCCTCCCTGTCACGGAGGCGAGAGGGGTTCGACTCCCCTACGGTCCGCCAGAACAGTGCAGATGTAGTTCAGTGGTAGAACATCAGCCTTCCAAGCTGATTATGCGGGTTCGATTCCCGTCATCTGCTCCAATCGACAATGTTATATGGTTTCGAGAAATCGAGACTTTTTTTATTCTAAAAGAAAGGCAGAAAATAAAATTAATATTAATTTTTTGTGATATGATTAAGTTGAAATTGGAGAAAAGAATATGAAATATTGTCCACATTGCGGCACCGAAATAGCTGAAGATGCTCGCTTCTGTCCAAGCTGCGGTTGCCCAGTTAACACAGGAAATCTACCAGCAAATAGAGCTGAAGAACCTGCTATTCGTACAGTCGCTAAAGTCTTTATGATTATTTCCACTGTGTTCTGGGGATTGGCGCTTATTCCACTTTGCTGGATGATCCCAATGACTGTTCACTACTTTAATGTCACTGAAAGAGGCGAAAAAGCCACTGCTACCTTTGCTGTTTGTACACTACTATTTTGTAATTTAATAGCTGGCATCTTAATGCTAGTTGATGATGATCAATAAAATGTTTGATTTATTAGTTGCTACAAATAACGCCCACAAGATTCATGAGTATGAAGAAATGTTTTCTCCATACGGAATTAAAGTTCATTCTCCAAAGGAACTTGGTATTCATGTTGATCCAGATGAAAATGGATCAACTTTTGAAGCAAATTCATTGATAAAAGCTAAAGCTTTACAAGAATTCACAAAGATGCCTTTAATCGCTGATGATTCTGGATTATGTGTGAACGCATTAAATGGATTTCCAGGATTACATACTGCGCGCTTTGCTTCTGAAAATGGCGGCAATGGGATAGCTAATCTAAAACTAATTGAGATGTTAAAAGACTATGAAGATAAATCAGCAAACTTTGTTTGTGTGATTACTCTTTTAAATGTTGAAGACCAACCAGTTGTCTTTAAGGGTGTTTGCCCTGGAAAGATTCTTCCTGCACCTCAAGGAGAGCATGGATTTGGTTATGATCCGATCTTTTATAGTAATGAAGCGAAGATTTGTTTTGGAATAGCTCCCGAAGAAGTCAAAAACACTTATTCGCACCGCGCATTAGCACTCAAGCAACTGCTTGCTTATTTAAAAAAGAAAGAATTAATTTAATATTTATTAATCTTTGATATAATACATATCGCTGGAGCAGTACCCAAGAGGCTCAAGGGGACGGTTTGCTAAACCGTTAGATCGGGTTACCGGTGCATGGGTTCGAACCCCATCTGCTCCGCCAGATGGAAGACTAAGCAAATGCTTGGTCTTTTTATTTTTCTATATTTAATAAATAATAGATATATGATCGAAAACGGATTTAATGCGGAATTTATCAAAAAAGATCAATCCCACCACCAAAAGAGAACCAAATTGACTGTTATGTGTATGGTTTATAAAGATGATGGCTCATTCCTTGTTTTAAACCGCCTTAAAAAAGACTGGCCAGGTCTAACATTTCCTGGCGGTCATGTCGAAGATCATGAGATGATTACAGATGCGGTTCTTCGCGAAATGAAAGAAGAAACAGGACTTACTGTTTCAAATCTAGAACCGCGCGGATATATAGAATGGAACAACTTTGGAGATGATGTTCGTCATCTTGCGATGTTATTTAAAACAAAGCATTATGAAGGTGAAATTAAGTCATCAAAAGAAGGACAAATATTCTTCATTAAAGAACCCGATTTAGAAAAATATCCGCTTAGTAACGACTTTCTAAAAATCTACGAATTATTAAAATAAATTATTCAAGAATTGCAAAAAAAGAACCAGCAAATCCTGGTTCTTTTTAATTTTTTGCTGATTAATAAGCTCGAGCAAAGAAAACGACTTTTTCAGCCTTCTTACCACAGACTAAACACTTGTGTTCGAATGGCACTTGGTCAAATGGTAAGCAACGGGCTGTGGCTTGATAAAGTTCTTTGATTTTATCTTCGCACGCTTGGTCGCCACACCACATTACTTTTGCATATCCACCACGGTCTAAGATTTCTCCAAGTTCCTCAATGGAGTGTGCTTCTGTTGTGTGATCGAGAAGATACTTGAAGGCTTTTTGATACATCTCTTTATGGATGACTTCCATTAAGCGAGAAACTTCCTTCACCACGTCTTCTTCTTTGGTCACAAGTTTTGTACCATCGTTACGTTTAGCTAATACACAAACACCATTAGCGATATCTCGTGGACCAACTTCTAAACGAAGTGGAATACCTTTCATTTCATATTCTGCGTATTTCCAGCCTGGTGAACGATCAGAGTCATCAAGTTTGACACGAACACCAGCCTTCTTAAGAAGTTCGTAGTATTCTTTAGCTTTCTTAATCACTTCTGGATTTTTCATCATTACAGGAATAATGACAACTTGAACAGGAGCCACCTTTGGTGGAAGAACTAAACCATTGTCATCTCCATGAACCATAATGATGGAACCAAGAAGTCTTGTCGAAACTCCCCAAGAAGTTTGATAAGGGGTTTGAAGTTTATTTTCTCTATTAGAGAAAGAAATGCCAAATGCCTTTGCAAAACCATCTCCAAAATAGTGCGTGGTTCCGCTTTGAAGTGCCTTACCATCTGGCATCAATGCTTCGATAGAATATGTTTCTTTGGCACCAGCAAACTTTTCTTTATCAGTCTTAATGCCTTTGACAAATGGAACAGCAAGTAAATCGCGACCCATTTCATCATAGATTTCCAGCATTCTTAAAGCATCTTTTCGAGCTTCTTCTTCGCTTTCATACATAGTATGACCTTCTTGCCAAAGGAATTCGCTTCCTCTTAGGAAAGGGCGAGTGGTCTTTTCCCAACGAACAACGCTGCACCATTGGTTATAACGTTTTGGAAGATCACGATAAGATTCGATAATGTTTTTATAATGTTCGCAGAAAAGGACCTCGCTTGTTGGACGAATAATTAATTCATCATCAAGTTTGTTTTTACCGCCAATTGTAGCAATCAAAGTTTCCGGAGCAAAACCACTTACATGGTCTTTTTCTTTTTGGAACAATGAACTAGGGATAACTAAAGGCATATAGACATTTTCTACACCAACATTTTTAAATTTAGCATCTAAATAATGTTGAATTTCTTCCCAAATGGCATAGCCATATGGACGATAAATGATAAAGCCTTTAACGGAACTATAGTCCATTAGTTCGGCTTTTTTACAGACGTCCGTATACCATTGGGCGAAATCGTCTTCCTGGCGAGTAATTGATTCGTTTTTAAGTTGTGCCATAAACTATCTCCTTTGATTCTAATCAAGTATTTTATTTAGTTTTAACATTGTCTTCTTGGCGATTGGCAAAACGTTTTCATCACTTGGTCCAATAACCTCGCTAGAAACAATTTCAACTCCTAATCGAACTAAAAGTTCGACAGAATCCCAAGAAGTCATATTATTTGCAACAAGAACTTTGTTAAATTTGAGAAGATTTTCAATCAGGTTTTGGAAAATTGGTAACCTGTTCAATGAACGGTTGCTTAGTTGAGCTTCTGATTCAATAATAAAATAGTCAAAGCTCTCGTAAATTTTTGGAAGTAACGTTAGATCGCTGCTATCTTTAAGTTTTAATGCGGCAGCATATCCATTAGAACGGAGGTTGGTGATCATCGCAATAACTGACTCAGTTGACATTGATGGCAAATCAAGGAAGTCTTGTTCAGCAATACAAATGACAACTTTTGTTTCTTTAATTCCGCTAATATGTGATAAAGTGCGAGCCACAAAAGCAATCTCGTTATAACTCACATCAAAGAACAAGGAGTGGTTTTTCTCTGATTTTTGCTGGATAAATCGAGAAATTGAGTTTCGAGCAATCGTTGAGAAAAGTTCACGGTCATCGTTGGTCTTAAAAGCATATGATTTTAATTCTTCAATTGATCCAAAGAATGAATCAAGAGGTTTAATTATGGTTTCATAACCAATCGTTCTCTTTCGACCAACATCATAAATTGGACGATATAAATATTGGAAACGTTTATCATAGATAATACGTTCGACTTCTGTTCGATAATTCTGTGAATTAATTGGAGTTATAGCTTCTCCATTTTCTTCATAGAAGAGATATGATAAGCCTTCTTCCTGGGCTACAACAGCCAAGCGTTCGCCTTCTTGAATAATGCGTTCAAGATCCGAATTAAGAAGTTTGTTTTCGATAATGGCAATTGAATAACCCAAGTATTCAATAGTTGAATGAACAGACATGCGACGACGCATTTCAGTTTCAATGGTGTGTAGCGTTTGAACTACTTGCCCACGGATTGATGCCTTAAAATCGGTGATGAAAATTTCATCTTCACCGTATTCAATCATCATTCGATCTTTGGTAATAAATGGAACAAGAGCGTTCTTTAGAGTAACAAAGTCTAGATGTGAAATTTTATCTAATGAATTCTTTAAAAAGAATTTTACGCAACACGTAAATCCACGATTAGCCTTCTCTTTTAGTGTGGCTGAAAGTCCAATTTGTGTTGAGAATTTATAAAACCCTTCATGATTGCGTCTCGAGCGAGATACGTTCATGAATCGTAAAAGGTGTGATTCAAGGTGAATGATTTGGTTTTCGTAATCAATCTTAGTTACTTGCAATAATGTGAAGTATTTTTTGCGATTGCGATGAACAATAACACTAATCTCTAGTGTTTGTGGAGCATTCGCTTCTTTATCTAAAAGTGCGCCAACCCATTCAATGAGACGTTCACGTTCATCTGATGGGAACATATTATAAAAATTAGTTAATGTCGAACTACGGCGACGACGAATCGAAGCTGCGTTGTAGTAGTCTGTTTTGTCGTTTTGAATATCAAGTCTAAAGACACGAATTGAGTTTGAAGAATCCTGAATTTTTCCCGCAAAAATCATGTCACTTCTTTTGCTGATAACAAAGGAAATGACAATACCAAGCAAAAGAAGGACAATTAATAAAAGTCCTCCTAAGAAGAGATATTTATTTAATTCAGCATCCACAAAAATCCGCATGGAAATATTATACACGTGATTATTTTATATACAACAATTGTTGTAAAAATAAGCCTAAATAATCAAAGATTAGAGCGAATTATAGACCAAACAGTTTCTTATACAAACTATCAGTTGATATGATATAATAATCGCCAGCCGGAGAAATACCCAAGCGGCTGAAGGGGCTGGTTTCGAAAACCGGTAGGAGGTGCAAGCTTCGCGGGGGTTCAAATCCCTCTTTCTCCGCCAAAAATGATCCTGAAAAACAATAAAAAATCGGGATCTTTTTTTATACCGAAATTATCAAAATTATCCAAGAATTGCTAGTAATTTTACTCCAAAACCTTAATATTTTTCTTTTTGATTTCTTTAACAAACAAAGGAAGAAAAATGATGATCGCACCAAGCAAATATCCACCTGAATCGATGAGAATATCAATACCAGAAAATGCTCGTCCATTTGTTGCTAATTGAGCAAGTTCGGAGAGCACAGCCATCAACACTCCGAAAACCATTGAAAAAGCTAAAACAAAATATGACTTCCTAAGTTTTGGATGTTTAACAAAATCATGAATAGAAAATGTTGATGCTAAACCGCTAGTTGTGAATAAAAGAAAATGACCAAAAAGTTTACGGTTGAATCCGGCGAATGCAGGAAAGTTTTTTTCTGTAATTGTGTTCTCAGAAATAGAATTAATAACATCCGCTGCTGCACGAGAAAAACCATCAGATTCTTGCTTAGAAACATCACCATTTAAAAAGCCATTAACCAAAATGAAAACATTAATAGCGATGGCTAGTCCAAAAATAATCCATTTGATAACAATTCTTTTCTTACTCATTATCTAATTTTTTGGGAGAAGAAACGTCCATAAACTTGTACAAGTGATTTCACTGTAACAAAGCTTGAAGGATCAACTTCTTTAATTAATTTTATCGCACTCTTCATTTCTAATGAAGAAACAACGACATAGATTAACAAACGATCTTGTCCAGAATAACCACCTTTTGCTTTAACAACTGTTAAACCATGTGGAATACGAGCAAGTAACATGCTTGGCAAATCGCTATTTGTGGTATTAATCTCAATCTGAACCTTTTTGTTTCGGATATTGATGGCATCAACAACCAACATAACCGTAAACAAATAAACAATGGAGAAGAAGACACAAGCAACCGCAATTCCCCAGCTCGAATAATCATCAAATTCAGCACCAGAAAATCCATACATTAAATAGAATGCAGCAATAATTATGGCGTTAATAATGACACTATACTTACCAGCAGTTGTGGATTTTCTTAAAGAAACATAATAACTAACGATGTCAAATCCACCTGCACTTGTTTCAAATTTGTAGGCAATCGCGCTACTTAAGCCTGTGCACATTCCGGCAAATAAGGCACGTGATAGGAAACCGCCATGAGTATTAATAATTGTGGCAATTTCTTGGAAGAATTGACCTTTAAAAATATTTGAGAAAAGGAACACAAACAAGACGTTTATAACTGTAAACGTTGCAAATCTAACGCCAATTCCTTTAAATGCAAGAACAATAAGTGGAGCATTCACAACAAGATAAGCAATAGAGAAAAACAATGTATTGCCCGGTTCGATATCTACACCGCACACTCGCAGTAACGAGGCGATAACCTGCGCAAGACCGGAGGAACCTCCAGAAACGAGTTCAAGAGTTGTCTGACCACCTGTTAATGTTGGATTCATGAAACATACGATTCCGAAAGCAAAAATCGCTGCAGAAACCACAGAAGCGAGGAAAGCTGTTCCATAGTCCACAGCAAACTTTAACCATAAATGGTTATAAAGATAGGATTGATAGCGTTCTTGTAAAGAATGTTTGTGTTTCATAATCAATAACGCAAATATTGTATTACTACTTCATCAAAAATCATAGAAAAATCCGTAAAAAGAGACATAAAATGTCTTTGACAAAAAACAATGTTGCAACTATATTTATATAGTGTTAAAATACACTCACCGCGTTTAGGGGGTAAGCAAAATGATCGTATTAAGAGCAATAGGAGCGTTCTTCGCCAGAATTTGGCGTTGGATTAGAGAAACCGCATGGGTTCAACCATTATTAATTGTTGGCCTCATTTTCGGTATTATGTTCTCCATCAAACCAATCTACAATGCGATCAAAGATGCTAAAGCGAAAGCTGACTCCGCGGAAACATACTATCGTCAGTTCCAAGTATCACTTGCTGGTGGCGAAGATAGCGCTGCTTCAAAGCTCACTACCCAAATCATGGATTCTATCCATAGCCAAGAAAACAAGATTGATAAATCTTACGGTTTAGGTGATAAGTTCTTCCTCATGTTTGTTGCTGAAACATGTGATGAATGCAACCGCGCAAAGGGTGGCTTCGAATACTTCGAAGACAACTTCAAAACACTCTATGCAAATGACATGGGAGATTTCCACTTAGTCACCATCTTCACTGATGAAGTGATGACCGATGGCTCTGATAGTGATAAAACAGCATATATCCAATACATGGAACAACACACCGACTTCTTTGAAGAAGTTGGCGCACAAGCCTACGATAGTCCATACTATCTCAACAAGGGTATCACTGATGATCAAATCTATGGCATCATCAACTGTGACCCAGAAGATATCCGTACACCAACAACAATCTTGATCGACTTCAGTGAGAAGCACGACTCAGCTCTAAAAGGTGTTACCGATGTCTTCATCAGCGTTGAGGAAGTTGGCACCAGCGGCAACTCTGACGCGAACAAAGCTGAATTTATCTACGATGCCTGGACACACCAAGGCAAATTCGAAAGAAATTAATTATAATATAATTAATAAAAAGTAAGTCGCGATGACTTACTTTTTTTGTTTATACATTTCCACGACTGATTTCGGAACCAGCGGAGTAATATCAACTCCGCTACTATATAAAGAATCAATATAACTAGAAGAAATAAAGTTATGACCGATAGTCGACATAAAGTAGACCGTATCAATGTCGTGATCAATATATTCATTAGCGGCGTTTAAAGTGAATTCATATTCAAAATCACTGACAGCTCTTAATCCACGGATGAGGAATTTTGCCCCATGATCTTTTGCATATTTCACGGTTAATCCTTTAGTGGAATCCACTTTTACATTTTCGATACCTTTAAGAGCACCTTTAATCATCTCTAAGCGTTCTTTAACTGTGAATCGAGAATGTTTCTCATCATTTTCAGCAACAAGAACAATGATTTCATCGAAGGCCTTTGAGGCTCTCTTTAAGATATCAAGATGACCATTGGTAATCGGATCAAATGAACCTGGATATATCGCAATTCTTTTCATATTTATTTCCTCAAAATATAAACGTGAGCAAGACCATAGACATAGTGTCGAATGTCTTTGTATGTTTCATTAAAAGAGATTTCGTGCTCACTTTCAACAATTATCGCTCCATCTTTGTTTATTAAACCACGCTTTTCAATGACTGAAAGAACAGATGCAATGACATCTAATTTGTATGGTGGATCCATAAAAATAAGATCAAATTTTTGATTTGTTTCATTAGTATATGAAATAGCATCTTCAAAAACGAACTCAAAGTCTTCTTCATGAAGTGTTTCGGCATTAATCAAAACAGCATCTTTACTAAATTTGGTATGATCAACAAATGTTACAAAGGATGCTCCGCGAGAAATTGCTTCAAATCCATAGGAACCCGAACCACAAAAGAGATCTAACACACTTTTTCCTACAAGGTTATTTCCAAGAGCATTAAAAACACCAGCACGGACTTTATCCATAGTTGGTTTGGTAAGCATAGTATCCGGAGTCACTATCTTCCTCGAACGATGTTTTCCACCTGTGATGCGGATCATTATTTCACCTCTTTTGTTTGAAATTCATCAAACAGTTTTTCATTAACTTTGCGGTCCATTTCCCGAACTTTTTGTAATGCTAAATAATACTCTTTAACGAGAGGGTGATTATCAAGGTTTAATTTACATTTAGCCAAATTTTGCTGGGCTTTTTTGAGTTCTTCACTATTTTTTCCATAGTGATTTAAAGCGTCTTCATAAGCAACAATTGCCATCTCTTTTTGATAAGCAAGTTTCATTACTTCTTCATCTTGATTAAGTTTTTCATCAAGTTCATGAAGTTTAATAAAACGAGGATCATTTTTCATCTGATCACGTAACTTACAAAGTTCTTCATAAAGGGTGCTATTCATGTTTTTAATCATACCATTTTTGTATCAATAGTGATACAATAATCGCATGTCGAAAGTATTTAAAATCGTTAAAGACAAAATCCCTTCTTTAAGAAAGAAATGCGAAGTTGTTGAAAATCCAAATGATCCAGCAATTCTTCAACTAATTGATGAAATGCATGATTATTTAGTTCTTTCGCAAGACCAAGAATACGCCGAAAAACACCACATTCGTGAAGGTGTTGGTTTAGCTGCACCACAAATTGGTCAAAACATACGTATGCTTGTTGTTTATTATAAGGATTATGTTGATGACAAAGAGGTTGAAATTGACCACCGCTTAATTAATCCAAAGATCGTTTCTGAATCAGTGAAGAAAGTCGCTCTTTCTGGAGGAGAAGGCTGTTTATCAGTTGATGATGCTCATCCAGGATATGTTTATCGTCCTTACAAAATTATCGTTAAAGCTTTCGATGCGAAACAAAAGAAAGAAGTTTTCATTACCGCTCGAGGTTATGAATCAATTGTTCTTCAACATGAGTTAGATCACTTAGATGGTGTTCTTTTCTATGATCACATCAACAAAAAAGACCCATTTGAGAGAATTGAAAACTCTGAAATCATCTAATTCTTGTATCTTTAATACAATTCAATTATTATAAATTTAACATAAATTCAACGAAGATAATTCGTCTATCAACTTGAAACCATTTTATTTGAAAGGAGGTTTGAAATGGATACAACTCAAGGCCCAGTTTCTATTTATGCACTAGGTGGACTTTGTGAAGTTGGCAAAAATACTTATTGTATTGAGTCTGATGAATCTTTAATCATCATTGATGCTGGCGTCATGTTTCCAGATGAAAACCACCCAGGAGTTTCTTTTGTTATTCCTGATTACCAAAAAATTCGTTCCGCTCGTCAAAAATTAAAAGCACTAATCATTACTCATGGACACGAAGACCACATCGGAGCAATTCCGTTCCTTGTTCAAAACGTTCATGTCCCGGTGATTTATGCTCCAAAACTTGCCGCAGCACTAATTAAACACAAACTACAAGACCACCGTATTCGCGAAGAAATCAACATCGTAGAATACGATGAGAATACCGTTTTAAATATTGGAGATTTTAAAGTCTCCTTCTTCTATGTGACCCACTCCATTCCTGATGCCTATGGAGTTGTTGTTGACACTCCACACGGACGTATTGTTCATACTGGAGACTTTAAAATAGACCTCTCTCCAGTGGGTAAGCAATTTGAACTAGACAAATTAAGTCGCATTGGTTCTGAAGGAGTCGATCTTTTATTAAGTGACTCCACTAATGCTGAGATTGAAGGTTATACACCAAGTGAGTCGAATGTTTTACATTCGATTAATGAAATTTTTAGAGTAGCAAATGGTCGAGTAATTGTCTCGACGTTCTCCTCAAATATTTCCCGTATTCAGCAAATTTGCCAAGTTGCTGTTGAACATGGCCGAAAGATTTTAATTCTTGGACGTTCAATGGAGTTTGCTGTGCAAGTCGCACGTGACTATGGTTACATCAAAGTCAAAGATTCATCCTTTATTACTCCAGAACAATTATCTGAACTAAAGAAAAGTGAAATCTGCATTCTTTGTACTGGTTCACAGGGTGAAGATATGGCAGCATTGTCGAGAATTGCTAACGGAACGCACAAGGATGTTAGTCTTTATCCAGGTGACACAGTTGTCTTTTCTTCAAGTGCCATTCCAGGTAATGGTGTCTTTATCGATTCGGTAGTCAATATGCTTGTTCGCAAAGGAGCCAACGTCCTTAAGAACTCAGTTCTTTACGCCG
>CAMKPL010000001.1 GCA_946414655.1 uncultured Caryophanales bacterium | reverse complement strand
CGGAATTTGTCTGGAAAACCACACAAATCCACACTAGATTTCATAGAGCCCTTATATTGTGTATTTAAGACTCTTCTTAATCAAATTCCAGTATTTTATTGTGGAACACGGAAAACAACAATGAGCACAGTAAACCCTGGTTTTTGTGGTGCACCAGATGTAGGAATTGGTACATAAACTGTTACGTATTTATTGGCACTAATAGCACGCGTTATTGGTGTGCCATCAACTTCTTCAATTCGAGTGCTTCCTATGTTGATAAATAATGGATTTGCTTCAGCGTCTGTTGTGAAAATTGGTCCGCTTTGTAATTTTGCTAAGGCAGCCATTGGCAAACTATATGCTGATGCAGTATAGGCGCCTCCTATATCCATAGAGTTATAATATACGCCATTTTGTGCTTCCAAGTAACCATCTCCATCAACCATTAATGTGGCAATGTTGAATTGTAGTTGTGCATCAATTGTTTTTCCAATATGGAATCCGTAATGGCTAAATAAATTTTCCATGTTTTGGAATTGGGCAATTTGTCCAGTAGCACCCATGGCCGAAATATAAGCTTCTTGTCCATAGATGTAGTTATCAAACTCAACGTCGTTTCCAATTGATGTATTTGCGCAACGATTTTCCTTTTCAGAACCAGCATTCATGATTGCTGATCCACCAAATCTTTCAAGATTTGAATTGGTAATGGAAATACCACCATTTTGATAGTTGAAAATACCACAGTTTGAGCAATCATAAATTTTCGTATCTCTGATAAATGTTCTGTTTGTTTGTTCGTGGCCGCCATAATTTTGTCCAACCATCGCGTCCCCAAACAAACCAATCTGATATTGTTTAATAATATTGTTTTCAAATACCGCACCACAATAGGTATTTTTGGCAAAAATAAATGCGGTAACTTGTAACATTTTTTCGCTATCTGTTGCTAAATCCCAATAATTTTTACGCTTAAATGCGTTTCCAACGGAGTTAAGGTTTTTAACAATTCCTTTAAATCCGTTCGCAACGTCTGTTTGAGCTTCATAATATGGGTCGCGGTTGTCTTCGTAGTCGTAAGAACAAAATTTGAATAATACAGCATGTCCGGCTTCAACATTATCGACTTCTTTTGGATAAACACCAAATGTTTTGCCTTCGCCGATTTTCCAGTTGTTATTGCAAACACCAAACTCAGAAGAAATATCAAGTTTGAAATAGTTGCCATTGATGGTTACATCTTGTTCAAAGACCATTGGCAAATAGACACATGCTGCATCCCTAAATGTTCCGGTGCGAGCGTCTTCACCAGATTTGTTACCTGCTTCATTTTCAACAACAAAGTATTCGCTTGGGATGTCGCCTTTGTTGATTGTAATATCATCATGGAAGAATACTGCCGGAGTATCTCCATAGAGCGAAACATCGCTTTCTTTGAATGTGTTATTTCCGATTAAGAAATCCTTCCAAACCTTATTGTATTGGATGTAATCGTAAGTGTTGTTTTGCCAGAATACTTTCTCTGCACCATTTTGAACACGAACGTTGTTTTTAACGCCAGCATGTTCAGTAATTTTTAAATCAGCAAGTTGTTCATCGGTATATTTTGTGAGATTTAAAACACCTAGCTGTTTGGCATTATAAACATTAAATCCTTTTTCAACTTTAACTTGGAAAGTAATCAATTCTTCTTCAAATTCAGTTGCTTGAACACTGATTTCCATTGTTTTGCCAATGGCTGATTCGTTAAACTTAACGCCTTCATCATTAATGATGTCATAGTCCGCGTCTGGAGCTTCTGTTTTGTTTACTCCATCAACGACAGAGACCGCCCATGTTTTAGCATAACTATTAGAAGCAAAAATATGTTCATAATCTCCATCTAAACACCATGTTGCAACTGGTAGGAATTGGAATGTGTTAAATGTTCCAACTGTATATGGATCAGCATGTGCGGCATCCAATTTAAATGAGCTCTCGCTCTTTGTTGGATCGTCTGATGCGAAATCTAATTTTGTAGCAAGATATTTGCTAACAAATTCAGGATAGTCAAAAGTAATATTTTCGTGTGTTGCACCACGAACAGTGTATTGACTATTAATTTTAATGGTACCTAAGTTATATTCTGTTCCTGGGTAGTCAACAAGAACGGCGCTAATTTGATATGTGCCCTCAGAAAGAGTGGCTTGTCCATGGAGGCCGTGCGTGTTGATTAAAGCCTGTGTATTAACGTCTGTTTTTTCTGTAACGTCAAATTCGAAGGCAGTAAACACATCTGAGTTACCATCTGAATAAGAAACGTTTAAATTCAATGAAGACCAGTCAATTGACGCGGTTTCTAGATAGTCCGTTTGTAATCCGGCCATCGAAACTTCTGTGACTGTTATCACACCAGGCTGGCCCGATGTAGAGCTTGTTGGTGCAACACTACTTGAACTAGGAGCGGTTCCCGAAGTTGGAGTGCTGCCTGAACTACTTGTGTTGTCTTTGTTTGTGCTACAGCCAGCAACTAAAGACAAGGCAAGAAGAGGGGCAACGACTCTTAAGATGTTTGATTTTTTCATCTTTTTTCCTTTCTATCTAATTTATTAGATTTATATAAATCTTAAGCAACTTAAGAGATATAACTTTTTTAAATCACAGATGTAGAAGTGGACGATTCTCCACCACCGCTTTTTTTATCCAAAAGCGTGATTCGGCATACATCAGTATGACTACTACCATCTGTTGTTCTTAAGCGAAGTGTAATTTTACACGGTTTGTAGAACTCAATTGCATGAGTTCGAATGACCAATTCGCCGATTTTTGGCTGTTCGCTTATGACGGCCGGTCGGCGAGTGTTTCCGTTCTCGTCAACATACTCATCGTTTCCGCGTTCATCAATGGTAAATTCAAACGCTTCTGCATCTGTAACATTTGACGGATCAGGTGTGAGCTGTTTCTTTATATACAATTTGAGCATGCCTTCTTCTTGGGGAAAATCTAAAACGAGAAGTTTTATTTGGGTTTTTCCTGCCGGAATGACTTGATAATCAATTTCTTCCCCGTTATCAGCACGAATAAAACCAGTAATCTTGGCATCATCAAAGCGAATTCTAAATTGGTTATCTCGAACACTTAAGCCAAAGAAAGTTATTCCGAAGAACGAAACTATAAATAGAACCAACATTACAAATAAAGAAGATTTTTTCATATTTAATTCTCCTGGAAAGTAAGACGGATCTTTCTTATAAAGAAGATTGCTTCAAAAACCATTAAGACACAGCCCAAAATAAGGAGTCGGGTTTGTGGATTGCTTGAATGTTTTAAAACAAACAATACATACATAACCAACGATACCAGCAAAGTAAGGAACCCAAACGCAAGGGAAACAAGTTCATGAGAACCCCTTATCTCACTGCCTATATCTGCTTTTTCTTTGTTCTTTGAATGTGAAAAATCAAACGACGCAGATAATAGGATATGGAAAATACTAAAAGCAATTAAAGATAAAATAAATAAAGTCGAACTATATGACTGTGATTTAAATGAATTAAAGAAAATCAAAGAAGATGGGATAATGATTCCCAATGTAACAATTAAATTATAGATTAGGCGAACACTTAAGGTTATTCGTGGATCGCGAGGCATCGTTTTATTTACAACCCAGCTAGGGCCATCCTTTGAAAACAAATAAGAAGAAGTAATATTGTGTGAGAACGTTACAATAAAAATAAAAGAATAATTAGCCACATAAATAATTATTTCGCCCAACGTTCTTGTATCAAAGGAACAATAAACACGATTAACAACCAAGATTAGGAGTGGCATAAACACCAAAGAAACAATAGAACCAGCAACAATTCTAGTATCTCTTAATGTGCGAATAAGTTCGTAGTGAATTAAAGAAATTAAATGGAATCTGCGATGGTTTTTATGCTGTTTGGCTGGTCGAGAGTTTCTTGTATTTGAGGCAGCAATCATTTTGTGATAAAAAGGTTTTGATAAATACGCGTTAACAAAAATCAGGGCAACAATAATAGCGAACAACCCAAGCGTAACTGCCCATGTGTAATTTGAGAAAACAGACATTTCAAGCCCGTTTTTCACTCCGCAAATCCAATAAGTTATTACTTTAAAACCCCAAAACGCTTTGCTAAACCACGTTAAGAATGATGTTAAGCCAACAGAAAATTTTTGATACTCTTCTACTAAATTTATATTTGAAGGAATAACGTTTACTAGTTTTATTGTTCCATAAATCAATAATCCGGTTATAAGACCGGCAAGAATCAATTTAATAATTCGGAAGTGGTCAATGAATCGGAGAATGTAATATGTAGGGATTGATAAGACTCCACATAGCAAAACAAGCACTGCAACATAAATAATCGTCAAAATGATTGCTAAAACGTAAAAATAAACTGGATATCCATAAATCATTCCAAAACTAATTACAATTGGAAGGAACAATGTAAACATTTTCTTTAAAGCATCAAGGTAATAGACAATTAGTTTTGATAAAAACAAATAGTCTGATTTGACAGGATATGTAATAAGAACTGCATTGTCTTTTGCAAAAAATAGTGTTCTTGTCATTTCAACCAAGATAGCAAAAATTTCAAGAATGGATATGATGGCAATTAGTGGAACCATAGCAGAAACAGGGATGCGTTTCTCCATAAAAATTGAGAGTTTGGAACCAGCAAAATCCATTAACAAATGAACAACGAAAGTAATTGCGGCAAAAACAATAACGTATCCTACTATTTTAAACAAGGTTCCCTTTTTGTCGGCTTTAAAAGAAATATTCCATTTATCTTTTAGCTGCATTACGACTAATGTATACAGCTTATTATGAACAATTTTTTCATTAAGATTTCGAAAAGATTTTTTTATGCTTTTAGCAATACTCAAAAAGAACCTTCCGATTTTTTGGAAGAAGCGTTTTAATGAGCTTGCTTTCTTTTTTTCCATAAAAACTCCTTTCCTTATCTTAATTGCCAGTAGCCAAACCGGTTTTTTCCATATAGTATTCTTCAAGATTTATTTTCTTTGCGACGAGATCTTTAACGTTTGCAACGTCAGCGACTTTATGGTTAGAAATAATTATTATTCTGTCGCAAAGTTTTTCGACAATATCAATTAAATGCGACGAGAAAAATACAATGTTGCCTTTTTCGGCATGTCGTTTTAAACACTGTTTGACTTGGAAAATCGAAACGGGGTCCAAACCTGTTAATGGTTCATCAAGAATCCACAGTTTTGGATTATGAATAATTGATGCCATAATTGCGATTTTCTGTTTCATGCCGTGTGAATAAGTTTGAATTTTGTTATCAATCGCATCATTCATAGCAAGTGTAACCAAAAACTCATCCAAAAAGGCATCCCTGTCTTTTTTAGAAACTTCATATAAGTCAGCAATATAATTAAGATATTCGCGACCGGTCAAATTTTCATACAAAGCATAATGATCAGGCACAAAACCTATTTGTGATTTAGCTTTTACTTGCTGAACAGCAACATCGTAACCATTAACTTCAATATGTCCTTCAGTTGGCAGATGAATGCCAACAATTGCTTTGATGGTTGTAGATTTTCCGGCTCCGTTTGGACCAAGGAAACCAACAATCTCACCAGCATTAGCTACAAAATTAATTCCTCTTACAGCAAACGGAGTCTTATCACTATAACGTTTGCCAAAGTTTTCGATAACAAGCTTGTTAACACTTTCAGGGTTCATACACTTACTCACCTCTTTCTGGCCACATTTAGCACAAAAGGCCATTGAATCTAGTTTTATCGCGTTACTACGATCATTTAAATGAATTGCATAATCTTGGAATTTAAATACCCAGGCATAAATGTACCACATACCAATTGACAGCAAGATAAATCCGCCAAAATAAAGCACTTGATAAAGTGGATACATAATAAATAATTTTCCATTAATTGAGAATTTGAATGTAAAGTTGAGCAAAAGAAACTCAAGATTTAACTTCTTTGCAACAAAATCAGAATTGATGAAAAAGAAATCAACCGGATGTTCTGGCCAAAATGCCGTGAACACCGTATTAAAAACAATTGCTAAAACATAATAGATTGCGAAACCAACCATTGAATAAAAGAACTGACGTTTCTTTGGCCGAGGAAACACAGCAGTTAATACACAAACAAACGGCATTGCCATAGCTTCAATATGGTTTGTATAAAATTCAATAACTCGTCGAGAATAAAAAGAAAGAGAAGAATCATAGTTCGGCATCGCAATAGCTAAAAATGCACCTAAAATATTCACGAAAAATGTGAAATAGAAAATTTTCTCGCTTTTTAATAAAAGCGCAACTGGTAAAATAAACATTGCCGTATTACAAATATGTAGTGGCCAATTATATGGTTCAATAAATGTTTCAAAGGAATAGCCGTATGAAAAACTAATCATTCCTCCAAAGCAAATATAAAGAAGAACCATCCGTGAATATTCGCCTTTGCGATTTCTAAGAAGCAATGTTAGGCCAACTAAAAATACAAAAGTAGCATAAATGTAATAACGATGAAATGTTTCAAAGTCTTTACAGCCGCCGATATAATTTGTTTTTCCTACGATAGCATAAATGAAGTAGTCTGGTAAATTAAACAAAAACGCTCCAGCCACACAAAGAAGCAACTCGATGATGTCGTGAAGATCCATTTTGTAAGAGACTTGTTCAAAAATGTATATAGCAATAAGTTTTCCCACTATAATGCCTAGGTGTATAGAATACAAAACACCAACAATAGTGATTTCGTATGTCTTTCCGTAACTAAAAATAATGAATGGAAGTAATGCAAAACAATAAAGGGCTAGCAGCGGGCTTAAAAAACGCTCCATCAATTTAATTACGCGAAATTTAAAAATTGATGAAACCAAGACAGTAACGTGCAAAATGTTAAAAAACCAAACCGCACATAAAACTGCTTTTGTTAAGGAATCAGATTCAAATAACTTTGTTTTATTATTCAAAGAATCAACAATTCTTAGTCCTTCTAAAGATCTGAGGTTTCCACCACCACTAAGGAGTAACCAAACAAACATTAAAGCAAAAATCACCCACGCCACAATTTTGTGGGTTAGGGCGATTTTATTTTTAGCTTTTTTGTTGATGAAAAAATAGGTTAAGAACATTAAACCAGCAGTGACGATAGCGATAATGTAATAGAGATATTTACCCATTTTTCAACACTTACAAAATATATATACAACTAAAATTAAAATTTTATTGGAATATATTATTCAATAGCGAGCAGGAACTTATAAACAGCTTGTCCACCATCAACACAACCAACTTCAAGATGTGGATATTTTTGTTTGACCCAATCAATGTTTTTCTTTCGTTCCGCATCAGTGGCATCTTTACCAAAGAAAACAGTGAGAAGTTGTTTGTCTTTAATGTCTGGGATCTTTCTTAAAAGATCGCCGACACAATGATATTTGTTTACTGTGGACGCAACAACCTTTCCATCGACAATACAAAGGTTATCGCCTTTACGGATGTTAACTCCGTTGAGTCTGGTGCTACGAATAGCAGTTGTGATTGATCCAGAAACAACGTTACGTAAAGCAGCGTTAAAGTTACCCATGATGAGTTCAAGATCATCGCTGGAGAAATCTAACATTGTTAGAGCGGAGTAACATTGTGGAATAAAGTTACTAGCAGCAACTTTCACTTTCGCAGCTTTATATAATCCAGCTGCTTGTTTAGCAGCCATAATAATGTTTTTGTTATTTGGGAAAACAATTATGTTTTCAGCATCTAATTGTTTAAATGCTTTTAAGAAGTCTTCGGTAGATGGGTTCATTGTTTGGTTTCCTTTAACAATGACATCAACACCTAAAGCTTCAAATTGAGAACAGATTCCTTCGCCTTGAGCAACAGCAACAATAGCGTATTTCTTGTGTTCTCTCTTTTGAGAAGCCAGTTTTTCTTCTTCAGACATGTTCTCATTATGTTGAAGAGACATGTTTTCCACTTTGGTGGTCAAAAATTCACCAAATTTACGCATTTCGTGAAGAACTAAACCTGGATCCTTCGTATGAACATGAACTTTGACGACATCATCGTCTTTTAATGTGACGATGGAATCACCAGAAATTTCTGGTGTATTTAAAACATCAATAATGGTTTGGACGTCAAAGTTCTCCACATCAACTTTTTTGGATTGAAGACGGAGAATGAATTCTGTGCAGTAACCAAAGGTTAATTCATCATCTCGACTAAACGCCGAGAAGTCAATTTTTTTAACTTCTCCTTCTTCTATCTTTTTGTCATGAAGCTCGAGTTCAGCTTCGATTGATTCACCGTCTAAGTATTTAACAATACCTTTGACGATGTAGACGTAACCGGCTCCTCCGGAGTCGATAACGTTAGCTTCCTTTAAAACAGGAAGAATTTCTTTGGTTAATTTAAGTGACTTAGAAGCCTGTTTTAAATGAAGTTCAAAGAATTCATTAATTGTGGATTCTTTTGTTACCTTCTTAGCGGCGTATTCTGTGGCTTCTCTAAAGACTGTAAGAATTGTGCCTTCAACTGGTGTAATAACAGCAGCATAGGCTTGCTTAACACCGATTCGATAGGCTTCAGCGAGTTGCTTCGCATCAACTTCTTCTTTGCCTTCAAACGCACGGCAGATGCCACGGTAGATTTGTGACAAAATAACGCCAGAGTTACCTCTTGCACCAAGTAGCATTCCTTTAGATAATGCTTTCGCAGTATCAGATAGGGATTTACTTTCTTCTTTAACAATGTTTGCGACACCACCTTCGATGGTGCGGCACATATTTGTACCCGTGTCTCCATCTGGGACCGGGAAGACATTCAAATTGTCTACTTCTTGATAATGGGCTCTAAGATTCTTAGCGCCACTGACGATCAATTCTTTGAACTGAACGCCGTTCATTTTCTTGAGTATCATATTCTCTCCTTAATTTGGGCGAACGCGTATATTATACCAATATGTATATATACGTCCGCAAGGAAAAAATGTGCAATAACTATGTTATTGTCCTAACGGAACTGAACACTATATTGCACTTCTAAAGAGGTTCGAATATAATGGGTGACAGAAGAACGAATCCTTCCAACACCTGTCACAGTGCTAGTCTAGGGGATTTGTTTTTTTTATTTCACCACAACAAGTAGCAAAGCAAGAAACAATCCGAGAAGAATCAAAGCCATGAGGATCTCAAGATCTTTCAATTGCTTCATCGTACCACCTCCCTTCAAATAACTTTTTGTTGTTACCCTAGAGAAGGTATTCGTTCTGAGTTTTAACGTCTTGTCTTTGACGATTGAAAAGCAAATTATATTTGCTATAATGAAGACAGAAGAACGGGTCCCCATAGACACTTTTGTCAGTGTCACAGGAGGAAACGTTTTTTTATTTGGCTAGAAGCACTAGCAAAGATAAAAGAACGCAAATCAGAGCAATTTTAAGAAGAAACAAAGCTTCTCTTCGATTATCCTTCAATCAAGTCACCTCACTTTCTGTGTCCAGATTTATGAGGCACCCGTTCCGAGTTTTAACGTCTTGTCTTTGACGGTTGAAACGCAAATAAATTTTGCTATAATGAGAGACACAAGAACGGGATCCTCCAAAACTACTCAGTGTCTAGGTGAGTCAGGGACTCGTTTTTCTTTTTATCGGATTAACTCCAATACCAAGTAAACTAGATCAATGATCGCCAACATCAAAGCCACAACGGTTTCTTTGTTAACTTTCACGATGGATACCTCCTTTCTATTCAAATTTTTGGTCTGAGTAGTCCAGAGATTCCCATTCCGAGTTTTAGCGTCTTGTCTTTGACGGAAGATTTTTCCTCTTCACTATTCTTTATCGAATTTTTTTCATTCCTTTTTTCAAAAACTTAAAAATTAGAACAAAAATAAAAAGATTCTTGCAAAGCAAGAAAAACATTTTAAATATTTTGTTAAGATTCCCACAAAAAAAAGCCCAATTTTCACTTTTGGGCTTAATTTCTTTCCTATTTATTAAAGTTTTCTACTTCTTTAAGAGTTGGCGAGGAGACACTTGATCCTTTTCTTGTCACAGAGATTGATGCGGCTAGTGATGCAAAATTTAAACTTGTTTTGTTAATCTCTTTTCCGAGAGAAAGCTGATAACATAAAGCGCCGGTGAACGTATCGCCAGCACCAGTAGTTTCAACCACATTTACTCTTGGTGCTTTTCCGGAAATTACTTCTTTGTTTTTGTAACAGCAATAACCATCTTTTCCTTTTGTTTCAATAATTGTAGAAATTCCTAATTTATCCGGTTTTTGCTGGTATTTTCCGTATTTTAGTAATGCCTGCAATTCTCCACTATTTGGTGTTAAAACATCAATAAATTTCGCGTACTTTTTAATACCGATTTTGCAAGGAGCGGGGTTAATTACGGTGCGCATTTTCTTTCTTTTGGCGACCTCTAATCCATATCCGATTAAATCTAAATCGTTCTCAAGTTGAGAAAGGAAAATATCGCCTTTTTGAGCATTCTTTAAAAACGCATCAACATCACTTTTCTTTAGTTTTAAGTTGGCACCTAAATCTAAAATAATTCGATTGTCTTTTTTATAAAGAACAATCATTGCGATTCCGCTTGAAACACCTTTGATTGACTTAATGTAAGAAACATCGACACCATTTTCTTTTAAAGCGTTAAACATTTTTTCGCCAAAAGAGTCATAACCGATCGCGCCAAGCATTTTGACTTTTGCGCCAAGTTTGGATGCGGCAATGGCCTGATTGAGTCCTTTCCCGCCAGGGCATGTTGAAAAGTTACAACCAGTAACAGTTTCTCCTTTAACTGGAATCTTGTTTGTCTCAATAACTAGATCCATATTCAATGAACCTAAAACATAAATTGTCCTCATTTGGAATACCTCTTGAGACCTTTTTCGACCTCGTTCCAATATTCTTTGACATTTAAGTCAACGGCGACATACGCGTTATGCGGTTGGTGCAAATAATCAAACCTATCACAGTTAGTTCTTCCGTATGATGGTCCACCTGTTGTATCAATGACAACGTTCATTTTTTGAAATTTAAAAACGTTCGGATTAAGTAACGATATGATTGTGGCCGGATCATGAAGAGGAGCCCCGGAATGACCAAAGATTTTGAGTTGATTTTCGTTAAATACTTTCATCAAACGAGAAAACAAATCGCCGGCTTTATTATGTATTTTTGCCATTCGCTTCATTACTTTTGGTAGGACTAAGGCCTTTCT
The DNA here is from genome assembly GCA_946414655.1 of uncultured Caryophanales bacterium. Taxonomy (GTDB): domain Bacteria; phylum Bacillota_I; class Bacilli_A; order RFN20; family CAG-826; genus Fiminaster. The sequence goes on along the minus strand of CAMKPL010000001.1, from coordinate 297,786 downwards.
TGTTACATCTAGACCAAGCATATAAACTTCTAAACCAGAATTAAAAACAACATCGGCTGCCTCAGGGTCGCAAAGAATATTAAACTCTGCTGCGGGCGAAACATTTCCGTAACCAATTGAGCCACCCATCAAAACGATTGATTTGATATTTTTCTTTGTTTCTGGATACTTAATTAAAAGCTCGGCGATATTAGTTAAAGGGCCGGTTGGAACAAGAATTACATCTTTATTTTTATCTAACAGTGATTTCAATAATTCAACCGCGTTTTGCTGGTGATATCTGATTTTTAACGGGGAAAACGGAAAACCATCTAAACCAGTTTCGCCATGAATTTCGGCGCATGTCATTGGTGTTCTTTTTAGTGGTTTTCCTAAGCCTAAAGCAACAGGTACGTTGAGTTCCAAATATTGAACTAGGTTAAGTGTGTTATTGCCAGTCTTTTCTAAGGTTTGGTTCCCGGCTTCAACACAAATGCCAAGAATTTCTAAATTTGGCGCACTTGCAGCCAACATGATAGCAATAGCGTCATCATGCCCTGGATCACAATCTAAAATTATCTTTTGCTTTTCCATTATTTCTTAATCTTTTCCCAATATTCTTTGATGGCTTGTTCATATTTGTTGTCGCCGAATACATAATACTGTTCGTCTTTCAAATCATCTGGAAGATATTGTTGTTTCACCCAGTGATGTTTATAGTCGTGTGGATATTTATAGTGTTGGCCTTTAACTTTAGCGTCTTTACCATCATAGTGTGTGTTCTGCAAAGCTCGTGGAACTCCAATACCTTTGCCTTTGGCAATATCGGATTGCGCCTTCCAATATGCGGCTGGCGCAGAATTAGATTTCGGGGCCGTTGCAATTAAAACAGCGGCATTAGCTAAAGGAAGATATGCTTCTGGCATACCAAGTTGAAGTGCGGTATCCACTGCCGCTTTAACAATTGGAATAATCTGTGGGTATGCTAATCCTACATCTTCGTTTGCGCTGCATAGCAATCTTCGAGAAGCGGCAATAATATCACCCGCTTCGAGCATCTTAGCCAAATAATAAATGGCAGCATCGGGATCAGAACCTCGAAGAGATTTCATTAAAGCGGATAAATTATCATAATGATGATCTTCGCTTCGATCATAGGAGATGTTTCCTTTAATAACAATTTGATCAACGATATCTTTGGTGATTTTGTTGGAGCCTTTCTTGACTGCGTAACGAACAAAATCAAAATTATTCAGTGCTTTACGCATATCTCCGTTAGCAGAGATAGCAATGTATTGCAGGGATTCTTCGTCAAAAACCAAACCAAATTCCTGAGCAGCTTTAACCAAGCCTTTCTTAATGTCATCGGTTTTTAAAGACTTAAATTCAAAGACTGTGCATCGACTTAATAAAGCTGGATAAATATAGAAATATGGATTTTCTGTTGTTGATGCAATAAGCGTGATTTCGCCTTTTTCAACAAACTCTAACAGGGATTGTTGTTGTTTCTTGTTGAGATATTGAATTTCGTCAAGATAAAGAAGAATACCATTTTGATCTAAGACAGAATTAATATTTGCGATGATTTGTTTGATATCGTCTGTTGATGCGGTTGTTCCATTAAGCTTATATAAAGACATTTTCGTCTTCTCAGCAATAATGTTTGCAACTGTGGTCTTTCCAACACCTGGAGGACCATAGAAAATCATGTTTGGTATGTGATTAGAGGAAACGACCTTTCTAAAAGCCATTCCTTTTCCTAGTAAATGTTGTTGACCTAAAACATCATCAAATGATTTTGGTCTTAATAAATCAGCGAGTGGTTGTTGCATAACTGTTATCCTTTATTCCATTTTAATCCAACATTTTTCTTTTAGAAAAGTGGAAATGAGTGGCTTCTTTTCTTCATCCTCATAATAGGCTATTAGAGCTTTTTTATATTCACTTACAAGATTAGCCGGAACAACAATAAGCCCCAATGCATTTCTGATTAAATAATGGTTTGCAAAAATAATTGCTGTTCTCTTATTCCCATCCAAAAAGAGTTGTTTTTTCATGACATATAATACAAGATCGATGCCAACATCAATACTTGGTTCTTGGTTTAATATAGAAGACAAATCTTCTTTAACCTGCGATTCAAAAGGAATTGGTGGAAGATATGTTGATCCTCCAATTGTAACTGGCACGCTCCTAATACAACCGGCAGTAACAGAAAATCCTTCCTCGACAATCTGGTTAATTTGACACAAAACTGCGTAATTTGTCGGATAATTAACAACATCTAATGATGTTATGAATTCCCAGGCATGCTTTAAGTTTGTAACTTTATTTATATCGGTAGATGTCATTTCCTTAACAAGTCCACCATTAACAATTGTTTCAGTATCTGAATACGTAGTTGCTACGCCTTCAAGAATTGACTGTTTATAGATTGAATCAACAAGATTACGTTTAGCCAAATCAATGTTAATTCCAACTTTCTCATCAACTCCATCTACTTCGACATAATTTAATGCTGCAAGCTCTTTGTTAATCTCTTTCAACCTTTGTTTATATGATTTAGCTAGCTCAGTGTTGTTTCGAATTAGGTTCATTAAAACATCACTATATTCGCCAGCGTATTTGGTTGTTAAAATTCCTTCATCACGAAAATGGACATAAATATATTTCTTTCCTTCTGTTGATCGAATCTCAATAGAACCATAAATTAAAGCGGAAAGTTGCTCTTTAATAAGTTTCTTTTCGTAAACTAATTTATTAATATCAGGCATACAAATACCTCCGACTTTATTATAGCGATATTTATACATATGTGAAACATTTTTTTAATTTTTGTTACACATATAAAATTACAAAAGAAAAACATGCATATGCATGTTTAACTTTTTAAATCCTAATTAGATTTTATTGTTTGATCCAAGAACGTCAGTAATTTTGTGTTTAACGAGTTGTTTCACGTAAGCACGTCCATCACCAATATATTGACGTGGATCGAAGTGGTCTGGATGATTTTCCATATGTTCACGAATACCAGCAGTCATCGCAAGACGTAAGTCAGAGTCAATATTGATCTTACAAACAGCCAAGCGAGCGGCATGACGAAGTTGATCTTCTGGAACGCCAACAGCATCCTTTAATGCGCCACCGTGTTCGTTAATAATCTTCACGTATTCTTGATTTACAGAGGATGAACCGTGTAAAACGATTGGGAATCCTGGGAGTCTCTTTGAGACTTCTTCAAGAATATCGAAACGGAGTGGAGGTGGGAGTAAGACACCTGTTTTTGGATCGCGTGTGCATTGTTCTGGACGGAACTTATAAGCACCGTGGCTTGTTCCGATAGCAATAGCTAAGCTATCAACACCAGTACGTTTAACGAATTCTTCAACTTGGTCTGGGTTGGTATAACTTTCAGCACCATGTTCCACTTTGACTTCGTCTTCAATACCAGCTAATGTTCCAAGTTCAGCTTCAACTGTAACGTATGGTTTATGAGCGTGAGCATATTCAACGACTTTTTTGGTAATGGCGATGTTTTCTTCAAATGGTTTGCTAGAGCAGTCAATCATGACGGATGTAAATCCACCATCAATACAGTCTTTACAAATTTCAAAGTCAGCACCATGGTCTAAGTGGAGGACAATTGGTAAACCAGTGTCTTCAACTGCAGCTTCAACCATTTTCTTTAAGTAGACTGGCTTAGCATATTTTCTTGCACCAGCAGAAACTTGAAGAATAACAGGAGAGTTGCATTCCTTAGCGGCTTCTGTGATAGCTTGAACAATTTCCATGTTGTTGCAGTTAAAAGCACCAATGGCATATCCTTCTTTATAAGCTTTTTCAAATAGTTCTTTTGAGTTAACTAATGGCATATTAATACCTTCTTTCTTTCACGGTTATATATTCTATCAATAAAATTGAAACCCGTTATATATTTCTTTATGAGAGTGCTTACTTTAAAAAACAAAAACCTTCACAAAATATAAGTGTTTTGCATAAAATGTTGAGGTTTTGCTGGTTATTTTATAGAAATAAAATCAGCTTTTCTTTCTTTTACGACAAGTTTTGATGGATCTTTAGCATATCCAAGAATTGCTGCTCCAACTAATCTGTTTTCAGCAGGAATTCCTAAACGTTCTTTCATTTTCATTCCTTTAGGAGTTAAGAACAGTTCATCAAATTGATTAATCCAGCATGATTGAACTTTTAAAGCGTTTGCAGCGACAAAAATGTTCTCCAAGACACATGAACAATCTTGTACGGTAAATGCATCATCTCTTGGACCATGGACGAGAACAACTGTATTTGCGCCATATAAACATTCACGACCAAATTGTTCTTTCAATAATTCTCTTAGTCTTTCAATTTTGGCTTTTGTACGTACACATGTAATGTTCGCGATTTGACGGAACTTTCCACTTGGAGCATATTTGCCAGCTTCGAGAATTTGATTAAGTTTTCCTAAGGATACTTTCTTTTCGTTATATTCACGACAAGAAACTCTTGTCAGAATTGCTTGAATTGCTTTGTTTGCCATATTTCTACCTCTTCAACATAAATATATTGAATTTACTAACACTTTTCAATTTAGAGGAAGATAATACACAATGTGTATGATTCCAACATTAGTTATTTGTTTAATCACATTTGTCTTAGTAACCTTATCAATTCTGCTATTTCCAAAGATTAAGATAGGTAAGTTTTCTATTTCAACCTATTGGGTGATTGCGTTAGTTGGAGCAATCCTTTTAATCTCAATTGGATTAGCGCCAATCAACGATGTCTGGAACCAACTAACATCAAATACATCAATTAATCCATTAAAGATTCTGGTCTTGTTTTTCTCAATGACAATTATCTCGATTCTACTAGATGAATTTGGATTATTTAAATATCTAGCTCAACTAGCAACTAAACGAGCAAAAACAAACCAATACACGCTCTTCTTTGCTTTATATGCGTTAACAAGTGTTTTAACCGTATTTACATCAAATGATATTGTGATTCTCACATTGACTCCATTTATTTGTTTCTTTGCTAAAAGAGCAAATATCAAAGCGACTCCTTATTTGATTGCCGAATTCTTTGCTGCAAATACATGGTCGCTCATGTTTTTGATTGGTAACCCAACAAACATTTATCTTGCTACCGCCGCAAACATTAACTTTGTCGAATATTTCAAGGTTATGGCGGTTCCAACCGTTGTAGCTGGATTAGTTGAACTCGGAATTCTCTTTCTTCTTTTTAAAAACTCCCTAAAAGATCCGTTTTATGTTGAGGACGAACAAGTAGAAGTTCCAAACAAACTTCTCCTTAGCGTAGGCGTATCTACATTACTAGTTTGTTTAGTGTTTCTCATTATTGTTCACTACCTACCATTAGAGATGTGGATGATCTCTTTAGGTTGTGCGTGTTTCTTAAGTTTATTTACTTTAATTTATCTTTTAACTACAAGAGAAAAACTAACAATTATGGGAAATTCTTATAAAAGACTTCCTTATGAATTAATTCCGTTTTTCTTATCGATGTTTGTGATTGTTGTTTCTTTAAATCATCAAGGAATTACAGGCGAAATTTCAAAAATACTTGGAAATTCACGCGTAATTTATACGTATGGATATTCATCATTTCTTGTTTGTAACTTAATCAACAATATTCCGATGAGCATTCTTTATTCTGGAGTCTCATCTAGCTTATCTGGATCAATGTTTTATCAAGCAACTTACGCTTCGATTATCGGAAGCAATATTGGCGCGTTCCTAACGCCTATTGGAGCTCTCGCAGGCATAATGTTTACTTCACTAGTAAATAAACAAAATATCCGTTTTAGTTTCCTGGATTTTATTAAATATGGATCAATTGTTTCGATCCCGACGATTACAGTCGCTTTGTTAATGCTTCAATTATTTATTTAATAAAACTTTAAAAAATTCTTTTAGGTAAAATAAAACGCGCTTACAAGATAATTCTTTTTATAATTATTTGCGAGCGCGTATATATAATGTTTTAAGTCTATTGATCCGAATCGAATTTTAATCCGGCAACATCGCTAACTGGCAATGAGAATGCAATTCCTTGTCCGTCGGTGGATAAGCCGACAGCTTTATAAACACTATTGAGGATTTTATCGCGTTTATTCTTTTTAGTTAAAATGAGAATCATATCTTTTTCTGGTGTGATAATGATTCCATACTTTTCTTCCATGAGTTTAGTACCTGTTCCACGAGCATGAACGATTGTACCACCACGTGCACCTTCTTCGCGTGCTGCGTCCATGGCAATTTCTGAATAGTTTGCGTTCACAATAACGACAATTAATTCATAATCCATAATTATTTATCCTCCACAGTATTAGCTAAAAATTGATAAACTCGAACCCCAATAATGCTTGATAAACGAATCGAGAACGATATTCCTTGGTTTCTTTTACTTGCAACAAAGAAAGCATCTAATTCTTTCTTAATATCACTGGCTTTATCCTCGGCTAAGAATGAGAAAACAACGTCTTTACCAGTGTTTTCCACACCTAAAATGTTATAGATTTCTTTAGTTGCGGTTCCTTCACCACGTTCAACAAACTGAGCACTACAACCGTATCTTTCAAACAGCTTTCGAATCGCAGTTGCTTGCCCTTCTCCAACAATGGTGATGAACAAAAGAAGCTTCTTTTGGACAACGTTATCTAATGTTGGAAGCTCTTTAACTTCAATTTGTTTTTTCCTATGAAATAATGACATTGCTTTCACCTAAAAATTAATAATTTGTGCATCTTCAATTGAGTAAACGTGTTTACGCATAACAGCAAATGCTTGATCGGATTTGATCTTTTGAATTATACCAAGCGCTTGGATAGCAATAATTGGAGTCATGGCGATTAATGCCACCACACCAAATCCGTATTCATATACATTTTCACCTGAACCGGCAGATCTTTGAATAACAATTCCAATAATCATTGGTAAAACAAATGATGAAGACATTGGTCCGGATGCGGTTCCACCAGAGTCAAACGCAATTGCAGTATAAATATCTGGGCACGCAAATGTCAGAGCTAATGAAATTGCATATCCAGGAACAATGATATAGAGAATGGAGAACTCAAACACCGCTCTAAGGGCTGCTAAAGCAATTGCCACTCCAACTCCAAGAGAAAGAACTAATAAAACCATTGTTTTAGTAATTCGTCCATCAGAAATGTCTTCAATTTGCTTTGTTAAAACGTGGACTGCTGGTTCACAAAGAATTGTGACTAGACCAATCGCAAAGGCCACTAAAACAACAACGGTGTCAGATTGTAAGCTAAGGTTTCTACCAACTAAAGCTCCAATTGGAGTCATCGCAGCACTTGTTGCAGATAAGAAAATCGCCAGACCGACATAGGCATATAAGAATCCAATCAACAATTTGTAGATTTTGTGTTTAGGTAATTTTATATAAATAAAATTGTAGATAAAAAAGATTACTAAAATCGGAAGAATAGCGATTAAGACTTCGATCGAACTACCAAATCCTGACCCAGAAGGAATTAAAGCATCAATAAAACGCATATGGATTGGCATATTTACAACTTCAGATGCCTCGTAGGCTGGAATATTCGCCTTAATCATAATTAACAGCGCAGTTGAAATAACTGGGCCAATAGAAGCCATACCAACAAGACCAAAGGAGTCATTAGTTGCACCCTTACCACCACGAACCATAGCAACACCAGCACCTAAAGCTAAAATAAATGGCACTGTCGCAGAACCAGTTGTTACACCACCAGCATCAAAGATGAATGGTAAAAGTTTTCTTCTTTCTGGATCGATGGCGATTAAGCAAATAAGCATAAAGAGCAATCCGTAGAAGAAGATGTACCAAAGTTTTAAAGATTTGTGGTGAATAATTCTAAGAATTCCAATAACAACGAAAATTCCAACACCAAGTGCAATTGATCCAACCAAGATAAATGCATTTGCTGGTCCTGGAACAATTGTGACTTGTTTCGAAACAATTAAAATTGATGGTTCAGCACAGGTAATCAATAAACCAAGCGTAAACGCAAATAAAACAACAATAAAAATATTCTTCTGTTTGGATAGTGATGCACCCATGTATTCACCAACTTTAGATAATGATGAAGATGCACCAATTTGGAATAAAGCTAAACCAACAATTAAAACAACCATTCCAATAAGAATGAGCCAAATGTGGGTGTTATCAGCCATGGAAATAGACGCAATATTTGTGAAATGTAATATCAAAATAATCGCAATCATCGGAACGATTGAGAGTGATGATGATATAAACGCTTGAATGTGTCTATTTTTCATACCTCAATTATTTTACTTTCTTTTTAATATTATTAAAGTCCAAATCAAAATAATTTCTTTGCTTAAATTTGTATTTAAACAAAAAAGAGCTGGAAATTACCAACTCTTTTATAGTTATTATGCTTATTTTTCTTGTTCTTGATGACGTTCTTCAGATGCTTTTATTTCTTCTTGAACTTTTTCAATTTCATCAATTTTCTTTTGCAATTCCTGAGTCTTTTTATCTTCACGGCGCTTATTAAGTTCGTTATATAGATTAACGATAACAGATGTAAATAAAGCAACAACGACAATTCCACTAATACCCAAAATCACCGACAAAATACGGCCGAATGTTGTTGTAACGTAAACATCACCAAAACCAATTGTTGTAATAACAGCGAATGAATACCAAAGTGCATCAACGTAGCTTGTCACCCCTGGTTCAACGATAGTGAAATATAAGGAACAAAGAATAATTAAAATTAACAAAGACAAGATGATTTCATACACCATTGTCTTTTTAATGACGTTCCCAATTAAATGGAGTTTTAACGTTTTGTGATATGGGAACAATAGATTCTTTCCACTTGAAACAAGAATTGCGATTGCGAAACACATAACAATGAAGTTTGAATTACTAACCGATGTTGCGTGTTTTTCAAAAATAACCGGGAAGAAGAAAACAAATGAATAAAGGAACATAAAAACACAACACAAAGTGTTGAAGATAATTGATTGTGTTGAATGATCTTCTTTAATTTTCAAGAGTCGATCAATAATAACTAAGCACGAGAATAAAAACATCGCTGTAATTAAGAAATAAATGCTGTACTTTGTTAAACTGATCAAAATAGCTAAGACAAAAATAATTCCTGTCGCAAAAAGATGGATGAAAATATTCTTCTTAAAGTTACTTAAATGAAGTCCAATACGGTTAATTCCTAAAAAGCATAAAGCGAGGAATAAGATATAAATTGCAACATAGTTATTTACCACGGATAAGCCAAGTGAAACAACACAAAGAATAGCAGCAAGAATTCCACTTGCTAAGCCGATGAAATAATAAATATTCTTCTTAGGACTAAGTTCTTCCATAACTACTCCAATCAATTTTTCTTTATTAATAATAAATAACCAAAAATGCTGATACAAGTTTATTTAATATCTTGAAGGTATTCAAGTAACAAAAAATAGCCGCAATTCACGGCTATTTCTTGCAAAACATAATTATTTTTCTTCTTTTGGTTCTTCTTCAACAATCTGCTCAACTTGCTTTTTATTAGCAAACTTTTGAATGAAGTAGAACGCCACTCCTAGAACGACCCAAACACCGAGAATGATGTAGGAAGGAATGGAGAAGTTCACTCCTAGGTTTCCAATTGGAACAAGCTGAATTACAACAAACAAGCAACCAAACGCGAAGCCTAAGATGGTTAAGATTTTGGTAAATAGGTTTCCATCTTTGTCTTTTCTCATTGTTAAGAAAGCAGCAAGACATGTAAACCCAAAACCAATCGAAGTTCCAATTGATGCCATATCAACAAACCATGACAAAGCGTTTCTTCCTAAGAATGGTCCGACTAGAGAAAAGATTAAACAGAAGAGAATTGCTACTTGAGGGACACTATGTTTCTTATCAACTGTACCAAAGATTTTTGGAAGGTATCCTTCTCTTCCCATTGAGAAGATAAGGCGAGAAGAAGCCATATAAAATCCCATAATTCCTGAAAGGATAGCACTTAATACTGCGGTTCCAAGAATAATACTTCCAGCTGTTTCTCCAAGAATCTTTTGAGCAGCATATAAAAGTGGCCACTTACCACCGCCAGCAATATATTCTGGCCAGTTTTCAATAACTAAGGCGGTAATTGTGTTATTTCCAATATAGACAAACGTTCCAAATAGGATTGCGATAATCATGATGAAAATAACTTTTTTAAAACTGAATTTAAATTCTTCCGCAGCTTGTGGAATAGTTTCAAAACCAACAAATGCCCATGGGGCAATCGCTAGTGTCGCTAGAATTGCGGACATAATTCCAGTTGCGCCATACTTAGCTTCTAAATCACCACTTGGCAATTTAACATAACCCCAAAGCGGTCCGATGTTATCCCAATTTGTTACTGGAGAGGCGATTGTTGCAATTACAAGAATAATAACAGTTGTTCCCAATAAAACCGCAAGAATTGTTTGAACAACACCGGCTTTCTTTGTTCCAAGCATATTAATTACTGCGAAGATAATTAGTACTCCGCACGCTAATAGAATTTCACCTAGATAAATTGTTTTATCAGCGATCGTATAGGAAAAGCCAAAATGAAGTGCTCCTGGAGCTAATCCATCAACAACTAAACCAAGTGCAGTTGAATTTAAAGGAACATTAGAAAGATAGGCAGCGATTAAAAACCACCCGCAAATGTAGGCTGGAATTCTTCCAAAGCATTGTTTAGCGAAAATAAATTCGCCACCAGCTTTTGGGTGTTTTCGAATCATGTAGGCATAACTTACTGAGATAACGATCATGATGAGAGCACCGATTGCAATAGCAATGGCGGTACCTAAAACACCAGAATTTGGTAAGAATTTTTCACCTGGATTAATAAAAGCTCCCCAACCAATGATACATCCAAAAGCAATCGCCCAGACATCCATTGGGTTGAGTTTCTTTTTGAATTGTTGCTGTTGTTGCGGCTTATTCATAATATTTATCAGCCTTCAAGACAGCGTTAAGCATGACGCTAGCGCCAAGCATACAGTGTTTTGGATCAGAATATTCTTCTTCACAATGAGATAATCCTTTTTTGGATTGAACGAAAACCATTGTGGTTGGAAGCATATAGGAAACGAATTGAGCGTCGTGTCCAGCACCGCTATGGATGTATTGGTGTTTGACGCCTAATTCTTCGCATGATTCTTTAACAAATTTTACAAGATTCTTATCCCAGTAAACTGTATCGCGGTTCCACATTGGAACGACTTTACATGTGCATTTTGCAAATTCTTTTCCATCAAAGGATTTTACAATTGAGAGGACTTTTGCCAGGACTTTTGGATCTTCATGTCTCACATCGAGTGAGAAATTAACATAGTCTGGAACACATGTATGAACATCTGGGTGACAGACAATTTCGCCAGTTGTATAAACGAGCTCTGGATGTCCAAGTTCATCAACTTTTTTATGAAGTTCGATTAACGCTAAACTTGCCGCATATAAAGCATCACGACGTTTATTCATTGGGAATGTTCCGGCGTGTGTTGTTTGTCCATGGAATTCAAGACGATAGTTAAACATACCTAAAACACAGTCGACAACACCAATTTCATTTCCAGCATCTTCAAGGATTGGACCTTGTTCGATGTGGGTTTCAAAATTACAAACATATTTATCCCGAGATAATCTATTTGATTTTGGGCCAACATATTTAAATTTAGAGAGTGCTTCTTTATAAGTGGTCTTTCCATCTAAGACGTTTACTGAAGCCATCATTTTGTTATATTCAACACTTGGTTTGATGTTGTCTGGAAGATAATCATAAACAACCATACCAGAAGTCATAATTGCAGGTGGATAAAGTGAACCTTCTTCATTGGTCCAAATCATCGCCGTAAGTGGATGCTTGTGCGGAATCTTCTTTTCAACAACTGTTTCTAAGACTTCCATCGCCGACATAACACCCAAAATACCATCATAATTACCACCGTTTTTCACAGAGTCACAATGTGAGCCCATGACAATACGTTTGGCTTTTGGATCGCTTCCTTCAATGGTTGCGTACATGTTTGCTAAGTCATCAACTTCGATTTTGGCACCGATGGCGGTCATTCTTTTAACGAATTCGTCACGAGCCATTTCGTCTTCTTTACTTAAGGCGTAACGAGTAATTCCACCGTGACCAGCGTCACCAAATTTGGAGAATGTTTTGATTTTATTCTCCATACGTTTTAAATCACAGAAATAAGCCATTTTATTTACCTAAATACCTTTCACGTTTAATAAATTTACCATAGCCACGTTCACCGACGAATTCTCCGTCTTTGAAGACGAGTTTACCTCTTAGATAAGTGGCTTCAACATAACCATTGCACTTAAATCCTTCCCAAATGGTGTGGTCATAATTCGAGTGCATATTCTTGACAGAGACAATGAATTCTTTCTTTGGATCAAAGATGACAATGTCAGCATCTTTACCAACTTCAAGACTTCCCTTGTCTTTACAACCAAAGATTTTGGCTGGGTTATATGAACAAACGCGGACAACTGTTTCATAATCAGTTTTACCTTCGTTTGCTTTGCAAAGCATGTATGGATACATATTTTCAATACCGGCACATCCGTTTGGAATTTTAGTAAAGTCATCTTTACCCCAGAGTTTTTCTGCTTGTTGGAATGGACAGTGGTCAGTAGCAACTGTATCAATGTAACCTTTGTTTAATGCTTTCCATAAGGCATCTTGAGAATCTTTGCCTTTCATTGGTGGAGAGCAAACAAAGTTAATTCCGTTTTCTCTTTTGAAAACTTCATTAGTGAATTCTAAGTAGTGTGGGCATGTTTCAACACGAACATCAAAGCCACGTTTTTTCGCTTCAATAACAGCTTCAAGACCTTCTTTATCAGACATATGAACAATGTAGACTGGAGCATCTAAGTGGGTTGCCCAGTGAATTGCTCGTTTGTCTGCTTCCGCAGTCACAAATTCTGGACGAGAAGCATAGTGATACCATGGACTAGTCTTACCTTCCTTTAGGAATTTTTCGGTTAAGACATCAATGATATCTGGGTTTTCGGCGTGTAAATTAAGCATAGCGCCAACTTCCTTACATCTTAAAAGGAGTTGGTAGATCATGCCATCATCGACCATCATGCCTTCTTTCTTGTAAACCATGTAACCTTTGAAAGAAGTGATACCGTTTTTACAAGCCTCATCAAGTTCTTCTAAGATTTTCCCATCGTTAAAGTTTGTAATCGCAACATGGAAAGAGTAGTCACAACAAGCATCCTTTTCGCACATTTCCATTCTTGGTTTAACTGTGTCAGCAATGGAATTGCCTTTTCTTTGGCAAGGATAATCAATAATTGTTGTTGTTCCACCACAGACAGCGGCTCTTGTACCGGTGTAATAATCATCAGCAGAGATTGTTCCACCAAATGGCATTGCTAAGTGCGTGTGAACATCGACTGCACCTGGAACGACAATCTTTCCGGTCGCGTCGATGACTTCTTCGGCTTCGACATCTAACTTTTTGCCTACTAAAGCGATTTTGCCGTCTTTAACAGCAACGTCAAACTTTCCTGATTTGTTCGGCAAAATTGTTTGGCCGTTTTTAATAAGTAAGTCAAATTTCATAGTTTGGTTCCTTTTACTGTGTTTATTCAATTCTACCATATAATGGTCATAAATAATACAAGACTGGTAAATTATAAAGATCCGTCTTGTATATTAATTAGTCAATATAAATTATTCATTTGGAAGCTTATCGTAGTATTTTCCGTCTTCTTCGTTATATGTAAATGGATCACGGAAATCCTCATGACAAATTGTCAACGCTTTATGGTCAATATCGTATTCATACTTAATAGCGTTAGCATAGCTAGAAGTGTAGTATGTTGTTGTGTAAAGCAAATAACCACTTGGAACTTCTTCCGGGGTTTGAAAAAGACCAACATCGTGTTCAACTCCGTCTTTAACAATTGTCAAATAATTCATATCACCGACATGTCCAGGGAAATCGTAAGCCGTAAAATAGTAATCGCCTCCGCTAACTTTTAAGCGATAAACCATATCGGTAAGTACGCCATCATATTGGCGATAAAATCTAAAATAGCTTTTGCCATCCTTATCAAAATATTGGAATTTATAGGCTCGAGAATATCTTTGGTTAAAAGTCACATATTCATCATTGTCTTCATCTCGGAAAAATTCAGTGTAAGCATTCACAGTCCAGTCTGGTCCCAATTCACCAGGCCAATATGTTCTAAATGGTTCTCCAAATTTTTCACTGTCTGGAATAACATCAATAACTTCTTTTTTCTCGATTCCTCGATAGCTAATTGTTGTTTCATATTCTCCAATTGTAGAAGTGTCAACATGAGAAAAGTCGATTTCCATATCAATAAATTTGACGTGATGACTTGTAACTTCTTCTCCATTGACAACAACTGGTTTGACAAGTTCTACTTCAACACCTGCTCCTGTCGGAATTTGAGCACCATTGTAGAAACTAGTATTTGACCAATCGAGCGCATTTAGATCACTATTTTTAAGAATCCAATATTCGAAGGTAGGATCAAAATCTTTTGCGTTTGACGCCTGGTCATAAGTGCCATAAACATCGAGGTGAGAAGTGACATTTGTGAATGGTTTATCCCATTCTTTAAATGTGTAGTAATAATCAAAATCTGCCGGTTTTGCAGGTGTTTTTCCTTCATAACTAGCATCTTGTCCGCTTTTTACATAGCTGGTATGAATGATTTTGCCGCCTTCATAATCGTAGAATCGAACAGCATAATCATTGGTTCTTTCATATTGAGCAACAAAGGTTGTATCTTTAGTAATTTTGGTTAATGACTGATCCCAACCTTTAAAAATATAGGAATATTCGAGGTCTGGGTCTCTAGAAGGTTCATCTCCTTCATAGACAGCATCATGTCCGGCTTTAACCTTTGTTTCAAAAAGGATCGAATCATCATAGTTTTTAAAAACAACTGCATATTCCTGGTTATTACACCCTCCAAATAAAGGGACTAGTAAGACCGGAAGAACAATATATTTCAGTAATTTCTTTTTCATAATTCTTTCTCCTTTTGAATAAGATTTTATATTTATAGATGGAACTTATGATCGCTTTCGTTATAAGTAAGCGGTCTTGGGTAGTCAAGATGACAAACTCTAAGAGTTTTATTCTCATCGTCATATTCATATTTGACAGCTAACTTATCACCATCATTTTCAATTTGACCATAACCGGTTGATTCGTCAGTTAGCTTTTCAAAAATAATCAATTCACGTTCGCATTCGTCATTCACAATTGGAATTCGATCGACTTCTGAGTCATATTCAGGGAAATCATATTCAGCAACATATTCATAATGGCCTCCACCAGTGAGTCGAAGTTTATATCGTAGATCTTCATACACCCCATTACGAACACGGTAGAAATTAATATAATCGTGGTCATCCTTCGTGAATCGTTTATATTGATATAACTCAGACATAGTGTCGAATTGGGCGAATATTTCATCGTCTCCTTCTCCATCACGATATTTATAGAAATAAATTTTGTCTGCCCTAAGCCAGTCTGGACCTGGTTCAGCAGTATGGCCGCCGGCGGACATGTATTGAACTTCTTCATCAGCTAACTTATTTTCATCTGGAATAACATCAATAACTTCCTTTTTTGAAATTCCTCGATAAGTAATCGTTGTTTCATATTCACCGACTTTGTCCTTTTTAACATTAGATAAATCGATTTCCATTTCGGTAAAGTTAACATGATGGGAAGTAACTTCTTTTCCATCAACGATGACAGGTTTAACTAATTCGACAGTTAATCCGTCTCTAGCTCCTTTAAAGCTACAGTTTGATACATCAAGTTCATCAGCAAACTTATAAATCCAAAAATCATAATTTGGATTAAAGTCTTTGACGTTAGATGTGGCATCATATGTCGCAAAAACATCAAGATTTGATGTAATTTTGACGAATGATTTATCCCATTCTTTGAATGTATAGTAATAGTCGAAATCAGCTTTTTTAGTTGGAGTTTCTCCACTATAAGTAACACTATCACCGTTTTTAACAAAACTTCTTTGTAACAAAGTTAAGTTTGTACCATCGTAGGTATAAAAACGCACCACATAATCATTTGTTTTCTCATATTGAGCAACAAATGTTGTGTCTTGAGTAATGTTGGTTAAAGGTTTATCCCAGCCAGAGAAAACATATTGATAATGATCGTCCGCTTGTCTTGTTGGATCGTCTCCAACATAAACTGCGCTTTCCCCTTCTTTAACACTTGTTTGATACAAAATTGAATTATCGTAGTTTTTGAACAAAACTTGATAACTTTTTGGTTCGTTATTACAAGCAACTAGGCTTGGTGTTAAGAGCATCACGCCGCATAATGCGAATAGCGGTTTAAAGATTTTTTTCATGCAAGTCACCTCGCTAACGCTAGTAATGTATCATATCTTGTGCCACAAAAGTGTCACAAGAAAAAAAGACCTCCTTAGAGGCCTAATCATTAAAGTGTAGTTCCCCCATTTCGTTGGACTTGCCTTTACGAAACGGCACCTTATTATAAATGATCTTCCCGTAATCTCGCAATATATTGAGCGGGACTAGTTCTTAATAGAGTTACAATTCGTTGGTTATTGTAATAAGAAATGTAACGTTTTATGGCTAATTTTAAGTCCTGAATCGATTCATATCTCCACTCTTGCCCATAAAACATTTCTTCCTTCAACCTTCCAAAGAAATTTTCTGTTGGCGAGTTATCTAAGCATGTACCCTTTCTAGACATAGACTGTTTCATATTATGAGTAATAAGGAAATCCTGGAACCATTTTTGTTGATACTGCCAACCTTGATCCGAGTGTAAGATTGCGCCATTTAAATCATCACCATATCTATCTTCAAACATAAACATCATTCTTTTTATTTGAAGCATGTTTGGGTGTTCAGAAACATCATATGCAACAATCTCCCTAGTATGAAAATCTATAATTGGAGATAAATATAATTTATCTTCTCCTATTCTGAATTGTGTAACATCAGTTCCGAATATTCTTCCAGGAAGTCCACAGTCAAACGCTCCTCGATTGACTAAACGAGGCGCTATCAACCCAACTTCTCCTTTATAAGAACAATATTTCCTTCTTTTGGGCTGCGCAGAAATGTGATTTTCTCTCATGATTCTCGCGACTTTCTTTTCATTTATTTTTATACCCATATTGTGAAGTTCAATCGTAATACGCGGACTTCCATATTTCTTCAGATTTCTATTAAAGATTTTTGTGATTAATGAAATAAGCTCATCGTCTTTATGGGCGCGTTTATAATTGTTTTTGATATTATCAAAATATGTTGATTTAGATAATTGTGCAAATTTTAGAAGAACATTTAATTGATATTTGCCCTTAAGTTCATTAACAATCTTTATTTTTTCTTTGATTGTTTGTTCTTCTTTGAAATAAGGGCCAAGGATTTTTTTAAATAATCGTTCTCAAGTTCTAGCGCTTTGAGCCTTTCATTCATTTCCTTGTTTGCTAAATATCTTTGCCTGTCTTCGTGTAGAAGGTATTGCTTTCTTCCTGTGGTTGATTGAACGCCTTCTTCACCTTTTTCTTTGAACTTTTTAACCCAATCTTGCACAGTGTGAGGATTTGGAATCGCGAGCTCTAAAGCTACCTGTCTAGTGGATTTTTCTTTAGAAAGTACTTCTTTAATTGCTATTAATTTTTGTTCTCTTGTGTAAACACGTGATGCTTGTCTTTCATCAAAAGGTGCCTCACCGTGCATCTCATATAATTTGATCATGTATTTGATCTTTGAAAGATCATAACCATACTTTTTTGAAAGCTTTAATGTGGACACTTTATCATCTAAATACTCGTGCACCATTTTCAGCTTTTGGTCCATGTTATATTTCATAGAAAAACCCCCAATTTAGTGTACCATTTAGGTCCAATAAATGGGGGTAATTTCAAAAGATTGGTGGATCTGACCGGCCTCGAACCGGCTACCTCATCGTTGCGAACGATGCGCTCTCCCAGGTGAGCTACAGACCCAGAGCGAAATTATTATAATATCAATCTTAGTTTATTCAATATCGATTTGTTCTAAATCGGTTTCAATTTCGCTTGGATCGTTAGCTTTGATGCCTTCAAATTTGGAGGTGATTCGAGAAACCCTAGTATCAAGCTGTTCACGAGCTTTTGTCGTAAGCTCAAGACGGTTAGAGAATGTTTCCCAGTCACGAGCAAAAATAGCAAAGTCTTTACCAAGTTTTGCTAAATTCTTTGAGATTTCCTGGGCATTTTTCGCTCTTTCAACCTCAATACGGACCATATTGATTGTTACTAAAATTGCTGGAAGTGTACTTGGTGAAGTTAAGATAACTTTTCTTTCGCGAGCGTTCTCAACAACATCTTGAAGTTCGTGATGAATAAAAGCAAAAACTCCATCGTTAGGAATAAACATCAATGCCTCAGGAGCAGTTTTTCCTTCAACAATATATTTATCTTTGATCGCAGTGATATGTTTCTTCACTGCAGCAGCAAAATCACGTTTTAATGTTTCTTTTTCTTCTTCGGATTCGGCATCAAATAGACGAGCATAATCTTGGAATGGGAATTTTGAGTCGATACAAATCATTTTGTTTGGCTCTGGCATGAAAACCACCGCATCGGCTCTAACATCATCGCCATCCTTAACACGTTTCATTGTGTATTGTTCTTCATAACAACCGGCAGTGTCGCCAAAAACGTTATGTAAAACCATCTTCAGTTGATATTCACCATATTGGCCACGAGATTGGTTTCCTTCAAGAACGGATTTTAAAGAGATGACTTCCTTGCCAAGTCCTTCCATTTGCTTCTGGGCGTCATCGATTGCTTGAAGACGTTCACGGACTTGAGCCATGGTTTCGCTAGTTCCTTTAAAACCTTCTTTCAATTTATCGTCAACTTTCTTATCGAGTTGAGTAATTTTTTCATCCATTTGTTTGTTTAATGTATCAATACGTTTTTGTAGATAATCTGAGATTTCTGCTTGGAAATGGTTGAGGTTTTGCAGGTTCTTTTCGGAATTTTTACCAAATTCATCACCAATTAATTTCATGCCTTTTTGCATTTCTAATTGAATTGTTTTTTCGGTTTGTTTATCCATCAATTCTAGGCGTGCTTTAAGATCTCCTGTTTGTTCAGAAGAGACTCCTTTTTTTCCTTTTAATTGAAGAAATAAAACAACAGCAACTCCGACAATAAGGATTGCGACTAAGACAATAAGAATAATGACAACTGTATCAGACATAAAATCACCTCACATAAATTATATATTAATTTTTGACATATAATGACAAAAATTTATTTTTTTGTTTCTTGTTTGATTTCTTGAATTCTTTTCTGGAGATCTTCCTCTTCTTTTTGTTCAGCAATTTCTTGCTTCATCTCCGCTTTTTCATAGGTGTTTACTGTTGGTTTAATAAACCAAGCAATAGTAACAAATAAAATAGAAACAACTAACAAAACGATACCGACAATACCAGTGCGGCCAATTGTATAATTTACTCCATACGCTTCTTGAGATTTGGTGATCACTAAAACAATTGCGCCAGCAAAGAATGCTAAACCAAGCAAAGTATTAAAAATAGTGCGGAAATGATACTCTTTTTGCTTATGTTGCTTCTTTACTCGACGTGATTTTTTAACACATCCAAGACCATATTGAACAGCATTTCCCATTAGTTTAAATGAGTTGAAAAAGAGGAAAATAGCAACAACCTGTAACACTAACGCAAGGATAACTTCCTTAGAGAAATTCGTAACCACTCTCGAAATGTAGTTGGTGAACTCGTTAACC
Organism: uncultured Caryophanales bacterium; assembly: GCA_946414655.1. Classification (GTDB taxonomy): domain Bacteria; phylum Bacillota_I; class Bacilli_A; order RFN20; family CAG-826; genus Fiminaster. Next base: position 277,931 of record CAMKPL010000001.1, on the reverse strand, counting down.
ATTGCGACACGTGGACCACCACTCACATTCACAACGGGTGAATGCATTGCAACAGAAATTGTTACAAAAATCGCCACAGCTGCTCCTAGCATAAATAAGGCGTGTAGAGCACCTTTCCCCGGATGATCGCTCTTAAGACCTTCAATAATTCTTAATAATGAGACAATTAGAATTCCGACAAGTGCCGCAATATTCATGAATGCCAAACCAATGTCATAATGCCAGCTCGGATAATACGCATACATCATCATTGAGAAAATGGCGACTTGAATACAAATTGAAATCATATCTTCACCATAATAATCGTTTGCAGTGAAGAGATTTTTTAGGTTTTTACCAAGGAATTTAAAGAAACAAATAATGACTCGAACTACTAAAGTTAACGCCAATGAGATAACAACAACGCTTCTAACAAGTGAAACGATCGCAACGACTCGATCAATAGTTGCATCTTTGATATTTTTAAAGAAATCGATTATTTCTGAAACGACACCATAAACGTTGATAGATTCTCCGCCATTAATTTTAACTAACGGAAGAAAAATACCCATTCCGACAAAAACGAATACGGCAAGAGACGCCATCACCGCGATTACATAAAAAACAGAATGTCGATTTCTTGTTTCAGCCATAGCTTTATACCTAATGAAAATTATAAATTTTTATTATGAAGAAAAAAACAATTTTTTCATCTCGTTTTACCACACAACTTAATATAAAATATTAATTAATGGAAAGAAGTATTGCTGTCATTGATATGAAGGCTTTTTATGCCTCTGTTGAATGCCACGACAGGGGGCTAAATCCTTTTACAACCCCTTTAGCAGTTTGTGATCCAACTCGTGGAGATGGCACAATTGTTCTTTCGGTTTCACCATATCTCAAAACACTGGGTTATCCATCTGTTTGTCGTCGAAGAGACCTCAAAGATGTACCAAACCTAATTTTGGCAATGCCACGAATGCAAAAATACATTGAAAGATCAGCAGAAATTCTTTCAGTTGCACTAGATTTTGTAGGGGAAGATGACATTCATGTCTATTCTATTGATGAATTTTTTGTCAATCTTGGACCATATTTAAAAATGTATGATTGTAGTCCAAAACAACTGACACAAAAAATTCAAAATGCAATTTTTGACAAAACCGGATTAATTACCACTGCAGGAGTTTCATTCAATATGCTTCTTGCAAAAATCGCATTAGATTGCGATGCAAAGAATAAACCTCCATATATTTCGGTTTGGACAAAAAAAGACATTCAAAATAAGCTCTGGAAAATTACCCCATTATCTAAAATGTGGGGGATTAACGTAGGTTATGAGAGAAAACTAAACAATCTTGGTATTACTACAGTTGGTCAACTTGCGAATACAGATAAGGATTTTATGAGAGCTCATTTTGGGGTGATCGGTGAACAACTTTGGGAACACGCAAATGGAATTGATAACACCGATTTACGCGAAAAATACATTCCAAGAGAAACATCTTTATCTATTGGGCAAGTTTTAATGAGAGACTATAGTCCAAAAGAAGCAGAACTCATCATCAAGGAAATGAATGATGAACTATGCATTCGTTTACGCGCACAAAAACAGAAAACAAGTTGTATTAGTTTAACAGTTTTATATACTGTTACTGAAGGCGGAGGATTTTCGCACCAATGTAAACTTGATTTTCCAACAGATGATTCAGAACAAATTCTTGAAGATGTCTATCGTATTTACCGAAAAAATATTGGAAATCATAAGGTACGACGTATTTCAATTAATTTTTCTCATTTAAGTGATGAGCAGAGTTTACAACTCTCCTTGTTTGAAGAACCGCGAGACACGATCGCCAGAAATAACCTCCAAGCGGTCACGGATACACTAAAATTAAAATATGGAAAAGATATCGTTTTACGCGCTTCATCTTTGCTTGAAGAGAGTACAATTAAAGAACGACATAAACAGATAGGCGGACATAGACGATGAGTGATCGTGGAATGATGAAATGGGCCCCATATCGATCTCTAGTTGAACAGAGTGAATTTTTAAACCAGATGCGATATGAGAAGAACAAAAAAGCTCGTCCAACATTAACCGAAGACCGGATGGAAGAAATTAATCGGGTTCTTCAAAATTATCAAGGTGAAGTAGTTGGAATTACCTATTACTCCGATGGTTATACCTATCTAATCAAAACAAAAATCAAACGTATTGATATCGAGAATCAGATATTAATATTGCCACAAGGAAAACTAAAATTCCGCGATATTGTAAAAATTGAAAATAGTGACGTTTTGTAAGAAAAAATCCGCGAATTGCCGCGGATTTTTAATATTTTCATTTTAACTAGAATGCCCAATTTCCGTTGCGGAAGATGGCAACTTTTTTACCATCACGAGTATAGCCTGTGATGTTTAAATCTTTGCTTCCAATCATGAAATCAACGTGAATGCTAGAATCGTTGAATCCATATTCAACAAGTTCCTTATATGAATACTTTTCGTAATCTTTTAACAAATGTGTAAATGCGTGTCCAAGAGCTAAGTGACATGCGGCATTCTCATCAAACAATGTGTTATAGAAAAGGATTCCTGTATTGTTGATTGGTGAATCGTATGGAACTAAAGCGACTTCGCCAAGCATGGAGGCACCTTCGTCTTGAGCAATCATGTGTTCAAGAAGTTCTTGACCCTTCTTAGCTTTCACTTTAATGACTTTTCCGTTTTTAAATGTGATTTCAAAATCTTCAATTAATTCTCCACTATAGGAAAGTGGTTTAGTAGAAACGACTTTTCCTTCAGCTTTTCCTTTCCAAGGAGAAGTAAAACATTCTTCGGTTGGAAGATTTGGATTGAATGAGCGATGGGTTCCTTTGGTGTGTTCTTCTCCAGCAGCCCATTGAACATTTGGCATAAGCCAAACCTTAAAGTTGGTGCCGTTGGAACTCTCGTAATGAAGATAATCTAAATCTAAAGAAGATAGATAGCTTGATCTTTTTTCTAGATCAGCGTTGTGTTCGGCCCACACCTTAATTGGATCTTCTGTGCATCGAGCAGTTTCAAGAATCTTTTCCCATAGTCTTTCAACAGCTTTCTTTGGAGATAGTTCAGGGAAAACTTTCTTGGCCCATTCTTTAGATGCGGCTCCAACAATAACCCACTGGTATTTGTTTTCACGCTCATCACGGAATGGCTTTAAAACTGGGTAAACCGCTTTGTTGATTTTAGCAAGCTTTGCTTGGTTAACGCCCTTCATAGCATCTGGGGAACTTGATTCGATGAAGATAGCAACAGGAAGTGTTTTATTTATGTATTTTTCTTTTTCGATTCTCCATTCAGGGATGGTTGAAAGAGCTTTGACTGAAGCCTTCTTATATTGGGTGTTATTGACTTTGTCAGACATCCAGTTAACAGTGACATAATTGGCACCTTGTTTATAGCAATATTGAACAACATAATTAACCAGGTCTTCTTGTTCAACATTAGCATAGATTTGAACGTCTTGTCCTTTATGAACATTGGCCCCTACTTTAACAATTAATTCAGCATACTTTTTTAATACAGTTTTCTTCATCGGTTTTACCTCGCTGTGGTATTCTATCACAAAATGTGTGAAAAAATAGACTTTTTATAAAATAAATAGATATAATTTGGATGGGAGATAACAAAATGAAGAAAACATCTTTACTAAATACAATTTGGATTTGTATCGAAGCACTTCTTTTAGCAACACTTGGAGTGCTTACGATCGTTTATGCAAAAAACACCAAAGCTTGGAATGTTATTGGCTATATTACTGGTGTTTTAATTCTTATCGATGGCCTGCTTCGATTAAGCTTATTTGTTCTAACACGTTCTTTGAACGTATCTAAGTTAGATTTATATCGTGGAATTAGTGAAGTAACGTTTGGTATCTTTGTTTTAATTCGACCAGAAATTGTTGTTTCATACTTCACGCTTCTTATCGCTATTGGTTTAGTGGTTGTCGGTGTGGTCTTCTTTATAGAAACAATTGTAGCGAACGTGCGCACAAGTGAAAACAAGTGGGCGCTCGTTGCATCTTATCTTTTATCAGCAATCGTAATTGGACTAGGTATCGTTGCCTTAATCTATTATCCGTATGATTTATCAAGAGCCGATGGAACAAACACAATCTCAATCTTATTAATTTCGATCGGAATCCTCTTTGTTATCATTGCAGTTGGTGTTGTTATCAATGTCTTTCTTCGCAAGAAAAAAGAAACCAAAGAATCTCAAATAATCGATGAAAAAATTGCCGAAGAACGCTCGAAAAAGCGTGAAGCAAAACAAAAGAAAAATTAGGAATTGCAACAAAAAAAGCCCAGATTTGCCTGGGCTTTTTACTTTTTTTAATTACGCATTAAGCACGCTAATCAAGAGGGCCAAGAACATAAACACCACAACGAACGAGAATGTTAGAATTGTGATGACTTTTTCAGAACCACGTTCTTTTTGTTTCACGAAGATGTTCATTCCGCCTCCAGTAATAGCACCGGAAGCACCTTCTGATTTACCACCTTGAAGCAAAGATAAAACAATGATGATTAGGGCGATAACTAGGAATATAATGTCATACCATCTCATACTGTTTTTCCTTTCAAGTGTTAATATTCTCTCACAATGTTATTTATAAAGCAAACGCTTTATTCATTAATTTCAGCTTTTAATTCGAAAATGATGTCGCGTAATTCAGCCGCCTTTTCAAATTCATAGGCTTTGGCAGCAGCACGCATATCGGCTTCAAGTCGTTTAATTTCACGAGCAATTTCACTCTTTGTGAAATGACCTTTCTTTTTATCAATTCGTTCGGTTTCGGTTTCGATGTTTTTAATTGGCGCACGAATTTCTTTTATGATTGTTTCTGGAACAATACCATTTTCATCGTTGTATCTTTGTTGAATGCTTCGTCGACGGTTTGTTTCATCAATAGCAACCTTCATCGAGTCGGTTATAGTATCGGCGTACATGATAACACGTCCGTTTTTATTTCTAGCTGCACGTCCAATAATCTGAATTAATGAACGAGCTGATCTTAGGAAACCTTCTTTGTCGGCGTCTAAAATCGAAATTAAGGAAACTTCAGGAATGTCTAAACCTTCACGGAGGAGATTAATGCCAACTAAAACATCATATTTGCCTTTTCTAAGTTGATAAATAATTTCGGTTCTCTCAAGAGTTTTTGTTTCGTTGTGCAAATAAGCAACTTTAATGCCTCTTTCCTTCAAAAACTCCGTCAAATCCTCAGCCATTCTAATGGTTAAGGTAACAATCATCACTCTTTCATTTTTGGCAATGCGTTGTTTAATTTCGTAAATTAAATCATCAATCTGACCAAGAGTTTTTCTTACTTCGACGGCAGGATCGAGTAATCCTGTTGGACGAATAATTTGTTCAACTACTTCATTATTTGCTTCGCCAAGTTCATAGTCTCCTGGAGTTGCGGAAGTGCAGATTGTTTGTGGCATCAATGCTGTAAATTCTTCAAAATTTAAAGGTCTATTATCAAGAGCGCTTGGTAATCTAAAACCATATTCAACAAGAGTCTCTTTTCTAGAACGATCGCCATTATACATTCCACGAACTTGAGGAAATGTAACATGGGATTCATCAATTACTAAAAGGAAGTCTTTTGGGAAGTAATCCATTAGGCAGAACGGTCTTTGTCCGGCTGGTCTTTGGTCAATATGTCGAGAGTAGTTTTCAATACCCGGACACATACCAAATTCGAGCATATTTTCCATATCCATTTTAGTTCTCATCTCGAGTCTTTCGGCCTCCAAAAGCTTTCCGTTCTCCTTAAAAAATTGAAGTCTTTCTTCGAGTTCTTTGGATATAGATTCGGTGGCTCTAGCAATACGTTCGTGAGTTGAAGCGTGGTCATATGCTGGAAAGATTGGATATGTTTTATAAGACTCTTTTACTTCTCCTGTTAGCATTGAAATTCTACTAATTCTTTCAATTTCATCGCCAAAAGTATCGATTCTTAATGCTTCTTCTGTTAAATGTGGAGGACAAATTTCGATAACATCACCACGCACTCTAAAAGTGCCGGGTTTAAGATCCATCATGTTCCTTGTATATTGAGCATCGACTAGTTTTTTAAGAAAGACTTTGCGGTCAATTTCTTCGCCAACACGAATCTCAAAAACTAGGCGTCTATATTCATCAGGATCGGTCAATCCATAAATCGAAGCAACTGAACCAACAATGATTGTGTCGTTTCGCTCAAGAATGGAGTTAATTGCCGATGTTCTCAACATCTCAATTTCTTCATTCATAACAGCAGACTTATCAATGTATGTATCCGATTTTGGCAGATAGGCTTCTGGTTGATAAAAATCGAAGTTGGAAACAAAGTATTCCACTCTATTATTTGGAAAAAGTTCTTTAAATTCGGCGTATAGTTGAGCAGCTAATGTTTTATTATGAACTAAAACAAGAGTTGGTTTTTGAACCCGCTCAATAACGTTAGCGATTGTAAAGGTTTTTCCGGTACCTGTGGCACCCAAAAGAACTTGAAGATGTTTCTTCTTGCTTAACCCATCAACGAGCTGATCAATCGCTTGTGGTTGATCGCCTGTTGGTTTGAAGTTTGAAACGATTTTAAATTCTCTTTTTTCCATTATTTTAACTCGGAATTCCTCGACAAAAGTTCAAGATATGCATAGATAAAGTCATCTAATTCACCATCCATTACAGCATCAACATCTGCTGTCGAATAGTCGGTTCGATTATCTTTAACCATCGTATATGGGCAAAAGACATAAGAACGAATTTGACTGCCCCATTCAATATCTTTTTGTTCACCGACAATGTTTTGGAGTTGTTTTTGTTTTTCTTCCATTTGGAGTTGATACAGTTTTGATTTCAACATTCTCATTGCGGTTTCTTTGTTTGAAAGTTGGGATCTTTCTACTTGGCAAGACACGACAATTCCGGTCGGGATATGCGAAATGCGGACGGCTGTTTCAACCTTGTTTACGTTTTGTCCGCCAGCACCACCACTTCGGTATGTGTCTACACGAATATCTTTCTCGTTGATATTGATATCAACGTCATCATCAAAAATTGGAACAACGTTAACCGAAGCAAACGAAGTGTGACGACGTTTGTTTGCGTCGAATGGGGAAATACGAACTAATCGGTGAACACCTTTTTCAGATTTCAGCAAACCATAAGCATCTTTTCCGGAAATTGATAAGACCATGGATTTAATTCCAGCTTCTTCACCTGGTTGACAATCAACGACTTGAAATTTCATATGATGGCGTTCACACCAGCGAACATACATTCGCGAGAGCATGTCCGCCCAATCTTGAGCTTCTGTACCGCCGGCACCACTATGAATTTCAAGAGTTACATTAAGATGATCAAACTCACCTTTGAACAGTAATTTCTTTCTAAAATCTTTGACTGTTTTACTCAATTCCGCCTGCAATTCCTCGATAAAACTTCGCAAATCCTCATCATTTTCAGAACATGAAAAAATTAGATTTTTGAGTTCTTCATGATTTTTTTCGATGTTAACATACGTGTCTCTTTCATATTTGGCATCGTTATATTCATCGATTACTTTAAGAGCTTTTTTCTGGTCTGACCAAAAATCATCCTTGTTTTGGATGGCTTCTAGTTCTTCAATCTTTTTATTTAAGAAAGCCAGGTCAAAGAGAATCACCGAGTCTGTAGACAGTTTCGGTTAGACGTTCGAATTCTAACTTTAGTTCTTGCAGCTCTTTCATTATTCCTTTTTAACCTTGTCTTTAGACTCAACGTCTACGACTTCTTCTTTCTTTTCATCAGTTGGTTTGGCTTGTGCCGGTTTCTTAATTTGAACAACAACATTCAAGAATTTAAATACAGCATCGACCGAGATATGTTCAAGACACTCTCTAAAGAGAGCTTGTCCTTCATTAACGTAATCTTGCAGTGGATTTGTATTGCCGTAACTACGTAAGTGAATTCCTTCACGAAGACGAGCCATTGTATCAATTTGTTTGGTCCATTCTTGGTCAATGGAGACTAAAGCAATTTCTCGTTCAACGTTGTCTGCAATTTGGTCTCCCCATTGTTTACGTCTAATTAAGTAGACGTCATATAAAGCATCGCCTAGGTCTTGGCCAGCATCCTCAACAGGAGCTTCATCATATGCTTGTTCCTTAAAGGAACCTTCTGGTAAGAATTGTGGTTCAAGGATCTTCTTTAGCTCTGGTCCACTAACCAATCCTTCAATAGAATCAGCTGGAACAGCCTTATGAGCCAAAACAAATCCAGCAGTTGTGAAAAATTCTTGAATCATGTCCTGAATGTTATCGGCAAACATAATTTGATCACGCTTTTCGTAAATTGCTTTACGTTGACGCGAAATAACGTCGTCATAATCTAATAAGTTTTTACGAATATCAAAATTTTGACCCTCGATTTGTTTTTGAGCATTTGTGATAACACTACTAAAAATTCTTGATTCAAGTGGTCCTTCGCCCAAAGTGGCAATTCTTTTTTGAATTGACTCAGCAGCAAATCTCTTTAAAAGATCATCGTCAAAGGAGACGTAAAATCTTGAAAATCCTGGATCGCCTTGACGTCCACTACGACCACGTAGCTGATTATCGATACGACGTGATTCATGACGTTCAGTTCCCAAAACACAAAGCCCACCAAGAGCTTTTACTTCATCATTAATTTTAATATCGGTACCACGACCAGCCATGTTTGTGGCTAAAGTAATTGCGCCTTTTTCACCAGCTTTTGCAATGATTTCGGCTTCACGAGCATGATTTTTTGCGTTCAATACTTCGTGTTTTAAATGTTGCTCATCAAGAAGTTTTGAAATCTCTTCTGAGGATTCTACTGAAACTGTACCAATTAATATTGGTTGGCCCTTTTCGTGTCGAGCTTTAACTTCTTCAATCAAGGCTTTTAACTTTTGGTCTTTGTACGCATAAATATAATCTGGTGCATCTATACGTTGAATAGGGCGGTTGGTCGGAATTGAAACAACACGCATGTTATAAATTTTCTGGAACTCTTCTTCCTCGGTTTTGGCAGTACCAGTCATACCAGACATTTTCTTAAATAAACGGAAGAAGTTTTGATATGTAATCGTCGCAAGAGTAATTGTTTCTTGTTTAATTTCAACATTTTCTTTGGCCTGAATAGCTTGTTGTAAACCATCAGAATATTCACGACCTTTTAAGATACGACCAGTGAACTGGTCAATAAGTTGAATTTGGTTTTCGGAGTCGACCATGTATTCAACATCTCGACTCATAATATAGTTTGCTTTTAATGCTTGGTGAATTCTGTGTACCAGGTCTTGGTGTTCTGGATCATAAAGGTTACGAATTCCAAACATTCTTTCTGCTTTTGTGTTGCCTTCGGCTGTCAAAGAGCAAGTTTTCTCCTTGATGTCGATTTCATAATCTTTATCTTTGCGAAGTGTTTTAACAAATCTATCAGCAACTGTGTATTGAGATGCAGTAGCTTTCGCACCACCGGAAATGATTAATGGAGTACGCGATTCATCAATTAAAATTGAGTCAGCTTCGTCAACAACAGCATAATTTAACCCACGCAAAACCCGTAGATTTTTGTTTTTTGCCATGTTGTCTCTAAGATAATCGAAACCAAGTTCAGAGTTTGTTGTATATGTAATATCACATAAATGAGCGGCTTGTTTTTCTTGGGTTGTTAGTTCTCTTAAGTTACAACCAACAGTTAAGCCTAAGAAACGATAAATTTGTCCCATCCAATCCGCGTCACGTTTAGCCAAGTATTCGTTAACTGTAACAACATAGGCACCTTTTCCGGCTAAGGCATTAAGATAAATGGCCATTGTCGCAGTTAAAGTTTTACCTTCACCGGTTTTCATTTCGGCAACATCACCATCATGCATAACTAATGCACCGATGATTTGAACCTTAAATGGGAACTGTCCCAAAGTTCGGCGAGCTGCTTCTCGAGCAACTGCCATCGCTTCATATTTGATTTGGTCAAGAGTAGCTCCTTTTTCTAATAACTCCTTAAAATAAGGAGTCTTTGCTCGAAGTTCATCATCGCTTAAAGCCTTCATTTCCTCTTCATATGCAATAACTTTATCCGCTTCTTTCTCATATTTTTTAAGCACACGAGCGTCGATGCGGAAGATTTTTTCTATAAAATTAGCCATAATTTATCTCCTTAACCGGACAATTTAGTATTCTACCATATTAAAATGGTACGACAAGCAATTAATATAATTAACAAATCAATTAGGTCTATTTTGGTTATCAAGATTCATTGTTTTCGACATTACTAAAACCTTGATTTGTTTTGGGTTTTTGCTTTGGACCAGCTTAATCATTGAGCGAATTGTCGATCCGGTTGTATAAACATCATCAACGATTAAAACTTTTTTCTTACTTAAATCAATATTGTCGATAGTTAAAATTTTTGATACACCCTCTCTTTCTTTGGCTGTTAAATCAGCCTGTTTTATATTCTTGGTTTTATGAACACACCTTAACATTGGAAGTTTTAAATTAGAGAAAATCTCAACAACGTGATTAAATCCTCTTTTATCATTTCCTTCTTGACTAGATGGTGCGGGAATTAATGTAAAACCATGATATTTTAGTCTTAGAAAATTTTGTAAATATTCGAGAAACACCTGTGATAATTCAATATCAGCACATCCTTTAAATTGATATAAAAGTTCCTGGATTGTTTGATCATAGTCAAATATGTACAATGCTTTAATATTACCGATTCCAAACGTTTCCAATTTTGGATTAAAGTGCTCAAAACAGCGATGGCAGATAGAAGTGTTCTTGTGAAAAATATGATGCAGCGAATCTTCAATAGGGTTAAAACAAATTTTACAAAGAGTTGTTTTTTGTTTTGATCTGTTCGATTGCACCAACGATAGCACGCGTTTTCTTAAATCCAAGAAAAATAACTTCACCTTCTGGAGCATCATACTTCCTCCCTACTCTTCCTGCGATTTGCACTAAAGTGCATTCGTCGTAAATTTGATGATCTGCTTCATAAACGATTACCTGTAGATTCTTTACTGTAACACCCCTTTCCAACACTGCTGTTGTAACCAGATATTTATATTTTCCGTTTCGGAAATCTTTTATTCTCTGTTCTCGGTCCCTGCACTTGGAATGGACAAAATTCCCATCTGGTATTTTCTTTAAAAGTTTTTCACAAAGATATTCACAAATTTGTATCGTTGGAACAAAAATAAAAACTGGTTTTCCTTCATCAATAAAACGCTTAAGTATTTTCAGTAATTCAAACCACGTATTTATTCCGAATTTTTGAATATACTTTGGCTCAGGAAGTTTGTGACCATGGTAACGCTTGTTTAGGTATAAAATATCGTGGTTTTGCCTGGAAAAATGTTGCAAAACCTCATCGGATGGTGTTGCCGACATCATCACGTAATTGCCCTCCACAGATCGTTGAAACATAGCATCTAAAACATCGTTTCCTTTGTATGGAAATGCATCGATTTCATCCATAATTAAAAGACCAAAATATTTTTCATAACGATAAAGTTGATGCGTTGTTAAAACCACCACATCGCCTTCTAGTTCTTTGTGGTGATCACCGCAAACTAAAATGACTTTATTTGAAGAAAAAACTTCTTTAATTCTTAAATAGAGTTCCTGCGCAACATCTCTTCTTGGAACAGCAAAACCTACTTGCTTTCCGGTTGATAACGCATGGGCGATTACGCCATAAACTAATTCGGTTTTTCCGGAACCACAAACCGCATTTATTAATGTGTTGGTTCCGTTCTTAAAATTTTCGACAATCTTCTTACTAATCTCTTGTTGATCTTTTGATAGCTTATATTTGAGACTAAAAGTAATCGCGCCTTTTTTAATATTTCGTTTATTAGCACTTTCTCCACTAAACGAAATACATTTCCGGCAATATGGTTTTCCGTTTTTAATCCCAATAAATCTATCATCGCTATTTCCACATTTGGGACATTTAAAATTCTCTTTATTTTCCATTTTTGTCTCCTCATGAAAGGCAGTATTGTCCGTAAAACCCTTCTATATTCTTTATTCGTAAAAAAAGGACAAATGTGTTCAAACACTTGTCCTTTTATCTTAAGATAAACTTTTTTTATTCGATTTCGGAAACGCGTCTGGCGTGACGACCACCTTCATGTTCTGTTGAAAGGAAAATATCAACACGCTTTAACACATCATTTAAATCCATGAATGATTGTCCAAAAGCAATCATATTTGCATCGTTGTGCTGTCTCATTAAACGAGCAACATCGTCATTATAAGCAAGACCACAGCGGACACCTTTTACTTTGTTTGCAGCAATAGAAATGCCTTCACCAGAAGAACAAACAAGGACACCAAAATCAGCTTCTTTTTTGGCTACTTTTTCGGCAGCTGCTCTTCCGAAAATTGGATAATCACAAGATTCTTTTGTGTGAGTTCCCACATCTTCGCAGACGTACCCTTTTTCTTCTAAATGTTTTTTAATAGCGAGCTTATATTCTAAACCCGCATGATCACTACCTAAGACAATTTTCATTTCTTTGCCTCCAATACTTTAAGTATATCTTGTTTTGTAATATAACCTTCACGAATTATTTTGACATCTTTATCAACTATTACAATTGTCGACGGAACATTGCTAATCGATTCACCCTCGATTACAGCATCAACTTCGTCTTTAAATACATTATAAACGTCATCGGAATTTACCAATGGTGGTTCGCCATGTCTATTTGCCGATGGAACAAGAAGCGGTTTCCCAACAGCGCGAATTAGATTTTGAATCTCGCGGTAATCAGGAACACGAATTCCAACATTTCCTTCTTTTGAAACAACCCAACTTGGTAATGTCTCTTTTGCTTTTAAAATAATTGTGAATTGACCGGGAAAAAACGCATTTATCAATTTTCTTGCTCGTTCGTCAATGTATGCGTAATCGTCAATATCGGTACGATCAGCACACATTAGAGTAAACGGTTGTTCAGGTGGTCTACGCTTTACTTTTACTAGTCTTTTATATGATTCTTCATTATCGTAAACAACTCCAAAACCAAAAACCGTTTCTGTTGGAAAAGAAACCAATCCTCCTTTTTGGAGAATTTTAGCAGCATCTTTGTATTTAGCACGAGGAATCTTTTTCATAATCAATATTCTATTAAATTTTCTCTAATGAACAAATTCTAAACTTTCCGTTTATATCTTTGATAAAGTCTGTCGTATAGTTTGGAGCGAGTTTTTGGATAATTTGTTCGAGTTTCGTTTTTAGATCGTAACCAATTTCAAAAATAATTAATGGGACACCCAATTTAACAGCCTTTTTAATGATGTTTTGATAAATGGTGAGTTCTTCATCAACAAATAATGCTATATGTGGTTCATGTTTCATTACGGATTCATCGACATCAAATTTATTTAAGATATAAGGAGGATTCGAAATCACCACATCAACGTTTTTATCAAGAAAATCTAATCCGTTTGAAACGTAGAATTCTCCATGTACCCCAAATTTTTGAGCGTTTCTCGATGCAAGTTTCACTGCGCTTTCGGAAATATCGGAGAAAATCACGCGGTTTGTTTTTGTGTGTTTAAAAATCTCACATCCTATACAACCAGATCCAGTACAGACATCACAAACGACAACTTTTTTGTTAAGAAATTTTTCATTAATTTTTTTGATAGCAAAATCAACAACTTCTTCAGTTTCTAATCGAGGAATAAGAACATTTTTCGTAATAATAAGCTCATCTCCAAAAAATGTCGTTTTACCGAAGATGTATGCTAATGGTTTTCCATTCAAAAACTCCTGCAAAACCTCAATAAATTTTTGAAAATCCTTAATATTTTCATCCTTTCGAAAATAAAAATCTGACATCGATTTAATACCATTAATTTCACACAAAATGATACGAAGATTAATCTCTTCTTTTTCAGGATTTTTTAATAATTTTAAGCCCTTTTGGTAGGCCTCAAAAAGAGTCATTTTATTGTTGCTCACCAAGCATTTTCATTTCTTGGTCGTAATGGATGAGCGCTTCGATAATTTCTTCTAAATCACCCTCCATTACACGGTCTAATTTTTGGACAGTAAAACCAATTCTGTGATCGGTTACTCGGTTTTGTGGATAGTTGTATGTTCTAATTTTTTCAGAACGTTCTCCTGTACCAACTTTCAAACGCCTTTCGTTACCAAATTTTTCCTCTTGCTCTTCTTGGAGTTTGGCGTAAATTTTTGCGCGGAGCATTTGCATACAAATTTCTCTGTTTTGAATTTGAGATTTTTCGGTTTGGCAAGAAACGACAACACCAGTTGGCTTATGGGTCATACGAACAGCAGACTCTGTTTTATTAACGTTTTGTCCGCCAGCACCTTGTGAACGATAGGTATCAACTTGGACATCGGCCATGTTGATTTCGACTTCTATATCTTCCATCTCTGGCATAACTAAAACAGTTGCTGTCGATGTATGAATTCTTCCAGAAGCCTCGGTCTTCGGAACGCGTTGAACACGATGTGCACCACTTTCAAACTTTAGTTTGGAGTAGACAGAATCACCTTTAATCATGAACGAAACTAAAGAATATCCACCAGCTTCAGAAATATTTTCTTCAATCATTTGAACTTTCCAGCCTTGATGTTCAGCATAGCGAACATACATTCTAAAAAGATCACCAGCAAAAATATTACCTTCATCTCCGCCAGCAGCACCTCTAATTTCGACAATGATGTTCTTATCATCGTTTGGATCTTTTGGAAGGAGCAAGATTTTAACTTTTTCGATTAATTTATCCTCTTCTTCAAGGATTCTTTTATGTTCTTCGTGACCGAAAGCGTTGATTTCTGGGTCAGAATCACCCATCATCACTTCAGCATCTTTTAAATCAGATTCAAATTTTAAATATTGATCATAACACTCGACAACAGGCTCGAGATTAGCTCTTTCTTTGGAAAGTGCTTTAAATTTTGCGAGATCTTTCATAATATTCTCGCTTGATAATTCTTGATCAACTTCTCCTAGGCGAACCTTGGTTGCCTCGAGACGTTTAAGCATACTTGTTTCCATTGCGTGGTGATTATATCACAACAATCTTTTTTCTTAAAGTAAGACATAGTCTTTTCGATTATTTCGTGTGTTTTTTGCTATTAAATGCTAAAAGGGTTCTTAATTTTTAATTAATCTCGTCTTTTCTTCTTTAATGAATAATTAAAATTTTGTATAATCAAAAACGGTAACATTTATGGCATATAAAGCACTTTATCGAACATATCGTCCGCAAACCTTTGAAGAGGTTGCAGGGCAAAAACACATTGTCAAAACTTTAAAGAACGCCTTAACAACAAACAAAATAGCTCATGCGTATCTTTTCTGTGGTCCTAGAGGAACCGGAAAAACTACGATGGCTAAGCTTTTTGCTAAGGCTCTTAATTGCCAGGAAGGAATTGGACACATCTGTAACAAATGTTCCGATTGTGTCGAAATCACGAACGGATCACATCCAGATGTTATCGAAATCGACGCTGCGTCAAATAATGGCGTCGAACAAGTTCGTGATTTAATTGACAAAGTCAACTATCTTCCAATTGAAGGCAAATATAAAGTTTATATTATCGACGAAGTGCACATGATGACAACAAGTGCTTTTAACGCTCTTCTAAAAACAATTGAAGAACCACCAGCACATGTTATTTTCATATTAGCCACAACAGAGCCGCACAATATTCTTCCAACCATTCTTTCAAGATGTCAAAGATACGACTTTACCAAAGTAAGTGATGCTGATATCGAAGAAAGAATTGTTGAAATTTTAGAAAAGGAAAACATTACATACGATAAAGATGCTGTACGCGCAATCATTGCGCTAGCAGATGGTGGAGTGCGTGATGCGTTAAGTATTTTAGATCAAGTTTTAGCATTCTCCGGAAATACACTAAATGTCGAAGATGTTTACTCTTTGTTCGGATTAGCAAGCAAAGAAGACAAAATTGATTTCATTAAGTTTATTGCTAACGGTGATGTCACGCGAGCTCTAGCAAGAATTAATGCTTTTGCTGAAGGTGGGATTGATTTAAAACGTCTTACCGCCGAACTGCTCGAGATGCTTAAAGATGTTTTAATCTTGAAGAAAACAAAATCTCAAGACGAATTAACTGTTTTAAGCGAAGATGAGGCCGAAGATCTTTCGAGTGTTTTATCAATGAAACAAGTTAATGAAATGATTGGCGCTTTCCTTCGTGCTCAAATTGATTTTAAAACTGCACCAAATGTTAAAACCATGTTTGATATTGTTGTTTTAAAACTTTGCACAGATGAGGTTGAAGAACCGGCAAAACAAGTTAAAGTAGTTGAAAAACCAATTCAGCAAAAATCAGAACATAAGGTTGAAGAAACAAAAGAAAATCACCTGCAAAAACCCGTTGAAACTCCTGTTAAGACAGAAGTGGAAAAACCTGTTGAAAAACATTTTATTGATGAACAAAAACCTGAAGTTAAGGTTGATCAACCCAAAGTCGAAGAAAAACAATCCGCACCGGATTGGTTATTTGAAGATGACACAAAAGAGAAGAAAGTTGTCGAAACAGACGGTGATCGTTATGAACTTGATGATGACATGATGATCAAACTCATGGTAACTGGTGATAAAGAATTTAGAAAATCACTCGGTCTACGTTGGAAAGAACTCGATTCCTATTTAGGTCACCCAACTCTTGGTGATATCGTGGCCCTAATCAAAGACGGAAAAGTCTTCATCGCAACAAAAGATGTTATCGTGCTTGAATATGATTTTGAAAAACTTTCTCAAAAAGCAAACATTAAGGAAAACGCTAAAAAGATTGCAGAAATTTTAAGCAAAATGATTGGACACGAAGTCTTTACATACGCTATTTCGAGAAGCGAATCTGTCCGTTTGATTACTTCTTATCATAACTTACGTCAAATTAGTCAATTGCCTAAGGCAAGCGACATCAAAATCAACATTGAGGAGCTTAAATAATATGAATATGCAACAAATGCTCATGCAAGCACAAAAGATGCAACGTGAATTACAAAAAGCCCAAAACGAATTAAAGAAAAAGGAATTCACCGTTTCAAAAGGCGGTGCAGTCACCGTTGTTGTTCTTGGGGACAAATCTGTCAAATCTGTTAGCATCAATCAAGATGCTTTTGATCCAGACAACAAAGAAATGGTTGAAGAAATGGTTGCCATGGCGATTAATGAGGCCATTCAAAAGATTAGTACTGAAGAAGCAAAAATTAATGAATCAATAACCGGAAGATCCGGTGGATTATTTTAAAAATGAAGGAACTCAAAAGCGTAACTAGACTAATCGATTCTTTTGCCAAACTTCCGGGTGTTGGATATAAGTCCGCAGAGAAAATGGCATACGCCGTTTTAAATATGAAGGAAGCAGACGTTGAAGAGTTTTCGAGAGCTTTAGAAAACGTTCATGACAAAGTTCGCAAGTGCCCAGTTTGTGGTTCTTATACAGAAGAAGAAATCTGCGAGATTTGCAGCGATTCAGAAAGAAATCACAGGCAAATCATCGTTGTTTCTTATTCGAAAGACGTTTTGGCTTTTGAGTCATTAAATACTTTCAATGGTGTTTATCATGTTCTTGGTGGGGCAATCTCATCCGTTAATGGAGTTGGGCCTGAAAACATGCGAATTAATGAACTTGTTGAAAGAATCAAAAAGAATCAAGTTGAAGAAGTCATTATTGCAACAAATCCAACAACAGAAGGGGAAGTTACAGCGATGTATCTTGCTCATATTCTTGAAAAAGAGAATGTTACTGTCACTAGACTCGCTTATGGTCTACCAATGGGTGGACATTTAGAATACGTTGACGCCTTAACACTTAGTAAAGCTCTTGAAGGAAGAAAGAAATTTTAGGAGGACATCTTTATGTTTGTCACGATCGAAGGACCAGAAGGTAGCGGTAAATCATCCGTTACAAAAGAGGTCGTTAAACTCTTAGAAAAGGATGGAGAACAAGTCGTTTTAACACGCGAACCAGGCGGTACACCAATTGCCGAGCAAATTCGCGAAGTTATTCTCAATAAAGAAAACACAGCAATGGATCCTGTGACAGAAGCATTGCTTTATGCTGCCGCCCGACGTCAGCATCTCAAAGAAAAAGTTTGGCCTCTTTCTAAAGAAGGCAAAATTATTATTTCAGATCGCTTCTTAGATTCTTCTCTTGCTTACCAAGGCGGAGCTAGAGGTCTTGGAATAGATTATATTTTGGAAATGAATCAATTTGCCACAGAAGGCTATTACCCGGATTTAACTTTGTTATTTGATATTGATCCTCGTATTGGTTTGGCACGAATTGCTGCCAACAAAGGAAGAGAAGTCAATCGTTTAGATCTAGAAAAAATTGATTTCCACGACTCTGTTCGACAAACATTTTTATCACTCGCAAAGCGATTCCCAGAAAGATTTGTTATTCTTGATGCCTCAAAACCATTTGATGAGGTTGTTCAAGATGCTTATCACGCCATTAAACATAAATTAGCTCAATGCAAATAAAGGAATATTTATCTAAATATCAGCCAACTATATATCAAACATTCGTTAATGCATTAAGTAACGAAAAGCTTTCGCATGCTTACCTAATTTCTGGCAATCCAGGAATGCCTCTTAAGGAAGTTGCGTTATTTTTGGCAAAATCAATTCTATGTGATTCGCCAAATCCTCTAGCGTGTGATACATGCATTACATGCGCAAGAGTCGATGAAGGTAATTATCCGGACGTAATGATTTTTGATGGAGAAAAATCAAGAATCAAAAAGGAAGATATTGAACAAATTATTACAAACTTTGATAAATCAGCACTCGAATCAAAAGGAATCATGATTTACATTCTTCATCTTGTTGAAACTATGAAGCCGATCGCGATTAATTCGCTACTGAAGTTTTTGGAAGAACCAGGAAAAAATGTTTTCGCTTTTTTGACAACCGAAAACGAAGCCAAGGTTTTACCAACAATTATTTCTCGTACGCAAGTATTTAGATTAAAAGCAATCAATATCCAAAAAGTGATAAAAGACGCCATTTCTGCAGGTATTTTTGAAGAAGATGCTGAACTTTTATCGATTTTTTATAACGACCCCGAAAGCATAAAAGCAAATATCGAAAATGAGAGTTTTGTTGTTGCAAAACAAGCGTTAAACGATCAATTGAATGCGCTCCTTATGTCGAGGGATGACGCTATCTTTACATGCCAAAAACTCGTCGGACCAAAATTAAAGACAAATGAAGTTGCAAGAATGTATCTTAAATTGTTATCGCAAGTCTTCCTTGATTTGAACAATCTTTCTGTAAACGGGGAAGTTATTTTCTCATGTTATGCTAATATATATGAAGGTTTAATAGCTAAACTAAAAAACCTTGATAAATCATTACTGGTGATTATGTCATCACTTAAGAAGCTTGAGTTGAACGTGAATGTTCCGCTCTTGCTCGATCACATTATTTTTGAAATCACAAAGGGGGCTAAATAAATGGAAGTTACCCATTATGTAAGTATAAAATTCGCTCCAACCGGAAAAGGTTATTATTTTGGAACGGATATGTCCGACCTAAAAATCGGAGATAAAATTGTTGCCGAATCTATTCGAGGATTACAAGTCGGAGAAGTATCTGGAGACCTGGTTCCTATAGAGAAATACAAATCTGAATTAGAACTTAAACCAATCATCCGAAGAGCAACAGAAGATGATTTACTCATCTATGATGAGAATATTAAACGAGCAAAAGAAGCAATGAAGATTTCGATGATTGAAATCAATAAATTAGAGCTCGATATGCGTCCAATTGACGCCGAATATGCTTTGGATGGAAGCAAATTAACCATCGCTTACACCGCCGAAGACCGCGTAGACTTTAGAGAACTACTCAAGATTCTTGCATCACGTTTCCACTGTCGTATCGAACTAAGACAAGTTGGTTCAAGAGATAAAGCAAAAATGGTTGGTGGCGTTGGTATTTGTGGATTGCCACTATGTTGTTCACATTTCCTTAGCAATATTGAAGGTATTTCAATAAATCGAGCTAAAAACCAAATGCTTTCTTTAAATATTCCAAAGCTTAGCGGACACTGTGGAAAACTAATCTGTTGTTTATTGTTTGAAGATGACACATATACTGAACTTAAGAAAGATTTTCCACCATTAGGTTCAATGTTCGAAAAGGATGGAGAAACTTTCAAATTAACATCAATAAATGTCATTTCGAAAGTTGTCAAAATCGAAAACCAAGAAGAAGTTAGATTTCTTCCTCTTGATGATTTAAAAGATTATCACAAGGTTCAAAGAAAGAATGAGAAGCCAGAATTTTAATTCCGACAAGCCATTACTTTATTTAGTTGCCACGCCAATTGGCAATCTTTCAGAAATGTCTCCAAGAGCTATAGAAACCTTGCAAAACGCAGATATTATTGCTTGTGAAGATACACGAGTTACTGGGAAATTGCTGAAGTTTTTCAATATTTCCAAACCTCTTGTATCTTTACGAGAACATAACGAAGTAAGTGAGGCTAGTAAGTTAATCGCTAGAATTCTCGGCGGAGAAAAAGTTGCTTATGCCTCAGATGCTGGCTATCCATGCATTTCTGATCCTGGAGCAAAACTTGTTCAGCTTGCTCTTCAAAACGGAATTAATATTTCAACAGTTTCCGGACCTAATGCCGGACTTAACGCGCTTGTTGCTTCTGGACTAGATACGACACATTTCTATTTCCATGGTTTTTTAAACGCTAAAGAAAGTGTCGCTAAAAATGAACTTCAAGAAATGATTAGAAGAAAAGAAACTATCATTTTATATGAGGCCCCGCACCGCATTTCTAAAACATTAAATCTTCTTTTTGAAACGTTTGGAGACCGTTATGCTTGTATTGCCCGCGAACTTACAAAACAACACGAAGAATATATTCGTGGACCACTTAGCGAACTTGTTGAAATTGACCCAGCAACACTAAAAGGGGAGATGGTTATTGTTGTTGATGGCTGCAAAAACGAAATCAAACCAGACCTCAATAACGAGGAGATTTACCAAATGGTAAAAAACTTCGTCGGAATGGGGATGTCAACAAAAGATGCAATCAAGCGTGTCTCAGAAATTGCAAACGTTAGTAAAAACCAAGTTTATAAAATTTATCACTGTTAATGAAAACGATCCCGATTAGTTCTGGGATCGTTTTTCTTTACGTTTTTTAATGACGAGAGGAACAACACTTACACCGACAACGCCGAGTAAACCGGCCGTTGAAACAAGGCCCCATGTTACTAGTCCATCAGTTTGATATGTTAATTCGTAAGTCACCGTTCCTTTTGGTGCAACAAAACCAACAAATCCACCTTGAGCGTTATAGATTTTGAGTTTTGTTTCCTTGCCGTTTACATGTGCGTTTAAACGCCAACCTTTTGTGTATGCAAATTGTGTTACAACAAAACGATTCTCTTCGTAATTAGTAGTAAACGTCGATTTTCCATTTTTATAACAAACGTTTTCTAGTTGATTGGAGATGGCATTATCAAATGATGATTCAACATCTTCCCAAGGTTGATAATAAATTTGAATATCTTTCTTGTATTCAAAGCTTCCCCAGCCTAAATTAATTGGACAAATGATGATGTATTTTACCGGGGTTTTGCTATAAAATCCCCTGTAAATCGCCCCTCCATTGTAATTTGATTCGTTGTATCTACCTTCGTCATAAGTGATAACTTTATCGTCTTCTCCGATGAGCCAAATGGCAGCGTCATAACGTGATCCTCCACTCACAGCATATGGATAATCAAGTAAGTAGTAACCTCCTTTTTCTCCGATATCAAATGTTGGCCCACTTGGTTTGATGACAATTTGGAAAAGGGACGGATCAAGGTCTTTGTCTGTTTCTTCGTTATATTTGTTTTCTTCTTTAATACATCCTGTTGGATCTGCTGGATTAAAGTATGGATTGTTTGGGTCTCTAGAAACATATCTCGTACCTTCAAATAGATAAGAAGAAGAGCTTGATTTTAAACGTTGTGCTTTAATCGTTGGGACTTCGTCGCGAGCGTCAAACCCATCATATTGATTAATAATTTCATTTAGATCATCGTCATTAAGAATTACGCCATCGAATAATGTTTCTTCGTTTCTTAAGAAATCCTGATACATCCAACTTCCAGTATAGAATGCATTGTGTATCTTATCGTTTGGTTTAACGTGCTTATAGTAAAGTTTATTAAGCGAATAACCCAAATTAATTTGTTTAGTGTTTTCATAAATACGATAGCCATTTGTTTTCTGTTTCAACTCATAGTTTAAAGGAAGGTTTGGTTCGTATGTTGTGTAGACACTTCCATCGGCATTTAAATACGTTGTATCTGGATCGTACGTCATGTAATATTTCACACCAAGGAACTCATTTAAATAGGCGTGCTTAGCAAAGTTTAGTGCACTCCAACTAGTTTCATGATTTAACATGGCTGTCATACGAACAAAATCATCAACTTCGGTATTATAGAACGAGTGGAAAGTAGAGACACCGTTAAAATTATCAGCCATAGCAAGATTTGGATGGTATTCATCACATTTTGTGGAATTCATTCTGAAGAATGATTGGTCGTTTTGATTAATCTTTTTAACAATGTTTGTTTGGATTTCGTGCTCATATAAACCCCAATTTACATCATCTTCCATACTTTGTGTTCCGTGATAGTAAATATAGGAATTTCCTTGAACAGCGATCTCGATAATTAGGAACAAACCAACAATAATTGGATGGACTCTATTGAATTTTGGTTTTAGTAAGATAAATAAAACTAATGTTTCAATGACCACTATAACAAACTGATACACAACGACTATTTTTATCTCATCGTAACCAATCAAATACGACCATTTATTTCCGGCAACATATTCATTTGCGGTAACACTTGGAGCATATAATTCAATTAGTTTGTTTGCTAAAAGAAGAGCTCCAACCATGAACAAAATTGTTAAAGCTCCAGAAAGCAAAATCTGCCAACGTTTAAACTCTTCTCGATGATCAAAGTTAAGCGCTGCGTATGTGATTAATGTCGTCGAAACCACAATTACCCATCGTCCGTATGAGTTAGAGAATGCTCCTGAAAGCCAGTAAATAAATGGAGTAAACAAACAGAAGAGAATGAGCACTAAAGCGATTAGGTGAGAAATCTTTTTGTTTTTAATTGAACGAATCATCGAAGGCACCATAAGCAACATGCATGGTGTAAAAATAAACAACGATGATCCTACGTTTTCAAATTGGTTAAATTGAACAATATTTACATATCTTCCCGAAACCGCCGGAAACAAATAAGAAACAAGTGGGAAACTATAGCAGAAGTAATACCATTTTGGATTATACGAGTAGGTAACCGTAAAAGGATGCCAGTAAGAGAATATCATTTTAAATGCTGTGCTTGAATCGCCAGACTTAAAAGCGGCAATAATGTTTGGAAGGTATTTAGATGTCTCTGCGCGATTAATCCTAAAAGATGCAAATAATGCCGGGAATGTAACTACAGCGCACATGCAAATTCCAAAGAAAAAGCCTGCAAAACCTAGTCCAATTACTTTTAATTGATCGAGTCCGTTTCTCTCTTTTAATGTTTGGAAGAATCTAAATGCAGCATAAATTACGCCAAAGATTCCGAACGTTAATAGGAAGAAATAATTACCAACTCCAATGCAGAAAAAGCCAACCGCAACAATCCAGCACTTCTTATCTCTTATTACTTGTTCGACACCCAAAAGAATAAGTGGAAAGAAAGCTATCACATCAAGGAATGTTGCGAACCAAAGATAGTATGTTGTCCACCCCATAAATGCGTAGGCAATTGCAAACACTCTAGCTGTCGCTTCTTTGACGCCCATCTTTTTTAAATAGAGACGGAACAACAAAGCGCCACAAACAAGACGGGCAATAGACATTAATACCATCGCATGTGGAAGAAATGATCTAGGGAAAACAAGCAAAAACAGAAGGAATGGTGTAAACAAACCATAGAATGTGTTTGCTTCAATATTATCTGCGCCTAAAAAGGTATTTGTATCGTATAAAGGGAAGTGCCCTGTTTTAAAAAACGTCCACCAGTCATCATAAGCATTGTAATAAAAGGCATATCCTTGTTGCGAATAATCCCCTCCATAAGGGGTTGTAAAATTTTCTTCTAACAAAGCAGTAAAAAAGAAAGCAATACAGATTACACACAATAAAACGACATAGTAAAAAAGCGATCTGACATCAAAAAGAAAACTAAACTTTTCTCGTAGTTTGCTTTTGATTTCGTGTGATTCGATTACCGCATCATTCATGCGACTATTTTAGCACAACAAAGTAGCTAACAAATAAAAAACGAATGCGTGGGCACTCGTTTATGAGGGTTTGACAGGTAATTTTACAAATTTAAAAGTTTTTTAAACTCTTCTGGTATTGGAGTTTTAAAACAATATTTTTTGTTTGTTAACGGATGAACAAAACTTAGTTCATAAGCATGTAGACCAAGACGTTTTAGCGGATCGCTTGGTTCGCCATACTTATCATCACCAATCACAAAGTGATTAATGTTGCCTAGTTGAACTCGGATTTGATTCTTTCTTCCACTGTCAATATTAACATCAAGAAGGGAGTATTTATCGTTTGACTTAATTACTTTGTAATGCGTGATTGATTTTTTCCCATTTACCTTATCATTCGAGCAATAAACAAGATTCAATGAATTTTCTTTCAAATAATTAACAAGAGTGTCAGATTCTTTTTCCATTTTTCCTTCGACGATAGCAAAATATCGGCGAGATTGAACAATGTCCTGCCAATTCTTTTGTAAAACTTCTTTTGTCTTAGCGTTTTTTGAAAACATCAAAACGCCAGACGTGTCTTCATCTAAGCGATGGACAACAAAAATTCTTTGGTGTCGGTCTTTTTGTTGGATATAATCACTCACCATTCGATAGGCAGTTCTTGATTTTTCCGTATCGGAAGCAACAGACAGAAGTCCGCTTGGTTTATTGATAACAATTAGCTCATTATCTTCATAAATAATTGGTAAATCCGCTCTTTGATGTTTTGTGATTGGTCGTTTTGAAACAATCACCACATCTTCTTTAACAAGCTTCAAATTGTATTGGGAAACTGGTGCTCCACCAACACTCACCTGATGATGAGATAATAGGGATTTGACGGCGTTTCTGCTTAAATTTGGGTATTTTAAAAGAAGAAATTCCAAGAGCTCACATTCTTCTTTAACTTTGAATTCTCGAATTGAACTTGGTTGAACTTGTCCAGTCTTGGTATGTTTCTTCTTATCGTTTTTATTCATTATTTGTTTTTTCCGTAATGAACAATGTCTCCATAGCATTCTGGTCGTCTATCTCTAAAGACACCCCAGGAAACACGTTCGTGGTCAATAGCATCTAAATCAAATTCGTGGATTCTAAAACCTTCTTCTTCACGATTCATTTCTTCAACAACGTTTCCATATTGATCAGCTATGAACGAATAACCTTGGAAGACCATTTCTGAATTTGGTGCTGTTTCTTTTCCGACACGATTTGATGCACAAACAGGGATAATGTTTGCTGCGGCATGACCGCACATTGTATTTCTCCAATGTGGCATCGAATCACGTACTAAAACAGGTTCGCTGCCTATGGCAGTTGGGTATAAAAGGAGTTGGGCTCCGTTTAATGCTAAACATCGGGCGGTCTCTGGAAACCATTGGTCCCAACAAATGCCGATGCCAATTTTTCCAAATTTAGTTTTATACACCTTAAATCCGGTATCTCCTGGAGAGAAATAGAATTTTTCTTCATAGCATTGACCAGTAGGAACATGCGTTTTTCGATATAAACCTAAATTTGATCCATCAGCATCAATCATCACTAAAGAGTTGAAGTAGTTTGGCCCAGATTTCTCAAAGAAAGAGATTGGTAAAACAACATGATATTTTTTTGCAACTTCTTGGAAGTGTTTGATGAGTTTAGAATTATCGGCTTCTTCAGCCAAAGCGAACTTATCATAGTCTTCTACTTGGCAAAAATAGAGGTTCGAAAATAGCTCTTGAATTAAAACAACATTGGCACCATTTTTAGCGCACTTTTGCACTAAATCTTCGGCTTTTGCAATGTTTTTTTCGTAGTCAGAGGAACATGACATTTGGGTAATCGCGACTTTAATTTTCATTTCTTTCTTTAAACTCCTTATTGTATGGAATCTGCATTGTTATACAGTGAATATTGCCGCCACCGAGTAAAATTTCGTGGCTATTAATTTGAATGATTTCTTTGTTTGGATAAAGCTTTTCAAGTTGTTCCTTAGCAAGCTTATCTTCTGGGACACCAAAGGCTGGAAGAATAACAAACTTCTCTCCTTGATAAAAGTTGATGTATGATGCCGCAAGACGAGAACCTTCTGGTCTTGGTTTGGCATCATATCGACCTTTTGTAATTCCATTAGATTCTTTTTTAGACATATAGATTGGTTTTGGAAGTTTGATTTTCACAATTTCTAATTTTCTTCCTTTAGCGTCTGTTTCATTACTAAGTAGCTTAAAGGCTTCTGAAGAGAACTTGTATTGTGGATCCTTACGGTCTGTCGACCAGGCTAACGCAACAACTCCAGGTTTAATAAAGCAAGCCATATTATCAATATGTTCGTTGGTTTCATCTTCATATATGCCATTCTTTAACCATATTACCTTAGAGACGTTAAGATAAATCTTAAGGTTTTCCTCAATCTCAAGTTTATTCAATAAAGGATTGCGTCCTTTTGAAAGCAAGCATGCTTCAGTTACCAGTGCGGTTCCTTCTCCATCAACGTGAATCGAACCACCTTCAAGAATGAAATTTTCTAAATAGTAACGTTCCATACCAAACTTCTTGGCGAGGTTACCCGTTAAAAGGTCATCGTCTTTATAGTTGGAATAGAGACCGTCAACTGAACCACCCCAAGCATTAAAACGAAAATCAACGATTCGCATCTTGTTTCCATTTGTTACAAAAATTGGTGAGTTATCGCGGGCCCAAGAGTCGTTATATTTCACGCGAATTGGATGCACGTTCTTCATATTTTCATATTTGGAAATAACATCAGGATAAATTCGTGGGTGAATTCCAACATATACTGGTTCGTATTTAGAAATAGCTTTGATAACTTCATAGAAGTTCTCTTGAGCTGGTTTTGCGTTATTTCTCCACGTATCCTTGCGATATGGAAGAAGAATAATTGTTCCGCTGTGTTTATCGCCTTCAAACGGCATCATGTAGTTATCGCCACGAGGCGTTGTGAGTCGTTTTTCAATATAATCGCTCAGGCGATGACGATATTGATGGAAGCCATTCCAATTATCAGTATCAATAACGTTAACGAATTTTGCACCATAGTCAGAGAGGATTGTTACACCAAGCTTTTGATATTCTTTAATTCTTATAATTAATTCCTTTGTAAAAACTTCTCCTGGAACAATTAGAGGAATTCCTGGTGGATAAATCATGATGGATTCTTTGGATATCGCGTTTTCAACTTCATCTAGAGGAATTCTTTTTCCAGGAGCATTAAATGCTACCTCTGGGGATGTAAGTTGGAACGGGAAATCCACGCCAAAGGCATGGCGTTTATATTCGTATTTCTTATTGTAATGTTTCTTAGAAACATCTTTTAAAGCTTTAATAAATCTTGTCAGCTGTTGTTTGTTTGATCCAATAGCCAAGATTCCCATGATAACATAAGTTTCTGCAAGCTCAACTTGAATACCGTATTCCTGTTTTAAAATCTTGTATAGTTCGAAGCCGTTTATATCAAGATGTTCAAGTTTTAAAACCAATTTTGTGTCGTCATAATCAAAACATCCATGTTGTAAGAAATGTTCTTTGTTACACGGTACAAATCCTTTTATTTTTGCAATTTGTTCTCTCGCGTGTCTCGAAATTTCGTGTACGCGTTTCATATTTTGACGACCTTTAGTTGCAACATAATGACGGGCCGCATCTAAAGATGCCAGTAGAATTGTTGAAGGGGATGTTGTATTAAGAACGTTCACCATTTTTTGAAGTTTGGCACGTTCCATGTACTTAGATTTCAGTAACAAAACAGAAGACTGCGTTAATGATCCACCTGTTTTATGGAAAGAAACAGAGGCCATGTCTGCACCAGCATCCATGGCAGAAACTGGACCTTCGTCATCGAAGTAATAATGTGCTCCGTGAGCTTCATCACAAAGAACCATCATTCCTCTTTCGTGAGCAGCTTTAACTATTTTTCTAAGGTCAGTAACAGCCCCAAAATATGTCGGGTTAATTACGAACACTGCTTTAGCAGTTGGGTAGCGATGCATAGCTTTAATATAATCGTCAGCACTTGGTTGATTAGCGATTTCAAGTTCTTTATCAAGCTCAGGCATGATATAAACCGGCTTGGCACCGCAAAGAATCAAAGCATTAACAATTGATTTATGAACGTTTCTTGGAAGAATGATTTTATCGTTGGTGTGACAGGTCGCAAGAATCATTGCAAGGATTCCGCTTGTTGTTCCATTAATCAAGAAGAAAGCTTTATCGGCGTGACACATTTGGGCCATTAGTTTTTGGGCATCCAAAAGTACCCCTGTTGGATTGGCCAGATTATCCATACCAATTGGGGCATTAATATCACAACGATAGAGTTGCTGTCCGATAAAATCTTTAAATTTGTTTTGAACGTTTCCCATGTGGTGTCCAGGGACATCAAGAGGAAGAACGTCTTCTGATACGTATTTTTTGAGCGCATCAAGATACGGTGTTTTGTTCTGATCTAATTTCTTCATACGCCGATTATTTTAACAAATAGCGTTTATTTAGCAACTTTGAAATTAATTTCAACTTTAGTAAATCATATATTTTGATTAATTAATAATAACTGAATAGAGAATTAATCTGAAATTTATATGGGTTTTACCTGTGATTTTGTTAAATTACAGGTTTTTTATTAGCGTTATTTTGTGGATTTTTTATAATAATGAATAAATGAAAAAGTTTTGGGAGTATATCAAAGAATACAAAATAAGATTCTCCTTTTTAGCAGGGGTAATTGTATTATTTGTGCTTTTGATTTGTCTAAGAAACATTGAAACTTTTTCTGAATTTTGGACAAGAACAATTGGACGAGGATATCAAACTGTTGTTGGATTTGTTACATCACTATTTCCATGGTCGATTTTTGAATTTTTAATTATCGCAGCAATCGTTTATGGAGTATCATGGATTATTATCTTTGTCATAAAGACAAAAAGAGAAGGTTTTAGAAAAAGTTCAACAAAAATTGTCAATTTGGTTCTAGTGGTATTTTCGATTATTACTCTTTATGTTGGTACAGCAGGAATGGCATACCACCGCAAACCACTTCAACTCAGTCTACGTGATACATCACAAATCAGCAGCGAACAATACTACGACATTTCCGTTTGGGCATCTCATAAACTAAATGAGTGTGCTGCTCAACTGGAATTTGATTCAAATGGTTCTGTAAAAATGCCATATTCTCGCTCGCAGCTTTATGATGTGATGAGAAAAGAATACGCCAAAATTGAAGGGGATTATTTAACAAAATTCACAGCAAAACCTAAACAATTATTCCTTTTCGGATGGCTTTATACCGAATTAAATATTTCAGGTGTTTCTTTTCTTCCTTCAGGGGAATCTAACTATAATCAAAACATTCCGAATATTGATATACCTTTTGTGATTGCACACGAGATTGCACACACAAAGGGTGTTATGAACGAAACAGAAGCAAACAATCTTGCGATGTATGTTTGCATTAATTCTGATGACCCTTATTTTCGTTATTCCGCTCTCGCTAACGCTTACGATTCATTAGAGCCGATGGCGATGACATCAAACGATGATGACAAAATGAGACAATTCTATTCGGTTGTCGATGATCGGGTGTGGAATGACTTTAAGTATTCAAACGACTTTTGGAGCAAACATACATTCTTCAAAGACGTATCTGATTGGTTCAATAATTTATATTTAAAAATTTTCGGAAACCAAACAACAGATGCATATGTTGATCAGATAGATGATGATATTATCATCGTGGATGATGAACCAACATTTGTTTTAAATACGTTGTCTCCATACCAGCAAATTGTTGCTGATTATTGGTTAAAAGAAAACGGTCACTAGGGCCGCTTACTTTGAAATTGAATCGATATATTCTGTTTCGACTTTAACATCTAGTCGAGGGAAGAGGGCTGCTCCTTTCTCGACTTTTAATTTTCCATATGGGCAAAATTTATGAATCGTTTCATATTCTTGTAATTCTTCAGGAACACCAAAAGAAGCATAGACCTTTGGTGTGCTTTCAACCAAAACAGGGGAAAGAAGTTTTGTTGATACAAGAATAGTATTTGTTAGAACTGCCATAACGTTTGCAAGTTCTTCTGTTTTTCCCTCTTTAGCTAAAACCCATGGTTGAGTTTCTTCGATATATTTGTTCCCAACATTTAATAATTCAACAACGCAATCAAGCGCTTCTGTTGGTTTTAAATCATCCATTAAAGCTTCGTATTGAGATATTGTTTTCTCAGTCAAAACTCGAATATTTTCCTCTTTTTGTCCATGATTTTTAAGTTCTGGAACAATGCCGTCGAAATATTTTGTGATCATTGAAACTGTGCGAGAAACAAGGTTTCCATAGTTGTTTGCTAAATCGGTGTTTGTTCGTTCGGCAAATAGTTCGGATGAAAATCTTCCGTTTGTTCCAAATGAAAATTCCTTAGCTAAAAACCATCTCACCGCATCGACGCCATATCTTTCAATTAGTGGTATTGGTGAGACAACATTTCCGCGAGATTTGGACATCTTTTCGCCATTGAGATCAAGTAATCCATGAACAAAAACTCGATCCGGCATTCTTAAACCAAGTCCCTTTAAGAACATTGGCCAATAGATAACATGGAAACGAGAAATATCGGCTCCAACAATATGAACAATTTCACAATCTGGATCTTCCCAAAACTTTTTAAATAATGAGTCATCTTTAGAATCATAACCTAAAGCAGTAATGTAATTGGTTAGAGCGTCTAACCAAACATAAATAACATGTTTTGGATTTTCTCTAATTTGAATTCCCCAGTCAAACGAAGTTCTAGAGACACATAAATCATCAAGACCTTTGTTAATAAATGTGTTCATCATCTCATTCTTACGAGATATAGGGAGAATAAATTTTGGATTTTCATCCATTAATTTTAGTAAATCAGGAAGATATTTCTGCATCTTAAAGAAATAGGCTTCTTCACTGTCTTTATGAACTGGACGATGACAATCTGGACAAAGATGTTCTTCACCAACTTGGGTTTCAGTCCAGAACGACTCACAAGGTGTGCAATACCAGCCTTCGTATTTCCCAAGATAAATATCATCATTCTTTAAGAAATGAGAAAAAATATCTTGAACAACTCTTGTGTGACGCTCTTCTGTGGTTCGAATAAAATCATCATTAGAAATGCGCATTGCTTTCCATAAATCTTTGAATTTTGCAGCGATTTCGTCGACATATTGTTGTGGAGTCACTCCTTTTTCAGCGGCTTTCTTTTGAATTTTTTCTCCGTGTTCATCGGTACCTGTCAAGAAATAAGTTTCTACACCACGCATTCTTTTATAGCGCGCTAAAACATCACACAGAGTCGTGCAATATGCGTGTCCAATATGCGCTTCTGCGCTTGGGTAATAAATCGGTGTTGTAATGTAGAACTTGTTTTTCATATGAGGTACTCCTTGTTCGGTTTATTAACTACATACCGCAAATCGATCTTGTTGTTTCGTTTGTGGCCCCCCATATCTTGCATGCGTATTCTGGGTGATCAATAAATGGGTTTCTGTTTCCTTGAAGATATTCTGCTCCTGAGTTTCTTCGTTGTTCTCTATCAAGAACAGGATATTGAAGATTCCACTTGAGCATATCAGAGAGTTTTCCCATAAGATTATCTCTGTTACTGTTACTTGTTTGATGATATTCGGATTCAATTAGTGACAATTTTGAATCAGCAACAACACAGTAGAAAATTATTCTTGCAGAATCTCCTCTATATGTTTCGTCACCAAAATCTTCCTCAGCAGGATCCCATCCATAAGTTCCATCGCACTTTCCCTCAACATAAAAGGAATTTCCTCTTGATCCGTTCTCTGTAGGAATTGTTGGGCGCGGCATATGAATATCGTCTTCAACAAGGTTTCCACCATGGCTCTTAGGCCAAACGTGTTCTCGATTAAACGACGTCATTGTGTTTCCGCTGTAAAATGACACTATTTTTGTCCCGTATGGTTGCCCATTTTGATCATATTGAACTGTTGACGGATCATAATCTGTATACTTGAAAGCTTTTGTTGATGTGGTTCCCATTCCGTCATAAGTGACTTCTGTATGTTTCTTAGTTTTGTTTAAACTTTGAAGGGCTTTTAATAAATCATTTCCTTCTAGGGAATTCGAAATTGAAGCATAGTATGTATTGTCAATTGGTGTTGTGCCAGATGAACTAGATGGCGGCACCTCCGAAGAACTACTTGGCGGAGGGGTTACTGAGCTTGATGGTGGCACCTCTGAAGAGCTGCTTGGAGGAACCGCCGAGCTTGATGGAGGTTGTTGCGATGATGAAGGTGGAATGACAGATGATGGCTGTTCACTACTAGATGAACTTAGTTGTACTGAAGTAGAAACAGGTGGTTGAGCCGTCGTTACAGTTGAAGAACTTGCTTCAGAAGTTGGTGTGCTTGCAGATGAAACTGGCACAGAACTTTTTTCTTCTATAGTTCCTTCGCTTGTAGATTCTTTTGATGTCGGATTGTTGCTTGTAGGATTAGTTGTTGTTTTTGAAGACACCAAAGATTCGGAACTATCCGGTATCGATGAGTGTCTCTTGACTTTCTTCTTCGAGGTTGTCGTACAACCGCTGATTGTTAACGCAACAAGCGCAACTAAAAGACCCAATTCATTTCTTTTCATACTTCAATTATATACTTTACTTTTTATTTTATAAACTCTCACTTATAATTCGTGTAGTAAGTAATAAAAAAACCGTCGTTTTGACGGTCATTTTATTTAATTTATTACTTAATTCCGTATTTCTTATTGAAACGATCAACACGGCCATCGGCAGCAACGAAACGTTGTTTGCCGGTGTAGAATGGGTGACAGTTAGCACAGGTATCAACCTTAATGTCTTTTCTTGTACTGTGGGTTTTGAATTTGCTACCACAGGAGATGCATGTCACTTCTACTTCGTAAACTTGTGGGTGAATGTCTTTTTTCATAATACTTAACTCCTTCTGCCTTAGGGCTCATGTGGCTCCTAAAGAAAGTTGCTCGTTAATAATATCAATGAGAAAAGTTAAAATCAACAAATAAAAAGAATAATTCTTTTCTTTTCTAAAACACCTTAGGTCAATATAATTGTGATTACGGAGGTAAAAATATGCCTAGTAAATCTGCTTATTTAAATATATTAAATACCGCATTATCAACAGGTGGAGACTATGCTGAAATCTATATTGAAGAAAAGATTTCGCAAGCAGTTTCCATTGAAAATGGGAAAGTTGATGCGTCAACTGTTGGTAAAACCTATGGTGCTGGTATTCGAATTCTTCAAGGAGTTAATTCCGTCTACGGATACACCAATGAAGTTACGACAAAAGGACTTTTAAAACTCGCAAAATCCTTATCAAATTCATTTAATGGAAAACAGGTTTTAATGGTTGAATCTCTTAAAACAAAACACATCAAAAACAATCACAAAATCTTAGAGCCACTAAGTGAGGTATCTAGTGAAGATAAGATCAACTATATTCGCCCAGCCGAAAAGGTAATGCATAAATACGACAAAAGAATCGTTCGCACCAAGTCCGGGTTTATGAACTCGAAATCCGTTATTACTATTGTTAATTCCAACGGATTTATTATTCATGATGAAAAAGAACGCGGACGTGTCATTCTTTCTTGCATTGCATCGGATGGAGAAAAATACGAATCTGCTTTTGAAGGCCCTGGCGCAATGTCTGGTTTTGAACACTTTAAAAACAATGTTGATATCGTTAAATTAGCAAATGATGCTGCTAAGGCAGCAATCTCAATGCTTTCCGCAAAAGATTGTCCAAGCGGAAAAATGACCGTTGTTATCGGTAACGGTAACGGAGGCGTCATTTTCCACGAAGCTTGCGGACATTCTCTTGAAGCAACTTCTGTTTCAAAAAATCTATCTGTTTTCTCACAAAAGTTAGGCACACAAATTGCTTCTCCTGTTGTAAGTGCTGTTGATGATGGAACGATTACTAATGCCTGGGGTTCGAACAATATTGACGACGAAGGAAACAAGACTGAAAGAACCGTTTTGATTGAGAACGGAATCTTAAAAAACTATCTTGTTGATATTGTTGGTGGACGTCGTATGAATATGCGCCCAACAGGTTGTGGTAGAAGAGAATCATATAAATATGAACCTACATCTAGAATGTCTAACACATACATTTGTAACGGTAAATCAACTCCGGAAGAAATTATCAAAGCAACAAAACTTGGTTTATATGCCAAAACACTTTCTGGTGGTTCAGTAAATCCAGCCACTGGTGAATTTAACTTCGGTTGTAGCGAAGCATACATTATTCGTGATGGAAAAATTTGCGAACCAGTTCGCGGAGCATCTTTGATTGGAACCGGCGGAGAAGTTTTAATGAATATTGATATGGTTGGAAATGATTGTGAACGCAGCAATGGGATGTGTGGATCCGTTAGTGGATTTATTCCTGTAGATATCGGTCAACCAACAATTCGTGTTCAAAACATTCTCGTTGGTGGAAATGGAGGAGAACTAAAATGAGATTTAATACAAAAAAATTCTATGAATTAGCGAAATCTCGTGGATTTGAAGCTGCGGATTTAGTTATCTCGCAAGGCCACTCCTTATCAGCCAGTGTCTATCATGGCGAAATTGAAAGTTACAGTGAGGAAAATACCATCGATGCAACAGCTCGAGGAATCATAAACGGGAAATTAGGAGCCTGTGTTACCGAAAAGTTCGATAGTGATACCGTTAATTTCATGATTGATTCAATCGAAAAAACTGCTCGCGTTATAGAAACAACAGACCCCGTTATTATCTTCAAAGGAAGCGAGAAATATCGACGTGGTAATTACTACGACAAATCACTGTTTGAAATTCCTTTTGAAGAGAAGAAGAAAATCTTATTTGAAATCGAGAAAAAACTTTTTGCATATGACAAAAGAATTAATGAAGTTGCAAGCGTTTCTTATAGTGAATCATGTTCCGAAGAAACCCTTACAAATTCATATGGTTTAAAACTAAAAATTAAGAAGTCTGATTTCTCAATTGTCGCGCAAATTACGGTTAAAGAAAAAGGCGAGATTCGCTCAGATTATGAGGTTTTTGCAGGTAATAATTTAAAAGAATTCGATGTCGACGCATTCGTTAAAAGTCTTGCTGATAAAACTCTTAAAAAGCTTGGCGGCACACAGTGTGAATCAAAAAAATATCCAGTAATTCTTAACCCAGAATGTAGTGCTACATTGTTACGCGCATTCCTTTCTAGTACCAATGCAGAAGACGTGCAGAAAAATTCTTCATTATTCATCGGCAAATTAGGGCAACAGATTGCTAGCAAAAAACTCACAGTCACCGAGAACCCATTAGCTAAAAATATTTTCTTTAACTACTTTGATGATGAGGGTGTTGCTATAACCAAAAAGGATATTGTAAAAAAGGGTGTCCTCCAGACATACTTATACACTTTAGAAACTGCTGCAAAAGATGGTGTTGAACCAACAGGCAACGGTTATCGTGGCGCAGGCAAAGCTTCTGCAGGTCTTGGTTACATTATTGTAAAACCTGGCAGAAAATCGGAAAAAGAATTAGTTTCTTCTATTAAAGAAGGGGTCTATATAACTGATTTAGAAGGATTGCACGCAGGCATGAATGCAAGAAGTGGAAATTTTTCACTTCAAGCACAAGGTTTTATGATTCGTGACGGAAAATTCTCTGAGCCACTGGCTCTAATTACTGTTTCCGGCAACCTTGTTGAGATGTTTAATAACATTAAAGATGTCGGGTCAAACGCGAAATTCCTTGTTCAAGGAAGAGCGTCGTGTCCGTCATTTAGTATTAAAAAATTGTTTATTTCAGGAAAATAAGAAATATAAAAACTCGAGGCATGTGTCTCGAGTTTTTTGTTCGTTTATTTCTTGATATACAGAATTCCGATTGTTCCGTATCCACAATGTGTAGAGATAACACAACCGGCTCTTGTCTCGTGAATAATCTTTGGATCTATAAATTTTGCAAGTTCGGATTTTAAGTATTCGGCAACTTCTCTGGAACTTCCGGCATGAGTAACCATCACATTTTCCAAATCAATGTTTGGGTAATCCTCTTTGAACACATTGAGAAGTTCGTTAGATGCCATCTTAAGTGTTCCGCGCGGCTTCTTATAAACAACTAACTTACCATCAATAACCTTAATCATCGGATGAATATGGAAAAGATGACCAAAGATTTTTGCGGTTCCACTGCAACGTCCGCCTTTATGCAAATAATCAAGTGTATCAACAACGAATTGAGCGGATAATTTATCTGCTAGAGGTTGGACTTCTGCAAAAATTTCACCTGCAGATCTGCCTTCTTTTGCCATTCGGCCCGCTTTTAATGCGAGCAATCCGGAAGCGCTCGATAGGTTCTTTGTATCAATTAAATAAACACGATTGTCAGGGAACGATTGTTTAGCAATTGTTGCGCTTTGGAAGTTGGTCGACAATGTCGATCCAATTCCCGTGAAAACAACATCGTATCCTTGATCGATGTATTTCTTGAAATGTTCTTCAATCACGGCCGGAGAAGCGGCAGCAGAACTTGGAAGAGTTTTCTTTTCTTTTACCTTCGCGTATAACTCATCTGGTGTGAGTGTGACGTTATCTAAATAATTTTCTTCTCCAAAGTTAACGTTTAATGGAATAACATCCATATCAAATTCTTTGTATAACTCAGGAGTTAAATCGCACGTGGAGTCTACAATTACTTTTACTTTATTCATATATGCACCTGTTCTTTTCTTATATATTAGACAAAATTTTGAAAATTCACACTATTTTATTTCAATTAAAATTGATTTATAATCATTTTTACGAGAGAGGTATATTAAATGAAAAAAGCAAAAGTAAAGGGTAAATCCTTCTTTACCGAATTCAAAGAATTCATTAACAAAGGCAATGCCTTCATGCTTGCAGTTGGTGTTGTTATTGGTGGTGCGTTCGGCGCTATCGTCAATGCTTTTGTCAACATGTTAATGAGCTTAGCCACATGGCCAGTACCTGGTGGATTAGCTGGTTTAGTTACAGTTTTGCCAGCCGTCACTGATGGTCAAAAAGGCTTAGCTGGTGTTGGACAATCATTCGCCGCTGCTGATTACAATGCTATCGCCAATCAGATTGGTACTGCTGCTAACGCAACAGACCCAGCCGTCTATGGTGCAACTGTTATTAACGGAAACTACACCAAATACGGTACCAATTTCTATTATAATGGTTCGGCCATTATTAACTGGGGTGCATTAATCAATGCTGTGATTTCCTTTGTTATTATTGCTGTTGTCTTGTTCGTTATGGTTAAAGTTATTAACGCAGCACAACGCAAGAAAGAAGAACTTAAAGCTAAAGCTAAAGAAGAATATTACAAGAAACACCCTGAAGAAAGACCTGTACCAGTTGAACCTGGAAAACCAGAACCAACTGAAGTTGAAGTTCTTACTGAAATTCGTGACTTGTTAAAGAAATCAAAATAATGACTCTATCTAATAAACTTGATTTTATCCAAAAAAGAAGTGGTTTTAATGATAAGAAATTCTGTAAGGTTTATGGAATTTCATTACCACTATTTTGGCAGATCAAAAAATGTCTCGCCAAACCTGAAAAATCTGAGTTAGCTACCTTATGTAAAAAGTTTAATTTAGATTTGGATGATTTTATGGATGATTCATCAACTGTTCGCGTCATTCAAATTGAACCAGGCGAACATATCTGTAAGCTCGCTAACGTTCAAGAAGACTCTCAAATTTATGAAGACTTCCCGTTAGAAAGCAACGATAGATACGAAGAAAAAGATTGAGTTTTACCTGAGATTTTTAAAAAAGAAGCAGCAAAACTGCTTCTTTTTTTGTTCTTTATTTTTTCCAGTCTGGATGTTTTTCTTGGATTTTTTTAATCACTTCTTCGAACAACTTTTTCTCTTCTTCGAGATAAATTTTTTCGCATTGTTTGAATGCCTTATCCTTTTTAGAAAGAGCATATTGGACTTCAAACTGAGAGTCGTCAATTAAGCCGGCAATCAATGCGTATGATCTTAACGATTCGACCTGTGTATCGTTCGAGATAAATTTGCGTTCCGCATCATTAACTTCTTCATCATAGAATTTTTTGACTTCATCAATAGGCTTGGTCATTAAATAAACAAACATTTCTTGAGCAACGATCCTTTTTTTTAAATATGGATCAATCTTGGCTTCTGATTTTTTCATTTTAAGAAGCATCTCAAGAGCACATTGATAATCTTTTCGAAGCACAGCTTGTTCCACTACAAGTAAGTTCATTTCAACCGTAAAGTCGGTAAAACTTTCATTAAATTCAATCCCAACAGGAATATCGTTTAAAACGAGCTTTCCTTGATAATCCATGTAGTCTAATAATGCTCCTGCATTATCTGGCTTCGTAAGAAGCGATAAGCGATAACCATCATTCATCGTATCTAATTTAAATGGAATAAAATCATAAACGATTAAGATGGATGATAGGATAATCCATAAAAGTGCTGCAATCGCTAGCCATTTTAATGCACTATTGGTAGGTGCTGTTTGTCCCATTGTATATAAAACAACACACGCTGCAAGTTCGGCAGCATAAAAAACAATCGGCATCCAAACATAGGCGTTCAATTTACTTTTTTCTGTTTTAATAATTTTTGTTTCACCAGTTAAACCATCAAAATCAGCGGTCCCGAGTTTCCATCCTTCTTTTTTCTTTTGAAGGCAGATGAAATAACAGTTAATTGAAACAACTTTGCACTTGCCGACCTTTGCTCCAAGTACATGTGCGAGTTCCATGTATACAATGTTAAAAACAAAGCCCAGCACAAGCACAATAAGTGTAAATACAACAGGAGACAAATTTGATTCATATAACCGAGCAAAAGCATCTGAGACAACAGTAAGTCCCATAATGATTGCTACCGCTAATACGATAAGTAGAAATACTGTACTAATAATTGATTCTTTTTTCATAAAAACCCCCTTAAATCCTGCGTAAATCTAGATGATATTGAACAGTGAAGTAGTTCCAAATCACTTTCAATCTTCGCACCAACATTTCGTTTTTTTCACGACGTTTTTGAGCGACCCAGTACATCATCTCGGACGAGTATAATGTGCATAGATAACGCATGATTGAGTTTCCATTTGGAATTTTCTTTATATCTCCGAGTAGATTGGAAATTGAACTATAAAAATATGAGTAGAAGAATGATTCAAGCTTCTCGCTACAAAACGATTTATTAATCGCAAACAAAAATGAATATTTACTATTTGTGTAAGCAACGATTTGTTTAATCATTCCATCAAAGTTTTTGTATTTTAATGTAAACGAGTTCTTCTCTTTTAAAAAGATTGACTCAACAACATCGGATATATCTCTAAAGTGATAATAGAATGTCTGACGATTTGATTTAACATGTTCGCAAAGTAAAACAACATTGATTTCATCAAGTGGCATCTCTTTAACCAATTTTAATAAACCAAGTTGAAACTTCGCTTCGATTTTCATAACTGTGTTAGTTCTCTTGCAATAGCCGCACCTAATTTGGCGTTGTTAATCACTAATTTAATGTTAGATTCTAAAGAATCACCATTTGTTAATTCGACAATAGTTTTTAAAAGGAACGGAGTAATCTCTTTTCCTTCGATGTGTTGTTCATCAGCTTTCTTAAGAGCTGTTTCAATAGCGGCGTTAATCACATCGCTATCCATTGCGTCCTCTTCTGGAATAGGGTTTGCAACAAGGATTCCACCATCAAGTTTATTAACTCTTTTGGCGTGAATAATTTCAGCAACTTCTTTTGGAGAATTAACAACGTTCTCCATTTTAATTCCAGAGTGGCGTGTATAGAAATCAGCAAACTCATCAGATTGATAAGAAAGAACTGGAACACCTTTTGTCTCGAGTATTTCTAATGTGAGTTTTAAATCCAGGATTGCCTTTACTCCAGCAGAAACAACAGTGACATTAGTTTTGCCAAGTTCTTCGAGGTCGGCTGAAATATCAAAGTTATTTTGAGCACCACGATGGGCACCGCCAACACCACCAGTAACAAAGACTTCTATTCCGGCCATATTTGCCAAAATCATTGTGGCAGCAACAGTTGTGGCTCCCCACGTTTTTTTCGCAAAAACTACAGGCAAATCCCGCCTAGAAACCTTACAAATTCCTTTTCTTTTTCCGAATTCTTCAATCTCTTCTGGGCTCATTCCAATAATTGGTTCGCCATCAATAATTCCAATGGTTGCTGGAATGGCGCCGTGCTCACGGATTGTCTTTTCAACAAGCATAGCTGTTTCCACATTTTTTGGATATGGCATGCCGTGTGAGATGATTGTTGACTCTAAAGCAACGACGGGTCTGTTACTATTTAGAGCTTGTTGAACTTCCTTTGAAATCTTCATGAATAACTCCTCTAAAATGATCATTTTTCTCTGCTAAACGATTTACCGAAGCGTTAGCAATATATTCAAATAAGAATAATAATGGTACTGATAATACACAAACCAAGAATAGGATCCACCAATTCTCGCTTGTGATGTAGTTATATTCGATTGTAAATAACGAATGTGATCCCGGAACGTTGGTAGCCGTTTTTATCAAGTTGTTGTCATAGAAAACAAACTTATCAATAAGAATTGCTGCCACAAATAAAATAACAATTGTAATTACTAGACCAAGGCGATATTTATCAAATGGATAACATGTTCTAATAAAGATAACTATACTTCCAAAACTAAATCCAATAATGCCCATTGTGATAGCGACATAGTAGCCTTCAATCGTTTCGGATCCAAAAATAGTTGGATCAGAAAGATTTATCAAGAAGAACGTTAGAGGAATAATAATTTGAACTAATCCAGCAGGAATTGTTCTTTTTAAAATGTTTAAAATAAATGAAGACTTTAATCTCTCTTCGTTTGGTTGAATCGATAAGAAGAACGATCCAATACCAATTGTTAATATTTCCCAAAGGTACATCGAGTTAACAATAAATGGATAGTCAATAAAGTTTTTGTCAGTAATCTTTACCAAACCAACAATAAAGAAAATCAAAGTCATAAACACAGCAAAAATTGTTTTTGTTAGGAACAACGTGCATGTTCTTTGAAGGTTGTTAATAACACGGCGTCCTTCGGCAACTACCTTAGGTAGAGAACCAAAATTGGAATCTAAAGCGACAAGATGAGCAGTATTTTTGGTTGCGTCTGTTCCTGATGCCATAGCAATAGAACAATCAGCGACCTTAAGTGCAAGAATGTCATTAACACCATCGCCGGTCATAGCAACGGTTTGTCCAGAATCTTGAAGCGTTTCGACGATAACTTGTTTTTGTTCCGGAGAAACTCTTCCGAAAACGGTATATTTATTAGCGATTAAACGAACGTCGTCTAAGGACATGCCGTCTAACGAAATAAACTTTTGAGCATCTTTTATACCAACGCGTTTGGCAATTTGACTTACGCTGATTGGGTTATCGCCGGAAATGACACACAAGCTGACATCGTTTTCGTTAAACCATTTAACAATTTCATAAGCATCTTCTCTAATGTGATCTTCGATCACGAGAATTGCCAAAAACTTGAGTTTTGGTAATTCTTTCTCAACAGAAACCGCATGCTTTGTTTCACCAACTAAAAGCACTCTTAAACCTTGTCGTTCGAATTCTAAACATTTCTTAATAATGTCTTCATCTTCGCATCCAAGGAACTCGCGTGCTCCAAGAACGATATTTCGTCCATCAGAAAGGAAAACACTGGAATATTTTCTTTCAGAATTGAACGGAATTTCACCATAACAATCCATTACTTTTGCATCCGAATAGGAAATTAAGATCGCGTTTGCTGTCGCGTTATTATCACTAGTCGCGTCAACTAGAGTATGAAGCATTGATTTTATTTCTTCTTCACTTGTTTTACTTAATGTAACCATTTCTTTAACGTTCATGGTTCCATCAGTAATTGTTCCTGTTTTGTCTAAACAAAGAACATTACAACGGGCCAACATTTCGATGGAGTACATCGATTGGACAAGTACGCGATGATGCGCTAAGCGAATAACACCAATTGCTAACGTCATCGACGTTAAAAGATACATTCCAGTAGGAATCATCGCAACCATTGATCCAGAAATAGCCTGTACTGTTTTCTGGAATTGTGATCCTTCCATTTCTGGAGGTATCTCTAAGTTTCCTTTGGAAATAACAGAAATCCATAAAGCACCACCAAGAACAATAACGATGACTGAGATGATTCGGAAAATATAGTGTAGTGTGTTTAAAATCTCAGATTTAGCACGTTTAAATTCTCGAGCTTTTGTTTGGAGTTTTTCGGCGTAATTCTCTTTTCCTAATTTTTCAACACGATATAAACAGTGCCCTGAAATGACATATGATCCTGAATAAATTTTGGTTCCATTACCTTTATTAACGCCAACTGATTCACCAGTTAGCATGGACTCATTTACTTCAGCAGTTCCAGATAAAACTGTTCCATCACAAACAATTTGGTCGCCTAAATCAATCTTAACGATATCTGATAAAACTAGTTGGTTCGCTGGAATAGAAATAACTTTTCCGTCTCTAATAACTTTAACGACCGGATAAGAAACAACACGCAATTTATCAACAAGGTGACGGGCGTGAATATCTTGGTATAAACCGATAATAATATTAAGAATTAATATAAATAGAAATCCGAAAGCAGTAATTTTAATTTCGGCATAAATCATTACCGCAGACAGAGCAAACAATAAAACGTTAAAAAAGTTTAAGACGTTATCCAGAAGAATTCGCCAATATGACTTAGAAACGTGTTTGGGGATGCGGTTAACAAGCCCCTCTTCAACTCTTTGCTGAACCTGTTCAGAGGTTAAACCATTTTCTAAATCAATCGGAAAGTGTCTTTCATCAATATCGCTTACGTTTTCGATGTCTTTGTTCTCTTTCATTGATATTTGATCCTTATTTTTGTTAATTGTATATCAATTTTTGTACAGTGTATATATTATTGGCGTTTCTTTTTAAAAAAGTTTGACAATAAAGCACCACACTCATCTTTTAAAACCCCGCCGATGATTTCAGGATGGTGGTTAAGGTTTGGTTGTTCAAACAAATTAAACGATCCTCCAAGCGCACCACCTTTTGGATCAGTTGCACCATAAACAACTCTTTTAAAACGTGACCATAAAATGGCTCCGGCACACATTGAGCATGGTTCTAAAGTGATATAGATTGTTGAGTTTTCCAATCTCCAAGATTTTTTCTTAGCGCAAGCCTTACGAATCGCAATCATTTCGGCGTGCATTGTTGGATCCGTCTTTTGTTCTCTTTTATTAGAACCACGAGCTAAAATTTTGCCACCTTCAACAATGACACAGCCAACAGGCACTTCGTCTTCAGATTCAGCTTTTCTAGCTAAATCCAAGGCAATTCTCATATATTTTTCATCTAACTGATTCATAAAATTAAACCATCGCACATAACCTAGTTGCTTAAGGCT
The DNA here is from genome assembly GCA_946414655.1 of uncultured Caryophanales bacterium. Classification (GTDB taxonomy): domain Bacteria; phylum Bacillota_I; class Bacilli_A; order RFN20; family CAG-826; genus Fiminaster. The sequence continues at coordinate 234,057 of CAMKPL010000001.1, read as the reverse complement.
GCTATATTCCTATCCTGACCTGGTTCACAGTAAATTATCGCGATGGCGAAGTAATCTTAACACGATTTATATAATAAAAAAAGCAGTCATTTATTTTGACTGCTCTTTTGTTTATGTCTTATTTGACTGGTTTGATATATTCCATTCCACCCATCCAAGGACGCAAGACTTCAGGAATCTTAAACGATCCATCTGGTTGTTGGAATTGTTCCACCATTGCCGGGAAGACACGGGATGTTGCTAAACCAGAACCATTTAATGTATGAGCATATTTGGTTTTTCCAGTTGCTTCATCACGATACCTGATCATTCCTCGACGAGCTTGATAATCATGTGCTGTGGAAACAGAACTGACTTCCTTATAAATGCCCATGCTTGGAATATAAACTTCGATGTCATATGTACGAGCCATCGAAGCAGAGATATCTTCGGCAGCGAGTTTAGAAACTCTAAATGTTAAGCCAAGTTTTTCCATAAGGGAAATAGCTTTGCTAACGAGTTCTTCAAATGCTGCTTGATCGCCCTCTTCAGTGGTATATTGGAACATTTCAACTTTGTTGAATTGATATCCACGAATCATTCCACGTTCTTCAGTACGATATGTTCCAGCTTCCTTGCGGTAGCATGGTGTATAAGCGAAATACTTCAGAGGTAATTTGTTGCCAGGAATAATTTCATCACGGTGAAGATTCACTAATGCTGTTTCAGCGGTTGGAAGAATGAACTTTTTTGGTTCAACGCCTTCTAAAGAGAAGACATCATCGATGAATTTCGGGAACTGCCCAGCAACATATCCACTTTCATAATTCAGGATATGTGGAGGAAGAATGAATTTATAACCATCTTTTAGATGTTCAGAAATGAAGAAGTTTAATAACGCCCATTCAAGTTGAGCACCTAAACCGGTATAAACCCAGCATCCGTGTCCGCTCATCTTGGCACCACGAACATAATCAATTAAGCCAAGTGATTCACAAAGTTCGACATGGTCTTTAGCTTTGAAATCAAACTTTTGTGGTTTTCCGTATTCGTGGATCACCTTATTGTTTTCTTTTCCACCAGCAAGAAGGTCATCATCAGGAAGGTTTGGAAGTGGAAGGAGGAATGCTTTAATTTCTTCTTCAACTTTCCCAAGTTCTTCTTCGTCTTTGGCGCTATTCGCACTAATCTCTTTAACTTTCGCAAAGATTGCTTGAATATCGCCGCCTTCTTTCTTCACTTGAGGAACACTAGCAGAGAGACGATTTCTTTCTGCTTTTGCTTCTTCAACGCGGAGGATTAACTCTTTTCTTCTTTCACTTAATTTAATGAGTGGGTCGAAGTTAACAACACATCCTTTTTTGGCTAGTTTAGCTTCGATTTCACGTGGATTTTCAAGGATTAATTTAATATCAATCATATAGAAATTCCTTTCTTATAAGTTTGCAAAATCACCTGCAAATCTTAATTCTTTTTTGCAAAACCCCATTATTCTGCTTCTTCCACTGGAGTGGCTTCTTGAGCTACTTCATTGACTTCAGCTTCGTCATCATGAGGGACAACTGTAATCGAGCTAACACGTTGTTTTTCGTCTTCAAGTCTAATCACGCGGACACCTTGGGTGACACGGTGAGCAACTTTAACTTGTTCAAGTGGAATACGAATGACTGTTCCGCCATTTGTAACCATCATTAAATCTTCGTCACCATTAACGCTTCTAAAGGCAACAAGCTTACCATTCTTGGCTGTGGTATTAAGAGCGATAACGCCTTTAGTTCCACGGTGAGATTCACGGTATTCTTCGCTAAGGCTCATCTTACCAAATCCTCTTGCGGTAATAACTAAGATGTAATTACCTTCAAGGCTGGTTGTCATACCAACAACATAAGCACCTTCATCAAGTTCAATACCTTTCACACCAGAAGCAGTACGGCCAAGTGGACGAGCTTCATTTTCATGGAAGCGGACAACTTTACCTTTGCTTGATGCAAGAGCGATCTTGGTATCTCCATCGGTATGTTTAACATCTAATAAGACGTCATCATCACGTAAGGAGATAGCAATCTTACCATTACGACGGATGGAAGCAAATTCACCAATTGCGGTACGTTTGACAATACCATTGCGGGTGGCAAAGAAGAGGTATTTACCTTCAGAGTAGTCATCAACTGGAATAATGGAGACGACTTTTTCACCTTTTTCAAGGTTGAGAAGGTTTTGAATTGGAATACCTTTGGAAACACGGCTTCCTTCTGGAATCATGTAACCACGTAAACGATAAACACGTCCTAAATTAGAGAAGAACATGACATCGATGTGTGTTTTTGTATGAAGCATAATCGCGACCTCATCTTCATCGTTTGTTGTCATACCTCTGACACCACGACCACCACGGTTTTGAGTACGGAAAGTATCATCTTCCATTCTCTTAACATAGTTATTCTTGGTCAAAGTAATAACAATATCCTTTTCTGGAATTAAAGCTTCATCTTCGATTGTCGCCGCTTCATCAGAGATTTCAGTCTTACGTTCATCGGAATATTTTTCTTTAATTTCAGTTAATTCTTCGACAACAACATCAACAATGTGTTCACGTGCTTCTAAGATGTAACGATATTTAGCAATGTTTGCTTCAAGTTGACGTCTTTCTTCTTCAAGTTTTCCAGCTTCAAGACCAGTTAAACGACGAAGAGTCATTGCTAAAATCGCGGCTGTTTGTTCTTCAGAGAAACCAAATTTTTCCATTAATGCTTTGGTAGCATCTTCTGGGGTGGCAGCTTTCTTAATCGTTTCAACAATTTCATCGATATCACCGATGGCCTTTAATAAACCAACAACGATATGATCACGAGCTTCGTCTTTCTTAAGTAAGAATTTGGTACGTCTTTCCACCACTTCGACTTGGAAATCGAGGTAGTGTTTTAAGATTTCAGTAATTGGAAGAATCTTTGGTGCACCATCAACTAAGCAAAGCATAATAATGCCCATGCTTGTTTGAAGTTGGGTCATCTTATAAAGTTGATTTAAGATTACTTCTGGGATGGAGTCGTGACGAACGTCGATAACAACACGAACGTTTCCTTTAGAGGATTCATCACGGATATCAGTGATTCCTTCAATCACTTTATCTCTCACTAAGTGAGAGATTGATTCAATCATATTTGCTTTATTCACTTGATATGGAATCTCGTGAACAATGATTTGTTTTTTGCCTGTGCGTTCGTTTTCTTTAATTTCACACTTAGAACGGATGACGATTGATCCAGTACCAGTTTCAAAATAATCACGAATGCCAGAACGTCCTAAAATTGTTGCTCCTGTGGAGAAATCAGGACCATGTAAATAGTCTTGCATGATTTCGATTGGAGTAATTTCTGGATTACGAGCAACAGCGATGACAGCATCAATTGTTTCGCCTAAGTTGTGGGTTGGAATGTATGTGGCCATACCAACAGCAATACCGTTTGATCCGTTAACTAATAAGTTAGGGAACCTAGCTGGTAAAACAGATGGTTCTCTTTCGGTACCATCATAGTTATCAACCATGTCAACTGTGTCACAGTTTAAATCGCGAACCATTTCGGTGGCGAGTTTAGTCATACGAGCTTCGGTATAACGCATCGCAGCTGGTTCGTCACCATCAACAGAACCGAAGTTACCATGACCATCAACTAAGGTATAACGCATCGCGAATGGTTGGGCTAAACGAACAAGTGTGCTATAAATAGCAGCATCACCATGTGGGTGATATTTACCCATCACGTCACCAACGATACGAGCACTCTTTTTATAGGCAGTGCCTGGAAGCATTCCGCTCATCTGCATGCCATAAATAACACGACGGTGAACTGGTTTACATCCATCACGGACATCTGGGATTGCACGAGAGACGATAACGCTCATCGCGTAATCAAGGAAGGAATTACGAACTTCTTGAGCTAAGTCTGTATCACGAAGTCCTGGAACAATGCCATCTTCAATTTCTTGGAGTTTGGAATCATCAACAGCTTCTTCGTTAGCTTCGATTTTCTTTTCTTCTTCAGCCATTTTCATGTCCTCCTATTAGATATCTAAGTTCTTAACGAACTTAGCATATTTATGGATGAATTCTTTTCTTGGAAGAACTTCATCACCCATTAAGTCGGTAAAGACTTTGTCTGCCTCAATTGCATCAGACATCGTTACACGTAACATTTTTCTGGTTTTTGGATCCATGGTTGTCTCCCAAAGTTGTTCTGCGTCCATTTCACCAAGACCTTTATAACGTTGGAACGGATATCCAGGTTTGAGGTTGAGTTGTTTTTTAATTACTTCAAGTTGTTCATCGTTGTAGGCATAGAATTGCTTACCGTGATAATCAACTTTATATAGTGGAGGTTGAGCGATGTAGACATATCCACCTTCAATAAGTTCCTTCATAAAGCGGAAGAAGAAGGTTAAAAGAAGGATTCTGATGTGACTACCGTCAACGTCAGCATCGGTCATGATGACGATTTTGTGATAGCGAATCTTTTCGACATGGAATTCTGGATCAATGCCAGCTCCGATGGCGACAATCATGTTTCCGATTTCAGCATTTTCGAATGCTTTTTCTTGTGTTGCTTTTTCAACGTTTAAGATTTTTCCACGTAGTGGAAGAATTGCTTGAGTCTCACGGTCACGTCCATTTTTTGCACTACCACCAGCGGAGTTACCTTCGACGATGTAGAGTTCACAAATAGATGGATCTTTACTGGAACAATCCGCTAATTTTCCAGGAAGTGTTGTGACTTCAAGACCGGTTTTACGACGAGCATTTTCTTGAGCCATACGTGCAGCCATACGGGCTGTCGCAGCAGTACGAAGTTTAGAAATGATTGTCTCGGCAAGCTTTGGATTTTCAAGGAGGAATCTTTCAAGTTGCTCACCAACGATTTGGCTAACAATCTTACGAACTTCGCTGTTTCCAAGTTTGGTCTTTGTTTGACCTTCATATTGTGGATTTGGGTGTTTAATCGAAATAATCGCGGTTAAACCTTCCAAAATATCACTTGTTTCAAGGTCATCTTGGCCATCTTTTAAAAGTTTGTATTTTCTGGCGTAATCATTCATTACACGACGCATGGCCAGACGGAAACCTTCTTCATGGGTTCCACCTTCATGGGTGTGAATGTTATTACAGAATGAGAAGATGGTTGGGTTGTATGTTTCGTTGTATTGCATAGCAACTTCACAATAGATGTGACCTTTTTCTTCTCCGCCAACGATGTATTTACCACGTCCTTCGCAGTAAATAACTTCCTGCATGATTGGGGTCTTATTGAAGTTAATTGCTTCAACGTACTCTTTAATACCACCTTCATAGCAGTATGTTTCACTTCTTGGTTGGCCACCACGATCATCAATGACTTCAAATCTGACGCCTTTGTTGAGGTAGGCCATTTGTTTTAAGTGATCACAGATAATGTCGTAATCATACACTGTGGTTTCAGTAAAGATGGTGTCATCTGGTTTAAAGGTAACTGTTGTCCCAGTTTCCTCAATTGGACATTCACCAATCTTCTTTAAGTGGTCGAGTGGTTTTCCACCACGACCAAATTTGATGTAGTAAATCCCACCATTCTTTTTAACAGTGACTTCTAACCATTCAGAAAGGGCGTTAACAACTGATGCACCAACACCGTGTAAACCACCGGATACTTTGTATCCGCCAGTTTCACCAAATTTACCACCGGCGTGAAGAATAGTGAAAACTGTTTCAACACCGGAAAGTCCTGATTTGGCGACGATGTCAACTGGGACACCACGTCCATTATCGATAACGGTAATGGTTTCTCCTTTGTTAATTTTGACAACAATTTTGTCACAGAATCCTGCGAGGGCTTCGTCGATTGAGTTATCGACAATTTCCCAAACGAGGTGGTGCAAACCAGCAGAAGCTGTTGTACCAATGTACATGCCTGGACGTTTACGAACCGCCTCAAGGCCTTCGAGAACTTGAAGATCTTTCGCGCTATAATCAGCGTCTGGGCGATCTTCAGTGGATGCGTCGACATTTAATTCGACTTCTTCTTTAATGTCATCCATTAAGCATTCCTCCTTGTAATATTTTGATTATTTACTACGTAAGTCGTAGCATTAGATACTTTGAGTTCTGTCGCGGTAATGAATACTTGGTTCATTTTCGAGACAAATTTGATCAATCGTTGTCGATGTTCGTAGTCAAGTTCACTTAATGCGTCATCTAGGACAACGATTGGTTTCTCGCCTTCATCTTCAATTAGGAAGTATGGGGCGAGTTTCAAGGCGATGACGACTAGTCTGTTTTCGCCTTGGGAGCCGTGTGTGGCGATATCTTTTCCGTTGAGACTAAGTGAGAAGTCTTCACGATGGATTCCAATCTGGGTCGCTTTGTGTTTAATGTCGCTTTCCAAATTCTTTTCGTATGCACGCGCACACGCCTGTAAGAATTTTTCATCCATTCTAATGAATGGATTATAATTCAAGACTGCCTCGTCATCGTCACCTTTTACCGCTTTAACAATTTTCGAGAGAATTTTGTTTAATTCAGCGATATAGGCTAAACGATAGCGGACAATTTGCTCCTCAACTTCAATGAGTTTTTTTGTGACAACATCCAAATGAATCTTGTCAATTTCTTCTCCTTTAAGAATGGAATTACGTTCCTTAAGAAGTTTTTCAAACTCAATGAGGTTCTCCAAGTAAACAGGGGATTTTTTGGAGAGATTAATGTCTAGATAATTCCTTCTCACCAATGGTGAATCTTGAAACAAGAGAGCATCCTTTGGTTGAAAGACGATGACATTAATGAGTTTTGATAAGTCAGAAATCCGTCTCACTTGTTTCCCGTTGAGGGACACTTTTTTGCTGGAAGACGTCATTAGAGCAACGATTTCTTTCTGAGTGGTGAGATTATCCACCACCGCTTCAATCGTGGCAAATTGGCGCCTTTCCTTTATCAAATCATTGATTTCTGATGTCCGGAATGAACGAGCTAAGGAGAGATAATAGATTGCTTCAACAATATTTGTCTTTCCCTCAGCGTTATCACCGATGATCACGTTTAATTTTGGGGAAAACTCTAGTTCAACATGATCATAGTTTCGGAAATTCCTGAGAATTAATTTAGAAACTATCATTTGGAGATAATTTCATAAGTCTCGTTTTCTGTTTCCACAATATCACCAGGACGAAGTTTTCTACCACGACGATTATCGAGTTCTTTGTTAATTAAGATTTCGTGAGTTGCGAGATAGAATTTTGCTTCACTTCCAGAATCAACCACATTAGCAAATTTTAGAAATTGGCCGAGAGTGATGTATTCGGTATTGATCTTAATTTGAACTCTTTTTTGTTTCATAAAAAAGCGACTTTTTAATCCTCGATGAACATTTTATCATATATAAAATAAAAAGGGAATAAATAATTCCCTTAATAATGCATATGTTTAGAATGTGCGATTTTTCAGTGTTTTAAGCACGCAATGGAGTGACTAACATATCAATGGAGTCATCTTTGTCATTTCGGACAACAAATGGCTTCATTTCGCCGATGAAGGCAATCGTGACATCTTCCGATTTGTTGGCACGGATTGCATCGGCCACAAATGAAGCGCGGAAGCTGATTTCAAGATGGTCACCTGAGAACTTAAACATTGAAAGTTTTTCGTTAGCTGAACCAACAAGTGAGCTTCTAGATATCATTTCAGCCTCATCTTCATCTAAGATAAGTTTAATAACACCATCGTGGTCAGCGCTTAAAAGAGAAACACGTTCCATTGATGCTAAAAATTCACGAGCATTGACTTCAAGGAAGTAGTTAAAAACCTTCGGAACAATGTGTTTTGTGTTTGGATATTCACCGTTGATTAAACGGGTTGAGATTGTGGTTCTTCCAAACTTAAAAATCGCTTTGTTGTCGCTAACAGCGACATTAACAACTTCTTCTGATTCAAAACTACGGACAATATCAATCATCTTTTTGGCTGGAATATTAGCCACAAAATGAGCATCAGAATCAATCGTTACAGACTTACGAGCAAGTCGAGCGGTGTCTGTTGCAGTCGCAGTGAGTTTTCCACCCTCTGCATCAAGGTTAATTGCAGTCAAAATCGGCCTTGTTTCCTTCATAGAAGCCGCAAAAGATGTTTGGTCAACTAAATCCTTGATATCATTTGCTTTGACCTCTATAAAGCCGTTTGCCACAGATAGGTCAATTTGTGGATATTCTTCTGCTCTAATGGAGTTCAATTTAAAGTTAGCACGAGAGTCTTCAATTTTTAGAATTGAGTTATCCACAAGTTCTAATGTAACGTATTCGTCTTCCATGTGGCGAACAACTTCAAGAACTAGTTTGCATTGGACGCAAGTTTCACCGAATTGAGCATTACGAATAATTTCTTTGTCATCAACCATGTAAGGAACCACGGTTGAAATAATGATGTTGTTGTCGGATCCGGTTAAAACTAAACCTTTTTCACATAAATCTAATTTAACGTTAGAAAGAATTGGGAGTTCAGCTTTTTGTGGAATAGCTTTACTCACCATTGTCAATCCTTTAATAAATTGTTCTTTTTCAATTACGCAACGCATATATAATCTCCTTATATAATTAATCTACTTTTATTTACTTATTAAATATTAGTAATTATAAGTACGGTGGAAACTGTGGATAAGTCTCTTTTATTATGAATATTTTAACACACATTTTCTCGCGCGCACATAATTAATATAAGATTTAAGCTTTTAGATTGGCTTTAATCTCGTTTACAGCCTGTTGTAAGGCGGTATTTGTTTTTAACGTTTTTTCCACTTTTGTTACACCGTTCATAACTGTGGAATGATCTTTGCCGCCGAAGATATAACCGATTTTAGTGAATGGAGTATCGAGCATAACGCGAATCAAATACATCGCAATGTGACGAGCTAATGCAATATCGGCTTGTCGACTTGGACCGGTTAGTTGAGAAGGCATCAGGTTATAATAATCTGCCACTGTTGCAATGATTCTTTGTTCGGAAAGCTTTGCTTTCGCATCCTTTACATTAACAAGAGATTGCAACGCTTCCATCGCTGCTTCAAACGTGATGTGTTTTGTTGGGCGATAGAATTGAGTGTAATAAAGAAGTTTGTTTAGAGCTTGATCAATATCGCGAATGTTCTTGGAGAATTTTTCAGCAATGAATTCGATCACGCGTGGATCAAAAGCATCTAAAGAAACTGGTCCATTATTAATCTTTGATTTAATAATGTTGATACAAGTTTGAACATCAGGTTGACCGATAGAAACGGTTAAACCTTGAACGAATCTTGATTTCAATCTTTCTTCAAATCCCTTGAGATCTTGAGGATGACGGTCACTTGTGATGACAACTTGTTTTCCCTGGTTTAAGAAATGATTGAAGATATTGAAGAAGAATTCTGATGTTCTTTCTTTTGTGGCAAGATATTGAATATCATCAATTAAGAGAACATCGTAACTTTTAATAAAATTCGATAGTGAGTTTACATCCTTAACAAAAGTAACGTACTGTTCGATAAAATCGTTTGCTTCACAGTACAGACATCTCTTGCTTGGGTTGTGATCTTTGATCTCGTTAGCAATTGCATGCAGCAAGTGTGTTTTGCCAAGACCAGGATCAGAATACATAAATAATGGGTTAAAAGATTTGCCAAGATTATTTGCAACAAATATTCCGGCTTGTTTAGCTTCCAAGTTGGATGGACCACTCACAAAATTATCAAACGTTAATGTAGGATTAATGCTTACATTTTTGAAGTATTGTGGGGTTTCTTCAACCGGAGAAGCTGTTTTCTTCAAACTCTCGCTATGTGCAAAACTTACCTTTACTGCTTTTCCAACGACTTCTTTTGCGACTTGATCGGCTAAATTTTGGTATTTTGACCCCAAAATCATTGCTGCTAAATCTGTCTCAGTTGAGACAATAATAACGTCGTTTTCAAACGAATAAATGCGAGTTTTGCCTAGAAAAACGTCAGAAACACGCGGATCACCAATTCGTTCTTCAAGGAGAGATTTGATCTTTGCCCATAAGTTTGAAAGTTCAGTTATAGTTTCAGGCATATCATCTTCCTCGTTTAGTCAAAATTATATACTCGCGCATATAAAAATTAAATAGAAAAATAGGGAATAGAAAGTTTTCCACAGATTTACAACAAAAATAATATCGATAAACACATAATTTTTTATAGTTTTCCACAACTTTTTTAAAATTTAAATTCGGTGTTGATAGTTATACATACCTAACTTGTGAAAAGTAAAAGAATGGCAAAACATATTAACAATACATAAAATTAAAAAGATACGATAAAATCGAAATAATTTTTATGTTTCAACAAAAGCAAACTAGATTTTCCCACCGGATGTGAATAAAAATATTTCTGTGGATAAAGAAAGTTGTGCATTGTCTAAATTTTAGCTAAATTGTGGAAAATTGTGTAGTTTCTTAAAAATTAGTAAAAATGTCCTGTTTTTTGATACGAAAACAAAATAATTTATTTTGACAGTTCGCGTGTATGTATGTATAATTTTGCTCGCGTGTTCAAAACGAACACAAGGAGACAATTTATGAAAAGAACATTCCAACCAAGTAAGACCCATAGACGTAATGTCCATGGATTCCGTCAAAGAATGGCCACTAAAAATGGTCGCAAAGTTTTAGCTGCTCGTCGCAGAAAAGGAAGAGCGAAATTAACCGCTTAATTTTTTGAATGAAAGTAGTTAATCGGGTTAAAAAATATGAAGAGTTCCAAAAAATCATTAATGAAGGATCTCTAATTCGTAATGACTCGTTTAATGCTTACTATGTGAAAGTTACTACACCTCTTTCTAGATTTGGGATTTCAATCCCAAAGAAAAGTGGTAACGCTGTGATGCGCAACCGCATGAAACGTCAGATACGTGCTGCGATTGGCGCATCATGTGATATGACAATTCCATACGAGATTGTCTTTATAGCTAGAAAGACCTACGACATCAAAAATTATCAAAAAACACTAGCCGATGTCGTTGACGTAATTAAAAAAGTAGGGTAAAAACGTGAAAAAAGTACACAAATTAGGACTAGTTTCGTTTGCTATTGCTTTAGGGGCGATTGTTTTATCTGGTTGTACCGCAAACTTTTGCTCAGTAAAAGAGAAATCTAGACTGCTCTTTGCCGTTGAACCAGGTGTTTCCCGCTATTTTGATAGCGAAGCGGAGGCAAACGCTGCTAAAAATGAAGAAAAGTATACTTATCCTGTCGTAACAAAAGTTGATGGAATAGATGTTTGGCAACTTGTCGAACAAGATGGTGAAAAGTACACTAAATCAAATCAACTAAGCTCAGTTATTGAAGCCGCTAAAAAAGCTAATCTAGTTATTCCAGGTGCAAACTATTTCGCACATCTAGACCGTGTTGTTCTTGGCGAAGCCGTTACTTATGCAAAAACCATTGAAACAACAAATGTTAGCGAGGGTTATTTTGATCACCTTGACAGAGTCAAAGTTGAAAGAATTTTAACTGATTACGGATATTTGAAATATTTTGGTACAGAAACCAAAAAAGGCAAGGATGTTGATGCTTTATGGACAATATTCGATCGCATGAATAGAGAAATTGCGCTCGAAGACGGTATTGAACATGTGGCAAATGCTGATTTTATAAAGATTTACAAATCAACACTTGAAACTACCATTAACAATTCACGCGCTTGTATTACAAGCGTTGATGGAAATTATGGCGCCTATGGACAAGATAAGATTTCAATTAAAGTTGATGCGAAAAACTGGGGATATGCCTGGTCACGCGGAGGCGCTGTCATTGAAGGTCTCATCGTTTATCCAGTTTCTTGTTTAGTTGATGCCATTGCATATGGTTTTGCCGGTCATAACCCAGCAAACTTTTCGAATGGTGTTCCTCAAATTTTAGCTTTGCTATTTGCTACAATTATTGTGAGATTATTCATTTTCTTAGTGTCATTTAAATCAACAATGACTCAACAAAAAATGACTCAACTTCAACCAGAATTAGCAAAAATTCAAGCTAAATATCCAAACTCGAACACCAATCCAGCTCAAAAACAAAGATTAGCTCAAGAGCAAATGGCTCTTTACAAAAAACACAAAGTTAATCCTTTGTCTTCGTTATTGGTTTTAGTTATCCAATTCCCAATCTTTATTGGTGTGTGGGGAGCCATGACTGGTAACGCAGTCCTTTCTACAGGATCATTCTTAGGACTCAATCTCTCTACATCTGTCTGGGATGCTTTAACTAAAGTTAATCCAGTATGGTCAGGAGGTTGGTGGACTGCTTTAGTTTTATTCTTACTCATGGCTGTTGCTCAGTTCATGGCGATGAAAGTTCCACAATGGATCCAAAAAGCTAAAGCTAAGAAAGTTGCACGCTTAGGTAAAAACCCAGCACAACAACAACAAAACAGAACAATGAATATTGTTTCATGGGTCATGTTAATCATGATTATCTTTATGGGATTCACACTTCCAGCAGCAATGGGATTCTACTGGTTTGTCGGTGCTCTTGTTTCATTAGCACAATCCCTCATTACAAACGCTATTTTCTCAAGAAAGCGTAAATAGGAGAAAAATATGAAAAACTATACTGCTAAAACAGTTGATGAAGCAGTTGCATTAGCAAGTGAAGAACTCGGTATTCCGGCTGATGAAGTTATTTTCCGTGTTTTAGACGAGAAAAAAGGACTTCGTAAAAAAGCTGAAATAGAAGTTTACGAATTAACTGATGCAATCGAATATAGCCAATCATACATCAAAGATGTATTAGAATCACTTGGAGTTGGCGAAATTAAAACAAAAGCTTCATTAGAAGATGATATTATTCGCATCGAGGTTGATACTGATCATAATCCAATTATTATTGGAAAGAACGGTGTTACATTACAAGCACTTAACGAACTTGTTCGTTTAGCTGTTTCTGGTAAATTCCATCACAGATTCAGAATTCTTCTTGATATTGGTGATTATAAAAACTCCAAATATTCTCGCGTCGCATTCCTTGCGCGCAAAGCTGCAAAAGAAGTTCAAAAGACCAAAGTTGATGTAACTCTTGATCCAATGCCTTCCGATGAAAGACGCATTGTTCACAATGCCCTCTCAGAATTCTCTCATATTAAGACAGAATCTTCCGGAGAAGGACATCGACGTGCTGTCACAATTAAATACGTTGATTAATAGAGATTAATAATCTCTATTTTTCTTAGATTATGGAAACAATCGTTGCACTCGCTAGCGCGCCAATGAAGAGCGCATTATCAATTATTCGCCTTTCTGGAGACGATTGTTTTCAAGTTGTTTCGAAAGTATTTAGCAAAGATTTAACAAATTGTAAAAAAAGAGAAGTTCATTTCGGTTTTCTTAAAGACGGTGTGAAAAATATTGATCAAGTTGTTTTGATTACATATGTTGCCCCGCATTCATTTACTGGCGAAAATTCGGTGGAGATTATGTGCCACGGCTCAATGTTAATCGTTAATCAAATCATTACCATCCTTATTCAAAAAGGTGCCAGAATGGCCGTTAACGGTGAGTTCTCATCAAGAGCTTACTTGAACGGAAAAATTGATTTAATTCAAGCCGAAGGCATTAACGATATGATTAATGCTACAAGCGAAGAAGCCAAGGAAATGTCGATGTTTGCTTTATCCGGTGAAACATCAAAAATTTTCCTTCCAATTCGTGAAAAAATTGGGGAATTGCTGGCAAAAATCGAAGTTAATATTGATTATCCAGAATATGAAGACATCGCTGAAATTAGTAAGATAGAAGTTATTTCTGTATGTTCTCAAATAAAGTCTGATTTAGCTGATTTAATTAACACTGGTGAAAGAAATCGTGTTTATTTAGATGGTGTAAAAGTTGCTATTGTTGGTAAGCCAAATGTCGGCAAATCTTCTTTGCTTAACGCATTGATTAACGAAGAGAAAGCTATTGTTACCGATATCGCAGGAACAACTAGAGATGTTGTTGAAGGAAAATTCAACTTAAATGGGGTTCCTGTTTATTTATATGACACAGCAGGACTTCATGAATCAGATGACAAAATCGAGCAAATTGGAATCAATAAAGCTAAAGAAATTATTAATAAATCTGATCTAGTTCTTTTTGTCGTAGATGAAACAGGGATAGACAACCATTTGTTTGATCTTATCAAAGATAAAAAACACCTAATAGTATTTAATAAGTCCGATATTTTGAAAGTTCAAGATGGACATAGCATCTATGTTTCTGCAATCAAACACGATATCAAACCACTCTTAGATGGAATGATCAAAATGTTAGAACTTGACGAGGTAAGTGTGCGCCCATCCTTTACAAACGCAAGACAAATCGGATTACTAAAACAAATTGTTAGTCATATTGATATTGCTATTCGTGATGCAAAAGCAGACGAACCAAGTGATTTGATTTCGGCAAGTTTGATGATTGCCTATAACTTCTCACTTGATCTATTGGGTGAAAGCAATAAGAATGATTTAACTAACGAAATTTTTTCTCGCTTTTGTGTTGGTAAATAAAATGATTGATTCCCATTGTCATATTAATGATTCCGCGTTTGTAAATAATGCAGAAGAATACATAAACCTTGGAAAATGTGCAGGAATTGCTGAATTTTTAGTTGTTGGTTACGATGAAAAATCTTCGAGAATTGCCTGTGAAATCGCAAAAAAATATCATGAGTGTTTTGCTGCTGTCGGAATTCACCCATCGGATGTTAAGCGCATGAAAAAGAGTGATTTGGACTCAATAGAAAAAATGGCTCAAAACAAGGAAGTTTTAGCAATTGGTGAAATTGGTTTGGATTACTATTGGGACAAAGAAAAAGATGTTCAGGAACAGCAAAAAGAGTTCTTTATTAAACAAATCGATCTTGCAAATAAACTAAACAAACCAGTCTCAATTCATTGTCGAGATGCTTATGAAGATTGCTATCAAATATTAAAAAATCATCCTGTTAAAAAAGGTGGTGTTATGCATTGTTATGGTGGATCACCAGAAATGGCCCAGCTCTTTATTAAACTTGGATTTGTTCTCGGGTTTGGCGGAACACTAACGTTCAAAAACGCTCGTAGACCACGAGAAGTCTTAGAATCAATTGGTCCAAACGATTATGTTTTAGAAACTGATGCTCCATATTTGGCGCCTGACCCTTACCGCGGAAAACAAAATCATTCGAAATATCTTTATCTTGTGAGAAACAAAATTGCTGAAGTTAAAGGTATTAGTGTAGAAGAAGTTGATAAGCAAAGCACAAAAAATTTCAATCGAGTTTTTAGATGAAAAAAATAATTAATGGAATTATCGTTGTTGAAGGAAAGAGTGATGTTGAGTTTCTTTCTTCGTATATTGACGCTGAATTTGTTATTACAAACGGTTCAGCGCTAGATAAAAATACAATCGAATACCTTAAAACTACAAAACAAGATATTTATGTATTAACTGATCCAGATTTTCCTGGCAAAAAGATTAGGGATGAGCTGTCAAAAAGCATTTCAAATCTTAAACATGTATTTATTAAAAAAGAAAATTCAATTAAAAATGGCAAAATAGGAGTGGCCGAAGGGAATATAAAAGAAATCCTAGAAGCATTTGAACAAGTTTATGTTGAAAAAGACAAAAATAGTGGAACTTTAACAATGTCGGATTTACACGATCTTGGTTTGATTGGACAACCTGATAGCAGCAACAAGAGGGCTATGGTTTGCGATAAATTACATCTTGGATTTTGTAACGCTAAGACATTTTTAAAGAGATTAAATAATAATGAAGTTACAAAAGAGGAATTAAAAAATTATGTTAGATAAAACAAAATATTTTGAGGAAGTGAAATCTTATAAATTTATTGCCAATAAGTCACTTGGTCAAAATTTTTTGGTTGATTCTGATATAGCTGAAAAAATAGTTAAAAAACTCGAGATTCAAACCGGCGATATAGTTCTTGAAATCGGAGCAGGTCTTGGCTCACTTTCATATTTCCTTGTTCAAGAAAACTGCGACAAAACATTGATTGACGTTGATGAAAAAATGTTGCAGTTTTTGAGAGAAAAATTCAAAAATATTGAGGATTTACAGGTGAAAAGAGAGAATGTGTTGAAATCTGATCTGTCGAAATACACAAAAATAATTGGAAATCTTCCTTACTATATAACATCAGGAATTATTGAGCACATCGCCCTTAATGCAACGAACGCTAAAAAGATTGTTCTGATGTGCCAAAAAGAAGTTTACCCAAAACTTATTTCAATGGATCACAACCCTCTTTCAATTCTACTTAATTATGTTTGCAAAATTTCTACCCCAATGAATGTTGGTAGGAATTCCTTTGCACCAGTTCCACATGTTGATTCCGTTGTGTTTGAACTTATTCCAAACCAATGCATGAAAGACGAAAGAAACAAAGGTGTTTATAAACTTATGTGCCAACTGTTTTTACATAGGAGAAAAAACATTTTGAACTGTTTATCAAACGTTATTGGAAATAGAGATGTTGCGAAAGACGCCTTAAATAAGTGCGGTTTAAGTGAGAATCTTCGTCCAGAACAACTAAATATTAAAGATTTCCAAAATTTATTTGAGGTATTGAAGTCGTAATTGCGACTTAATAGAATATTGACGATGTATATCAAAGCTTACGCAAAAATTAATGTGTATTTAGATGTCTTAAGAAGAAGAGAGGACGGTTATCATGATTTAGACATGGTAATGCTTCCTTTAGAACTTCATGACTCGATTGATTTCGAACACGTTCCATTCCTTTCTGATTGCTATGTAACCTGCGATCATGTTGATTTACAAGAAACCAAATACAACTCTATCAACATGACATTGAAGGAAATGAAAGAAAGATACCAAATCGAAAAGAATTTTTCTGTTTTGGTTCATAAAGAAATACCTATTAGCGCCGGATTGGGCGGAGGAAGTTCTAATGCTGCTGCAACAATTCGTGCATTAAATGAAATATGTAAGTTAAATCTTCCTTTGGAAGAACAATTAAAAGTCGGCAAGAAAATTGGAGCTGATGTTCCTTTTTGTGTGATTAATAAACCGGCCCATGTCCAAGGAATTGGAGAAAAAATTGAATTAATTGAATTAAAAAAGAGATATAACGTGTTACTTGTTAAACCACATCTTGGTCTTTCAACCAAATTTGTTTTTGAAGAGTCTGATAAAGATAGTTATGAACACGGAAATGTCGAAGATGTGATTAAAGCATTAAAAACCGGTGACGATAAGTTGCTTGAAAAATCAATGTTTAACGGTTTAGAAAAAACCTCAATTAGATTAGTGCCAGAAATTCAAGAAGTGAAAAATCGTTTAAGAATGGAAGGATTTAAGCTTGTATTGATGTCTGGTTCAGGAAGTTGTGTATTTGCTTTAACTGATGATGCAAAACTTGCTGCTCAAAAATATCGTTTATTAGAAAAAGAAGGATATGAAGTCTATCTCACCAAGACTTTAAAATTAAAATAATGTTATATATTCGTTGCTATAACAAAAATGTTTATATTGATGACGAACTTGTCGGGTATATTTCGCCAGATGGAGACATGTTTGCCCAAGGCCATAAATTTGGTTCATTGTCCCCAGACGGAGATATTTACATCCAAGGTGAATGGGTTGGCTATATCGAGGATAATGATGAAATAATTGTTCATGATGAACCGGCAGGATTTGTCTCTTCAAGCAATGACCTTTGTTTCAAATCTAAAGCACTTATAAAAAATTAAAATATTGGTGTTTTGCCTGAAAAATATCATAAAATTACGTAAAAAAAGATCCCTGACGAATCAAGGATCTTTTTAGTTTGTTGATGACTATTTTTTGTGACGAATAGCAGCTTGAGCAGCAGCTAAACGAGCAACTGGCACACGGAACGGTGAGCAAGAGACATAGTCAAGACCAACTCTGTGGTAGAAGTCGATGGAGTTTGGTTCACCACCTGTTTCACCGCAGACACCAATATGGAGGTCTTTTCTTGTCGAGCGTCCGGCTTTGACGGACATGTCGATGAGTTTTCCGACACCACGTTGATCAAGTGTCTTGAATGGATCTTCTTCTAAGATCTTGGAATTATAGTAGTCTGGTAAGAACTTAGCGGCATCATCACGGCTAAATCCGAATGTCATTTGTGTTAAGTCGTTTGTACCAAAGGAGAAGAATTCAGCTTCTTGAGCGATTTCATCAGAGAGTAATGCAGCTCTCGGGATTTCAATCATTGTACCGACGTGGTATTTGAGGTTAACTCCGGCTTCTTTAATAATCTTATCGGCGGTATCGCAGATAATCTTCTTAACGAACTTGAGTTCCTTAACTTCGAGTACGAGTGGTACCATGATTTCTGGTTCAACTTTGATACCTTTCTTTGTCACGTTAATGGCAGCTTTAATAATAGCTTCGGTTTGCATTTCGCAGATTTCTGGATATGAAACGGCTAAACGGCAACCACGGTGACCCATCATTGGGTTGAATTCGTGTAAGTATTCGATACGAGCTTTAACTTCTTCAACTGTACGACCAGTTGCTTTAGCAAGTTCTTCGATCTTATCTTCTTCCTGTGGAAGGAATTCGTGTAGAGGTGGATCGAGTAAACGGACATTAACATTGAGCCCTTCCATTGTTTCATAGAGGGATTCAAAGTCACTTTGTTGCATTGGTTCGAGTTCTGCTAATGCGGCTCTTCTTTCTTCGACAGTATCAGCAAGAATCATTTTTCTCATAGAGAAGATTCTGTCTTTATCGAAGAACATATGTTCAGTACGGCATAAGCCGATACCTTCAGCGCCGAATTCACGGGCTTGTTTGGCATCTCTTGGTGTGTCGGCGTTTGTACGAACCTTTAAGGTACGTGCAGCGTCAACCCATTTCATGAGACGTCCGAAGTAACCAGAAGAGAGGTCTGGCATAACTTTCTTAATGGAGCCAAGGTAGACTTTACCGGTGTTTCCATCAAGGGAGAGTTCGTCTTTGTCGGTATATACCTTACCATTAATGGTAATTGTACGAGCTTCTTCATCAATGAGAGCTTCTTTACAACCACAAACGCAGCATTTGCCCATTCCACGAGCAACGACGGCGGCGTGTGAAGTCATACCTCCACGCATTGTGAGAATACCTTCAGCAGCAACCATACCAACAATGTCTTCTGGACTTGTTTCAGCACGAGCTAAGATAACTTTTTCACCAGCAGCGTGGCGTTTTTCAGCTTCTTCGGCAGTGAAAGCAATCTTACCAGTACCAGCACCTGGGCCAGCAGCTAAACCTTGAGCGATTTCTTTAGCTTTTGCTAAATCATCTTTATCGAAGTTTGGAAGAAGGAGTTTGTCGAATGACACTGGGTCAATACGTAAGACGGCTTCTTCTTCGGTGATTAAACCTTCATCAACGAGATCGCAAGCAATCTTAAGAGCAGCAGCAGGTGTACGTTTACCATTACGTGTTTGTAAGAAGTAGAGTTTTCCGTCTTCGACGGTAAATTCCATATCTTGCATATCACGGTAGTGGTGTTCCATTAATTTAATGGTCTTAACGAATTGTTCGTAGACTTCTGGCATACGTTTCTTGAGTTCTTCAATATGAAGAGGAGTACGAATACCAGCAACAACGTCTTCACCTTGTGCGTTTGGTAAATATTCAGCTGAGATTTTATTTTCACCTGTTCCTGGGTTTCTTGAGAAAGCAACACCAGTTCCAGATGTTTCACCCTTGTTACCAAAAGCCATTGATTGAACGTTAACGGCAGTACCCCAAGAATATGGAATGGAGTTCATCATACGATAGACGTTCGCGCGTGGGTTATCCCATGAACGGAAGACTGCTGTAACAGCTTCGAGTAATTGAACTTTTGGATCAGATGGGAATTCTTCGCTGAATGTTTTCTTGTAGTAAGCTTTATAAGCTTTAACAAGTTCTTTTAATTGTTCGGCTGTAACTTCTGTATCGAGTTTATAGCCATGCTTTTCCTTGAGTTCATCAAGCATCTTATCCATTTCGGTACGTGGATGTCCTTTGGCGATGTTTGTGAACATAAGGATGAAACGACGGTAGCTATCAAAAGCAAATCTTTCGTTTCCTGTTTCTTTCGCTAAAGCAGCAACTGTAACATCATTTAAACCAAGGTTTAAGATGGTGTCCATCATGCCTGGCATTGAGACTCTAGCACCAGAACGGACAGAAACGAGAAGTGGGTTATGATCTCCACCGAAATTCTTTCCTGTTTCTTTTTCGACTTCTTTAATGTGAGCGTAGATGTCATCAACGATTTCTTTAGGAAGTTTTTTACCACTGTCATAGTAAAGGTTACAAGCTTCTGTTGTAATGGTGAATCCTTGTGGAATTGGTACACCAATACTGGTCATTTCAGCAAGACCGGCACCTTTACCACCTAACAACTCTTTGCCTAAACCATGGGCTTCTTTGAAGTTGTAGATGTACTTTTTTGCCATATTATTCCTCCTAAGCGACAATAATATGTGTTTGAACACACGTATATAGATTACACGCGCAAAGAAAACGCCGCAAACACTTTATTTTTGAAATCGGTTTCAAAAGTTGTGGTAAAATAGCAAATATGAACGAAAAACTTATTCTCACAATTGACTTTGGAACACAGTCTGTTAGAGCTGGTTTATTTAATAAAAAAGGCGATGTTGTTGACATAGTCAAAAAGCCATATGAACCACCATATTTTAGTCAAAAACCAGGATATGCTGAACAGGATCCAAACTACTATTACAAGAAAATGTGTGAAGCAACCAAAGAAATTGCTTCTAGAAACAAAGAAAAACTACTAGACATCATTGGTATTAACATGTGCTGCTTTAGAGATTCTGTTGTTCCTTTAGATAAAGATAACAAACCTCTTAGACCAGTAATTCTTTGGCTTGATGAAAGAAGGGCAAAAGGGCTCAAAAAATTACCAGCCTTTTCACGTGCCATTTTTAAACTTGTTGGAATGGGACCAACCATTGAACTAAATCTTAAACGTTCAATGAGTCGCTGGATCCAAGAAAACGAACCAGAAATTTGGGCGAAAACAGACAAGTTTATGATGCTTTCAACGTATATAACGTTGTTACTTACTGGAAGATATGCTGACTCGCCGTGTTCTCAAGCTGGACATTTGCCAATCGATTTTAAAAAAGGAGTTTGGTATAAAAAAGCCGAAAAGCATTTAAAAGGCCAGATTTTTAACGTTGATAATAAAAAACTTTGTGAGATTGTTCCTGTCGGCGGTGTTATTGGAACAATCACCGAACAAGCCGCTAAAGATACTGGATTACCATCAAGATTAATGATGTTCTCGGGTGGCTCTGACAAATCAGCAGAAACACTTGGTTTAGGAGTTATCGATGATAAAAGTGCCTCGATTTCTTATGGAACGGCTTGTACTGTTGAAGTTCCTATAAAAAAATATAAAAGTGCTGAGCCTTTCTTACCTGCATACCCAGCGATTATTCCAGGTTACTATAACCTTGACGTTCAAGTTTATCGTGGTTATTGGATGTTAAACTGGTTTGCTCGTGAATTTGCTGGAAATCCAACTGAGGTGGAAAAACAAGTTCAGTCCCAAGTTAAACTTGAGGATTTAAATGAAGAAATGTTAAAAATTGAACCAGGTTGTAATGGTTTGGTTCTTCAACCTTATTGGGGTCCAGGATTAAGAAGACCTTTAGCAAAAGGTGCAATTATCGGATTCTCAGAAACTCACACCAAGATTCACTTCTACCGCGCAATTATAGAAGGTATCGCATATTGTTTGCGAGAGGGATTAGAACTTTTCGAAAAGAAGAGACTTCACCATAAGATTGAGAGAATTAGAATCTCCGGTGGTGGTTCCAATAGCGAAGCCATTTGTCAAATTACAGCAGATATTTTTGGATTGCCAGTTTCCAAGGTTCAAACGGGTGAATGTTCATCTCTTGGTGTCGCGATTGCTGGGTTCCTTGCTGCGGGGGAATTTAAAACAGTTGAAGAAGCTGTTGATAGCATGGTTCACCAGACTTCTGTCTTCCTTCCAAATCAGGAAAATCATGAGAAGTATGACTATCTTTTTAGACACGCTTATATGAAGATATATCCTCGTCTAAAAAACATCTATAAAGACATTAAAAAATTCGCTGATAAAAATTAATAATTGAAAAAAAGTCCACTCAATTTAGCGGACTGTTTTTTTAATGAAGATTTGCATAATGTTGTCGACAGGTGGAAGTTCGACTTTATATGACTTTTGCAGGAGTTTTTTAAGCAAAACCCCGTTAATTTGATTGATAAATATAGAGACAATATTCTCCGGTTTGCCAGCAACAATTTGGTTTTGCACTTGTCCCTTTTTTACATATCCAATAAGTGAATTCTTGAAGCTTGTTTTTTCTTCTTCATTAATTACCAAATATAAGAGACCATAGTCATCGTTTTTAGCCTTCTCAACACAATCATTCACATGTCCAACAATTTGGTAAACAGAATCGATTGCTGAATCGTTATCAACTATGTTAAGAAGTTTTGCTTTAAGATTTAAATATGCGTCCGTTTTTCTAATGTTAAATAGAACATTATTGGTATCTCGGAAATAGTGATAAAGAAGACCATGTGAGCACTTTGCTTTTTCGCAAATCATATCCACCGACACCTTATCGTTATATAAGGCAAATAAAGAAATAGAAGCAACCAAAATTGATTGTTTTCTTTCGTCTTTAATTTGCTTATTAATATCACTAGTTCTCGGCATTTTCGGGGTGCTTTCTTATATAAACAACAATTGAATAGGAACCAATAAAGCCACAGATTAAGAATATTGGTGAAAGAACAAAATCAAGAGTACCTAAAGAGGCTCTAAAATAATCGAACATTTGGTCATTTATGAAAATGGCGATAATTGAACCAATCAAGAAACCTAAAACAACAAAATTTGTTTCTCGTGGATACTTTTCAAAAAGTTTTTTCATCAGTTTACTAAAGAGAACAAAACCCAATGCTACACCAACAGCAAATGTAAATAAACGCAGGATAGATAAACCAGGTTCGTATGAGATTTGTTTAACTAAATTTAAAATTTTGTCGTAAAAACCAATAACCATCAAAAGCATTGATCCGGAAAATCCAGGAACAATTAATCCAGTAGACGAAATGATCCCGACAAGTAAAATTATTGGATATAAATACCACGAATTGTTGTCAAATGTTTGTTGAACGGCTGTGTTTAGATTGAATAAAAGAGATAAAACGCCAAACAAAACAACAACAATAAAACCACAAATACCAAAAATTATTTCTTTTGCGTTGGTCTTTTTATCTTTGACTTTGTCTGTAATGCTTGGAACGGATCCAATCATAAAACCGGCAAACAAACATACAATCGCGAGCATACAATATTCAAATGCGAGAGTTATTGGAAAATAAAGTGCAGCAATCGCCAAGACAGCGCCAATACCAAATGGTATCAATATTGCTAGGTTCTTCCAGAACAGCTTAGAGAAAAGATGATCAACGGCCGTGACAATCTTTTTAAACGCACCCGTAATTAAAGCAATTGTGCCTCCAGAAATTCCTGGAACAATGACGGCACAACCAATTCCGGCACCTACGGCACCATCTTTTAAAACTTCTTTAACTTTAGATTTCATGTTTGTAATTGTAGCATACTAGTAATTTATTTGTGATATAATCACATCGTTATGAAATTAATTGTTGGTCTTGGAAATCCGGGAAAAGAGTATGAAAACACCCGCCATAATTGTGGTTTCGCAGCAATTGAAGCTTATGCTGATATGGCACAAGTTGATTTTAATCGCGAGGATTTCAAAGGGCGCTATTCCAAATTTAAGTTAGATGACGAAGATATTATCTTATTTGAACCGTTAACTTATATGAATTTGTCAGGTGAGGCAGTTCAAGCAATTGTCTCTTACTTCAAGGTTAGTTTGGAAGACATTGTGATTGTCTATGACGATATGGCAGTCAAACCTGGCGAGATCAGATTAAGACTTTTTGGATCAAGCGGTGGACATAATGGTATGCAAAACATTATTAACCATCTTGGTTCACAAAACATTAAACGCATTCGAATTGGTATTGGTGAGCCGACCTTCGATCCAATTAATTATGTTCTGGGTAGACCGTCGAAAGAAGAACAGCCGCTTATCGACCAAGGAATAAATAAAGCAGCATTGGCAATACGCGAGTTTTTGCTAAAAGATTTTAACGCTGCCATGTGTAAATATAACGGAGGTAAATCTGCTGACTAACAAACTTGTTGATTATGTTTTAAACTCCAAAGCCGCTACCTCCCTTCTTGAGAAAAAAGGGAATTTTGTCGTTGGGGATACTACAGGAATTTCCCTGCTTTTTTCGTCTGTTTTTTCGAAAAGCCCAGGTAAATACTCAATAATTTGTCCAAATTTATATAACGCTCAAAAGGTTGCAGACTTCATTTCTGCGATTGTTGGTGAAGAAAATGTTTTGTTATATCCTGGCGACGATCTTCTGAGAAGTGATTTAGTAACATCTTCAAAAGAGTTTTTAGCTCAACGTCTATATGTTTTAAACCGTGTGCAAGAATTAAAAAATTTTATTTTGGTAACACATTCAACAGCGGTCATTTCTCCGATTCCAAACAAAGTAGAATTTCTACAACATTCAAAGATATTAAAAGTTGGAGATCACGTTGATATTTCTAACTTAAAAGAACTTGTTATTTCATCCGGATATTCGCAAGTTAATAAGATTGATCAATCTCTCCAATTTGCACACCGAGGAGATATTTTCGATGTCTTTTCAATTAATTATAACCACCCAATTAGAATTGAATTCTTTGATGACGAAATCGAGTCTATTCACTTTTTTGATATCGCAACCCAATCATCGAAGGAATCCGTTGATGAAATTGAAATTTTACCGGCGACAGATTGTTTATTTTCCGATTTAGAGTTAAACGAATTTAAATCAGCAATGAAGGAACAATTGGTCAAAGATCAAAAGGAACTTGGGCAAGATATTGGAGAAAAATTAATCGATTGCTTTAATCGAGATCTTGAGCGAATTGAAAATAAGATTTTTAATCCACGAACATATAAGTATTTTAAAAGTATTAAAAAGCGATTCAGCAGTATTCTAGATTATTTTGAATCGGACATCGTTTTTATTAACAATAAGAAACAATTCGATATTGCCTTAGAGTTCTCTTTGAAAGAAGAAAGAACGTACCTAAGAGAAATGTTTGAGCATGGAAATCTTCCATCTCATTTAGAAATGTATGATGACATTGATCACGTTCTCAAATATCAAAAAAATGTTCTTTCCAGTTCCTTATTTAAAGAGCATGCAGATGATATTGAGTTTGATACAAAACCATTAATTTTTAGCAAAGCAAATATTCCATCTTTGCAACTAATTATCGATTCATATTTACCACTTGCAAAAAAGACGATTTTTTGTGTTTCAAACACTCAGCAATATAACATTGTTAAAGACTTTTTAGATGAGAGAAAAATCGAATATGAGAAGCTAAAAACCCCTGCAATTCCTAAGAAAAATGTCGGAATTGTGCTGTTTTCTCTTGATGAAGGTTTTGAACTTGGTGACGATAAAATCTTCTTTGTTTCATCAAGAGAATTGTTTGGGTTCCAAAGTCATTCGTCAAGGTATAGCTCAAAGTTCAAAGAAGGAATCATTCTTAAAAATTTTGATGATTTGAAACCAGGGGATTATGTTGTTCACGAATTTTACGGAATTGGTCAGTTCCTTTCAATCGAGACAATTGAGGTTGATGGGATTCATAGAGATTTTTTAAACATCCAATATGCTGGCACAGACAAGCTTTATGTTCCTTTAACTCAATTTAGACTTGTTCGAAAATATGCCGGAAGAGAGGGCGCTCAGCCAAGGCTTTCACACCTCAACTCTAAAGATTGGGAAAAAACAAAAAAGAAAATTAAAGAAAGAGTCAACGAACTGGCTGATCGTCTTTACCAGCTATATAGCGAACGTGCGACTGCAAAAGGATTCAAATTTCAAGAAGACGATCAAATTCAAAGCGATTTTGAGAATGAGTTCCCATACGAATTAACTCACGATCAAGAAACTGCGATAAAAGAAATTAAGGAAGATATGCAATCAGATAGGGTGATGGATAGGTTGCTGTGCGGTGATGTTGGTTTTGGAAAAACGGAGGTTGCGTTTAGAGCAATTTTTAAAGCCATTTCTAGCGGTAAGCAAGCAGCTATTCTTTGCCCAACAACTTTGTTGGCACGTCAACATTACGAGTTAGCCTTGAACAGGTTTGCAAATTATGGTGTTAAGATTGCCATTATCTCAAGGCTTGTTTCTGAAAAACAACAAAAAATTTATATGAAACAGATTGCCAGTGGAGAAATCCATCTTGTAATCGGAACACATAGATTATTAAATAAAGAATTTGTCTTTAAAGATTTGGGATTGCTTGTTGTAGATGAAGAACAACGATTCGGTGTTGAACAAAAAGAAAGAATTAAAGAGATAAAAAGCAATATTGATGTTTTATCTTTGAGTGCGACACCAATTCCAAGAACACTTCAACTTTCTTTGATTGGTGTTCGTCCCGTTTCACAGATCACAACCCCACCTGTAAATAGGAACGCAATTCAAACATATGTTGCACCTTTTAATAAGGGTGTTGTTAAAGAATTAATTGAAAGAGAAATTTCGAGAAAAGGACAAGTTTTCTATATTCACAACGCGGTTTATTCAATAAATCAAACTGCAAATGCAATCCAAAGGTCTATTCCTTATGCTCGTGTTGGAGTTGTACACGGGCAGATGGACAAAGAGGACATCGAAGATGTGATGATTCGATTTTATAATGGAGATATTGATGTTTTGGTTGCTACATCGATTATTGAAAACGGAATCGATGTGCCGAATGCAAATTTAATAATTGTAGAAGATGCAGATCATTTCGGATTATCTCAACTCTATCAAATTAAAGGTCGAGTAGGGCGCGGAGACACTCTTGCCTATGCATACCTTTTCTATAATGAATATAAACAAATTAATAAAAATGCAGAAAAACGATTAAAAGCAATCCAAGACTTTGCTGAATTGGGCAGCGGTTATAAGATTGCCCAACGAGATTTAATGATTCGTGGTGCTGGAGATATTTTAGGTCCTGAACAAGCCGGATTTATTGATTCGGTTGGACTTGATTTATATCTTAAACTTCTTAAAGAAGTTATCGAAGAGAAAAAAACTGGCGTTGTTCCTGAACCACCAAAGCCTGTTACATTATTTAAAATCGATGCATACATTCCTGAACAATACGCTTCAAACGAAGACCGAATTCAACTTTATCAAGAGATTGAAAACGCTAAAAATGAAGAAGAGATTAAAGAAATCAAGCGACACGTTCGCGATGTTTATGGACGTCTTCCAAAAGAAGTGGAGAATCTTATCGATAAAAGAAAGATTGATATATATCTAGGAGAAGAAGAGTTTGATAAAACAAACGAGTATAATGATTGTATCGAGTTGGTTTTGTCTTCTAAATTTTCTGAATTATCAGGAATCGGTAATGCTCTCTTTGAGAGTTTACAACCATATTTGGATAAAATTGTTGTGACTTATTTGCAAAAAGTTTTAAGGATTAGACTAAAGAAAGAAGGCAATTGGATTCGTGATTTAGAATCAATAGTGGTTGTGATTAGAACGCTATATCAAAAGTTTTCTAAGAAAGTGAAAGAGCAATGAATTTAGATAAAAAGAAGAAATATGTTGTTGCGTGTTCCTTTGGACCAGATTCCATGGCTCTTTTGGATATGATGTTAAAAGATGGATATTGTGTGGTTGTTGCACATGTGAATTACCACAAACGAAAGGAATCTGATTTTGAAGAGCAGTCTTTAAAAGAGTATTGTCTTAAAAATGACGTGCCATGTTTTGTTTTAGATACATCAAATATCAAACATGTTGGGAATTTCCAAGAATGGGCACGTAAGGTTCGTTATCAATTTTTCAAAGATGTTCTAGAACAAAACGAATGCGATGCGGTCGCTGTTGCTCACCAGGAGGACGACCTTATCGAAACATATCTGATGCAAAAGTCTAAGAAATCATTTGTATCTAGTTTTGGCATTGAAGAAACAACAACATTATTTGGCGTAAAAATTGTTCGACCTTTGTTAAATTTTACAAAGAAAGAACTAGAAGAATATGACATCAAAAATCAAGTTCCTTATTCAATTGATTGGACAAACCTAACCGACCTGTATACTCGCAATAAATATAGGCACGAAATTGTTGAGAAAATGGATCGCAAAGAAAGAGCAAAAGCAAGGAAGCAAATTGCTGAACTTAATAAAAATCAACCAAATAAAAATAGCTTAAATTTGCAGCAAAATATTTGGGATTTACAGGAGTTTTTAAAAGAAAAAAACGAAATTTTAATCTTACAAATTTCAAATAATTTACAACAAAGAAATATTTTTAAAAAGTTGTCAGTAAATTCGATTAAATCCTACAAAAAATCTTTCGAAAGCAATCACGCAAATATTGCTCAAAAAATTTCAGGAAGTATCCATTTAGTAAAAGCGTATGAAAAGGTTTTATTGGTTGATTTTGATCAGTTTGAAAAGTATGAATATGTAATTAAAAATCCTGGAAAATTTTCATCTAAATTTATTGATTTTGAATTCGAAGTTGAAACCAAAGATAGAAATATGTCGATTGCAGATTTTCCTTTGACAATTAAACCAGTCGGGCGACAAGAAAAGTATACCGTCGGCAACTACAACTGCAGCGTTAGACGTCTGTTTATCGACTGGAAAATGCCATCATTTTTACGAGGCTGGTGGCCGGGATTTTATAATAAGAATGGTAAGCTCGTATATATTCCTCGTTATAGGGAAACATATACAGATAATCACTCATCAAAACTTGTAATCAAGTACCCTGTATTTTAAAAAAAGATTTACAAAACAAATAGTTTTGGTACTATTTTTGTACCGGAACTTGAATTTATTCAATATTAAGAGGTGATACGTATGGATCAAGAAAAACGTCAAAGAAGAGGTATTGGAAGCATCATCCCATACATCTTAATTCTTGTTGCAATTGGAGCTTTTGTGTGGATGATTGTAGCCTTAACTGGAACAAAAACCACTCGTTGGGATTCGAATCGCAACAACCTTTATGAACAAATCAACAAAAACAACATTCAAACTGTTGAAGTGTACAACAAAGAAACAATGTATGAAGTCAGTGGTACTGGATATGATGAATCCAATAATGCCATTACTTTCACATTTACATGTGATGCTGCGACTTTTAATACAGAATTTGATAAATATGGTGAAACACCAATTGATCCAACAACAATACGTGAACAACTTGAAAAAGCTGTTGAAAAATTCCAAAGAGATCACCCAAACGAGAAATCAAAATCTTATTTTAGAGACGAATACGCTTTTAACGTTTCGTTCTGGGATTCTTGGGGACCAACAATTATTACGTTAGTCTTTACCGTCTTAATCGCGATCTTCTTATTCTCTCGACTTTCATCCTCTGTTAATGGTGCAAATAACAAGGCCATGGATTTTGGACGCTCTCGTGCAAGAAAAGTAGAGAATTCGAAAGTAAGATTCGATGACGTTGCAGGATGTGACGAAGAAAAAGCAGAAATGCAGGAAATCGTTGAATATCTAAAAGAACCTGGGAAATTTACTAAATTTGGTGCCAAGCTTCCAAAAGGAATTCTTCTTGTTGGTAATCCTGGTACCGGTAAAACATTATTAGCAAAAGCGGTTGCCGGTGAAGCCGGTGTGCCATTCTTTTCAATTTCCGGTTCCGACTTTGTTGAAATGTTCGTCGGTGTCGGTGCTGGGCGTGTTAGAGATATGTTTAGAAAGGCCAAATCATGCGCTCCATGTTTAGTTTTCATCGATGAAATCGATGCTGTTGGACGTCAACGTGGCGCAGGTTTAGGCGGAGGCAATGACGAACGTGAACAAACATTAAATCAACTTTTAGTTGAAATGGATGGTTTTGAAGACAACTCTGGAATCATCGTTATTGCTGCTACAAACCGTGACGATGTTCTTGACCCAGCTCTATTAAGAGCGGGACGTTTTGACAGAACCATCACCGTTAATTTACCAGATAAGAAAGGACGTGAAGCCATTTTCAAAGTCCATTCTCGTAATAAACTCATTGATCCAAAAGTTGATTTTGAAGCTCTTGCTAAGAGAACTGTTGGATTTAGTGGTGCCGATATTGAAAACATTATGAACGAGGCAGCAATTCTTGCTGTTCGTGGCAATAAACCGATGATTAGCATCAAAGAAATTGATGAGGCTATTGATCGCCGTATCGCTGGACCAGCCAAGTCTTCAAAAGGACTTAATGAAAAAGAACGTAAGCAAATTGCTTATCACGAAGCCGGACACGCGATTATCGGTCTTAAACTGAAGGATTCGGATAAAGTTCAGAAGATCACAATTATTCCGCGTGGTCGTACAGGCGGACATGTTTTGATGACACCAGAAGACGATAGATTTTTACTTAGCAAGGCTGAGTTAGAAGCTCGTATTATTGGTTATCTTGGTGGGCGCTCATCTGAAGAAATCTTCTTTAAAGATGTTTCTACCGGTGCATCAAACGATATTGAAGTTGCAACACGCATTGCTCGTATGATGGTCACCGAGTATGGAATGAGTTCGCTTGGACCAATCCAATATGAACATGATACTGGTTCGGTCTTCCTTGGAAGAGATTACACATCTACCCAACGCAATTTCTCGACGCAAGTAGCGTTTGAAATTGATACAGAAGTTCGTAAGATTATTGATTCTGCTCACAAGAAAGCTCTTGAGATTATTGAAAATAATAAAAAAGATGTAATTTTGATAGCCGAAACTCTTCTTGAACAAGAAACAATTACCGCAGAAGAAATTGATACTCTTCTAAAAGAAGGATCTTTGAAAAAGAAAGAACCAAAAAAAGAAAAGGTTGCTAAAGAGCCAATAGCCGAAGTTAAAAAAGAACCGAAGCCAAAAGCTGTAAAGAAACCTGAATAAAAATAATAAGGGAGAGATATCTCCCTTTTCATTATGTGGAAAATAGGTAACGTTGAAATTAAATCAAAAGTTGTTCTGGCACCTATGGCCGGAATTACTTCTTTAGCGTACAGAAATTTTATGAAAAAGTTCGGTGTCGGCTTGACTGTCACTGAAATGGTTTCTGATTGTGGTTTGATATATGGAAACGACAAAACGATTGAATACTTAAAAACCACTGAAGACGAAAGACCGGTCGCTATTCAATTATTCGGTGGAAATGCCGAGAACATTTGCAAAGCTATTGATGTTGTTTTGAAAGAAAATTCCATTGTTGATTTTATCGATATAAATCTCGGATGCCCTGTTCCAAAAGTTACTAAAACCGGAGCTGGTTCGGCTTTGTTAAAAGAACCAAAAAAGCTTTATGAATTTATGAAGAAAATTTGCGATTATTCTCCTGTTCCGGTAACGGCAAAAATCCGTTTGGGGTGGGATGAAAAATCGATAAATTTTATGGAAAATATTGCTGCTTTAGAGAAGGCGGGAGTTAAAGCTATTGGTCTTCACACCAGAACAGCAAAACAAGGATATTCCGGAAAAGCAAATTATGAAATTATTAGGGATTTACAGGTGAAAATGAGTGTTCCATTAATAATTTCAGGAGATATTTATACTTTAGAAAATGCCCTGCAATTTCTTGATATTTCTAAAGCAACAGCAGTAATGATTGCTCGTGGAGGGGTTGGTCATCCGAGATTAGTTGAACAAATTAATCATTATTTTGAAACTGGAGAAAAATTACCAGACGCCACGCTTGATGAAAATATTGCATATCTTTTGGAGTTTGCTGATATGCTAATTGAAGAAAAAGGCGAATACAAAGCGATGATGCTTCTAAGAGGTATTGCGACAAAGTTTTTTGATGGTTATCCAAACACAAAAAAGGTTAAAAATGCACTTGCTCAAACATTGACAACACGCGACTCATTAGTGCGTATCTTGAGCGAATATCGATAAATTCCACATTGTTCCAATGGTCCTTTTATGGTATATTCATAGCGAGGTTTTTCAAAATGGAAGAAAAATTAACAGATCAAGAACGCGCTAGAAGAGATAAATTAGCGCGATATAAAGAACTCGGAGTCGACCCTTATGGTAAGAAATTTGTTCGTAGTGATAGCATTAAATCTGTCCGCGAAAAAGCCGCCGGAAAAGACAACGAACAATTAGAAGCAAATCCAATTTATGTCACATTAGCTGGACGTATTATGGCATTACGCAAAATGGGAAAAGCTTCCTTCATGAACATCAAAGATGTTACTGGCAATATACAATGCTATGTTGGTATCGATGTTGTCGGTGAAGAAGCTTACACAGTTTTTAAATTGGCCGATCTTGGAGACATTGTCGGTGTTTATGGACGTGTAATGCTAACAAGAACCGGAGAGTTAACTGTCCGTGTTGAAAAATACACACATCTCACTAAATCACTCCGACCACTTCCAGAAAAATTCCATGGTTTAACAGATGTTGAAGAGCGTTATCGTCATCGTTACGTCGATTTAATTATGAATGATGATTCGATGAAAATTGCTCTTGCTCGACCAAAAGTAATTCGTGCTATTCAAAACTACTGTGATAGCCTTGGTTTCGTTGAAGTTGAAACAAGTATTTTGTCACCAATTTTAGGCGGAGCTTCTGCTCGTCCATTTATCACTCACCACAACACTTTAGACAAAGATTTTTATCTAAGAATTGCGACAGAAATTAACTTGAAAAAGTGTATCGTTGGTGGCATGGAAAAAGTCTATGAAATTGGACGATTATTCCGCAATGAAGGAATGGATACAAAACACAATCCAGAATTCACCACAATTGAACTTTACCAAGCATATGGAAATCTTCAAGATATGCGAGAATTTGCGGAGAATTTATTCAGAGAAGTCGCTTTAAAAGTAGTTGGATCAACCACAATTCCTTATGGTGAAAAAACCCTTGATTTGGGTAAACCATTTGGTTGGAAAACTATGGTTGAAGTTGTTAAAGAAGCAACTGGTGTAGACTTCGATAAAAAAGTCTCGTTTGAAGAGGCTGTTGAGCTCGCGAAAAAACATGGTGTTAAACTTGAAAAACACTTCAATACAGTTGGTCATATTATCAATGCTTTCTTTGATCAAAAATGTGATGATTTGTTACAAGAACCAACCTTCGTGTACCGCTATCCAATTGAGGTTTCTCCTCTCACTAAAAAATGTGAGGATAATCCACTCTTCACCGATCGATTTGAACTATTTATTGGTGGCTGTGAATACGGAAATGCTTATAGCGAATTAAATGATCCAATTGATCAAAAAGAACGTTTCGAGAAACAACTTGAAGCGAAAAAACTTGGAGATGAAGAAGCTTCCGAAATGGATGAAGACTTCCTCGAAGCTCTCGAATATGGAATGCCACCAACTGGTGGAATTGGAATCGGAATTGACCGTCTTGTCATGTTAATGACAAATCAACAATCAATTCGTGAAGTTATTCTCTTCCCATGTATGAGAGATTCAGGTAAATAATTAAACGAATTTGGGTAGCATGCTACCCTTTTTCTTTACCTAAAATTAACAAATCTTATCTTTTTCTATACAAGGAAAATCTCTTCATTTATAATAATGAAGCGAGAAATCGCATTACTCTCTGTTTGTAGTGAATACAAACCAGATAGACCAAAGGGAGGTGCCTGTATGAAAAAGTACGAAATCATGTACATCGTGAAAGATGGTCTCGATGATGAAAGCCGCAAAGCCGAAATCGAGAAACTTCACGCCATTCTTACTAGCAACGGTGCAAAAGTCACAAAAGTTAATGAATGGGGATTGAGAAACTTTGCTTATCCAATCAATGATATGGTTAAGGGCTACTATGTTGTTATTAAAGTAACAGCCGAAAAAGCTGCTCTTGACGAATTCGCACGCTTAACAAAGATCAATCAAAACGTTGTACGTCACTTAATCACAGTTGACAAAGACTAATTGAGGAGGAGATTACATTATGATGAATCGAATTTGCTTAGTCGGCAGACTAACTCGTGATCCTGAGCTCAGACGCACGAACACAGAAGTTGCTGTGTGCTCATTCACACTTGCGGTTGATGACCGCGTAAAAGATGCGCAAGGAAACAAAACAACAACCTTTATTGGTGTCACAGTGTTTAATAACCAAGCTGACAATTGTGCTAAGTTCCTTCGCAAAGGCTCGTTAGCTGGCGTCGACGGACGTATCCGCCAACGCACATTCGAACGCCGTGATGGTACAAAAGCATCAGTAATCGAAATTGTGGCTGACTATGTCACATTCTTAGATCCAGCTTCAAAGAACCGCGAGATTCCGAACGAAGAAATCGTTTATGATGAAGTTCGTGGCGAAACTCCAGCGGATGAATCTAAAAATTTAGATTCCATTGAAGTTACTGATGACGACTTACCATTCTAATAAGAAAGGATAATTTATGGGATTCAAAAAGATTAGACCTCATAAGAAGGTGTGTTACTTCACTAAGAATAAAGTGAAATACATCGATTATAAGGACGCTGAATTACTTAGTAAATTTATTACGCCAACTGGAAAAATTGCTTCCCGTCATTCGACTGGAACATGTGCCAAATATCAACGTGAACTTGCGAAAGCAATCAAGAACGCTCGTTATATGGCCTTACTTCCATACGTGCAAGACTAATAATTCAAAGATTAAAAGCCGTCCTCTGTGGATGGCTTTTTTTATTGCTTTATTCTTGATGCGTGTTTTATTATAAATACACACGTATTGGAGCCCCAATTATGAAAACTCTTTATTGGATATTTCCTTGTTATAACGAAGAAGAATGTTTAAATCCTTCAGCAGAAAAAATTTTTAAATCTTATGAACAACTAGTTGCTGAAAATCTCATTTCAAAAGATTCAAAAGTTGTTTTTGTTGATGATGGTTCTAAAGATAAAACTTGGTCAATTATTGAGGAATTGTCAGGAAAATCGAAATTTGTTGTCGGCGTTAAACTCTCCCGAAATAAGGGCCACCAATACGCGGTTGAAGCGGGTTTGGAATACGCTTATAAAAAGAAAGCAGATTTCACAATTACAATGGACGTTGATCTTCAAGATGATATTAATGTAACTGGTGAAATGGTTCAAAAATATCTTGAAGGAAACGATGTTGTTTATGGTGTGAGAAAGAAACGCAATACGGATTCGATCTTTAAAAGAAAAACCGCTCAATCTTACTATAAATTTATGAAGCGTCTTGGTGTCGAGATCGTTGAAGATTCAGCCGATTTTCGACTTCTTTCGTATCGCGCAGTCGAAGCTTTACTCTCTTATCGAGAATCGAATTTATTTCTAAGAGGAATCGTTCCTCAAATTGGCTATCCATCAGCAAAAGTTGAATATGACCGTTTGGCTCGTCAACAAGGTGAGACACATTATAAGTTGTCCAAGATGCTTACTCTTGCAAGTGATGGAATGACTTCATTTTCATCAAAACCATTAACTGCAATTGGCAAATGTGGCATCGCTTTTATTGCTTTATCGTGTTTATTTATGCTAACGATTGGAATTCTACACTTGTGTGGAGTTTATAATTTCTCAATTTTCTATTACCTTTTTGGTTTTATAGCTTTAAATACTGGAATTATTCTCTCTGCTTTGGGAATGATTGGTTTATATCTTGGAAAAGTAAATACCGAAGTTAAGAAACGTCCACATTACTTCATTGAAAAAACAACGGGCGACAAATAATATGGCAAAAGTTGGCTTATTTTTTACTAAAGTAAGAGACTGGGTAATTAATTTTATCCAGAAGTATTGGTTTTGGATTGCCTTAGTTGGCATCGTTGCTTTAGCGGTGGTCATTCGCATTCCTTTAATGACCAAGAAAAGCGGTGATTATTACAATTTCTTAAAACCTTGGTACGAATCTTTAGTTGAAGATCCAAAGGCGTTTTTGGCTAGTGACGATGCGGACTACACACCAACATATATGTATTTCTTAGCTTTCCTTTCCATTTTCAAACTTGATGTGGAGGGCAACGCTTTTAATTTTGCGATTAAGTACATTTCCATAGGATTTGAACTTGGATCAGCAATCTTAATTTTCTTCATATTGAAATTTATTTTAAAGAAACATGATTCGATTACGCTTCTTGGTGTTTTCCTTGCTCTATTCCTTCCACAAGTATTCTTAAATAGTGCGTTCTGGGGGCAATGCGACGCAATTTATGCATTCTTTATTGTTCTTTCATTATTCTTTGTATTAAAAGGGAAATCATGTTGGGCTTCAGTTGCCTTTGGGTTCTCGTTTGCATTTAAGCTACAAAGTATTTTCTTCTTACCAGTTTTAATATTCTTATGGTTTAAAAAGAGATTTAAACTCTACTGGCTACTTTTAGTACCGGTCATCTATGTTATTTGTATGATTCCAGCGATGGCATGCGGAAGGAGTTTCCACTCATGCATCAACGTTTATTTTGAACAAACGGAAGAATATCCATATTTAGTGATGAATGCTCCAAGCGTTTACGCTTTTATGTATAAATCGATCGTAACCAATGAATCGGTTATTGAACATCTTGTCCCAGCAGCAACCTACTTTGGTGTCGCTTTAATTTTTGTGCTTCTCGTGTTCTTGTTCTTGGCTTATAAAGACGTCACATTGGAAGACATTATCAAAGTCACCTTTCTTGTTACTTTATTTTCTCCATATGTGCTCCCATCAATGCACGAAAGATATTTCTATATTGCGGAAATTATGGCGATTCTTTATGTCGCTGTATGCCCAAAGAAATGGTACATTTCATTCCTAGCAGTTGCTGGAACATTCCAGGGATACAATAACTACTTATTTAATACTTATTATTTAAATAATGAGAACCTCAACCTCTTAATCGGATCATCATTAATCATGGTTTCATTAATTTTATTAATGTATGATGTTTTTAAAGGCCGAACAGTAGGTTTTCCGAAGAAAGAAATCAAAACAAACTAAGATAACATTAATTATTTATAATTAAGTATTGTTGTCTAACCTCATAATTTGGTAAACTAGTTTTAAGGAGTTTTAGTATGGCATCATTAATTGTTTATTTCTCTCACACAGGGGAAAATATTGTCGACGGCAATCGTGAAATAATTCACAAAGGTTTTACTGAAATTGTCGCTGAAAAAATCCAAAAAATCACAGGAGGAGCACTGATTGGTTTAAAACCAGTTGAAGAATATCCTTATGGATATGAAGAGTGCAACAAGCGGGCTCGTAAGGAATATGAAGAAAATATTCTTCCAGCGATCGCAAATCTACCAGCATCTATTGATGCGTATGACATAATTTACATTGGATTCCCACTTTGGTATCGTTCTTATCCAAGAATTATTGCCAGTTTCTTAAAACAGTATTCATTTGTCGGCAAAGTTGTTAAACCTTTCTGCACAAACGAAGAAGGGTCATTTGGTTTTATGGAACTTGAACTTCGTGGAGCTGTTAAAGGCGCGATTGTAAAAGAAGGTTTAGCAATCCGTGGTTATGACGCAGAAAAATCTGATGAAGTTGTTGCTAATTGGGTGGCAAAATAATGAAATTATTACGTAACGATATCTACTATGTTGGTGTTAACGACCACAAGTTAGATTTATTTGAAGGACAATACATCGTTCCAAACGGAATGGCGTATAACTCTTATGTGATTAAGGATGACTTAATTGCAATTTTTGATACTGTCGATGTTAAATTTACGAAAGAATGGCTGGCAAACCTTAAAGAAGTTTTGAAGGATGCAAAACCAACTTATTTAATTGTTCAACACATGGAACCAGACCACTCGGCAAACATTCTTGAATTCCTGAAGGTCTATCCAGATACATTTGTTGTCGGAAACACAAAGACTTTCACGATGATGGAGCAATTCTATCATCCAGAAATTAAGAACAAATTAGTTGTCAATGATGGCGACACATTAAACCTTGGAAAACATACACTAAAATTCATCTTCGCTCCAATGGTTCACTGGCCAGAAGTTATGGTTACTTATGATGATGTTGCTAAGACACTCTTCTCCGCTGACGCCTTTGGAAAATTTGGCGCTTTAGACGTTGAAGAAGACTGGGCTTGTGAAGCTCGTCGTTACTATATTGGAATTGTCGGAAAATACGGCTTTCAAGTACAAAATCTCCTGCAAAAAGCCGCTAAATTGCCTTTAGAAATGATTTGTCCACTTCATGGGCCAGTGCTCGATAAGGACCTCGGATACTATCTTAATTTGTATGACATTTGGTCTTCGTATAAGAGCGAAACTGATGGCGTTGCAATTTTCTATACTTCCGTTTATGGACACACCAAAGAAGCTGCTGAATTATTAGCTGAAAAACTTCGTCAAAAAGGTTGTCCAAAAGTCGCGATAACCGATCTTGCTCGCGAAGATATGGCCGAAGCTGTCGAAGACGCTTTCCGCTATCCAAAAATTGTTCTAGCAACAACAACCTATAACATGCAAATTTTCCCATTCATGCATACATTTATCAATCATCTAACCGAACGCTTATTCCAAAACAAGACTGTGGCGTTAATCGAGAATGGTACATGGGCTCCTGCTGCAGCAAAATTAATGAAGGAAAAACTTGAGAAGAGCAAAAATCTCGAATTCATTGAACCTTCAATTCGTTTACTTTCTTCACTTAGTGATGAAAACAAAAAGCAAATTGATGCTTTAGCAGAAGAATTAATGAAACCTAGTAAAAACCTTGCTGGCGAGAAGAAAGTTGAAGTGGCAAAACAGAAACATCATTTCGCTTGTAAGATTTGTGGATTCGTTGTTGAGTATGAAGGAGAAGAACTCCCGAAAGACTTTGTTTGTCCAATTTGCAAACATCCGGCTTCAGATTTCCAAAAAATAGATTAATTAACAAAAATAAGAGCAATTCGTAACTTTTTCGGTTTTTGTGAACTAGTTCTACAAAATTGCTCTTTTTTTGTTTCTTTCTCTTCTAGATAATTGATATAATATCAATACTCATTTATGAAAAAGACAGCCTCCACGTTTAAATTAGTCGCTTTTATTCTTATTGTTGTTGAACTCGCAATAATTGCTCTTTTTGGCATCTTTTATTTTGAAAATGTTTTGGAGTTAAAAACTAAATTAACAATCGAAACATTTTATGTTGGTACCGCGGTTTTGGCTGGTTTAGATATGATTTTTGTATGGGTTTCAATCCTTGTTTTCTCTTATAAGCGAAAGAAAACAGATTTGAGAGCCGCTGACCTAATTGGTGGAGATGTTCAAGAAGCCTATAATTTTGGCATGATTGGGTTAGTTGTTGTTGATGAAAATAACGTTGTTATTTGGATGAACGATATCTTCCATGATCGTAACCTAGAAATCCTTGATCAGAATATTTTAGAGTGGCAACCAAAGTTACAAGAAATCCAAAAAGGCGGAGATGCTGTTTGTAAATTGGTCATTAACTCACGTAACTATGAAGTTAAATATTTACCAGATGCTGGCTTATATATCTTTAAAGATAATACTGATTTGGAAACAACAACTGCTTACGCTACAAAAAATAGTACAGTTATCGGTATGGTAATTATTGATAATTACTCTGACGTTTCAGAAAGTTCAGATGACTCAAACGATACTATTTCGAAGATTCGTAACGAAATTTTTAATTATTGTGATGAATTCGACGTATTATTACGTCGCTATCGTAACGACGCTTACTTCCTTGTTTGTAACTATGAATCGCTTCAAAGAATGGAGGCTGACAAGTTCTCTCTATTAGAGAAAATCCATTTGATTGGCGAAAACGAAGATACTCCTCCAACATTATCAATGGCGTTTGCCCATGACATTCCTGATATTAATAAGTTAAACGAAATGACAAGCGCAGCGATAGAAATCGCTATGTCTCGTGGAGGCGACCAAGTTGTTGTTTCTCCGTATGGTCAACCACTTAAATTTTTCGGTGGAAAAGTTGAAGCTCAAGAAAGCCGTAACAAAGTTAAAGTTCGTGTTATGGCGGACTCAGTTTTGTCATTAATTCGTAACTCCGCAAACGTACTAATCATGGGACACGCGGTAGCCGATATGGACGCTATTGGTGCGTGCTTAGGTATGAAAGCCGTATGTGATTATTGTGGAAAGTCCGCGAAGATCATTTATGATCCAAAAAACACGGAACGTAAGACACGTTCTGCTATGACCTCATCGTTTTCACGTGATGAAATGGAAAAATTAACTATTTCACCAGATGATGCTTTGCCAACAATTAAATCAAATACATTGGTTATTGTTTGTGATATTCACAGGCCATCAATGACTATGGCACCAAAGGTGCTTGAAAAAGCAACAAAGGTTATGGTTATTGACCATCACCGTCGTAGTGAAGAGTTTATTGAATCACCGGTGTTCAATTATATTGAACCAAGCGCTTCATCTTCTTGCGAAATGATTGCTGAATTAATTCGTTATTCAAGCGCGAACCCACGCATTAATATTCCGAGTGCATACGCTACAATTATGCTTTCTGGAATCTTCATGGATTCTAACTACTTCAAATCTAAGAGTTGCGGTATTAGAACGTTTGAAGCATCCATGATTCTCAAGGAAATGGGTGCTGATAACTCTATTGCTGATGACTTCCTTAAGGACGACTTTGAGGAATATACACTCATTACTCACATCATTTCTAGTTTAAAGACACCGGCTTATGGTGTTGTCTATTGCGTTGCCGATGAAGAAGATATCATCGAACAAGCGACACTTGCGAAAGTTGGAAATCAATGTATGCAGATGAAAGGTGTGAACGCATGCTTTGTCATTGGCCGCACAGGCACAAATGAAACGCGTATATCATGCCGAAGCGACGGAACAGTAAACGTTCAATTACTCGCAGAAAAGATGAATGGTGGTGGTCACTTTACGATGGCTGCTGGAGCATTCAAAAACACCCCAATCGATAAGGTTGAAGAGAAGCTTTTGGATGTTTTGAAAGAATACTTAAATGATGCACGAACCGTGCCGGAGAAACGATAATGAAAGTTATCTTATTAAAGGACGTTAAAGGCGTTGGAAAGAAGCAAGAAATCGTCAATGTAAAAGACGGTTATGGCGCAAATTATTTGATTCCTCATGGTCTTGCAGTGATGTATTCGGAAAAGTCTCTCGAGATTCTAAATAATCAAAAAGCAGATGAAGCGGCAGAAATTGCAAAAAACATAGCAAAAGCCAAAGATATTGCTGCAAAACTCAAAGATATTGTTCTTGAATTTAGTGCAAATGCTGGAACAGGTGGAAGAATGTTTGGAACAATCTCGTCTAAACAAATTGCTGCCGAATTACAAAGCAAATATAACATTGAAATCGACAAGCGAAAATTCGTCAATAAAGCAGTCGTTGATTCATTCGGATATACAAAATTACAAATTGAATTGTACAAAGGTGTGATTGGCGAAATTAACGTTCATGTCACAGAAAGTAAGTAAAGGAGGAGACTATGGCAATTAATAAAAAAGATTTACCGCATAATACAGAAGCCGAAAAAGCCGTACTGGGTGCAATGCTAAAGAGCTCCTCAATTTTAAGTGATGGCGTTGGCAAATTAACCGATGATGATTTCTTTCCAGAGAATAAGAATCACGTTGTTATTTTCCAAGCTATGCAACGTTGTTTTAAACGTGGAACAGCAGTTGACGTTCAAACAGTCGTTGATGAATTAATTAACGCTAAAGATTTAGAAACATCAGGCGGTCCAGAATATCTTCTTGAACTCGCTGATAGTGTTGTAACATTCGCCAACATTGAAAACTATATCAAGATCGTCCAAGACCAATCTCTTTTAAGACATTTCTTGGAAACACTTGAAAAAATCGAAGATAACTATAAGAACAACGATATCGACAACGTTTCGGATTTCTTATCAATCAGTGAAAAAGCAATTAATACTGTTACTGAAAGACGCCGTATTGGGGATTTCCAATCAGCACGAGAGGTAACAACTAAACTTTCTCAGGAATTTAAAGATTTAAGAGCAACAACATCTGACGACACTGTTACAGGCGTTCCAACAGGTTTCCCAAAGATGAACTTATTAACTCACGGGTTCCATAAAGGCGAATTTATCGTCATTGCTGCTCGTCCAGGAGTTGGCAAAACGGCCCTTTCATTAAACCTAGCAATGAATGCTGCGTTACGAGGCTATCCTGTTGCATATTTCTCATTAGAAATGCCTTCAGATTTGCTATTTAAGCGTTTAGTTTCAGGTGATGCTAACGTTCCATTTGACTGGTTACAAACCGGTTATAACATCACTCCAAATACAAGATTAAAATTGCAACAATCCTGTGAACGTCTTGGCGAAACCAAGATTTATGTTGATGACACGTCTGGTATCTCTTTGTTTGACCTTGCCGCAAAATGCCGCAAACTTAAAAACAAAGAACCAGATTTATCACTAATTATTGTTGACTATATTGGCCTTGTTCGCGTTGTTGGTAAAACCAAATCCGAATCTCGTCAATTAGAGGTTCAAATGATTTCCCAAACACTTAAAAAACTGGCAATGGATTTACAAATTCCAGTTATTGGTGTTGCTCAGTTAAATCGTAATATTGAAAATCGTGTTAACGCCAACCCACAACTATCAGACCTTCGTGAATCCGGTTCTATTGAACAAGATGCTGATATTGTTATGATGCTCCAAGAAAATAGAATGACCGTTAATACTGGTGGAGCAAATAAATCCATTTTTGAAAAACAAAATGATGCTGTGAACGAGGCACAGCAAAAGATTGCTCGTGCTGAAGGCGGAGAAGACACAATTATGGTCAATGTTCAAATCGTGAAGAACCGTTCTGGAAAGATGGGAACCGTTGAATTATTGTTCCGTAAAGCATTCTGCAAATTTGATTCTCCTTCTAAAGAAGCAAGTGAGCAAATTCTTGCCTTGGAAAAAGAACGTGTAAGCTATTTAAACCGCGACTAATGAAATTTAATGTAATTCAGTCAGGATCAAAAGGAAACGCAACCCTTATCGAACATAACGGTTGCGTTCTTTTAATTGATATGGGAATTTCTTTGAAATGCTTAAAAGAAGGATTAGCTGTGTGGAATAAAAAATTATTAGATATTGATGCTCTTTTAATTACCCATTCACATAGTGATCATACGCTTGGAATTGGTTATCTTGATCCGCTTCCAATCTATTGCACAAAAGGCACATATGAACGCGGTGATATTAACATTGTTAAAATCGGCAAGAAATTTCATATAAATGGATTAGATATAATTGCTATTGAAGCGTCTCATGATGCACCGAATACCGTTGGTTATATTGTTAGCGCAGATCAGGAGACACTTGTTTATCTAACCGATACTGGTTTTATCCCTGATAAAACGTTAGAGATGATTAAAAATGCCGATTATTACATTATTGAATCAAATCATGATCGAAGAATGTTACTTAAAACAAATCGCCCTGAAGTCTTAAAACAAAGAATACTTTCTGACCATGGTCACTTATGTAACGAAGACTCTGCTTTTTATATGGCCGATTCAATTGGTCCAAAGACAAAAGAGATTGTTCTAGCGCATCTATCTCAGGAAGCAAATACTCCTGAAAAAGCTCTTTCTGCATATGAAAAAATATTTAGGAAGCGTAAAATAAAAACACAAGGAATTAAAATTCATTGTGCGAACCAATTCGAAATGACTCTAGGAGGAAAGGAATGAACTACGAAGAATTTAATGATTTAATTTCGCTACAAGATGAACATACATCTTTCATCCGTGGTTTTCAGTTTCCGACTGGTGAAAAGTTTTATATTGAACCAACTTTTTATACTCAACTAATGATCTTTAAAGAAATTCAACCAGAAAATTTTGATAAGGTTATCCAACAATTAAAAAAGACGGCTTTTGAAAGAAAAAATGTTATTTTTGTCAATGATTTTGAAAATCCGTTCATCGAAATTAAAGGGTTCAAATTACTTGAATTCACTGATGTGACAGATCCAATAAATGTCTATTTCGAAGATAAGTCACGTGGCTCTGATTATGGCGACTAAAAAGCCTGCGATTGATTGACTCGCAGGCTTTTAATTTTCTTATTTTTTACTTGGTTTTGCTGTAACTGTTTTGACTTCCTTGTAATTGGAAGATGGGGTTGGAGCATTGTTTGGCCCAAGCGTTTTCATTGTTAACCACATGACACGGACACCGATGAGAAGCGCGAATAAGACTTGTATGAATCCAGTGATTAAGAATCCGAAGCCACATGTTAAGACAGCAGGCATGTTGGCGGCCCACATCGCAACCTTCATTGATTCCCAGAAGGTGTAGATGCGGAATGGGTTGTTCTTTCCTCTTGTTAAGATGAAGACCATTAAGCCCATAAAGAAGACTAAAGCAGCATCAATACCAAACATAATTAATGTTGTAGTCCAGGTTCCTGTAAGGCGGTTTTTGTTGTAAACCTCATCATAGAAGGATTTCCAGTTAT
The DNA here is from genome assembly GCA_946414655.1 of uncultured Caryophanales bacterium. Classification (GTDB taxonomy): domain Bacteria; phylum Bacillota_I; class Bacilli_A; order RFN20; family CAG-826; genus Fiminaster. The sequence continues at coordinate 189,496 of CAMKPL010000001.1, read as the reverse complement.
TCCATGTTTCCGCGCGGTACTCGGCGTATTCGTCAGGGGTAGCGTGCGGTTTTTCTGAAAGAAGTTGATTTAATTTCCAACCAACTTTAGTTGATTGGTAATCTCCAACAACAGAGCCAATTGTTGCGCCTCTTTGCGGATTGCAGACATAAACGACAAATTGGCTATCAGTCATGATGATTAAACTTGGTAAATTTGTGTTGCTGTCCTTATAAAATTGCTCAACAGATTTAGCAAAATCAGAAAGATCGCTACTTGACATTGCGCCTAAATAATAGGCGAGAAGATCGTTTTGAGCAGCTTCATTCTTGTGGACATAAACGTGATAATCAACGTCTTTAAATTTGTATGTCTCAGGGAATGCGGCATCCCATGCACTTTGGTCAGTAATAAGGATGTTTTTCTTTTCCGCTTCGTTGTAACTAACTTCCATTTCAACGTTTTTATCTTTTAATTCTTCGCTAAAGCGAAGAGAAAGATTATCCATGTTGTAACTATAGTTTTTAACAACATCAGATCCGCGTTTAGAGATGTTTGTTACAAAGATTGGCACCAATGCAAGAACCATTGATACAAAGAACATAATTACTGCGAAATACCATGGACGGTGACGAGCACCTTCAACGGCAGCATTATTTGAGAATAGTGATTTGAGAATTAATTTGAAGTTTTTCATAGCGCAATATATGTTATCAAAGAAATTGGGCAAAACAAATAAATATTTGTAGAAAACTAATTACCGTGATAAGATAATCACACATTTGGGGTCGATATAGTTTCGACACGGATGATTGCCTGGCATTAACTGCAGCCGAGTGATGACGTTATCATCAAAACAAAATAACTGACAACAGTTATATGAGAGCTCCTAGAGCTCAAGCCGTCTGCTTCGCATAAGCGACCCGACATAGGGACCGACGCTAGGCGCCGGACAGACCGCCCTTCAAGGTTTTAGCCTTTCACGCTTGAAGTAGGTGTCATACCAAAAGGATAGATAATGACAGTTGGTTCGCTAATCATTGTCGAACGTTAATGAACCTTGTATTGTTCAAGCAGGCGATATGCAAAGAACATACGAGATCACTAATATCGTCTAAGCTGTAGACGTTATTGTGGGGCCTTCTGTGGACACGGGTGCGATGCCCGCCGACTCCACCAATGAAAAATTACTCTAGTTAAGAGCTAGAGTTTTCTTTTTATAGAAAAGTTATTTCAGTATAATAAGATCATGCGAATTCGAATTATTGCTATTGGAAAAATCAAAGAAGATTATTTGAAATCGGGTATTTTCGAATACGTTAAAAGAATTAAACCATACTGCGATGTTGAAATTGTAGAAGTGGCAGATTCATCTGTAAAAGATAACCCAAATCAATCAGATATTGAACGTGCAAAAAACGAAGAGGGAAAACGCGTTTTGAAATTGGTTAAGAGTAGTGATGTTTTGATAAATTTAGATATGAATTGCAGGGAATTTTCTTCAGAAGAATTTGCTACATTTTTGCAAAAAAAGTTGGAATTTGCAGGCGCTTTTTTAACTTTTGTCATCGGCGGATCGTATGGACTTTCTGATGAGCTTAAAAAGAGAGCAAACACATCGATTTCTCTTTCAAAAATGACTTTTCTTCATCAGATGACTAGATTGGTTCTTTTGGAACAAATCTACCGTTGTTTCAAAATTTTAAATCACGAAACATATCATAAGTAATATAATTTACGTATGACTGTAAAAAATTCACTTAAAGCTTATGAAGGAATCGTAGCGTTCCTAATTTTTGAGGTTTTAGCTTTAACGACCTTTGGGCTTGGTGGTGTTAATATCGTTTTTCACGTTGCTGGATTTTTGGTAGCAATTTTTTCGTTCATAACGAGTGGTAGTCAATTTAAAAAAGGCGAATTAGTAAGACTGCTAGTTTTAATTATTCCGTTAATTATTTTTGCTGTTCTTGTAAGTTTTGGTGGATCAGATTATTACGCCGGGAACACACTGAATAATATTTGCGCTCTACTTGGTATTCTTGGATTCTTTTTCATGGGACTGAGTGCCAGAAGAAACGAATCGTTTAACATTGAACTTGCCTTAATTTGCATTGGTGGTGGATTGGCTTTGCTCGTGTTAATTAATATGTTCGCTACATGGTTCGATTACGGGCCATTTTATCCTTTAATCTATTCTTCCAGACCAGATGGTTATTATCGCGGCGAGGTAATTGACCTTACCAAAGAAATGAGCGTGATAATTGGTTTAAAATTTTATGAATCAACAATTTCTTATGGCACACAATTTGCCGTCTTACTAGCTACGTCGATTCCGGCCCTGTTCTTTATTGACCGAAAAAAAGAAACAAAAAAGTTTTTGATTGTTTCAATTTATGCCGCTATTTCAATTGTTGCAATAGCAACAGTTACATCACTAACCGGAATTATATTCCTTGCAATTATTTTAGTGATTGGCTCTATTTATAAGTTTTTCAAGGATAACGAGTTATTCAAAAAATTATTAAAGTGGGCGTTGATTGTTATCTCTATATTAATTGGAATTGGAGTTTTCTTCGTTGTTTTAAATAATGTTTCAGAAGGGTTTGCAAAAGCGATTTCCGCCAACTTGTTCACTGATCATTTATTTAACACAAATCATGTTATGTCCGGCATCAATGATGTTTTAGCGCCAGCTTTTAAGCCGTATAACCTATTTGGTTTTAAAGCCGGAAATATCGAAGATGTATATGGAGCAACAGAAAAAGCATTAATGTCTTCTAGCGGACACTTTGAATTAGAAGTTTTAAAAGAGGGTGGAATTTTTGCCTTAATTGCTCTAGTTGTTTTTGGAGTCCTTTCGTTCTTTGCAACAAAACGTTATGTTTCAAAAAGCAATGATAGTCATCTTACAAAATCAGTCATTATTACATTTTTAATTATTTTTGTTCTTTATTATTCGGTTGCGTTTGAAACATTTCCATTAATACACGTTAGCACCTATTTGAATTCATTTAGCCGCTTTACGATGTTTATGGTTCTACTTTTTTTACTTGGTTATGTCGCCAATGCTAAAGGTATAGAACCGGTTGAATTTGAGAAGAAAATTAAAAAACAAGCTGATACAGGCAAAGGTATTTCGGCGGTTGAAGAATATGATTTTAGCGATAGCGATCAGGAGGAAAAACAATGAAAAAGAGATACTTAATTCTTCCTGTTTTAGCAATAGTTCTTGTTGGTTGTAGAAAGACCGACGAATCATTCGAACATGGTCGTTATAATTCGTCAGTTTTCGATAACAACTATTACACCGAATGGGGTGGTGTAGACAAAGTGGAAATTGGAGAAATCTCCACAATTCACGTGTCAAATCTCGTATATCTCGATAATAAAGAGATTCCTAATGACCACTCAGATTATGGATTTGAGGTGAAGAATTTAATTAAAGAAGAAGACAAATTTTCATATGGCTATTTATCTAAACTTTATGACGGAAGATTACGTTGTGACGGTCTTACAACCCGTTCAAGAGTTCAGTTAAACAAGACTGGTTATGGAACGTTCTTCCCTAAAGAATATCGTGGTAGCCAAGGATTAGCTTTTGCACTTCGAGGAGGTACAACTATTGCCTTCCCAAGCTCTGAGGCTAGAAAACCTTATACCAAGATTAAAGTTGATGTAACCATGAAGTTCTATGTACGCGTAGAAGGAACAAACACATATAACAGAGTTGATTTTGTTTTCGCCGATTTGCCAATCTCATCAGATAACAACGGAAACACGACATATGTCCAAATGGATTTTACCGAAGAAGTTGGTTCAAAGATTTATGGAGCTGATGCCATGTCCTTTGAATTTGAACTAAAAGATAAAACCCAATATTCCGGATACGAGATTACTGACGATTACACAAGCGATCCAAACAAAGAAAAAGAACACTTTAGCATTATGCTTTATGAAGTGCTCCTTCCAGGTTCTGTTTGGTATTAATGTTTTAAAAATTTAGAGATATCTAACCATTCTCCCATTTCAAAATCACACTTATCATCATCAAGAATTAATGTGCCTTTTGCAGGGGTGAACGTCATTTCAGAGAAATAAATCTTTCCATTTATGTTGTATAAATCAACACGAACAAATGGGAAGATTTTTCCTAATTGCTCAGATATCTTAACCATTCTTTCCCAGTTCTTTGGTTTTTCTAGTTCATGATCCGTTTTCTTCCACCCATTAAACTGAGAACCATCAAACGGTGTCCAATCGATGTAGTAATTGTTATAGCGAATATCTTCGCCTCGGCCAGTAACAACGTAAAGCGATTTTGCCTTGCCGTTGAAGACATGTATTTTGTATTCTGTGGGAAGGTGTTCAAGTTCGCCAATGTATTCTTCAACGATTATTCGTGGCTTGATTGGCGAATAATGTTTTTCACAAGTCATATTACCGTAATTTGTATTAAGCCACTTATGAAATTTCTTTCTAGAGGCTTCGAGATCGAATTTTGACTTGTCTCTAACTATCTCATTAAATGCACATGCGTGTGTACATTTTAAAACGAATTGATTTGGAAGTTTTTCAAAGTCAATATCTTCGAATCGATCAAAAACACCATATGACTTAATTAGCAAATCCTCAAATCCTTGTTCCTTTAAATATTCGCGTGCACCATCACGAGATGCGCAGCGAATAACCTCTAAATCTTTTGGGTATACGAACAAACGCAAGTATTGAAGTTTTTCGGTATAGCGTACCGGATTTTTTAAATTAAGTTTGTGATGAGTAATGTACTTGTATTGTTTTTTCACATAAAAAACCGGGCAGGTTTTGATGAGGATATTTCTAAACCATTGAAGTTTTGCCATAGTTTTTACCTTTTTAATTTTAAAGAGCGAACGAATTTTTCTCGGCTTAATATTAAACCGGCAACGTAAATGATAGCGTCGATTAAGAAGATCGCAACAATCTCAATAATGTAGGCTGTTTCCTCATTCATTGTTTTTAAGAACGCGGCTTCTATTGGTTGTCTAATAAAGACGTTAATAAGAGCGATAGCAATAGCAAGAACAAGAAGCTTAATGTTGTTCGTGTTGAAGATGATTTGTTTGGAGTTTTTCCAAGTTAGGCCAATTAAACACGCTAGCATCAGTAAGTCTGTTACAGCGGTACCAACAGCAACGCCAATAGCTGGGTGGTCTTTGAAAACAACAACACCAAACAAAACTGATAATGCCGCATTCAATACTACAGACCCCAAGATGACATAAAGGTAAAACCTTTCCTTTTTTTGTGGAATCAAGATCTGAGTGTAGACGATATTACAAATTGAAAATGTAGCCATCATGCTTGAAAGAACCATTAAAATTGTTCCTGCATCAGCATAGCCACTTAAACCAGAGATGACCTTCGTGATTGGTATGGCCAGGGTGATTGATAAAGCAATAGCCGGAAGAACAATTAACAAGGTTATATTTCCAGAATACATGTTCAAGTTATTGAATTGTTTCTCATCTTCTTTTTGCTGATAGTAAACTGCTCTTGGCACAAAGACGGCACTAAGTGACATAACTATTCCTAGAACTATTTCGATTGATTTAACTCCTACCGTATAGGAACCAACAGATGTTTTAGACGGATCAATTAGGCCAAGAATAAACGTATCTGTTTTATCATACAAAGAACCGACAAAGGCAATGGCTAAAAGCGTTGCTAAAACAGGGATATATTGTTTGAAGTTATAAGGTCTACATTTTTTAATTCGTACGAGTTTTGGCAGGTAAATCAAATTTGAAAGCATTGTTAATAAACCAGTTGAAACAACTAGGAAAGAATACAAAATAACATTTTCCGGTCTTCGAATTGTGGCGAAAATTATAATATCAATAACCGAAGCAATAATGATTGAACGAATAGCGAGATATGTGTGCTTTTCAAATGCTTGATATAACCATTCGAATGTCAAAACATTGGTTAAAAAATTGATACTCAATATGAAGATAAGTGTTTTGGTTTCTCTTAAGGCCGGAATAGTGAAAACAAGGATTGCCATTAATCCAAATGAGACTAATGTTGCAATAGCTTGAATGATAAAGAACTCTTGAACCTTAGTGGATAGTTCATCTGGATTGTTGCGCACTTTAATACATTCGCGAACAGCAATATTTGGAATGGCGACTTTTGCAAGAACTACAAAGTAGTAAACAAAAGCTGCGGCCCACGAATATAACCCTAATGCGGAATCTCCAAGAACTCGACATACATATGGAAAAGTAACGAAAGACAATAATGTCATCGTTACTGTTCGAATGAGATTTACAATAACGTTTGATTGAACCTGATTTTTCATAGGTACAAAAAAGATATTACATTATTTTTAGGCATAGCACAAAAAATAATTCATTTGAGTGTTTTTGTTTTTAATCAATAATGATTATAATTTTGCTATGAAAATTCTTCTGGTTACGCAGTATTATTACCCTGAACGTTTTTCAACGAGCGATATTGCTGAAGAACTTGTTAAACAAGGTAATGAGGTTACCGTATTGACCGGAAAACCAAATTACGGTTATGGATACATTCTTGACGAATACAAGAAAGTTAAAGAAGAAAACATCAATGGTGTTCGAGTTTTAAGAACTAAGCTTTATCCACGAAAACATTCACGAATTTCGATCATTCGAAATTACTTATCATTCCATAGGAATGCAAAACGTTATGTAAAAAAACTCGACCACGATTTTGATGTTGTATTATCAATTTCATTATCACCAGTGATTTCGATTGCTCCGGCAATCAAATATGCTAAGAAACACCATGTTCCACATGTTTTGTATTGTCAGGATCTTTGGCCAGAATCTACTGTTGTTACTGGCGCAGTGAGAAAAGGGTCGATTGTTTATAAAATCCTTTATAGATGGTCAAAGAAACTTTATGAGCAATGTGATGAAATTGTTATTTCTTCGCCCTCTTTTAAATCATATTTCAATGATGTGCTACATATTTCTGACAAAAAGTTCCCTGTTGTTTATCAACCGATATTAAAATCTAAAGAAGAACTTGAACCAATCGATTTTGAGAAGAAGCATAACTTTGTTTATGCTGGAAATATTGGAACACTACAATTGACTTCTGAACTTGTTGAAGCGATGAATCTTTTAAAACGAAATGATGCGAAACTCTATCTAATGGGAATGGGCACAAATCTTGAAAATATTAAAAAACAAATTGCCAAAGAGCATTTAGAAGACAGAGTTGAATATGCCGGGGCTTTGCCAATTGAGAAAGCAGAACGTTATTATAAAAACGCCGATGCATTAATTGTCTCATTAAAGAATCAGGGAACGGTTGGTAAAACAATCCCAAATAAAGCCATTCAATATATGAAATATGGGAAGCCATTAATTGGTGTAATTAAAGGTGATGCAAAAGACCTTCTTGAAAAAGCAAAAGGAACAGTCTTTTCTGATGAAAATCCCCTGCAAATATCAAATATTTTCTCGCAAATCTGCGATATTTCCGATAAAGAAAAAGCACAGCTTGGTTCAAACAATTTGCGCTATTTCAACCAACATTTAACGGCCGAGAAATTAACCTCTCAGCTTTTAGATGTATTAAAAGAATTTAAGAAGTGAGAAATTCCTTCGCCTTGAACTAAACTTCCAAACATTGAATAGACCTTTGTCTTGGCGGACAAGGCCTTTTTTGTTTTTTCAATCTGGGAGGAATTAAGAAAATCTAGAATTGCTTTTTGAATACCTTGACCAGAGGTATCATCAATCCAATAGACATCGTTTTTGAAAAGTTCGTATAATCTCGGATGCTTTGTTGATATTGTTGGAACACCACTCGCAAGATAATCCAACATTTTTGAAGGAACGGACTGTTTGTCGAGAGTCTCATTTAATGGACGCGGATTAATGTTTGCTAAAGCGTGTTGTTCGATACAGTATGTTTTGTTTTTGCTAAGTTGAGATAAATATAAAACGCGATGATCGTGTTGACTGAGATTAGAAATATAGCTCTTTAATGGACCGTTTCCTAAAATGACTAAATTAATTTTTTGGTCTAGACCATCAAATGAATCAACAAGATTTTTGACACCATATCGTTCGTACAAAGAGCCAGCAAAAGCAATATATTCACCCAAAGGCTCTCTTTTAAACGTCGGTATATCTTCAACAATTCCTTCAAAAATATATGTTGGTTTTCCTGTGATTCCATAAGCCGCAAGAAGTCCATCTGTTAATGTTAAAAAGCCATCCAGCTTTGCTGTTTTATCGATAGTTTTCTCGGCATAATGGTCTGATACGTTGGTAAGGTTGTAAGGGTTGTCGGTGAGGACGCCAATAACTGGAATACCATGTTTGTGTTTAATTTTTAGTGCAGCATTTAAAAGATTTCTTCGCAACACATCAACTACAATAATGGAATCCTTGTGAAGGTATGAATCTAAAATTTTTACAGTGGTTTCAACAATCTGGTGTTTTTCTCTAAATATTTTGTAGAAAAGATTTTTTTGGATTTTTGTATAGTGATAAGGAACGCGGTCATCATGATCATCTTCAATTGGCGAAAATGTTATGCCTTTTGCAGATGGCCGATGTGAAACAACTTCCACATTGTCATAAAACGATAAAGCTTTAATGAGCTTATGATAAAAATTTTGATTGCTTGGGTTTGGTAAAACTTTTGATTCCGAACAAATGTTGTGAAACACGTTTTCTGATGTTGAAGAAGTTAAGAAAATAATGTTCATTTAGTTCTCCAAAAGAATTTGAGAAATTGAATCTGACATTTTCTCAATAGAGTTGTCTTTGGCAACACGCACGCAATCATCGAATGATGTATTATCTTCGATTTGTTTCAAACATTTAAGAATATTTTTTGCTGAAAAGTCACTCGTTAAAATTCCTGTTTTTTCATTTAAAAGTTTTTTAGCAGAATTAACATTTAAATTCGATATAACCGGGAGTCCTTGTGATAAAGATTCATTAATAACATGACCATAGATGTCTTCGTTGCTTGGGAAAATAAATACGTCTGAGCAGCGGAAAATCTCAAATAATTTATTCTTTGGTAAAAAATCACGCAAATGAACATTTTTCACCTGTAAATCTTCAATAATTTTCAAATAATGACGGTGCTCTTTTCCATCACCAAAAATGTAAAGATGGTGTGATTCAGGTATTTCTTTCCAAGACTCAATTAAAGTTAAATAATTCTTTCTTTTGATTAGCTGTCCGGCGGAAACAAAAACTTTTTCGCCTTGTATATCATATTTCTGCTTAATGGCATTCTTTTCTTCTTTGGTTAATTCTTTAAGAGCAATCTCATTTTCATAGAAGGTTGAATAAGGGTAGTTAAAAATTTTAGATTTGTCTGCGCCATAGTATTCGAGATATTTATTAGATTCTTTATCGGGAGAAAGATAGAACTTTGCTTTTGATATAAATGAAGTCTTTAATCTTCGCTTACATTTAGATTCTTTTCTACTTATGATTCCGCCATTAATAAATAATACATAAGGAATATTATGCTTCTGCATATAACGTATAGCTTTCATTTCGGCAAATTGTGAATAACCATTCATAACAATTAAGTCATAATGGTTTTTCTTAATGTGGTTTTTTACTCCCGAGGAAAGAAAATTTTCATCGCCAAGTTTTATGCCAGTAACTTTGATAGTTTTAAATTTAAAGTCATTTTCAGAGTAGAAACTTAATGAACGGTTTTTGTTTTGGCTTCGCTCAAAGATAACGCTAAGATCCATTCTTCTACTTAGTTCGTTAAATAAACGAACTTTGTATGGCGCAGGATGATTAAAAACGATAAGAACCTTTTTCATTTGAAACAATTATACATTGTTTATCAATGTTTAGAAAATTATAATTTAATCAATGAAAACATGGTCAGATTTCTTTAAGGAAATAGAAACAAAGGAATATTATCGTGAGTTAATGCGTTTTCTTGACGAGGAATACGCGACAAAAACAATATATCCAGCTCGTGAAAATCTCTTCAAAGCATTTGAACTAACACCAGTCAATCAAATCAAGATTGTCATTATTGGCCAAGACCCATACCACGAACCAGGTCAAGCACAAGGATTATCGTTTTCTGTTCCAAAAGACACAAAAGTCCCTCCAAGTTTGGTAAATATATTTAAGGAGATTCATAACGATACTGGATGCGATATGGATTTTAAAAACGGTGATTTAACATACCTAGCAAAACAAGGGGTGCTGTTAATAAATGCATATCTTACGGTCGTTGCCGGACAAGCCCTTTCACACCATAGAAAAGAATATGATTGCTTGATGTTAGATGTCATAAAATTTCTTAATTCTTGCAACCAACCGATGGTTTTTATGCTGTGGGGAAATTTTGCGAAAAAATATGAAAAATACCTGTCAAACCCCAACCATTTAATTCTAAAGTCGTCCCACCCATCGCCTCTTGGAGCGAATCATGGCGGATGGTTTAATGAACATCAGTTTTCAAAAGCTAACAAATTTTTAGAGTCAAACAGAATTAAAAAGATTGAATGGTCTAATATATGAAACTAAAATATTATTTGGGTGCTGAGCGAACTCGGCTGAGATTATTCCTTCTTCGGAATTGACCATACCTGATCTAGGTAATGCTAGCGGAGGTGAACTTTTTGTTTATTATCCGCTAACGAAAGGCGGATTTTTTTATGGAAGAGTCAAAACAACAATATTCTCCAATAAGACAAAAAATGATTAAACTGATGCCATTATGTATTCTCGGCTTTGTTTTACTTTTTATTGGTCTTTCTTTTATAGGAACATTTTTTGATGTGAAGGTTAAAATTGATGGGGTTAAAACTTATCCATCATTTACTCTTGGAAACACATTATTTGGTGGCTCGTTTAGTGGCCCAACAACTGCGTTCTTTATCGCAACATATCTAGTTTTTCCTCTCGTTGCTTGTGGCACTATTTTTTTGGGACGTAAACACAAAAATTTCTATGTTGTCGCAGTTTTACTTTTCTTATTGAGTGGTATTAACGCGATTGTCGTCCGCGATATTGCAGCGAACGATTTATATGTTTCTAGTGGTTATGAACTCGCTTATGAACCACATGATATTTTCTTCTGTTATGTTTTGCCAATAGTAGCATTCTTTATTGCTGGTTTAATGGCTTTGTCTATTGCCGCAAACCATACCTCAATTAGTGCCCTTGATATAACAGAAATAGGTGTATTAATTGCTATGGCACTTGTTCTTAACTTTGTTAAGATTGTTCAACTTGGTGAAAGCGGTGGATCTGTTAATTTTCAAATGTTACCACTTATGATTTTGGCATTAAGAAAAGGTCCGCTAAAAGGGTTCATTGGTGCTGGCATTACATATGGTTTAATAAGTTGTTTAGCTGATGGATACGGCATTGCGACATTCCCATTTGACTATTTATTGGGCATGGGCTCTGTTTGCGTTCTAGGGTTTTTCCAACCACTTATTTTTGGAAAAGATCAAAATGGTTATAACATAAAAGGAATTCTCTTCATTGTTATTGGAGGAATTCTTTCCACGGCGCTACGTTTTGTGGGCGGTTGCACATCATCAATGATCATTTATGGTTACGAAATTCAAGCAGCGATGGCATATAACGTTCTTTATGTGTCTATATCTGGTGCAATTGCAATAGCAGCGTTAGTCGCGATTTATGGGCCGATGATTATGGTTAATAAACGGTTTCCGGTAGAAAAATAATTTTCTATAATAATGTAAGTGAATCATATACAATTTATTTAAGTATAAATAGGTGATCATATGCAAAGAGAAACAGTTCAGAACAAAGAAGTACGAGTAGAAGAGGTTTCTTCTAATGAAGAAATGCCTCAGGTTGAACAGCCGAAAGAAGAAAGCGCTGTTTTAGAAACACAACCTGAACCAACCAAACCAGTTTACGATAGTGAAGAACTACAAGCCATCGAAGATCAACGAGTTAAATTCTTAGGTGAATATCGTAGCGGAAACAGAATTAAATCCATTGTATTTTTCGTCGTGATGTTTTTGATGGTTGGAACATTCCTTATTATTCCGAACGTTGGGCAAGGTGCCTCGTGGCAGCTCCCAGTGATGATTAGTGTTGCGGTTGTCCTACTTGGATGTGTTTTAGCCTTCTCGTTTTTAACACGAAAAAAGATGACTGAAAAAATGAGAAATTATTTTTCTGTTTTCTATGGAAACATGAACAAATATGTTTTTGGTTCAAAGAACTTTGACAAAGTTGTCTTTGAAAACCCAGGAAAAATTGAAGACCACCTTTTCATCGATAGTAATCTTTACAAAGATGTTTTGGAAGTTCGTAGTCGCGGAGCAACAACGTTTGAATATGAGAAAAAACCCATCTTAGTTTGTGACTGCGCAGGCTCTGTTAAAACCGATAAACGAGTTGCACCAATTTTCGTTGGAAAGTATCTCGTTACTGGAAATAAATACGAAGGAAAAGAACCAATTTATATTTATATAAAAGGTGATCAACGTTCTCTTCCTCCAACAAATTTAGAAGATGTGAAAGTCGTTAAAGACGATGCCAAAATGGCGATTTATTCAAATGACTCAAAATGGGAAAAAACACTTAACACAAAAGTGATGAAAATTGTTAATTCAATGAAGCCAAACAAAGAGCTTGTTGATATTGCGATTTCGATTCAACCAGGAACAACTTATATCGCTCTTGGCTATGATGATCCACTAATGGTCATTCCATTAGATCGTCCATTTAACCAAGAGCCTGTCAAAGGTTACAAAAAGGATATTTTAAAAGCCTGTCAATTAGCAAAGGAACTTGATTAATGTCATTAGAAAAGAAGTGGGTCATTATCCAGGCCTATAAGCATAATCAAGAACTTCATCGTCAATGGTCACATAGCTATGTGGTGGAAGACAATGATGATTATTTTGTGCTCGCTTCTATTCGAGCTTCGGTCATCGAGGCTGACGGGCGCAAATGGCACACAAAAGAACCAGCAATGTTTATTCTTTCTAAGAAACGCTGGTTTAATGTGATTGCTATGTTTAAGGAAGAAGGCATTTCTTATTATGTCAATATTGCGTCCCCAGCAATTTATGACAAAGGATATATCAAATACATTGATTATGACCTCGACATAAAGAAATTTACTGATGGATCAACCAAACTTCTCGATGTATCCGAATACAAAAAACATGCCGAAGAGCAAGGTTACTCACAAGAAATAATGAATATCCTTTCTCATTCAGTCGATGAAGTTTATAAGAAAATTGAAAAAAAAGAATCTCCATTTAATGATGAAGAGATTCGTGAATATTATTCGAGATTTGCAAGAGATTTTAAGACTGAATAAGTTTAAATACCTTGTTACACTCAGCAATTGAAGGCGCAATGCGTCTTTTTTTGCTTTCGTAATCGCAGATATCTCCGACAGCAAAAATGTTGTCTTTAACTTTGTTGTCTTTATCAACTTTTACAAACATTCCTTGTTTTTCAAAACCAAAATCACAGTTAGCAGCAACATTGCCATAGTTGACCAAAATGTAATCAACATAAATCTTTTCGAATTCTTCCTTCTCGCCTTCCGGAAGAACTTTTTTAATTGTTATCGATGTAGCTTTTCCGTTTTCATATTCTAAAGAATATGGTACATAAGGAAGATGAATGTTTAAATTTTTGCAATTCTTTATTGTTTCAGGGTTTCCTCTAAATTCTGTTCTTCGATGAATTAAGTGTACATCATTAGAGATCTTTGATATTTCTTTTGACCAGTCGAGCGCCGAATCTCCTCCACCAAAAATAGCAACTTTTTTATCTTTTAGAAAATCAAATTTTTTAAGGTGATAGAGAATGTTCTTGCACTCATTTTCGTGCTCTATTCCAAGAGGTCTTGGCGAAGAAAAGCCTAATCCAACAGCAAGAATGACATATTTGGTTTTTGCAACAAAATCACCTGCAAAAACCTTATTATTTTCAATTTTTTCAACCTTTGTATTGAGGAGAATTTTGCTTTTATCAACCCCTTTTAAAAGTTTTGAAATATAGTCTTTTGAAATGATTGAATTAATGCCTGGAATATCAACAATTTCTTTTTCGGGGTAAAGGTGTGTAATCTGTCCACCAACTTCATTTGATGCGTCGATTAAAAGATAATCAATTCCCGCCTTTTGGCAGAGATTAGCAAAATACAAACCGGCTGGTCCGGCTCCAACAATTGTAACGGTTGTTTCCTTTGTCATGAAAAATATTATAAATATATTTTCTTAACTTTGCTATAATGTATCGGGGTTTTTTATGTTGAAATTACAAGTGATTTCAAAATCTAAAGAAGAAACGCAACGCCTTGCAGCTAATATCGTACGTCAGTTGACGCCGGGAAGTGTTGTTTTGTTAACTGGTGATTTAGGAGCCGGTAAAACAACTTTTGTTGCAGGTGCGCTCATGGAACTTGGTTATAAGGACCACGTTGTTTCCCCAACATTTAACATTTTAAAATGTTATTTTGAAGTCCAACCAAATGTATTTCACATCGATGCTTATAGGTTAGAAGACCAAAATATTGACATTGGATTAGAAGAATTTTTAGAGGGTGAAGGCATTTCTTTTGTAGAATGGCCAAACTATATTGAAAGTATTCTTCCGCCTCATACAATGACAATTAAAATTACTAGAGTCAGCGATAATGAACGTCTCTTTGAATTTTATTCTGATTCTGAAAAATATCAGAAAGTCTTTTCGGCTTTGGAGGGTAAATAATGTTTGAAATTTTGTTAGATAGTTCAAGCAAGTATTTGTCTGTTGGCTTAGCAAAAGACGGAAAAGTCATCGATAAGATTTTTTATGAAGCTTGGCAACGTCAATCAGAGATGATGACAAGTGAACTTCAAACAATTCTTAAAAGAAACAATGTTGAAAACAAGGATATTGATGCCGTCGTTATTGGAGTTGGTCCCGGCTCATATACAGGTGTAAGAATCGCTGTAACAATTGGAAAAACACTCGCTTATGCTTTGCATACTAAGGTTTATGCTGTTTCATCGCTTTCCTTATTAAGAGACGAAAGCAAACCAACAATTTGCGTTTTTAACGCACGAAGTGGACGATCGTATGTTGGCGTGTATGAGGGTGAGAAATGCCTTTTATCTGATTGCGTTATGAGTAATGAAGATCTTCAAAAATATATTGCTGAACATCCTTACTATCTTATTAATGGAGAACTTGGTCATCTTGGACTAGATTCAAATTCCTACGACACAATCAATAATCTTGCAAAAGGTCTCAACGATGAGAAACTAGTTGAAAATCCTTTCGTCGTAAATCCTGTCTATCTGAAGGAGCTTTTATAATGGATTACAAAGTGCGTTTATTAAAAAAAGCAGATATACAAAAGGTTTACGAAATTGAAAAAGAGTGCTTTTTAGATCCTTGGAAATATTCAGATCTTGAGTATGAATTTAATGGAAACCCTGTTAACAAATTCATCGTTATTGAAGCCGATGGAAAAATTGTTGGTTTTAATAATTTTATGATTACATTCAATTCCGCAACTATAACTCAAATTGCTGTAACAAGAGAATATCGAAGAAAAGGTCTTGCAACCATTCTTTTAAATGAGATGGAGAAGACGTTTCCAAAAGAAGGCGAAGACATTGTTGAAAACGTTACTTTGGAAGTGCGTTCATCGAATGTTGCTGCAATCAAACTTTATGAAAAACATGGTTACGAAGTTGTTGTAAAAAAACCACATTACTATGCTGACGGAGAAGATGCCATTTATATGGTAAAGAGGCTTATGCTATGTCATTAATCTTAGGACTAGAATCAAGTTGTGATGAAACCTCCATTGCGATTGTTCGAGATGGGGAACTTTTAAGCAATGTTGTTGCGACCCAAATCAAAATGCATCAGCAATTTGGAGGCGTTATGCCAGAGCTCGCTTCTCGCTTGCATTGTGAAAATGTATTGTTTGTTCTAGATGAAGCACTCAAAAATGCGAATGTAAAACTTGAGGATATTGATGCTTTTGCTTTTACACGCGGCCCAGGCCTAATTGGAGCTCTTCATGTTGGAATGCAAGTTGCAAAAACCCTGGCAATTCTTTATCAAAAACCACTAATTCCTGTTCATCATTTAGCCGGTCATATTTATGCAAACGAATTCGTAAAACCCCTGCAATTCCCCCTTCTTTCAATTGTTGTCAGTGGTGGTAACACCGAATTTGTTTATATGAAAGAACCGATGAATTTTGAGATTATTGGCGAAACAAAAGACGACGCAATTGGAGAATGTTTCGATAAGGTGGCTCGTACTGTTGGACTTCCATATCCGGGCGGAATCCCAATTGATAAATTATCTAAGGAAGGCCAACACACTTATGAACTTCCATTCCCACTCCACGATGATTCACTAGATTTTTCATATTCGGGTTTAAAAACCGCGGTGATAAATCTGGTCAATAATGAAAAAGCTCGCGGACATGAAATTAGGGTTCCAGACTTATGTAAATCGTTCCAGGATGTTGCTGTCGGAATGATTATGGATCGTTTAGAAAAAGCTTTAAAGCGATACAAAATTAAACAAGTTGTTCTTGCTGGCGGAGTATCTGCAAACTCTTATTTAAGAGAAAAAATGCACGAACGTTTAGATAACACGGAAATTGATTTGATTGTTCCACCAATTTGGTGCACGACCGATAATGCTGCAATGATTGCTCGATTAGGAGAACATCTTTATAAGATGGGAATTGTTGCGCCTATATCAGTATCGTGTGACCCGAACTGGCGAATTGATAAATATAAAACATTTTAATCGCAGTTTTTAATAAACTGTTGCTATAATGTAAAAGTTATATCTGGAGGTAGATTATGGAATACCAAGGTGTTGTAGTAAGCGATTTATATGCTCTTGTTCACTCTGAAGAGAAGGAATATAAAGAGATTTTAAAATCAATTAAGAATGTTTTTATTGAAGGATGGGTTCGTACAAATCGTGATAACGGATCAATAGGTTTTATTGCTTTAAACGATGGAACATGCTTTAAAAACGTTCAATTAGTTTATGAAGATAAGGTTGTCAAAGATTATAAATCTTTAAGTCACGTTAATACTGGCGCAGCATTAGCTGTGAAGGGCGAATTTGTCTTAACTCCAGAAGGCAAACAGCCATTCGAAATCCACGTTCATGAATTTGATGTTGTTGGACCAGTTGATCCAGACTACCCTCTTCAAAAGAAACAACACTCAATGGAATTCCTTCGCGAAATTGCTCATTTAAGACCAAGAGCAAACACCTTTAATGCGGTTTTCCGTATGAGAAACGCAATGTCTATGGCCATCCACGAATTCTTCCAAAACGAAGGATTTATGTATGTCCATACGCCAATTATTACTGGAAACGACGCCGAAGGCGCAGGCAACACATTTGGAGTTATTACAAACGACAAACACCCAAAGACCGACTTCTTCTCAAAAGAAGTTGCTTTAACGGTTTCTGGTCAGCTTCATGTTGAACCATTTGCGATGGCCTTTAGAGATGTTTATACATTCGGACCAACATTCCGAGCTGAACATTCAAATACAACCCGACATGCATCTGAATTTTGGATGATTGAACCTGAAATGGCGTTCGCAGATTTGGACGATGATATGGATTGTATTGAAGCATGTTTGAAACACTGCATTGATGTTGCACTTCATGGATGCCCAGACGAAATGGATTTCTTTAACAATTTTATTGATAAAACATTAAAGGAAAGACTCCATCATGTTTTAGAAAGCGAATTTAAGAGAATGACATACACAGAAGCAATCGAAGAACTTCAAAAAGCTCAGCAAAACGGACACAAATTTGAAAATAACAAGATTTTCTGGGGTATGGATTTACAATCAGAACACGAACGTTATATCACCGAACAAGTTGTTAAAGGACCAGTCTTCTTGATCAACTATCCAAAAGAAATGAAGGCCTTCTACATGAGACAAAACGACGATGGTAAAACCGTTGCAGCATGCGACCTTTTGGTGCCATATGTCGGAGAACTTGTTGGTGGAAGCCAACGTGAAGAACGTTATGATGTTTTGAAGAAACGCATGGAAGAATGCCATTGTCTCGAAGGTCTTGAGTGGTACTTAGACACACGTAAATATGGTGGATGTCCACATGCTGGTTTCGGCATTGGATTTGATCGTTTAATTATGTATGTTACAGGAATGAACAACATTAGAGATGTTCAACCATTCCCAAGAACAAGTGATCCAATTAAATATTAGTTATGGAAGAACAACAAGTTACTCAACATTTCTATAGTGAGGAAGAATTAGCCTTACAAAAGAAACAAAAAAGCCGAAATAGAATTTTCGGCATTGTTTTGGGTGTTGTTATTTTATTAGCAGCGATTGCTATCACTGAAATAATTACATTAATTACAAAGTAATTATTGAATCGGCGCTACAGGCTTATCTTGAGGTGGAAGGTCGTCAACTGAACGGCTGAACACCTTTTTTGCTATTCTAAAAATTCTAAATGAACGAGCAATGTAAGCTTGGACACAGATCATGAACCAAATAAGTCCAACAATCATACACGGGACAAAGACATAAGATCCCCACGCATACCAATCCCAATGCGGGGAAGATAATAGTGGTGGCCAATCAGAAATAATCTCAATGCCGAAAACTTTTGTCTTTGGAACATTCTGCCAATCAAAGACATGGAACAAAGTTCCGATGCCTTCATTATGATAGTCAAAAATATTTACATCCCAGTTATTCATTGTTAGACAATAGAGAACAATAATTAATGATGCAGAAACCATCACGATAAAAGGCTTCCAAGCTTGTCTAAAAAAGACAACGTGATTCTTTTTGATGCCAAATTTAATCAATTCGCCTTTCTTTTTAAATAAGCCTGCGCGTATAACGTCATACATCATGTCATCTGCGCCCTGGGCTTGTTTTTTCATTACCTTTTTTATGACGAGTCCAATGCAACCGACAATAATGAAGAAAATAATGAGTGCGAAAAGGAGTGCAATTAATAATCTTTTGGTATCTTCAGAAATTTTTCCGACATACAAAATCATTGCTCGCCATCTCCTTTCTCATCAATATATTGTTCAATTTGTGAAAGCTCTTCGTGTTCTAATTCATTTGTTGGAAAAACATCAAGAGTCGGAACGTCTTGTTGTTGGGTATTTTGTTGAGCAGCTTGTGATTGTGCTGCAACTGCAGAAGCAAGCGTTGCAATTAGAGCGTCTTTGTACTGGTCGTTAGTTTGTACATTTGCTTCCTGGTTTTGCTTGGCTAAAAGGATGCGTTTTGCTTCAGCATCTTCGGGCGTATCATCAAAAGGAGATCCACCTTTAATCCAAAGCATTAAACTGCGGAAAAATTCAAAGATGAAAAGAAAAATACAGTAGACGGTATAAGTGGCTAAAATTAGAACAATAAAAGGAAAAAGAATAGTGTACAATACCCCTTTTCCAAATACTTTTAAGAACCCTAACATGATTTTATTTTATATCATCGTGCTCTTTCTTCAATAAGAAATAGCAAAAAGACAATAAGCAGATAATTAAAGGTGTAAACGCAAACATCAACATGCCCCAGTAATCAGGGACAATATCGTAAAGAATCGCGACTAAAAACACATTTAACAAAAGTGATGCAGCAGAAATTATTAATTGTTTACTTTGACTCTTTTTGAACCACTCATAAATTACAAAACCTGCAATCGTAATTGAAAGAAGTTCCAGAATGTAAGCTACACCAATCGATAAGAAAGCGATTGGGATGATTGCAAGAACAAAACAAACACCAAGGAAATTGAAATATTTGTATGTCACACTTGTTGAAGATAATGAGCGCATTTTTGATATTTCTGATTGAACAACAAAAAAGGATAAAAATGATTGAATCAAGGCGATGATAAAGAAGCCGCAGCAAACAAAAATTTGTCCCGGAATTGCATCGTAAATTTTAAAAATCGCCTGTAAATCCTTAATAAAATCCACTTCAAAGAGAAGATTAATTAGCGGAATAATCGCGAACGAAATAGCGGTTTGAAGAATAGCTGAAACAACAATTGACCAGCCGAAATAAACTGATTTTTTAATGCAGAAACCAAAGACAAATCCACTAATAATTGAAGGAACAACATAAAATAGTGTTATATCTAAATTCCAAATTGTTGCGACTAGGGAAAGACCAATTGTTGCAAAAGCATAGATTGGAAAAAATTTTTCGGGGCAAGTCAAAACTACAATTGTTGATGTGAGCGGAAGAACAATAATCAGAAAAATAGAAGCTATAACCGAAAACGCAGCAATGACCGAAACAATTATATTAATTGCCGCCATCATCGACATCAGCGCAATGATTTGCCCTATATTTTTCTTTTCCGAAAGCAGTTTCATAAAAATATTTTACATTTTTTGAACACTTTTGCTCTTTTTTTGCGAATAAAGATAGTGTGAAGAAAAATTTTGGATTGGTTTGTCTATTATCTTTAACACTAGTTGGTTGTGTAAAAAAATCTGGCACCAGCTCTCTTTTGGCAACGTCTTCGAAAGTAAATATAAGCATCGAAATATCCTACGAGTACGACGACCTAGAAGAAAAAATTATTTATTGGGACGAGATTCCCCTAATAGATTTAAATGAATTTTATGTCTACTTCTTTTCAAGAACATGCATTCATTGTCAAAACATTAAGGAAAAAGTTATTCCAATGATTTTAAAACATAACAATTATTTTGCATGTGAAGCCTCAAATGAGTTTGAGTTTTGCGCGATACAACCAACAGGAAATCTAAACGAAATCAATTTCTGCATCATTGGTTATCCAACGGCGGTTTATTTTAAAAGCGGTTGCGTTATTACATATGCTAATGGTGAAAAGGAAGTCCTCGCCCTTTTAAGTTAAAATAATGCTTTATAAGTACATATACTTTTGGTAAAATATTACATAGTAATAGGTTGTTAAAGTATTATGGATTATGCATCTCTATTGAACGATAAACAGTTTGCTGCTGTTTCTACGAATTCACAATACGTTCGAGTGGTTGCTGGAGCAGGAAGCGGAAAGACCAGAGTTTTAACTTACAGAATTTCATATTTAATTGAAAAAATGAACGTCATGCCATCATCAATTGTGGCTATTGCGTTTACAAATAAAGTAGCTGAGGAAATGCGTGTTAGAGCGTTATCGCTTTTGCATGGGCTAGGTGGCGGTTTATCGGTCTCCACATTCCATAGTTGGTGTGCAAGGTTCTTAAGAAAAGAAATCGATGTACTTAATTTTCCAAATAACTTCACAATCATGGATGAAGACGATCAACTAGCATTAATAAAGAACATTGCTGTTGATAAAGGATTCAAAAAGAACGATGAAATTGTGAAATACTCGATGGGTTTCATTTCTTATCATAAATGCAATGGTAGATATGCGAGCGATGTTGTACTAGACGAATTCTCCGCTTTAAGAGAGAAGAAAGCATTAGAATTTTTTCACGAATACGAGTTGCGCAAAGACCAAATGCTATCTTTAGATTTTGATGATTTGCTTTTAAAAACTATTCAAATTCTCGAAGATTTTCCAGATATTAGAGAAAAATGGCAAAACAGAATTACAAACATTCTTGTCGATGAATTTCAGGATACGAATGATATTCAATTTAAACTTGTAAAATTGTTAATGAATTCTCGAACAAGTCTTTATGTTGTCGGAGATCCTGATCAAACAATTTATACTTGGCGAGGAGCAAATCAAAAAATAATGCTTGATTTTACACGCTCGTTCCCGGGCGCTGAAACAATTATTCTTAACCAAAACTATCGTTCAACCAAACCGATCCTAGATACTGCAAATAAATTAATTTCTCACAACAAAAAACGTGTCCCAAAAGACTTGTTTACTCAAAGAGAAAGCGACGTTCAAGTAACTGTTGAAGATTTGTACGATGCAAATGGTGAAGCTAAATATGTTTGCGATGAAATCGAAAATATTGTTCGAAATGGTTATGCAAACTATTCGGACATAGCCATCCTCTATAGAGCCAACTATTTAACGCTCCCGTTTGAAAAAGAATTAATGAGACGGAGAATTCCATATCAAATTTATGGGGGTTTAAAGTTCTTCCAAAGAAAAGAAATCAAGGATGCTTTGGCATATTTCCGTCTTATTTATAATAAAAAGGATGATATTAGCTTTGAGAGAATAGTTAATGTTCCAAGAAGAGGCATAGGCGATGTTGCAATGGATATTCTTAAATTCGAAAAGGAGCAAAACAACCTTTCGTACTTTGAATACATTCTAGAAATTGATAAGCATGTAACTGAGTTAAAGCCAAAGAATGTTGTTTCATTGACAATGGTTGTAAATGAAATGGTTGCTACAAGAAAGCGACTAGATGAAAACCTTGAAGCATATCCAAAGATTTTAGAAGATTTTTTAATTAAGATTGGATACTTTGATTATCTTCAAAGTGATGATGAAGGAGAAGGGCGCTTAGAAAACGTAAAAACATTATTGAGTGATATTGTTGACTATTTAAAGAAATATCCAGAATCTAGTTTTGAAGATTATTTAGAGAACGCCACCCTTCAAACATCTCAGGATGAAATGAAAGAAGCGGACAAAGTTAACCTCATGACCGTCCATGTTGCGAAAGGTCTTGAGTTCAAATGCGTCTTTGTAGTTAGTTTAAACGAAGGTATTTTCCCATCGATCAAAGCTATGGACGAAGAAGGCCGAGATGGAGAAGAGGAAGAACGAAGACTATGCTATGTCGCTTTTACAAGAGCGAAAGACAAACTTTATGCAACGTGTAATTCTGGTTATAGCTACGTTCTTAGTTCAAAATCAATTCGATCAAGATTTTTTAATGAAGCAGGTTTGGTCTTTGTAAAAAAGGATTTATATCAAAAACCGCCTGTAAAACCAACATATTTTGACTTTTTTGCCGATGAAACTAGATCGGACGAGGATTATATTCAAGAACCACAAATTACCGAAAACGGTATTACTGATTGGAAGGTTGGAGACATCGCTATCCATGATGTTTTTGGCCGAGGAGTTGTTACAGGAATTATTGATGACACCATTATTCAAGTTGATTTTGAAAAACACGGAAGAAAATCAATTTTAGGTAGCCATCCAAAAATACATCGAGAAAAGGGAGGAATTGAAGCATGAGTCCAAAAGAGAGAGCCCAAGAGATTACAAAACTTCTTGAGCAATATAACTATGAATACTATGTTTTAGACAACCCAAGCGTACCAGATAGTGAGTATGATCGTTTAATGAATGAACTCATTATGATTGAAAAGGAACACCCTGAGCTTGTGACGCCTTTTTCACCAACACAAAGAGTGGGCGGAAAAGTCTTATCCGAATTTAAAAAGATTCAACATAAAAGAATGATGCTTTCATTAGCCAATGCGTTTAATGAAGATGATTTAAGAGATTTTGACCGCAAGGTTCGTGATGTTATTGGCGGAGATAAAGTCGAGTACATGTGCGAAATGAAAATCGATGGTCTTGCGATGTCTTTAGATTATGTTGATGGCCACTTAAACTATGCTGCAACACGCGGAGACGGAAACACTGGCGAAGATGTTACAAACAATGTATTAACGATTAAATCTATTCCAACACAAGTTGTTCAAGATAAACCTTTTGAAGTTCGTGGAGAAGTTTATATGTCTAAGAAAACACTCCATGATCTTAATGCTGAAAGAGAAGCAAACCACGAAGTTCTTCTTGCAAACGCTCGTAATGCGGCTGCAGGATCAATTAGACAACTTGATTCGTCGATTGCTGCATCAAGAAAACTGGAAGCTTTCTGGTATTACCTCGTCAACGCCGATGAACTTGGATTTAAAAAACATAGTGATGCTCTCAATTATATTGAGAAAATCGGATTTAGAACAAACAAAGAGCGCAGAATTTGCAACGGCATTGAAGAAGTTTTGGCTTATGTCGCTGAATATACAGAAAAGCGCCCAAACCTTGCTTATGATATTGATGGAATTGTTATCAAAGTTAACGACATAACTAAATACGACGTTCTTGGATACACCGCTAAAACCCCAAAATGGGCAATTGCTTATAAGTTCCCTCCAGAAGAAGTTGTAACAAAATTAGAAGACATTATTTTTACTGTTGGTAGAACAGGGAAAATTACGCCAAACGCTGTCATCGCACCAACGAGAGTCGCTGGTTCGGTTGTACAAAGAGCGACACTTCATAATGAGGATTTCGTTATTGAAAAAGATCTTCGAATTGGCGATTTCATTGTTTTAAGAAAGGCTGGAGATGTTATTCCTGAAGTGGTGCGTCCTCTCCCAGAGAAACGAGATGGAACAGAGAGACCATTTGTCATGGCAACCGTGTGTCCAGTTTGTGGCGCGCCATTAGTTAGAAAAGATGCAATGCATTTCTGTGTTAATCCAAAATGCCCAGCAAAGAAAATAGAAGGTTTAATTCACTTTGCGTCAAGAAACGCCATGGACATCGAGAATCTTGGCGAGAAAGTCTGTGAAGAATTCTTTAATGAAGGATTCATCTCGACTATTGACTCCATTTATAAACTTAAACAATATCGAGATGAGATTCTTAATCGTGAAGGCTGGCAAAAGAAATCTACCGACAACCTTTTAGAAGCGATCGAGAAATCAAAATCGAATTCACTTGAAAGATTGTTGTTTGGGCTTGGCATTAAAGAGGTTGGTGAAAAGACCGCCAAAGTATTAGCAAAACGCTTTGGAACACTGGACCGTTTCTTTGAACTAACCGAAGAAGAATTATTGAATGTGCCTGATTTAGGGCCAGTTTCTGCTAAATCAATTTATGAATATTTCCATGATGAAAATAATCGAGTTTTAATTGAAAATCTCAGGCAAAACGGCCTTAATTTCAATTATTTAGGCGTTAATTTAACAAACGAAAATTCTCCATTCTTTGGTAAAACAATCGTTCTTACTGGAACGCTATCAAAGTATGGAAGAAAAGAAGCGACAGACCTTTTAGAAAACATTGGTGCAAAAGTTGCTGGTTCTGTCTCAAAGAAAACAGATTTTGTTATTTATGGTGTAGAGGCAGGGTCAAAACTCGATAAAGCTAGAGAACTTGGTATCAAAACATTAAATGAGGAAGAGTTTGAAGAATTACTTCAAATGGAGTAATATTTTTAACATTATGAAAGAGTACAATATTGAAATCTTAAAACAGGCTGCTCATGGGTTACTTTTTGATATGTCCGAAGAGCAATATGAAACACTTCTACAAGAATTCGACATCGTTGTCGCTCAAATGAAGATTATTGGAGAAAACAAAGAACTAGACAAAACAGAGCAAATGGTTTTTCCGTTCGAAGTTTCAACGTCTGTCATGAGAGAAGATGTTCCAACAACTCCACTTCCACGAGAAGAGGCTCTAAGAAATGCTAACAACAAAATTGGTGGGCAAATCAAATTGCCAAAGGTGGTTTTATGACGTACCGTGGATTATCGATCGATGAGCTCCACGCTCTTCTTGTTAGTAAAAAAGTTACCCCTCTTCAACTTGCTGAAGAAGCTTTAATTTTAGCTAAAAAAGATTCTAATAATGCTTTTGAATATATTATGGAAAAAGAAGCCCTTGAATTTGCCGCTTCTTTAAAAGAACCAGAAGTAAATAATCCTCTTTGGGGAATTCCTTTTGTTA
This sequence comes from uncultured Caryophanales bacterium, assembly GCA_946414655.1. Classification (GTDB taxonomy): domain Bacteria; phylum Bacillota_I; class Bacilli_A; order RFN20; family CAG-826; genus Fiminaster. The sequence continues at coordinate 163,817 of CAMKPL010000001.1, read as the reverse complement.
TCAAAGATAACTTTTCAACAAAGGATATCCCAACAACAGCAAGTAGCAATATTTTAAAAGGTTATGTTCCTGTTTACGATGCTACTGTTGTTGAAAAACTAAAAGAGGCTAAAGCCGTTGCCATTGGTAAGGTCACTCTTGATGAACTTGCAATGGGTGGCACTGGTACTAGCGGACATTTGGGCATGACGTTTAACCCACATGATCGTTCGCACAAAAGACTCGTTGGTGGATCCTCATGCGGATCTGCTGCTTGTACCGCGGATGGTTATGTTCCATTTGCTCTTGGAAGCGATACTGGCGACTCAACAAGAAAGCCAGCTTCTTATGCTGGTCTTGTTGGATTTAAGCCAACATGGTCTTTGATTTCTAGATATGGATTATTTCCATTTGCGCCTTCTTTAGATACTGTTGGAATCTTCGCAAGAAACGTTAAAGATTCCGCCTATGTTTTAAATGCTTTGGCTGGTCATGATGATAAAGATTCAACATCAAGTGTTAGACCTATTGATGATTATGCAGGTGAGATTGAGAAAATTAATCCAAAAACAAAAGTTGCTGTTATAAAAGGCATTTTGAATTCAATCTCTGATAAGACAGTTTTAGACAAATTTAACGAAACTGTTAAATCACTAAAAGATGCGGGTTTTGCTGTAGATTATGTGGATATTGATGAGAAAATTTTGTCTTCACTATTCCCAACATATTTCGTTATTTCCTGTGCCGAAGCAACATCAAACAATGCAAATTTAGATGGTATTAAATTTGGTCCTTACTACAATGGTGCAACGTTTGAAGATGTTGTTACACAAGCTCGAACAAATGGTTTTAGTGAACTTATTAAGAGACGCTTTATTATTGGCAATTTCGCTTTAATGAAAGAAAACCAAAACGACTTATTTTTACGCGCCCAGAAGAATAGACGCGTTATTGTTGATGCTGTGAACAAAGTATTAAAAGACTATGACTTCATTTATTGCCCTGCTGCACCTTCTATTGCTCCAAAGGTTGGTGAAGCAAGTGATCGGCTTTCTAATGAATATTTAATTGCAGATAACCATTTAGTTATTGCTAATTTTGCTGGACTTCCATCAATTACTCTTCCAATCGGCATTAAAGACGGAATGCCATTTGGAGCAAATATCACTGGTCGTGCTTTTGAAGATAAACAAGTTTTACAAATGGCTTTCGAACTTGAAAAGCATACCGGATTAAAGAATTTAGTGGCGAAAGGAGAATAACAATGAACTTTGAACCAGTTATTGGACTTGAAATTCACGTTGAATTAAAGACAAAAAGTAAAATGTTTTCTTCTGCGCCGGTTACCTATGGTAAAGAAGCAAACACACAGACCGCGCCTCTTGATTTAGGATTCCCAGGAACAATGCCTGTGGTGAATAAAGAGGCGGTAATTTATGCGATACGTGTGTCAAATGCTTTACATATGAACATTGATCACGAATTACATTTTGACCGTAAAAACTATTTCTATAGTGACCTTCCAAAGGGATATCAAATCACACAGGATAGAAGACCAATTGGGTCTGAGGGTTATCTCGAAATCGTTGTTAATGGTCAAAGAAAACGTATTGGTATTGAACGTCTTCATATTGAAGAAGACACATGTAAACAACTTCACTTTAAGAACTTTACCTTACTGAACTATAATCGTGCTGGAACACCGTTAATTGAAATTGTTTCAAAACCAGAAATAAGATCTGGAGAAGAAGCGATGAAATATGTTGAAACCATTCGTTCAATCGTAGTTTTCTCGGAAGTCAGTGATGGAAAAATGGAAGAAGGTTCCCTTCGTTGTGACGTTAACGTTTCAATTCGCCCTGAAGGAAGCAAACAATTTGGAACAAAAGTTGAAGTTAAAAACATCAACTCGATTTCTTATGTGAAAAACGCGATTGACTATGAAGTAAAACGTCAAAAAGAAATTATTGAAAGCGGTGGTAAGGTGGTTCAGGAAACACGCCGATATGATGATGAAACAAAAACTACAATCGCCATGCGTTTAAAAACTGATTCGGTTGACTATAAGTATTTCCCAGAACCGAACATTATCCCAATTAGACTTTCTGATAAGTTTGTTGATGATGCGATTGCTTCGTGTCCGGAACTTGCTGAAAGTAAAAAAGAACGATATTTAAATGAATTTAAGCTCAATGAATATGATGCTTCACTGTTAGTAAGTGACAAAGATATTTCTGTTTATTATGACAAGTGTGCTAAGCTCACAAAACAATACAAGACATTAGCTAACTGGATAAATGTCGATGTTCTTTCATATTTAAACAAGAACAACGTTTCGATTAATGAGTTCCCTCTTAGCCCAGAACAACTTGTGAGCCTCGTAGCAATCATTGAGAAAAATGAAGTCTCTTCCAACCAAGCAAAAGCAATTTTTGGAAAAATGATTGAAGAGAAGTGTGATGCTCAAAAAGCTCGTCAAATCTTAGGCATTTCATCACAAATATCCGATGAATCATTTATTAAAAATGTGATCAACGAGGTTTTAAATGAAAACCCTCAATCAATCAAAGATTATAAAGAAGGAAAAGACCGCGCACTTGGCTTTATGGTTGGACAAGTTATGAAGAAAACACAAGGCAAGGTTAATCCAAAAATGACTTCTGAAATACTTTTAAAAGAATTGGAGAATAGATAATGAAAGAAATTCTTGTTACCGGTGGAATGGGATATATTGGTTCCCACACAGTTGTTCAACTTATTGAGAACAATTATAAGCCCGTTATTGTTGATAATCTTTGTAATGCCAAAGTTGAAGTATTAAATCGAATTGAAAAGTTGACTGGTCAAAGACCAGAATTCATCAAATTAGATGTTCGTGATGAAGAGGCCTTAGATAAAGTTTTCGCTAGTCACAATATTTTTGCAGTGATTCATTTTGCTGGATTAAAAGCCGTTGGTGAATCTGTTCAAAAACCAGATTTATATTTTGATAACAACATTGGTTCTACCAACGTTCTTTTGAAAGTAATGGAAAAATATGGATGTAAAAATATTGTGTTTTCATCTTCTGCCACCGTTTATGGAAATCCTAAAAAAGTTCCAATTGTGGAAACCGATCCAATCGGTGAAACAACAAACCCATATGCAGAGACTAAAGTTAGAATCGAGTATTTGCTTCAGGATTTAGCCAAGAAAGATCCGTCATATAACATTGCAATTCTCAGATATTTTAATCCAATTGGAGCTCATAAGTCCGGATTAATGGGTGAAGATCCACAGGGAATTCCAAACAATTTAATGCCGTATGTTACGCAAGTTGCTGTTGGGAAACTTCCTGTCTTAAATATTTTTGGAGATGATTATGATACCCCAGACGGTACCTGTATTAGAGATTATATTCATGTCGTTGATTTAGCTCATGGACACCTACTCACTTTAAAGAAATTAGAAGAGAAACCAGGATTAGTTATTTATAACCTTGGTACCGGAGTAGGAACGTCTGTTTTCGAACTTGTTCATGCATTTGAGAAAGCAAACAATATAAAAATCAATTATCGAGTGGCACCACGTCGAGCAGGAGATATTCCCGAGTGTTATGCCAACGCTGATAAAGCGTTTAAAGAAATCGGATTCAAAACTGAATTTAATATTGTCGATTGTTGTCGTGATTCCTGGAATTGGCAGAGAAACAACCCAAGAGGTTATGAGGAGTAATGATTATGAAGAAAAGTTTATATTCAATTAAATCAGTAAACGGAGATGTGCTTCGTGGTTATACCTGGAGTGCTGAAAAACCTGTTGGAAACGTTGTTATTGTTACAGGTATGGAAGAATACGCTGAACGTTATGATGATTTTGCTCAATTCCTAAATAAAAACGGTTTCAACGTCTTCTGTGTTGACCACTATGGTCAAGGTTTAAACTCTGAAAACGGAAAGAAACTTGGAATCGTTCCTTCATCTTTCTTCTCAAAAACTGTTCGAATTGTTGACGATATTGTTCGAAAGGTTCGTAAGACAACCAAATTACCGGTTGTTGTTTTTGGCCATTCTATGGGATCGTTTATTGTTCAAGATTTTGTTCAAAGATTCACGCATGATGCCGACAAGATTGTTATTTGCGGATCAAATGGACCAAACGCAAAACTACTCTTTAAGTTTGGTGCAAAAATTGGAAAATGGACATGTTCTAAGAAGAATCAATTCGAAAAAGCCAAGCTTATGGAAAGACTCTCGATTGGTGCATACGTTAAATCCGTGAAAGACCGTAAAACACCGAATGATTGGTTAAGTTATAACGAAGAGAACGTTCAAAAGTATTGCGCCGACCCAATGTGTGGCTATGGCTCAAGTCGTATTTTCTACCGCGAACTTTTAAAAGGTAATGCCCGTTTATTTAACAAGAAGTTCTTGAAAAAGATTTCGCCAGATAATCACATTCTTATTATTGCTGGTGAAGATGATGCTTGTGGTGCATTCGGAAAAGGACCACGTGCCCTTTATAAACAGTATCAAAAACTCGGGATCAAAGATGTTGAATTGCATGTTTATCCACACATGAGACATGAAATTTTAAATGAAAAAGAACACCAACAAGTTTATGATGATGTTCTTAAATTTATTTCAAAATAGTTAAGTTTTACCTGTTATTTTAAGATTTTATCTAACTTTTGATTTAAAGCCTGTATGTGTCCTTCTTGGGCAAAGATATAGGCTTTTAATTTTGGTTCGGTTCCAGATGGGCGGAAGATGATTGTTTCGTGTTCTGGTAATGTAAATTTCAAGACATCGCTCTTTGGAAGATGTATTTGTTCTTCATGGTCCTTGTATTTTTCAATGCTTGTTTGGAAGTCTCCCACCGAGACAACATCATCGAATAGTGAGAACGATTTGACTCGAAGTGTTTTCATGATTTCCTTCATTCGAGCCTGGCCTTCTAAACCTGGATATTCATAAGAAATTGTTTTTGTTTTGTATGGCCCGAATTCTTTGTAAAGCTCATTTAAACGATCGATAAGAGTTAAGCCTTTGTGCTTATAGTAGTTCGCCATTTCTGCAATTAACAGAACAGCATTAACAGCATCCTTATCGCGAACCTCAGGGTTTGTTAAATAACCATATGATTCTTCAAAACCAAAGATGTAACGATATTCTTCGTGCTTTTCTTCTAGTAGAAGGAGTTGTTCGCCAATCCATTTAAATCCGGTTAAGACATCAATAACTTTGACACCGAATTTTTCGCCCATCAAATTGATAAGGCTTGAAGAAACAATTGATTTAACCACAATTGGATTCTTTGGTAATTTATTTTGTTTTATACGTGCGTGATAAATAAAATCAAATAGAAGAATACCGATCTCGTTACCAGTTAAAATTGTTGCTTTTCCATCTTGGTTAACAGCAACTCCAGCTCTGTCACTATCCGGATCGGTTGCAACCAAAATGTCGTTTCCGTTTTTAAGCATTAATTTCATTCCAAGATCCATGGCTTCTTGGATTTCGGGATTTGGATATGGGCAAGTTGTAAAATTGCCATCTGGGTCTTTTTGCTCTTCAACAATATCCACGCAATCAAATCCATCGCGTTTTAAAACAGTAGTTACAGGAATAAAACCAGAGCCATGAAGTGGTGTGTATGTAATTTTTAAAATGCGCTCTGATTCTTCTGGTCCTTCAATAGATTGTGAAAGAACAGAATGATAGTATTTTTCAATCAAATCATTAGAAATATAGGAGATTTGCAGGTTATTTTCGAATTCTGAGAGTTTAACATCGAACATATCGATTTTGTTAATTTCAGCCAAAACAGCATTGGCATTACTGGTTGTCATTTGACATCCGTCTGGTCCATAAACTTTATATCCATTGTATTGCTTTGGGTTGTGTGATGCAGTAACAACAATACCAGCTGAGGCTTTTAATTGTCTAACAGCATAGGAAAGCATTGGAACAGGCATTAATCTTGGATAAATGTGAACTTTGATTCCGTTGGCGGCTAAAACGCGAGCAGCTTCGTGAGCAAACAGTTCGGAATTTAGTCTCGAATCATATGCTATAGCGACGCTTGGTTTCTTTTCTTTTAATAATAAGAAGTTTGCAAGCCCTTGAGTGGCGTGTCTAATGACGTGGCGATTCATTCTGTTTTTACCCATAGACATAATGCCACGTAAGCCGGCGGTACCAAATTCTAAATCGGCAACGAATCTTTCGGTAATCTCTTTTTCGTTTCCTTTGATTGACTCTAATTCTTGCTTTTCTTCTTTTGAAAGAGCACTTGAATTAAGCCATTCATTAAATTTCTGTTCGATTTTCTTTTCCATAATTTAACTCCAAGACTATTTTAGTCTAATATGTTAAAATACGGAATATGAAAAAGAAAACACTAGAACGAGTACGTCACTTTACTTCTGATCGTGACTGGGACAAATATCACACACCAGCTAATTTAGCTAAAACAATAATTATTGAAGCTGGCGAATTATTAGAATGTTTCCAATGGAACGAGGAATATAATCTTGAAAAAGTTAAAGAAGAATTAGCAGATGTTATTGTCAATTGTCAGAACTTAGCGGATAAGCTTGATTTAGACGTTGATGAAATTGTTAATTTAAAAATGGATCAAAACGAAAAGAAATATCCTATCGAAAAAGTTAAAGGAAAAGCTAAAAAGTACAACGAATTATAAAGTAGTTACTTTGTAACTAAATAAAAATTTGCCAGATAAAACGGCATTTTTTTATTAATTTGTTAACATAATGTTTGACAAAGAAGAAAGTGCCATAAATACACAATAATTTTGCTAAAATATATACAGTGTAAAAATTTTGGAAGATTTTTCTTATTTTAGACCATACATTTATATATAATAACAGCACCACTTAATAAATATTAATGGTCCCTGACAAATTGAAAACTTAAACTAAGGTTTTTCTATCACTATTTTCAAATTCTCGCTGGGAGGTATGAGTTATGTTGAAAATTAGAAAGAGAGACGAGTCTTTAGAAGACTTTGATCTTAAAAAAATTGAGAACGCAATTGAACGTGCGTTCATGGCCGAGCACAAGTTTTATAATAGCGATATTATTGAGATGCTCGCCCTCAGAGTGACTGCTGATTTTAATAAAAAAGTCGTTAATGAAATCGTTGCTATCGAAGACATTCAAGATTCCGTTGAAGTTGTTTTAATTCAAGCCGGATATATTGATGTCGCTCGTAGTTATATGATTTATCGTAAACAACACGAGAATCTCCGACAAATCAAGTCCACAAGTTTAGACTATAAAAACGTCATCAATAATTATTTAAAGATTAATGACTGGCGCGTGAAGGAAAACTCCACCGTGACTTACTCCGTCGGTGGTTTAATTCTTTCCAACAGTGGTGCTGTTACAGCCAACTATTGGTTAAGTGAGATTTACGACAAGGAAATTGCTGATGCCCATAGAAACGCGGATATCCATATCCACGATTTAAGTATGCTCACAGGTTACTGTGCTGGATGGAGTTTAAAACAACTCATTCAAGAAGGTTTAGGCGGAGTTCCTGGAAAGATTACATCTGCTCCAGCAAACCACCTATCAACTCTTTGCAACCAAATGGTGAACTTCCTTGGCATCATGCAAAATGAATGGGCTGGTGCTCAAGCCTTCTCCTCATTTGATACTTATCTTGCACCATTTGTAAAGAAAGATCATTTGACCTATAAAGAAGTCAAACAATGCATTCAATCATTCATTTATGGTGTTAATACACCATCACGTTGGGGTACACAAGCTCCATTCACCAACGTTACATTAGACTGGGTCGTACCAAACGATATGGCCGAACTCAACTGTATCGTCGGTGGAAAAGAAATGGATTTCAAGTACAAAGATTGTGTTGAAGAAATGGCGATGGTTAACAAAGCCTTCATCGAAATTATGATCGAAGGTGATGCTAATGGACGCGGTTTCCAATACCCAATTCCAACTTATTCCATTACTAAAACATTTGACTGGTCCGAAACCGAAAATAACAAACTCTTGTTCGAAATGACAGCGAAGTACGGAACTCCATACTTCTCTAACTACATCAATTCCGATATGGAACCAAGCGATGTTCGTTCAATGTGCTGTCGTTTACGTCTCGACTTACGTGAATTACGTAAGAAATCGGGCGGATTCTTTGGATCTGGTGAATCAACAGGTTCTGTTGGCGTTGTTACAATCAACATGCCAAGACTTGCTTATTTATCCACTGATGAACAAGACTTCTACAATCGTTTAGACCGCATTATGGATATTTCCGCTCGTTCCTTAAAGGTGAAACGTAACACAATTACCACCTTACTCGAAGCTGGACTTTATCCATACACCAAACGTTATTTAGGCACCTTCAATAACCACTTCTCCACAATTGGTTTAGTTGGTATGAACGAAGCTTGCTTAAATGCTCGCTGGATCAAGAAAGATTTAACCCACCCAGAAGCAATTCAATTCACTAAGGATGTGTTAAACCACATGAGAAACAAACTTTCTGATTATCAAGAACTCTATGGAGATCTTTATAACCTCGAAGCTACACCAGCCGAATCAACCGCCTATCGTTTAGCAAAACACGATAAGGCCAAATATCCAGATATCATTACCGCATCTGAAGAAGGTAAGACTCCATATTACACCAACTCTTCACACTTACCAGTTGGTTTTACAGACGATATCTTCCGTGCTCTTGATATCCAAGACGGATTACAAACTCTTTACACATCTGGTACCGTTTTCCATGCCTTCTTAGGACAAAAATTACCTTCATGGAAATCATGTATGAATCTTGTTCGTAAGATTGCTGAAAACTATCACATTCCATACTACACAATGTCTCCAACTTACTCTGTTTGTAAGGAACACGGATACATTAGCGGCGAAGAATATACATGTCCAAAATGTGGTGCCAAGACCGAAGTTTATTCCCGTATTACTGGTTACTATCGTCCAATTCAAAACTGGAACGATGGTAAGAGCGAGGAATTCAAGAACCGTAAAGTCTACCATCCAGAAACTTCTGTGCTTCACCCACATGTTGAACACACCGAAGAAGAATGTAAATGTGAAAATCAACCACAAAACCTCAATAAAACCTTATTATTTGCGACAAAAACATGTCCAAATTGTAAGATGGCTAAGATGCTTTTAGACAAAGCCGGAATCGCTTATGAAGTTGTTGATGCTGAAGAAAACGTCGATCTGACCAAACAATACGGCGTGAAGAAAGCTCCAACACTTATTGTTCCAATGGCTGATGGCTTAAAAGTCTACGAAAACGCCTCTAACATTAAAGGTTATATTGAAAGCGTAAAATAAGCTTATGTTTGACGCCATTGTTGTCGGCGGTGGCCCAGCAGGGATGACCGCTGCGTTATATCTCCTACGAACAAACAAGACTGTTTTAATTCTGGAAAAAGAAAATTTTGGTGGGCAAATTGCTAATTCACCAAGACTTGAAAACTTTCCATCAATTAAAGAGATCTCTGGGTTAGATTTTTCTGACAACCTGTTTGCTCAAATTACTGATTTAGGCGCCAACTTTGAACTTGAAGATGTCTTAAAAATCGAAAAGGTTGGAGACATCTTCAAAGTTCACACCAACTACAATTCATATGAATCAAAAGTAGTTATCATTGCAAATGGCGTGAAACACCGTTTAATGAATCTTCCAAAAGAGCGAGAACTCATTGGTAATGGTATTTCCTTCTGTGCTGTTTGCGATGGCCCAATGTATAAGGGAAAAGAGGTTTACCTCATTGGAGACGCTAATACTGCTCTCCAATATGCTTTTACTTTAGCCAACTACTGCACTAAAGTGCACGTGTTCACATTGTTTGACAAATTCTTCGCTGATGCAATCCTTGTTGATCGCTTAAAAGCCAAAGAAAACATTGAAGTCACACATAATATGAACCTAGTGGAGTATCTTGGCGAAAGTTCACTTGAAGGCCTTGTGTTTGAAGACACCAAAACCAAACTCCGTCGCGAATTTAAAACCGATAATGTCTTTGTTTGCATTGGACAAATCCCAAGTAACGAGAATTTCGCAAATCTTGTGGATTTAGAAAAAGGTTACATCGTTACAGATGAAAACATGGAAACAAAAACAAAAGGCTTGTTCGCTGTTGGAGACACAAGAAAGAAAACAATCCGTCAATGTGTGACGGCTTGTAACGATGGCGCTATTGCTGCTCTTGCGGCAGTTAAGTACCTTGATTAATAACCTCTAAGATAGACCTCGGAAACATAATTCTCGAGGTCTTTTTTATACAAAAGTGCAATGTCTTCATCAACGTGATGGAGACCTTTTTGAATGACACCTTCTCGATCAACAAACTTCTGGAGATAAAGTTTTTTAGCTCCTTTAACTAGTTCGCCAATTCCTTTAATATCACTAAAATCATGGAATTCTTTAACGAGTGTTGTTCTAAATTCATAGCGAATTCCGGAATTTTTTAATATATCGATAGATTGTTTAATCTTTTCTAAATCAACGAACTTACATCCAGCAGTTAAAGCATATTTTTCTTTAGAATTTTTAATATCCATTGCCACATAGTCGATTAATTTCTCATCAATTAAGTGTTTTAAAAGCTCTGGATTTGTTCCATTAGTATCAAGCTTAACTTGGTAGCCAAGTTCTTTGATTTGTCGAATTTTATTTTCTAAATCAGGCATCAATGTTGGCTCTCCGCCAGTCACAACAACAGCATCTAGAAGACCTTTTCTACTTTCTAAGTAAGCAAGGATGTCTTCAAAAGGAATTTCGACTGACGAATTTAAAACTGAATCTCCGTTATGACAAAATGGGCAACGGAAGTTACATTTTGGGGCAAAAATAACTGCGGAGACATAATCTTCGTAGTCAAGCATCGACATTTTGTCTAAACCAACAAATTCCATGTTTCTATTATAAATAACGAATAAATATTTTGATAGGAAAACTATCAAAATGTGCTATTATATCTTTAGAATTTCTGAGGAAATAATCATGATTATTAAAGAGTATGTTAAAGCTCGTAAAGTTGAGCTCAAAGATTTAATTGCGAAAATGGATCGTAAACCAACATTGGTGATTGTCCAAATTAATGATGATCCAGCATCAAATGCTTATGTTAAAGGAAAACTAAAAGATTCTGCTGAACTCGGTGTTGAAGCAAAACTAATTAAGCTTCCTGAATCAACAACCGAAAAGGAACTTTTAAAGTTAGTTGGCAAACTTAACAAAAACAAAAAACTCGATGGTTTTCTTGTTCAAATGCCACTTCCAAAACACATTAATGAAGACACAATCAAATTAGCTATCTCTCCAGAAAAAGATGTTGATGGTTTCCATCCATTAAGCAAACTCAACCCATGCACACCTCAAGGAATTATGAACTACCTTAAGGCAGAAAATGTTGAACTTAAAGGAAAGAACGCGGTGGTGATTGGTCGATCAAATATTGTTGGAAAACCAATGGCTAAGATGCTTCTTGCGGAAAGTTCAAACGTGACTGTTCTTCACTCGAAAACAACTCGTCCAGATTTCGAAAGATATATTGCTAATGCCGATATTATCGTTGTCGCAACAGGTAAACAAGGAATCTTAGATGAATCTTATAAGTACAAAGATTCTGCGGTTATTGTTGATGTTGGTATTAACCGTGATGAAACCGGATTACATGGTGATGCTGTTCCAAATCTTCCTGTTAGATTACAAACTCCAGTTCCAGGCGGGGTTGGATTATTAACTCGCTTAGCCTTAATGGAAAATCTATTAAAGCTTCATAAATAATTGGGGTTTTGAAAAAAATATGCCGATTTTGCGGCATATTTTTTCTTTAATTAAACAGTTGGGAATGTCGATGGAAGAAGAAGAATATTCCAACAAGTTTTTCCATCTGTGTATTCTAAACGTTGAAGAATATAGAAGACCTCGACGGATTCATCAGCGTCAACAAGGTCGCCGTATGGTCCGGTGAGAATGTATTCATAATTAATATTCCAGAATTTTTCGTTATAGATTAAAGCAATACCATAATTGGCTCGAGCATTGTTTTTGCCATTGATATATTCTGAACCTGAATAATACTCATCACGCATACCGATGTAGTATTTTCCGCCTTCTTCAATGGTGGTTAAATAACCTGTTGTCTTATAAAGTTTAGACCAGGACATGGTGTAATCTGGGAAGCGTGTATCAGTATCTTCTTGAGATGCTTTATTCTTTTTAAGATTGGTAATTGATAACTCAGTAGCTAAAGAAACATCAAGTGTTTTAGGAGTTGCAGACTCAACCTTTTCAACATCGATTACCCAAAGTGCTGGTGCGTAGTCTTTCATTGAAAGAAGACCGACGATATTAAACACACTGTCTTTAGAAATATTTGGACGATTATGTGCGATGGTTTTAATGATTGTTGAACCATCAGTAATCCAAGCGAACTTTTGGTGGGTATTATCACTCACCCAAAGATATGAAGTAACGTTACTAAATGTGTACATCTCGCCATAACCATGTCCAGCACAGTTGTATTCCATGTCTTTTGTTGTTTCGAAGAAATTACTAAATGACATTTCACTTTTTGATGATGCTTTAGCGTCGAATGTGACAGATAAAGACTTGTTATAAGTGTATTCACTAACAAAGATTTCTGGGTTGCCCATGTAAATGGAAAGATAACCCGTAATCGTATATTTAGAATCTGGATCACCATCATAATCACCAACTTTGTTATAAAGAGTCGATGATGCTGCTCCAATATAACCAGTTTCATCTCCAAAAATTACTTTATATTTAGATGAGAAATTTAGGCCATATTTACTGGTTTCTTTTCCTAAATCTATTGATTGAAGGGCGAGTCCATCAAATGTAACTTTTGTCGTATAATCAACAGCGCCTCTCATTCCTGAAGGGACATCAATTGGATGTTCGGCAATATAATTTTTAATGAAACTAATTTTTTGTTTTCCTAAATCAATAATTGGATCAACCGAAGAGATAGATGAACTTGAAATAGGTGTAGTTGAGCCACTCGAACTAGCTGTGGTTGGAGCTGGTGCACTACTTGTAACTGATGTGGATTGAGAAGTCGGAGAAACAGAAGATGTTCCTGGTTCTACGCTTGTTTGAGATGTTGGATTCTCACTAGAAGATTGTTTCTTTTTCTTTGGTGTAGAAGTACAACCAGAGATAACAAGAATAGATAAAAGTGCAGCAATTCCAAACTTTTTCATGTTAAATTCCTTATTCTAATTCAAATGCACCAGTGTATAACTGGTAATAATAACCTTTTTGTTTAATCAGCGAAGCGTGGTCGCCACGTTCAATAATTTTTCCGTGGTCTAGAACCATAATCGCATTCGCATTTTGAATGGTGGAAAGTCGGTGAGCAATAACAAAGACTGTTCGACCTTTCATAATTTGATCCATACCTTGTTGAACAAGTTTTTCGGTACGTGTATCAATAGAAGATGTTGCCTCGTCAAGAATCATGACTGGCGCATCCGCAACAGCGGCACGCGCAATCGAGATTAATTGACGTTGTCCTTGAGAGAGGTTTGATCCATCTCCAGAAAGAACAGTATTGAAACCTTCTGGTAAACGCATAATAAAGTCATACGCATTTGCGATCTTAGCCGCTTCATAACATTCTTCATCTGTCGCATCGAGTCGACCATAACGAATGTTTTCAAGAACTGTTCCGGTAAAGAGGTTAACGTCTTGTAAAACGATGCCTAAAGAACGACGTAAATCATCTTTTTTAATTTTATTAATATTAATTCCATCATATCTAACTTTGCCATCAGCAAGAGGATAGAAGCGGTTAATTAAGTTTGTGATGGTTGTTTTACCTGCGCCAGTTGCGCCAACAAGAGCAATTTGTTGTCCTGGGTGAGCGTAAATATCAATGCCTTCAAGAACTAATCGGTGTCCATCATATGAGAAGTCAACATGATCTAAGAGAATATCGCCTTTTAGTTCGGTATAAGTTAACGAACCATCTCCATGAGGATGTTTCCAAGCATAGAGTCTTGTTCTCTCGTTTGTTTCAACAATGTTTCCGTTCTCGTCTTTTTTAGCGTGTACTAAAGTAACATAACCATTATCAACTTCTGGTTTTTCATCAATGAGTTCAAAGCAACGTGATGCACCAGCCATACCCATAACAATAAATGTTACTTGTTGTGAGAAGTTATTCATGTTGTTGGAGAACATTCTCGACATGAGTAGGAATGATAAAACAACACCCCAGAATGTGGAGACATTCGCTGGATTATTAATATCAATTGCTACCCATCCAGAAAGTGTTAAGTTATTAAATCCTGGAATAACGAGCATTAAGAAACCAACTGTTGCGGTCAAGATGTACATGAAGTTTCCAATATTCATATTGACTGGTCCGGTAACGTTACCAGCAATATTGGCGTTAGTGGAGTAAGTACATAATTCATCATTTAAATCTTTAAATTGAAGTTCAGATTTTTCTTCATGAGAGAATGATTTAATAACTTTTAAACCATTCATTGATTCCTCAATGTTACCTTCAACTTTAGCAACTTGAATTTGTTGTTTAATAAAGAATCGAGACGCTCTTCCACCAAAGACAACGGTGGAAAGAACCATCAAAAGAGAACACACAAGTGTGACAAACGTCATCCAAATGGAGTTCATCATCATTACAACAAGCACCAAAATAATCGCTGATGAAGCTTGGATAAATGTTGGTAGTGCTCCGGAAATAAACTGACGAATTGTATCAATATCATTTGTGAACAAAGACATGATTTCACCATGAGGGTGAGTATCAAAATATTTGATTGGAAGATCTTGTAAGTGGGCGAACATTTGAATACGTAGTTCATTCAAATATTCGTGTGTAATGACTGCCATTGTTCTTCGCCACCACCAAGCAGCAAAAACGCCAAAGGCGTAGATGCTTGCAAGAACAATCAACAAGATTGATACGTTTGTATTGAGTGTCATACCCATTGCCGAAATTTGATAACTTCCAGTGAATGGGTTTTGTGCACCACCTGGCATTGATAAAGCGGTGGATAAGCAAACAGTTACGAAGTTTAAGAACATCGAAGATGAGAGGTTAGCAAAGACATTAAAAAGAATAAGGAAAATAGCAAATCCAAGTCTGACTGGATAGCGTTTAAAGAGCTCTTTGAGTAATCTCGTAAGAGTACCCTTTTTGGCTTTCTTATGTTCCCTAATTCTCATTGGTGGCATTACTTAGCACCTCCAACTCGATTTTGAGTTTCATAAACTTCTTTATAAATCTTCGAAGTTTTTAAAAGTTCACTATGTTTTCCGATAGCGGAAATTTCTCCGTCATCTAAAACAATAATTTTATCTGCATCTTCAATTGAAGAAATGCGTTGAGCAATAACAATTTTGGTAATACTTGGAAGTTGTTCTTTGAGCCCTTTACGGATGAGCTTATCTGTTTTTGTATCAACAGCAGAAGTGGAGTCATCAAGAACTAAAATCTTTGGTGAACCAACAATAGCACGAGCAATACAAAGACGTTGCTTTTGACCGCCAGAGAAGTTTGCTCCGCCTTGTTCGACTTTGGAATTTAAGCCATCCTTTTTACCTTTAACAATCTCTAAAGCTTGGGCAATTTCACAGGCTTTTTGCATCTCTTCAACAGTAGCGTCTTCTTTTCCCCATTTAAGGTTTGAAGCAATTGTTCCAGAGAAAAGGACGTTCTTTTGAAGAACGACAGAAACAGATTTTCTTAATGTTGGGATGTCGTATTCACGAACATCATGATCTCCAACAAGAACTCTTCCTTCAGTAACGTCATAAAGACGTGAAATAAGATTAACTAAGGAAGTTTTTCCTGAACCTGTGGATCCTAAAATACCAACAAATTCGCCAGATTTAATATTTAAATTAATATTTGATAACGCACATTTTTGTGCTGTTTCTTTATATTTAAAGTTGACGTTGTCAAAGACAATGTCTCCATTTTTAACTTCATAAAGTGGGCTTTCAGGATTTTTAATTGATGGTTCCTCATCTAGGACTTCGGAAATACGTCTAACGCATTCGACAGACATCAGCATCATGACAAGAATCATGGAGATCATGAGGATAGAAACAAGAATTTGAATACCATAGGTAATCAACGAACTCATTTGTCCGACTGTTAATTTAATCCAGAAGGAATTATCAATTGATCCGCGATAAATTGCGTATGTACCAATTGAGATAACTAAAATATTTGAGATATGAATCGTGGTATTAAGAAGCGGATCGCTTAAAGCAACTAACTTTTCAGCCTTAATAAATCCACCAGTTAACGAATTAGATGCATTAGTGAATTTTTGTTTTTCATAATCTTCACGAACATATGATTTAACAACACGAATTCCAGAAACGTTTTCCTGGACCGATTCATTTAAAGCATCATAACGTTTAAATACTTTGGTAAAGATACGGAATGCTTGTCTACCAATAAACCATAAACCCAATCCAATGACTGGAATTAATAAGATAAAGATGACTGCCATCCATCCACCAGCAACGAAGGCCATAACAGCTGAGAAAATAATCATTAATGGAGCACGAACAACGATACGAATCATCATTTGGAACGCCATACCGATTTGGTTAACATCAGTCGTTAATCGAGTAATTAATGAAGATGTATGGAATTTATCAATATTGGCGAATGAGAATGTTTGAATCTTTTTGTAGATGTCTTCGCGAAGGTTTGTTTGTAATCCAACTGAAGCCTTAGCAGCAGTTCTTCCACCAATAAATCCGGCGCTTAATGAAATTAACGCCATCACAATTAAGGCAATAATGATTCCAAAAATAGTGACATCAAGTTTGAGATTTAATGTTGCGTTTGAATAAGTTAATGTTTTAAAGATGTCAGAGAATTCGTGAATTTCATTATAAGGATGAGCAGCAGTAACATTAACAGCTTGAGTAATCGTATCGATTAACATCGACATAACGAAAGGCATCGCACATTCCATTAGTGCTTCAATAATCATTAAGATTGGTGTCCAGATCGCATATTTCTTGTACTGGCGAACGGATTTTGCGATTAATTTAACTTTCTCTAACATAATTTGTGATGCTGTATAAATATAATTATTTATGAAAAATAATTCAATTCTAAAAGATAGAAAATTACAAAATTGTAAAATACCAGTACCTTTAGTGGTAAAATGATTGCTATGAATAAACACTCAAAAAACAAGGCTGAAATTGCACTGAGATTGTTCTTTATTTCATATTGTTTTATTTTTGCTGGAATCTTAATTGCATTTTTAATTATCGGTCGCGACTTTGAAAGAGTTGCACTTGGAATATTGTTTTTACTTGCTTCAGTTTTCCATTTTGCTGAGTTTTATCGAAATTTCAAAAATCCACGAGCTAAATACATTTATCTGGGGTTAGCAATTATTGGCGTTGGATTAGGAATCTTCACTTTGGCTTATTACAAAGCCGAGTTATGGTTGGTATGTTTGTTGTTCGGACTTCTTGATGCTCTGTCTGGATTATTAGAGATTGCTACAGGCGCATTTATTTTAAAAAGATCCTGCAAAAAGCCACTAGATTTGGCTGAATACGTCATTTCTTTTGCTGATATTTTGTTTGGAATTCTTTTAATTTTAGAACTTGAAGAAGGAATCTTTGTTCACGTTGTGTTTTTGACAACTGTCTTTGTTGCAAACGGTGCCTTACCACTTACAAAATTAATTTTAGATTTAAAAAAACATGAGTAAAAAAGGATTGATTATTATAAACGGATTTGGTGTTGCTGAAGGTATTCAACACCAGCTTAAACGACTCAAAGAAGAGTTTTCAAAAAAAGGTGTGCCCGTTGATGTTCGTACAAGCACAGATGTTTTTTCTTATTTAAGTGAAGGCAATGTAAAATCGACTTTACCTAACTATGATTTTGTTATTTATACAGATAAAGACAGATACATTGCCGAGGAATTAGAAAGAGCTGGTTACCGCCTTTTTAATAGCTGCTCTTCAATTGTTAAATGCGATGATAAAATGCTCACGCATCTTTCTTTATCCGATCAAGGAATTAAAATGCCTACAACAATTTCATCGCCACTTTGTTATAGAGATGATGGAAATCGAAAATATTTAGACAATGTTATTGAAATCATTGGTTTACCAATGATAGTTAAAGAAAACTATGGTAGTTTAGGTAGACAAGTTTATTTTGTAACAAACAAAAACGAATTATTAGATTTAGAAAATAAACTCATTCATGTGCCTCATATTTTTCAGCAATTTATTGCATCCTCAAAAGGTAAAGATTATCGAATAATTGTAATTGGAGGCAAAACTGTTGCTTATATGAAAAGAGAGAACAAGTTTTCTTATCTCTCTAATTTAGCTGCAGGTGGAAAAAGTTATGTTGTTGATCTTCCAAAATCCTATTTAGAAGTTGCTGAAAAAGCGGCGAGAATTTTAGAACTTGATTATTGCGGTGTAGATCTTCTTGAAGGAGAAAATGGGGAACCAATTCTTTCTGAAGTGAACTCGAATGCTTTCTATGAAGGAATAGAAAAAACAACCGGTATAAATGTTGCCCGGTTGTATGTTGATTATATCTTAAGTAAGTAATTATTTTGGATCTAATCCTTGAAGTCCGATTTGGACTTTTTCTTTTACTTCTTTCCCCATCAATTCCTCAATAATTGTTAATGCAAAAGGAATCGAATATTGCATTGATCTTGCTGTAATAATATTTCCAGATTTTTCTACTTCATTTGCAGTAAAATCACCAGCAATTACTTCATTAAATCCTGCAAAACACGTATATTTTTTGTTTTTTAAATAACCATGTTTTCCTAGGATTGATGGTGCGGCGCAGATTGCGCATAAAAGTTTTCCTTGAGAAGCAAATTTTTCTAAGTAAAGTGGAACTAATGGACTCTCAGATAAGTTTCTTGTTCCTCGTCCTCCACCAGGAAGAATAATTGCTTCGTATGGAGTTGTATCAAAAATTAGTTTTAGAAGTGCATCAGCCAAAACATGAACACCAAATGAAGATTGCACTTCAAGTCGATCAGTAATTGATGCGGTTGTAACTTCAATTCCTGCTCTTATTAAAACATCTCTAGTAGTTAGGGCCTCTGTATCTTCAAAACCATCAGCCAATAGCATTAATACTTTCATAAACAAATCCCTTATTTATTGATATAATTTTAACACAGAGGTTCAAAATGAATAAAACATCCGTCTTACCTTTATTATTGTTCGCTTTAGTTGTTTCTGGTTGTACTTCTACACCAAAGAAGAAGAAACAATCTTCTGGCGATTCTCCAACATCTCAAACAAGTGTTGAGCCAGGAACATCTTCTGTTGCGGTATCATCTCAAGTTGCTCCAACTAGCGTTTTACCTTCTTCGTCTAGTTCTATAACTCCTCCACCTGAACCAGGCACTGAAGTATCGCGCTTAATCGAGACGTCTTTAGACAATTTTGAAACTGGAACTGGTTTTAATGCTGGAGGAAGGCAGATTGATAACCACGATGACTCTCAACCTAATGATAAAAAGAAAAATGCTGAACTTTTAACAAATTATTTTTCAACTATTTGCGATATCGAGGGAATGATCGGCTCTATTGCTTATACAGCATTAAACACAAACGTTGACCGCAATAATGGGACAGATGTTTATTTAACAATAGGAACTTCTGATGCTGGAAAGATTGTTTGGCAAAGTGCAACACCAATGAAAAAAGTCGTCTTAAAAGTGAATAATTACCATAAATGGTATAGAGACTACTCAAAAGAAACAGAAGAACAATGGCACACCGATAGCGCGAAACTAATTGTTAATGGATCTGAAACATCGATGACTGTTACAGAAACAAATGTTGAACCAGAATCTCGTACTGTTACTTATGAACCATCTGAAACATTTACTTCGTTAACAATAGAAAATGAATTGATCGGTGGAACCGATCATAACCGCATCTTTCTAGAATCTATTCAAATTACCTGGATTTACTAATCCGGGTTTTTTATTTTATGTAAGCGTTTAACACGCTTTTTTATTGAAATAGTTTTGGTGATAATTTATTATCATTAACGCAAAGAGGAATAGAAAATGGAAAATACAAAAATTAAATCCATCCACGGTCGTGAAATTCTTGACTCCCGTGGAAACCCAACCGTTGAAGTTGATGTTGTGCTTGAAAACGGTATGATGGCTCGTGCAGAAGTCCCAAGTGGTGCTTCCACAGGCATCTATGAAGCACTTGAACTTCGTGATGGTGATAAAAAACGTTATCTTGGTAAAGGTACATTAAAAGCCGTTGCTAATGTTAACGAAATCTTAGCTAAAGAACTCAAAGGAAAAGATGCTGCTAATCCAGACGCAATTGACGAATTAATGCTTAAGATTGATGGTACCAAAGGTAAAACCAAACTTGGTGCTAATGCTATCTTAGCTGTCTCCCTTGCTGTTAACAAATTAGCCGCTCAAATTAAAGGTGTCCCACTCTACAAATATTTATCCGAAGGACGTGACGTTGTTCTTCCAGTTCCAATGATGAATATTCTTAATGGTGGATGCCACGCTTCTAACACAGTTGATTCCCAAGAATTCATGATTATGCCAGTCGGCGCTCCAAACTTCCGTGAATGCTTAAGATGGTGTTCCGAAGTCTACCACGTCCTCGCCAAGAACCTCAAAGCCAAAGGCTTAGCCGTTTCTGTCGGTGACGAAGGTGGTTTCGCTCCAAACTTAGCTTCCGATGAAGAAGTCTTAAGAGAAATTGTCAAAGCTATTGAAGATGCTGGTTATGTTCCAGGAAAAGACTTCAAGTTAGCTATGGATGCTGCTGCTTCCGAATGGAAGGATGAAGAAAAAGGTGTTGGTTATTACTACTTACCAAAACAAAAGAAGCATATGACTTCTGATGAACTTATTGATCACTGGGCCAAACTTCTTGAAGAATTCCCAATTGTCTCCTATGAAGATATTCTCGACGAGGAAGACTGGGAAGGCTGGAAGAAACTTACTGCCCGTATCGGTAAGAAAGTTCAACTTGTTGGTGACGACTTATTCGTTACAAACGTCGAACGTTTAAGCAATGGTATCAAAGTTGGTGCCGCAAACTCTATCTTAATTAAACTCAACCAAATCGGTTCTGTTAAAGAAACCAAAGCCGCTATCAAGATGGCTCATGATGCTGGTTATACTGCTGTTACTTCCCACCGTTCTGGTGAAACAGAAGATACTTTCATTGCTGACCTCTGTGTTGGCTTAGCAACTGGTCAAATCAAGACCGGTGCTCCATGCCGTGGCGAACGTGTGAACAAGTACAATCAACTTCTCCGCATTGAAGAAGAACTTGGTCCAAAAGCTAAATATGCTGGCATGAGCGCGTTCAAGTTTGCAAAATAATTAATCAAACAAAATCAAAATTGACTCTCCAATGGAGAGTCTTTTTTGTTATGTATAATTATTTACTTAAACAATATAAAATTATGCCGATGAAAAAACATATCTATCATATTCCTTATTTAGGATTCCATACTCGTGCATACACATTTGGCGATATTAAGAACGGAACGCCATTAATTATTCTTCACGGTGGACCAGGAGGATGCGTTGAGCGTTATGAAGTTTTAGAACAACTAGCTGATCAAGGAATTCCTTTAATTTTCTACGATCAATTAGGTGCTGGATATTCACGTGTCCCTAAAGGAAATGAAGACCTTTGGACTTTTGAAACATATTTAAAAGAACTAGAAAATGTTATTCGCTTTTTTGGTCTAAAAAAGTTTTCTATTCTTGGACACTCGTGGGGTGGAATGCTTGCGCTTGAATGGGTGTGTAAATATCCTCATGAAGGATTAGAAAAACTCATTCTATTCTCGACTCTTCCATCGACAAAAATATGGAATGACGAGCATCTGAAAATGATTGAGTCTTATCCAAAAGAACAAGTTGAAGCAATCTTAAATGAGAAGGACAAAAAACCATACGATAAGAAACTTTTTAAACAGGGAATGAAACGTTTTTATGACGAACATGTCGGTAAGAAAAATCAACGAAAATACATACCAAAAACCAAACATTTTCCAAAAACTAATAAAGAAATCTATAACAAAATGTGGGGATTTTCTGAATTATTTGGAAATGGAACTTTAGCGGATTACGATGTTACAAATTTGCTATATAAAGTTGATGTTCCAACATTAATCTTATCTGGAAAATATGATGAGTCGACCCCAGAGATGAACCGTGTTATGAAAGAAAAAATACCTCACGCGAAGTGGGTACTTTTAGAGAATTCGCATCATGGCGGTTATAATGAAGAACCAGATGTGGTATTAGAATTAATTTCAAAATTTATATTATAAATTTCTTAAGAACAATTTTTTCAGCGTCAGAAATGAACGCCGCATCAATTGTATTTAAAGCGAACTCTTGAAGTTCGTTTTCTTTAAATCCGAGTTTGCTAAGTGTGCGATATTCTTTCCAAAGTTCCGTGTTTGAAACAGTCATATTATCAGTATTAATTGTGAATTTCACGCCAGCTTCTTTTAATTGTTTAAATGGTAAATCTGAGTAGGATTTGATAGCTTTTGTGTCGAGGTTTGATTTTGGGCAAATTTCCAGGCAAATCACGTGTTTTTCTAGCAATTTTACAACATTTTTGTCTTCGACTGAATGGATTCCATGTCCGATTCTTAATGCCCCCATTTTTATCGCAGATTCAACAGATTTTGCTCCCGATGCTTCTCCCGAATGGATGGTGTATGGTAGTTGATATTTTTTAGCAAGTTCGAATTCTTTTTGGAAGAGTTCATTTGGGAATAAAGCTTCTGCTCCGGCAAGATCAACAGCAACAACGCCTTTTCCATAGAATTCTTTCGCAAGCTCTACAGTTTCCATATTTGCTTCATGAGTGTCTTTTCCGCGCATACAACAAAGAATGAGGTTCGCACGAATGAATTTTTGTTCAGCAAAGGTTGTGACTAAAGTTTCAACAACCTCTTTTTGTGTCAAACCTTGAGCGGTGGAGAGTTGTGGCGCCATTCTAACCTCGCAATACTTAAGACCTTGCTTGGAAAGACGTTCTAATAAATCTAAAGAGCATTTTCTTAATCCGTTTTTGGATTGGAGAACAAGATTTGGAAGGCTAAAACGTTCTAGGTATTCATTAAGAGATTGGCAGTTTTTTGGCACTCTTAAATATTTGTTCAGTTTATGAAGGCAATAAGTTGGAAGTTTGATGCCTTCTTCTTTTGCCACCTCGATAATAACTTTGGAAGATAGCGATCCATCTAAATGTAGATGAATGTCTGCAATTGCGTATTTTTTGTAGTTCATATGTTGATATTATACGAAGAATTTTCTTTTTAGTGGAAAAATAATAATTTTTATATAAAATTGTTATTGCTGACAAAGGAGGATGATTTATGAAAGAAATCAAAATTAGTGAATTAGAGAAAATACAAAGTGAATATGAAAAAGATCATTCCTGTACAGTCGCTCGCCATGCATTAACTGGTGCAGATATTAACACTGTTGCTGGAAGCAAAGACGCAGTCCAGGATCTTGATTTTAACTTTGATATTAACATCAAATCAATGGATGTTGCGAACCAAAAAGCATCTGGAAGATGCTGGATCTTTGCTGGTTGCAACTGCATGAGAGAAAGAATTGGTCGTAAACTTGGACTTAATTCTTTCAAATTGTCACAAAGCTATATTGCTTTCTATGACAAATTAGAAAAACTTAACTACACATTAGAAGCCCTTATTGAAACAATCGATTGCGATTATGATGATCGTACTGTTCAATTCTTAGTCCAAAACGGAATTGGCGATGGTGGTCAATGGGACATGCTTGTTAACGTTGTTAAGAAATATGGCTTATGCCCAAAGAACGCATATGTTGAAACATATACATCTAGTTCAACCCGTTCTTTGAATGCTTTATTAAATGCTGAAGTTCGTCGTTTCGCTAGCGAATCACGAAAGGTGAAAGCTGAAAAAGGAATGAAAGCGGTCGAAGAACTTAAAGATTCTTACATGAAGAGATTCTATAAAGCTCTCGTTTCATGTTATGGTCTTCCACCAAAAACATTTGACCTTAAGTACACTGATGATAAGGGCAAATATCACGTTGTTCGTGGTTATACTCCAAAGTCATTCTTTGATGAATTTATCGGTGATACAATTGATGATTTTGTGAGCTGCATTAACGCACCAACCAAATCAAAACCATTCAATAAATCCTATACTGTCCAATATTTAGGTAACGTTTATGGTGGTAAGGTTGTTAAACACCTTAACCTTCCAATGGAAAGACTTAAAGAAGTCATTCTTGCTCAACTTAGAGACGGATTCATCGTTTGGTTTGGTAGCGATGTTGCTTCCTATGGAGATCGTGTCAGAGGCGTTTGGAACGACCAAGAATGGGATTATAAGTCATTATTAGACTTAGATATTAAAATGGATAAAGGTGAATCCCTTGATTTCCGCGCTAGCGCAATGAATCACGCAATGTGTATTACAGGCGTTGCGTTTGATAAAGACGGAAAACCATCAAAATGGAAAATTGAGAACTCTTGGGGAGATGATAGAGGCCGTAAAGGTTACTTTACAATGTCTGCTTCCTGGTTTGATCAATATACATACCAAGCCGTTGTTAAACGTGAATATTTAACAAAAGAAGAACAAGAAGCCTATGATGCTGATCCAGTGGTCTTAAAGCCATGGGATCCAATGGGTTCTCTTGCTGATTAATAAGGAGAAAATCATGTATAAATTAGTTTTAATTCGTCATGGTGAATCAGAATGGAATAAGTTAAACCTGTTCACAGGTTGGACTGATGTTGAACTTTCTGAAAAAGGTGTTGCCGAAGCACATCGTGCTGGTAAGACTTTAAAAGAAGAAGGATACGACTTCGATGTTGTTTATACTTCACTTCTTAAACGCGCTATTCATACAATGAATAACGTTCTATTTGAACTAGACCGAGAATGGTTACCAGTTTATAAGTCTTGGAGACTTAACGAACGTCACTACGGCGCTCTTCAAGGTTTAAACAAAGCTGAAACCGCTGAAAAATATGGTGAGGAACAAGTTAAAATTTGGAGACGTAGTTATGACTGCCCACCTCCAGCACTTGATCCAAAGGATCCACGCAATCCAGCTCTTCAAGCTCAATTTAGAGATGTTCCTAAGGAAGATCTTCCATTACATGAATCATTAGAAATGACTGTTGCTCGTGCTGTTCCATATTTCGAAGAAGTTATTAAACCAGCAATGGAAAGTGGTAAACGCTGCTTAATCGTTGCTCACGGTAACTCTTTACGTGCTTTAGTCAAATACTTTGATCATTTGGCTGATAGTGAAATCGTTGGCGTTAACATTCCAACTGGAGTCCCACTAGTCTATGAATTCGATGAAAAGATGAATGCTGTTAAACACTATTACTTAATGGATGAAGCAGCTCTTAAAGCCGAAATGGAAGCCGTTGCTAACCAAGGAAAAGCAAAGAAATAATTGATTTTTGCAGGTTATTTTGATGAAAAAAGAGACTTATGATCGCTTAATGAAATTTCGTGAAGACCGTGATTGGGCTCAATTTCATACAGGCGAAAATTTAGCAAAATCAATTTGCATCGAAGCTAGCGAACTTCTTGAAGTTTTTCAATGGACAAAGGAAGAAAAGTCTATTGAGAAAGTAAAAGAAGAACTTGCTGATGTGATAATGTATGCCACGCTTATGGCCGATCATTATCATCTTGATATTGATGAAATCGTCAACACAAAACTCGATGCAAATGAGAAAAAATATCCAGCTGAATTAGTCCGAGGCTCATCGAAGAAATACACTGAATATCGCAATAAAAAATAGATATCAAAAATTAATTTGTAGAAGACTCATCTTTGGATTTGAAGATGAGTTTTTTTCTGCTTAAATAATTCCAAATTAGAACAATCAATGTCTTGAATCCGAAGAATAAAACAGCCCACCCAAAAGAAGCGAACGAGAAAGGCATACCTTTGGTAATAAAACCCAACCAGTTCTCAAAATCCGAATGAATGACACCTTGATCGAGTACATCAAAACCAATCATTATTGCAATTCCGATACCCAAACCAACTAATGATAAAACAAGGAAAAGTATTTTATTTTTTGTTGATCGGACATTAACGTTTTCGTCAACATTTTTGTATACCCAAAATACTGATAGGAAATAGTTGACGACAACTCCAACAGCAAATCCTGCGGCAGTGTATATAACCTCTTTCCAAACCCCCATTGAATCAGGAAGTAAAGAAGCAACAAGATAAGAAGCCAAAAAATCAACAACAGTAGCTACGCCACCTGTAACGATGAATCTTAAGATTTCTCTTGCTAATCCTTTTTCTTTTAAGTTCAATAATTTGGCCATGTGAGTATTGTATATCAATTTCAAAAATATGGTTAATTAAACCAATTAAACCAAACCCGAATAATCAATATTTCACCAGCATAACACCGATATTTTAATGATTGCACATCATATTTACTTTTGCTTTTACATTGGTTTTAAGTTAGAAAAAGATAGTTTACTATCTAAGAATAACTGGTATAATAATGCCCTATGGAAAACAAGATACTCTTTTATCTCACTAGTTCCAAAGCGTTTGCTACTAAAGTTTCAAAAGAAACTGGGATTCCACTTGGCCAAGTAGACATCAAATATTTTTCTGATGGCGAATTACTTGTTCAATGTTTGAGCGATGTCAAAAACAAAGAAGTTATTGTTATTCAATCAACCGGAAAACCATCTGCTCAAACTCTTTTTGAATTAGAACTTTTTGCTGATGCAGTAAGAAATAGTGGTGCTAAAAAAGTTGTAGCTTGTTTGCCATATTATGGTTATTGCAGACAAGACCGCATTTCCTATGATGGAGAGCCAGTATCTGCCCGTGTTGTTGCTAAAGTCCTTGAGACTGTCGGCTTCGATGCTGTTTATACGATTGATCTTCACACAGAAGAAATCGAAAAATATTTCTCAGTTAACTTTGTTAATTTAAAACCATTTAGTATTTATGCTGAATACTTTAAGGACAAAGTTGAACCAAAGGATCTTGTTGTTATAACCCCAGACCACGGTTCGGACGATAGAGCAATCGCTTTTGGAAAGTACTTCCCAGGTTGTTCTGTTGGCTTTTTCACAAAGCATCGTTCGAGACCAAATCAATCTGAAGTGCTTTCGTTTACTGGTGATGTAGAAGGAAAAACATGTATTGTTATTGATGATATTATCGATACATGTGGAACCATCAACAACGCCATTGAAGTGTTAACGAACAAGAAAGCGAAAAAGATTTTTGTTATCGGAACTCATGCCGTATTTTCTAGTAACTCTAGAATAAGGGGCGCCAGTGAAGTTGTGGTCTCCGATACACTCGAAAATGAAGTAGAAGGAGTGAGAGTTATTTCGGTAACAAAATTGCTTTCTGACGAATTAAAAAAACGTTAGATTTGCATAAATATTACCTGTAATTCTCGTATATTTATGAGAAATCAAGTTGTTCGTAGATTAACATGTAACGCCATTGTTGCTGCTTTATATTTCGTCCTTACATGGGCGTCAGCACCAATTGCATTTGAAGGAATTCAGGTTCGTATTTCTGAGTTCTTGTTGCTCTTATGTTTCTTTAACAAAGATTACATCGGTGGTGTCACAATTGGAACGCTTCTAGCAAACCTCATGTCACCAATGCTTCCGTGGGATTTAATTTTTGGAACACTGGCAACCCTGATTGCTGCTGTTGGTATTGCATTCTTTCCGCGTTATTTACTGCCAGCTGCCTTTATTCCAGCCATTGTGAACGGATTCATTGTTGGCGCAGAGTTACACATCATTCTTGAACTTCCATTTTGGATTAATGTTGGATTAGTGGCGGCCGGAGAAGTTATAGCAGTTGTGGGACTCGGCTACTCACTAATGATGATTCTAAAACGATACCCAAAATTCATGGAACTAATTGGAGCAAATCAAAATCTAGATTGTAAATGGTAAAATGAAAAACTTCTGGTTAGAAATTAAACATGTTTGTAAACAAACCGGCGCAAGATACGGTATTTTACATACGCCTCATGGCGATGTTGAAGTGCCGATGTTTATGCCGGTTGGAACTTTAGCAACTGTTAAAACACTTTCGCCAGAAGAAGTGCGTGATATGGGTGCTGGAGTAATTTTATCTAATACTTATCACTTGCATATTCGTCCAGGGGAAGACATCGTCGCTAAAGCCGGTGGTCTTCACAAGTTTATGAATTATCCTGGGCCAATTCTCACCGATAGCGGCGGATTTCAAGTTTTCTCATTAAAAGATAATCGTAAGATTTCTGAAGAAGGTGTGGCATTCAAATCCCATCTAAATGGAGAAAAGATGTTTTTCACGCCGGAAACAGTGATCGACATCGAAGAAAAGCTTGGAGCAGACATTATAATGTCTTTTGATGAATGCATTCCTTATCCATGCGACGAAAAATACGCAAAGAAATCAGTTGAAAGAACTTTGCGTTGGGCTAAACGTGGACAGGATGCTCATAAAAGAGAAGACCAAGCCTTATTTGGTATTGTTCAAGGTGGAGAGTTTCAAGACCTACGTGAACATTGCGCTAAAGAATTAGTGAAAATGGATTTTCCTGGTTATTCAATTGGTGGTACATCAATTGGTGAGTCAAAAGAAGTTTTTTCAAAGATGGTTGAATACTCCGTTAAATATCTACCAGAAGACAAACCGCGTTATTTGATGGGGGTTGGTTCAATCGATTACCTTCTTGAAGGTATTGAAAAAGGCGTCGATATGTTTGACTGTGTTTTACCAACGCGAATTGCTCGTCACGGTGCATTAATGACCTCACATGGCCGCGTAAATATTCGAGGGGCACAATATAAAGAAGATTTCACACCACTTGATCCAGAGTGTGATTGTTATACATGTAAAAACTATACTAAAGCTTATCTTCGACATTTATATGTCGCAGATGAAACGTTTGGTAAAAGACTTTTATCAATTCACAACGTCCGTTTCTTGATCCATCTAATGGAAGAAGCTAGAAAAGCAATCCAAGAAGATCGCTTTGGAGACTTTAAAAAAGATATGATTCGCAAATATGGTGATAAGCGAGGTTTCTAATGGATATCTCGCTTTTTGATTTTGAACTTCCAGAAGAGCTAATTGCTCAAAGTCCTGCAGAAAAGCGTGATGAGTCACGTCTTTTAGTCATTCATAAAGACGCGAAGACATACGAAGACAAAGTATTTCACGATATTATCAATTACCTTCGTCCAGGCGATGTTTTGGTGCGAAATAATACTAAAGTATTACCAGCACGACTTTTTGGTGTTAAAGAAGGTACAGGAGCTCATGTTGAAGTGCTTCTTTTAAAACAAATTGAGGGCGATACATGGGAATGTTTAACGGGAAATGCCAAAGCAATTAAGGTTGGTTCCGTTATAACGTTTAAAGACGGATTATTAAAAGCCGAATGTGTTGCTAGAAAAGACGAAGGCATCCGATTAATGAAGTTTATTTATAAAGGCATTTTCTTAGAGATTTTAAATGAAGTTGGAAACATGCCTTTGCCACCATATATTAAGAAACAATGTGCCGATAATTCTCGTTATCAAACGGTCTATGCTAAGGTTTTAGGAAGTGCCGCAGCGCCGACGGCTGGTTTCCATTTTACCCAGGAATTGCTGGATAAAATACGTCAAAAAGGAATTGAAATACTTGATGTAACACTACACATTGGACTTGGTACTTTTAAACCGGTTAAGGAGCAAAAGGTTGAAGATCATGTGATGCATACTGAGCATTACGAAATGAGTAAGGAAGTGGCCGAAAAGTTAAACAAGGCAAAGGCAGATGGCCGACGCATTATTGCTGTTGGAACAACTGCCACTCGAACATTAGAGGCAGTTATGCAAAAACATGGAAAATTTGTCGAAACAAGTGATGATACTGCTATCTTTATTAAGCCTGGTTATGAGTTTAAAGCCATCGATTGTTTGATCACCAATTTCCATCTGCCGAAATCTACTTTAATCATGCTTGTTTCCGCTTTAATTGGGCGTGAATTTTGTTTAGAAATTTATCATCATGCTGTCGAAAAAAGATATCGTTTCTTTAGCTTTGGAGACTCAATGTTTATCCATGGAAAATAAAATTAATTATTATAAAAAATCCCTGCAAATCTTGGATGAAATTCAAAAATATCCAACAAAACCGAAACTTTTACTACACGCTTGTTGTGGACCATGTTCGACCTATCCATTGAAGTTTTTGTGTGAATATTTTGATGTCACAATTTTCTTCAACAACTCCAATATTTATCCTGCCGATGAATATTACAGAAGACTTGACGAATTAAAAAAGTTTTTAGGTTATTTTGAACGTGATTTTGGCCAACATGTCGAAGTTGTGGAAGTTCCATATGACAACGAAACCTATATGAAGGATTTAAAGCCATACAAAGATCAACCAGAAGGACAAACAAGATGCTTTATCTGCTATAAGAAAAGATTAAATCAAGCCTATGAATATGCAGATTCTCATGGTTTTGATTATGTAACAACAGTGATGACGATTTCACGATTTAAGAATGCTCAAAAGTTAAACGAGATTGGACAAAAGCTTTCTGAAAAATTTAAAAATACAAAGTATTTTTTATCTGATTTTAAGAAGGCTGGTGGTATGGAAGAAGCTCGTCAAATGCGTATTCATTATGACCTATACAATCAGCAATATTGCGGTTGTAAATATAGCTACGAAAATTGCCTCACAAAATTAAAAAAATAGTAAAATTTTGCATTAAAAATTGCTCAAAATTGCCCAATTTAGAGGGCATTTTTTATTTTACATTTATTCATAATTATTAAATTTCGCTTGCATAATATTACATATAGGCGTACTCTTATACACGTTATCGTTTGCGTTGACATGCGAGGTTGCTGACACACCGACAGGCGTTGTCATGAAACGGGTGTCAGGTAATTCGTAGAGAGCAAAACGATGCTAGCCTGAAAAAAGAAATGAAGGAGGAAAATTCATGGCAAAAGTAAAATCGATTCGGGTTCGTTTGCAAGCCTATGATCACAAGATCCTTGATATTGGGGTTGAAAAGATCATCGCTGCTGCAAAGAAGACCGGGGCTGGTGTTGTGGGCCCTGTTCCTCTCCCAACCGAAAAGCAAGTCTATACGATCTTGCGTGCTGTCCATAAGTACAAAGATGCTCGTGAACAGTTTGAAATCAGAACACATAAGAGATTGATCGATATCACCAATCCAACTAAGGAAACAATTGATACCTTAAGAAAACTTGATTTACCAAGTGGAGTCGATATCGATATCAAGTTATAAGGAGGTAAGACAAAATGAAAGAAATCATTGGTCGTAAGATGGGAATGACAGAAGTCTTCGCCAAAGATGGCAAGATGTATGCTGTCACCGTTATCGAAGTCTTACCAAACGTTGTAACTCAAGTCAAAACCGTCGAAAAAGATGGTTATGCCGCTATCCAAGTCGGTATCGAAGAAAAGAAAGAGTCCAAAGTTAATTCTGCTGAAAGGGGACACTTCAAGAAAGCTGGAGTTCCAGCCAAGAAAGTCCTTCGCGAATTAAAAGGCGATGAAATGGCCGCTTATAAAGTTGGCGATGAAATCAAAGCCGACATCTTCCAAGCCGGAGATATCGTTGACGTGATCGGCGTCTCCAAAGGTCGTGGTTATGCTGGTACAGTGAAACGCTGGGGCCACAAGATCGGACCAAAGGGACACGGATCTGGATATCACAGAGGACAAGGTTCCTTCGCTAACAACGGACGTAATAACGCACGTGTTATCCCAGGAAAATTAATGTCTGGTCATCACGGTAATCTCTCCAGCACAATCCTCAACCAATTAGTTGTCGAAACAAACGCTGAAAAGAATTACATCTTGGTCAGAGGTTCTGTCCCAGGTGCTAAGAAGAGCTTAGTTGTGGTTCGTTCCGCAATCAAAGTTCAATTAGGCCAAAAAGAAAAAGTTCACGAATTAGTGGACTATGAAGCTGCCGCAAGAGCTGCTGCTGAAGCTAAGAAAGCTGAAGAAGAAGCTCGCAAGGCTGCCGAAGAAGCCGCTCGCTTAGCTGCCGAAGAAGCCAAAAAGGCTGAAGAAGAAGCTAAGAAAGCCGCTGAAGAAGCTGCCAAACAAGCAGCCGCCGAAGAAACTCCAGTTGCTGAAGAAGCCCCAAAAGCTGAACCAGTTGCTGAAGAGAAGAAAGGAGAATAGTTAAAATGGCTGAAAAGAAAATTTCCATCCCTGTCTATTCTCAAGCAGGCGAAAAAGTCTCAACTGTCTCAGTCAGCGCCGAATACTTCGGAGTTGAAGAACATGTTCAAGCTGTGAAAGACGCCATCGTTGTCTACCAAGCAAACATGAGACAAGACACCGCTAAAACTAAAAAACGTGATGAAGTTAGCGGTGGTGGTAAGAAACCATGGAGACAAAAAGGTACTGGTCGTGCCCGTGCCGGTAGCTCCCGCTCCCCAATCTGGGTTGGTGGTGGTACCGTCTTCGGCCCAACTGGTGTCCAAAATCACACCATTAAACAAAACCGTAAGGAACACAAACTCGCATTACGCAGTATGTATTCCTCAAAGGTGAAAGATCTTGTTGTTGTTGACGAAATTAAATTCGCCGACAAGAAAACCAAAAACGTCGTCAAGATGTTCAAAGATCTGAAAGTCTCAGGAAAGATTCTTGTTGTTGTCGCTGATGACAAAAACGAAAACCTCATCTGGGGCGCCTCTAACATTAAGGACTGTGTTGTTACACCAGCCTGGAATGTTAGCGTCTATGACTTAGCTTACTTTGATAAGATCGTCATGGATAAGGCAACCTTAAAGGTTGTTGAAGAAGTATTAGCATAAGGAGGAGCATGAAAATGGCGAAAAAAGTCGAAGAACAAAAGTTCGGTCGTCCAACTGTTCATGAATTAGATTTAATTATTGAACCAGTGATTACTGAAAAAACAATGTCCCTTATGCAAGAACAAAACAAAGTGACATTAAAGGTTAGTCCAAAGGCCAACCGTGCTGAAGTCAAGAAAGCCTTCGAAAAGGTCTTCAACGTCAAGGCACTCGATGTCAACATTGTCAATGTTCCAAGTAAGAAAACCACACGTGGTGGACGTTACCAAGGTTCCATCAGTGGTTATAAGAAAGCGGTCGTGACTATCGCAGAAGGCGAAGCACTTGACCTCTTCAAAGAGTAATCTGAAATAGGATTTACACATTATAGGAGAAACAAAATGTCAATTAGAACATTCAGACCAACGTCTGCTTCTCGAAGAAACATGACGAATCTGACTTATGAAGAAATCACCAAAAGTACTCCTGAAAAAAGTTTAACTGTTAAATTAAGTAAAACTGGCGGTCGTAATAACCAAGGCGTCATTACAACCCGTCACATCGGTGGTGGTCATAAGCGTAGATATCGTGTCATTGACTTCAAGAGAAACAAAGACGGAATCGTCGGCGTTGTCAAAGCGGTGGAATATGATCCAAACCGTAACGCCAACATCTTACTCGTCGTTTACACCGATGGTGAAAAGCGATACATCCTCGCTCCACAAAACTTACATGTGGGCGACAAGGTTATCTCTGGCGAAAACGTTGATATTAAAGTCGGTAACTGCTTACCACTTGCTAACATCCCAGAAGGTACCTTTATCCATAACATTGAACTTTCCCCAAAGAAAGGCGGACAAATGTGCCGTGCCGCTGGTACAAGTGCTCAAGTGCTTGGTGCCGAAGGCAAATACGTCATCTTACGTCTCGCCTCTGGTGAAGTCAGAAAAGTCTTAGCCACCTGCCGTGCGACAATCGGAGTTGTCGGAAACGAAGACTACATCCTTGTTAATAAGGGTAAAGCAGGTAAAACCCGCTGGTTAGGAACCAGACCAACTGTCCGTGGTTCCGTCATGAACCCAAATGATCACCCACACGGTGGTGGTGAAGGTAAATGTCCAGTCGGACGCGATGCACCTCGTACCCCTTGGGGTAAACGTGCTCTCGGCGTCAAGACACGTCGAATTAAAAAAGCTTCTACGAAACTCATCGTTCGTCGTAGAAATGGCAAATAATGAAAGGAGAATTAACGAATGTCACGTTCCATTAAAAAAGGCCCATTCTGTGATGCTTACCTTCTTAAGAAGGTTGATGCTCTCAATGCCGCCAACAAAAAAGAAGTCATTAAGACTTGGTCCCGTCGTTCCACAATTTTCCCATCATTTGTCGAACACACCTTCGCGGTCTATAACGGACGCGAACACATTACCGTCTATGTCACTGAAGATATGGTTGGTCACAAGTTAGGCGAATTCGCCCCAACAAGAACCTTCAAAGGACACCACGGTAACAATGCAGAAGATAAGGCTGCAGCAGCGAAATAAGGAGGTAAGTAAAGATGGCTGAAGAAAAGAAAACAGCAGTAAAGAAAGCCCCAGCTGCAAAGAAGGCTCCTGCGAAAAAAGCTCCTGCGAAGAAAGAAGCACCAGTTGCTGAAGTCAAAGCAGAAGAAACAGTGAAGGTTGAAGAAGCTCCAAAAGCTGCTAAGAAAGCTAAAAAGGCTGAAAAGAAAGCTCCAGAAGCTCCAAAGAAACCAGTTGTTACTGAAGCCCGCGCTGTTGCAAAAGACGTGCGTGTCACTCCAAGAAAAGCAAGACTCGTCATTGATCTTGTTCGTGGAAAAGGCGTTAACGAAGCGTTAGGAATTCTCTATAACGTCAATCGTGCTGCTTCACCACTTGTTAGTAAAGTCATTCGTAGCGCTGCTGCGAACGCGATTAACAACTTCTCTATGAGTGAAGAAAGATTATATGTCGCTGAAATTTATGCAACAGATGGCATTAAGATGAAACGTTTCCTTCCAAGAGCGAAGGGTAGCGCATCTGGCTTAGTTAAAAGAACATCCCACATTACAGTTGTGGTGAAAGAAAGATAAGGAGGAATTGAGCAAAAATGGGTCAAAAAGTTAGTCCTGTAGGTATGCGTGTTGGAATTAACCGTGACTGGCACTCCCGCTGGTTCGCATCCAAACAAGAATACGCAAAGTTCCTTCATGAAGATATCCGCGTCCGCGCATATCTTGAAAAAGAATTAAAAGAAGCTCTTCTCTCCCACGTGGAGATTGAAAGACATAAAACCGACAAGGGACACGATGTTAACGTCAAAGTCTTCGTCGCTCGTCCAGGTGTGGTCATTGGCCAAGAAGGTGCCAATATCAACCGCATTAAGAAAGAAGTCGGTAAATTACTCAAAGGTTCCACAGTTCGTCTTGACGTCGTTGATGTCAAAAATCCAGATTTAGATGCAGCTTTAGTTGCTCAATGGATTGCCACCGAACTAGAAAACCGTGCATCATTCCGTACCGCCCAAAAGAAAGCGATTCAACGCGTTCGTAAAGCTGGTGCAAAAGGATGCAAAACCATGGTTAGCGGCCGTTTAGGCGGTGCTGATATCGCTCGTAGCGAAGGTTATAAGGAAGGTATTGTTCCACTAACCACACTCCGTAGTGACATCGACTTCGCGATTAAAGAAGCCGTGACTCCATATGGTCGTTTAGGTGTCAAGGTCTGGATTTGTAAACCAGCCGAAGGCGAAAGAAAAGAACACGAAGAACGTGAAGCTCGTCGCCCACGTCAAGAACGTCCAGAACACCGTGCTGTGAAAGGAGATAAATAATTATGTTACAACCAAAACGTGTTAAATATCGTCGTCCTCACGGCATTAAATACGAAGGCCTTTCCAAGGGTGGTAATGAAGTCTCCTTTGGAGAATATGGTCTTCAAGCGGTGACCGGCGCATGGATCACTGATCGTCAAATCGAAAGTGCTCGTATCGTCTTAAGCCGTTACTGCAAGAAAGAAGGAAAAGTATACATTCGTATCTTCCCACATCTTGCTAAAACCAAAAAACCAGCCGAAGTTCGTATGGGTTCCGGTAAAGGTTCACCAGAAAACTGGGTGGCAGTTGTGAAAAAGAACCGCGTCATGTTTGAAATGGGTGGTCTTCCAAAGGAAGTCGCCATGGAAGCTCTCCGCTTAGCTGCTTATAAGCTTCCAAACAAGTGCCGCGTCATTTGTAAGGAGGGTAAGTAATCATGAAAGTCGCTGAATTCCGTGAAATGAGTAACGAAGAACTAAACGAAAAGATCTACTTACTCAAAGAAGAATTATTCAATCTTCGTCGTAAGAAAGCTGTTGGACAGCTCGAACACGGTGAAGAAGTCCACAGAGTTCGTAAAGATATCGCGCGTGCCTACATGGTTCAACGCGAAAGAGAACTCGGCATTAAATAAGGAGGATTAGACTGATGGAAAGAAATCGTAGAACAACTCTTCAAGGCGTTGTCGTTTCTAACAAGATGGACAAGACCATTGTCGTCGAAGTCGAAACTCACAAAAGACATGCCAAATACCAAAAACGCGTGAAATATTCTAATAAGTATTACGCGCACGACGAAAAGAACGAGGCCAAAGTTGGTGATACAGTTACCATTATGGCGTCTCGTCCACTAAGCGCTCTTAAACGTTTCCGCTTAGTGAGCGTCGACAAGAAAGCTCAAGTTGATATTAAAGTCCTTGAAGCTGAAAAGGAACTTGAAATCCAAGCTGAAGAAGCAGTGAAAGCCGAAGAACCAAAGGTTGAAGAAGCCCCAAAAGCTGAACCAGTCAAAGAAGAAGCTCCAGTTGTCGAAGAAAAAGCTGCTCCAAAGAAAGCTCCTGCTAAAAAGGCACCAGCTAAAAAAGCGGCAGCAAAAGAAGAAGTAGCTAGTGAAAAGGCTCCAGCCAAGAAAGTAGCTGCTAAAAAAGCTCCAGCCAAGAAGGCTCAGGAAAAAGCAGAATAACGGAGGTAATTAGTCATGATTCAAACAGAAACAAACTTAGTTGTGGCCGATAACTCCGGTGCTCGTAGCGTTCGTGTCTTCCGTCTTAAAGGCGGTAGCACCCGCAAATCCTGTAGCATTGGTGACATTGTCACCTGTGCTGTCAAGGAAGCCATTCCAAATGGCCGTGTGAAAAAGAGTGATATCGTCAAAGGTATCATCGTCCGTACCAAACACGCCATCAACCGTCCAGATGGTAGCCAAATCGCCTTTGACGATAACGCTGTTGTCTTAATTGACGCTGAAGGCGCTCCAATCGGAACACGTGTCTTTGGACCAGTGGCCCGTGAACTTCGTGATAAGGGTGAAGGTTATATGAAGATCGTTTCCCTTGCCACTGAGGTTCTCTAATAGGAGGATTGATGATTATGAAAATCGTAAAAGGTGATAAAGTCGTCGTCATTGCCGGAAAAGACAAAGGAAAAGAAGGTATTGTTCAAGCCGTCTATCCAAAGAAAAATAAAGTTGTCGTGGAAGGCGTGAATGTCCACAAACGTCATAAAAAACCAACTCAACAATCCCCAGAAGGTAGCGTTGTCGAAATGTACGTCCCAATCGACGCAAGTAATGTCGCCATCGTTGACCCAAAAACAAAGAAAGCTTCCCGCGTTGGATACTCTGTTGATAAGGATGGAAAGAAAATCCGTATCTCCAAAGCCAGCGGAAGCAAACTGAACTAGGAGGCAAACAAATGGCAGAAACAAAGAAACCTGCAGCTAAGTCTGCAGCAGTCAAGAAAGCTGCTGCTCCTAAGAAAGCTGCTCCAGCCAAAGAGGCAGCACCAAAAGCTGCTGCCGCAAAAGTTGCTCCTGCTAAAGCAGAAGCTACTCCAAAGGCTGCCCCAGCAAAGAAAGTTTCCAAAGGAAACAAGAAGCGCACCGTCTCCACTCGTCTACTTGACAAATACGAATCCGAAATGAAGAAAGCTCTCATGGAAGAATTCAAATATTCCTCCGTGATGCAAGTTCCTCATTTAGAGAAGATTGTCATTAACGTCGGTGTTGGTGATGCCTTAACTGATAACAAGGCCTTAGACAGTGTCGTGAGTGAAATCGCGCAAATTACTGGACAACATCCAGTTATCACCAAAGCTAAAAAGTCCATCGCAAGCTTCAAGCTCCGTGAAGGACAAGGCATTGGTTGCAAAGTCACTCTTCGTGGAGTTCGCATGTACGAATTCTTCGATCGTCTTGTGACTATCGCGCTCCCACGTGTCCGTGACTTCCGTGGAGTCTCTAAAAACTCCTTCGATGGTCATGGTAACTACACTCTCGGAATTAAGGAACAACTTATTTTCCCAGAAATCGACTACGATAAGGTCAATAAAATCCGTGGTATGGATATCGTCATTGTCACAACTGCAAGAAGTGACAATGAAGCCTATAGCTTACTTAAGCTCTTAGGAATGCCATTCCACAAATAAGGAAGGAGGAAAGAAACAATGGCAAAAACCAGTATGAAGGTCAAATGTGCAAGACCAAAGAAATTCAAAGTTCGTGAATATACTCGTTGTGAACGTTGCGGACGTCCTCACTCCGTATATTCAAAATTCAAACTCTGTCGTGTCTGTTTACGTGAACTCGCCTATAAAGGTGAAATCCCAGGCATGAAGAAAGCTAGTTGGTAAGAAAAGGAGGAAGAAATACTATGATGACAGATCCAATTGCCGATATGCTCACCCGTATTCGTAATGCTAACGCCTTACGCTATGCCTCCGTGAAGATGCCATCGAGCAAAATGAAAGTGGAAATCGCCAAGATTCTTCTCGAAGAAGGATTTATCTCCGAATTCCACGTCGAAGGTGAAATCAAGAAAGAACTCACCATCTCCCTTAAGTACGGTCTTAATGGTCAACGCGTTATTTCCGGCTTAAAGAAGATCTCTAAACCAGGTCTTCGTGTAAATGCGAAGGCTGATAAGCTTCCAAGAGTCTTAAATGGCTTAGGAATCGCGATTATCTCTACAAGCAAAGGAGTGGTAAGCGATAAAACTGCTCGCGCCTTAGGCGTCGGCGGTGAAGTTCTCGCTTACGTGTGGTAATTATGTCCCGTATCGGTCTTAAAGCCATTGAACTCCCAGCAGGAGTGAGCGTTGAACAAGTTAATGGTAAAGCCATCGTCAAAGGTCCAAAAGGAACTCTTGAAGTGGTTATTAATCCATTAATCAAAGTTGAAGTCGAAGGAAATCACGTGAAGTGCACTCGCGCTAACGAAGAAAAACACACCAAACAACTTCACGGTACGACAAGAGCTAACATCAACGATGCCGTCATTGGTGTTTCCAAAGGTTTCAAAAAAGAATTAGTGATCGTTGGTATTGGTTACAGATGCCAAATGAGAGGAGAAAACATCGTCATGAACGTTGGTTACTCCCACGAAATTGTCATTAAACCAGAACCAACAGTCAAAATTAGTTGTCCAAGTGCCAACGAAGTTGTCGTTGAAGGCTTATCTAAACAAGCCGTTGGACAAACAGCTGCGTTAATCCGTGGTACAAGAGAGCCAGAACCATACAATGGTAAAGGTGTCATGTACAAGAATGAACATATCATTCGTAAAGAAGGAAAACGCGCTGGTGCAAAATAGTTGAAAGGAGATTTTCGTTCGTATGATTAATAAAGAATCAAAAAACGCTGTCCGTGTTCGTAAACACGAGCGTGTCAGAGCCAAAGTCAAAGGTTCAGCTACTTGCCCACGCTTATGCGTCTTCCGTTCTAATAAACACATTGAAGCTCAATTAATCGATGATGTTGCTAAAGCAACTCTCGTTTCTTCTTCAAGTGTCCAACTTAAACTTGAAAACGGCTCCAATGTTGAAGCTGCGAAGAAAGTTGGTGCGGATTTAGCCGCGAAAGCGAAAGCTAAAAAGATTTCCACAGTCGTTTTCGACCGTGGTGGTTATGTCTACCATGGACGTGTTGCTGCTTTAGCAGATGCCGCCCGTGAAGGTGGACTCAAGTTCTAAAGGAGGATTAACAAATGTCAGAAGAAGAAAAGAAAGTTGAAGCTGCTCCAGAAGTTGCTCCTCATGAAGAACCAAGATTAGAAAGAGGCCGTGTCGAACGTGGTGAACGTCGTCCAAGACGCGATGACCGTCGTCCACAAAGACGTAATGGCCGTATTGACGAAGTCAAAGAGTACGAAGAAGTTGTTGTTGAAATTAACCGTATTGCCAAAACCGTTAAAGGTGGACGCCGTATGCGTTTCTCTGCTCTTGTTGTCATCGGAAATAAGAAAGGCAAATACGGATTCGGAACAGGTAAGGCTGCTGAAGTCCCAGATGCCATTAAGAAAGCTCTTGAAGCCGCAAAGAAGAACACTTACACCTTCCACATTGTCAAAGGTGGCACACTTGCTCATGAAATCATTGGTAAGTTTGGTGCTTGTGAAGTCTTCTTAAAACCAGCACCTGAAGGTACTGGAATTATTGCTGGTGGCCCAGTTCGTGCGATCTTAGAACTCTCTGGTATCCGTAACGTTACTAGTAAAGTTTATGGATCACGTGCACCAATTAATATTATTCGTGCCACCCATAGCGGTCTTCAAAACTTAAAGAGCTACGCACAAGTGCAAGCACTTCGTGCCAAAGCTGAATAATTCGGAGGTGTCGATTTATGAAACTTAACGAATTAAAGAATGTCGAAGGTGCTAAAACAGTTAAAACCCGTAAAGGCCGTGGCTTAGGCTCAGGTTTAGGTAAAAACTGTGGTACCGGAAACAAAGGACAAAAGTCCCGTTCTGGTGGTCTTAAAGCCCCAGGATTTGAAGGTGGACAAACTCCACTTTACAGACGTTTACCAAAATTTGGTTTTACCAATGGCTCCCGTAAGGAATACGCCATTGTTAACGTCAGCCAACTAAATAAGTTTGCTGAAGGAACCGAAGTTACTCCAACTTTACTCGTCGAAGCCGGCTTAGTTAAAGCTGAAAAAGACGGTGTTAAAGTCTTAGGAAATGGTGAACTCAGTGTCAAACTTGTGGTCAAAGCTCACAAGTTCAGCGCTAGCGCTAAAGCAGCCATCGAAAAACTCGGTGGCACAGTCGAGGTTTTATAATCTTATGAAAAAAATCGCCGATATCTTCAAAAATAAGGAAATTGTTGGTCGTATTTTCTTTACGATCATGATCTTACTTGTTTTTAGAATTGGGGCGGCGATTACTGTTCCAGGAGTCAAGACTAGTTCTGAACTCTCGGAAGCCTTAAATTCCGCTAATGCTGTCGCCCTCATGGACCTTCTTGGTGGTGGAGCTCTCTCGAACTTCTCCATCTTCGCCCTTGGCGTTGGTCCTTACATTACTGCACAGATTATTGTTCAACTTTTACAAAAAGATGTGCTTCCAGCCTTGACAGAACTTTCTAAACAAGGTGAATACGGTCGAAAGAAGACCGAAATGGCGACAAGATACTTGACTCTCCTATTAGGAGCGGTCCAAGCCTATGGCATTATCAAAACGATGGAAAATTATGAATACCTCGAATTGAACTTGCCAATCGGTGAATTCTGGACCTATGCCTATATTGTTACTGTAATGTTAGCTGGTACTATGACAGTGATGTGGCTTGGTGACCAAATTACTGAAAAAGGTCTTGGAAACGGTATTTCCGTCATTATCTTTGCTGGTATTGTTCGTTCATTACCAGTGCAAATTGTTCGTGCGTTTAACAACTGGATCGGTACAACGTACAAAGAGCCAAGTGAACTCATTCGTGGTTCATTCCAGTTTGCCTTATACATTTTGGCATTCATTCTCATCTTAGCGTTCGTGGTCTTTATTGAACTAGCGAAACGAAAGATTCCGGTCCAACATTCTGGAAAAAGTGGCGGTCAAACCGCTTCGATGGCTAAAGCCAGCTTCCTACCGATTAAGGTTAACTCAGCTGGTGTTATTCCAGTCATCTTTGCCTCATCAATTATGATGGCGCCATCTGTAATCGCTTCATTTATTACCGATAACAGCCAAGCCAAGTGGCTTGACATCTTCAACTATTCGAAGATGTATGACATGGGCGGTTGGTCAATGCCTTGGGGACTAATTATTTATTGTGTTCTCATCGTCTTATTTGCCTTCTTTTATGCCACAATCCAGATTGATCCAGAAAACCTTGCGGATAACTTCCGTAAAAATGGTTCATATATTCCAGGCGTCCGTCCAGGCGCTGAAACTGAACGTTATGTGAAGA
Organism: uncultured Caryophanales bacterium; assembly: GCA_946414655.1. Classification (GTDB taxonomy): domain Bacteria; phylum Bacillota_I; class Bacilli_A; order RFN20; family CAG-826; genus Fiminaster. The sequence continues at coordinate 121,684 of CAMKPL010000001.1, read as the reverse complement.
AAGTTGTTAACCGTGTCACCTGTATTGGTGCCATCGCCTTAACCTTCATCGCCGCCTTACCAGTCATCTTGACTCTCACAGGTGTCTTTGGAGAAGATTCTTCCTTAGCAATTGGTGGTACAGGCTTAATCATCGCGGTCGGTGTTTCATTAGAAATCTCCGCCCAAATTGATGGTTTACTTGCTGGAAAATCATTTGATGAAGTCCAAGCAACCGCGGGAAGGGAGTAAGTAAACGATGAAAAGTTTAAACATTATTCTCATGGGTCCTCCAGGAGCTGGAAAAGGAACCCAAGCTAAAAAGTTAATCGCGAAGTTTGATATACCACATATCTCCACAGGTGATATGTTTCGCGAAGCAATGAAAGAAGGCACACCTTTAGGTAAACTTGCTCAAAAGTATATCAATGATGGTCATTTAGTCCCGGATGATGTAACGATCGGACTAGTGAAGGAACGTTTAAGTAAAGACGATTGTGCAAAAGGATTCCTTCTAGATGGATTCCCACGCACAATTCCTCAAGCTGACGCTCTGGAAGAGATTTCTAAAGAAATCGGCCGAAAGATTAGTCATGTTATTAACATTGACACTCCAGTGGAAGAGTTAGTGCGAAGAATTTGTGGCCGCCGCGTCTGTAAGGTCTGTGGCGCTCCATTCCACATCATTAATATTCCACCGAAGAAAGAAGGGATTTGTGATATTTGTGGCGGTGAACTTGTTCAACGCCCAGATGATAATGAGGAAGCTTTATTAGTTAGACTTGATCACTACAATAAGCAAACAGCACCTCTTCTTGAATATTATCAAAACAAAGGTTTACTAACGACGTTTGATGGTTCAAGTAGTGCTGACCTCACACCAAAGCTCATTGCTTTCTTGGAGGGTAAATAACCTTGATTATCATTAAATCTCCTCGCGAGATTGAACTAATGAAGAAAGCCGGACGAATCGTTGCTCTTTGTTTTGAAGAGTTAGAAAAGTCGATTCGTCCTGGCTTATCAACATTAGATGTCGCAAACATCTGCGAAAAAATTATTCGGGAGAATGGCGCGTATCCAACGTTCCTTAATTACTCTGGCTATCCAGGCGCGGTCTGCGTAAGCGTTAATGATGAACTCGTGCACGGTATTCCAAGCGCGAAACGCATCTTACATGACGGAGACATCGTCTCGGTTGATGTCGGAGCCACGCTGAACGGCTATGTTGGTGATGCTTGTCGAACCTATCCAGTCGGGATTTGTACCGAAAAAGCCCTTCGATTGATTAAAGTCACCGAAGAAAGCTTCTGGGAAGGAATGAAATACGCCAAACCGGGAAATCACCTTGGTGATATCTCCCACGCCATTCAAATGTACTGCGAAAGTAACGGTTACTCCTTACCGAGAGAATATACTGGACACGGAGTTGGAACTCATCTTCATGAAGATCCTTATATTCCAAACTATGGAGCAAGTGGCACAGGTCCAGTCCTCAAAGAAGGAATGTGTCTAGCAGTTGAACCAATGGTCAACGAAGGACACTTCACTCTAAGAGTGATGAAAGACGGCTGGACCGCTAAAACTCGTGACGGGAAACTCTCTTGTCACTATGAAAATTCCATCGTCATTACCAAAGATGGATATGAAATCCTAACGAAAGTTTAAGGAGGAAATACTAATTTATGGCAAAAGATGGCGTCATTGAAGTACAAGCCACAGTCGTCGAGACACTCCCAAACACGATGTTTAGAGTGAAACTCGAAAACGGGATCGTAATTCTCGCCCACGTTTCTGGTAAAATCCGCATGAACTACATCCGCATTTTACCAGGCGATAGAGTTACAGTAGAAATGTCCCCATACGATTTAACACGCGGGCGAATCACATTTCGACACAAGAACTAGTGTCTAAAGAAAGTTCAAAAATTGCATGTAGTATTGACTACAGGAGGAAAAATTAATTATGAAAGTCAGACCTTCCGTCAAACCAATGTGCGAAAAATGCCGTGTTATTAAACGACACGGAAAAGTCATGGTGATTTGTGAAAACCCAAAACACAAACAACGCCAAGGCTAATATAGGAGGAAATTAATTTATGGCACGTATCGTTGGTGTAGATATTCCAAATGATAAACGCGTTGTTGTTTCCATCACCTATATCTATGGTATTGGTCGCACAACCGCTCAAAAGATTTGTCGCGATGCGAAAGTTGATGAAAACATTCGCGTCAAAAACTTAACCGAGGCTCAACTCGGTGCCATTCGTAACGAGATTGCTAAATACAAAGTTGAAGGTGATCTCCGTCGTGAAGTGGCTTTAAACATTAAGCGTTTAGGCGAAATCGGTTGCTACCGTGGAATGAGACACCGTAAGGGTCTTCCAGTCCGTGGACAACGTACACGTACAAACGCTCGTACCCGTAAAGGTAAACGTAAAACAATCGCGAATAAGAAAGTCGCGACCCAAGGTTAATGAAAGGAGTGAAATAGTATGGCAACAAAAACAACTGCACGTAAAAGAAAAATTAAACGTGCTTATACCAAAGGTGTTGCACACATTCACAGCACCTTCAATAACACCATTGTCACCATCTCTGATGAACAAGGCAATGTCATTGCTTGGTCTAGCGCAGGTGCGTTAGGTTTCAAAGGAGCGAAGAAATCCACTCCATTTGCGGCCCAACTCGCTGGTGAAGCGGCCGCTAAGGTTGCTTATGACCAAGGTTTACGTCAAATTGACGTTGACGTCAAGGGTCCAGGCCCAGGACGTGAAGGAGCCATCCGCGCCTTAGGCGCAGCCGGACTTCAAGTTTTATCGATTACTGATAAGACACCAGTCCCACATAATGGCTGCCGCCCACCAAAGCGCCCACGTGGCTAATTGAGGAGGAACCAAATATGTCAAACCTTGCTAAACCATTTGAAAAAACAGCCTTCAAGGTTGCTCAAATTGATGAAAAGGATAACTATGGTAAATTCATTATCGAACCTCTTGAAAGAGGCTATGGATTAACAATTGGTAACTCCTTACGTCGTATTCTTCTTTCTTCTCTTCCAGGCGCTTCTATTTACGCCGTGGAAATTGAAGGAGTTCGTCATGAATTCTCTTCTTTAAAAGGAGTGGAAGAAGACGTCACTGGCATCATCTTAAATCTTAAAGATTTAGTCTTAAAGATTGATGATGATGAAAACGAAGTCAAAGTCCTTAAACTTGAAGTGAAAGGACCAGCTGTTGTCACAGCTAAAGATATCGAACTTCCAGCACTTGTGACATGCATTAATCCAGATCTTGTGATTGCTCATGTCGCCGAAGGTGGAAGCTTAAATATGCATCTTTATGCCCGTAACGGACGTGGTTACGTCACTAGCGCTGGCAATAAGATTGATAACCGTAAAGCAAGAGAACTTGGAACAACAAGTCTTGGCTACATTGCTACAGACTCCAACTATTCTCCAATTACTCGTTGCTCTTACGCTGTTGAACCAACTCGTGTTGGTCATGATTCTAACTTCGATAAACTCACACTTGAAGTTTGGACCGATGGAAGTATTACTCCACAAAGAGCTGTTGCCTTAGCAGCAGAAATGCTCATTGTGAACCTTCAACCATTCGTCGAACTTGAAAAAGCTGTTGAAGAAATGAACATGCTCAAAGAAGAAGTTGTTGTTCAAGAAAACAAATTTGAGAACATGCCAATTGAAGAACTTGACCTCTCTGTTCGTAGTTATAACTGCTTAAAGAGAGCTGCAATTTCTACAGTTGCTGAACTCACACAAAAGACCGAGGAAGAAATGATGAAAGTTCGTAACCTCGGTAAGAAATCACTTAAAGAAGTGAAAGATAAACTTGCAGAAAACGGTTTATCCTTCCGTGATTACATTCCAGAATAAGGAGGAACATTAAATGGCCGCTCAAGGAAGAAAAAACGTCCACGGTAAAGCCGGCGTCCGCTTTAAAGCTGGATATACCAAATCGAAACATGAAAACAAATTACGTACTCTTGCTACTTCACTAGTTGAAGTGGAAAGAGTCACAGTGACCTCCGGCATGGTCAAAGAACTTAAGACAATTGCTGATCATCTTGTTACATTAGGTAAACGTGGTGATCTCCACGCTCGTAGACAAGCTGCTAGCGTGCTTAAGAGCAAAGAAGCTCTTGCTAAAGTCTTCGGTGAACTTGCTACCCGTTATGCTTCTCGTAATGGCGGATACACCCGCGCAATTAAAGCCGGTGTCCGCAAGGGAGATAACGCCCAAGTCGTCATTGTTGAATTTGTTAAATAATTCGACTTTACTATCAAAAGAACCGCGAATTGCGGTTCTTTTTTGTTTTTCTTGGTAATTAATTGATCGTAGTTTTGATCTTCTTTTTGATTGCTTTAGCGACCTCATCGATGCCTTCATTTTTTAATGCTGAGACAGCAAATATTTCAGCGTTTTTGTTGCGGCGGTGAATATATTCTTTGCAAAGCTTAATATCAAAATTAAAGACTGGAAGTGTATCTAGTTTGGTAATGACGGCAATGTCAGAAATTTGAAACATCAATGGATACTTTAACGGCTTATCATGTCCTTCTGGAACTGATAAAAGCATCATGTTTAAGTGTGACCCTGTATCAAATTCGGCTGGGCAGACTAAATTGCCGACATTTTCAAGAATCAGAATATCTAAATCATCAACATCAAATTCATTTATTGCGTCTTCAACCATCTGTGCGGTGAGGTGGCATGCACCCGATGTATGAACTTGGATTGCACGAACGCCAGTATTCTTAGAAATGCGTGCAGCATCGACATCTCCGTCGATGTCAGCCTCCATTACGCCGATTTTGTATTCTTTTTTTAAAATATTTATAACTTCAGTTAATAGAGTGGTTTTGCCTGCTCCAGGTGAAGCCATAACGTTAATGAAAAAAATGTGTTTTTGCAGGAGTTTTTTTCGCAAATCCTCTGCTTTTTTATTGTTTTCAATAAGGATATTTTCCTTAACTGAGATAGTTCTAAAATCCATACTTTTCTTCTTTCGAGTCTATAATATCACAATTTTAATTTAGTATTACATAACTATTTGGTGTAAAATACTTAACGTATCCTATGGATAAAGTTAAAACTATTATTGTGAATCGTTCGGCTTATGCTGATAATGACAAGGAAGCGGACCTTCTGCGTCAATATTTGCATGACAAGAACGTTTTTTTAGTTAATGTAATGTCTTCTCCTGGTGCAGGAAAGACAACCACATTGATTAGTTTAATCAATGAGCTAAAGAAAACATTTCGTATTGGAGTGATGGAAGCTGATATCGATAGCGATGTTGATGCAATTAATGTTGCTAAGGAGACTGGTGTTAAATCTATTCAAATTCATACTTCAGGAATGTGTCACCTTGATGCTGGTATGACTAAATCAGGATTAGATGGAATTGATATCTCTGATCTTGATCTTGTCTTTTTAGAGAATGTTGGAAATTTAGTCTGCCCAGCTGAGTTTGATACTGGCGCTTGTCTAGATGTAATGATTCTTTCGGTGCCAGAAGGTGACGATAAACCACTTAAATATCCATTAATTTTTGAAAAATGCGACTTAGTAATGATCAATAAAATCGATACTTTGTCGTATTTTAATTTCGATATCAAAAAGTGTTGCGATACGATTAAGTTTCGCAATCAAAACGCAACAATTATTCCAATTAGTGCGTTAAAGGGAACAGGAATCACTGAAGTAGCAAAATACTTTGTTGATAAAATTCAAAACTGGAGGAAAAAGTAATGCCAGAACAAAATCAAAAGGTTAAGTCCAAGTATGATGGTGAACAAGGTTATTCTTATGAAAAGAAGCTTATAAAGCTTTGCCGTAAGATTACAGACGTTGTTCCTCATAAATTACTCGGAATGAAAACCACAGACCCAGAGTACTGGGGTCTAAGAGAAGTTCTCACAGAAGAGATGATTGATGCTCTTCTGAAAATGAAACAAAGAAAACATTATGTTTTTGAAGAACTTCTAAAAATGAATCCGAAGTACAAGGATGACCCAGTTCGTTTTCAAAAATTATTAGATGACATGAGCGTCATCGGTATTATTGAATACGACTACGGTGACAATTATGCTTGGGATCACCCAATTAAAGACGCACCAAAGGTAAAACGTTATATGCTTTCATATTTCGTTCCTGGAAGTGCTGAATTAATGAACTCAACGGTTGATCGTATTGCCAAGAATCCTGCTGTAGCTTCTTTCTTTGAAAGAATGACATTTATTCCTTTGGCAGGAGTTACTGAAATGCTTCCACCTGGTGGTGGCGGTGTTGGTATGCACGTCATACCTGTTGAAAAAGCGATTGAACACGAACAAAAATCACTTGATGTCGAACACATTTCTCATTGGATGAAGAAATACGAAGGCCACATTGCTGCCGGTATTTGCTCATGCCGTGCTTCAAGAAATATGCTTGGAGATGGATGTATTGACGATGTCGATGATTGGTGCATTCAATTTGGTGATATGGCTGACTACGCTGTCGAAACCGGACGTGCTCACTATATTACCAAAGAAAGAGCGCTTGAAATCTTTGAACAAGCTGAAAAGAACGGATTTGTTCACCAAATCACAAATATTGATGGTGAAAACAAAATCTTTGATATTTGTAACTGTGACGTGAAAATTTGTAACGCTTTACGTACGGCATTACTCTTTAATACACCTAACCTTGAGAGAAGCGCTTATACCGCTAATGTTACAAAAGAAAAATGTGTCGCTTGCGGACAATGTGTTTCAAATTGTCCTGCTGGTGCTGTTAAGCTTGGTCAAAAACTCTGCAAAGCAGATGGCAAACCAATGACTTATAAACATGCTGTTTTACCTGATAAAGTTCGTTGGGGTAAATACGCGTGGGATGAAAACTATCGTGATACTATCCGTAAAACAGATACCTGGGAAACTGGTACCGCACCTTGTAAGGTTGCTTGCCCAGCCCACGTTCCAGTTCAAGGCTATTTACAAATGGCTAAGGAAGGAAGATATCGCGAAGCTTTAGCTTTAATTAAAACACAAAACCCATTCCCAGCAGTTTGTGGTCGTGTTTGTAATAAGAAATGTGAGGAAGCTTGTACACGTGGAAAGATTGATGCTCCAGTAAGCATCGACGCTGTGAAGAAATTCCTTGCTGACCTTGAAAGAAAAGATTCTGAACGTTATGTTCCGGAAAAAATCGTCGCTTCCACATATGGTAAGTTCGACGAAAAGATCGCAATTATTGGTGGTGGTCCAGCCGGATTATCTGCTGCTTACTATTTAGCTGAAATGGGCTTTACACCAACAGTGTTTGAAAAGAATGAAAAACCTGGTGGTATGATGACCTACGGAATTCCATCTTACAAACTCGAAAAAGATGTTATCGATAGCGAAATCGATGTCCTTCGTAAACTTGGTGTAGAAATCAAGTGCGGAGTCAACGTCGGAGAAGACGTTACTATTGAAGAACTCAAGAAACAAGGATACAAAGCATTCTATATCGCAATTGGCTGTCAAGGTGGAAGAAAACCAGGAATTGCTGGTGAAAATGCCAAAGGAACAGAGATTGCTGTTGAATATTTACGCCATGCCTTAGGCAAACTTGAACCATTCAAAGGACGCGTTGTCGTTATCGGTGGTGGTAACGTTGCAATCGACTGTGCACGTACTGCACATCGACTCGACGCTAAGAGTGTGGAAATGTTCTCTCTTGAATCTAGAGAAGAGATGCCGGCATCCAAGGAAGAAGTTGCCGAAGCACTTGAAGAAAATGTTTCTATCAACAATGGATGGGGACCAAAAGAAATTAAAGTTAACGAAAAAGGAGAAGTTGTCGCTGTTGTCTTTAAAAAGTGTGTTTCCGTCTTTGATGAAAACCACAAATTTGCTCCATCTTATGATGAGAACCAAATCAAAGAAGTTCCAGCTGATAAAGTTGTCTTTGCGATTGGCCAAGCAATTGAATGGGGCAAACTCCTCGAAGGAAGTAAAGTTACTTTCTGGCATGGAAATTATCCAATTGCCGATAAGGAAACATATCAAACCGCTGATGAAGACATCTTCGTCGGAGGTGATGTCTTCACTGGTCCTTCATTTGTTATTAACGCGATTGCAGCCGGACATAAAGCAGCCGAATCACTTGCTCGACGTGCTCGTCCATACGCACATCAAACCATTGGCTTTAATAAACGTCACTTTGTCGCTTTAAATAAAGAAGACATTTCCTTGCCAGGTTATGATGAAGCAGGACGTCAAGAAGCTGGAATGGATGAAAAGGTTGATTACAAGAACTCATTTAGAGATGCTCATAAGACCTTAACTGAAGAACAAGTTAAGATTGAAACATCAAGATGTTTGTCTTGTGGTGCTGCCTATGTTGATCCAAATAAATGTATCGGCTGCGGTATTTGTACAACCAAGTGTCACTTTGATGCAATTCATTTAGTCCGCGATCATCCAAAGCACTCAAATATGAGACGTGCGGAAAAGAAAGTAACCGGACTTCTTGGATATGCTTCAAAACGTGCTGTGAAGATCGTTTTCCACGCTGGCTCTAAAGAGGCACGTGAGATGAGAAAGAAACGCCGTGCTTGGAAGAAGCAATATAAAGTAACAAAGAAAACTGCTCCACATACTGGAAACGCAGTTAATCAGGAAAACGCATAAAATGCACGAATTATCAATCGTCATGGAAGTTGTGAAACAAGTTGAAAAACTTGCTCAAGAACACCATGTTACAAAAGTTAAATCAGTGACTGTTGAAGTCGGTGAAGTCTCGGGAGTAGTCAAAGACTACTTCCTAGACGCTTTTGATTGGATGTGCAAAAAGAATGAGCTAATGAAGGATTGTGAATTAAACTACATCACAATCCAAGCTATTAGCTACTGTCAAGATTGTAAAAAAACTTATCCAACAACAAAGTATGCAAAAGAATGTCCGTATTGTCATTCAAACCATACATACCTTGTTTCTGGTAGGGACTTTATGATTAAGGAAATCAAAGTTATATAGTTAGGAAGGAGGTTATTATGGCTTGTTTCTTAGTAACAACTGCTGCTGCCATTGGGGTTGGTGCAGCAAAACACATCGTTCGACATAATGAAAAGAAAAAACCAGAAGTCGAAATCGAAGAAAAATTTATTAACTCCAAAAAACTTGGTTACCTCGAATTAACACTTTGGGGTGGTGCCATCTTGCTCGCTGGAGAACATGCTTTCCACGATGAAATTACTTACAAGTTCCCGTGGCTAACCAAAGCCACAGAAGGACCTGAAGCTGTTTCAGAAATGCTCACGGAAATGGGCACTGTTGGCGTTGGAATGTTACTCATTCTTGTCGCTGCATGGTTTGCCGGCATTTTCATTGCCAGATGGGCCAAGAATCGCAAGAAAAAATTAGTTCAGGTAGAGAAATAATATGTATTTCTTAGTCGCTCTCGGATTAACTATTTGCTCAGGAATTGCCTGGTATTTTTGCCGAAACAAGAAGGAATTACATTTAGAAATTCTTCCAATTACTTATGGTGCTGCAACATTAATGTGGCTCATTGACTGTATTGCCAGTGCTGCTAGAGGAGAAGGATTTTTAAGTTTTGAAATTCCTTTAGATATTTGGATTTCTTTATGGACTTTCGGCGCCGGCTTACTCTTCTGGGGAGCAATTGCGATTGTTTTATATTTTGTTAATAAGAAAAAAACTCAAAAATAAATAATGGAGGTTTATCAAAAAAACTAAAATGGAAAAACTTGATCAAAGAATTTGTATTATTGGCGCTGGTCCAGCCGGACTTTCATGCGCGATGTACCTTGAGAAAAAAGGATACAAGAATTATCAAATCTATGAAAAGTTAAATAAGGTCGGCGGAAAATGCTGGTCGCCAAAAATTAAAGTCAAACATAATGGCGTTGAAGAAGAAAAGAGTTTCGAAACAGGCGCAATTATGGGTGCTATTACTTATCATGCGGTAAGTGAAATGGAAGAATTTGGTGGTTACTACCACAAAGGGCCAGACTTTAAACCTGGCGAGCCAAATATGCGTCGTGAGTTCCGCAAAACTACTGGTGAAGTAGATCACCCATTTGAACCAAAAGTTAATTTCTCCTTTAAGAAACTTAAAGGTTTGCTCAAACTCAAAAAGCAAATGAAGAAATTAAATAAATTAATGCAGACCAAATATGTTGGATATGACTGCTATGGACATCTTGGTGTTGCTAAAGGTGAATACTTCGGTATTTCTAAAGGAGTTGATGGCTATTGCGGTGCAACAAAGGAAAACTCCTTCCCAAATTACATTAAAGGAAGCAACCCAAATCTTAAAGATTTAGCCCTACCATTTGCTGAATTCTGCCGTCTAAATAAAGTTGAAGAAGTTCAACGCATTTGGATTGCTCCATTTACATCATTCGGATACGGTTTCTTTGATGAAATCCCAGCTGCCTTGGTCATGAAATATCTTGACGTGACAACGGCATTAGAGTTCGTCAACATGAAACTATGGACATGGCAAGATGGAACCCAACAAATTTACGTTCATGTAAACGATAAATTGTTACATCCAGCCATTCTTGAAACCGAAGTTGTTAAAGTTGAACGTCCAGAAGGCAAGGTTATCGTCACAATTAAAGGAAAAGACGGAAAACTTAAAAAAGAAGAATTTGATAAGTTAATCGTCACAACACCACTTGATTACTTTGCTCAATACGCTGATGCAACCAAGGAAGAAAAAGAACTCTTCTCCAAGATTATTCACGAAAGATATTGTGATTACATTGCTACTTTCGAAGAAGGAAAATCACCGAATATTTCCGGTTATCTTGTTGAAAATATGGTTCCGGAAAGACTTGGACATGCGATGGTTTATTACAACAGATGGCAATGCCTTGATCGCGATTGTCCAGCGACAGTTTACGCTTTAGCAAATCACACCGGTTCAAAAGATGTTGATTATGATGTTGTAATGAAAACAATGGATGAAGACATGAAGAAAGTCGGATTCCCAATTAAAGAAAAACTTTATGCTCAAGAAGTTTATTATTGCCCACACGTCTCCTCAAAAGATTATGCGGACGGATGGTATGATAAACTTGAAGCACTTCAAGGAACAAAGAACACCTTCTACGCTGGAGAAATTATTTCCTTCGGCGACATGGAAGATACTTGTGCCGCTTCAAAAGATATTATTGGACGTTTCTTCTAATAATTATTTATCTACTTATAGAGAGTCACATTGTGGCTCTCTTTTATTTTTATCTTTTCTATGTATATTTAATTATAATAGGTATAACATTTAAGTATGAATCAAACAGATTTACTTGAGCCGTCTAAACTTTATCGACTTCAATTAAAAGATCAACATCATGAACGTGTTGAAAAGTTTTTTGATGAACTCGTAAAGAAATCTGGCATTGATATTAGTGCTAACCAAGCTACCTGCAAGAGACTTTATGCTAAACAAGCCGAGAAAGAAAAGCTTCAGAAAAAACTTGGAAATCTCGCATGGCTTGCTTTTCTCTTCGGCATTCTTTGTTTAGTCATTGTTGGAATCTTTTTATTTATTTTTGTTTATCGACCAAAAAAGAAAAATATCCAAGAAATGCTGGCAAAAATCGATGTAGAAATCAATAAATTACGTTCAGAAGCATGGGAACAAATGGCTCCCCTTAATGCATTATTTAATGATGATATGCCAGCCAAACTGTTCCAACAAAGCGTTCCTTTAATTCAGATGGATCGAAACTTTGATCGAACCAAATATGAAATGCTTGTTAATAAGTATGGCATGTGGGGTTCATCAATGGAAAATCGCTCGGTTTTAAATCTCCAAACAGGAAGTATTCTTGGTAATCCATTCGTTTTCTTTAAAGACAAAGTGATGAAGATGGTTCCTCATACCTATGTTGGAACAAAGGTAATTACATATACACGCCGCGTTTACACAAAAGATGGAAGCTATACTGTTGTTGAAACCCAAACTTTAAGAGCAACCGTTACTAAACCAAAGCCAGAATATTCAGAAGAAACATATCTTGTTTATGGCAACGAAGCCGCACCTCATCTTGAGTTTTCTCGTGGACCAAGCGAAATGAATGGCATGGATGAGAAACAACGCGAAAAATATGTTCGTAAGAACGAAGGAAATCTTAGTAAGCTAGCCGAAAAAGCAATGACTAAAGGAGGAACCTATACTCCTCTTGGAAATTCTTTATTTGAATTATCCTTTGGTGGTCTTAACAGAAACAATGAAGTTGAATATCGTTTACTGTTTACTCCTCTTGCTCAAAAAGCGATGATTGATCTTCTCTTTTCTGACCAGGGCTTCGGTGATGATTTCTATTTCAAAAAAGATAAATACATCAATATTATTGAATCTCTGCATATGAGAGGAAGAAGCATTTTCATGGACATCGCTGATTTTAGAGGCTTTGATTATGATAAGGTTCGTGAGTTCTTCTTAGACTTTAACGATTACTATTTCAAAGCTATCTATTTTGACTTTGCCCCACTTCTTTCTATTCCACTTTATCAACAATATAAACCAAAAGAATATATTTATAAAAACACCGTCAAATCCCAGATAACTCCCTTTGAACACGAGATGTTGGTCAATCTCTTTAATCCAAAAGAATTTGCCGATAAATCCTCGATAACTGATATCATTTATCGCACATTCTATAATGGTGAAAAAGGTGGTGCCGACCAAGTGCATGTTGTCGCCGAATCATTCCGCGGAGAAAACCATGTTGAACTCGTTCCAGTAATGGGCGGAGATGGTCGTCTTCATAACGTTCCGGTTCCTTGGGTGGAATATATTGGCGTGACCGGAGAAGGCGACATTCAAACAGCCAATGTTGGTGGAAACGAAATTGCTTTCCGCTCACTTGGCAATGAAAATACTATTTACAGGAGAGGCTTGATTGCTTTACAATCAGGGTTGAATGTAGATATAAAAAGTCTAAAATCGCAAATGGCGAAGGAGGAAAATTAACCTATGGCAAACGAATTAGACGAAATGACTGGTCCAGTTAACGAGGCTGGACGTGACGTTAATGTCATTGAAAAACAAATCCCAGTAAAAGTTGGTGTTGGCTCAACAATTTTCCAAGTGGTCTTGTGCTTATTTATTATCCCAATTCCATTTGTGCTACTTGCCAGAGTCAATGCTGGTAAAAAACTAAGCCAACTTCAACAAAAGATCCAACAAGCTGCTTCTCAAGTTGATAACTACATGGAACAACGTGTCGTTATTCTTCAAAATGCTGCTAAGCTTGTTGAAAAAGGAATTGATTTAGATAAATCAACCTTTACAGAAATTGCTAAATTACGTGCTGGTGGTGCTGAATCATTCACCGAACAAAATAAGGCAATCGAAGAAGTTTCACGTAAGATTAATGTTGCATTTGAAAACTATCCAGATTTAAAGGCTCACCAAGAACTTGCTGATGCAATGCAACAAAATAGCTATACTCAACGTGAAATCACTGCTGCACGCGAACATTATAATGATGTTGTCGCTGAATGGAATAAAGCCATCTTTGAGTGGCCATTCAAACAAATCATTGCCGCAAAACGTGGATATACAACTCGTATTCCATTCTCTGTTTCTAAAGAAGTTAAGCAACAAGCTCGCGGCGTGTTTTTCTAAGGAAAATTTGATAACACTACTAGGAGACTTTGAAAAGTCTCCTTTTATTTTTCTCATCTCTTGCGCTTGTGTCGCAATTGTGATACACTATTTTCGAGGAAAGAAATATGAAAACAATGACCGTTCATACTAGAGTAACCCCAGAGGTTAAAGCGAGCGCAGACAAAATTTTTGCCGCCCTTGGATTAACTACGAGTCAAGCAATAAGCTTATTTTTAAATGCATCAGTTAATAAAAGGGGTCTGCCGTTTGAATTAACTTTATCTAATGACGTTGAAAAAGAAATCGAAATGGGTTCGGCACTCGCTCAAATTGATGGTGTTGCCCCGTCTGAAGAGGCTAAAAGGATCGTACGATTGTATGCGACGGGTCAGATCGATTATGAAACAGCTCAATTTGCAATTGGGAGGTTGCACAAATAGATGATTGATCCATATGTTTATCCAGGAACTAAAGTTTTAAAAAATTGCTTCGACATTCAAGACGAAGATGAATTGGAGCATATTGAAGCAGATTATTTTTTGCTTGGTTTTAATAACTTGGTTCGAAGCAATTTCCATATCGATTCAATCTTTGATGTTCTGTTAATACATAAAACCTTATTTTCAGGCATTTTCGAATGGGCCGGAAAACCGAGATCGATCGATATATATAAGTCAGAACTAATTTTGGGTGGTTCTTCAATTGACTATGTTTTTGCAAGTTATATTAAAACAGCACTCACGGAGTTGGATGGGGAATATAAAAAGTACAATTTTAAAACGTTAAGCGCTAAGGAATTGGTTGATAAAATTTGCTACTTTATTTCAGAGTTTTGGCATATTCATCCATTTAGAGAGGGGAATTCTAGGACAACTTCTGTGTTTCTTTATTTCCTTGCAAAACAGAACAATTTAACTATAAATTTCGAAACAATTTCTAAGTATGGGAAATATTTTAGAAATGCATTGGTTTTGTCTTCTTTGTACAATAATTCTCGTTATGAATTTTTAAACGGATTTGTCACAGACTTGTGTACAAGAAAAAATTTCAACACACAAAAATACGAAACAATTGATGGAAACGAAGTATCTAAATACTCATATACACACCACACAATAAAAAAATTGGAAACGATTAAAAAACCAGAGGATTGGCGAAAATAATGGAGATTTGCAGGCGATTTAAGGAATCCGAAATAATCGGATTTCTTTTTTGTTTAAAAACTAAATTTAAAACAGAATCATATTTGTTAAAATATAAGCGAAAGGAATTTTCATATGGATTCAAATTACAAAAAAGATTTCGAACCTGGATTTTCTCCATTAAACGTTTGCGAAGAAGCAGCTCGCTGCCTTCTTTGTCATGATGCACCATGTTCGAAAGCATGTCCGGCTGGCACTAATCCGGACAAATTCATTCGTTCAGTTCGCTTCCGTAACTTCAAAGGTGCGGCTGAAACAATTCGTGAAAACAACGCATTAGGTTCAATTTGTGCTCGCGTTTGTCCAACCGAAAAATATTGCCAAAAAGGTTGCTCACGTAGCGGAATCGATAAACCAATTGACATTGGTCGTATTCAACGTTATGTGACAGACTTCGAAGAAGCTAATAAGATGAAAATCTTAGAAGCCGGTAAGAAAAATGGTAAATCTGTTGCTCTTGTCGGCTCTGGTCCAGCTGCTCTTCAAGCTGCTGTAAGCTTCAATAAACTTGGATATGAAGTCCATGTTTACGAAAAAGAAAAAGTCTTAGGCGGTATGCTTAGACTCATCCCAGAATATCGTTTACCAAACAGAGTCGTTGATGTCGAAATTAAACGCATTGAAGATCTCGGAGTGAAATTCCATACTGGAGTTGAAGTTGGTAAAAAGGTTTCTGTCGAAGATCTTAAAAAGAAACATGACGCTGTTGTTCTTGCCCCAGGATATTCCTATGGTAAGATGCTTCCAGCATTCGAAAACAACAAATATGTAATTTCTGCTGTTGATTTTTTAAGAGAAGTCAAAGCAAAAGGCGGAGCTGTTAAAGTTCCAGCCAACGTCTTAGTCGTTGGTGGTGGTGACGTTGCTATGGACGTTGTTACTACACTTAAACTTTTAGGTGTTGAACACGTGACTGATGTTGTCTACGAACAATTTAAAGAATTCAAAGCCAGCAAGAAAGAACTTGAAGGCGCTCAAAAAATGGGTGTTACCATCGTTGACGGTTATGTCCCAAGCAAGGTTGAAGGAAATGTTGTCACATTTGCTCACCGCGAAATAAAAGCTGAAATTAAAGTTGAAGCAGATTTAGTCGTTCTTGCTGTTGGACAATACCCAGAAGTTAAAGGACTCGGAATTGAACTCGTTAAAGGTGAAGTCAATGAAGGAAAGCCATACTACACCAAAGATCCAAAAGTCTTTGTTTGTGGCGATATTGCACATAGTGCATATGATAAAACAGTTGTTGGCGGTGTTCGTACAGGTAAAGAAGTTGCCTTGTATGTCCATGCTGCGTTAGGAGGTAAATAAAATGGTACATAAAGATTTATCAGTCACCTTCTTAGGTGTGAAATTCCCAAACCCATTCTGCTTATCCTCTTCGCCAGTCGGAAACTGCTACGACATGTGTAAGAAAGCATATGAAGTTGGTTGGGGTGGTGTTGTCTTTAAGACAATCGGCCCAAAATCATACTTTATTGATGAAGTTTCTCCACGTTTCGATAAGCTCAACAAGGAATCTACTCCATTTGTTGGCTTCAAGAACATGGAACAAATCGCTGAACACTCTTTAGAAGAAAACTTACGCGATTTACGTAAACTTAAAAAAGAATTCCCAAATCAAGTCTTAATTGCCTCTATTATGGGTAATGATGAAAAGACTTGGGAAGACCTAGCTCGCATGGTTGAAGAAGCTGGTGCAGATATGATCGAAATGAACTTATCCTGTCCACAAATGACTTCTCATGCCATGGGTAGTGATGTTGGTACAAACGCCGAACTTTGTAAGAAATACTGCCAAGCCGTCAAACGTGGAAGTAAACTTCCAATGATGGCTAAAATGACACCAAACATCACCGATATGGTTCCAGTAGCCAAAGCCTGTTTAGAAGGTGGAGCTGATGGTATTGCTGCCATTAACACAATCAAATCAATTTGTAATATCGATCTTGATAAGAAAGTTGGTTTACCAATTGTCGATGGCAAATCCGCTATTTCCGGTTACTCCGGTAAAGCCGTTAAACCAGTTGCCCTTCGTTTCATTCAACAAATGAGACAAGCAGAAGGCCTTGAAAACCTCGAAATCTCTGGTATTGGTGGAATTGAAACGTGGGAAGACGCTGCTGAGTTTATCTTAGTCGGTGCAACAACTCTCCAAGTTACAACAGCCATTATGCAATATGGTTATCGTGTTGTGGAAGATATGAAAAACGGTCTTGAGCACTACATGGTTGAACAAGGTGTTGATTCACTTCATGAACTTGTTGGCAAAGCCAATAAGAACATCATTCCGGCAGAAAACCTTAACCGTGACTACATTGTCCGTCCAAACATTGATCTTGATAAATGTATCAAGTGTGGACGTTGCTATATTTCCTGTTATGATGGTGGTCACCAAGCCATTGAATGGAACGCTGAAAAACGTGAACCAAGCTGCAATACCGATAAGTGCGTCGGTTGTCTCCTTTGCGGACATGTCTGTCCAGTTGGTGCTATTACTCCGGGTAAGATTACAATTAAACCAGGACGTAAATGTAAGGTGGAAGACATTAAACTTTAATCGATATTATCAATATTTAAGAAGCATCTCACAGAGGTGCTTCTTTTTAATTTATTTTGGATTTGCAGGTGATTTTATAGCAAAACTCCAACGAAACATTTTGTGGATTTTATCCCAAAATTTTTCGATGTGGGAATTTTATGTGTATGTGTGTAGAATATTAAAAGCATAAAGTTTGATGCGGCTAACCATGAAAAAGAATAAGATCCTCTTAGCTATATCTGCTCTGCTTCTATCAAGTGGACTTTTAATGGGTTCTGCTTCTGAATCAAGTTCAAAACCAGATAATGATGGAGGAGTTTTTATTTGCGAAGATACGGGTGAGGAAGGTCCAATGTTTTATGCGGCTGATTATTCAACCGACATTACAAACGAGCCTAATTATTCGACACAAAACAGTTACACATTCTCTACAATGGGGTTTAATAATGCACCTCAAGAATATCGCGGTGATTCCGTAAAAGTTGCAGTTATTGATAGCGGTCTTAACTACACGCATGAAGATTTTGCTGACACTAATGGTAACCAAATTATTCAAGGCAATTCTAGAACCATTGATAATACATCTGGTGGTTGGCTTTATTATCAGTTTAGTTCGGGTTATCAATCTAAAATAGTTGATTCATTAGGTCATGGCACAAATGTGGCTTCTGTAATTGCTAGCCAAATTAATGCTTTGGGTTGCGCCGGTATTGCTCCAAATGTTGAGTTATATATTTACAAAGTAACAAACACAAATAACGGTTATGAATGGACCGCAATTAATAGTGCGCTAAGCTATTGTATTTCCGAAGGAATAGATGTCATTAATATGTCCTTCCAGGCCTATGAACACGATGTGACATACAACGGATCAACAATGTCTGCTTCAA
Source organism: uncultured Caryophanales bacterium (assembly GCA_946414655.1). GTDB lineage: Bacteria > Bacillota_I > Bacilli_A > RFN20 > CAG-826 > Fiminaster. The sequence goes on along the minus strand of CAMKPL010000001.1, from coordinate 103,438 downwards.
AAAATTGTTCAACCCAATTAACAAACTATATTAATAGCTGTTATAACGCTGGAATTACGCTTGTTGCAGCCGCCGGAAACTACAACACCAGCGAACCATCATATCCAGCCAACAATGATCATGTAATTTCTGTTGGTTCACTTGCTGAATCATCTACTTATATAAAAGCTGGTTACTCGAACACATATGGAATAGATCTTGTTGCACCTGGAACAGTGTATGTTGCAGACAAAGTGACAAGCTCTGCTTATAGAAAAAATAGTGGGACTTCTTTCTCTGCTCCAATCGTTACAGCCGCAATCGCTCTTTATAAGCAGCAAAATCCAAGCGCAACGCCAGCTGAGATTGAAAGCGCCTTATATGCTTCTTGTGATGCTATTTCCGGTAGTCCTGCTTGGGCAGGAAACGGTCGATTAAATATTGATAAGTTTTTGGGTGTTGAGTCTGTCGGGCCAACAAATATTGTTGTTAATAACCCTGAGGTAATTAATGACGAATTAGAGCTGGAAGTTGGTGATACTTTGGATTTGGATTGGACAGTTAACGGCGTTGGAACTTTTGATAAAACTGTAACATTTTCAACTGATAGCGGAACGAATAATGTTGTTTCAGTAAGCTCATCTGGAAAGATTACTGCAATTGGAGAGGGAGAAGATTTTGTTTATATTACATCTACTATTGATGATTCGGTATATGCAGGTATTGATGTAACTGTTACAAAAGCAGCCGCATCTCCAACCGTCTCCTCTGTTAGTATTTCACCGTCATCATTAAGTTTAGACCTGAATGGAACTAAAACTGGAACTTTAAGTGCAACCGTTCATGGAACTAACAATCCTTCTCAAGCAGTCACTTGGTCCAGTAGCAATACAAGTATTGCAACAGTATCATCTACTGGTGTCGTAACTGCTAAAGCAACAGGTAATGCAACTATTACAGCAACTTCTCAAGCTGATGGAACAAAGAATGGAACATGTGCTATAACAGTAACAGACTCAACTGTTCATGTAACCGGCGTAACTCTTAACAAAAATTCAACATCGATTACTGTCGGAGGTAGTGAAACATTAACCGCAACTGTTTCTCCAAATAACGCGACAAATAAGAGTTTAAACTGGTCAAGTAGTAATACTGGCGTAGCAACCGTCAATAATGGCGTTGTAACTGGGGTTTCTGCTGGTAGCGCAATAATCACAGCAACAACTGTTGATGGCGGCTATCAAGCATCGTGCTCTGTAACTATTACAGCTCCAATAACTGGAACAACAACATTTAGTGTTTCAACAAAAACATCTGCCACAATTGCCGGAGATTACCCCGAGGGAAGTTCTGTTTCATACAATAATAATGGTTCAAACAGTAGTGACCAAATGACTAGTGGCAAGCGCGAGTTATGGACTATTTCAGGGTACTCGGACTGTGTTATTACATCTATTACAGCCCAACTTCATAAAAATAGTTCAAGTGGTTCTGGTACAGTATCTATTACAAATGCTGGTAGTTCCATTTCTCTTTCTAAAACAACATACTCAAGTAGTGATCTTACAAGCTCTTATAAATCTTACACCTTGTTTTCCGGCTCATTTGAGTGTGAAGGTAACATAGTTATTACATTAACATCAACAGCTAATTCATTCTGGTGTAATCAGGTTTCCGTTACATACGAGGTTCAAGATTTATCTGACAAAATAGTTGATACTTTAAGTGCTTCTTATTCTGGAGGAACAATTTACATTGGTGATGAACTTAATGAAAGTTCGATATCTGTTACTGCTTCATTTACTGATTCAAGCAAATATCCAGATGCTGTATTAAGCTCTAGTAATTATTCGATTACGGGATTTAATTCTTCTTCTGCTGGTTCTAACCAATTAACAATTACCTATACCGGTTCTTTAAGTACATCCGCAACTCCTTTAACAACAACTTTAACGCTGACAATTGTCGAAGACACTATCTCAAACGTCTCAGTTTCGTCGAGCAAAAGTTATCATCCAGGAGAAACTATCTCCAAGAGCGATTTAACTGTTACCGTAACGCATATTAGTGGAAAGCAAGAAGTTGTAACTGATTACACATTTAACAACGATGGTTATCAATTTAAATATAGCGATGCTAATAGCGGTGGATCCTCTACACAAAAACAATTATCAATAAGTTATTTTGGGCAGAATTATTTGTTTAATGTAAATGTCTCAAGAAACGCTTATGCTGCCCCATCAAATACAAACACAACAATTTCAAGTTCCGACTTTGGTTCGTCTGATCTTTCTAAAAGTTCAGGAACAGCAAGCAATACTAATGTAACTATTGGAGGAATAGCTTTTACCGTTACTACAAATGCATATGCCTACAATACGAACTCAACATATTACCTTTCTTTTGGAAAAGGTATTGGTTCAATACAAAACACAAGTGCCTTTAGCAAGAAGTTAACCTCGGCATCATTTACTCAGAAGAGTGGTGCTAGAAACGATGGAAAAATTTATGTGAGTACAAACGGGTCATCGTGGACATTAACATCAAGCGCAAATTTCAATACTAATAACTATTACTTTGTAAAAATCTCTTACGAATCTACATCAAGCTCATACAGCAATATTTCTTCGATTGTTCTAGGATTTTATGGAAGCGATACTCCTGAAGCTGTTGCAAATTACATTATGTATGAAGACACAAATAATCAATGCACAACAAAATTTGCTACAGTTAAAGGATATTTTGAAAATATGACAAAAGACGGTCGTGTGACATTTATGACAAGCGATGACTATGTCATTTCAACAGCGAGAGAACGTTTATTAGCGTGGGCTGCTCACTTAGGCAAAACAATTAGTCCTTCTGCAGATGACTATGTAATATCAAAGAACCCAGTCTTAAATGTTTTTGAAACTGTAACTTGGAATAATGGAACAATTCTTATTGTGATCGGTTCAATAATTGGTCTATCAGCTGTAGGCGGATACTTCTTTATTCGACGAAGAAAAGTAAAATAAATAAATGAAAACGAAAAGAACCGTGCGGTTCTTTTTCTTTTTTGTAAGTTTAAGCTATTTTTGGACAACTTTAATTGATAGATAAGCAAGGATTGCACCAAGCGAGTTACCAACGGTTGTAATCAAGATATTTAATACAGCATTCCAAGACCAGGCATTTCCAAATGAAAAATAAACCATGTTAGCAATTGTGTGTTCCATACCTGTTACAACAAAGATAAACACGCACATAATAATGGCGAATGCCTTCATGCCTTGGTTTTGGAATTTCTTATATCCATAGACTGCAAGGAAGACAAATATTCCACAAAGAGACGACATAATTAAGCAACGATACCATGGATCAGCATATCCAATTACTCTTGCAGCAACAACCCCATCAATTGAATCAACCACACTTTGGATGTTTTTGGTTGCAAAGAAGAAGAGATAACCAGAGAGAACGGCACCAACAATATTTCCAACATAGATAGGGGCCAGATTAATAATGTTCTCTTTGGGTCCATCAATTGCGAAACCAATTTTGCCTGTGTAGAGATTTAACCCAAGGAAACAAACTAAGAGTAATCCAATTGAGAAAGCAAATGAGCCGACAATATGTGATCCGGCCGCTTTGCACATTACAAACGCAAATGATCCTAGACCAATCGCAAACCCGGCTAAAATGCCAAGGAAAAATGTTTTTAAAAGTTTCTTCATTGATGTTCTCCCCCGTCGTTTTGAAGTTCTTTATTTTCTCCAGCAATTTCCGTGTTTTGTTGGGGTTTTGCTGGTTGTTTTTGTTTTTCAGCTTTCTCTTTAGCGTCCTGACTTTCTTTAACTTTATGAATAATAAACGGTGTAAAATTCAGAAGGATTAATAAAAATGCAGAAGCACCGATTGTGATCCATAACGCAAGACCAAAGTCGATTGTTTTTCCTTCTGGTATTTTGACAATCGCTTTTGCAGTGAAATATGAACTAATAATACCAGCTGTTAATCCAAGGAATATGGCTAAGTTTGGCGTGATAGTGTTCTTTGCTGTAATCTTCCAGTCTTTGTGGTCTTTTCTTTCTATATATGTAGCGTACACGCATATAAGAAGGAATAATCCAGTCATCACATAGAAGAATACGGATAAACCATCCCCATTAAGCGCCCATACGTTTCCACAAAGAAGTGCGAACGCAAAGAGAATGGTGAAGATGACATAGAAACTATAATCACTCTTCCATTGAAGATATTTTGGAAGGTGCTTAATTCCATGACCAACCATAATGAAGAACTTTTTGAGTTTCTTACCAAGCCAGACGAAGAATCGGCCAAGCCATTTACCCAACCATTTAAGGAAGATCCAAAGGTATTTACCGAGAATTTTAAGACCTTTCCAAAGAACTCTTCCAAGAGCTTTAAGACCAATCCAAGCCCATTTTGCCAGGAATTTAATCGCTTTCCAAATGGCAATTCCCAATGCTTTAAAGAAACCACCAAGAACAATTCCGAAACGTTTGAGCCACGCCCAAACATGAATGGCGGCCACCTTAATTCCGTGTCCGACTTTCTTAAAGAATCGACCAAGGGCAGGAAGCAATTTTGGGAACGCTTTTGAAATGCCGCGTCCAAGCCATTTAAAGAATTTGGATATAAGTTTTCCTAATGGAACAAAGACTTTCTTTAGGCCTCTTCCGATATAGACAAACGCCAATGCAACTGAATAAATAATTGGTTTAATTACCTTGTAATAGAACCAAACAAAACCTCTACCAATCGCACATGCTGCAGAAGCTACCCCGAGAGCACAACGCTTAATAAATCGTCCTGTTGCAAATGTAACTTTTTTAATCCCTCTTCCAGCTGGTTTAAGAACTTTATTCCAAGTCCATTTACAAGCCTTTGCTATGGCAATGGCACCAACCTTAATGCCATGAGCAGCTTTCTTGGTTCCGTGAGCAACGAGTTTGATATCATTTACGAAAGAATTTTCTTTCTTTGGTTTTGGAGAACCTTGATCAAGTTCTATTTTTCTAAAGATAATGACTTTGCATTTGATGTGTTCTTTTAAGAACGGTTTACGTAATTCTGCAAAGGAAATGTCGTCTTCTCTTTCATCATAGAAGCCGATAAGTTCTGGTTTCATTTTGCAGACATTGTTTAATAACTTCTCAACCTTTAACGCGTCGTTATTTTGAATATTTTTTAGGTTTTTAACTTTTTCGATAAATTCATCTTTGCCATTGTTGAAAGCATCTCTTTCAAAGAAGAACATATATGTTCCATAGTTCTCTACGTGAACTTTAAAACGGAATAAAGCTAAGTCCTCTGGAATATCTAGAGTAACTTTTGGTTCTTCTTCATCATTGTCAGTTGGCACAAAAAAGACCGCATTAAACAAATCTCTTTTTGTTGATAAAGTAAATCGATCAACAAAGTAATAAAAATGCTCTGAGGATTTATCGGTAAATGTTAATGTCTCAAATGCCATTGAATGTAGTATAATTCAATGACAATATTTTCTCCACAAAAGAAATCAAAATGATGTTTACAAGTGAACATCAAACCAAAAAATCTTTTGTTTTTAAACTGTTTAGTTCATAATCTTGATTATGGTGGAGCAATTTTTATGAATCACAACAACGATTTAATCACGAAAAATTCCAAAGCCTACTTCAACTATTTTCTTGAAGATTTTTTAGAATGCGGTGTTGAACTCAAGGGCAGCGAGATTAAATCGATTCGTCAAAATGGTGCATCATTGATGGACACTTATGTTGTGATTCGTAACCAAGAAGCTTATCTCATTAACATGTATATTGCCCCTTATAAACAAGGCAATATGTTCAACCACGAACCACGTCGCACCAGAAAACTTTTATTACATAAAAAACAAATTCTCAAAATGGAACAAAAGGCCAAAGAAAAAGCTATGACTATTGTTCCAACCAAGGTCTACATGAAAAAAGGTATTCTTAAAATCGAGATAGCCTTGGGTAAAGGTAAAAAGAAATTTGATAAACGTGAAGTCATCAAAAAACGCGATGATGAACGAGCGATGGATAAGGCTAAAAAATCACTTACAAAAGACTATGAATAGCATCGCTGAATTAGAGAAGTATTTTTTAGTTAAAGCAGTACCGACTTATTCAAGAGAAAATTATGATAAATATCTCAAGAAAACGGGATTTATTTTTAATATTCCATCAATCCACATCACTGGTACAAATGGGAAGGGTTCTACAGCAAAGTATCTCTATGAGATATATTTGGCTCAAGGATACAAAGTTGGACTATTTTCTTCTCCCTCTACAACAACACTTTTTGAGATGATTCAAGCAAATGAAAAAGAGATTTCAGAAAGCGAATATTTATCATTATTTAATTCACTAGAAAATGGGTTCGAAAAATATGATTTATCTACCTTCGAAATGCAGACTGTTTTAGCTTTCACATATTTTAAAAATTTGCATCTTGATATCGCCATTATTGAGGTTGGAATGGGTGGCTATATTGATGCCACAAACATCTTTATTCCTTGTCTTTCAATTATCACCTCTGTTTCTCTTGAACATACTGCTTATCTGGGTAAATCAGTTTCTGAAATTGCTGACAATAAAGCAGGAATTATTAAGAGAGATATCCCGGTTTTGCTTGGAAAACTTGAAGAAACTGCAATGTTTGCGATTCGGCAAAGAGCAAAGGAAACTGAATCAAATATTGTTATTGTTGATGACTATCACAATGAGGTTATTGGAGCAGATAAAGTCACATTTGATTATCGTCCTTACAAGGCTTTAGAGCTTTCTACTTCGGCAACTTATCAAATTAAGAACGCATCAATAGCCGTTGAAGCAGTAAAAATGCTCCAAGACAAATTTGCGGTTAGCGAAGAATCTATTAGAAAAGGATTAAAAGCGAACCCACTTCCATGCCGTTTCGAATATGTTAAAAAGAATGTCATGGTGGATGGCGCACACAATCCTGAAGCAATGAAATCCTTAATTGAAACATTAGGAAAAGTTGAAACACGTCCTATTCATGTTGTCTTTGCTGCATTTAGGGATAAAAACATTGATCAAATGTTAATTTCGCTCGGTTCGATTTCTAATGATGTTGTTTTAACAACATTTGAACACAAAAGAGCAAGAACCGAAGACGAATATTTTCTATATTTAGGTGACTACAAATTTGTCCACGATTACGTAGGATATATAAAAGAATTAGAAGAAAAATATCCTGACGACTTAATTCTTGTAACGGGATCTTTATATTTTGCTGGTCTTGTGAGAGGAGCGATGAAAAATGAAAAATAATGTCGTTCGTCAAATTACTTTATCAGCTCTTATTCTTGCTTTAACAATCATTTGCACAAGACTACTATCAATCCAAAATGTTCCTATCATTCCTTTTGTTCGTATTTCGATTGGACCAGCCTTAATTATTTTTACATCAATCTTTATTGGGCCAATATATGGTTTGGTTGTTGGTGCAGCCTCTGACATTCTTGGAATTGTTCTTTTTCCTAATGCGTTGGGCTACTCAATTAACCCGTTATTTACCGTCGTTTATGGCCTTCTTGGTTTACTTCCATATTTTATTATTAAACTTGCAAAAATGTTTAAGAAAAATACTTTCTATTTCTCAATAATCACCGCAATTCTTGGTTGTTTATGTGTTTTTGTGACCATTTTTATGAGCTTAAATTCATCCATAATTTTGTTTGGAAAAACATATGAATTTTTGACTTGGCATAAGGCACTAATTATTTCTTTGTCTTGGGTGTTATCAATTGGAACAGTTATTGCGATTTATTTCATTAATAGACATTTGGAAAAGAAATATGGAGATGATGTGATTAACTCCTACCCAATTGCTGTTGCATGTGTTGTTACTGAATTAATTGTGATGCTTATTCTAAACACGATTGTTAAGGTTTTGTTCTTTGGAGTAGACTTCTTGTTCGTGTTTTTCTCACAAGCCGTGGTTTTCTTTATTGATATACCTTTAAATACATTTGTTGTAAGTCTTCTCGGAGTTCTTTTTAAGAAAGTGGTGAAATGACATGGAAGAAAAAGAAACCAGACAAAAATATCCAAAGCTCGAAGTTGCTGACGAAAACGAGCCACTAGTGGAAAAAACCTCTGCTCCTTGGAAGTGGTTGATTTTTTGCGGAATTATACTTTTGTTGATGATTGGCTGCATTATTACCATTTTCGTTGTTTAATTTATTAAATATATTTGTAGTTAGGCGTAAATAATGTATAATTTACGCAACTCGAGGAATAACTACTATGGAACACAAAGCAAATATTTCATGGGACGAATACTTTATGGGTATGGCTCTTTTAAGTGCCCAAAGAAGTAAAGACCCAAACACTAAAGTTGGTGCATGTATTGTTGATCCGGATCACAAGATTGTTTCAAACGGATACAATGGTATGCCAACCGGTTGTGACGAAGACCACTTATCTTGGAATAAAGGTGCTGATCTAGATTCGAAATATCTGTATGTTTGTCACGCTGAATTTAACGCAATTTTAAACACAAGAGATGGAGCTGCTTTAAAAGGTTGCACTCTTTATGTCACTTTATTCCCATGTAATGAATGTACAAAAGCTATTATTCAAAAGGGAATTAAAGAAGTTGTTTATTTAGAAAACAAGTATGCAAATACTACCGAGACAAAAGCTAGTGCATTAATGCTTGAACTCGCTGGAGTCAAAACGAGACAATACAAAGGAAGAGTTCCAAAACTAGAGTTTTAATGAAAATCATTGAAATCAATCATCTCTCATACAAATACAACGAAACGGACGTCGCGATAAACGACGTCTCTTTTAGCATTGAAGCAGGAAAATATGTTACGATTATTGGCCATAACGGTTCAGGCAAATCTACATTTGCCAAACTTTTAATGGGTCTTCTTGAACCAAATGAAAATTCAATTAAAGAATTCGGTATTGATTTAAATCGAAAAACCATTCACGAACTTCGAAATAGAATGGGTATTGTTTTCCAAAACCCAGACAACCAATTCGTTGGTGCAACCGTGCGCGATGATTTGGCCTTTGGGCTTGAGAATCGTTGCGTAAAGCGCGAGAACATGGATGAGATTATTAACGAATACGCCAAAAAAGTGAATATGGTTGAGTTCTTGGATAAAGAACCAGAAAACTTATCAGGTGGGCAAAAACAAAGAGTAGCAATTGCTGGCGTTCTTTCGATGAATCCTGAAATCGTTATCTTTGATGAAGCTACTGCGATGTTGGACCCAAAAGGAAAGAAAGAAATTCGTGAAACAATTCTCAAAATGAAAAAAGAAAATCCTGGAATGACAATTCTTTCTATTACTCATGATATTGAAGAAGCCTATCAAGCTGATGAAGTTATCGCTTTTAATGATGGAAAAGTTGTTTTCCAAGGAAAACCAGCAGAAGTTTTAAAAGACCAAAAGAAATTACAAGAAATTGGATTAGATATACCTTTTGTAGTTTTATTAAAAAACAAGCTTGAAGCAAAAGGCGTTAAGATTGAAGGATCTTCTTTAGAAGAGGTGGTGAAAAACTTATGAAGCTAAAGTTTAACCACGTTGATTTCTTCTATGGAACAAAAGCCCCATATCTTTTTCAGGCTCTGAACGATATTGATTGTGAGATTAAAGAAAAATCTTTCACATGTATAGTTGGACACACTGGATGTGGAAAATCTACGCTAATTCAACAATTAAATGGACTGCTTATTCCGTCAAAAGGTTCGGTTTTTGCTGGTGATTTCGTTGTTTCTAGCAACAAAAAAGAAAGAACAAAAAAATTAAAACCTCTACGTCAAAAAGTCGGAATTGTCTTCCAATTCTCTGAATATCAATTGTTTGAAAATACTGTTGAAGAAGATGTTGCTTTTGGCCCGATGAACTTTGGAGTTAAGAAAGAAGAAGCACTCAAAATTGCTCATGAAAGTCTTCTCAAAGTCGGCATTGGAGAATCGTTCTTCAAAAAATCCCCATTTGATTTAAGTGGCGGTGAACGGCGTCGTGTAGCGATCGCTGGTATTATGGCAATGCAGCCAGAAGTTATTGTTTTAGACGAGCCAACCGTTGGACTAGATCCGCGCGGTGTCAAAGAGATGATGTTGCTCTTTAAACAACTTCATGAACAGGGCACAACGGTTGTACTTGTGACACACGATATGAATCTTGTTTATGGCTATGCTTCAGACGTCATTGTTATGGACCACGGAAAGGTCGTTTATCAAGGAGGTCCACACGAACTTTTTAATCGCAGTGTCGATGAATATTCTTTAGAGACTCCACTTGTTACAAAACTTATTCAAGGTTTGGAAAATAAAGGATATAAATTTGATCTTCAAAAGATTGCTTTTATTGATGATTTGGTTGATGAGATTGTTAAGCAGAGGAGGACTTCAAAATGAGCAATATTACTCTTGGAAGATACGTTCCTCGCGATACCTTTATTCATAGCCTCGACCCTCGTGTTAAGATTATTTCATTAATTTTATTAATGGTTGCTATATTTATTTCCTATTCGACGTGGGAAATGACCTTTATTATGGCAGGAATTTTGGGATTGTTTATTTTCCTTCTTGCTCTTATTTCAAACACCAGCTTTAGGCTTTTATTTAAATCTTTAAGAGCGATGTGGTTCCTGATTATTTTCTTATTATTAATTAACATCCTTATTAAGCCAAATAACGCCGAAATCATTGCCTTCTCTATTGGATCACTAGACATTTATTGGGAGTCGATTTTCCAATCACTAAAAATCATCATCAGATTATTCCTGATGGTGAGTCTAACAATGATTCTTACCACATCGACAAAACCACTTGATTTAACCTATGCATTGGAGTGGTTTATGAAACCTTTGAAAGTGATTAAATTCCCAACCCACGAAATCGCCATGACCATTTCAATTGCCCTTCGTTTTATTCCAACTTTGCTAAATGAAGTTGAACGAATTATGAAGGCGCAAACAAGCCGAGGTGTAGACTTTAAACACGGAAAAATTTCATCAAGATTTAAAGCGATTATTTCACTAATAATTCCTTTATTCATTGCAAGTTTCCAACGAGCAGAAGAACTGGCTGATAGTATGGAAGCTCGTGGTTATGATCCAAAAGCAAAAAGAACAACATATCACAAATTAAGATTCTCGGTAAATGACTTATTTGTTTTTATTCTTTGTGGTGCGTTTATGGCAGCAACAATTGTGTTTTCTGTTATGAATTTCACCATCAAAACACCGTTATTTGTACCATGGTTGGTTATCGGATGTTGCTTGGTATTGTTCTATCTTTTTGGTCTTGGAGCCGCCAACGCAAGGAGGTATAAAAAATGAGATTATTAGCTGTTTGTGAATACGACGGAACCTCTTATGCTGGGTGGCAATATCAACCAAACGAAATTAGTGTTCAAGAAACCATTGGAAACGCGATTTCGAGAATTCGCAACACTGAAACACACATTTTTGGTAGTGGAAGAACTGATGCTGAAGTCCACGCCCTTGGTCAAACGTTCCATTTTGATATTGATGAGGAACGCGATTTAGAAAAATTCCGTTATTCAATCAATTGCGTCCTTCCAAAAGATGTTCGCATCAAGTCTTTACGAGTCGTTCCAGATGATTTTCACGCTAGATTAAGTGCCAAACAAAAAACATATGAATATCGAATCAATCTTAAAGAAGAAAGTGCGTTCGATTACAAATATGAAGAGCACGTCGACTTACCTTTAGATATTGAAGAAATGAAAAAGTGTTCAAAAATCTTTGTTGGAGAACATTGTTTTAGAAACTTCACAACAAAAGAGGAAGATCAAAATAACTTTGTTCGAACCATTTATGAAATCAAATTTATTTTAGAGAACAAACACCTTCGCATTCAATTTACTGGAAACGGTTTTATGAGATACATGGTCCGCTTCCTTGTCGGAACTTTAATCCAAGTTGGAAAAGGGAAGTTAACCATTAGTGAAGTTCAAAAGTTAATGGAGACAACAACCAGGAAAGTTGTTTCATATAAAGCAGAAGGCAAGGGCTTGTTCCTTGTTGAAGTGAAATATTAGGTGACTTTTCTTTGAAAAATACACCAATAGGCATATAATAATTAACGCCAAAGGAGATAATTACTTATGGGTAGACATCATGAAGTTCGTGCCGCAGCAATGGCTCGTACTGGAAAAATTAAATCAGCATTATACGCTCGTGCTTCTAAAGAAGCATATATGGCCGCCAAGCAAGGTTCTCCAGATCCAAAAACAAACCTTGCATTAAGAGCTGTTTATGAAAAATATCGTGGTAAATCCGTCCCACGTGACGTATTCGATCGCGCTATTAAGAAAGCACAAGGTGGCGACCAAGTTGCTTACGTCGAAGGAAGATACGAAGCCTTTGGTCCAGGTAATTCTTACCTCATCATTGATACATTAACTGATAATCCAAATCGTGCTCTTGTTGAAGTTCGTACAAATGTTATCCGTAAGGGTGGACACTTAGGAAGCGTCATCTTCAACTTCACACAACTTGGTGTTCTGGCATTCAAAGGAACAAACCGCGATGAAGTCGAAGAAGCCTTAATCCTTGGCGATGTCGATGTCCAAGAAGTTGAATTAGATGAAGACACAATCTATGTCTATGTCACACCAGAATCATTTGCAAAAGCAAAAGAAGTTCTCGGTGAAATGGGCATTACCGAATTCGAAGAAGCCGAAGTCCGTATGGAACCAAACGAATGGATGACCATTGAAGATCCAGAAGACAAACGAAAATTCGAAGAATTAATTGATGCGCTCGATGAACTCGAAGATGTTCAAAACGTGGCGCACAACGTTGAGTTATAAGAGAAGATTTATCTTCTCTTTTTCTTTATTATGGAATACAAAAAAGAGCCCGGAAAAATTATTGTCCGTCTTGATCGTGGAGACGAAGTTATGTCTTCGTTTTTAAAAATTATTAAAGACGAAAATCTCAAAGGCGGTTTTATTACTGCTATCGGAGCAGCCGACATCGTCGAAGTTGGTTTATACGAAGTTGAAAAACAGCAGTATCTATCAAAGCGTTTCGAAGGAGATTTCGAAATTATCTCCTGCGTTGGAAATGTTTCTAGAAAGGACGGAGAGCCCTATCTTCATCTTCATATGAACTTTGGAGATAAAGACTTTAATGTTTATGGAGGACACCTCTCATATTGTCGTATTTCGGGAACATTTGAAGGTGTGATTGGACTAACCCAATCTGAGATTAATCGTAAGAAAGACTTAACAACCGGATTAAACGTGTTTAAAATCTAAAATCACCTGTAAAACCTAGATAAAATGACGCAAAAACCGCGTCATTTTCTTTTTTAAAAATGACCATGATTTATTTACGTAATTCGTGATGATTTATCCTTGAATTCTCTAAAAGAAAATTCAGTTTCTAAAATATTTTTTGACTTATATAAATATAAAATGTATACTTTTGCTCGCACAACAAATCAATAGTCCCGGTAAGATTATTGCTTGAATGAATTGGAGGTACTAAAAATGCAACGTCAAACAACGATCGCAAAACCAGAAAAGATCGAACGTAAATGGTATGTCATTGATGCAACAGGCATTCCATATGGTCGTCTTGCCTCCTTTGTCGCTGTGAAATTAATGGGTAAGGACAAACCAATCTACACTCCACATGTCGATTGCGGTGATTACGTCATTATTATCAACGCCGAAAAGGTTGCTCTTTCTGGAAAAAATAAATTACAAAATAAAAAGTACTACAATGTGTCTGGATATAACGGTGGTCTTCGCACCAGAACTGCTGGTGAGATGATTGAACGTTATCCTGAAGAAATGGTTGAACGCTCCATCTGGGGAATGCTACCAAAAGGCCCATTAGGCCGTCAAATTTTCAAAAAGCTCTTTGTTTACAAAGGTGCTGAACACCAACACGAAGCCCAAAAACCAGAAGTGCTCGTGTGGAAGAAGTAAGGAGATAAGTTACTATGGCAGAAGCAAAGAAATACTATGGTACCGGAAGACGTAAATCATCCGTTGCTAGAGTCTATATCAAAGCTGGTAAAGGCAAAATTATTGTTAATGGCGAAGCCGTTGAAAAATATATGCCATATGCCACTTTAGTGATGGACCTCTCCCAACCTCTTGAACTAACTGGTACAAAAGCAAAATTTGATGTTGAAGCATTCGTCGAAGGTGGTGGCTTTAGTGGACAAGCTGGTGCTATCCGTCTTGGTATCGCCCGTGCTCTTTTAGAGGCCGGTGTTGATCGCAAGACTTTAAAAGTTGCTGGTATGCTCACTCGTGACGCCCGTGCTAAAGAACGTAAGAAATACGGTCTTAAAGCCGCTCGTCGTGCTCCACAATTCTCCAAACGTTAATTCATTGTTGTCTATAAAAATGCGTGCGCTCCTGCGTACGCATTTTTCATTTCTAAATAAGACGATAGATTTTCATAGAAAATAGACTTGAACTATCAGAAAAATAAATGTATATTATTTAAGCGCTGAAGAGCGCGATAGAAAATTTGGATCTTTAGCTCAGCTGGTTAGAGCGCACCCCTGATAAGGGTGAGGTCGATAGTTCAAGTCTATTAAGATCCACCAAACTACATTCAAGGTTGCCCAAACTTCAACGGGCAATTTTATTAGGGAGACCCTTAACGACAATGTCGTTAAATACTCCCAAAATGGGCACTTAGCTCAGCTGGGAGAGCGTTTCCTTCACACGGAAGAGGTCGCTGGTTCGAGACCAGTAGCGCCCACCACATTGCCTTCTTAGCTCAATTGGCAGAGCAACCGCCTTGTAAGCGGTAGGTTGTTGGTTCAAGTCCGATAGAAGGCACCGAAATAACGGTTCGAAAGAGCCGTTTTTCTTTTTATTCAAAAAGTAATTAAGTGTGTTATAATATCGCTCACTTGGAGATATGGCGAAACTGGCAGACGCGCTAGACTTAGGATCTAGTGGGGCGACCCGTGCAGGTTCAAGTCCTGTTATCTCCACCAAAGATAACTCCTTCGTGGAGTTTTTTCTTTTTGTTAAATTAAAATATTTGAGAATTTTGCAAAATTACCAGCAAAATTTGGATAATTATCAAAATTTTTCAATGAATCGTGAATCTTTTATGATAACTGGTTAAATAAATGCTTGTATGTAAAGGAACTATTACTAAGTTAATTAAAGAACATCGAAAAGTCTTTCAGGAAAGATATATTAAAGCAACATTGATTGAGACACATCGACTTCAATATCAAAGAGGAACTTCAAAAACTCGTAAAAGAAACTTGCGATTCATTACAGAAATAAGAGGAGACTTGTCCCACTTTTTACTTTGCTTTGATTGACAATTTATAATAATTACTTAGACAAATATTTAAAAAAATATTTTTTTGTTTAATAATTATGAAGCACTGTTAATGAAAAAGATTTTTAGTCAGACTCCAAATATTCTCTCTTCAATAAGAATTCTTCTTGCTATTGCAATCATTTTTATTGAACCAATGAGTCTAGCGTTCTTTATTGTTTATGGAATTGCTGGGTTAACGGATCCTTTAGATGGTTTCATCGCACGACGATTTCATCTCGAATCACGAATCGGATCTGTAATCGATAGCGTTGCTGACTGGGCTCTTCAATTAATTATGGCTATTCGTATTCTTCCATATCTATTAGGCATTTTAGAGTGGTGGAACTGGGTCATTATTCTTATTCCATTCACATTACATATGGTTGCCTATGTAGTGTGCTTTGTTAAATTCCGATGCTTTAGTTCTGTTCATACTTACATGAACAAATTAATGTCAGCTACAGTATTCTTATTCCCATACACATTCATTGGAGAAATCTATTGGTTATATAACTCATACGAAATCTTCTTTGGATGTTTCGCTTTATATGGATCAATCGAAATGAATCTAATTCATTTATTATCCAAAGAATATAGCGAAGATAATAAAACACTTATTCGAGTATTAAGAAAAAGGAAAGAACAACATGAGTGATCAAGAGAAAAGAAGTTTACAAATCGCTACAAGACTAAAAAATGTTGTTGTTGTTATTTTTGCGATTGGTTTTTTAGCTCTTGTTGCCGGTATTCCTTTAACTGTTTTAGATATTTACAGCGTTGCTGTACCACTTCTTACTTCTGGAGGAAGTGTTATCTTCATTGGTATTTTAATTTCGCTTTGTTTTAATCACTGGATTGATGAAGTTTTAAAGAAAACAAAATAAATCTTATTTTCCTTGCTTAACACATATAAAGTGTTAAACTCTCTACGGAAAGCATACTGAAATGTCGTTTATTGTAATCTTATCTTTATTCATTCCCCTTGTTGGTACTGCCTTGGGTAGTGCTATGGTTTTCTTTCTAAAGAAAGAATTAAACCCAAAAATCCAAAAAGCTTTAATGGGATTTGCTAGTGGCGTAATGATTGCTGCTGCTTTTTGGTCTTTACTTTCACCAGCAATTGAATCTTATGGAGAGGGTGACTTCCGTAAATGGTTTGTTCCGGCTATTGGTTTTCTTCTTGGTGTTGGATTTATGCTTCTTTTGGATTACCTTATTCCTCATATCCATTTACACGGATCTGAAGAAGGTGTCAAAAGACCAAAACTTTCTAGAACATTCAAATTCTTTTTAGCTGTGACGCTTCACAATATTCCTGAAGGTTTAGCTGTTGGTGTTGTCGTTGCAGGAATGATGAATGGTAATATTAATGAACAAGCAATGCTTGTATTAGCAATTGGTATCGCGATTCAAAATTTACCTGAAGGAATGATTGTCTCTTTACCTTTAAAAGAAGAAGGTATGTCGAAATGGAAAGCGTTTGGATTAGGAACATTATCTGGTGTTGTTGAACCAATCGCTTCATTAATCGCTCTTGGATTAACATCATTAATTGTTGTTATTCTTCCATACACTTTGGCGTTTGCTGCAGGCGTGATGGTTTACGTCGTTGTTGAAGAATTGATTCCTGAAGCCAGCCAGGATGGGCACTCCAATCTTGGCACAATTGGATTTACCGTTGGATTCATCATTATGATGATTCTAGAAATTCTACTTGGATAAAAAACAGAGCTAATCCTCTGTTTTTATTTTAAATCACCAGCATTTCTTGGTTAAAATTTATATTTTTCTTTTTGTTTTGATATGACTTTTGTATTAATTATTAGTTGAGCGGAAACCCCAACAATAACACCAGTAATGATTGCTGATAAAGCAATAATTGGTAGATAGTAAAGGACATAAGTAGTAGATAAATAAATCATTGCTACAGCAATCTGACCAAAGACATGGAATAATGCGCCAATAACACTTATACCTATAATGGAGAACTTTCTAATGAGTAAGAAGAAAAGAATCATCATGCCAAGAGAAAGTAGAGCCCCACTTAGTGACATCACAAAACCCATCGAAAGGAATGTTCCTCTCACAAGTGAAACAATTAGAACTCTAGACAGACTAACTAGTAGTGCTTCCCAGATTCCTAACTCATAAAGAACAACTAAAATGACGATATTAGAAAGTCCTAGTTTAACCCCTGGTATTCCAATTGATGGAATGAGCGATTCTAAAATGCCAATAACAATTGCTCCAGCTGTTAGTATTGCTAGAACAGTCATTTTATGAACGTTAAATTTTGATTCTTTCATCATTAAATCTCCACGTCATAATTGGCATCGCCATTAATTACGATATAAACCTCGTTATACGCACAAATGATTGGGTGATTAATGTCACTAACTTCACCCTGGTTAACACAGTCTTGGTGTGGGCAGTTTGATTTACTGACTTTGATCTTTCCATCATGAACATGAATGACCAATTCGCCGTTCTTACCCTTAATTGTGTAATCTCGTTCCGTTTTATCGGAAAGATCGATTGTTTCAACAATCGCATCAGAAACATAAACCCTTGCGACTAAAGGTTTATCTGTTTTTCTTGTTAAAATAACAATTAAAGCAATAATAGCCGCTACAAGTAGCGACACAATTAATAAAAGATCGTTCCTTAATTTCTTTTTATCCATTAGTGAAATAGTTCAATATCTTTATTAACGTATTCAATTTTGCGATCACGAATCACAAGAGCTTTCACGTGGAATTCATTTTCAATGGAAACAACTTCGGTGGTGGACATCATCATCATTGATGTTGATAAGGCATCGCCTAAAGCGCCTTGTTCAGATAGAACAATAACAGCTTCATTTATCGGCCTTGCATCCCCGTTTTCTGGAGAGACGATGTGCGAGTAGCGAACACCATCAATTACTTTGTATTGTTCCGAAATAGAAGATGTTGAGATACAAACATTTTTAGCTTTTATGTATGTTTCAGATAAGTTTTTAATCTTGATTGTAAATAAACCGTCGTCTGTAACTTTTTCACCAAGAAGAATACTTGATGATCCCGCATCAACAATGTAATTAGAAATGTTCTTGTTTTTAAAATGATTCTTAGCAATATCTAACGCATAACCCTTTGCAATTGCGCCCAAATCAATCTCGCCCGATCCGGTTCTAGTTACTTTTTGATTTACATCATCAAATGTTAAAGATGTGTTTCTTGCTTTGGTTAATTCAGCATCTATTGTTGTAGTGTCAGGTAGAATTCCTGTTGATAAAGTTTCTTTCCATATTTTTGATAGAGAACCAATATACATGGAAAAATAGGTATCAAGTTCTTGAGTTAACGCGTCTGCTTGTTTTAAACAACCATAGAGGTTATCGCCAACCGGGATTTCAGAATTACTTCCATTGATTGTTGAAACACTATTAATATCGCTTGTTTGATAGTTGTTTGTTTCCTTACTAAATGTTTCTAAAATTCCACGCAATTCTTGGATATCTTCTGCAGAACCTTGATAAGTTTTAATATCAACATATGTGTCGTATGCATAGAAAAAATCCTTATTTTCAACCATTCGACTAGAACAGGAAACAAGGGTTAAACAAAATAATAATGGTAGAAATATTTTTTTCATTTATAAGTGAACTTTTACTTTTGAACCATCCTCATTTGGATGTTGATCAAGATATTCGATAATCGGTTTAAAGTTTTGTTCCTCTTTACCAGGCTTACATTTACGAAGGTTTTCTTCATCGCCATTAACGATGGCCTCGGCCATACCTTTACATCCGGCGTATCCACATGAACCACAGTTATAATTAGGAAGACGTTTAGCGACTTCCTCAATTCGTTCATCTTCTTTAACGTGTAGAATCTTTTCTGCGATTGCTAGACCAAGACCTAAAAGGAGACCTAATCCAAGTAGAATTAGTACAGCCCACAAGATTTCCATAGACTATTTTTCCTCCTTTTTCTCTATTGATTCGACACTATCTTTTTCTTTATAGAAAGCACAAGCATCGTTTGTGCACCCAGCACATTTTTCATCGCTAGGTTTTAAATCTTCACATCCTTTTGGTTTCGGTGTTCTTTGATAAAGAACAAAGGAAACGATGAATGTAACCGCAAGAATTACAAGAATCACGATCGCGATAATTAAGTATTCAGTTTGGCTCATAACTTAATTCCGGAGAATAATCCTTGTAAACCCATAAAAGCAATTGCCATAATCGCGGCAGTGATTAAAGCAATTGGTAAACCCTTGAAAGCCTTTGGTGTATTTGCGCTTTCTAAACGAACGCGGATACAACTAAAGACAACAATAACAACGAGGAATCCAAGTGAGGTTCCAACGCCATTAGCAAGAGCATTTAAGAATGTTAAACCTTGGTCGGTGTTACCTTGGACGACGCCTAAAACGGCACAGTTTGTGGTGATAAGTGGAAGGTAAATACCAAGTGTTTTATATAACGCTGGAGAATATTTCTTAATAAACAATCCAACGAGTTGAACAAGTGAGGCAATAACAAGAATGTATGCGACCGTATCCATAAATGGAATACCGGCTGGAACTAATACATAAGTGTAAATTGGCCAGCAGATACAAGTGGCTAAGATAATAACGAAAACCACGGCAATTCCCATACCTAATGATGATTTAACCTTACGGGAAACACCAAGGAATGGGCAAATTCCATAGAATCTAGATAACACGACGTTATCAATTAACATGGAGGAAATAATGGCTAGAATAAACGAAATAAATGTAGACATTATTGTTGACCTCCTTGTGCTTGTTGAGCAGCTAATTTAGCTTTCGCTTCCTCGGCGGCTTTTAATTTAGCTTGTTTAGCCTCAAAGGCTTTTAATTCAGCTTTTCTATTCTTAATAAAGGCGACAACAGCAAGAACAATGCCAAAGACGATAAAAGCGCCTGCTGGAGTTTGGAATAATGAAATCGCAAACTTCTCCGCGCCCGGAATAATAAGTTTTGTTAATGGAATAAATGTAAAGATTTGTCCGAATGTAAATCCACCAGTTCCGAGAAGTTCTCTAAAGAACGCTAATAAACAGAGTGATAAGGTATAACCAACACCCATGCCTAAAGCATCAATAAAGGAATCAAAGACCCCGTTCTTACTCGCATAGGCTTCAGCTCGACCAAGAACGATGCAGTTAACAACAATCAGTGAAATAAACACACCTAATGTGGAATAAAGTTCTGGTAGGAACGCATTGGTGAACATTTTAACCATTGTGACGAATGTCGCAATAATGACGATATAAGCTGGAGTTCTGATTTCATCAGGAATCAGTTTTCTAAGTAAAGAAATAAGAACGTTAGAGCAGAGTAAAACGATCGTGAACAAAATACCCATACCAATGGCTGCTTCTAAGCTTTTAGTCGTGGCTAAAGCAGGACATGTTCCAAGAATCGAAACAAGTAGTGGGTTTTCTTGAATTATCCCTTTGAGGAAATTCTTCTTTGTTTGTCCTTTCTCTCTTTTCATACTATTCCTTTGCATTAATCTTCATAACAACGCTTCGAGCGTCGTTTACTAAATCACGAATTAATTTTGCTCCATAAGTTGCTCCACAGGAGACATCTTCTAAAGCTTCATCTTTGTTATCAGCTTTTTTCATTGGATCAATGTATTCATTAACTAATGTTGAAGCGTATGTTTGTTCATTAACGATAACGGAGATTCCTTTAAATTGGTTGAGTTCATTAAAGCCAACAAGAAGAGAAATTTTGCCGTACATATTTGAGCCATCAGCTCTAAATGCATATTGGTTTTTCTCATCTGCTTTAACGAAATAAACAGTGTTTGTATATTTTTCGTTTTCAATAGATTGTGTATTCAAAATAGTGGAGTTTTGACCGAAAATCTCAGCAATTCCGTCATTAATTTTGTTTTGCTCGTTTTGCTTAATTTGTTCTCTTGTTACTAAATTAGTCACACCAATAATAGCAGCACTAGCTGCGCCAATAATACCGAGAGTGATGGCGGTGATGACATAACGCTTTGTATTAGCCATTGACAACACCTCCAAATTTAATAACGAGAAAAACAGTTAATCCTGAAAGAACAAGCAGTAATCCCATTGCTAAATATTTCTTCCATGTATAACGTGGATTACTCCATTCGTAGTGGTCTAAGAAGACCGCGATCATGTTTGCCAAAAGGATGGAGAATCCAACGCCTTCTGGAAGAGCAGCGAATAAACGAATAAAAACAGTAAAGATAGCGGCAACAATACCATAAATCCATCGATTTGGTGGATTAATTGGACTAGTTACCGGATCAGTTAACATAAATGTTGCACCGAATAAAACACCACCAGAAAGAAGGGCATATGCGGTGAAGTGTAGGGCGTTCACTCCTGGAATTGTTAAGCCCGCAATGAGCATTAAGATGGCAAATGTTCCTAAATAAGAAACAACAATTCTGTAATCAGCAGAACGGCGAATTAATAGATAAATTAATCCAAGAATAATGGTGATTTTAAAGACTTCACCAAGAGTTCCTGGAATTCTTCCTAAGAAGAGATCTAATAATGGGTAATCTCCAATATTTGTGAGATTGCCTCCATTAAGAACACCTAAAGGTGTTCCTCCACTTGCTGCATCAGGAATGGTGTAGTACCAAGTATTAACTTGTGGATATGGACCAAAGCAAATCTTGGCAAAGAGCATACCAACCGCAGCTGGGTTAAAGATATTGCTTCCAAGTCCGCCAAAAACAAGTTTTCCCAATGTGATTCCAACTAAGGAACCGAGGAAGACGGCGTATAATGGGCAACCTGCTGGAACAATTAAACAGAAGATAACTGCACTAATTGAAGCGGTTAATGCGTTAGATAATTTGTATTTTCCTTTGTAGGAGTAATTAAATCTTTCTTTGAATGAATGCTTGAGATTATCTTTTGGCATCATGTTGCGTAAGCCAACATAAATAAACTCACAAGCATTCATCGTTAATAACGAAATTAAGAAAATCCAGAGTGTATTTAATGGATAAACCACAAATGCAAAAATGAGAGTTGGTGCAAGCGCAATTAAAACATCAACCATCATTCTGGTGACGGAAGCTTTTTTTCTTAAGTGTGGTGCGCTTTCCTTAACAATTGTCATTACATTTTTGCGAAAAGTTTCGCCCTCCTGACGTAGTCAGTTACTTGGATTTTTGATGTACATGAATATGTGCATAAACCACATTCAATACATCTCAGTGGATTAAGTTTTTTAATGCGTTCTTTATCAAGCGCTTTTACAGCGTTCATGATTTGAACAGGTTCAAGATGAACCGGACAAGAAAGAACACATGATCCACATCTAACACACGGTTCTTCCTGGTATGAACGTTTATTGATAACTAAAATAGAGGTCACTGTTTTAGAAATGATGCAATCATCGCTTGGCACCGATGCCCCCATCATTGGGCCACCAAGAATAAAGACTTTTTCAGTGCCTTCATCTGTATAACCTCCACAGAGTGGAATCAGTTCTTTAATAGATGTTCCACAACGAACTCTAAAGTTCTTTGGAGATTTAATTCCATCACCACTAATAGTAATAAAACGTTTAATAACAGGCATGTTGTATTTAATCGCTTTATAAATACCAACAACTGTTGAAACGTTAAAGTTGATAATGCCACGGTTAGCTGGAAGCTCACCTGGCGCAAGTTGAATACCTTCGGCATTCTTAATCATTTCTACTTCCCAACCTTGTGGGTAGTAGTTGCCAACGCAACAAAGTTTAATGCCAGAATCCTTATAGTTTTCTTCTTGAAGAACTTGGTCATAAACTTCTTTAATGTCTTTGTATTTTGATTTAATACAAATCTTGGCATGCTTACAGTTAAATGCTTGCATGACATATTTAATTCCGTCTAAGAGACGGTATGGATACTCCATTAATAAACGGTGATCGGCATTAATAAATGGTTCACACTCAATTCCGTTAACAAGAATCGTGTGAATTGGTTTATCGGTTTGGAACTTAATGTATGTTGGGAAAGAAGAGCCACCTAAACCAACAACAGCACATTGTTTGATGATTTCAGTCATATCTTGCTTGGTTAGTTTAGCAATTTCTTCTGGAGTTCTTTGCTTAACTTCCTTTGCATATGTTTCTTTCTTGTCGTTTTGAATCTTAATAAAATCGACAAGCTTTCCATTACGGTGGTAGTGTTTTTCGACACCGACAAATGTTCCAGAGACTGTACTATGAATTGGTTGTTCAAAAAACGGACCATGACGCATTCCAACAACTTGGCAACAATCAACATGATCGCCAGGTTTAATAAAAACATCTGCTGTCGCACAACGGGCATTTGTTACTGCTAGATATATAAATTCTGGATCGACATATCGGATAGCTTGTAGAGCACCGACATTTTCCATTGCATCATGAATCTTTTTTGTCTTAGCAATCATAGTTATAGAATATATCACAACATTTCTTTAAAAGAAATAACCGTCGTATTTATCCTTATATGGTTTTTAAGAATAAATTATCGTCATTTTTAAACAAACAATCAGGAATTGCCTGTATTTTCATAAAAAAATCAGCCCACGAATGGACTGATTTTAGAAAGTGAATTATCAATGATTAGTTGCTGATCTTGGTATAACTTGAAAGATCGACAAATGATGGGTTGACAGAGTATTCAAACTTAGCTGACATTTCTGATTTGAAAGAATGTCCTTCTCCGGAAGAGTTGATCTTAACAGACATTTCTGTTGGATAGTATTTATCCCATACAACTTTTGCAGAAATTTCACCTGTTGCTCCGCCTTCTGAACCCTTATAAGAAGCTTCGACAATTAATGAGCCGTCACCCTTTGTGGAGTATTTGACTTCAGCATTTGGCACTCGTACATATTCTTCAAGTAGACCATCAATGTCAGCGCGTGCCATTCCAGCAAACCTTCCAGCAAGTTGAGTTTTTTGTCCGGCAATCATGCTATCGAAACTTGCTTTTGCTTCTTCGCCAAATTCGTAATATTGCTTTTCTGTTGCGTTAACAACGTAATATTTCGATTCTTGCTTATAAGCATACATATCAGTTTCTTCAGCCTTAATGTGGAAGTAAACTTTTTCTTCAGAGAATTCATAAGAAGCTCTTTCTTCTTCTTTTTCGTCATCCTCTTGTGTTAAAGAGTACATTTCGAACTTGAATTCGGTGATTGGGTGTTGTTCTTGATACTCATTGATTTGTTTGGCTTTTGCTTGAGCGTCTTCTTTATTTATGCTCTTGGCACAACCGACGAGTAAGAACGCTGGTAAAAGCATTAAAATTTTGGATTTTTTCATCTTTAATTTTCCTTTCTGGTTAATATCATTTTAACCGATTTCTAATTTATATACATAACAAAATAGGAATTTATTGGATTATTTCTTCTCTTCTACAACAGAGATTTGATTAAACGGAACCTTGATGTTGTTTTCTTTCATGACAAGGAACAGTTCTCTAATCATATCGCGGTTCACTTGGTAACGATCGTTTTCGTCGCAACTCATTGAGAAGGCTAGTTCGATACCAGATTCTTTTAAACTTGAAACACCAATATAGGAGATTTTTCCAATAACTTTTGAAAGTTTCTTTTGAATCTTTGGCAAAGCTTCCGCAAGAATAGCTTCAACGCGCTCAACATCTTCTTCGCGTCCGATTGTGAAGTTAACAACGATTGATGTAGCTTCACGAGAAAGATTGGTAACTGTAACGATCTGAGAGTTGCTGATTCCTTTAATATTTCCAGCCCAGTCTTGAATCTTAGTGCTTCTTAAACCAATTTCAATAACTGTTCCACGGAAACCATCGATCACGACAATATCTCCGACATCGAAGAAGTCATCGAAAACAAGGAAAACACCACTAACAATATCATTAATTAATGATTGGCAACCAAGACCAATAATTAATGTAATAATTCCAATTCCGGCGACAATCGAAGCAACATCGACTCCACAAATTCGTAAGATAAAGCCAATCGCAACAATAGTAATTGCATATTTGATTAGTGACTTAAATAGTGAGCCAATTGTTCTACTTCTTTTACCTTTCCATGTGATTAATCCGATAATTAGATTAATAATGAATGAGAGCATAAACGCCACGGCAATGATACCAATAATTTCAAGCCAAGCAATTCCGTCAGAAAAAAGTTTTGAAGCTAACCAGTACCATCCTGAATTACCTTCGCCAAACAAATAATTAGAGATTGAAGTTAATCCTAATTCTTTAGTTGTTAAAACAAAACAACACAGAAAAAGAATTACTAGAGCAAAGACTAAAGCGATAATAAAGTATTTCTTTTGCTTTGGTGTTTGGGCGTTCCACCAGGAACTTGGTTTTTGTAATTTTTTAATCATAATGAACCTCCAATTTAGTATGTAAACGTGTATAAAGTGACACGGTTTGTATAATCGATGTTATTTGTTGAAATAAACTTTAATTCGTAATTTCCAGAATTAGTTACAAGATATTCGCCTTGATATTTTTGTGACTCACTAACCGGGAAACTTCCTGTTTCTTCGCCGTCTTTATAAATGACGAGATTACAATCATAGTGAAGACTATTTGAAACTTCAAAACTATAGTTAAGAACATTGCCTACTAGCGAAAACTTTTGATCTTGAACCTTTGGTCTCATGGTTAGTGGATTTACTATTGTAATAATTCCAACAACTGAGGTAACCAAAATAGCAGTAGCGGTCAACGCAAGGTTTGTTCTTTTCTTTGTTTCTCTAACCTTGGCATGACGAACGTTTTGAGAGTTGTTATACAAATCATCATAATCCTCTGGAGTTAGATTTTCCTGAGTGTGACGATAAAGCTCTCCAACAGAGTTTTCACCTTGTTTGACCGGTTTGTGATCAAAAAGAGATTGGTCGACATCCCATTCCTGTGGTTCTGGATTGTTTTGATAAAGTTTATTATTATCCATCGCAAAATTATTATACTTATATTTCTTATTATTAATATAATTAATTTAAGATGAATTATTCTTTAAAGATTGGAAAGATCTACAAAATTACAGAAGAAAACTTTGATGAAAATCTTGGTTATCTTCCGAAAGCAAGACAGGAACATGTTTTGAAATTTAAAGATCGCAATCGCCAAAAACAATCTCTTGTTGCTACGCTTCTTTTAGAAGAATGTTTAAAAGAACTAGGCGCTTTAGATTTATATAACGACGTCATTGAAGATGAAAATGGACAATGGATTATCAAAGATAGCGACATTCATTTTTCGATTTCTCATTGTAATGAAACTGTTCTTGTTGCTGCAGCGAGATTTCCAATCGGCTGTGATATCGAATTAGTTAAAGACGCTAAGATGGATGTTGCGAAACGTTTCTTTTCTGAAAACGAAGTGAAACAAATTGAGACTTCTGATCGACCAGAATTAGTGTTCTATGCCTATTGGACAATTAAGGAAAGTTACTTAAAACTAACCGGTAAAGGATTGCTTGGATCCATCGAAGACGTTGAAGTCGACGATAGTCTAACCATGATTAAAAACCATCCAGAACTCAAAGTAGAAAGCGTCTTTTTAAACGATTACGTAATGAGCGTTGTTTACGAAAAAAGATAAGTTTTGCTGGTTATTTTTTTAGAAAAATTCGACTTTTTAAAATAAGGTCGATTTTTTATTTTTGCGTTTTTTCATTTTTTGACTGAAATTACCAAAATTTTTCTTCTTTTTACCATCTTTTAAACCCGTTTGCCGTCATTTTTTGAATTTTTCGAAGTTGAATTTTTAACCATTTTTGAAACCTATTTTTGATTAATTTCACCAGCAAAACGGACATATTTTATATGAGAAAAGTTTACTAATTTGTTTATTTAAAAAATAAGTTTTAAAATTTATATGCTGAACAAATGGATTGCAAAGCTGTATCTACGCAAACTCAAATAATGCGCAACTAGTTTGTGTTTTTTCTTTTGCGTTCTAGGAGGTAATTAAAACCATGTACAAAAGCAAATACCTAAACAAAGTTCTTCGTGAAATTAAAGCCAAGAACAAAGGTCAAAAAGAATTCATTTCTGCTGTTGAAGAATTCTTTGATTCAATGGATTTCGTTGTCGATAAGGATCCACGTATTGAAAAATTTGCGATTCTTGAAAGAATTACGGTTCCAGAAAGAATCATCACAATGCGTGTCCCTTGGGTTGATGACAAGGGAAAGATTCGTGTCAACACGGGTTACAGAGTCGAATTTAACTCGGCTATTGGTCCTTACAAAGGCGGCATGAGATTCGATAAGTCTGTAAATCTATCAATTCTTAAATTCTTAGGATTTGAACAAACATTCAAAAATTCCTTAACCGGATTACCAATGGGTGGAGGTAAAGGTGGTGCTGATTTTGATCCACGCGGAAAATCCGATGGAGAAATCATGCGCTTCTGTCAATCAATGATGGCTGAATTATTCCGCCACATTGGTCCAAACACCGACGTTCCAGCTGGAGACTTAGGTTTCGGCGCTCGTGAAATCGGTTATATGTTTGGATATTACAAAAAACTTCGTGATGAATTCACCGGTGTCTTTACTGGTAAAGGCATGAGCTATGGTGGTTCATTAGGACGTCCAGAAGCCACTGGCTACGGTCTTCTCTACTTTGTAGAGGAAATGCTCCGTGAATTTAAGAAGACTTCCATTAAAGGAATGAAAGTCATTATTTCTGGTTCCGGAAAAGTCGGCGGTATGGCAGCCGCTAAAGCCGCTGAACTTGGCGCTAAATTAGTCGCTATGTCCGACATTGAAGGTTATGTCTATGATCCAAATGGATTAGATGTTCCTTATATTGTTAAGAAAGCGAAAGAAAAAGGCATGTTCTCCAAAGATTATGCCGCTGATCATAAAGGTGTTGAATGGCACGCCGGCCCACACGGCATGTGGTCTGTACCATGTGACATCGCTCTTCCATGTGCGACACAAGGAGAAATTCATGAAGCTGATGCCAAACTTCTAAAGAAGAATGGTTGCTTCATGCTTGTCGAAGGTGCAAATATGCCATGCGACGTTGAAGCAATTCGTTACTTCAATAGCAATGGCGTTCTCTTTGCTCCAGGAAAAGCTTCAAATGCTGGTGGTGTTGCCGTTTCTGGCTTAGAAATGAGTCAAAACGCGATTCACTTATCTTGGACATTCGAAGAAGTGGATGCTCGCTTAAAACAAATCATGAAAGACATCTTCAAAAAATGTCACGATACAGCTGTTAAATATGGACAACCAACAAATATTGCTTTAGGTGCGAATATTGCTGGTTTTGAAAAGGTCATGGATGCCATGATCGCTCAAGGAGTTTGTTAATGTCGTTTACGACAATTAAAGCTCCACACATTCTCCTTCCTAAAAAGGGTGTAAATATGACCGCCTGGGCAGTTATTGCCTGCGACCAATTTACATCTCAATTAGACTACTGGGAAAGAGTTGAAAAGTTGGTTGGTGATCAACCATCAACTTTAAGAATGATGTTCCCAGAAGCCTATTTAGGCAAGGTAGATGAAAAAGCCTACATTGATAAAATCAATGAAACAATTCAAAAGTATCTTGAAGAGAATGTTTTAGTCGACCAAGGCGAATGCTTTATCTTGGTCGATCGTAAAACAAATGTGGTTGATCGTAGACTTGGCTTAATGATCGCGATTGATTTAGAAGATTACACATACGAGAAAGGTGTGAAATCTCTCATTCGCGCTAGTGAAGCCACCATCGTCGAACGTATACCTCCAAGATTAAAAATTAGAGAAAACGCTCCAGTTGAATTACCACATATTCTCTTCCTTTACGATGATCCAAAGCGAAAAATCATTGAGCCGCTCTATGAGCATCGAGATGAACTCGAGAAAGTCTATGACTTTGAGCTCAATGAAGACGGTGGACATCTGAAAGGATACAAGATTAAGGATACCCAAAAAATCATCCAACAATTCGAAGATCTTCTAAAAGAAAACAATAACGGATTGCTCTTCATTGTTGGTGATGGAAACCATTCTTTAGCTACTGCAAAAGCACATTGGGATAAAGTTAAAGTTCATCTTTCTGAAGAGGAACGCAAGAACCACCCAGGTCGCTATGCATTAGTCGAAGCGTTAAACATCTATGATGAAGGTTTAATCTTTGAACCAATTCATCGTGTTGTATTTAATGTGAAAGACGATTTCCTAAGAGGTCTTAAAGAAGTCTTAAAAGGTGAGAACAAATCTTATGCGTATTCAACCAAAGATGGAAAAGTTGAACTCTCCATTCCAAAAGTTGGACCAGAAGCATACAAGATTGTTCAAACCTATGTTGATGCGTATCTAAAGAGTCACGCTGACGCATCCGTGGATTATATCCATGATGAAGACCAAACATTAGAAGTGGCTAAAAAACATCCTGGTAGTGTGGCAATTATTATGCCAGCGCTCACCAAAGGTGATATCTTCGCTTACATTGCGAAGGATGAAGTGCTCCCACGAAAAGCATTCTCGATGGGACACGCGACAGAAAAACGTTATTATCTCGAATCAAAGAGAATTAAATAACAGAAAAGGAGTCTTAAATGAGTCGAATTTACAACTTCTCCGCTGGACCAGCAATGCTTCCTGAGGAAGTCCTCAAGACCGCTGCTGCGGAAATGCTTGATTATCATGATTCAGGCATGTCGGTCATGGAAATGTCACACCGTTCCAGAGTCTACCAAGGCATCATTGATGAAGCTGAAGCAGATTTAAGAAAGTTAATTGGCATTCCAGAGAACTATAAAGTTCTATTTATGCAGGGTGGTGCTACCCTCGGATTTGCGATGATTCCAATGAACTTCATGGTCAAAGGAAAAATCGATTTAATTAACACAGGCGTCTGGACAAAGAAAGCCATTAAAGATGCCAAAATCTTTGGTGAAGTCAACGTTGTTGCTTCCGGTGAAGAAAACGGATTTAAAAAGATTCCGGATGTTAAATCAATTAAGTTTGATCCAGAAGCAGACTATGTCTATATGTGTGATAACAACACCATTTATGGATCTAAATTTAAAGAATATCCAGAAACCGGAAACGTTCCATTAATCTGTGATATGTCTTCATGCTTCTTAAGTGAACCAATTGATGTGAAGAAATTTGGCATGATCTATGCTGGTGCCCAAAAGAACGTTGGACCAGCTGGTGTTACGATCTGTATTATTCGCGATGATTTACTTGCTCGTACACCAAGACAACCTCTTCCAGCATATTTAGATTATCGTCTCCATGCTGAAAATGGTTCGATGTACAACACCCCACCAACCTATGGTATCTACATTTGTGGATTAGTCTTCAAATGGTTACTTAAAGAAGGTGGACTTGCAGCACGTAAAGCAAACAACGAAAAGAAAGCGAAGATTCTTTACGACTATCTTGATTCAAGCAAATTCTTCAAACCATACGTGGATAAAGATTCACGTTCATTAATGAACGTAACATTCCGTACACCAAGCGATGAACTTGATGCTGAATTCCTTGAAGGAGCAAAGAAATATCGCTTCACAAACCTCAAAGGTCACCGTTCTACTGGTGGACTTCGTGCTTCTTTATATAACGCCATGCCAATTGCTGGTGTTGAAGCACTTGTCAAATACATGAAAGAATTTGAAGAGGCTCATAAATAATGAAGGTACTTTGTTTAAACAAAATCTCTCCAGTTGGTTTAAAGGTCTTACCAAGTTCTTATACCATTACCGAAGATGTTAATGAAGCAACAGCAATTCTTGTTCGTAGTGCGAACATGCTTGAAACTGTTCTCCCAGAAAATGTTTTAGCGGTTGCTCGTGCAGGTGCTGGTGTGAATAATATTCCTCTTGAACCATATGCTAAAGCTGGTGTTGTTGTTTTTAATACACCAGGAGCCAATGCTAATGCCGTTAAAGAATTAACAATCGCCGCGATGCTTCTTGCTGCTCGTGATATTCGTGGATCCATGGAATGGGTGAAAGAAAATAAAGGTGATGAACTAATTAATAAATCAATGGAAAAAGCTAAAGGTGCTTTTGCTGGAACTGAAATTCTCGGTAAAACCCTTGGTGTTATTGGCTGTGGTGCGATTGGTGCATTAGTTGCTCAAGCCGCTGGTGGACTTGGCATGCACGTTATTGGTGTTGAACCAAGTAAAGATACAATCGAAAGAAACAAACATCTTTTCCCAAGCGATATGGAAATTGTTTCTTATGATGAAATGTATGCTCGCGCTGATTACATTTCCGTTCACGTTCCTTTATTAGACGCCACACGCGGAATGCTTAACAAAGAAGCGTTTGCCAAAATGAAAGATGGCGTGATTATTGTTAACTGTGCTCGTGATGCTATTGTTAATGACGATGACTTAAAAGAAGCCATTGCTTCTGGTAAGGTCCGTAAGTACGTTACCGACTTCCCAGATTACAAAACAGCTAATATGGATGGAGTCGTTGCTATTTCTCACTTAGGCGCTTCAACCGAAGAAGCCGAAGATAACTGTGCGATGATGGCCGCTAAACAAGTCGTTGATTATGTAGAAAACGGAAACATCATTAATTCTGTGAACTATCCACGACTCGATTTAGGTAAAAAAGAAGGTACGCGTGTTGTTGTTCTTTATGAAGCCGAAGCTGAAAAAGCAGTTAAGGAAGTTATCTCTAAAGCCGATGCAACAAAACTAGTTTGTGGCGTAAAAGGTGCTTTCGGAGCAACCTTAGCCGAAGTTAAAGGCAAGGTTGACGAAGCTACCTTAAAAGCCATTGCTGGCGTAAAGAGAGTTCGCGTTATTTAATTAAAAGTTTCTATCAAAAAAGTTGACCGTCAAAAGTCAACTTTTTTTGTGAAATAACCAGCAATTCTTGGTTATTTAATAATTGTTCCAGCTTTTAATTCAACAGCTAAATTTGCTTTTTCTAAGGATGAAATAATTGCGGTTTTGCCTGGTTTTTCGTTTAAGAATTTTACACAGGCATTGACCTTTGGATACATACTTCCTTTAGCAAAGTAATCGGTTTTTAAATATTCTTCCATTTCCGCTTTAGAAACACGTTCAAGTTTCCTTTCATCTGGCTTGCGGAAGTTAATATAGACATTATCAACAGCCGTTAAAATAACAAGATAGTCAGCATCAACAAGAGCAGCAACTTTTGCGGATGCATAGTCTTTGTCGATAACTGCGGCGATACCTTCTAAGTGATCCCCATTTTTAATTACTGGAATTCCACCTCCGCCAGCACAGATGACAACATCACCTGCTTTAACAAGACGGGAAATAGATTCTTTTTCAACAACATCAACTGGAAGTGGTGAAGCAACAACTCTTCTCCAACCTCGACCAGCATCTTCTTTCATCGTATAGCCTTTTTCGGCAGCAATTTTCTTTGCTTCTTCTTCACTATAGAATGCTCCAACTGGTTTTGATGGAGATTTGAAAAGTGGATCATCCTTATCAACGAGCACTTGCGTGACAACAGTGGCAACGTTTCTTTGAATACCTTCGTCTTTAAGTGCGTTTTGAATGGCGTTTTGAATATGGAAGCCAATATAACCTTGGCTCATTGCTCCACATTCTGGGAATGGCATATCTGGAGCTGAAGTTGATTCAGTAAAAGCAAGATTAATCATGCCTACTTGTGGTCCGTTTCCATGGACAATCACAACTTCATTTCCAAGTTTAATCAAGTGGACAATGCTTTTTGCAACACCCTTTAGAAGAGCCTTCTGCTCTTCGGCGTTGTTGCCTAGTGCATTGCCTCCTAATGAGACAACATAACGTGACATTTTTCTACCTCTTTCGTACTTCAATATTATACAAAATCTACAGCAAAACACGCACATATTTGCATTATTTAATTTTCTTTTTATGAGCTTGCTTGATAGCGAGCGCTTGCTCGTGTAAAATATTTATTATATTTTGGGAAAGATTGTATGCTAGGAATTGTTCTCGCAGGCGGTTATTCCAGCCGGGTAAAACTCAATAAGATGGTTTTAGAGTTTAAAGGCGAACCATTAATTTGTCATACATTTAAAACAATGCGACCTTTTGTAGACCACATTGTTGTTGTGACTGGTCGCTATGACGCTGAGCTTAGAGAAATTCTTCATCAATATGATGTTGAATTTGCCTACAACAAGAATTACGAATTAGGAATGTTTTCTTCTGTGCTAACTGGAGTTAGTAGAGCGCACGATGAAGACATTCTTTTAATTCCAGGAGATATTCCAAACGTTTCTAGCAAGACCTATGAAACAATCTTACATTCTAAAGGCACTGTTCGTATTCCAACCTATCAAGGCAAAACCGGCCACCCTCTTTTTATTGAAAATCATTTACTTTCTTCATTAAAGAAGGAACCAGTGGAATCGAATTTACATGCTTTTTTAGATCAAAACAAAGACAAAGTTGTTGAGGTAGAGGTTAATGATCCATTTATCAATTTTGATGTTGATACGATGGAAGACTACGAAAAACTTCTTACTTTGTTAGAAAGGAAGCAAACATGAAAGTAAACGAATATGTTCGTGCAGCTTCTTTGGAAGAAGCATACTCCCTCAAAAAATCATCACCAAAAAATAAAATTCTTGGTGGTGGTTTATGGTTAAAGAAAGGAAATGGCGACGTCGACAAATTAATCGATCTTTCTCGTCTAGGTTTAGACCAAATTAAAGAAGAAAAAGATTATGTTTCAGTTGGCGCGTTGGTTACTCAAAGAGCTTTTGAAACCTCTCCAATTATTAAAAAGATTGGTGGCGGAGTTCTCTCTGATGCGGTTCATCAAATCATGGGTCCAGCTTTCCGCAATAGCGCCACAATCGGAGGTTCCGTTTACGGAAAATATGGTTTCTCTGATGTGATTACTGCTCTTCTTGGATTTAAAGTTGATTTAGTTTTCTATCCAGAAGAAGTCATATCACTTGATGAATACGTGAAGAAACCAGGATTTGCTGATGGAATTTTAACTGAAGTTCGTATTTATAAGAGTTCTGCCAAATCTTTCTTTAAGAAAGTTAAAATGACTGCTCTAGATTACCCAATTCTGAATGTCTGTGTCACTAAAGACAAAGATTACCGAATTGTGGTTGGTTCTCGTCCATTAGTTGCATGTTTATGCGAAGGAGCGATGAAATATTTAAATGAAGGTGGCAAGGATGTTGATCAAGCCGTTGAGCTTGCTATGCAAGAGTTAAAACTTGGCGACTCAATGAGCGCCAAAGGTGAATACCGAAGCCATCTTGCTCGTGTTTACTTAAAACGCGCTTTAGAGGAGGTTAAATAAATGGAAGTCAAATTCAATTTAAATGGTTTAGATGTTGTCTACTATGTTAAACCAGGTGAATACCTTCTTGATTCACTTCGCGCTAACGGAGTCAAATCAGTTAAGAAAGGTTGTAACGCCTCCGCTTGCGGAGCTTGTACAGTTCTCGTTGATGGAAAACTAACTCTATCTTGTTCTGTTCTAACAGCTTCAATTGAAGGAAAGAAAGTTATGACTGTTGAATCCATCCAAGAAGAAGCTGCTCAACTTTCCGAATATTTTGCTAAAGAAGGCGCCGACCAATGTGGATATTGCTCAGCAGCTCTCGCCCTAGTTGTTCACGCCTTAAAAGAAGAAAACCCACATCCAACTCGTCAAGAAATCAATGATTACTTAGTTGGAAACTTATGTCGTTGTACTGGTTTACAAAGCCAAGGTAACGCTGTCGAAAAATATCTTGGAGGTAAGAAATAATGAAAAAGAATTTCCGTGTTGTTAATAACATTACTCCAAGTCTTGATGGTAAAGGCTTAATGCAAGGTCGTTCTTTCTACACTGATGATCTTGCTCAACAAAACTCCTTAGTAATTAAGCTACTAAGAAGTCCTCACGCTTTTGCTCGTATTAAATCAATCGATGTTAGTGAAGCGGAAAAAGTTCCTGGTGTCGCTTGTATTCTCACCAAAGATAACGTTCCACATGTTGCCTTTACACGTGCTGGACAAGGTTATCCAGAACCGTCTCCACATGATAAGTTCATCTTTGATGAATACGCTCGTTATGTAGGAGACGAAGTCGCTGCTGTTGCTGCAGTTAGCGAAGAAGTTGCTTTAGAAGCAATGAAGAAAATCAAAGTCGATTATGAAGTTCTTGAACCAGTTCTCGACTTTGAAAAAGCTTATGAAAATAAATCTGTCATCCACCCAGAAGATGGCATTCATGAAATGTTCCCAATTGGCTTTGATCCAAAGAAGAATTTAGCTGCCTCCTATGAGATGGAAGTTGGTAATGTCGCTGAAGAATTAAAGAAATGTGACTATGTTGTTGAAGACACTTTCTATTCTCAAGCCCAAGCTCACGCGATGCTTGAACCGCACTCATGTAATGCTCGCTTAGATGAACATAACCGTTTAGTTGTTTATTCAACAACCCAAACCCCATTCCACATGAGAAGAATTATGTCAAAGACATTGGGTCTTCCTGTAGAAAAGATTCGTGTTGTTAAACCACGTGTCGGTGGTGGATTTGGTGGTAAACAAGCTTTCCATGGTGAAATGTTCTGCGCTTTAGTTACATTACGAACAAAGAAACCAAGTAAGTGTGTCTTCACTCGTGAAGAAGTATTTGGATGTTCATACACACGTCACCCAATGAAAATTACTCTCAAAGTCGGCGCAACAAAGGATGGTATTATTCAAGCCATTGATTGCCGTGCTTTAAGTGATACTGGTGCTTACGGTGAACACGCCTTAACAGTCTTTATGATTGTTGGTTCAAAGGTTCTTCCTTTATATAACAAAGTTAAGGCTGTGAAATTTGGTGGCCACGTTGTTTATACCAACCACGTTTCTGCTGGTGCGTATCGTGGATACGGTGCTATTCAAGGAAACTATGCTGTTGAATCCATCATAGATGAACTTGCAGAAAAGATGGGTATGGATCCAATTAAACTTCGTGAGCTGAACTCAATGAAGGAAAAAGAAACTTCCCCAATCTTTGAAATTATGGGTGAAGGTACAGAAGGTACTGCGATGATTATGGAAAGCTGCAAGCTTCCATATTGTATTAAACGTGGTCGTGAACTCATTGAATGGGATAAGAAATGGCCAAGAAAAGAAGTCGGACCACATAAAGTTCGTTCAGTTGGCTGCGCTATTGCTATGCAAGGTTCTGGCATTCCATTCTTAGACATGGGTTCTTGTACAATTAAACTCAATGATGGTGGTTCTTACATGGTCACTGTTGGTGCGACCGATATTGGCCAAGGTTCCGACACAATGATTGCTCAAATCGTTGCTGAAGAACTTCAAACCACTGTTGATAAAGTCATTATCTATTCTTCTGATACAGATTTAACTCCATATGACTGTGGTGCTTATGCATCCTCCACAACTTATGTTAGTGGTAATGCCGCATGGAACGCTGCATCTAAGATGAGAGAAAGACTTGTTAAAGAAGCTGCTGAATACATGAATGTGAAAGTCGGCACTGTTGAATTTGACGGAAAGATGTTTACATCTGGTGAAAAATCTCTCTCCTTAGAAGATTTAGCAACCAATCGTTTATATAACCAAGACACCCGCCAAATCGCTGTTACCGAATCCTTCCATGGACATGTTTCTCCACCTCCATTTATGGCTGCGTTTGGTGAATTCGAATTCGATACTGAAACATTCGAATACAAGATGATTAAGTACGTCACAGTAACTGACTGTGGTACAACAATTAACCCAATGCTGGCTAAAGGCCAAGTTGAAGGTGGAATTATCCAAGGTTATGGAATGGCCTCTTCTGAAGAAGTCATTTATAACGACAAAGGAAAACTATTAACAACAAACTTCGATGTCTATCACATTCCAACCCGCGCTGAAGTTGGTGAATTAGTCACCGAATTTGCTGATTCATATGAACCAACAGGACCATTTGGTGCGAAATCTGTTGGTGAAATTGGTATTGATACTCCACCAGCTGTTTTATGTAACGCTGTCTATAACGCCTTTGGCGTAAGAATCCATCACTTACCAATTACTCCTGAAAGAATCTTTAAGGCGGTCAAAGAAAAGAAATAATGCACGACTTATTAATAAAGAACGGATTAGTTTGGATTGACCACAAATGGCAAAACGTCAATGTGGCTGTTTTAGGTGAGAAAATTTCTTACGTTGGAACAGAAGAAGTCGAAGCTAAAGAAGTTCTTGACGCAAAAGGAAAGAAAGTTCTTCCTGGATTAA
This sequence comes from uncultured Caryophanales bacterium, assembly GCA_946414655.1. Lineage (GTDB taxonomy): Bacteria > Bacillota_I > Bacilli_A > RFN20 > CAG-826 > Fiminaster. Next base: position 65,916 of record CAMKPL010000001.1, on the reverse strand, counting down.
TTGATCCACATGTTCATTTTGAACTGAACTGTGGGCGATTAACTTCGGTGGATGACTTTTATAGTGGTTCAGTTTGTGCCGCTTATGGCGGTGTAACAACCATTGTTGATTTCCTTGATCCAACTAGTAATGCCAAAGATTTAGAGAAGTCGTTTTATGAACGTCTTGAACTCGCGAAGAAGTCACTTGTTGACTATCACATGCACGCTTGCATTAAGATGCCAAATGGCGATTTAGAAGAATACGTCAAAACCGTTGTTAAACTTGGAATGAGAACAATTAAGTTGTTTACAACTTATAGTGACACTGGTCGACGTACTTATGAGAAAGATATCGAAAAATTATTACAACTTTCTAAGAAGTACAACGTTCTTATCGAAGCGCACATTGAAAACGATGATTTAATCGATCTTCGCGATTCTTATACTTATAAAGATTTACCAGTTTCTCGCCCATCAATGAGTGAAACAAGTGAGGCACTAAAACTTGCTAAACTTGTTCGTGAAACTGGCGGAAACTTCTATATGGTTCATTGCTCAAGTGGTGAAACATTAAAAGCACTTAAAGAACAATTCCCAGACATTCTTAATAAGAATTTATTTGTTGAGAGTTGTCCACAATATTTCATCTTTAATAACTCTGTTTTAGAAGGTGAGAATGGAAAACTATTTACGTTTGCACCTCCACTAAGAAGTGAAAGAGAACGACAACTTTTAATCGCCTACTATAAAGATGTTGAAACAATTGGCACCGACCATTGTTCATTTATGAAGAAAGACAAAGATTATCCAACTCTAAAAGGATTCCCTCTCGGTGTTGGAGGAATTGAGCATTCATTCTCAACAATGTATCGACGATTTGGTGATGAAATCATCGACAAAATGTCATTTAATTCTGCAAAAATTCAAGATTTCCCAACCAAGGGAGAAATCAAAGTTGGAATGGATGCAGATTTGTCGGTGTTTTTAGAAAAAGAAGACTATTTTGAAAATGAAAACCACGGTACTTGTGATTACTCCATTTATGATGGAATTCTTGGTTCTGGTGAATTTGAAACAGTGCTTGTTCGTGGACAATTTGTGTTAAAAAATCGAAAAATTGTTCCACATCAGGGAAAGAACTTAAATTGTGGGGAGGTTAAATAATGAAAGCAATTATTAATGCTCGAATTTATGACTACAAAAACTACATCGAATGCGGTTATCTACTTTTTGATGACAAAATCGTGAAATGTGGCCCAATGAGCGAATTCCCAAAAGGCGAATACCAATCAGTCGAAGATTATAAAGGCGACCTACTTCTTCCTACATTTGTGTGTGCCCACGCTCACATTTATTCGATTTTTGCTAGAGGTCTTGCTTTACCGTTTAATCCAAAAAATTTCCAGCAAATCTTGGATCAAATGTGGTGGAAGATTGATGCAAAACTTGTTAATCAAGAAACTTACTATTCCGCAATTTGTGCCGGTGAAGAATTCCTTTTAAACGGTGTAACATCAGTTATTGACCACCATGCATCAGGAGAAATTATTGGCTCTTTGAAGTCTTTAAGAAAAGCTTTTGTCGGACCACTCAAAATGCATGGAATCTTCTGCTTTGAAACAAGCGATCGTTATAATGTTAGCGATTGTATTAAAGAAAACAAAAATTTTGCTAAACGTTATCCTGGTGAAGGTTTATTTGGATTGCACGCTTCAATGTCACTATCAAACGCAACACTTAGAAGAGTTGCAAAAGCACAAAACGGAGTTCCTTTACACGTTCACGTTGCTGAGGCACTAGATGATGAATCAGATTCAGAAGAAAAATACAAAAAGCCAATCATTAAACGCTTTGATGATTTTGGATTACTTGTTCCAAACTCCTTAATTGTTCATGGTGTTCATCTTAATGATGAAGAACTTCAAATTATTAAGGAAAGAGGCTGCTACATGGTTGTTAATACAACATCCAATATGAACAATGCTGTTGGTCTTCCAAATGTCCGTAAATATTTAGATTATGGAATTCCAGTTATGGTTGGAAACGACGGCTTAAGTTCTAATATGGCTAACGAATATAACAATGTTCTTTATACTGGTCATTTGAAGAGCGAATCTCCTTTAGGTATTGGCCTTGGAGATGTTCATCAAATGATTGAAAACTCTTATAAATATGTCGGAGATCGCTTAGGCTTAAAACTTGGAAAATTTGAGAAAGGTTATGAAGCTGACTTTATGCGCGTGAAGTACACTCCATTTACAAAAATGGATGCTTCAAATGCACTAGGTCATCTCTTCTACGGATTATTCCCAGCTTTAAAACCAAGCGATGTTTATACTGCTGGTACAAAACGTGTCAAAGATTACAAAATTACCAGCAAAAAGCTCATTAATGAAGTTATTGAAGCTCGCAAATTCGCGAGTAATTTATGGTCCAAAGTGAAGGAGGAATAACGATGGATATTTCAACAAAATTTGATGGGTTAAAATTAGAAAACCCACTCATGCCAGCTGCCGGTCCACTTGTTGGTGACGCCGAGAAAATGCTCTGGTTAGAACAAGTCGCTGGACTTGGTGCGATTGTTTCCAAAACAATCTCCACAAAGGATGCTCACATCCCACACCCATGTATTTATGGTGATCGTGATTACATCATGAACTGTGAATTATGGACAGAATATACTAAGGAAAAGTGGATCAACGAGTTCTTACCATATTACAAAAAGAAGTCAGTTGGTAAACCTCTTATAATTTCAGTTGGTTATACCAAAGAAGATATGGAAATTTTAATTCCTCTTCTTGATAAATTTGCTGATGCATTTGAAGTTTCTACTCACTACGTTGGAAACGACTTGAATGCGCTTGGTGAAACTGTTGCCACAATTCGTAAGCACACCAAGAAACCATTCTATATGAAAATTAGTGCCCACATGCCAGATCCAGAAGGTTTTGCTCATACAATCAAAGCTAATGGTGCTAATGGTGTTGTGGCCGTTAACTCCCTTGGTCCTTCAATGAAGATTGACATTGCTTCCCGTAGCATTATCTATGGAAACGCGAAAGGTTTTGCTTGGACAAGTGGACCTTATATTAAGAACATTGCTTTAGCAACTGTTTATACAATTAAACAAGCCGAACCATCATTAACTGTAATTGGTGTCGGTGGAATTGCTTCAGCTAGCGACGTTATTGAATTCCTTCTCGCTGGCGCAAGCGGTGTTCAAATGCTCTCGGCAGCAATGCTTAGAGGCAAAGAACTTTATGCCAAGATTCTTGCTGACCTTCCAGCAACTCTTGAAAAATATGGATTTAAATCTGTCCAAGAAGTTATTGATACTCAATTAGAAAACCATGCCATGTTTGGTATGGGGGAAACTCCAAAACTTGATGCCAGTAAGTGCACAGGTTGTGGAACATGTTCTAGAGTTTGTCCATACTTCGCCATTGAAATGGATGGAAAACCAAAATTCAACAGTGAGAAATGTTTCCGCTGTGGACTTTGTGTTTCTAAGTGTCCAGTTAAAGCTCTCACGTATACAAAGGTGGAAGAATAATGGAACTATATAAGTCAAGTACACCAAAAATTGACTTCCCTGAAAAGATCCGCGGAGAAGCAAAGTTTACTGATGACTTTGTGTTACCAGGAATGCTTTATGCTCAAACCGTGCGATCAACAATTGCTAAAGGAAAGATAAAGGAAATCAAACTGCCTGAACTTCCAGAAGGTTATTATTGGATTTCAGCAAAAGATATTCCTGGTGAAAATGTTGTTAATATTATCTTCTCCGATTGGCCAATTTTTGCTGATAAAGAAGTTAATTATGTCGGTGAAGCAATTGGTTTATTTGTTGGAGAAAATAAAGAGGTTTTACACAAATTATGCCAGCAAATCTCGGTTATTTATGAAGAAGAAAAACCAGTTTACGATCTTGTGAATTCATATATTCATAAAGAATTTACAAAAGGTGATTTTTCGAAGGCTGAGAAAAATGCTGTTAAAACAATTAAAGAAACTTATGAGACCGGTTATCAAGAACAAGCCTACATCGAACCTCAAGGTATTCTTTGTTATATCGATGAAGATGATAAGTTCTATTTAACTGGTTCAATGCAATGTCCATTCTATATTAGAAAGGCTGTTGCTCGAGCTCTTGGTATTGCTCCAGAAAAAGTTCGTGTTAAACAACCTGCTGTTGGCGGAGCATTTGGTGGCAAAGAACACTATCCAAGTTTAATGGGTTCACAACTTGCCGTGGCGGTTAATAAAATTCATCGTCCAGTGAAGATGTGTTATGAACGTTTTGAAGATATTGCTTATACAACAAAACGTCACCCATCAGTTTCAACATACGAAGCATTTATCGGCAAGAATAACGAAATTCTTGGTTTAAGGATTCGTGTCAAACTTAATGGTGGTGCTTATAAAGGCTGCTCTGGTGTTGTCTTATCACGTGCGCTCATCGCTTCATGCAATGCATACGTATTTGAATACCTAGATGTGGCTGGAGATGTTTATTGTACAAACACCGTTCCGACTGCCGCGTTCCGTGGATTTGGTGCTCCACAAACAATCTTTGCAATGGAAATGTTTATCCATCACGTTGCTAAAGAACTTGGAGTTGATCCATTACAGTTAAGAATGAAATACCTTGCAAAACAAGGAGATATCACAACAAATTCTGGTGAATTCCATGACCCAATTATTCTTCCTCAGTTAGTAGACAAAGCCATGGAAATGTCCGACTACAAACGCAAAGTAGTTGAATACGCCCAACCAGGCTCTAACAAAGGAATTGGTATGTCCTTATTCCTTCACGGATGTGGATTTACTGGTTCTGGTGAATCAACAATTATTAATGGTAAAGTCAAGCTCATCAAAGATGAGAATGATCATATCCATGTTTATGCTTCAAGTGCTGACTTTGGTCAAGGAAACCGTACAACTTTAGCACGTATCGTGTCTAATACACTTGGTTTACCAGCTGAACAATGCACAATGGAGGCGGCTGATACTGATCACACTCCTGACTCCGGACCAACAGCGGCTTCTAGAACAATTATTATTGTTGGTTTCCTAATGGAAAAAGCTGCTAAACAATTAAAGAAAATCTGGAAGAGTGGAGTTCGACAAGAACATGTTGAAAGTTATGTCGGACCAAGTTATATCCATTGGGATGAAGATACAATGCAAGGTGACGCTTATCCATCCTATTCTTGGGGTGTCAACGTTGTTGAAGTCTCATTTGATCCAGTAACTTACCAAATTAAAGTTGATCATTGTTGGTCAACTTATGATGTTGGTCGAGTTGTTGATGAACGTATTGCCGTTGGCCAGGCTGATGGAGGATTACTCCAAGGTTTAGGCTATGGTTATCTTGAACACATGGGAATTAAAGATGGTAAATTCCGTAATCGTTCATTATCTGACTACATTATTCCGACATTTGAAGATGCTCCTCCTATGGAGACAGCATTTATTGATAACCCATTTATTTATGGTGCTAACGGCGCTAAAGGAATGGGTGAATTAACTCTCGTTGGTGGAGCTCCAGCGATTGCGCTTGCCATTGAACAAGCAATTGGTCACAAAGTGAATAAGATTCCTGCTACACCAGAATACATCATGGAGGTGATTAATCATGACAAGCATTAAGTTTCGATTAAATGGCAAAGATGTTGCTGTTGATTTAGACCCAAGCATGCGTTTAATTGATGTCCTTCGTGATCATTTCTCATTAAAAGGAGTAAAAGAAGGTTGTGGCGAAGGATCTTGTGGAGCCTGCGTTGTTTTAATGGATGGATATTCAGTGAATAGCTGTTTGCTTCCATTAGCTAACGTAGAAGGCCACGAGATTGTGACTATTGAAGGTTTCAAAGAAACCAAACAATTTGATGTTTTACAAAAAGCATTTGCTGAAGTCGGAGGATCCCAATGTGGATTCTGCTCTCCAGGAATGATTATTGCTGCTCAATCTCTACTTTCTCATAATCCTCATCCAACTGAGGAAGAAATTAAAGCACATATGAGTGGTAATTTATGCCGCTGCACTGGTTATCAAGCTATTGTTCAAGCGGTAGTAATTGCCAGTAAGAAAGGAGCTGGATTATGGTAGAAAAGAAAATTGCTTATACCAAAAAAGAAGCTCTCGACTTTTTAGCTAACCATGATGCTTACATTGTTGCCGGTGGAAGCGACATGATGGTTATCAAAAAGAATGTTGCTGGTTATGCTCCTTTATTTGATAAAGATGTTTTATATGTTTCACATATTAAGGAACTAGCAAACATCTACGAAGATAAAGAAGGCGTTCACATTGGTGCTACAGCAACAATGCATGAAATTGAGCACCATAAGCTTTGTCCTTCTTTATTAAGAAAAGCGATTTGTGAAGTTGCATCAACGAATATTCGACATTTCTGCACACTTGTTGGGAATATCGCGAATGCTTCTCCAGCCGGAGACACAATTGTTATCGACGCTCTTCTTGATGCAAAAGTGAAACTTGAATCAGTTGATGGAGTTCGTTTAGTTGATGCCAAAGATTTTGTTCTTGGCGTTCGTAAAGTCGATCGTCATCCAAATGAATTAATTACTGAACTTATTTTCCCAAAAATTGAATACACTGGCGAACTTTGGTTTAAGGTTGGCTCACGTCGAGCTGATTCAATTTCTAAACTCTCCTTTGCTGGTTATTACGAAGTGAAGAAGAACGTTGTTACTAAGTTTGCTTGTTGCTTTGGTTCGGTCTCAGTTCGTCCGGCAAGAAGCAAAGAACTTGAAGCAAAAGTTGTTGGTCTTTCATTAGAAGAATTAAAAGCAAAACAACCGCAAATTGCTGGTGATTTTGCACAAATTATTGCTCCAATCGATGACCAAAGAAGTAATAAAGAATATCGTCAAACAGTCTCGATGAACATCTTTAATAAGTTCATTGATGACATTGTTGGAGGTAGGAAATAATGAGTTACATTAAAGGTTATAAATGCACTCTTTGTGGAGCCGAATTTAAGGAAGGCGAAGTTGGCTTAACTTGTCCACATTGCGGAGAAAAAGGCATTCTCGATGTCGTTTATGACTACGATGCATTAAAGAAAGTTTTAACACGCGAATATTTTGAAAATAATCGCAACTACTCAATGTGGCGTTATGCTCCAATTATGGGCATTCAAGAAGACCACATTGATGAAATGTTACGTGTTGGATGGACCCCACTTTATCGAGCTCGTCGTCTTGAAAAAGAACTTGGCGTAAAAGAACTCTACGTCAAAGACGACGGATTGAATCCAAGTGGTTCATCTAAAGATAGAGCTAGTGGAGTAGCTGTTTTAAAAGCTGTAGAAGCAGGCGCAAAAACAATTGCCTGTTCTTCAACCGGTAATGCTGCCTCTAGCTGTGCTTGCCAAGCCGCACATATTGGACTCAAAGCAGTAATCTTTGTTCCGAAACGTGCTCCGATTGGCAAAGCCACTCAAATTTGTTTATACGGCGCTACTTTAGTTAAGGTTGATGGCGACTACAAAGCCGCTTTCCAACTTTCTAAACAAGCGATCGATAAATACGGTTGGTACAATCGTAATGCTGCCATCAACCCATTCATGGTCGAAGGAAAGAAAACAGTCTCGATGGAGATTGCTGAACAACTCAACTTTGAACCGACTGATTGGGTTGCGATATCTGTTGGTGACGGATGTACAGTTGGTGGCGTTTATAAGGGATTTGCCGAGTTTTTTAAGTTAGGTTTGATTAAAAAAGTCCCGAAAATCCTTGGTGTTCAATCAACTGGCTGTGCCCCATTTGTGATTGCTTCTGAAACAGGAGAACCACTTAAGGAAGCCGATGAAAACACCCTTGCCGACTCTATCGCTGTCGGTATCCCAAGAAACCCTGTAAAAGCACAAAATGCGATAAGTTTATCGCATGGTGCTTGGATTTCTGTACCTGATAGTGATATTATTAAAGCCATGTCGCTACTTGGAAGAACCGAAGGTATCTTCGGAGAACCAGCTGGCGTGGCCGCAATAGCCGGTATAAAGAAAGCGGTGGAACAAGGTATTATTAAACCAGGTGAAACCGTAACAACCATTGTGACTGGCAATGGTCTAAAAGATCCAGTCAACGGTCAAAAGGCGGTATCCATGCCTGAACCGATGAAACCAAACCTTGAAGAATTGGATAAATTTTTGAAAGAAAAAGGAGCTATTTAGTATGTCAAAAATCCCATTTGGGCCAACGTATGATGAGATGCTCAATCCATCACACCAAGACCCAGAAGTGAGAGCGAAAGCCCTCAAAGCGATCAAAGAAAACGAACTTGATCCAATTAACCTCTTCAACATCACTTGGAAAAACGAAAAGAATGAGGTTAACAAAATTGTCTTACCAAAAGGCTTAACCGGTGTTGACGCCAACATTGTCGTCTTATTTGGTAAGAACTTCCCATCTGGCTCCCACAAAGTGGGTCCAGCTTATGCCACACTTATGGAAGGTTGTGTGGATGGGGAAATTATTCCAGGAAAACACACAATTCTTGGACCATCAACTGGTAACTTTGGTATCGGTGTTAGCTACATTACTAACTTAATGAAGTATGACGCCATCGTTATCATGCCAGACAACATGTCGAAAGAAAGATATGAACGTATCTCAAAATACGGAGCCAAACTCGATTTAACTCCAGGTTCCGAATCAGACGTTATTCTTACTCTCGAAAGAACTTACGAATTAAAGAAGAATCCAAAAAACAGAACTCTTGCTCAATTCGAACTCTTACCAAACTATCGTTTCCATAGACACGTTACAGGTAATTCCTGTATTGAAGCTGTCAAAGGTATTGGTAATGGTCGTATTGCTTGCTTCTGCTCTGCACCAGGTTCTGCTGGTACATTAGCTGCTGGTGACCAAATTAAACAAGTCTTCCCAGAATGTAAGATTGTTGCTCTTGAACCACATGAATGTTCAACACTCACCAATGGTGGTTTAGGACAACACCGAATCGAGGGTATTGGCGATAAGATGATTACTCTTATTCACAACGCCTTAACAACCGACTTTATTACTCAAATCATCGATGATGATTGTGTCCGTGGTTTAGCCGTCGTTCATGAAGGCGCAAAGATCCTTGAAAAACATGGTGTTCCAGCCAAAGTTGCCAAAGAAATGGAAAACCTCTTTGGTGTTTCTGGTATTTGCAACATTTTAGGTGCCATCAAAATGGCCAAATACCTCAAACTCGGACCAGATGATAATGTTGTAACTATCGCAACAGACTCATTTGACCGCTATCCATCCGTTATTCAAAACTTACACGAACGTGAACTCGAAGTGACTGACCACGTCTTAGAACGTTGGTATCAAGATGTCTTTGCCGGAGCCGATACTCGTTATGTCTTAGACACACGTGGTAAAGAAGCTAAAGAGAAACTCTTTAAGCAAAAAGAATCCGATTGGCTTAAATTTGGTTACAAGCAATCTTATCTTGATGAGATGAGACATCCAGAATTCTGGGAAAAAGAATACAACAAAGTCTTCGAATATGATAAGAAGATTAAAGAAATGCGCGGAAAGGAAATTAAATAATGAAAGTTTCATTTGAAGAAATCCTTAAGAAAGCTGAATCATATCAAAAAGATATGACTAAATTCCTTCGCGACATGGTGAAGATTCCATCTGAGTCATGTGGCGAAAAAGAAGTTGTTCTTCGCATTAAAGAAGAAATGCTCAAAGTTGGTTTCGACAAAGTCGACATCGACCCAATGGGTAACGTCTTAGGTTACATTGGCCATGGTAAGCACTTAATCGCCATGGATGCACACATCGATACCGTTGGTATCGGAGAAATCAAAAACTGGAAGTTTGATCCATATGAAGGTTTCGAAGATGAAACATATATCGGTGGTCGTGGAACAAGTGACCAAGAAGGTGGTATGGCCTCAATGGTCTATGCCGGTAAAATCATTAAAGATCTCGGTCTTGAAGATGACTTTACCTTACTTGTGACCGGTACTGTCCAAGAAGAAGACTGTGATGGTCTTTGCTGGAAGTACATTATTGAGCAAGACAAGATTAAACCAGAATTTGTTGTTTCAACTGAACCAACAAGCTGCCAAATCTATCGTGGACACCGTGGACGTATGGAAATCAAAGTCAACGTTCGTGGTATCTCTTGCCATGGTAGTGCACCAGAACGTGGTGATAACGCCATTTATAAAATGGCTGACATCATCAAAGACATTGAAAAACTCAATGAAACTGGTTTAGCCTATGACCCATTCCTCGGTAAAGGAACAGTCACAATTTCCCAAATCTTCCACAAGTCTCCAAGCCGTTGTGCTGTCGCTGATGGATGCTGGATTTCTCTCGACCGTCGTTTAACAGTCGGAGAAAACGATAAGACTTCCATTGCGGAAATTGAAAATTTACCAAGTGTGAAACGTGCGAAAGCAGAAGTTTCAATGTATGATTATGAACGCCCAGCTTATACTGGTCTTGTTTATAAACAAGAATGCTACTTCCCAACCTGGGTTATTCCAGAAGATTCCATTTATGTTCAATCCTTAAAACAAGGTTATGAAGGACTCTTCAAGAAAGCCCCAGTGATTGATAAGTGGACATTCTCCACCAATGGTGTTTCCATTATGGGACGCTTCGGAATTCCTTGCATTGGCTTTGGTCCAGGCGATGAAAAAGAAGCACACGCCCCAAATGAAAAGACCAGAAAACGCGACTTAGTCGTGTGTGCTGCTCTCTATGCGACAATTCCAGGTCTTTACCTTGAAAACCTCGCAAAACAAAAATAAGGAGATTTAGAAATGGAAAAAATAGCACCAAGATTTGCCGGTCGACATCTCATTACTTTAGAAGATTTTACTAAAGAAGAAATCGACTACATGCTCAAAGTCTCTCATGACTTTAAAGATGCGTTCTACGCCAACGAAAAGACCCCATGGTTAGAAGGAAAAACAGGTTTCTTGATGTTCTTTGAACAATCAACAAGAACCCGTAACTCTTTCGAAAGTGGTATGGCTCAACTTGGCGGACACGCTACCTTCCTTGACACATCCATGATGCAAATTGCTCATGGTGAATCTGCCAAGGATACCGCGGTTATTCTTTCAAGCTTTGGTCACATGATCGCTTGCCGATATTGTAACTGGGGCTTAGGAAACAAATACATCCGCGAAATGGCCAAATGGTCCACAGTCCCAATCATTAACTTACAATGTGATTTATATCACCCAATGCAAGCTCTTGCGGACTTAATGACCATTGAAGATGAATTCGGAAAAACAAAGCACTTAAAAGTTTCTGTTATTTGGGCGATGGCCACAACTCACAAGAAACCAATTTCAGTTCCGGTTAGCCAAGTTCTTCTTTTCCCACGCTATGGTATCGATGTTACCTTAGCATATCCAGAAGGTTATGATTTACCAGACTGGGTTATCGAAAAAGCCCGCAAAAATGCCGCTGAAAATGGTGGTTCATTAACCATTACTCACGACATGGATGCCGCTTATAAAGATGCTGATGTCGTCTTCCCAAAGAACTGGGGTTCTTGGGTCACCAACCAATCAACCACAGTTGTTGATGATGCATTACTTGCTCTTAAAGCATGGAAGTGTACACCAGAAAAAATGGCTTTAGCCAAACCAACATGCCGTTACATGCACGCCCTTCCAGCCGACCGTGTGAACGAAGTTGTTGATGAGGTTATCGACGGACCACAATCAGTGGTTTATCAAGAAGCCGAGAACAGAATCCACACAGCTAAAGCTGTTATGGCATTATTTGTTCACGATAAGCTCCCAAGTGATCGCCGTTAATTAGCTCCAAAACATAAATACTAGCGAGTTCCTCACCGAACTCGCTTTTATTTTATGAAAATAATGATATAATTCTCTCGCTATGAAATCACTGAGATATTTATATCGTATTGGAAATGGACCAAGTTCCTCTCATTCAATTGCGCCATATCGTGCCGCGAAATATTTTCGTAAGAACTATCCTGATGTCGTCAGTTATGATGTTTATCTCTACGGATCGTTTGCGTTAACTGGACGCGGTCACTTAACCGACAAAACAATTCAACAAACATTGGCACCAGTTGACTGTGCGATTCATTTTGATATTAAAACTCCTGTTAAACACCCAAACACAATGAAGTTTGTTCTTCATTTTGGTGATGGCCGTTCACTGGAGAAAGAAGTCATCTCCACTGGTGGCGGAGCAATCCAAATTGAAGGTGAAGTTGAAGAGTATGAAGAAGAGGTTTATCCAGAAAAGAATTTTGGTGAAATATCCAAGATTTGCGGTGAAAATGGGTGGGATTTAGTCGATTATGTTCGTCATTATGAAGGTGAAGAAATCTTTAAATATTTAGAAAAAGTTTTCAACCAAATGATGGATACAATTGATGCTGGATTACGTAAAGAAGGAGAACTTCCTGGACCACTCCACGTCAAACGTCGTGCCCGTTCGTTTTTGACCCCGAAAGCAGAAAGCGAAACAAGCATTGCTCGTTCATATCGCTTAATCATTGCTTATGCTTTTGCAACTGGCGAAGAAAACGCTAGTGGTAATATTGTTGTCACCGCTCCAACATGTGGTGCGGCCGGAACACTTCCAGCAGTGATGCGTTATTGTTACGATAACTACCACAATTCCATCGAGAAGATGGTTAATGCTTTGGCAGTTGCTGGCGTTATTGGAAATATCATTAAACAAAACGGTTCAATTTCCGGGGCTGTTGCTGGTTGCCAAGCCGAGATTGGCTCAGCGTGTTCAATGGCTGCGGCAGCATTTGCGTATCTTAAAGGTCTTGATTTAGCTACAATTGAGTGTGCAGCTGAAGTTGCCATGGAACATTCATTAGGATCCACTTGTGACCCGGTTTTGGGTTATGTTCAAATCCCATGTATAGAACGAAACGCCGTCGCTGCACAAAGAGCAATTACATCTTGCCGATTAGCCGAATATGCAAGCGATTCACACGAAGTTTCATTCGATAGCATTGTTGAAACAATGCTTCAAACCGGTAAAGATATGTCAAAGAACTACCGTGAAACATCGGTTGGTGGCCTTGCTGAACAATATTTGAAAACTCATAAATCTGAATAATTCTGATTTATGTTACAATGAATATACTTATGGAAATCAAAGTTTTTAACTCATTAACTAACAGCGAAGAAATTTTACATCCAATTAAACCTGGTGAAATTTCGATGTACTGCTGTGGACCAACGGTCTATGGCGATGCTCACGTCGGAAACATTCGCCCAGTAATTGTTTTCGACACTTTTCGTCGGTTTTTAGAAAAAGTCGGTTATGATGTTAAACTTGTATCTAACTTCACTGATGTTGATGATAAAATCATCAATAAAGCACAACAGGAAGGTGTTCCTGAACAAGTTATTTCTGAACGATACATTGCTGCTTATAAAGAAGTTTTAAAATCTTTAAATGTAAAACCACATTATCAAAACCCAAAAGTCACTGAGTACATGCCTGCAATCATCAAGTATATTGATGAACTTGTCAAAAAAGGTGCTGCTTACGAAGTCGATGGTGATGTGTTTTTCCGTATTAGTTCTATCAAGAACTATGGTGAACTCCAAAACATTAATGTTGATGATTTGGTTGTTGGAGCACGTATCGAAGAAAATAGCAAAAAGGAATCTCCATTAGACTTTGTCTTGTGGAAGAAAACTAATGTTGGTATCCAATGGGATTCCCCTTGGGGAAAAGGACGCCCAGGTTGGCATACTGAGTGTTGCGTAATGATCAATTCTATCTTTGGTGGGATGATTGACATTCATGGTGGCGGTTTTGACTTAAAGTTCCCACATCACGAAAACGAAATTGCTCAAGCAAAAGCTCATGATGGTCATCGAATCGCTAATGTCTGGATGCACAACGGCTTTGTAAACTTTGGAAACGAAAAGATGTCTAAATCTTTAGGCAATGTCATCTTAGCCAAGGATGCATTAAAGGAATTTGGACCAAATCTTCTCCGCTTGTTGATTCTTTCAACTCATTATCGTGCTCCTGTTCAGTTTACAGAAGAAACGGTTTTATCTGCAAAGAACGAACTCACCAAAATTAGCCAAACATATAAACAATTAGCAGTGGCACTCGAAGTCGCCAATATAGATCTGAAAAACGCTAAAGGAAATATCGATAAATTTCTTACTGCCTTAAGCGAAGATTTCAACACTTCTAATGGCTTTACTTGTTTATATGAAGAGCTCAAAAATGCTAATGTTGAATTACGTAAAAATCCGAAAGATAACCAAAAATTGCTGGTGCTTTTTGCAAATATCCGCGATATTTTGGATGTCTTTGGTTTAGATATTAAATACCCTGTTTTGAGTGATGAAGATAAGGCTACTTATGCCAAGTATTTAGCACTAAAAACAGAGAAAAAATTTGATGAATCAGATGCCCTTCGAAAGGTGTTAATCGAAAAGGGAATTTTATAAATGAAACACGGGGATGCTTTGAAGAAAACTCGTGCTAACTTGATTTATGGGAGGATCCCTGTAAAGAGTAGCATTGAGGCTAATAAAGTAAAAAAACTTTTAGTACAAAAAGGCTTCTCCGAACAGTCTCTCCTTAAACTTGCTAAGGATAAGAACGTTTTGATTGAATATGTCGAGCCATCTGTTTTAGCAAGTTTATCGAAGAATGGTAATCACCAAGGTGTTATTGCCGAAGTAGAAGAGTACAAATACTCAACACTCGAAGACATCCTAAAAGGATGCCAAGGTAAAAAACAACCACTAATTCTCATTCTTGATGAGGTTGAAGACCCACATAACCTAGGAGCAATTATTCGTTCATGCGATGCTTTTGGTGTGGACGGGATCATCCTGAAAAATCGCAATCAGGTTCAAATCAATATGACGGTTGTTAAAGTTTCTACAGGAGCAATCGATCACGTAAAGATTTGCCAAGTGAGTAACATTTCTAACGCCATCAAAGTGCTGAAAGATTCTGGATTCTGGATCTACTCCTCCGATGGATCGGCTAAAGATGACTATGACAAAGTCAAATATGGTGGGCCAACAGCGTTAATCGTTGGTTCGGAAGGAAATGGGATTTCACGACTCGTTCTGGAAAATTCTGATTTCATAATCAAAATACCAATGCTAGGCCACGTTAACTCATTAAATGTTTCAGTGGCAACAGGCATATTACTTAGTAATATAAGATCCTCCTTTAAATAGATAAGGAGATCTTTTTATGAAAAGACGTCAAAATAGCGATGATTTTTCGCTGAGCCCTTTAGAATTAACACGGAGCTATTACGGGGCATGTCAAGAAAGCTCGTGTAAGTACATGATGCTCATACTTCGGGAGTGCCGAATAATGAACATAACTAAAGAAGATTGTGAGGACATGTATAACGAATTCTTTACAATCGCAATTCAAGCGTACAAACCAGGAATATGTACATTCAAACATTATCTTAAAAAGATAGTTGAGTACAAAACATTGGATTTTGTGAGGCGGGTCATATCAAAACAAGACCCGCTTTTTTATTGCGGAAGTTTGGACAAGAAATTCGACGATGGGAAGTTTTTGCTCGATATCATTGGATCGTATGATACTCGACTTGATCTTCTCGAATCAATTGTCGCTTCGTCTAGTCTAGAAGAATATGGTATTTCTGCGCTAGATAAAGCAATCCTTTACTATCGCGGAATTGGATTTTCATTACAGGAAATTGCTGAAATAATGAATGTCTCGCTTTCAACCGTGAGAAGAAGAATCATCGCCCAACGTAAAAACAAAAAACTTTTGACCGGATTAAATAAACTCGATTAATGGTTTTTTAATTTTATTAAGTATGAGATAATAGAAGCACTCAAATCGGAGGTTATCTCATATGGCGGATTGTAATCACGATTGCGCAAGTTGCTCAGTTAGCGACTGTGGCGAACGAACAATTGAAAAACTAAAACCACACCAATTTTCGTCATTTCGTCGGACTTTTGCGGTGATTTCTGGAAAAGGTGGTGTTGGAAAAAGTCTCGTCACATCTCTTTTAGCAAGCGCATTAAACAAGCGTGGACATAAGGTGGCGATTATTGACGCAGACGTTACCGGACCAAGCATTCCTCAAGCTTTTGGTTTGAAAGGAAAACTTGCTCCACAAGATGAATCCGGTCTTTACCCATTAATCTCAAAACATGGTGTAAAAATCATGTCTGCCAACGCGTTGCTTGAAAACGCAGAAGATCCAATTTGTTGGAGAGGGCCACTTATTGCTGGTTTTGTTCAACAACTTTATACCGACGTTATTTATGGTGATGTGGATTATCTTTTAATCGATATGCCACCAGGAACAGGAGATGTTCCATTAACTGTTTTCCAAAGCTATCCAATTGATGGAATTATAGTCGTTTCTAGCCCGCAAGATCTGGTTGGAATGGTCGTGGCTAAATCAATCAACATGGCTAAAATGATGTATGTTGATATTTTAGGCGTAGCAATGAATATGGCTTATGTAAAATGTCCAAAATGTAACGAAAAAATTCGTGTTTTTGGTAACGGAAAATATGAGGATGAAGTTCATCGCCACGGTTTAGAAGTTTTAGCTGAGATTCCAATTGATCCAGAACTTGCCACAAAGGTTGATGAAGGAAAGATTGAAGAATATAAAACTGATGTTCTCGATGAACTTGTTCATCGTGTTGAAGAATTTAAGAAATAAAGGAGACCAACTATGAAAAAGTATGTTTGTCAAATCTGCGGTCAAGAAGTTGAAGTCGAAGAAGGTGAAGTTTGCCCAGTTTGTGGCGCACCATTCGAAATGCTCACCCCAGTCGAGGAAGACGAATAATAAGTCATTATTGACTTTTTAATTCGTGAAAGAGTAAAATAGTCCAGCAAGATGTTAATAGGATAACGTTTTATGAGAAAGAAAGTTATTTTAATTTGCCCTGAATGTCTGTCGAGAAATTACACGACAACAAAGAAAGAAGGGGAAACAAAACGTCTTGAAATTAAGAAGTACTGTCCAACATGTAACAAGATGACGTTACATAAGGAAAGTAAGTAAGGAGGCTTATATGGGTGTTAAAAAGTATACTCAAGAAGTCATTAAAGAAGGCAAACGTGTTCGTTGGCCAAAGAAAGATGTCTTTGTTCCAGCACTAGTCACAACAATCGTGATTTGTGTTTTTTGTGCTTTGATTTTATCAATCGAAGACCTAGCCTCAGGATCATTAATTGGTCAACTCAAAGAAATTTTTGGCGGTGGTGCTAAAGAAGCTACAGAAGGCGCAATCCGCTTAATTAGATAAGGAGACGTTAACTATGGCTCAATTAGGTGAAAAACGTTGGTATATTGTTACAACTTATTCTCAACACGAAAATAAAGTTGCTGATAACTTAAGAAAACGTATTCAAACAATGAATCTCCAAGACTACATCTTCAATGTCTTGGTTGCTGAACAAGAAGTTCCTGTCCTGAAGGACGGAATGCCAACAGGCAAAACAAAAATGAAAAATCTTTTCCCAGGAAACATCTTTGTGGAAATGATTATGACTGATAATTCTTGGTATGTTGTTCGTAACACACCGGGTGTTACTGGTATTGCTGGATCTGCTGGTGGTGGTCAAAAACCAACTCCAGTTAGCCGTGAAGAAATCGAACCAGTTCTTAAAAGAATGGGTATGGTTGATAGCTCCATGTATGATCGTTATAACGTTGGTGACAATGTTAAAGTCATTCGTGGACCACTCGAAGGTACCGAAGGTAAGATTCTCTCCATTGATAAAACAACAGGTGCTTGCCGTATCGAAACAATATTCTTCGGACGTGCTACCCCAGTTGATGTTGATTTCTCTGAAATCGATAAGATCTAAAATTATCCTAAATAATTGGATTCTTAACGGAATCCTTTTATTTTACTTGAATATATGAACGGACATTCATATAATATACGCGGAGGAAATAATCCGATCATGTCTAACAAGGTTAACGATGTATCTAAAATCTTCAAGATTATGTCTGATCCAACTCGGTTAAAAGTTCTTTTATCTTTACTTAATGATGAAAAATGCATGTGCGAGTGCGGAAAGCAGAATTGTTCTGAATGTACTTGTCATTCATGCATGATTGAGAAATGCGTTGGCGACATTGTGAGTGAAGTTAGTGAATCTCAATCACTAGTCTCACATCAATTAATTGTTTTACGACGAGCTAATCTTGTTCGTACTCGTAAAGAAGGACAAAAGGTTTACTATTCCTTGTCTGATTGTCATGTTAAACAACTTTTAAATGTGGCAGTGGAACATGTGGAGGAATTATAAGATGAGTAAAAAAGTAGTTTATCATTGTTCGGGATTTGATTGTCCAAACTGCGCCTCTAAAGTAGAAAGATACTTAAATAAACAAGAGTTTGTTCAACAAGCAACAATCGACTTTGCAAATGAACGTTTGTATATCGTTTATCGCGAAGATGAGATGCCTGTTGAAGACTTAAAAAATGAGATCAAAAAGATTGAAGATGATCCATTAAGAATCGAAAGAATTAATAAAGGCTCAAAACAAAAATATTCCATTTTTAACCACAAATTCTGGATAACTTTAGGAAGAATCGTTGCGGCAGCGGTGCTTGTTGCCGTCGCAATGATTATCTATGGAGAGGAATTTTCATGGGTGTCGTTCGCACTCCATGCAGTTGCGGCTGGAATCGTTGTTTATGACATAGTCTGGAAGGTCATTCAAAACATTATTCACTTACGAAATCCAATTGATATGAATCTCTTGTTAACGATTTCGTGTATAGGTGTTTTCGCCCTTTCTGTTCTAATTAATTTAGGTGTTTTACAAGGAGCCGGATTCCCGATCGATATGATGGATGGGGTGATGGTTGTTGCTCTCTATCAAGTTGGTGAGCTATTTGAACATATCGCGACTGGAAAATCTAAAAATGCTATTTCAAATGCAATTGATTTACGTGCTGATACCGCGAATTTGATTGTGAATGGTAAAGTTAGCCAAGTTAAGCCAGAAACTTTAAAAGTCAATGATAACATTATCGTTCACGTTGGTGAAATCGTTCCAGCGGATGGTGTAATCATTGATGGCCAAGGAACCTTAGACATGTCCTCGTTAACAGGTGAACCAATGCCGGTTGATGTCGTGGAAGGATCCAACGTTTTGAGTGGCTCTATTCTAAGAAGCGGATCAATTACTGTTTGTGTTAATAAAGTGTTCGCTGATTCAACAATTTCCAAGATTATTGAACTAGTTCAATCCTCTGGAGAACACAAAGCTAAAGCCGAAAAATTCATTACAAGGTTTGCACGTATTTATACACCAACCGTCTTTGTCATTGGGATTTTGTTTGCACTACTTACAGGTATTATTTCAGGACAATGGTCTGAGGGGATTTATCGTGGCTTAGCAATCCTTGTTGTGGCTTGTCCTTGCGCCATCGTTATTTCGGTGCCTTTAGCCTATTTTGCTGGCATCGGATTAGCATCCAAACGAGGCATTGTTATTAAGGGTGCAAATTACCTTGATTCACTATGTAACATTGGAGTGCTTTTCGTCGATAAAACAGGCACCCTAACCTATGGTAATTTTGAGGTCACTGAAATCCATAATGTTGGGGTCTCAAAAGAAGAATTTTTAGAAGCTTTATACTCTGCTGAATCACGTTCAAATCACCCAATTGCAAAAGCCATTGTTTTACACCAAAATATCTCAGAATTAGCACTCAATCAGGAAGACTATGAAGAGGTCCCAGGTTTAGGAATATCAACAAAGTATAAAAACCAGCAAATCCTGGCTGGAAATGTTGACCTGCTTAAAAAATATGGGGTTTTTGCTGAGGAAATTGATTTACCAGGAACTGCGGTGTATGTCGCGAAAAATGGGAAGTATATCGGCTATGTTTTACTCCAAGACATCGTTCGTGATAAAGCCAAATTAATGGTCAAGAAAATGCACGAACTTGGTGTCAAAGTTGTGCTTCTTTCTGGTGATAAAGAAGCCACCGTTAAAGAGGTCGCAAATCAGGTTGGAGTTGATGCCTATTACGCCAAACTTTTACCAGGCGATAAAACCAAGTTTGTTGAAGAGGCGATCGAACATCGAGAAAACAAAAAATTAGTCGCATTTGCCGGAGATGGAATTAACGATACCCCTTCTATCATCCGTGCTGATGTTGGGTATGCGATGGGAGGCATTGGATCTGATATGGCCGTCGAAAACTCTGATGTTGTCATTATGCAAGATCATCCACTAAAGATTTATGACTCAATTGTTATCGCTAAAAAGGTTCGTCGAGTGGCAATATTCAACATTGTTTTCTCCCTCTTGGTGAAGGTTGCTGTCATCGTCTTATTAATGACCAAAGTTGTCTCGAATATGGAGATTGCTGTCCTCGCAGACACGGGCCTAACCGTGCTCATGACGCTCAATTCATTACTAATTATTTATCGAAAGATTAAATAGATTAAAACTAAAAGTTTTAGAAAAGTCAGGATCGAATGATTCTGATTTTTTTCTTGCATACGTGTATGTATGCTGGTATAATCCCATTCGCATGTCGTTCGCTATGAGAGGGCGGGCGATAAAAGCACATATACGTATTGTGGAAGGACAAACGATTTAGTCCATTAAACCACAACACGGACAACCCAAGAAAGAAAAGGAGGAAATGTCACGTGAGTAAAAGAATCGTCAAAGTTGTGAAGATGGAACTCCCTGGCGGCGAAGCCAAACCAGGTCCAAAGCTCGCTTCTGCTGGCGTGGTTATGCCAAAGTTCTGTACGGACTTCAATGCAAGAACCGCTGACCGTAAAGGCGAAATCGTTCCAGTTATCATTACAGCTTATGAAGACAAGTCCCATGACTTTGTAATCAAGACTTCTCCAGCTGCTGGCTTAATACTTAAAGCCGCTGGCGTCCAAAAAGGTTCTGCTAACCCAAAAACAATTGTTGGTCACATTAGCAAAGCCAAATTAAGAGAAATCGCTGAATACAAGCTACCAGACTTAAACTGCGACAATATTGAATCAGCCATGAAAGTCATTGCTGGTACATGCCGCAACATGGGTATCGCGATCGACGAATAACAAATATGAAATTTTCAAAGAATTATCGTAAAGTTGCCGAACTCGTAGATGCCAACAAAGCCTATAGCATTGAAGAAGCATGCGAACTCGTCAAGAAAACATCTACTGTTAAGTTTGATGCCACAGTCGATGTCAGCCTTCATTTGAATGTTGACACCACCAAAGCCGACCAGCAAGTCAGAGGAACTCTCATCCTTCCAAATGGAAACGGCAAATCAAAGAAGATCTGTGCAATCACTTCTAAGGTAGAAGAAGCCAAAGCTGCCGGTGCGGATTTCGTCGGTGGTAAAGAATTAATCGAAAAAATCCAAAAAGAAAACTGGTTTGAATTCGACGTTATCGTCGCGACACCAGACATGATGGGAGAAATTGGAAAAGTAGCTCGTATACTTGGTCCAAAAGGCTTAATGCCAAACCCAAAAACTGGTACCGTTACACCAAACGTTGCGCAAGCAATTAAAGAAATCAAACTTGGTAAGGTTGAATACCGTCTTGACAAAGACGCCAATATGCACGTCTCTATCGGCCGTGTCAGCTTTACAGAAAAAGCCCTTAGTGAGAACTTAGCTGCTCTTACTTCCACATTAGTGAAAGTTCGTCCAGCTGCTGTTAAAGGCACATTCATTAAGAATGCTGTCATTCACACCACTATGGGACCAGCCATTCACTTCACATTTGAAGGAATGTAATTTATACGAAGCACAATATACCTAAGACAGCAACGGCCACGGGGCTTAATCATGTTGCCCAGGTATTAACCAAGTATATTGGAGCCTCAAAGACTATTAAGAAAAAGGAGGTAGAACAATGAATCCATCAACTCTCGAAAGCAAGAAGCAAGTTGTTGCTAAAATCAGCGAATCATTCAAAGGTTCATCTTCTATGGTGATTGTTGAATATCGTGGATTAACAGTGGCAGATTTATCTGAACTTCGAAAGTCATTAAAAGCGGTCAATGCGTCTTTCAATGTTTACAAGAACACCTTAGTGCAACGCGCTAGTGATGAACTTGGACACAAAGATCTCGACCAATACCTCTCTGGTTCTAACGCTTATGTCTTTTCTAAAGATGTAGTGGAAGGACCAAAAGTACTCGCCAAATTCGCTAAGAAAAATGAAAACTTAGTGATTAAGGCCGGTCTTGTCGAAGGCAAGGTCGTTGATGCAGCCGGTGTTAAAGCCGTCGCAACAATGCCAAACCGCGAAGGATTAATTTCCATGTTCTTATCGTGCTTGCAAGCACCTATCCGCAGTTTTGCTTGCACTGTCAAAGCTGTTGCGGATAGCAAAAATTAATTGCCTAAGGAGGAAACTAAAATGGCAAAGTTAACAAAAGAAGAAATCATTGCTTCCTTAAAGGAAATGACCGTCATTGAACTCAATGACCTCGTCAAAGCAGTTGAAGAAGAATTTGGCGTTACAGCCGCTGCACCAGTTGCAGTCGCTGCTGCTGCTCCAGCTGAAGAAGAAGGACCAAAGGCTGCTGCCGATGTCTCTTTATTCCTCAAAGCTGTTGGCGCTAGCAAAGTCGCTGTCATTAAAGCTGTCCAAGCCATCACTGGCCTCGGCTTAATGGATGCCAAGAAACTTGTTGACGGTGCACCATGTGCCGTTAAAGAACACATCTCACCAGTTGAAGCTGAAGAACACAAGAAAGCTCTTGAAGCTGCCGGTGCAGAAGCTGAAGTTAAATAATTTATTTAACACAATCCTAATCAACGATAATGAGTCATTATTTTATCAATGATGAAAATCTTGGATCACGTCCAAGAGAAGTTCGCTACGTCATTAATGACGTAACGTTCTCATTATCGTCTGATATTGGTGTCTTTTCCAAAAGTGAGTTAGATTGGGGAAGTCGTCTCTTAATTGAAACGCTCCTTCCCCTCTCACTTGGAGAAAGACTCCTTGATCTTGGGTGCGGAATAGGCCCGATTGGCTTAACTCTAGCCTACTTCCACCCCCGTCTGAATGTGACTTGCTCAGACGTTAACACGCGCGCACTGGTATTATGTGAGAAAAACGCGCAAACGCTCGCGTTAAGCCGCCGAGTCACCTGCCTTCAAAGTGACATCTATCTAGAGATTGAAGGAAAATTCCACTCGATTGTGTCAAATCCGCCAATTAGAGCTGGTAAAAAAGTTACTTACCGGATCTATGATGAAGCGAAGGAGCACCTCGAAGATGGAGGTTCATTATACGTCGTCGTGCGTAAGGCACAAGGCGCAGAATCCGTGAAAAAACATTTAGAAGAGGTCTTTGGAAACGTGACCATTCTAAAGAAAAGTAAAGGATACTTCGTCCTGATGGCGACGAAAATGAATTAATGAAAAAGGAGCCACATATGAGCAAAACCTACAAAGATTACCCATTACTACCAAACGGAAGAATTAATTTCTCCAAAATTTCTGGTAGCCTTGAACTCCCAAATCTTGTCGAAATCCAAACCGATTCCTACAAGTGGTTCCTTGAAAAGGGTATCGATGAGGTCTTAAAAGAAGTTTTCCCAATCGCAAACTTCACTGAAGACATCTTCATCGATTATGTTTCAAGTGAACTGAAAGATCCAAAACACACCTATTTACAATGTAAAGAACACGACTACAACTACCAAGCCCAACTTCGTGCCAAACTTCGTCTTCGTTACCAAGATAGTGGTGAACAAAAAGAAGAAGAAGTGTTTATGGGTGATATTCCTCTCATTACTGATTCAGGAACATTCATTATTAATGGTGCGGAACGTGTTATCGTTTCTCAAATCGTTCGTTCCCCAGGTGCTTATTTAAGCAAGGAAATGGATAAAAACGGTAAATATTTCTATGAAGCCGATTTAATCCCAACACGCGGAACATGGTTAGAGTTCGAAACCGATCAAAAAGGCTTAATTAACGTTCGTATCGACCGTCAAAAGAAAATGCCTGCCACAATTTTACTCAAGGCCTTAGGCATTGTTGAACCAAGTCAATACCGCAAACTCTTTGGTGAAAACGAAATGCTCGAGAACACCATTGAAAAGGATAAAGAAGAACATACATCAGCATTTGAAGCTCTTGTGACAATCTTCCGCAAACTTAAACCAGGTGAACCAATCACCCAAGAAGGTGTGGCGAACTTCCTTATTCAAAAGTTCTTTGATCATAAACGTTATGACTTAGGTCGTGCTGGTCGATTCAAATATCGTACTAAATTAGGTATCTACAACCGTTTAGCTGGACGAGTTCTCGCAGAGAACTTAGTTTCTGCTGATGGTGAAATTTTATACAAGAAGGGAGATTATCTCTCCAAAGAAGACGTCCAAAAATTAATGGACGCCGAAGTCTTTGAAAAAGGCGCTCACGAAATCAAGATTAAAGCTGAAAAGAGCTTAATCGAAGCGATGGATCGAGCTGCCCCACGTGGTAAATCAGATAAAGAAACTCTTGATGAAATTGAACAAGAGTTCCGTGGCAAGGTCAACATGATCAAGGTTTATGTCGATGACAAGATGAAAGAAACTCAAAACATCATCGGTACCGACTTAAATCTCACTGTTCAATGCGTGACCTTCTCTGATATTATCGCGATCTTCTCCTACTTAATGAACATTATGGCTGGATTTGGCGATGTCGATGACATCGATAACCTTTCCAACCGTCGTATTCGTTCTGTTGGCGAACTCATTCAAAGCCAATTCCGTATCGGATTAACCAAAATGGTTAAGACAGTCCAACAAAAGATGTCCATTTCCGATATGGGCAATGCTTCAATTAAGAGCTTAATTAATATTAAACCTCTCACATCTAGCATTCGTGAATTCTTTGCGAGCTCCCAACTCTCCCAATTCATGGATCAAACCAACCCACTTTCTGAGTTAACCAATAAGAGACGTATTTCCGCTCTTGGTCCAGGTGGTATTACTCGTGACCGCGCCTCAATGGCGGTCCGTGACGTTCACCCAACCCACTACGGTCGTATTTGTCCAATTGAAACTCCAGAAGGTCAAAACATTGGTTTGATCAATAACTTAGCGACATACGCCAAGATCAATCGCTATGGATTTATCGAAACTCCATATCGTATTGTCAAAGCTGGTGGTCAAGTCACCGACGAAACAGAATATCTTTCCGCCGAAGACGAAAAAGACCATTACATCGCTCAAGCTAACGTCCACCTCGATGAGAACGGCTTTATTACCGATAAGGAAGTCATCGCCCGTCACAACGGTGAAAACGTCTTAGTCGACTCTTCCCTCATCGATTATATCGATGTTAGCCCAAAACAAATCGTTTCCATTGCTTCCGCCTGTATTCCATTCTTAGAAAACGACGACTCCACCCGTGCTCTGATGGGTGCGAACATGCAGCGTCAAGCTCTTCCACTTCTTAAACCACACGCTCCATTTGTTGGAACTGGTATGGAATGGAAAGTTGCTAAGGATGCTGGTTTAGCCGTTCTTGCTGCTGGAGATGGCGTAGTTAAATACGTTGACTCCCAACAAATCGTTGTTAAAGAAAAGAATGGTGAACGTGTCTATCAATTACAAAAATTTGAACGTTCCAACCAAGGCACATGCATTAACCAAAAATCAATCGTCAAGATTGGTGACAAAGTCAAACAAGGACAAATCATCGCTGATGGCCCAGCCATGGAAAACGGTGATTTAGCGCTTGGACAAAACGTGACCATCGCCTTTATGACCTGGGAAGGTTATAACTACGAAGACGCGGTCATTATGTCTGAACGTCTTGTTAAAGACGATACATACACCTCAATCCACATTGAAGAATATCAATTAGATTGTCGTGAAACCAAGCTTGGACCAGAAGAAATCACCCGTGATATTCCAAACGTCGGTGAAGATGCCAAAGCATTCCTCGATGAAAACGGAATTATCATTCCAGGTGCTGAAGTTCGTGAAGGAGATATCCTTGTTGGTAAAACTACTCCAAAAGGACTTAGTGAACCAACTCCAGAAGAAAAACTCCTCATGGCCATCTTCTCGGAAAAGACTAAAGACGTCAAAGATAGCTCCCTCCGTGTTCCTCACGGTGGTGCAGGTACCGTCCTTGATGTGAAGATCTTCTCTAGAGAAAACGGTGATGAACTTCCACCAGGCGTCAAGAAATCCATCCGCGTATTTATCGTTCAAAAACGCAAGATCAGTGCTGGTGATAAGATGTCTGGACGTCACGGTAACAAAGGTGTTATTTCCCGTATTCTTCCAGAGGAAGATATGCCGTTCCTTGCTGATGGTACTCCAGTGGACATTATGCTTAACCCACTCGGCGTTCCATCTCGTATGAACATCGGTCAGATCTTAGAAATCCACTTAGGTCTTGCTTGTAAGAAACTAGGATTAAAGATTGCCACCCCTGTCTTCGATGGTATTACAAACGAAGAAATCTTCGACCTGATGAAACAAGCTGGAATCGCGGAAGATGGTAAAACCATCCTCTACGATGGACGTACTGGCGAACGCTTTGACGAAAGAATTAGCGTTGGCGTGATGTATATGATTAAACTTGTTCACATGGTTGATGATAAGTTACACGCCCGTGCAACAGGACCTTACTCCTTAGTGACTCAACAGCCACTTGGTGGTAAAGCCCAAAACGGTGGTCAGAGATTCGGTGAAATGGAAGTCTGGGCTCTTGAAGCCTATGGCGCTGCCCATACACTCGAAGAAATTCTCACCATCAAATCTGATGACCGCGTTGGACGTAGAAAAACCTACGAAGCGATCATCAAAGACTACGACATTCCAAAACCAGGCTTACCAGAAGCCTTCAATGTCTTGGTCAAAGAACTCAGTGCTCTTTGTATGGATGTTAAACTCATCGACAAAGACGGCAAAGTCATCGATACTGATGCTTTAGCCCGTGAAGCACACAAAGAAGAACGTAAGATTAACTCTTCAATCCGTCACTTAGTTGGTGAACAAAACCACGAACAAGAGGTTCTCTCTGACGATGGTCACACCGATGACTTAAGTGAAAAGATTGCGGAATTACTCGGTTAATAGGAGGTAAAAACAATGTTTGATGTCAATAAATTAGCTAGCATTAAAGTTGGGCTTGCTTCCCCAGACCGTATCCGTAGTTGGTCCCATGGTGAAGTCACCAAGGCTGAAACCATCAACTATCGTAGTCAAAAACCTGAGATGGGAGGTCTCTTCTGTGAAAAGATCTTCGGTCCAGCGAAAGACTATGAATGTCACTGCGGAAAATACAAAAAGATTCGTTTTGCTGGTATTACCTGCGAAAAATGTGGTGTTGAAGTCATCTCGAAAGATGTTCGTCGTGAAAGAATGGGTCATATTGAACTCGTCTCTCCATGTACACACATTTGGTATTTAAAAGGTATTCCATCTAGAATCGCTCTTCTTTTAGACATTCCTCCAAAACAAGTTGAGGAAGTTGTCTACTTCGTCTCCCACATTTGTTTAAATCCAGGAGACAGTGGAGTTCTTAAATACAAGGAATTCCTTGATGAAAAAACCGCTCGTGAAGTCTTTACCGCCGCGATTCAAGAAATCGTCTCTAAAGGCTTAATTGACCCAAATTCTGTTGATACAGAACTTGCTCAAGAGTATGTTGATCGTCTCAATAACCAAAGTGAAGCCTTCGACTTCCAAACTGTCTCTCGTTTCATTTCCAAATACACTAAAGCCGAATTCGGTGAAGGTGCTGCGGCAATTAAACGTCTCTTAAAAGAAGTGA
This sequence comes from uncultured Caryophanales bacterium, assembly GCA_946414655.1. GTDB lineage: Bacteria > Bacillota_I > Bacilli_A > RFN20 > CAG-826 > Fiminaster. The sequence goes on along the minus strand of CAMKPL010000001.1, from coordinate 38,144 downwards.
AGTTAGACGAAGAATTCGCTAAAGTCACCGAGGAAATTAAAACCTCAACTGGCCAAAAGAAAGCCAAAGCCATCAAGAGACTTGAAGTTATTCAAGCTTTTAGACAAAGCGACAACAAACCAGAATGGATGGTGCTTGATGTTATTCCAGTTATTCCACCTGATTTACGTCCAATGCTCCAACTTGATGGTGGTCGTTTTGCCGCCAGTGACTTAAATGACTTGTATCGTCGTGTTATTACACGAAATGCACGTCTTAAAAAATTAATTGATCTTAACGCACCAAACGTCATTCTTATGAACGGACGTCGTATGCTTCAAGAAGCAGTGGACGCCCTAATCGATAACGGACGTCGTAATAAACCAGTTCAAGGAGCTGGTGGACGTCCACTCAAATCCTTATCCTCTTCCTTAAAAGGAAAACAAGGTCGTTTCCGTCAAAACTTACTTGGTAAACGTGTTGACTACTCCGGTCGTTCCGTCATTGCTGTCGGACCAGATCTAAAGATGTATCAATGCGGGCTTCCAAGAGAAATGGCGATTCACCTTTTACGCCCATATATCGCGAATCTATTAATTAAACGCGGGTATGTGAGCGCCCATAAGGCAGCGGATAAGATTATTGATCAATATGATCCAATTGTCTTTGACATTGTCGAAGAAATTATTGGAGATCACCCAGTCTTACTGAACCGTGCTCCAACTCTTCACCGTTTAGGTATTCAAGCGTTCCAGCCAAAACTTGTTGATGGTCGAGCCATTCGACTCCATCCACTTGTTTGTACTGGATTTAACGCCGACTTCGATGGTGACCAGATGGCTGTTCACGTTCCATTAAGTAAAGCGGCACAACAAGAAGCTCTTAATTTGATGCTTGCATCAAATAACATTCTTGGTCCAAAAGATGGTAAACCAATCGTTACACCATCCCAAGACATGGTTTTAGGTAACTACTACCTCACCATGGAAGAATCGAAAGAAGCTCTTCTTGCTCGTGCTGATCGTCGTAAAAACAAAGGCGATATAGAAGAATATGAACTCTTTACCATTTATGGTAATGCCGAAGGTAAAGTCTTTGGTACAATTGACGAAGTCTTAAGAGCATATCAGACCAAACAAGCACATCTCCACACTCGTATTGCGATTCGTGGTAGTGCCTTAGAGAAGAACGGCTTCACTGAAGAAATGAAGAAGTCTTACCTCATTACAACTGTTGGTAAAGTGATCTTCAACCTCATCTTCCCAGCCGACTTCCCATACTTAAACGAAGCTAGCAAAGAGAACCTAAAAGGTGATCTAGCCAAGTTCTTCGTTCCACGTGGAACTAACATTCCAGAATACATTCATAACCTTCCACTCATTCGTCCATTCAAGAAGAAAGACCTTGGAAACATTATTGATGAAATCTATCATCGTTATGGTACATCCAAGACCTCAGCTGTTCTTGATAAGATGAAAGACCAAGGATTTAGATACGCGACAGCTGCTGGATTTACAATTTCCATCTCTGACGTACCAATCCTCAAAGGTAAAGAAGAAATCATCTCTAAAGGAGATGTGGCGGTTGAAGAAATCAATCGTTTATACGATAAAGGTTTACTCACCGACCAAGAACACCATAAGGAAGTTGTTGATATTTGGACTAATGTCCGTAATGAAGTTCAAGCCAAGTTAACCAGCCAATTCGAAGCTGACCAACGTAACCCAATCTTCATGATGTCTGACTCCGGTGCTCGTGGTAACATCTCTAACGTTACCCAGCTTTCTGGTATGCGTGGTTTGATGGCTAACCCAAAAGGTGAAACAATCGAACTTCCAATTAAATCTTGTTTCCGTGAAGGTTTAACAGTGTCTGAGTTCTTTATTGCGACCCACGGTTCACGTAAAGGTGGAGCCGATACCGCGTTAAAGACCGCTGACTCTGGTTACCTCACACGTCGACTTGTCGACGTCTCCCAAGACGTTATTGTCCGTGAAGAAGACTGTCACACCGACCATGGCTTTGTGGTTCGTGAAATTCGCGATACCGCTCGTGACATGGTTATCGTCCCACTCATTGACCGTTTAGTTGGCCGCTTCTCTCTCCGTGCCATTTGTGATCCAAAGACCGGTGAAGAAATCGTTCCAGAAAACACTTTAATCGATGAAGTGATGGCCAAGAAAGTTATCGACGCTGGCATTAAAGAAGTTGAAATCAGATCCTTATTCGGATGTGAAACCAAAAATGGTGTCTGTGTCCATTGTTATGGACGTAACTTAGCGACTGGTGAAGTCGTTAAGAAAGGCGAGGCTGTTGGTATTATGGCCGCTCAATCCATTGGTGAACCAGGTACTCAGTTAACAATGCGTACCTTCCACACTGGTGGTGTTGCTGGTAGCGATATTACTCAAGGTCTCCCACGTGTCCAAGAACTAGTGGAAGCCCGTACACCAAAAGGCGAAGCCTTAATCAGTGAAATTGCTGGTAAAGTCAAAGCTATTGAAGAAACAGGTGGTCGTTACCACATTGTTGTCGCCAATGACTTAGAAGAACGCGAATACATGTCCGCCTATGGCGCACACTTACGTGTTAAAGTTGGCGATGAAGTTCGTAATGGTGGCAAGCTCACCGAAGGTGCGATTGCTCCAAAACATCTTCTCGAAGTCGCTGACGATGTTGCTGTTGAAAACTACATGCTCAAAGAAATTCAAAAAGTTTATCGTAGCCAATCCATTGGTATTAGCGATAAGCACATTGAAGTCATCGTGCGTCAAATGCTCAAGAAAGTTGTCATCATTGATTCTGGCGATACCGACATGGTTCCAGGAACCAGAATGGATATCGAAGAATTTACTGAGAGAAACGAAGACGCCGTCTTCTCTGGCAAACGTCCAGCGGTGGCTCGTCAACTCATCCTTGGTATCACCAAGGCTGCGTTAGAGACCAAATCCTTCCTCTCTGCTGCATCATTCCAAGAAACAACACGTGTCTTAACTGATGCTGCAATCAAGGGTAAGAAAGATGACCTCCATGGTCTAAAAGAAAACGTTATTACTGGTAAACTTATTCCAGCTGGCGTTGGTCTACTTACCGAAGAAGAGGAAGAAGAAAACCTCAAGAACTTCACCGTTCGTGGTCGTATGAAAGAGGTCAAGCAACAATACATTGAAGCTCACGACCGTCCAGAAGACTTTGAATAAGAATAAAAAATTCTAACAATTAACCGTCATTGCAAAATGGCGGTTTTTTGCTGGTTATTTTTAGAAATTATCCAAGAATTGTATAGGTTTTTAAAACACCATCAAAACTTGGTGGATATTGCAAAACACGGATAAATTAGTAAACTAATTATCGTGAATAAAGACAAACGAAAAGAAGTATTTCGAGCGGCGAAGTTTACCCTCTTCTCCATTTCGGCCGGCGTTGTTCAAATCATCTCCTTTACTCTTCTTGAAGAAGTAGCGCACCTTGATCACTGGATTAGTTATGGAATTGCGCTAGTTCTTTCTGTCATCTGGAACTTCACTTTTAATCGTAAGTATACATTTAAAAGCGCGAGTAATGTTCCAATTGCGATGTTAAAAGTGGTGGCCTATTACATTGTATTTACACCTCTTTCATTACAACTTGAATGGGTGTTAACAAATAAATGGACTTTCCCCGGATCACCTTATGTGGCCACAGGCATAAATATGGCGATTAACTTTGTTACAGAGTTCTTATACCAAAGATATTTTGTTTTTGGTAAATCGATTGATACCGCTCAAAAGAAAAAGGACAAAGCCGTTGCCTCTGATGAGAATTAATAATTTATTTCCTAATTGTATTTATTTGCTATAATAACCATAGAAGTTCTAATCCTCCGATACACTTTATGTCGTGAGTTCCGGAGGGGATTCAATAAACCCTAGTGCGAATAGGGTTTTCTTTTTACCTTTGATCTGATGATCTGAAAGAATTTTTTATCTTTTTGTTGACACCCTTTATTAATAAAGATAAAATCTTGTCGGTTAACGAAAAGGCCCTAATGGGCTTATATATTTGTCGGTAGTATGATACACCGGAGAATGTGTACGAAACTGAAACATTGAAAGGAGGACAATCAATGCCAACAATTAATCAACTCGTTAAAAATGGTCGTTCCCGTCCTGTGAAGAAATCAGCTACTCCAGCTCTTGGAAAACGCTGGAATTCCCTTCGCTCACGTGAAACAAACCAACCATCCGCCCAAAAGCGTGGTGTTTGCACCCGTGTCGGCACAATGACACCTAAGAAACCAAACTCCGCTTTAAGAAAATATGCTCGTGTTCGTCTATCTAATGGATATGAAGTCACAGCCTACATCGGTGGTGAAGGACACAACTTACAAGAACACTCCACAGTCATCATTCGTGGTGGCCGTGTGAAAGACTTACCAGGTGTTCGTTACCACATCGTTCGCGGTACTCTTGACTGTGCAGGTATTGAAGCTCGTCGTCAAGGACGTAGCCAATACGGCACCAAGAAACCAAAAGCGGCCAAATAAATTTGTTTAAAGAAAGGAGAAAAACATTATGCCACGTAAAGGAAAAGTTGCGAAACGTGAAGTCTTACCAGATCCAATATACAATTCTCGTTTAGTTACTCGTTTAATTAACCGCATCATGATTGATGGTAAAAGAGGCACTGCCCAAACCATTCTCTATAATGCCTTTAAGCAAATTGAGGAAGAAACAAAGAAACCAGCAATGGATGTCTTCGCGACCGCAATTAACAATATCATGCCAGAAGTCGAACTAAAAGTTCGTCGTATTGGTGCAGCCAACTACCAAGTTCCAGTTGAAGTTTCATCTGAACGTAAAGTGACGCTTGGTCTTCGTTGGTTAGTCACATATGCTCGTCTTCGTAATGAAAAATCAATGGAAGCTAAATTAGCTCACGAAATCATTGATGCTGCTAACGGAGCTGGTGCATCTGTGAAGAAGAAAGAGGAAACGCACAAGATGGCCGAAGCCAACAAGGCGTATGCTCATTACCGTTGGTAATAGGAGATTACATTTATGGCACGTGAATTTGATTTACAACATACACGTAACATCGGTATCATGGCCCACATCGATGCCGGTAAAACAACTACTACCGAACGTATTCTCTATTTCACTGGAAAAATCCACAAAATTGGTGAAGTCCACGAAGGTGCGGCTACCATGGACTGGATGGTTCAGGAACAAGAGAGAGGTATTACCATCACATCTGCGGCTACTACCGCTATGTGGAAAGGTAACCGAATCAACATCATCGACACTCCGGGACACGTCGACTTCACAGCCGAAGTTGAACGTTCACTCCGTGTCTTAGACGGTGCTGTCACTGTCTTAGACGGTAAGAATGGTGTTGAACCACAAACTGAAACAGTCTGGAGACAAGGAACCAAATATGGTGTCCCACGAATCGTCTTTGTTAACAAACTTGACGCTATCGGTGCGGATTTCGATATGTGTGTTGCTTCCCTCCATGAACGATTAGCAGCGAATGCTGAAGCTGTTCAATACCCAATTGGTACTGAATCAAACTTCAAAGGCGTCATCGACATTATCGAACGCAAAGCCTGGATGTACACATCTGATAAGGATGAAGCTCCAACTGAAGCTCCAATCCCAGAAGATTACAAATCCAAAGTTGAAGAACTCCGTCAAAAACTTCTCGAAGCTCTTGCCGGATTCGATGATGACTTAATGATGCTTGTCCTTGAAGGTGAAGAAGTTCCAGTGGACATGATCAAAGCCACCATTCGTAAAGCCGTTTTAACTGGTGAATTCTTCCCAGTCTTCTGCGGTTCTGCTTACAAAAATAAAGGTATTCAATTACTCCTTGATGGTGTTGTTGCTTACCTCCCAAGCCCACTTGATATTCCTGTCGCCAAAGGCGAAGGTGAAAACGGTGAAGTCATTGAATGCCCAGCATCTGATGATTCTCCACTTGCCGCCTTAGCATTCAAGATTGCGACAGATCCATTCATTGGTCGTTTAGCTTATGTTCGTGTTTATAGCGGCGTCTTAACCTCTGGTTCATACGTCCTCAACTCGACAAAAGATGGCAAAGAACGTATTGCTCGTGTCGTCTTAATGCACTCCAACCATCGTCAAGAAGTCGATGCTCTCCACGCTGGTGACATCGGTGCTGTTGTTGGTCTTAAAAACACAACCACTGGTGATACACTCTGTGATGAAAAGCACCCAGTCATCTTAGAAAAGATGGAATTCCCAGAACCAGTTATTGAAGAAGCTGTCGAACCAAAAACAAAAGCTGACCAAGAAAAGATGGGCATTGCTCTGCAAAAACTTGCTGAAGAAGACCCAACATTCAAGGTTCATACCAACGCTGAAACCGGACAAACCATTATCGCTGGTGTCGGTGAACTTCACCTCGACATCATCGTTGACCGTTTACGCCGTGAATTCAATGTCGACGTTAATGTCGGTGCTCCACAAGTTGGATACAGAGAAACAATCCGTGTCCCAGCTGAATGCGAAGGTAAATACATTAAGCAATCCGGTGGTCGTGGACAATACGGTCACGTTTGGATCAAATTTGAACCAAACCCAGGAAAAGGATTCGAATTCGTCGACGCTGTTGTTGGTGGATCCGTTCCAAGAGAATACATCCGTCCAACCCAAGATGGTTTGGAAGATGCTCTCAACCGTGGTCTGATCGCTGGCTACCCAGTAATCGACATCAAAGCAACCTTATTTGATGGTTCCTCTCACGATGTCGACTCCTCTGAAGCAGCCTATAAGATCGCTGCCTCAATGGCTCTTAAGGAAGCTGCTAAGAAATGTTCTCCAGTTATCCTTGAACCAATTATGAAAATCGAAGTTACTGTTCCAGAACAGTACTACGGTGATGTTATCGGCGATATTTCCCGTCGTCGTGGTAATATGACAGGTGAGACCCAACGTGGTAACGCCAAGATTGTCGAAGCTGAAGTACCATTAGCCGAAATGTTCGGTTATGTTACAGACCTTCGTTCATTTACCCAGGGTCGCGGTAACTATACAATGCAATTCTCCCATTATGGAGAATGCCCACGATTCGTGCAGGATGAAATTATTAAGAAATCCGGCATGTCAAATCGTTAAGGTACAAATTAACACATTGTGTTGATTTAAACCGTCACTTGCTATATTATGATTTCGTTGAATTTTTACGAAATCTACCATTAAGGAGGAAAATTCAAACTATGGCAAAAGCAAAATTTGATAGAAGCAAACCACATTTAAACATTGGTACCATTGGACACGTTGACCATGGTAAAACAACCTTAACTGCTGCTATCACAGCTACCCTTGCTAAGAAGGGTGGAGCAGTGGCCAAAGCATACGATGAAATCGATGCTGCTCCAGAAGAAAAGGCCCGTGGTATTACAATTAATACTGCCCACATCGAATACGAGACAGCCAATCGTCACTATGCTCACGTTGACTGCCCGGGACACGCCGACTATGTTAAAAACATGATTACCGGTGCTGCCCAAATGGATGGCGCTATCCTCGTTGTTGCAGCTACTGATGGTGTTATGCCACAAACCCGTGAACACATTCTTCTTGCTCGTCAAGTTGGTGTTCCATACATCGTTGTCTTCTTAAACAAATGTGATTTAGTTGACGACCCAGAACTTATCGACTTAGTCGAAATGGATGTTCGTGATCTCTTAACTTCCTATGGCTTCCCAGGTGATGAAGTCCCAGTCATTCGTGGTTCCGCAAAAGTGGCCCTCGATGGTGGTGATTCCAAATGCATCGAAGAACTCATGGAAGCTGTTGATAGCTACATCCCACTTCCACAACACGATAAAGACAAACCATTCTTAATGCCAATCGAAGACGTTCTCACCATTACTGGTCGTGGAACAGTCGTCACTGGTAGAGTCGAACGTGGTATTGTCAAAGTCAACGATGAAGTCGAAATCGTTGGTATTAAAGATACTCAAAAGACAGTTGTTACTGGTCTTGAAATGTTCCGTAAGATTCTTGATTACGCTGAACCAGGTGATAACATTGGTGCGTTACTCCGTGGTATCAACCGTGACCAAGTTGTCCGTGGTCAAGTTCTTGCTAAACCAGGATCAATTACCCCACATACCAAATTCACCGCTTCCGTCTACGTTTTGAAGAAAGAAGAAGGTGGCCGTCACACTGCTTTCTTAAGCAACTACCGTCCACAATTCTACTTCAACACAACTGATATTACTGGTGTGATTACACTTCCAGCTGGCGTTGAAATGGTTATGCCAGGTGATAACGTCGAATTAACAGTCGAACTCATCCACCCAGTCGCCATCGAAAAGGGAACCAAGTTCTCCATTCGTGAAGGTGGCCGTACCGTTGGATCCGGTTCTGTTACCGAAATTATCAAATAATTGTACTTGTACAATTAAAAATTAAGACCTCTTCGGAGGTCTTTTTTGTTGTTTTTCTAGCTTATTTAATAAATAATTAAAGTAATGAACGAGGTTGTTAAGAAACGTCAAAGTCTTCCACGTCACACCGTTCTAGCTCCGATTGGTAGAAGAATCGGGGCGACAATTGTTGATGCTGCGATAGCTTTTTTAATGGCACTGATTCTCTTTTTCGGTGGAACAAATTTAATCTTTTCACCGTCAATTATGGAAAAAGAGTCTTATCTTTATACACAAGAATATCATTCGCATTTATTTAAGTTTGAAAACGAAAAGCGAATTGCTTATAACGAAAATGTTTCTTATGAAACATATATCGATGTCTTATCATACTATTATTTGAATTATTTAACTGGTGAAAACGTTGTTCCAAGTGAAAATTACACTGGTGATATCGAATTCTTTAAGGCGCCAAACTATAAAGAATTTGTTCCAGGGACACAGACTCTTCCAAAAGACTATTACACCGTTAGTTGGTTTAACAAAAACATTCTTGAAATTGAAGATGATGTCCCAACCGAAAAAACAACATCTTATTTTGCTTATGTCACCGACGAATTTGGAAATCCTGATAAAACAAAAATCGGAGTGAAACGAGATAAACATTACAGTTCCTCAGCTGGAAAAGAAGTAGCTATTACCGATAGTGAAATTTCTAACGTTTTATCAAGAAAATATTCTGAAGCTTATTTGAATTCCTTAGCGAAAATGGATTTCTATCAAAGTGTGTACTTAGAAATTGGTAAATTGACCAGCATTTCCTGGATAATTCCACTTTGTTTAGGTGCAATTATCAATTATGTAATTATTCCATTTTTCACCAGCAATTCTGCCACATTTGGCAAAAAAATCTTTAAACTCGGACTTTGCGGAATTGATGGATATTCAATGGAAAAATGGCGTCTAATTTTGCGCATTGTTCCACTACTGATTACGCTTGTAGGAATGTTCTTTATTCCAATGACAAGTTACTATTTTTCCCTTGTTGTTGGAGCAGTTGTTTTGATGGCGAGTGTAGCCTTATTTGCTGCCTCTCCAAAGCACTGCGCGCTCCACGATTATTCAGCAAGAACTCTTTGTATTGATACCGATGCATCAATCATCTTTGAGAACCAAATTGAGGAAGAAGAGTTTGTTCAAAGCGAGGATCTACAATAAATGAAAACCATTGAACAAGCTTCCTTATTTAAACGGATTATTTCCGCCTTAATGGATGGTTTGCTTGTTGTTTTCATGTTCTTTCTAATTGTTAGTTATGTTACAATTCCAATCGCTCGAAAAGCATCCAAGTACGATGACTATGTCATGGAGATTTATCAGCAAGAAGTTTCTTCCCATCTTTACATGATGCTTCAGCAAAACAATGATGGCGAGTATGTCGTGATTGAAGTAAAGGATTATACAGAAAGATTAAGTTCATCTTCTTTTAAGAAGATTTATCCAATCTATAACATTGATGCTATTTCGGCAAATGATTATATTCGCTTTTTAAATTACTACTACACAGTTTACTTAACTGGTGATACCACTCGTGTTGAATTACCTACCAAAGTAGAAACTGATACGGCACAGTTTATATCGCCTGAAAATAATATTAAGATTGACGGAAAACTTCCATCTGAGATTTATACTGCACGATATTTTAATACAGCTATTATGGGTCTAGCGCCAGAAGGCGAAGAAAATAAATCAGAGTTTTATGATTACCCAATAAAAGATAGCCTTCCAGATTATGAAGGATTACCTGTTGTTAAAGATGGTGTTGATCCAAATAAAGTAAAAAAAGATTTACGTGAGCGCACATATAATGCGACAAAAATGTTTTATTACACAGAATATATTTCATCTCTCCAATCTAGAATTAAATCAATCCAACTTTGGTCTGAGATTCCTGTTTATATTCTCTTGGTTGGTGTTTTCTATGTGTTGATTCCAATGTTAATGAGACATGGCGAAACACTTGGAAAATTATCTCTTGGTATTGGTGTCGTTGCCTCAAATGGATTTAAGGCAAAGAAAAGACAAATACTCTTTAGAAGTTTGGTCTTTGTTGTGGAAATTACTTTCTCGTTATTTATTGTTGGTTATGGATTAACATCGTTTGCAACCTTAGGAGTTGGGTGTGTTCTAATGATGGCTGTTGCAGTGCTTACAAAGAAACATCAAGCGCCTCATGATCTGGCTGCTATGACGATGGAAATCGATGTTAGAAAATCCGTTTTCTTTGAAGACGCAAAAGAGGAAGATAAGTACAAAAAACAAGTCGATAAAGACATCAACGAACTTCACAAATATGAGCCTGAAAATCCAAATATTATCCAGGTTGGTGGCACAATTATTGACGAAAAATTTAAACCAAAAAAATCAAAAAAACTGAAAACTGAGAAAAAGAAAAAATAGCCAGCGTTTGCTGGTTTTTTTCTTACAAAACCCCAATATTTTTATTTCTTGAAATAATTTACTTTTTATCTTCTTTTTTACTCTATTCAATAACTATGTTATTATTTACGTGTAGTTACAGCTACGATTAATACCAAATAGGAGGTGTTCTATGGAAGTAAGAATCGAAAATCTTACTAAAACCTTCATCGGTCGAAAAGGTGTTGAAACAACTGCTGTAAATCATATGAACTTTACGATACCTGACGGAAAACTCGTCGGGCTTTTAGGTCCATCTGGTTGTGGTAAATCAACAACGCTTTATATGATCGCTGGTTTACACAAACCAACAGATGGTCATATTTGGTTCGGTGATGAGGATGTTACAAACTTACCTCCAGAAAACCGTGGTATCGGCTTAGTGTTCCAAAACTATGCTTTGTATCCACATCTTTCTGTGAGACAAAACATCCAATTCCCACTCGACAATGTTCGTTTCGCGGGCGCATTTGGCGAAGAGAAAAACGCTGTTGCAGATGCGAAGCATGACATCAAAGTCACCAAACACGACATTGATGAAAGTAAAAAGGCTGTTAAACAAGCCGAAGCCGCAATTGCTAAAGCGAAAGTCAAAAAAGAACATTTTGAAAAAGCTGAAGATGCGGTGGGTGTTGAAGAATGTGAAGAAATCATCAAACGTTCTGAATCACTCAAGAAATCTGCTGTTGAACGTCTTCCAAAGCTCGAAGCTCACTTAGTTGATGCCGAAAAGAAACTAGAAGAAGCCGTTCAAAACTTAGAGAAAGCGAAAGTTGCCTTTGAAGAACTCAAGGTTAAAGACCCAGAAGCAGCTAAGGAAAAAGGCAAAACAAAACTCTCTAAGGCTGACAAGGATGCCATTGCTTATGAAATGGCTCGTATTGTCGACATTGATCAATATCTTGATCGTAAGCCAAAAGAACTTTCTGGTGGTCAACAACAACGTGTCGCAATTGCGCGTGCACTTGCAAAGAAACCAAAAGTTCTTCTCCTTGACGAACCATTATCTAACCTTGATGCTCGTTTAAGACTTCAAACTCGTGAAGAAATTAAACGTATTCAACGTGAAACCGGTATTACTACTGTCTTCGTCACACACGACCAAGAAGAAGCAATGTCAATTTCTGACACCATCGTTGTTATGAAACTTGGTGTTGTTCAACAAATTGATGAACCTCAAAAGGTCTATGAAGAACCAGCGAACCTATTCGTTGCGAAATTCCTTGGTTCTCCAGCTATTAACGTCTTTGATGGCGAAATCAAAGGTGGAAAACTTCTCCTCAATGGTAAAGTTTTTGATACCGACAAGGTTTATGGAAAAGTCGATCGCAAGGTAAAAATTGCTGTTCGTCCAGAATCCTTCACTTTAGTGAAGAAGGGCGGCTCGATTCCAGTTACTGTGAAACAAGTCGAAAACATTGGACGTGATATCAACGTTGTTGGCCATGTCGAAGATCAACCAGAAAACCATTTGAAAGTTATTATTCCAAGCGAACTCCGTGAAGAAGTTCTTGGAAAAGAAAAACTCTCATTCAATCCAAAACGTTTCTACGTCTTTGAAGAAGAGGGAGATCGTGTCAAATAACTTCACATGAGATTTAACTAAATCTAAAAGAAAGGAGAAAATTGATGGCTGAAAAAACATTAAAACTTCCATCCGAAGTATATGCTGAAATCAAAGACAAACCATTAATTGGTAAAAGACGCCGTGTTCAACTTCCTCAATGGGCAGTTGCTTGGCTCGTTCTTCTTCCAGCATTAGTCTTCTTGGCTTTGTTTATGTTTTACCCGATTATTAACTGCTTCTTTATGGCATTTATTCGGGACTTCCAATATGTTGATAGTGGCGGAACATTTGCTTTAAGTAATTTCTTTAGAGCATTCTCTGATCCGTGCCTCCAACCATTCGAAGGTGCAATTCATTGTACAAAACGACTTGGCAAATACTTCATGGCATTCGGTTTTAACAACTTTCAAACAGTTCTTTCGAACGGACTGTTCTTACAATCAATTCTTAATACTGCCATCCTTGTTATTGTTGAAGTTCCTTTAACAATTATTATTTCTTTATTAATTGCAACGTTCTTGAACAATATCAAAGCTCTTAAAGGTTTGTATCAAACAATCTTCTTCTTACCATATGTTACAAACTCTATTGCCCTTGGTTTAGTGTTCAGTATTCTGTTCTCTAATACAAGTGGTGGTATTATGAACTACATTATCACCAGACTTGGCGGACAACCTGTCAACTTCTTAGGCGATATTGCCGGTTTACCTTATAAGATGGCTGATGGAACAATCGTTGAACTTCCAGCGGCATCGAAATTTAATCAAGGAATTGTTATTGTTGTTAACTCTGTTTGGAACGGTTTAGCATTCAAGATTCTTGTCTTTATGGCTGGTCTAGCCACGATTGATAAGCAATATACTGATGCAGCCCGCATTGATGGAGCCAAATCATTTACAATTTGGAGAAGAATTACATTACCACTTCTGTCTCCACAAATCTTGTATATTACAATCACCTCGTTCATCGGGGCGTTCAAAATGTACACAGGCGTCATCTCAGTCTATGGTCAAGGCGCATACTACTTTGGTGGTATCAACAAAACTGACTGGATGCCTGTTGTTGGTTGGATTTACCTGCAAATGTCCAACGAATCCCAATATAAAGGAATCAATCTTGGGGTTCCTGCAGCAGGATCTTTGGTCTTGCTCGCCATTATTATGCTGATTACAGCAGTTCAATTTGGTGTGAGTAAGAAGAGGGTCCACTATTAGGAAGGAGGATAAACAATGGCTGAACATGCTATGTATTTCGCTGATGACTCAGCGTTACGTAAATACAAAATTAAACGTGTCGTCATTAATGTGTTACTTTATACATTCTTAACGATTTTCGCCTTATTTATGCTGCTTCCATTCATATTGATGCTTGTTGGCTCAATGACCAATGCTGACAGCTTCAGTACATTCGAATCAACTGCTAACTTCGCAGAACTTGGTTTTAAAAACTGGACGTTCTCCAACTTCGAACAAATCTTCTCTGGTAAAATTACTAACCAGTTAACTGGTCAAACAGAAAATACAACAAGTTTCGCCCAGTTCTATTTGAATACCATTATTTCTGCTGTTGGTTCAACAGCTGTGACTGTTGTCACTGCTGTCTTAGCAGCATTTGCCTTTGCTCGTCTTGAATTCAAAGGCAAAAACATTCTCTTCGCATCTTTACTTGCGACAATGATGATTCCTGGTGAACTGATGGTTATCACTAACTATCAAACCACAATCGCCATTGGATGGAGAAACACATTCGCCGCCTTAATCTTCGTGCATGGCGTGTCTGTCTTCTATGTTTTCTATTTAAGACAAACATTCCAGCAGATTCCAAACGAACTTTATTTAGCAGCGAAAGTTGATGGTGTTGGCGATGTTGGATATTTATGGAAAGTCATGATTCCAATTGCCATGCCAACAATTACAACAATTATCATTCTCTCCCTTATGGGAGCGTGGAACTCATACGTCTGGCCAATGTTAGTTACATCCGATAAGTACAAATACAACCAAGACTATGATATGCGTCTTGTTTCCACAGGCTTGATGGAACTGTTCAACCAACAAGCTGGTGGTTATAGCGCAATTAAGATCGCTGGTTCAATGGTCGTTACCTTCCCATTGTTCGTAGTGTTTATTATCTTCCGTAAATACATTATGAGAGGCGTCTCTCGTAGTGGCATTAAAGGATAGAAGGTAAGAAAGGGGGCATACTTTATGAAAAAAGTATCGCGTATTATTACATCAGGCGCTACCCTTGCTCTTGCAGCAGTGTTAGCCGCTTGTGGTGGTAGTAAAGGTGGTAAAGGAGGCAGTTCATCCTATGAATTCGACGTCTGGACTGGCTTCGGATCCGACTATACAACTGCCATCCAGGGTGTTATTGATCACTATAACAATCTTAATAGTGGCAAAATCCATCTTACTCATACGAGAAAGAAAGACTATAACACCTTAAGAACTGAAGTTTTAAACTCCAGATCTCAAAAAGCTTATCCAAATTTTACATGCGGATATCCTGATCACTTCGCTGACTATAACGAAGAAGGATTTCTTGTTGCTCTCGATCCTTACATCGAACGCTATGATGAAGAGCACGGATTAAAAGCTCAAGGCAAATCAATTATTGACGACTATTATCCAGAGTACATGGCTGAAAACAAAAACATTGCTCAGGATGATGATGGAAACTGGCTCACCGTAGGTGTTCCATTCAATAAGTCCACTGAAGTCATGGTTGTTAATGGCTTTTATCTTGATTACTTCCAGTCAATCGATCCACAAATTAAAGTTCCAACAACATGGGATGAATTAGCGGATATTGCAGACAGAGTTAATGATGTTATCACTAGTCAGAATCTCAAGGACTTAAATAACAAGTTCATCATTGCTGGTTATGATGATGTCAACAAAAAAGCTGTTGCACCATTTACATTATCCGCAGAGGACACACACGGAGAGAATCAGGTCGCGATTGATATTAGTGAGCTTAAAGAAGAACAACCATTCTATCTCCTCGGTTATGACAGTGGTGAAAATGCCTTTATTACACTTCTCCACCAATGGGGAGTTCCATATACTGCAGTAACTGATAATGGTGGTAAAGCCTTATTCTGGAAGAACGAGAACAAAGCAGCTACAACAGCTGTTCTATCCTTCTTCCAAGATTTAAGTAAAAACCACAAAGCATTTGCTGTTCCAGGAACATTTGGTGGCGGCAAATTATTCTGTACAGAATTCCTTGAAAAAGGACGTTGCTTATTCACTGTTGGTTCTTCTGGTGGTTTATCAAAACCAAAATTCAACAATCGTAGTTTGCGCATTGCACCAATTCCATATCACACTGCTGATAAGAAATTAGTTATTTCTCAAGGTACTTCTCTCGGATTACTTAATAAGTTTAAGAGTGAATCTACCTATTATGATGAAATGTACAATGCATTCTGCGCAATGGTTGACTTAACAACTGGCGAATTACAAGCTGAATGGGTTACTACAACTGGTTATTTCCCATCCTCAAAATCAGCCTATAACAGCCCTCAATATCAAGACTTGCTTAATAACTCTAACCCAACACGACTTGAACAACTCTATCGTGATGCTGGTAATGTCAATAGTGTAACATACAAAGAAACAACAGCCGCTGATAGTTGGCATAAGTTCGTTGACCCAGGATTCCCAGCCTCAAACTCCATTCGTGTTAACGTTGGTGATGTCTTTAAAAAGATTTTCGCTGAAGAGACTATCGAAAGTGCGATGAATTATGCTTGGAGTCAAATCGACGATAGATTGAAATAATTGCCTATGAAAAAGAAAGTATTATTTTCTATATTAATGGCAGCCGTTCTTGTTGCTACTGCCGGATGTACTTCCGGTGGCAGGAAGAAGAAAAGAAGCTCCGGAGCTAGTACAAGTCAATCTAGCGATCCAATGGATAAATTCTTTGAAAATGGTTTCAAAGGTTGTATTCGTATCGCTGGGGAGACAAAGGCTAGAGACGACGCTATCAACGAAGTTGATCCTGCCACAACGTTAAACAAAGATTTATTTGCTATTTTAACAAATAAAACAAAAGCACAAAAATCTGGAAGTCCAGAAGAGTATGATATGACTCTAAGTTATTCATATACCATTACTAATGGTACTTCAAATATTAACGATTATATTGAAGCTAGAATTGATAACGAAGATAAATCGGTTATCTTCTTTAAAGGATTCCCAGCCGTTGGTACTGATTTAAGTGCTTGCCCAATTATTAAGGCGACTGTTACCGGTACAATTAATGGTGATTCACGCACTAAAGACTATCAACTCCGTTTAAATCCATATGATTTAAAATATCACCAAATGCCTATTTCAGAAATCTATGCCCCAGCAACAAAATGCTTTGACTGGATGACTGAAGATTTTACAACACAAGGCCACGAAACTGCAGAAGCAGGTGCGTTTGGTCCAGATGTTGCAAAATATGCTGACGAAGGCTGGTGGCAAAATAGTGAGAACAAGAAAGTTCACGCTGCCATTGAAACATATGGATACATCACATTTATCTCAAAAGATAAAAACAATGCTATTTTAGAATGTGGAAATCAAGCTATTCAACTTTATCAAGTTGCCGAATATGCTGCATGGGAATCAACAAAAGATGATGTTATGAACAAACCTGTTGTTGTCCGTGGTGAATTATCTGGTGGTTTCGGAAACCTTCAAATTTCTTACATTAGAGAAATTTTCCCAGCACCAAGTAGCATTTCTGTTGCTGCTCCAGTAACTCCAACGGAGTTCACTGAAGCGATGATTGGTAACATTCTATGGTCTGAAAATCCATTATTTAATAAAGTTTTTAAAGCAACCTCTGTTAAATATGCTGGAAATGTCCATCAAATTCATAACAAACAAGGTGGTGAGGCAACAGTAGTTGATCCAGAAATTACTGGTGATGCCCTCCAAAGTGTAGATTTCTTAGGTTCACGTTATGAATTCGATGTTACTATCGGATCTACAACATTTACTGTCCAGACAGACTATCACATCATTGAAGTCAACCCTGAACTAGCAGCCACTCTTAAAACAATTGTTAACAAACCTGTTGGCAGTGATATTAAGATTGGTGGCACAGTTCGTTGGTTAAATGATCGTTCTGTTGTTGGTGGTAACGATGGCACAACTCGTACTCAAGGAGCATGGGAAATTGTTCCATTCCTTCCAGAGCACGCTGTTGCTAACTAATCTTTAAGATTAACTTAATAAGAGCTCGTTCTAAACGGGCTCTTTTATTGTTGTAATTTAATTCTACTTATAATATAGTAATTAAGCAAAGCGCGCCATTAGCTCAGCTGGTAGAGCAACTGACTCTTAATCAGTGGGTCGTGAGTTCGAATCCTACATGGCGCACCAAAATGAATTAACCACTCTTTGAGTGGTTTTTTCTTTAACTCACGACCCATATAAGATAAAATAAAAAACATGAGAACACTGATTGTTTTATCAGCTCTTCCAGGTAGTGGAAAATCAACTTGGTCGGAGCAATATCGTTTGACACATAAGCATGTCAAAATTGTTTCGTCTGACGCAATTCGAAAGGAGATTACTGGGCAATATCAGGATCTTAAACACGAGAAGGAAGTTTGGGAAATTTACTTCAATAGAATTAATGAAATTTTTGATAAATATGATGATGTCACAGTTATCGCTGATTCGACAAATATTACCGACAATTTTCGGTTAATTCCACTTGAAAAGTGCCCAAAATATGATCGTTGTGTCCTTGTTGTTTTAAAGAAAAAATTAGATCAAATTCTTGAACAAAATCACGTCCGAAATAAAGCCAAATATGTTCCAGAAGAAGCTATTATATCGATGTGGAAAAGATGGGAAGATCCATCTCCGGAAGTAAAGGCTTTATACGATGAAGTGATTGAGATTGAAGGTTGGTTTGAATCGCCAAAAGTCAAGGAATCATTCCATTATAAGGATTGAGTTTTGTTTATTTAATATAAAGGTTTATAATAAATACATGAATAAAACGACTGCTAAGAAATATTTATCGGCAATTAATGGAAGCAAAAGAAAACACTTAACATGTGAAGCGTTGTCTTTACACATGGGCATTTATCCTGAACTTATTGCCCGTGATTTAAGTGAGTTTGAACCAATGCTAGCAATGGATCCAAGTTACAATTTAAGAGAGCTTGTTCCGGCACTAGAAGAATACATTGAAGAACAGTCAAAAGAGAAAAAAGAACCGAGAATTGCGGTGAAAAAAGCCGAAGTTCAACAATATAAATCTGTTGCAGATTTCGTTTATCACAAGATGACAATCGGTGGTTTAGTCGACCGAAATATTCCTCTTGATGAAAGGGATTTAAAGGTTCTTAGACATCTCGTTAATCAAGAATTAGACGCACTTAAGGGCGTTAAGCCTTCTAAAAAGAAAAGAAAATAAGCGCCCACGCGAATAATCAATGAAATCGGTTTCATCCGATTTTTTTATTATTCCTACGTATGTATATGTATAATATACACGCATACAAAAGGAGTTTTCGAAATGGAAATTAAAAAATCATTTCTCTCGGTTGATGGTAATACTGCAGCAGCAATTGGCTCCTATTACTTTACGGAAGTTGCTGGTATTTACCCAATCACACCAAGTTCCCCAATGGCTGAACTAGTTGATGTTTATGCTTCTCAAGGAAAGAAGAATTTCTTCAACACTCCAGTCAAAGTTGTTGAAATGCAATCTGAAGCCGGTGCCTCTGGTACTGTCCATGGCGCACTTCAAGCTGGCGCATTAGCCACAACTTATACCGCATCACAAGGTTTGTTATTAATGATTCCAAACATCTACAAATGGTGTGGTGAATTACTTCCAGCTGTTCTTCATGTTTCAGCTCGAAGCTTAGCGACCAGATCATTATCCATCTTTGGCGACCATCAAGATATCTATGCTTGTCGTCAAACTGGTATCACAATGATTTGTTCACATTCTGTTCAAGAAATTGCTGATTTAGCACCAATGGCTCACTTAATCGCCATTGAATCTAGTGCACCAGTGATGCATTTCTTTGATGGATTTAGAACTTCCCACGAAATTCAAAACGTTGAATTCGTTGACGAAGCCGAATACAAGAAACTTCTTCCAATGGATAAAGTGGAAGAATTCCGTGCTCGTGCACTTAACCCACACACTCACCCAGTGACTCGTGGTGGTGCCGAAAACGATGACGTCTACTTTCAAGGTCGTGAAGCACAAAACGCTCACTACAACAGAGTTGTAGAGATTGCTGAAAAGTACTTCAAAGAAGCCGAAAGACTTACTGGACGTCACTATGCACCATTCACCTATTATGGTGATCCAAGCGCTGAAAGAGTCATCGTTGCAATGGGTTCTGTTACCGAAACAGCAATTGAAGTTATTGATGAATTAGCAAAAGAAGGCGAGAAAGTCGGTGTTGTGAAAGTTCACTTATACCGTCCATTCTCTGCTAAACACTTAGTTAGTGTTATTCCTTCTAGCGTCAAAAAGATTGCTGTTCTAGATAGAACAAAAGAAATGGGTGCTACTGGCGAACCACTCTACCTTGATGTTGTGGCTGCTTTAAAACAAGAAGGCCGTGACATTGAAGTTGTTGGTGGACGTTATGGTTTATCCTCCAAAGACGTTCAACCAAAACACGTTAAAGCCGTATATGATTTCCTAAAAGGAAAACCATTCCACGGATTTACTGTCGGTATTAACGATGACGTGACTCACTTATCCATCCCAGTTGATGAGAAATTCCATGTGAAAGCCAATTACACATCCTGTCTCTTCTATGGTCTTGGATCTGATGGAACAGTCTCCGCCAATAAATCTTCTATTAAGATTATCGGTGATGCGACACACCAATACGCACAAGCCTACTTTGCTTACGACTCTCGTAAAGCTGGTGGTGTTACTCGTTCCCACTTACGTTTTGGTAAATACCCAATTCATTCTACATATTATGTAGAAAATGCTGATTTTATTTCCTGCTCACTTGATACATATGTGTTCAAATTCGACATGATCAAGAATTTAAAAGAAGGTGGAACATTCCTCTTAAATACTGACATGAGCGATGAACAACTCGTGAAGTCACTTCCAAACCGCATGAAACATCAACTCGCGGCTAAGAAAGCTAAATTCTATGTTATTGACGCGAACAAGATTGCTTCCGAAATTGGAATGGGACGTCACACAAATACTATTCTCCAAGCTAGCTTCTTCTACCTTAACCAAGACATTATGCCTTACGAAGAAGCCAACAAATGGATGAAGAAATTTGCTGAAAAATCCTACGCCAAGAAAGGCCAAGAAGTTGTTGAGCTTAACTGGAAGGCTATTGACGCTGGTACTGAAGGACTTCGTGAAGTCAAAGTTGATCCAAAATGGGTTGAACTCGATGACTCCCGTGTCCGTGCCACAACTGGTGATGAATACTTTGATACCTATGTTAACGTCATGGGTACACTCGATGGTGATACTCTCCCGGTCTCCAAGTTCACAGAATATGAACTTCTTGATGGCACAATGAAAAATGACATTACATACAAGGAACAACGTTCAATCGCTGACCGTGTTCCAGTATGGAACAAAGTGGATTGTATCCAATGTAACCAATGTGCATTTGTCTGCCCACACGCTACATTACGTCCATTCCTTATTAATGAAGAAGAGTTAAAGAACGCTCCAGAAATCGTTAAAAACGATGTCGCTGAGCCAACCTTCCCAACATTAAAAGGAAAAGGACTTAAATACCGCCTCCAAGTTTCTCCAAAGAACTGTGTCGGTTGTGGTCTATGTGTTGCTGAATGTACCGCGAACAAGATGGGTAAGAAAGCCCTTGTCATGAGCGAAGCCAAAGAACAATTTGCTCAAGAAGAAGGCGCAACTTATTTATTCAAACACACTGAATACAAAGCCGGTCTTGTTCCAACAAACACCGTTAACGGTGTTGGCTATCTCATGCCATACATGGAAATCTCTGGTGCCTGTGCTGGCTGTGGAGAAACTCCATACTATCGCTTAGCTTCCCAACTCTTTGGTAAAGACATGCTTATTGCTAACGCAACAGGCTGTTCATCCATCTATTCTGGATCAACTCCATTAACCCCATTCTGCACCGATAAGAATGGCCAAGGTATTGCCTGGGCCAACTCCTTATTCGAAGATAATGCTGAATTTGGTTATGGTATGCGTACAACAGTTGACTACCGCTTAAGTCAAATCATTGACATCTTAGAACCAGCATTAGCTCGTGAAAGTGTCGAAGAAGAACTCAAAGCAGTCATTAAACAATATTTAGAAAATATTAAGAACAAAGATGTTGCTCGTAAAGTCATTCCAGAACTAGTCAAACTTGTTAAGGCAAGTAAAGACGAAGAAGTTAAAGCCGTTCTTACCTATGAACGTGACTTACTTGATAAATCAGTTTGGATTATCGGTGGTGATGGCTGGTCCTACGACATCGGTTACGGTGGTGTTGACCACGTCTTAGCTAACGACCAAGATGTGAACATCATGGTTCTTGATACCGAAGTTTACTCCAACACTGGTGGTCAATCTTCCAAGTCTAGTCAGACAGGATCAATCGCTAAATTTACCGCAAGCGGTAAGACAGGCGAAAAGAAGAACCTTGCTCTGATTGCTATGAGCTATGGACACTGCTATGTGGCCCAAATTTCATTAGGTGCTAACCCAATGAAAGCTATTCAAGCAATGAAAGAAGCAGAATCTTATCCAGGACCATCCCTCATTATCTGCTATGCACCATGTGCTAACCATGGTATTAAGGGTGGCTTATCTAACTCGATGAAGGTTGAAAAAGCTGCTGTTGAATGTGGTTACTTCACAACCTTCCGTTATGACCCACGTCGTGCTGCTAAAGGAGAACCAGCTTTACAACTAGATTGTAAAGAACCAGACTTCTCCAAGTTCCGTGACTTCGTGATGGGAGAAACACGATTCTCACAACTTCCAAAGGTTAACCCAGCCCACGCTGAAGAACTCTTACAAAAGAGTGAACGTTGCGCCAAGGAACGTTGGGAACGTATCAAAAAATTCGGTTTATAATTAGTAAAATAAACGAAAAAAATAGTTACACTTAGTTGTAGCTATTTTTTTGTGTATAATATACACGCACATGAAAGACATTAAAGAATACGAAAAAGAATATCAGGAACAACAACCTGAAATTAAAGAACCAAAAAAGCGTAAGTTTGGTTGGTTAGGAATGATCTTCCTTCTTTTAATTATTGGCCTTGGTATTTATTTAATGTTTAGAATTACCGATCTTTTACCAGGCGCAAAAGCCGAAGATTTAGCTACTCTTTTTAAAGAGATTAATATTAAATACCTACTTATATCTGTCGGAATTGCAGTTTTAATTCCATCTTTAATTGTGGTGGAATATGCAATTGTTTCCCATGCTGTTTCGGGTAATGTTCGACCAGGAATTTTAATGAAAACCACACTTCTTGGAAAATATTATGACTACATTACACCGTTCTCAACTGGTGGACAGCCAATGCAAATCCATTATCTACATAAGCATGATTATGATGGAGCACACGCTTCAGCAATTATTTTAATCCGCTATTCTGTCAACATTGTCTGTTGGCTGATAGTCGGTGTAACTTTAATGGCTCTAGGAATCCATGCCTTAAGTCAAATTGGTGATAATGCTTCTAGAATCTTCCTACTTATTGCTGGTATTGTCGGTATTACGATTAACTTATTACTTCCAGTCTCGGTGTTAATTTTTGTTATCGCTCCACGTTTTGCTAATGCCTTAACAAAGTTTATTGTCAAAGTTGGCATGAGACTTCACATAGTGAAGGATCCATACAAAGCATTAAAGAAAGCTTATAAAACGGTTTTTGATTTTAGAATGTGTTTTAGAACCATTGCGAAGAAGCCATGGCATTTTATCTTCCTAATTCTTGTTTCGATTATTGAGTATTTCTTAACTTTTGCCTTGCCATTCTTTGTCATGAAATCATTAACAACAAGCCTTTATTGGTCACAACTGATTGATGTGGCTGGTTTAAATGCTTTCTCAACATTTGCTGTTTCATTTATTCCAACTCCAGGAAACGCTGGTGGAATGGAAATTTCCTCCTCCTTAGCGTTTAACGCGGTTGCTCCAGGTGTCGCGGTCTATGGAGTTTTAATCTGGAGACTGTTTACTTATTACATCTTTATTATTACTGGAATTGTTTTAACAATTCGCGATGTGATTAAGAAAGCAGTTATTTCATCAAGAGAGCGTAAAAAAGAGAAGAATTTGGAGAAAAACAATGGGTAAGAAACTTGTTTATTTTATGGACAATTTTTATCCAAATGTGGATGGAGTTGTCAAAGTTGTAAATAACTATGGAAAGATTTTGTCTAAAGACAATGATTGTACAGTAGTCGTTCCAGATTATCGTGATAACTATCAAGGAAAACATGAATATCGTCTATTACGTAAATCAAGTCATTTATTCAAATTCCATGATTTTATTTTTCCTTTACCGAAACGTTGTAAAGAGACTGATAAATTCTTAAAAGAGAATAAAGCGGATATTTATCACGCACACTCTCCATTTTTTGTTGGCCATTATGCACTAAGACAAGCGAAAAAGAATCATGTTCCAATTGTGGCGACCTTCCATTCCCAATTTAAACGAGATTTCTTAGAACAAACACATTCGCGTTTAATCACATTTTTCCTGATGAGATATGTCATGAAATTCTTTAATAAATGTGATGAAGTCTGGGCTGTTTCTAATGCTACAGCAAATACATTACGTAGTTACGGATATAAAAAAGAAATCTTTGTTGCTCGTAATGGAACTGCTTTTACTTATCCAGATAACATGGATGAATTAAAAGAAAAAGTTCGCGTTCAATATAACATTGATTCAAATAAAACAAATATCGCTTTTGTTGGTCAAATCCGTTTAGTTAAGAACTTAAAATTAGTTATTGATACGATTAACCTTCTTTCTATAGAAAGAGATGACTTCCATTTCTACTTTGTCGGGGAAGGTAACGATGAAAAGAAGCTTAAAAAATATGTTCATAAACTTGGATTAGATAACGTCATTACCTTTGTTGGAAGACTCTATGGCGGAGACATGATGCAAGGATTCTTCGCAAATAGTGATTTAATGTTCTTCCCATCCGTTTATGACAATAGTTCGATTGCGGTGCAAGAAGCTTGCGTCTGCCGTGTCCCAACATTATTTACCGAAGGATCAAATACATCCGAAGGATACACCGATTGTGTGACTGGATATCTCGCTAAAGAAACCCCAGAAGCAATGAAAGAAAAACTTGTTTACATCCTTGATCATGATGAAGAAAGAAAACAAGTTGGTCTACGTGCATCTAAAGAAATGCCACACACATGGGAAGAAGTCATTTATGAAGCAGCTAAACGCTATGATGACGTAATTAAGAATTATCAGGAAAAACACAAAAAATAAATGGAACCGAAAACAATTTTTATTAAAGGGGCTCGTGAAAACAACCTCAAAAACATTGATCTAGAGATACCAAAGAACGCTCTAGTTGTTTTTACTGGTCTTTCTGGAAGCGGAAAAACCACTCTTGCTTTCGATACAATTTTTAACGAAGGGCAACGTCGATTTGTTGAATCTTTATCTAGTTATGCCCGACAATTCCTGGGTGGAATGGAAAAACCAGATGTTGATTCAATAACTGGTTTAAGCCCAGCTATTTCCATTGATCAAAAGACAACGTCACATAACCCTCGTTCAACAGTTGGAACTGTGACAGAGATTTATGATTATCTTCGTCTTTTATTTGCGCGCGTAGGCGTGCCTTATTGCCCAACACACAATAAACCAATTATTTCCTTCTCTGTTTCAAAGATGGCCGATATTGCGATGCAAATGGAGGTTGGAACTAAGTTACAAATCCTTTCTCCAGTAGCTCATAATGAAAAAGGAACACATAAAGATTTACTAGCAAAACTCAAACAAAATGGTTTTGAACGTGTTCGAATTGATAAGGAAATTTATCGCATTGATGAAGCTCCAGAGTTAGAAAAAAATAAACGTCACGATATTGAAATTGTTGTTGACCGAATTGTAATTAAACAGGAAATTCGCGGTCGAATTGCTGAAGCATGCGAACTTGCCTGTGATTGGTCAAAAGGATATTGTGTCTTCCTTACTGACAAAGAAGAACGTTTATTTTCCCAACATCATTCTTGCCCGGAATGTGGTTTTTCAGTTCCGAAATTAGAACCACGATTATTCTCCTTTAATGCTCCGCTTGGTTGCTGTCCAGACTGTAAAGGCTTAGGAATGAGACGTGAAGCATCTAGAGAAGTTTTGGTTCCAGATGAATCACTTTCTATTAACCAAGGGGGAATCCGCTGGTTTAGAAATATGATTGGTTCTAAAAACATTGAGTGGCAAGAATTTGCTTACTTATGTAGGCAATATAAGATTGATTTAGATAAACCAATCAAAGACTTTACTGAACGAGAAAAAGAAATCATCTTTAATGGTTCAGACAGAGAATTCAAATATGAAATTACTTCCGTTAATGGAAACGTGATGCACCGACAAGGATTTATTGAAGGTATCCAAAAACGTATTACTCGTCTTTATAACGACACCGGATCAGAAATGATGCGTGAATGGTACGAGTATTATATGCGTGATAGTGAATGTCCAACATGTCACGGAGCACGTCTATCTAAAGAAGCATTAAGTGTCAAAGTTAACGGTCTAAATATTTATGAAGTGACATGCCTTTCAATTGAGAAATTAGTGGAATATATCCACGAATTGCTGGATGTTTTGAATCCAACTGAATTGGAAATTGCTCGATTAATTATCAAGGAAATTGATTCTCGCGCAACATTTTTATGTAACGTTGGTCTGAACTATTTAACACTGAGTCGTATGGCGATGACCCTTTCTGGTGGTGAAGCCCAACGTATTCGTTTGGCTACACAAATTGGATCCAAGCTTTCTGGTATTTTATATGTCCTTGATGAGCCTTCAATCGGTCTACATCAAAGAGATAATGCCAAACTTATTGCGACCATGAAGGACATGGTTAATCTTGGAAATACATTAATCGTTGTTGAACACGATGAAGACACCATGCGAGCCGCTGATTTTCTTGTTGATATTGGTCCAGGCCCAGGTGTCCATGGTGGTGAAGTTGTTGCTACAGGCAGTGTAGAAGATTTAGAAAATGAACCACGTTCAATTACTGGACAATATCTATCAGGTAAAAAGAAGATTGAAGTTCCCTCCTCACGTCGACCGGGCAACGGTAAGTATTTCACTATTAAAGGTGCCGCATGTAATAACCTTAAAAAGATTGATGTGAAGATTCCTTTAGGAAAATTTGTTGCCATCACTGGCGTTAGTGGTTCTGGTAAATCGTCTTTGATTAATCAAACCCTCTACCCAATTCTTGCTCGGGCAATTAATAAAAATGAAGATATCAAAATTGGCAAACACGCAAGTTTTGATGGATTACAGTTTGTCGACAAAGTCGTGAATATTACACAAGAACCAATCGGTAGAACACCTCGTTCTAACCCAGCAACTTACGTTGGAGTCTTTGATGATATTCGTGCTTTATTTGCCGAAACTATTGAAGCTCGTTCACGTGGTTTTGATAAAGGACGTTTCTCGTTTAACGTTCCTGGTGGAAGATGTGAGACATGCCAAGGCGCAGGTGTCACACGTATTCCGATGAACTTCCTTCCAGATGTTTACGTGAAATGTGATGACTGTGGTGGAAAACGTTATAACGAAGAAACTCTTGAAGTTACCTATAAAGGCAAAAATATTTATGAAATTTTAGAGATGACTATCGAAGATGCTTGCAAGTTCTTTGAAAATCGTCCTTCAATTATGAGAAAACTCCAAACTCTCAGTGATGTTGGTTTGGGTTATATTAAACTTGGCCAACAAGCAACAACACTTTCTGGTGGTGAAGCTCAACGTGTTAAATTAGCCTATGAATTACAAAAACGTCCAACTGGTAAATCAATCTTTATTCTTGATGAACCAACGACTGGTTTACATAGCGACGACGTTTCTCGTTTGATTAAGATTTTAAATCGTATCGTTGATCATGGTGATACAGTTGTCATCATTGAGCATAATCTTGATGTCATAAAAGTGGCAGACCATATTATTGATCTTGGTCCAGAAGGCGGAGACAAAGGCGGAACAATTGTCGCCGAGGGCACACCTGAAGAAGTTGCTAAGGTCAAAAAATCATACACTGGTCAATATCTCGCCCAGATTTTAGGAGGACAAAAATGATTCTTTTAATTAGTGCAATTGTTTTAGGTGTTTTCTGGTTTGGGTTAACAATCTATAACGTTTTACGTATCAATAAAGAGTCAGCAATCGGTGGACAAAAATTTGAGTTTAACCGTGAATTGCTGGTGAAAATGCTACCTTTATTGCTTGCGCAGGGTTTATTAACTATTGCTTCAAGTTACGGTTTAGTAATGAACGGTGGATGGCATTTAGAGGTCTATGAACATTTCCTAATTATCTTTGGTTCTTATTTCTTTGGAACGGGATTTTCGTTCGGTGTTTGTTCATTCCTAATCCGTTATTACAACATCAGTAGTGAAGAGAAAGAACGTCGAATTTTAAAGTATGTTTTAATTTGTTCTGCTGTTGTTTTTATCTTAGGTGTTTATCTACTTACAACTGGAGTTGCTGATTATCTAAAATACCCTCTTCCTAATGGAATCGGATTCAAAAGTGGCATTAACTATATTGAACCAGGAAGTGAAGGTGCAATTCTTTGGTATGGCATCCTTATTGTTGGTGGAACTGTGCTGGCTTATTTTATCGCTGATCACATTGTTTACAAAAAATATAAGAAACATGGATTAATTGAATCGATTGCAATTATTGCTTTCTTGTCTGGTATTCTTGGTGCAAGACTTTGGTCCTGCTTTGTTTTAGAGTTCGATTATTATAGTCAACACTTGGTAGAAGTGTTTAAGATTTGGGAAGGCGGTCTTGCAGTTCAAGGCGGTATTTTCCTTGGAGCAACTGTTACCATTATCTTTGTTTTACTTAAAAAGAAAGAACTCAATGTTCGTTTTTTAATTGATGTTATTCTTCCTTGCGTTATTATTGCTCAAGCAATTGGGCGTTGGGGCAATTTCTTTAATCGTGAAGTCTATGGCCAAGTTGTTAGTGAAGATGTAATGAAAATCTTCCCCAAGATTATTTCTAATAACATGCTAATCAATGGACAATATCGACTACCATTGTTCTTTATCGAAAGTGTAACCAATATAATTGGCTTCTTCGTTTTACGTTACGCGATTGGTCGAGGCTTAAAGAAATTTATTGGCCTAGGTGATATTGGAGCTTCCTACCTGATTTGGTACGGATTAACACGTGTTGCTTTTGAACCTTTAAGAGAAGGATTTAACTTAGGACAGCACGAAGAAGGATTCGGTTATATTCAGTCTTGGATTATTGCCTTTGTGATGATTGGAATTGGAATCTTGTTGATTGTTGGATTCCATGTTTATGACGCTTTAAGAAAGAAGAAAGGATTACCTCCAAAAACATTGGAGACCATTTAATGTACGATTTAATCTTGTTTGATTTAGATGGAACGCTCCTCGATAGTGATCAAATGATTATCGAGACTTTTAAAGAGTTATATCCACTTTATCGACCAGGTTATTTCCCAACTATTGAGCACATTCTTTCTTTCTCTGGTCCTCAAATTACTGAGACACTCGAAAAAGAGTTTCCAGACGGGGACCAAGAACTAATTCGAAAAGAATTTAAAGAACGTTCAACGAAAAATTATGTCAAATATTCAAAACTCTATCCCGGGGTTATTGAAATGCTTAAAGAACTTCAACTAAAAAGAGTTCCTTTTGCAGTCGTTACAAATAAACATCGTTATGCTACAGACTATACCTATAAACTTTTTGGTGTTGATAATTTAATTCCATTTTCTGTTTGTGCTGATGAAGTTAAAAACCTTAAACCAGCTGGTGATGGAATTCTTCAATGTATGGATCATTTTGGGGTAAAAAATCCTCAAAAAGTTATATACATTGGAGATGGTCAAATCGATTATCTTACAGCTAAAAATGCTGGTGTGAAATTTGGTTATGTAGATTGGTCGCCACGACCTTTATTAGAAGGTTCAAAAGTTGACATCCATATCAAAAATTACCAGCAATTCTTGGAGGAAATATTATGAAAAAGACCAATATTGTTGTAATCGGAGCAGGAATCGCAGGTCTAACAGCTGCTATCTATTTAAAGCGCGCAAATGCTGATTTTGTAATTCTTGAAAATTCCCTTCCTGGTGGCCTTTTAAACAAGCTTCATAAAGTCGAAAATTATCCAGGAGTTCCAAATACCACTGGTGGTGACATTCTTATTTCGTTAATGGAACAGGTGCGTCACCTCGGAATTGAAATTAAGTATGGAAGCGTTCAAACAATCCTCAAGGAAGAAGATGGTTTCGAGGTCGTTACTGATAAAGATAGTTACGACTGCCAAGACGTGATTGTTGCTACAGGAAGAAAAATTGAAGGTGTAACAATCAAGGGAGAAAAAGAATTTGCTGGTCGTGGTGTTTCATATTGTGCCACATGTGATGGAAACTTCTTTAAAGGCGCTGATGTTGCTGTTGTTGGAAATAATGATATTGTTCTCGAAGAAAGTTTATATTTAGCAAATTTAGTTAAGAAATTATACCTCTGTGTTCCTGGAGAAAAACTTGAAGGAACCGACTCTTTACTTAATAAAGTAAAACAAAAAGAAAATATTGAACTATTACTCAATTCAAGTGTTGATGAGATTATTGGTGACGATATTGGAGTTAATGCCATTAAAGTTAATGGAAAAGAAATTCCTGTTTGGGGAGTTTTCCCGTTTGTCGGCACCAAATCACCAGATGAATTTTTATCAAATCTTAAACCTGAACAAGATAATTTTGGTGTAAAAGTTAATGAGGAAATGATGAGTAATATTCCAGGACTATTTTTCGCCGGAGATATCGTCTCAAAGAAGCTTAAACAGTTAGTTACTGCTGCTAGTGATGGTGCCATTGCCGCAACATCTGCTGGACGATTCATCAAATAGGAGGCACCTTATGATTGAATTAGACATTATTACAGGTATTGGTGGAGCAGGAAAAAGCTCCGCTCTATACACGTTTGAAGAGAACGGATTTTATGTTACAGACAATGTTCCTCTTGAAGTTGTTGAAAAACTTTTTGAAACATACAAAAAAGATCCGAAAAAGTATGCTAAAGTCGCTTTATCTGTTTCCCTCGATATTGCCCTCAAAACTTATGAATTAGCCAAGAATTGTGGTGGATTTAACATTAATTTCATTGGTTTATATTGTGAAAAATCAGAACTACTTTCTCGATATCGTTTG
This sequence comes from uncultured Caryophanales bacterium, assembly GCA_946414655.1. Taxonomy (GTDB): domain Bacteria; phylum Bacillota_I; class Bacilli_A; order RFN20; family CAG-826; genus Fiminaster. Next base: position 7,302 of record CAMKPL010000001.1, on the reverse strand, counting down.
TCTCGTAGAAAGCACCCAAAAGAAGCAAACGGTACGCCTCTTGAGCAAGCGCTTGATGTAGAGATTAAACAAATCAATGATATGCGGCTTTCATTCACACACTTTATTGATACATCCAAATTATCAAAAAATGATTTCCGGAAAAAATTAATCTTTGTTGCTCTTGGTTCACATCAAAATGACTTTGTTGTAACATTTGTTTCTTTTGGTTATAAGAAATCAGTCCCGCAAGACGTGGAAACAGTTTTTGATGTTCGCCTCCTTCCAAATCCTTATTGGGTTCCTGAACTTCGTGACTTAACTGGTCTTGATGAAAAAATCATTCGCTATGTTTTAGATAATGATGTCACAAAAGAATTTTTAACAAAGGTTATATCTTATTTAGATTATTATCTTCCTCGATTAAAAGAGAGCGAACGCACTCACGCCACCATTGGTGTCGCCTGCAGTGGTGGTCAACATCGTTCTGTGGTTATTGCTGAATATTTGGCGAAGTATTATTCAAAGAAATACAAAACGATTGTTATCCACAAGGAACTACTTTAATTATGCAAGCCAAAGTCTCGTTTACACAGAAAGTAAAAGAAGAGATTTGTTCTCTAACTTTTTCTGATGAACATTTACGAGCTTTGTTGTCGGCTTTTATCCGTATTAATGGGTCTTTAACTCTTGGAAGTAAACGTCCACAAATTGTTGTTAAAACTGAGTCTGCTAAAACAGCAAAGTTTATCTATTATTCTGTTGAAAGAGTGTATGGATTAAATTGCCGTTTTTCATACCAGAAAACAATGAACTTCCGAAAAAGATTAACATATAATGTTATCATTGACGAAGGTGAGTATCTACTTGATGATTTAGAAATCTCATTTTTAGAAGGAAAAATCTCAAAAAATATTGTCTATACAGACGACATGCTTTCAGGTTATATTTCTGGAGCATTTTTAGCATCAGGTTCTTGTAATTCTCCAAAAAATTCAAACTACCATCTGGAGTTTTGTCTTAGAGAAGAAAACTTTGCTAAATGGTTCTCCAAATTGCTCATTCGATGCAAATTAACAGAGTTTTCTCCTAAATTGGTAGAAAGACGGGGAAAATATGTTGTCTATCTTAAAAAGAGCCAGCAAATCGTGGATCTTTTATCATTGATGGGCGCAACAAATACAACATTGGAATTTGAATCCATTCGAATTGATAGGGATTTTTCGGCAATCGGAAATCGCCTGCAAAACCTCGATTATGCCAACTATAACAAGACCACTTCTTCTAGTAAGAAACAAATTAAAGACATCAAGATTATTGATCGTGTTTTAGGCATTGATCATGTTCAAAATGTTAAGCAAAGAACATTGATGAGAATTCGATTAGAACACGATGATGCCTCTTTAAACGAACTTGCTCAATTGATGAGCGAGGAACTTGGAGAAATAGTCTCCCGCTCAAATATTAACCATTTGTTTAGAGCAATCCATGCAAGTGCCGAAAAATATAAAGGAGCATTAAAATGAAAGCTGTTATTCAGTTAGGAATGAGAATCCGATATTTACGCTCCTTAAGAAAATGGTCACAAGAAGATTTAGCCTTAGAAGCGAATATAAATCGCAACTATATTTGTGATTTAGAAAACGGACGTCGAAACCCATCATTAGAAGTGCTTGAAAGAATTAGCGATGCCTTTGGCATCACGCTTTCTGAACTTTTCCGTGGAATTGAGACCATTGAAGGTCTATAATCTTCAATTTTTGTTTAACTAAAATTGTTTGAAACCACTTACATTAATGTGGTTCTTTTTTATTTATATAAAAGTAAGTTATAATAACCCCGGCAATTTAAAAAGGAGGACATTTTATGTCAGTTAAAGTTGCAATTAACGGATTTGGACGTATCGGACGTTTAGCCTTCCGCCAAATGTTTGGTGCTGAAGGTTATGAAATCGTCGCAATTAACGATTTAACCAGTCCAAAAATGTTAGCTAATTTATTAAAGTATGACACAGCTCAAGGTGGCTATGCCGGACATATCGGTGAAGGTTTACACACTGTTAGCAGCAAAGAACCAGAATTAGCTGAAGACGGAAAAACCGTTGTTAAGCCAGGTTCCATCACTGTTGATGGTAAGGAAATCACCATCTATGCCAAACCAAACGCAGCCGAACTTCCATGGAAGGAACTTAAGGTTGACGTTGTCTTAGAGTGTACAGGTTTCTACTGCTCTAAGGAAAAATCCATGGCTCACATCAACGCTGGTGCCCGTAAGGTTGTCATTTCTGCTCCAGCAGGAAAAGACCTCCCAACCATTGTTTATGGAGTTAACGAAAAGACCTTAACAAAAGAAGATAATGTTATTTCAGCTGCAAGCTGCACGACAAACTGCTTAGCCCCAATGGCCAAAGCTCTTCATGAACTTGCTCCAATTCAATCTGGTATTATGAGCACCATCCATGCTTACACTGGTGACCAAATGATTCTTGATGGACCACACCGCAAAGGCGATCTTCGCCGTGCTCGTGCTGGTGCAGCAAACATTGTTCCAAACAGCACCGGTGCCGCTAAAGCTATCGGCTTAGTTATTCCAGAATTAAATGGAAAACTTATCGGAAGTGCCCAACGTGTTCCAGTTCCAACTGGTTCAACAACCATCCTTACAGCTGTTGTGAAATATGAAGGCGAATTAACCCCAGAAGTCATTAACGCTTATATGAAAAAAGTTGCTAATGAATCCTATGGTTATAATGAAGATCCAATCGTCTCCTCTGATGTTATCGGAATGAGATTCGGTTCCCTCTTCGATGCCACCCAAACAATGGTTGCCAAAATTGGTGAAGGTTTATACGAAGTTCAAGTTGTCTCTTGGTATGACAATGAAAACTCCTATACTTCACAAATGGTCCGTACCATTAAGTACTTTGCTGAAAAGTGCTAATTAAATCTCACTAACGACAGAGACGCAACTAATGTTGCGCCTCTTTGTCTCAAATGAAGGAGAAAATTTATGCTTACTGTTGATCAATTAAAAGGTCTCAAAGGTAAAGTTGTCATCGTTCGTGTTGACTTTAATGTCCCACTTAAAGATGGCAAAGTTCGTGACGATAACCGCGTCCGTGCTGCCTTACCAACTATTCAAAAACTCCTTTCTGAAGGCGCTCGAGTTGTTTTACTTTCTCACTTAGGAAAAGTGAAACACAAAGAAGCCCCAGAAGTTGTTGCAGAACAAAAAGCAAAGAACAACATGGAAATTGTTGTTCCAACACTTGCTGGTCTTCTTAATAAAGAAGTGGCTTTCTCGAAAGCTACTCGTGGTCCAGAATTTGAAGCCGCTGTCAAAGCGCTCAAAGATGGTGAAGTTCTTCTTGTTCAAAACACCCGTTATGAAAAGGGCGAAGAAAAGAACGATCCAGAACTTTCAAAAGAATGGGCGAAGGTTGCTGATGCCTATGTTATGGATGCATTCGGAAGTGCGCATAGAGCACACGCCTCCACTTATGGCATTCCAGAACTCTTAAAAGCCGAAGGCAAACCAGTTGCCTGTGGCTACCTTGTCGAAAAAGAAATCTCCAACTTAATGCGTTGTGTGGAAGTCAAAAAAGAAGACCGTCCATACGTTGCTATCCTTGGTGGATTAAAAGTTTCCGACAAAATTAAAGTAATTGACTCACTTCTGAAGAAGTGTGACAAGATTCTTATTGGTGGAGCGATGGCTTACACCTTTAAGAAAGCTCTTGGTTATGAAACTGGAACATCTCCAGTGGAACTCGACCAACTCGATTATGCTCGTAACTGCTTAAAAGAAGCTAAAGGTAAAATCGTTTTACCAGTTGACTCTGTTGTTACCGATGCATTCGAAGGTTGGACCAAGAAAGAAGTTGTCAAAGACAATGTTCCTGAAAATTATCAAGGAATGGACATCGGTCCAGAAACAGAAAAACTCTTTGCTAGTGAAATTGCTAAGGCAAAAATGGTTTTCTGGAACGGCCCAATGGGCGTCTTTGAACAAAAAGATTTTGCTAGTGGTACAATCTCCATCTGCAAAGCTGTTGCTTCCTTGAAAGGATGCTTCTCTGTTTGTGGTGGTGGTGACTCTGCTGCAGCCATTAAAGAATTCGGTTATAAGGAAAGTTTCAGCCACGTTTCAACTGGTGGTGGTGCTTCCTTAGAAATGATTGAAAACGATGGACACTTACCAGGTGTCGACATTTTGAAGTAATATGAGACGCAAATTATTATTTGGAAACTGGAAAATGAACAAGAGCATTGAGGAAGCTCGTGCTTTTGCCAAGGAAAGTCACGAATTACAAAAATTTGCTGACTCTCAAGATGTTGAAATCGGCGTTGCTCCAACTTATCTTTCTCTTTCGGCTGTAAAGAAAGAAAACCCATCTTTACATGTGGCAGCACAAAACTGTCATTTTGAAGATCATGGGGCTTTTACAGGCGAAATTTCAATTTCCATGCTGAAAGAGCTTGGAATTGATTGGGTGATAATTGGTCACTCTGAAAGAAGAACATATTTTGGAGAAACAAATGAAGCTTGTAACAAAAAGTTGCACGCTTTATGCCAAAACAAAATGTTCTCCATCTACTGTGTTGGCGAAACTCTTGAACAATTTGAAAAGGGCCAAACCAAGAAAGTGATTGAAGAACAAGTTGTGAAAGGTTTAGAAGGATTAACTCCTGAAGAACTTCGCTATGTTGTTGTGGCTTATGAACCAGTCTGGGCGATTGGCACTGGAAAGAACGCTTCGAAGGAAATTGCTGAAGATATCTGTGGATATTGCCGCAAGCTCATTCGACGCGAATTTGGTGCGGTTGCCGATGAAGTCCGTATCTTATACGGTGGTTCTGTTAAACCAGAAAACGTGCATGATTATTTAATGCAAGACAATGTTGATGGAGCTCTTGTTGGTGGTGCATCCTTGAAAGTTGATTCATTTCATCAATTAATAGCAAATATTGCTAAGTAAGGAGGTGTTTTATGATTGCTGATTCAATTAAGCAAACAGAAGTTAAACACTATACGACGACCAAATGGGCGTCAAAAGTTTTCCTCTACATGTTTATGGCGATTGGTATTACCGCTATTGTCACAGCTGTCATTGGAGTCATTTTCTCTAGTATTTGGCCAATTGCTTATGGCACTGAAATCAATGTTGATGCGGCTAAAGCCTACATTGCTTTATTTATCGTTGCCTTTATCATGTACATTCCATTAATCCTATGGATTCAATTCTCCGTCTTTAAAGAGAAATCTCGTCCGATGATTCCTTATGTCCTTTATTCTATCGTGATGGGTGTCTTTATTTCTGGATTTACAATGTTTGTTCCATTCCATCTGATTGCCATTTCATTCGGCTTAACATGCTTTACGTTTGGTATTATGTTTGTTATCGGATGGTTCACCAAGAGAGATTTATCAATCTTAGGAATGATTGGCTATGGAATGATGATTGGCATCTTCTTTATTGCTCTCTTTAACATTATCTGGATGCTTTTCTTCCCAGGATTTGAAATGATTTACTGGGTTATTTCCTATGGAATGTTTGCGGCGATGTTATTAATCACTATTTTTGATATTAATCGTGTCAAACGAATTGCTGATAGCGGCGAACAAAGCAACAAAACTGCTGTTTTGTGTGCCTTTAACCTTTATGTAGATTTTATCTACATCTTCATTCGTATCCTAAGTTTCGTTGTTCGTATATATGCGAGCAAGAAGTAACGCACACGCGTAATCAAATTAAAGGAAAAGAATTATGTATTTTTACAAATGTAATCATTGTGGCAAAGTTGTTATGCTTCTTGAAGACAAAGGAATTCCAACAATTTGTTGTGGAGAACCAATGACTCTACTTAAAGCCAATACTGTCGATGCTGCTTTTGAAAAACACATTCCAGTCGTCGAAGAAAAAGATAAGTTAGTCCAAGTTCGCGTCGGTGAAGTCATTCACCCAATGACGAACGAACACTACATTGAATTCATCGTTCTTCACACCGACCAAGGCTACAAAATTAAACACCTTTATCCAGGAGATGTGCCAGCCGCGGAGTTTGCCATCAAAGAAAATGAGATCGTTTTCTCCGCTTATGCCTATTGCAATCTCCATGGATTATGGAAAAAGAATATTGAGTAGAATCTTTAGATTCTAGTCATAAGTTAGCCCCTTCTAACCAAAGGGGCTTTCATTTTTGTAAAAAATTTTTCAAAAAGTGTTTGACTTAATTATTTCATAATAGTAATATAGAAAAGCGCACGTTCCAAGGGAACCTAGAGATATACGAAAGTATATAGTGCGTCACTGATCTTTGAAAACTAAACAGATGTACAAGAAACATTAACGTCAATTTTTTATATACAATAACCAGATTATAATTTTGAACTAAGATAAAACTTTTTGAGAGTTTGATCCTGGCTCAGGATGAACGCTGGCGGCGTGCCTAATACATGCAAGTCGAACGAGGTTAGCAATAACCGAGTGGCGAACGGGTGAGTAACACGTAGGTAACCTGCCTTACAGTTTGGGATACCCGAGGGAAACCTTGGCTAATACCGAATAAATCTTGAAGAGGCATCTCTTCGAGCTAAAAGGGGCCTTTAAAGCCTCGCTGAAAGATGGACCTGCGGCGCATTAGCTAGTTGGTGAGATAACAGCCCACCAAGGCGAGGATGCGTAGCCGACCTGAGAGGGTGAACGGCCACACTGGAACTGAGACACGGTCCAGACTCCTACGGGAGGCAGCAGTAGGGAGTTTTCGGCAATGGGGGAAACCCTGACCGAGCAACGCCGCGTGAACGATGAAGGTCTTCGGATTGTAAAGTTCTGTTATCAGGGAAGAATGATATCGTGAGGAAATGCTCGATGTTTGACGGTACCTGATTAGAAAGCCACGGCTAACTACGTGCCAGCAGCCGCGGTAATACGTAGGTGGCGAGCGTTATCCGGAATTATTGGGCGTAAAGAGTGAGCAGGCGGCATGATAAGTTTGAAGTGAAAGCGTGGGGCTTAACCCCATACAGCTCCAAAAACTGTCAAGCTAGAGTGCGAGAGGGGCAAACGGAACTCCATGTGTAGCGGTGAAATGCGTAGATATATGGAAGAACACCAGTGGCGAAGGCGGTTTGCTAGCTCGATACTGACGCTCAGTCACGAAAGCGTGGGGAGCAAATAGGATTAGATACCCTAGTAGTCCACGCCGTAAACGATCTCAACTAATAATTGCTGTGAGGCAGTTATGAAGCTAACGCATTAAGTTGAGCGCCTGGGGAGTACGGTCGCAAGACTGAAACTTAAAGGAATTGACGGGGACCCGC